>NZ_AUBE01000002.1:40823-547923 GCF_000429085.1 Streptomyces flavidovirens DSM 40150 | reverse complement strand
AGGGTGGCACGGCCGGGTCCCGGACGCCCCCGGACACGGCCCGACCGGGTCGTCGCGGACAAGGGCTACTCGGCCCGGAAGATCCGTGCCTACCTCCGCCGGCGCGGCATCGCCGCGACGATTCCCGAGCGGATCGACCAGATCAACGGCCGCATCCGCCGTGGCGAGGCACGCTGCCGGCTCGACCGGACCGCCTACCGACGACGCAACGTGGTCGAACGCTGCTTCAGCCGACTCAAGCAGAACCGGGCCCTGGCCACCCGATACGACAAACGCGCCGTCCACTACCAAGCCATGGTCACCCTCGCCTGCCTCAGGCTCTGGCTCCCATGACTTTCCGGACAGCCCCTAGGACCTCTCCAGGCAGAGCGCGGCCGGCCCTCAGGCCAAATGGCGGTACCGGCCCCTGAAGTACGCGAGCGGGCTCCCGTCCGCGCTCGGCAGGCCCACGGCGAGGACCCGGCCGATCACCAGCGTGTGGTCCCCCGCCTCCACCCGCTGCTCGGTCCTGCACTCCACCACCGCCAGCGCGCCGCCGATCAGCGGGGCCCCGGACGCCGTGCCCCGCGTATGCGGGATGTCCTGGAACAGCAGGCGGTCGCTGAGCCGGCCCTTCATCGCGAACCGCCCCGCGATGTGCCGCTGGCTCTCCGACAGGAGTGAGACCGCCCACAGCGGCTGCTCGGCCAGCAGGTCGTCCATGCGTGAGCCGTTGCGTACGCTCACCAGCACCAGCGGCGGGTCCAGCGACACCGACATGAAGGCCGTCGCCGTCATGCCGACGTCCTCACCGCGCGCACCACTGTCCGGATCGTGCGCGGTCACGAGGGTCACGCCCGCCGTGAAGCGGGACATCGCGGCCCGGAACTCTTCGCTGCTCACCCCCTCAGGATGAGGGATCGGGGGGCGGGGGGACTGGGAGGAAGTCGACTGGAACACACAGGGAACGCTATGCCCGTGCCTCCGGCCGCCACCATCGGGCCTTGGGACCAGTACGCTCGCCTCCCGGTCCTAGGACCGGGAGGCCGCGGCCGTATTTGCGCTATTTGCGTTCAAGAAAACTATGGAGCGCTCCCACGCGGCTCCCACCCACCCCATCCAGCCGTTCCTCACCTGACGTGACTTGAGTCACACAGCCCAGTATTTGCTGACCCTGTGTACCGGGTGGGCAGCTCGCTGTGATTCAGTGGCCGTGATACTGCAACAAGTGCGGCGATTGAGAATCCTGGAGTTGCTGTCGAGGTCTCGGGGAGAGCGAACAATGGAGGCCGAGTCCGAGCCGTACGTCCGCCTGGCGACGCTGCGGCAGCTGCACCAGGTGGTCGCCGACCTCAATCGGGCCACCAGCCTGGCTGACACCCTGCAGGCCGTCGCCGACGGAGTCGTCGCGGGTCTCGGGTTCGAGCTGGCCTGCGTAAACCTCGTCCAGCCCGACGGCGACCTCGTCATCGCCGCCTTCGCGGGCAACGCGGCGGCCGAAGCCCTGATCACCGGCCGCGTCGGCTCCCGCGCCTCCTGGGAGCGCCGCCTCTCCATGGGCGAGGCCTGGGGTGACCTGCACTTCATCCCGCACACCGAGGGCTGGGTCCTCCTCGACGACGACGTACCCCAGTGGCACACCGAGGGCCCCGAGCCCCGCTTCGCCGACGAGTGGCACCCGCACGACCGCCTCTACGCCCCCATGTACGCGTCGGGCGGCGGCCAGGAGCTCCTCGGCGTCATTTCCGTCGACCGGCCGCGCAACGGCAGGCACCCCGGCGCCTGGGGCCAGGAGGCGCTCCAGATGTACGCGTCCCAGGCAGCCATTGCGATCAGCAACGCCAGGCTTCGCGCAAACATGCAGCGCGCCCTGGTCCGCCTGGAGCGCGAGCAGCAGGCTCTGCGCGCCAGTGAGGAATCCTTCCGGCAGGCCTTCGAGTACGCCCCCAGCGGCATGGCCATCGCGGAAATGGGCGGCGACCAGCACGGCCGGCTGCTGCGGACGAACGACGCGCTGTGCCGGCTCCTCGGCCGCCCCGCCTCCGCGATGCGCCGTTACTCCTTCGCCGACCTCGTCCACCCCGAGGACATCGGCACCCTGCTGCGTACGTCGGCCGAGGGCGGCCGGGCCGAGCTGCGGCTGGCGCGGCGCGACGGCACGTACGTCTGGGTGTCCCTGCGTAACTCCGTCGTCGCCGACACCACCGACGGGCCGCGCTTCCTCCTCACCCACGTCGAGGACATCGAGGAGCGCAAGCGTCACGAGCTGCACCTCGCCCACCGCGCCTCGCACGACTCGCTCACCGGCCTGCCCAACAGCGCCGAGCTGCGCTCCCGTCTCTCCTCCCGGCTGTGCCGCCGCCCGCACTCGGTGCGCGCCACGGCGGTCGAGGCCCTGGACGCGGCGTACGGCGAGCCTTCCGCGCCGGGCAGGGCCGTGCCCGAGCACGACTTCGACTACAACCCGCACACCGACGCGGGCTCCTTCGATCACCACGTCCACATCGTCGCGCCCACCTCGGACGCCGACGGCGGGGCGGGTGGCGGCGCCGACGACGGCACGAAGGGGCTCGCCGTCCTCTTCTGCGACCTGGACGGCTTCAAGTCGATCAACGACCGGTTCGGGCATCACACGGGAGACGCCGTCCTGATCGAGGTCGCCCGCCGGCTGACGACGTGCGTACGCGACGGAGATACGGTCGCCCGGCTCGGAGGTGACGAATTCGTCGTTCTCGCCGACGGTCTCGGCAGCGCGGACGCCGCCGACCTCGCCGTACGCTTGCGAAACGCCATCATTCCGCCGATCAGAGTCGACGGCAGGGCGGTCCGCGTCGGAGCGAGCTTCGGCATCGGCTGGGCGAGCTGCGGAATGTCGGCGGACGAGGTGTTGCACTCCGCTGACCAGCGGATGTACGTGGAGAAACGCTCCCGTGCCAAGGTTCACAGGCGGGCGGGTTGACCGACCCCCCACTACCGCACTGTGGTCCACGCCAAACCTTCGGGTTGCCCATTCGGGGTAGGCTCGCCCGGTCGGCGACGGCTGGCGAACATGGTGAGGAGTGACCAGGGATGACTGCCGCGAACAACGGCACGAGCACGCCTGAGGACGACGATCCGTTCGGCTACCTCTACGAGGACGGCCAGGCGGCGGGTGCCGTCTCGCCCCGCTCGGGCGGCTACGGCTACCCGGGCCCGGCCTCGCAGCCCGGTGTGCCCAGAACCTCGTACCACCAGGTGGGAACGGTCGGGCAGCGGCAGTACGGGCAGCAGCACAGCCAGCACCAGCAGCAGTACGGCCAGCAGGTGCCCCCGCAGCAGGCCTACGGCCAGCAGAACTACAGCCAGCCCAACGCCCACTACGCGGCCCCCGAGACGCAGCCCGGCGGCGCCCCGACCCGCCCGGTGCCGCACGCGGGCGGCGGCGGTGGTGGCGGCCGCAGCGGCGGGCCCAACACCAAGGGCCTGCTCATCGGCGCGGTGGCGGTCGTCGCGGTCGTCCTCATAGGCATCGGCGTGGCCCTGATGACCAGCGGCGACAAGGACGACAAGAACGCGCAGGCCGGTGACACGGGCGGCGGCGGCTCCAGCGCCGGCCAGGCCGTCAAGCCGACCGAGGACCCGAAGGACAAGCCGGAGGAACCGGCGGTCGAGCTGCCCAAGAAGGACGCGGCGCTCCTCCAGCTCTCTCCCGGTCTGTCCACGGACAAGACCATTCCGGGTGCGCGGTCGGCGAGCGGCGCGTACGTCCCGCTGAACACGCCGGGTGTCTCCGCGACCTGGACGGTGAAGGTGCCGAAGGCCGGGGCGTACACGCTGTCGATCGACTACGGCGTGCCCGGCAAGGACGCGAACACCTCGCTGACGGTCAACGGGAAGCCGCACAGCGGCGGGCTGAACATGAAGAACTTCGCCCACGCCGAGGAAGGCGCCTGGGACAAGGGCTGGACCAACACCTTCGCCTGGGTCAACCTCACCGAGGGCGAGAACACCTTTGTGATCTCCTGCGGCGCGGGCGACCAGTGCGAGGCCAACCTCGACCGGCTGGAGCTCAAGGCCGGCCACATCCAGTAGCCCCTGCGCTTCAGGGGCCCATCAGCCCCAGGAAGTGCGCCACCGTCCCGGTCATCGCCTCGCGAGCCGGGACGAGGTACTTCCTGGGGTCGGCCGTCGCCGGGTTCGCGGCCAGGTACGTGCGTACCGCGCCTGTGAAGGCCGTGTTCAGGGCCGTGCCGACGTTGATCTTGACCATGCCCGCCGCGACCGCCCGCCGGATCTCCCCGTCCGGTACGCCCGAC
Source organism: Streptomyces flavidovirens DSM 40150 (assembly GCF_000429085.1). GTDB lineage: Bacteria > Actinomycetota > Actinomycetes > Streptomycetales > Streptomycetaceae > Streptomyces > Streptomyces flavidovirens. Next base: position 543,649 of record NZ_AUBE01000002.1, on the reverse strand, counting down.
GAGCCGTGCAGGACCAGCGGCACGGGTACGGCGTCGCGCAGGGCGGCGATCAGGTCGTGGTCCAGGGCCGCCGTGCGGTGCGTCATCGCATGGGAGGAGCCGACGGCGACGGCGAGGGCGTCCACGCCGGTGTCGGCCACGTAGGACGCCGCCTCCACCGGGTCCGTGCGTACGCCGGGTGCGTGGGCGTCGAGCGGGGCCTCGCCCTCCTTGCCGCCGACCTTGCCCAGCTCCGCCTCGATCCAGATGCCGCGCTCGTGGCCCCAGCGCACTGCCTCCGCCGTGGCCTTCACGTTGTCGCCGTAGCTCAGCTTCGAGGCGTCGAACATCGCCGAGCTGAAGCCCGCCGGATGCGCCGCGCGCAGCAGCTCGGCCGACTCGACGTGGTCGAGGTGCAGGGACAGTGGGGCGGCGCAGGCGCGGGCCACCGCCGTCGCAGCCGCCGCGATGGCAGTGAGGTCACCGCCGTGGAACTTCACGGCGTTCTCGGAGATCTGGAGGACGGCCGGCGCTCCGGCCCGCTCCGCGCCGGCCGCGATCGCCTCCGCGTGCTCCAGCGTGATGACGTTGAAGGCGGCGAGGCCGTGGCCCGATTCCCTGGCCGCGGTGACGAGTTCGCCGGTGCTGACGAGTGGCATGCGATCCCCTGGTGCTCGTAGGTGGGCGTTGTTACGCCGCCGTGGCGTGGGCGGTGACTTCGACTTGTGGGAGCAGGTCCTCATAGGTCCGTACGTCGAACTCGCCCGCCGCCGGGGCCAGTACGGTCGCCGCCGACAGCGCCACCGCCCGCGCCAGCCGCTGCGGCCAGGGCAGTTGCTCGACGAGACCTGAGAGCAGCCCGGCCACCGCCGAGTCGCCCGCGCCCGTCGGGTTGCCCTTCACGCGGGCCGGCGGGGCCGCCTGCCACAGGCCCTCGGGGGCGGCGGCGAGCATGCCGTCCGCGCCGAGCGAGGCGACCACGGTGTGCGCGCCCCGGCGGCGGGCGTCGTGAGCCGCGCGCAGGGGGTCGCGGGAGCCCGTGAGCTGCGCGAGCTCGTCGGCGTTGGGCTTGACGAGGCCGGGGCGGGCGGCGATGCCGCGGCGCAGTGGTTCGCCGCTGGTGTCGAGGAGCACGGGGACGCCGGCGGTGCGGGCGCGGCGGATCAGTTCGGCGTACGCGCCGACGTGGATGCCGGGGGGCAGGCTGCCGCAGAGGGCCACCGCCTGGGCGCCGCCGAGGAGTTCGGCGTACTTCGAGAGGAAGGTGGCCCACTCGTCGGCGGTGACCACCGGCCCCGGCTCGTTGAGCTGGGTCGTGTCGCCGGTGGCGGCGTCGACGACGGCGATGGTGCGGCGGGTGTTGCCGGAGACGGGCACGAGTGCGTCGACGGGGGCGAGCGGTGCGAGCAGATCGCGGAGTACGGCGCCGGAGGGTCCGCCCGCGAAGCCGGTCACGACCGTGTCGTGGCCGAGGGCGGCCAGTACGCGCGCCACGTTGAGGCCCTTGCCGCCGGGGCGTTCCGCGACGTCGGTCACCCGGTGCGAGGCGTGCGGTGTGAGGGCCGGGACGCGGTAGGTGATGTCGAGTGCGGTGTTCAGCGTGACCGTCAGGATCACCTGCGTCACCCCCCTGTGGAAGCGCTTGCCCTGTGAACCCTGCCGGGGTGATCATGCCAAAAAGAAAGCGGCCGGCCCAGGGCTGCGGGCCAACCGCTCTGTGTCGCTTTGATATCAACTGGTGGTGAAATCACCCCACTTGGGGAGACTTACGGCTCAATCACCCAGGCGCCCTTGCGCATCACGCCCTTGAGCGTGAAGCCGGCGTCCAGGACCACCAGGTCCGCGTCCTTGCCCGGCTCCAGCGAGCCGACCTTGTCGTGGACGCCGAGCAGGCGGGCGGGGTTGGCGGAGATGGACCGTACGACATCCTCGACCGGCAGCCGGTCCACGGTCACCGCGCGCTTGAAGGCGGTGTCGAGGGTGAGCGTGGAGCCGGCGATCGAGCCGCCCTCGACGAGGCGCGCGACCCCGCCCTTGACCTCGACCGCGAGCGGCCCGAGGTCGTACATGCCGTCGCCGAAGCCCGCCGCGTCCATCGCGTCCGTGATGAAGGCGACCCGGTCCGCGCCCGCCCGGTGGTACGCCAGCTCCAGGGCGGCCGGGTGCAGGTGCGTACCGTCGTTGATCAGCTCGACCGTGATCCGCTCGTCCTCCAGGAGTGCGGCGATCGGGCCGGGCGTGCGGTGGCCGAGGGCGGGCATCGCGTTGTAGAGGTGCGTGGCGACACTCGCGCCCGCGTCGATGGCCTCGACGGTCTGCTCGTACGTCGCGTCCGTGTGGCCGATCGCGGCGATCACGCCGTGCTCGGCGAGCAGCCGCACCGAGTCGATGCCGCCGGGCAGTTCGGTCGCCAGCGTGACCATCTTCGCCGTGCCGTGCGCGGCGTCGATCAGCTTGCGGACCTCCGCCGGATCGGGGTCGCGCAGCAGGTCCTCGCTGTGCGCGCCCTTGCGGCACGGCGAGATGAACGGGCCCTCGAAGTGGATGCCGGCCAGGTCGCCCTGCTGGACCAGCTCGGAGAGCAGCGCGGCCTGCCGGGCGAGTACGTCCATCTCGCCGGTCACGGTCGACGCGGCGATTGTCGTCGTGCCGTGCTCGCGGTGCGTCTGTACGCCCCGCAGGACGTCCTCCGCGGTGCCGGAGGTGAAGGACGCTCCGCCGCCGCCGTGCACGTGCATGTCGACGAAGCCCGGCACGATCCAGTGGCCGGAGAGGTCCAGGGAGGGGGCGTCCGCCGGGGCGGCGCCGGCGATGCGGCTTCCCTCGACGATGACCCGGCCGTTGTCCACGGTCCCGGTCGGCAGCACCACCCGGGCGCCGGAAAGAACCTTGCTTGCAGCGCGTCCGGCCATCAGGCGGATACCTCCGTGGCTTCCGTGGAGTCGGCTTCGAGGAGATCCCAGGCGAGGAGCCCCGCGCCCAGGCAGCCGGCGGTGTCCCCGAGGGCCGCCGGAACGATGTGGGGCAGCTTCTGGAACGTGACGCGTTCCGCGACGGCCGCCCGCAGTGGTGTGAACAAGGTTTCCCCCGCCTCGGCCAGTCCGCCACCGATGATCAGGGTGCGGGGGTCCAGGAGGGTGAGCGCGGTGACGAGCCCGTCGGCGAGCGCGCCGACGGCTTCCCGCCACACCTCCCGCGCCCTTCGGTCGCCCGACTCGACGGCCTTCGCGCAGTCGGCGGCGTCGGCGCCGGGGTCGCCGGAGGCGGCGGCCCAGGCGGCGGACACGGCGGACGCGGAGGCGAGGCGCTCCAGGCAGCCGCGCTGGCCGCAGCCGCACGGGATGCCGCCGGGGCGTACGACGATGTGGCCGATCTCGCCGGCGTAACCGTGGGCTCCGGACTCGATGACGCCGTTGATGCCGATGGCCCCGGCGATCCCGGTGCCGAGCGGCACGAACAGGAAGCGGTCCGTGCCCCGGCCCGCCCCGATCCGGCCTTCGGCGAGGCCGCCGGTGCGTACGTCGTGGCCGAGCGCGACCGGCACGCCGTGCAGCTCGCGGCCGAGCAGCTCCCGCAGGGGTACGTCGCGCCAGCCCAGGTTGGCGGCGTACACCGCGATCCCGTTCTCGGCGTCCACGATGCCGGGGACGGCGACACCCGCGGCCGAGGCGCTCTCGCCGTACCGCTCCTCGCCGTACGCGCGCAGTTCGGCGGCGAAGCCGGTGATCGTCTCGACGACGGCCTCGGGCCCCCGCTCCCTGCCGGTGGCCCGGCGTGCCTCGTGCAACAGTGCGCCGTCCGCGCCGACCAGCGCGGCCTTCATCCCGGTGCCGCCCACATCGAGGGCGATGACGTGTTTCACGGGAACAGTCTCGCGCGTAAACCCTGGAAAGGTCTAGTCCACTTCGGGGTGGACGTGTTGTACAAGTGAGACCCCACTGGTGTAGACCTCACAGGGCGGTCTGGGCGAAAATCGCAGCTCATACGCATGTAGGACAACGAATCAGGTGGGGAAAGAGCTGTGCACCGGCGCTTCTTGGGTTTGACCGCGACCGTGGTCGCACTGGGTATGACAGTGGGCCTGGCGGGATGCGGAAGCTCCGACGGCGGTGACGTCACCCTCAAGCTCGTCGCGGCGGACTACGACCCCGAGGGCGGCGACAGCACCAAGGAGTACTGGGACGGCGTCGTCACCGCGTTCGAGGCCAAGAACAAGGGCATCAAGGTCGACGTCTCCGTCTACGACTGGAAGGACGTCGACCGCAAGGTCGCCGAGATGGTCGAGGCCGGCGACGCCCCCGACATCGCGCAGATCGGCGCGTACGCCGACTACGCGGCCGGGGACAAGCTCTACCCCGTCGACGAGCTGCTCTCCATCCCCGTACAGGCCAACCTGCTCGCCCCGCTCGCCGAGGCGGGGGAGGTCGGCCGTGTGTCGTACGGCATCCCGTTCGTCGCCAGCACCCGCCTGCTCTTCTACAACCAGACGCTGTTCAACCGGGCCGGCGTCGAACCCCCCAAGACGTGGGACGAGATCGAGAGCGCGGCCAAGGCGCTCAAGCAGCGCGGCGTGAAGTACCCGTTCGCGCTGCCGCTGGGCAATGAAGAGGCCCAGGCCGAGACCATGATGTGGATGCTCAGCAACGGCGGCGGTTACACCGACTCGGTCGGTTCGTACACGATCGACTCCGTGCAGAACATCGAGGCCTTCAACTGGCTGAAGGACACCCTGGTCGGCGAGCAGCTCACCGGGCCCGTCGCGCCCGGCAAACTCGACCGGAAGCCGGCCTTCACCGCGTTCGCGAACGGCGAGGTCGGCATGCTCAACGGCCACCCCTCGCTGCTCCAGCAGGCCGCGAAGAATGGCGTCAAGGTCGGCATGGTGCCGCTGCCGGGGCCCAACGGCAAGGCGAGGTCGAGCATGGGCGTCGCCGACTGGATGATGGGCTTCAAGCAGCACGGCCACGGCAGGCAGATCGGCGAGTTCCTCGACTTCGCGTACAGCGACGAGAACGTCCTGGAGTTCGCCGACGAGTACGACCTGCTGCCGGTCACCGTCTCCGCGTCCGAGACGATGGGCGCGGACCCGGCTCACAAGGAACTGTGGCCGTTCCTTGAGGCGCTGCCCGGATCGACGCTCTACCCGGTCGGCAAGACGTCGTGGGCGAAGGTCAGCGAGAACATCAAGAAGCAGATCGGTTCGGTGGTCGGACCCAACGGCGATCCGACCGGAACCCTTGGCGCGATCGGCCGCGAGGCGGCGGCGCAGGAGAACGCCGAGTAGGCGAACCGCCCGTTCTCCCCACCGCCCTAGACTGCTCATATGCCTTACCCCCCGGCCGAGGACGCCGCCCGCCCGGCCCCGTCCCCGCCTGCCGACGGCGCGATGCCGGACGCGGAGCCCTCCGGGCTCTCCGAGCGGGACCGTGCGGTGCTTGCCGTCGAGCGGCGGTCGTGGCCGGGGCCCGGCGCCAAGGAGCGGGCGATACGGGAGCAGCTCGGCATCTCGCCGACCCGCTACTACCAGCTCCTCAACGCCCTGCTGGACGACCCGCGAGCCCTCGCCCACGACCCCGTCACGGTCAACCGCCTCCGCCGGGTACGGGACGCCCGGCGTGAGCGCCGCTGAGGGGGTCGGCAGGGGGGCGACGCCCGCGGCGGGCTTGTGAAGTTGCCGCAAGCGGCAAAATCCAGCCCGTCCGGCGTTTGAGGACACGCCCGCAGGGCGTCCGGGGGTCTGGGGGCGTGCCCCCGGTTCGGGAAGGGGCGGGTAGGGGAAAGCCCGCCGCAGGCGTCCCCTTGCGCCGAGGGGCTCGGCCAGCGCCAGGTCAGTGCCGAGCAGGCGCGGGCGCCGGTAGGGTCAGGGGGCATGGGTAGCCAATCGCAACCGCACCCCCTGCCGACCGACTTCACGCCCGCCACCCCCGCCGGCCGCGACGGCCTCGCCGCGCTGCTGGCCGCACCGGACCGGGCGGTGATCGCCCTCGACTTCGACGGCACGCTCGCCGACATCGTCCCCGACCCGGAGCAGGCCCGCGCCCACCCCGGCGCGGTGGCGGCGCTCGCCGCACTCGCGCCGAACGTCGGCTCCGTCGCCGTGATCACCGGCCGCCCGGCCGGCGTCGCGGTCCGTTACGGCGGCTTCGCCGGAGTCCCCGGCCTGGAACACCTCGTCGTACTCGGCCATTACGGCGCCGAGCGCTGGGACGCCGTGACCGGCACCGTCCGTGCCCCCGCCGCACACTCCGGCGTACAGGCCGCCCGCGCCGAACTCCCCGGCTTCCTCGAAGGCATCGGCGCCTGGCGCGGCTCGTGGATCGAGGAGAAGGGGCAGGCCGTCGCCGTCCACACACGGCGCGCCGAGGACCCCGTAACAGCGTTCGAGTCCCTGCGCGTCCCCCTCGCCGAGCTCGCCGCCCGCCACGGGCTGATCGTCGAACCCGGCCGCCTGGTACTGGAGTTGCGCCCGCCCGGCATCGACAAGGGCGTGGCGCTCGCCGAGTACGTACGCGAGGTCGGCGCGGGCTGCGTGCTGTACGCCGGGGACGACCTGGGCGACGTCGCCGCGTACTCCACAGTGGAGAAGCTCCGTACGGAGGGCGTCCCCGGCCTGCTGGTGTGCAGCGGCACCGAAGTACCCGCGCTCGCGGACCGGGCCGACCTGGTGGTGGACGGCCCGGCGGGAGTGGTGGGGCTCCTTACGGCGCTGTCCCAAACCGCCGGACGGGATTGATCACCCGCCCAGGGCGGGCCAGTGTGGCGTGAGCCGCCGCCGCAGCAGCCGGTCGTCGGCGACGGTGTGGCGGACGGCGAGCAGCGGGCGGTGGCCGGTGCGCCGCTGACGGTGTCGGCCTCCGCCCCGGCCCGCGCGGGCGCGGCGGCCACGCCCCTGGCGGCCAGGCTCGGCACTCCGCCGCAGTGGCTTCGCCTCGCCTGCGGCGTAAACGCGGCTCCCGCGCATTGCGAGCCGGTGTGTACAGTCGGCTCGCCTCAGCGGTTGCCGGACGCGCGGGGCGGCCTTCCCCGACCGGCCAGGTGGAGCCATGACCAGCACACGCAGCGAGTCGCCGCTGTCCGAACAGGGCACTGCGCCGTCTCTGCCGGAGCGCAAGCAGCGGATGCGGCGCCGCCTGGAGCGGCTGATCGGCATCGCAGCCACGGAAGGCAACGCCCTGGTTCCGCTGCGCAACGGGGACGAGATCTTCGCGGCCATGCTGCGGAGCATCCGCAGCGCCGAGCACACCGTGGACATGATGACGTTCGTGTACTGGCGCGGGGAGATAGCCCGCGAGTTCGCGAAGGCGCTGGCGGACCGGGCACGCAACGGGGTGCGCGTGCGGCTGCTGCTGGACGGCTTCGGCAGCCGGCTCATCGAACAGGACCTGCTCGATCTGATGGACCGGGCCGGGGCCGAGGTGACGTGGTTCCGCAAGCCTCTGTACCTCTCCCCGCTCAAGCAGAACCACCGCTGCCACCGCAAGGTGCTGGTCGTCGACGAATCGGTGGCCTACACCGGCGGGGTCGGCATAGCCGAGGAGTGGTGCGGCAACGCCCGCAACGAGAACGAGTGGCGCGACACCCACGTCCAGGTACGCGGCCCCGCCGTGGACGGCATCGCCGCCGCCTTCGCGCAGAACTGGGCCGAGTGCCACGACACCCTCTTCGACGCGCGCGACCGCTTCACCGGCCACACACCGCAGGGCGACGCCGTGGTGCAGGTCGTCCGCGGTTCGGCCAGCTTCGGCTGGCACGACATGCAGACCCTCATGCGGGTCATGCTCGAATCCGCAGAGGAACGTTTCCGCCTGGCCACCGCCTACTTCGCCCCCGACGCCTACTTCGTCGATCTGCTGTGCGCGGCGGCCCGGCGCGGCGTCGAGGTGGACATCCTGCTGCCCGGCCCCCACACCGACAAGCGGGTCTGCCGTCTGGCCGGCCAGAACTTCTACGAGGACCTTCTTGCGTGCGGGGTGCGCATCTTCCAGTACCAGCCGACGATGATGCACGCCAAGGTCATCACCGTCGACCGGGTCGCCGCCCTGATCGGCTCGACCAACTTCAACCGCCGCTCACTCGACCACGACGAAGAGATCATGCTCGCCGTCCTGGACGAAGACTTCACCGCCACCATGGACGGGCACTTCGACGAGGACCTTCAGGTCAGCGAACGGATCGAGAAAGGCCGCTGGAAACGCCGCTCCGCGACGCAGCGGATACGGGAGGCGGCCGTCGCCCCCATCCGCCGCTTCCTCTGAAACCGGAGCAGCCCCCCGGCCCCCTACTCCGACGTCAGCGCCGAGAGCTGCGCCAGGAACCACGCCGCCGGCGGCAGCGCCGTAGCCGCCGCCGCCAGCCGCTTCGAACGCTCCGCCCGCTCACCCGGCTCCATCACCAGCGCCGCGTGCAGCGCGTCCGCCGTCGCCATGACGTCGTACGGATTGACCACGATCGCGTCCTCGCCCAGCTCCTCGTACGCCCCCGCCTCCCGCGAAAGCACCAGCGCGCACCCCGCGTCGGAGACGACCGGCACCTCCTTCGCCACGAGGTTCATGCCGTCCCTGATCGGGTTGACCAGCGCCACGTCAGCCATCCGGTACGCCGCCAGCGACCGCCCGAAGTCGTCGTCCAGCTCCATCAGCACCGGCTGCCAGTCGTCCGTCCCGTACTCCGCGTTGATCTCGTCGGCGAGCCGCCGCACGGCCGCCGTGTACTCCCGGTACACCGCCAGGTCCTGCCGCGACGGATACGCGAAAGCGATGTGCACCACCCGCCCGCGCCACTCAGGCCGGTCCGCCAGTAGCTGCCGGTAGGCGAGCAGGCCGCGGACGATGTTCTTGGAGAGCTCCGTACGGTCCACCCGGACCACCGTCCGGCGCCCGGCCCCCACCCGCTCACGCAGTCTGACCAGCCACTCGTTCACGTCTTCCTGGTGCGCCCGCTCCCGCAGGAATTCCGCGTCGGCGCCCAGCCCGTGCACCCCGACCGCCGTGCCCTCCAGGGCGTCCGCGCCCAGCACATCCACCGCGCACGCCGCGAAAGCGTCCGCCCAGCGCCGCGTCAGGAACGCCACCCGGTCCGCGCCCAGCAGACCGCGCAGCAGTTGCCGCGCGATGTCGTCGGGCAGCAGACGGAAGTAGTCGACCGGCGCCCACGGGGTGTGCGTGAAGTGGCCGATGCGCAGGTCCGGGCGCAGCTCGCGCAGCATGCCGGGCACCAGGCACAGGTGGTAGTCCTGCACCAGCACCGCCGCACCCGGCGCCGCCTCGGCCGCCAGCGCGTCGGCGAAGGCGCGGTTGTACGTCTCGTACGCCGCCCACTGCCGCCGGAACTCCGTGTCGAAGACCGGGGTCAGAGGCGTCTGGTAGAGCATGTGGTGGACGAACCACAGCACGGAGTTCGCGATGCCGTTGTACGCGTCCGCGTGCACACCGGCGTCGATGTCGAGCATCCGTACGCCCGCCGTGCCCGTTCCGCGCCGTACCGCCTCCCGGTCGCCGTCGCCCAGCGCCGCGCACACCCACAGCGAGTCGGCGTCCTGCCCGATCGCCGAAAGGCCCGAGACGAGACCGCCCCCGCCGCGCTTCGCGGCGAGCGTGCCGTCCTCACGGAGCGTGTACGAAACCGGGCCGCGATTGGAAGCGACGAGAACCTGTGCAGCGCGCTCGGAGACCATGTGGCGAACCTAGCCCGTCCGGGAAGCCCTCAAACGTGCGTACGGCTCACACCGGCCACAGCGGCCACACCGGTCACAGCGGTTCACACAAAGCACAGCGGCGCTCACGCGGCCCGCCGCGCCGCGTACTCGACGATCTCGCGCATCGGCGGCCGCTCCTCCGTGTCCACCGCGTGCGTCCGCGGCACGAACCCGATCCCGTCCTCGCCCCGCTCGAACTGCGTCAGCGCCGGCCGCACCAGCGGGCCGCGCGAAAGCCGCAGGTGAGCCGTCCGGTAGATGGTGGCCGCCATCCGCCCGAGCGCCTGGCCGTCCTGGTGGCGGTGTTTGCGTACGCCGACGTCGACCTGGGCCAGTGCGTCGAGGCCCACCGTGTGGAGCGAGTCGACGAGCAGGCCCAGTTCCACTCCGTAACCGACGGGGAAGGGCAGCCGCTCAAGGAGCGAGCGGCGTACGGCGTACTCGCCGCCCAGCGGCTGGACGAACCCGGCCAGCTGCGGCCAGTGCAGATTGAGCAGGGGGCGTGCCACCAGTTCGGTCACCCGGCCGCCCTGACCTGTGGCTTCGCCGAGGGGGCGGTCGTACATCGCCTTCACGAAATGCACGTCGGGTTCGGTCAGCAGCGGGCCGACGATGCCCGAGACGAACGAGGCGGAGAAGTCCTTCAGGTCCGAGTCGATGAAGCACACAATGTCACCATGCGTGACGATGAGTGACCGCCACAGCACCTCGCCCTTGCCGGGCAGGGCCGGTATGCGCGTCAGTACGGCGTCCCGGTGCACGACCCGCGCCCCGGCGGCGGTCGCCATCTGAGCCGTACGGTCCTTCGAGCCGGAGTCGACGACGACGAGCTCGTCGACCAGGGGCACCGCCTCCATCAGCTCGTGGCGTATCGCCGCGACGATGTCGCCGACCGTCTCCTCCTCGTCGAGGGCGGGCAGCACCACGCTGACGGTGAGGCCGCGCCGGGCCTTGGCCGCGACCAGCCGGTCCAGCGGCCGGTCGGCCGTGGACCAGGACCGCAGGTCCAGCCAGCGCTCCACCTCTTCCAGCACGGGCCTTCTCCCTCGTCCGGCGAGCCGTCGCACGGCTCGTCATGTGATCCATCTCGCGGTGCGGACGACTGTCTCAACCGTCCGGGGGTTCGGTTACAGTCTTGAACAACGCGGACGACCCTCGCATCTCGGGGGGTGCCGCGGAACAAACGCGCCGGGCCCAGACCCGGCGCCATAGCGCTCATCCAGAGGGACAGAGGGAACGGCCCGTTGAAGTCCCGGCAACCATTCCGCCGACCGCGAGGTAACGGTGGGGACGGTGCCAATTCCGTCTCACGGCGAAACGCGCCGTGGGGAAGATGAGGAGAAAGGGCCTCGCCACCATGGCTGTGCAGTCTGTTGAAGCCGATGCAAACACCACGCATTCCCTGCCCGTAGACCTGGGCCCCGCCACCGCGCTTTCCTGCCGCGAGTGCGGAGAACGCTTCGAACTCGGCCCGATCTTCGCGTGTTCTTCCTGTTTCGGCCCTCTTGAGGTCGCTTACGAGCTGCCCCTCGGTGACGCCGAGGGCCTGCGCAAGCAGATCGAGGCCGGACCGGACAACATCTGGCGGTACGCGCCCCTGCTGCCCGTGCCCGCCGACGTGGCCACCAAGCCGAGCCTGAATCCGGGCTTCACCAAGCTCGTCAAGGCCGACAACCTGGCCCGCGAGCTGGGTGTCACCGGTGCCCTGTACGTCAAGGACGACTCCGGCAACCCGACGCACTCCTTCAAGGACCGTGTCGTCGCCATCGCCGTCGAGGCGGCCCGCGCGTTCGGCTTCACGACGCTCTCCTGCTCCTCCACCGGCAACCTCGCCGGCGCGGTCGGCGCCGCCGCCGCGCGGGCCGGTTTCCGCTCGTGCGTGTTCATCCCGCACGACCTGGAGCAGGGCAAGGTCGTCATGGCCTCGGTCTACGGCGGCGAGCTCGTCGGCATCGAGGGCAACTACGACGACGTCAACCGCTTCTGCTCGGAGCTCATCGGCGACCCGCTGGGCGAGGGCTGGGGATTCGTCAACGTCAACCTGCGCCCGTACTACGGCGAGGGCTCCAAGACCCTGGCGTACGAGATCTGCGAGCAGCTCGGCTGGGAGATTCCGGACCAGCTCGTCATCCCGATCGCCTCGGGCTCGCAGCTCACGAAGATCGACAAGGGTCTGAAGGAGCTCATCGCGCTGGGTCTGGTCGAGGACAAGCCGTACAAGATCTTCGGCGCTCAGGCCGAGGGCTGCTCCCCGGTTTCGACGGCCTTCAAGGCCGGGCACGACGTCGTACGGCCGCAGAAGCCGAACACGATCGCCAAGTCGCTCGCGATCGGCAACCCGGCCGACGGTCCGTACGTCCTGGACATCGCCCGCCGCACGGGTGGCGCGGTCGAGGACGTCAACGACGAGCAGGTCGTGGAGTCGATCAAGCTGCTGGCCGAGACGGAGGGCATCTTCGCGGAGACCGCGGGCGGCGTGACCGTCGGCGTGACGAAGAAGCTCATCGAGGCCGGACTGCTCGACCCGGCCCTGACCACCGTCGTGCTCAACACGGGCGACGGCCTGAAGACCCTTGAGGCGGTGGCCCCGACCACGGGCCAGTCCGCCGTCATCCGCCCCAACCTGGACTCTTTCCGAGAGGCTGGCCTCGCATGAGCGTCAACGTCCGCATCCCCACCATTCTTCGTACGTACACGGACGGCAAGGCCGAGGTCGCGGCCGAGGGCGCGACCCTCGCTGAGGTCATCGCCGATCTGGAGAAGAACCACGCGGGCATCGCGGCCCGTGTCCTGGACGACCAGGGCAAGCTGCGCCGCTTCGTGAACGTGTACGTGAACGACGATGACGTGCGCTTCGAGCAGGGCCTGGAGACGGCCACGCCGGACGGCGCCGGCGTCTCGATCATCCCCGCCGTCGCCGGAGGCTGACCGTTCGGCACAGTGCCGGACCGACTCCGCTGAGCATTGCTTCAATTGCCCCCTCCGCCATGAAAGCGGAGGGGGCAATTCTGCATGGTTGAGCGCGGTACAGTTGGGGAAGCCCCCCTCCGCTGCCTGTGCCCGGCGCATATGAGAATGCGACCCCGTGCGACAAGAAGCAGCCAAAGTGCCGGACCCAATTGCCGCCAATGCGTGCCTTGTCCGGCCCGACTTGCCCGGGAAACCTGAGAATTCTTCACATTCGCGTGTTCATCCATGCCCAGATTTCTCGTCGGAATGACCTGTTGCAGAGGGCAGTTGGGCAGATACATTCAGCCGCGGTCGACGCGTTCCGGCGCACGCCCTCTCCTGTCGGAGGGTGGAGGAGTCTGACCCAGGACCCGCGAAGTGCGGTCCTGTGCAAGGGCCAGTAATAGGGGAGTTAGGCATGGCTCAGGGCACCGTCAAGTGGTTCAACGCGGAGAAGGGGTACGGCTTCATCGCGGTCGACGGTGGTGCGGATGTTTTCGTCCACTACAGCGCGATCCAGATGGACGGGTACCGCACCCTTGAAGAAGGTCAGCGAGTCGATTTCGAGATCTCGCAGGGCCAGAAGGGTCCGCAGGCGGACATGGTCAAGCTCGCCGTCTGATCTCGGCGCGACCGGCCACCGACGCACTCACACACGAAGGGCCTGTACCCCGCACCGGGTACGGGCCCTTCGTGCGTGCCGCGCCCCCTGTCGGTCGTCTGTCCACATCTGAGGGAGGCGCTTGCACTCGGAGGGGTCGAGTGCTAATCATTGGCGTTAGCACTGTTAGCACTCTCCCAGTGAGAGTGACAGAAGGACCGGGCCGGTGAGGCCCGCAGGCCTGGTGGGACAAGGAAAACCACCAGGCAGGCTGGCCGTCCGTCGCGGGCGCCACTCGGTCCGGAGAATCCACCCCAGTCCGGGAGGACCACTTCACATGGCCAAGATCATCGCGTTCGACGAGGAGGCACGGCGCGGTCTCGAGCGCGGGATGAACCAGCTCGCCGACGCCGTCAAGGTCACCCTCGGCCCCAAGGGCCGTAACGTCGTCCTCGAGAAGAAGTGGGGCGCCCCCACGATCACCAACGATGGTGTTTCCATCGCCAAGGAGATCGAGCTCGAGGACCCGTACGAGAAGATCGGCGCCGAGCTGGTCAAGGAAGTCGCGAAGAAGACCGACGACGTAGCCGGTGACGGCACGACGACCGCGACTGTCCTCGCCCAGGCTCTGGTCCGCGAGGGCCTGCGCAACGTCGCCGCCGGTGCCAACCCGATGGCCCTCAAGCGTGGCATCGAGAAGGCCGTCGAGGCCGTCTCCGCCGCTCTGCTTGAGCAGGCCAAGGACGTGGAGACCAAGGAGCAGATCGCTTCGACCGCCTCCATCTCCGCCGCCGACACCCAGATCGGCGAGCTCATCGCCGAGGCGATGGACAAGGTCGGCAAGGAAGGCGTCATCACCGTCGAGGAGTCGCAGACCTTCGGTCTGGAGCTTGAGCTCACCGAGGGCATGCGCTTCGACAAGGGCTACATCTCGGCGTACTTCGCCACCGACATGGAGCGTATGGAGGCGTCGCTCGACGACCCGTACATCCTGATCGTCAACTCCAAGATCTCCAACGTGAAGGACCTCCTTCCGCTGCTGGAGAAGGTCATGCAGTCGGGCAAGCCGCTGCTGATCATCGCGGAGGACGTCGAGGGCGAGGCGCTGTCCACGCTCGTCGTCAACAAGATCCGTGGCACCTTCAAGTCCGTCGCCGTCAAGGCTCCGGGCTTCGGTGACCGCCGCAAGGCCATGCTCGGCGACATCGCCATCCTCACCGGTGGCACCGTCATCTCCGAGGAGGTCGGCCTCAAGCTGGAGAACGCCGGTCTCGACCTGCTCGGCCGTGCCCGCAAGGTCGTCATCACCAAGGACGAGACGACGATCGTCGACGGCGCCGGTGACAGCGACCAGGTTCAGGGTCGCGTCAACCAGATCCGTGCCGAGATCGAGAACTCCGACTCGGACTACGACCGCGAGAAGCTCCAGGAGCGCCTGGCGAAGCTGGCCGGCGGCGTGGCCGTCATCAAGGCCGGTGCCGCCACCGAGGTCGAGCTCAAGGAGCGCAAGCACCGCATCGAGGACGCGGTGCGCAACGCCAAGGCCGCCGTCGAGGAGGGCATCGTCGCCGGTGGTGGCGTGGCTCTGCTCCAGGCCACGGCCGTCTTCGAGAAGCTCGAGCTCACGGGCGACGAGGCGACCGGCGCCAACGCCGTGAAGCTCGCGCTGGAGGCCCCGCTCAAGCAGATCGCCGTCAACGGTGGTCTTGAGGGTGGCGTCGTCGTCGAGAAGGTGCGCAACCTGGCCGTCGGCCACGGTCTGAACGCCGCGACCGGCGAGTACGTCGACATGATCGCCGAGGGCATCATCGACCCGGCGAAGGTCACGCGTTCCGCCCTGCAGAACGCCGCGTCCATCGCCGCGTTGTTCCTCACCACCGAGGCCGTCATCGCCGACAAGCCGGAGAAGGCGTCCGCGCCTGCCGGTGGCGGCATGCCGGGCGGTGACATGGACTTCTGATCCCACCGGGATCAGTAGCTCCATCGCTGTACTGCTTGCTGTACGGCTGTACCGCTGTACGCGACCGAGGGCGGCACTCCCATTGCGGGGGTGCCGCCCTCGGGCGTTGGCGTTCACCCGCTCCGGTGCAATTACTTACCGTATTCAAACCACGCCAGCGAGTGATTGCGCGTGATCGTTTCTGCATGGTGCCATCGTGACCATGCCACAACCCATGAGGATCAGGATCGCCCTCGCGGCCACCGTTACGGCTGTCCTGGCGACCGTAGGCCCGTTGACCGCCTCAGCAGCGCCGTCCGCCCCGGCGGAGCGCTCCACTCCCGCGCCGTTGCGCCTCTCCGACAAACCCGTTCCCGGCCAGTACCTCGTGGCCATGAAACCGGCGGCGGACGTCTCCAAAGCCGTGCGCCAGGTGGGTGTCACCCCCCTGTTCAGCTTCAAGAAGGTGATGAACGGCTTCGCGGCCAAGCTCACGGACGCCCAACTGGTCACGGTCCGGGCGGACCCGAACGTGGCGGCCGTGGAGCAGGACGCCAAGGTCACCGCGTCCGCGCCCGCCGCGTCCTGGGGCCTGGACCGCATCGACCAGCGCAACCTGCCCCTCGACGGCCAGTTCAGCACCAACGCGACCGGCGCCGGAGGTGTCGCGTACATCCTCGACACCGGTATCGACTACAGCCACTCGGAGTACGCGGGGCGCGCCCGGTTCGGCTTCGACGCCTTCCCGGCCGAAGGCCGCTTCGGGCGGGACTGCCATGGGCACGGCACCCATGTCGCGGGCACCGTCGGCGGCCGGACGTACGGAGTGGCGCGCCAGGCCGACCTCTTCAGCGTCCGGGTCCTCAACTGTGAGGGCGCGGGCAGCAACGCCACGGTGATCGCCGGTCTCGAATGGGCGGCGTCGCACGCCGCGCTCGCCTCCGCCACGCCGGCCGTACTCAACGGATCACTCGGTGGGGAGAGGTCCGCACTGGTGAACGCCGCCGCGACCGCCCTCTCGGACAGCGGTGTGCTGCCGGTCGTCGCGGCGGGCAACGAGGCGCAGAACGCGTGCGGGGTCTCCCCGGCGTCCGCACAACGCGTGGTCACGGTCGCCGCGTCCACCAACTCCGACGCGCAGGCATCCTTCTCCAACTACGGCCGGTGCGTGGACATCTTCGCGCCCGGCACCGCCATCGTCTCGGCCAGGCTCGGCGGCGGCAGCGTCGCCCTGAACGGCACCTCCATGGCCACTCCGCACGTGGCCGGGACCGCCCTGCTCTACAACACCACCCACCCGGCGGCCACGCCGGCGGACATCGCCGAGTGGCTCGATACCACCTCCACCAAGGACGTACTGTCGGGCGTCACCCCGGGCACGCCCAACAAGCTCCTGTTCACCGGCGGCATCTGACCCACCCCCACTCCGGTGAAGCTCTGCCCTCCGCCCCCGGCTCGGGACGCGGAGGGCAGGCGTCCTCCAGGTCATGCCTGATCCGTTTCTGACCGGCGGGTCGCCGCGGCTCGGATCTTGGCCGCGTGAGCGCGGACGTCGGCCTCGGGGAGGCCGTCGCGGGGCGGGAGCGGCGGCTCGTCGCGGCAGACCCGGCACAGCCCGCCGGACAGCGCCTCGGGCCGGGCGGGCGCCCGGCATTCGGTGCACTCCAGGATGCGGAGGGTGCGGGCGGGGCCCTGGATGCCCAGGTCGGCGGGGTGCGGTGCGCGTTCGGGTGGGAGTTTCGCCAGCCGGGTCCGGGCGATGGCGGCGGGACGGTGGACCTCGGCGGGCAGTCCGGCGGTCAGCGCGTGCCGCAGCTCGGCGTCGGTGGCGCCGCGCGTCAGCCAGTCGGTGGCGAGGGACTCAAGGGTCACGCAGTCGTCCGCCGAGAGGGACATCTGGGGCTTGGTACGGCCGACGGAGGCGAGGATCTCGTACGCGCGGGAACGCTGCTGGGGCTGCGGCCGGCCCGGCTGCCGGGCGGGGGCGGTCCTGTTGCTGCTGCTGCTGCTGCTGCCGCTGCTGCCCTGGCCCTGCCCCTGGAAGGCGGCCCACCAGGCGTCGTCCCTGGCCGTACGGGAGAAGAACGTGCGGGTCACCCAGCGTCGGCTGCCGGTCGCCTCGTCGGTGACCGTCTCCCGGCCGAGGCGCAGGTGGCCGGCTTCCGAGAGGCGGCGAAGGGACGTGCGTACGGCGCACTGGCCGTAGTCCGGCAGGACCTTGGCCAGCATCTTCACGGAGATGTCCGAGCCGTCGGGCAGCCGGTCGATGTACGCCGCGATGGACGCCTCGCGGCGGGGCAGGTGGCCGAAATCACTTTCGCGACGGGGCAGTTGTTCGGGCGCGCTGCGCTTTCCGTAACCCGGATTGGCGAGGGGATGTGCGGGCGCGGAGGGGGCGGCATTAAGCTGGCTCGCAGCCATGGGATCGCTGATTCCGATCTTGTTGGTTAAGCCCTCGCTGGTGTTGTCCGCACCGGCGGGGGCTGTTCTGTTCGTTATTCGGGCACGCTAGACCGTCGCGACGTACTGTGGCAAGCCGAGCACGGAAAGTCATCCGCCATGATGTGGGCGGGAGTTGGACGGGTGGTTGGGTAGTTCTCACCCACCCAATCCACTGAAAAGGGCTCGGACTCCGAGGCTTGAGCCTCGGGCCGGATCAGGCCGCTGTGACCTGCCCGTTCTTCACCCCGGCGACGAACGCGGACCAGGCCCCGACCCGGAACACGAGCGCCGGGCGGAGTAGGTCTTTTGAGTCTCGGACGGGGACGATGCCGGGGTGGCCGTCGGCCACTTCGAGGCAGTTGCCGCCGCTGCCGTCGCTGTACGTGGACTTGCGCCAGGTTGCGACCTCCAGGCAGTTGCCGCCGTCGCCGCCGCTGTAGCTGGACTTGTGCCAGGTCGCCGCGTACTCCGGCATCATCCGCCGGGTGCCCGCCTCCAGTTGGCCGATGAAGGAGCCGCTCACGAAGAGTGGCTGCCCGAGTTCCTCCTGCGTGAGGCCGGCTTTTTCGCGCGCGTGGCGCAGTTCCGCGCCGAGCAGGGCGCGTGGGGAGGGCGAGGGATCGAGGTCCTTTGGTCCGGGCATGGCAACTCCCTGTCGTACATACGGGGTTGTTGGGCCGTTTTCGCTGTCAGGTTAGTGCGTCTTCGGCCACGCTGTGTAAGTAAAGCGAACACTCAGCGTGTGGAGGTGCTGGACATGGTGGTGCGATCGTCGGAGCGGCTGCGGGCTGCGGAAGAGGTGGTGGCCCAGTTGCGGGAGGGGCTCGGGGACGTGGCGGTGACGCTGCCGTCGCTGCGGGTGGACCTGGTGTCGCTGGCGGGCGAGGCGCCGTATCCGCTGGTTGACCTGGGGCGATGCAACCTCGATACGGCGCTGCGGCTCGCCGCCGTACTCCAGGGGCTGAAGCCGTGACGGGGGAGTACGCCATCGACGTGCGGGACGGGCGCATGGGCCGGGTCATGGGGCGGGTGGGCCCTTACGTACAGCTACGGCCGCCCGGTGGGGGCAAGGAGTGGGACTGTCCACCGGAGCACGTGCGGCCGGTCACACTCGGGGAGGTGCTGAGAGCGAGAGTGCGCGAGATCAACGCGCAAGGGCGGCTGCCGTGACGCGCGGCCGTTGTCGGTGGCGGGTGGGAGCGCAGCCTGCGGCCGCGGACTGACGTGCAGGGGGCAGTCAGGCCGCTGGGCGGGCGACGAACGCGACCTCTTCGTGGTCATCGTCCAGGGCGATATTCAGGGAGGCGTTCAGCGCGTGGGCCAGCCGGCGCAGCAGGGTGAGGGTGGGGACGGCGTCAGCGCCCTCGACGCGGGAGATCTTCGCTTGGGTGAGCCCCGCGCGCGCGGCGACCTCGGCCTGGGACAGACCCAGCTCTTTGCGACGGTCGTAGACGGCCTTGGCGAAGGCCATCGCGAGCCGGATCTCCGCACGCTCGGCGGCGGTTTCCGGGGACTCGGCGTATCCCTCGGTCAATGTCCGCTCGCGGGCCAGCTTCCAGCGGCTGTGGTTCATGAGGCGCTCCCTTCCTCGCCGCGACTGTACGTCGTGTGGGCTGGACCGTGCTCCCCGGCGCATACCGCCCTCGCAATGACCGCCCGGGTGACCTGGGCAGCCTCGCGCATCCGCGTCTTGCGGAAGACCGTGAGAAACACGACGGGCGAAGTTCATACACCCCGTCCTTCAGCGGCCGGGCGAAGGGCATGGGGGTACGAGTCCCCAGTGTGGCCAGCAACTGGTCGTACTCCTCCACTTTGCGGTACTGCCTGTCGGAGAGAAGCTCCAGCCAATCACGCATCTCGGGCTCCAACTCGATGCAAGCGGTTCTGCGTCGTGGGTCAGACCCTTGCCGAGACCGGTTCCTCTGCCGGGGTGTCCGTGACCGGCCGGGTCGGCGCCGGCTCGGACGGATCCACGTTGAAGTCCGCCAGGAGCTGCTTGCTGAAGCCGAAGAAATACGTGACCAGGAAGCCTGCGACGTAACCGGTGACCAGGCCGGCGGCGTACACGGCGATCATCACGGTCATGGTCTCGTTGCCGGAGAGGAGGGGGAACAGGGCCCAGCCGGACGGGCCGATGGCCGTGGAGCCGACCGAGCCGCCGAGCTGGTTGAACAGGCCGACCAGGCCGCCGCCGAAGGCGCCACCGACGCACGCGGTGATGAACGGGCGGCCGAGGGGGAGGGAGACGCCGTAGATCAGGGGCTCGCCCACACCCAGGAAACCGGCCGGGAGCGCGGACTTGATGGTGCGTCGGACCGAGGTGTTGAGGGGGAGGCGGAGGTAGACCGCGGCGGCCGCGCCGACCTGGCCCGCGCCTGCCATGGCGAGGATCGGGAGGAGGACCGTGAAGCCCTGCTGCTCGATGAGGGTGGTGTGGATCGGGATGAGGGCCTGGTGCAGGCCGAGCATGACGAGGGGGAGGAACAGGCCACCGAGGACGAATCCGGCCGCCGCGCCGCCGGTGGACAGAAGCCAGTCGGCGAAGTCGCCGATGGCGGTGGAGATCTCACCGGCCACGAACATCAGGCCGAAGACGGTGACGAGGCCGGAGATCAGCACGGTGAGCGTCGGGGTGACCAGGACGTCCAGGGACTGCGGGATCCAGCTTCGGCACCACCTCTCGACGTACACCGCCAGGACCGCCGCGCCGAGTGCGCCCAGCACGCCGCCCTGGCCGGGCGACAGCGGCTGGCCGAAGGCGTCAATCTTTGCCACGCCCGGAAAGACGATGATCGCGGCGACCGCGCCGCCCAGGATCGGCGTACCGCCGAATTCCTTTGAGGTGTTCAGGCCTACGAAGACCGCGATCAGGGCCATGAAACCGGTCGCGATCGCGGCGAGGGCGGGGGTGACGGCGGGGAGCCAGCCGAGGTTGACCATCAGGCCGTTGAAGCCGGCGATGATGCCGCAGCCGATGAGGGCGGGGATCAGCGGGACGAAGATGTTCGCGATCTTGCGGAGGAGGAGCTTGACGGGGGTGGCGTTCCTGGCCTTCTGCTGGGCCTTGAGGGCGGCGCCCTGCGCGGCGAGTTCGTCGGCGGTGAGCGGGATGGGGGCCGGTGTGGGTGTGGGGGAGGCTGTCCGGTCCGTCTCCACCAGGGCCTCGAACTCCGGGGTGACGCGGGCGGCCGTGCCGGGGCCGAGGACGATCTGGTACGTACTGGCATCCTCGACCACACCCATGACGGCGGGCAGCGCCGCCAGCTTGTCGTCCTGCACGAGGGTGCGGTCGCGCAGGCCCAGGCGGAGGCGGGTCATGCAGTGGGCGATCGAGGTGATGTTCCCCGCGCCTCCGACGAGTGGAAGGATCGCGGCGGCGGTGGCGCGGTTCTTGTTCTCTGTCATGGTGTCAGTTCAGGGGGTACGGGCGGCGGCAGCCCGTAGCGCCACGCGCAAATGGCCCCGCGCTTCGTCGAGCAGGGCGGCCGCGGTGGGTCCGTCGACATCCCCGAGGAGCACCAGGATGGCGTTCTTCACCTCTCCGTCCGTGGCGGCGAGCGCGTCCTCGATCTCCTTGTCCTGCGCGCCCGTCGCCAGTGCGACGATGCGGCGGGAGCGGGCGCGCAGCTTCTCGTTGGAGGCGCGGACGTCGACCATCAGGTTTCCGTACGTCTTGCCGAGCCGGATCATCGTGATGGTCGAGATCATGTTGAGGACGAGCTTCTGGGCCGTGCCGGCCTTGAGGCGGGTGGAGCCGGTGAGGAGTTCCGGGCCGACGACGACTTCGAGGCCGTGTTCGGCGGTTGCCCCGAGCGCGCTGTCCGCGTTGCAGGACAGGCCGATGGTGAGGGCTCCGCGGCCGCGGGCGTGCTCGACGGCGCCGATCGCGTACGGGGTGCGGCCGGAGGCCGAGATGCCCACGACGGTGTCGTTGCCGGTCAGGCCGAGTGCGTCCAGGTCGGCGGCCGCC
The DNA here is from genome assembly GCF_000429085.1 of Streptomyces flavidovirens DSM 40150. GTDB lineage: Bacteria > Actinomycetota > Actinomycetes > Streptomycetales > Streptomycetaceae > Streptomyces > Streptomyces flavidovirens. Next base: position 522,075 of record NZ_AUBE01000002.1, on the reverse strand, counting down.
AGCTCTTTGGAGTCCTCCGCGCCTTCCACCGCCTTGACCATCGCGGAAGGTCCGCCCGCGATCAGGCCGACGACCCGGGCGGGGTCGGTGTTGAAGGTCGGCGGGCACTCGCTGGCGTCCAGCACGCCGAGCCGTCCCGCCGTTCCGGCGCCCGCGTAGATCAGCCGGCCGCCACGGGCCATCCGCTCGGCGGTGGCGTCGATGGCGGCGGCGATCTGGGGGAGCCGGGCGGCGACGGCCTCGGGGACGGTGCGGTCCTCGCCGTTCATGATGCGGGCGATCTCGGCCGTCGGCATGTGGTCGATCTCGGCGAGCTCGGGGCGGAAGGCCTCGGTGGTGAGGGTGGCGAGCTGGGCGCGCAGTTCGCCGTACGTGTCGCTGGGCGCGTTCGCGCTGGGGGAGGTCATGAGGAGTGCGGCTCTTTCTCGTCGTACCGGCTGCGTGGCTGCGGTTCGGTCCCTAACGGCTGCTGTTGCTGCGGGGCGTGTGGCGGTGCGCGAGTGCCTCGTAGGAGGCGGCGAGGGCGGGGGCGGCCGTCTCGTACGTACGCTGGGCCACGCCTATGAACAGGCAGTCGATGACGAGGAGTTGGCTCGTACGGCTGGACATGGCCGCCGGGCGCAGTTCGCTCTCGCGGGCCGTCGACGTGGTCAGGATGTGGTCGGCGTACTGCGATACGGGCCCGTCCGGGCGGCCCGTGATCGCGACCGTCGTCGCCCCCCGGTCGAAGGCGACGCGCAGCGGCTCTATGGCGTCGCCGGTCGATCCCGAGTGCGTGATGGCTATCGCCACGTCACCGGAGCGCAGCTGCACGGCGTTGGTGACGGCGAGGTGGGGGTCGGTGTGCGCGTGCGCGATGAGGCCGATGCGCAGGAGCTTCTGGGCGAGGTCCATGCCGACCAGGGAGGAGGCGCCGACGCCGTAGATGTCGATGCGGCGGGCCGCGGCGAGGGCGGCGACGGCCGCGCCGAGCTGGACGGTGTCCAGGCCGGCGGCGGTGTCGGCGAGGGTCTGCTGTTCGTCGTACGCCAGCTTCGTCACCACGTCGGCGATCGGGTCGTCGACCGCGATGTCGGCGGTCACGGCGGGCGCCCGGCCCGACTGCTGCTGTGCGGCGAGCCCGGCGAGAGCGAGGCGCAGGTCGCGGTAACCGGGGTAGCCGAGGAGGCGGGCGGTACGGACGACGGTGGCCTCGCTGGTGCCGGTGAGCTCCGCGAGGCCGGTGACCGTGAGGGCGGCGCAGCCGGCCGGGTCGGCGGCCACGGCCTCCGCGACGCGCTGCATGGAGCGGGTCATGGATGGCGCGAGGGTCCGTACCTTGGCTGCCAGAGCGGCGGGCGCGGGCGGGGCGGCCCTGCCGGTGAAAATTTCCTTCACTTCATTGGTCACCAGTGAAAGATATTTTCGGGGACGACGGGCCGTCAACCCCCTCCTTTGCCTTGCCTGCGTGCCCGCGCGAGCGCGCGACAATGGCTGCATGGACCCCATTCCTTCTCCCACGGAACAGGCGTTGCACGCCGCTCGCGCCCTGGTCATGGCCGACCTGGCGGCCCGCGACGTGGCGCGGGCGGACGTCGTGTCGCTGGTCGAGGACGCCGTCGTGCAACGCCGCTGGTGGGTGGAGCAGTGGCCCGAGGGCGCGGAGTACGTCACGGGCCTGATCGCCCAGGACGTACAGGACGCGCTGCTTGAGCGGTACGGCCGCTGGCCGATCTGCCCGGTGTGCACGGACGTGGAACCGCACGCGCTGGAGGTGGCACCTGAGCTGGGGCCCGACCCGCACTGGGTGTGCGCGAAGGCGGCCGTGATCGTGGCGCCGGTCGGCAGCCTGCGGTGACGGTGTACATCGACCCGCCGACCTGGCCGGGGCACGGCCGGATGTGGTCGCACCTGGTGAGCGACGTCTCGTTCGAGGAACTGCACGCTTTCGCGGCGTCGATCGGCTGCCCGCCGAGGGCCTTCGAACGGGACCACTACGACGTGCCGGACACGCGGTACGCGGACGCGGTGGCCGCGGGGGCGGTGGAGGTGGGCTCGAAGGAGCTGGTACGGCGGCTCACCGCGGCGGGGCTACGGCGCCCGAAGGGGCGGCCGGTTCAGTAGCGTTTTTGCCGGTCAGACCGGGAATTCCGCAGTGTTCAGAATTCCGCCGAAGGGCTCGGGCAGGCGGACCTGCTCGCCGAAGGGGATTCGCTCGCTGAGCTTGTACGCGCCGTTCTGCGGCTCGGTGAAGAGCGTGGTCGTCGGTCCGTGCTCGTCGAACCGGTCGATCAGCAAGTACGCCGGCACCGGCGCGTGTGCGTATGCCCAGAGCTTCTTGGTCCGGTCGTCCTTGGCGTTGCCCTTGGACGTGATCTCGACGATGAGCAACGCCTCGGACGCGTCCACCGGATCGCTGGTGTCGGCGTCCATGGCCGCGATCAGCTCGGTCGGCATGACGACAAGGTTCGGTACGTAGAGCTTGTCGAGCGGGGCGATGTGGATACCGAGGGTCTGATAGACACCCAGCCTCTCCGGCAGGTCGCGGTAGAGCGTGCGCTGCACTGCGGCGGCGATGCCGTTGTGGTGCGCGTGCGGCGGTGGCACCAGGATGATCCGTCCTGCGTCGATCTCGGCGCGCCAGCCCTCGGGCACGTCCAGCTCGCGCCAGGCCTGCAGCAGGTAGTCCCACGGCCGACGGCGAGGCGTCCGGCCGTTCTCGACCATTGCGGCGGTCATCGCGACTCCCTTCTCCAGCGGCCTGACGGTCTCCAGCGGCCTGACGGCGAGCGTAGATCGACAGTTGTGCGGCGCTCAGCCGCCTTCAACCGCATCCCACCATCGAGTGAGCGGCGCACCAACCTCGTCGAGGCGGAGCGGGACGCGGCGCTCAGACCCGTTCCGTACGCACAGCTTCCGTACCCACAGCTTCCGTACGCACAGCTTTCGGCGACGACGTGGCCGATGCCACCACGCGGGAGCGTGAGCGCTGGAGGCGGAGTGAGAACGCCACCGCGACCAGTGCCAGCAGCAGCATCGCCGCGCCCGCCCACGCCGTCGACGGGAAGCCGAAACCCGCGTCGATGACCGTGCCGCCGAGCCAGGGGCCACCGGTATTGCCCAGGTTGAACGCGGCCGTCGTCGTCGCGCCCGCCAGAGTGGGGGCCGCGCCCGCGACGTTGAACATCCGGGCGTTCAGGGCGGGGGCCGTGTAGAAGCCCGAGAAGCCGAGGAGGAACGCCAGCACACTCGCCACCACCGCGCTGGAGGCGAAGAGGGCCAGTACCGCGAGAAAGACCGTCGATGCCGCGATGCCGCTCATCAGTACGCCGAAGAGGTGCGCGTCCGCGACCCGCCCGCCCACGGTCGTACCCACCAGCGCGCCGATCCCGAACAGCGCCAGGACGGTCGGCACTGAGCCTGAGCCGAGGCCCGCCACATCCGTGAGCAGTGGCGCGAGGTAGCTGAACGCGCAGAAGATGCCGCCCGCCGCGAGCGCCGTGATCGTGATCGCGAACCAGACCTGGCCGTCGCGGTAGATCGCCAGCTCCCGCTTGAGCTGCGGCTTCTCCTCGGGGAGGGGGATACGGGGGATCAGCGTCACGACCCCCACCAGCGCGATCGCCGAGGCCGCGCCCACGGCCCAGAACGCCGACCGCCAGCCGAAGTGCTCGCCGAGGAACGCCCCGGCGGGCACGCCCAGTACGTTCGCGATGCTCAACCCGCCGATCATGACGGCCATCGCCCGCGCACGCGCGTTCACCGGCACCATAGCGATGGCGACCGCCGCCCCCACCGCCCAGAACCCGGCGCACGCGAAGGCGCTCACGACGCGCGAGGCGAAGAGCAGCTCGTACGTCGGGGCCAGCGCGCCGGCGACCTGCCCGAGGCCGAACACCGTGATCAGGGTGATCAGTGTCGTACGGCGCGGAAGGCGCAGCGTGGCGACGGCCAGCAGGGGGGCGCCGATCACCATGCCGATGGCGAAGGCCGAGATCAGGAGCCCGGCCTGCGGGATCGAGACGTCCATGTCGTCGGCGATCGGCGGCAGCAGTCCGGAGAGCATGAACTCGCTCGTCCCGAGGGCGAACACCGCCAGGCCGAGTATGTAGACGGCAAGGGGCATGCGGGTGCGGCGGTCGGCAGAAGCAGGCATGACTGGTCAGAACACCGCTGAGGCTGTCGGCATTCCTGCGGGCCTCGCCGGCCCCATCTGTCTCAGATGGTGAGCAGGTCCAGCTCCGTCGCCAGGTTCTGCCGCGCCCGCGCCTCCCACTCGGCCTGCCCGTGCGGCGTACGGAACAGCGTGGGCAGCTCCAGGAGCTGGCGCAGGACCGCTGCCCGGCCCTGGCGGAACGCGTCGTCCGGGACGAAGCCGTACTCCTCGCGGACCGCTGCCGCGTAGGCGGCGTACTGCGCCGGGGGCGCGGCCAGGATCGCCAGGTCCGCGTCGCAGAGGGCCTCGCCGTTGGTGTCGCCCGGACCGGGGTCGTGGGTGGCGGTGAGGCGGACCAGTCGGGCCACCTCGGCCGTACGGGCGCCGTCGAGCTCCAGCTCGGACAGCGCGCGCTCGGCGAGGACGGCGCTGCGCTCCTCGTTCTCGGAGCGGTCGGGGCGGTAGACCGCGTCGTGGAACCAGGCGGCGAGGCGGACGGCGGCCGGGTCGTCGGCGTGGCCGGCGAGGGTGTCGAGGTGGCCGAGGACCGCGACCAGGTGGTCCGTGGAGTGGTAGCGCCGCTGCGGTTCGGCCCAGCGGGCGAGGAGATTCTCGGCGTACGGGCGAGGGTCGGCCGAAAGCTCCGTACCGGCGGGGACGGTGTCCAGCCAGCGGCGGATCAGGTCGTCGTGCGCGGGGTGGCGCGGGGCGGCGTCTGTGGCGTTCATGCCGTTCATGCCCTTCATGCCGTTCATCCGTTCATTCTGCCGCTGGACATGCTGCCCGGCTCCTGCGGTCCGTGCCTGTGGCCGGGCCTGCGGCTGTGCGACCCGTGGAGGTAAGTAACCGGCCACTGTGTCCCCTCAGTCGGTCGCGGCCTTGAAGCCGCGCAGGCGCAGGGAGTTGCCGACGACGAAGACGGACGAGAAGGCCATGGCGGCTCCGGCCATCATCGGGTTGAGGAGGCCGGCCGCGGCCAGGGGGAGGGCGGCGACGTTGTACGCGAAGGCCCAGAAGAGGTTGGACTTGATGGTGCCGAGCGTCTTGCGGGAGAGGCGGATGGCGTCGGCCGCGGCGAGGAGGTCGCCCCGTACGAGGGTGAGGTCGCCGGCTTCGATGGCGGCGTCGGTGCCGGTTCCCATGGCGAGGCCGAGGTCGGCCTGGGCGAGCGCGGCGGCGTCGTTGACGCCGTCACCGACCATGGCCACGCTGCGCCCCTCGGCCTGGAGCCTCTTGATGACGGCGACCTTGTCCTGCGGCATGACCTCCGCGATGACCTCGTCGATGCCCACTTCGCGGGCGACCGTTTCGGCGACGGCCTGGTTGTCGCCGGTCAGCAGGATCGGGGTGAGGCCGAGGGCGCGCAGCCGGCGGATGGCTTGCGGGCTGGTGTCCTTGACCGCGTCGGCGACCTCCAGGACCGCGCGGGCCTCGCCGTCCCAGGCCACTGCGATCGCGGTACGGCCCGCCGCCTCGGCGGCGGTCCGGGCGCGGTCGAGTTCGACGGGCAGGGTCATCGCCCACTCGGCGAGCAGCCTGCCGCGCCCGACCAGGACCGCGTGGCCCTCGACGACGCCCTGAACGCCGAGGCCGGGTACGTTCGCGAAGTCCTCGGGGACGGGCAGGGAGCCGCCGGTCCGCTCGGCGGCTCCCGCCGCCACGGCCCGGGCGATCGGGTGCTCGGAGGCGTGCTCCAGGGCGCCCGCCAGGCGCAGTACCTCGGTCTCGGTGGTGGTGGGGGTGGTGTGGACGGCGAGGAGGGTCATCCTGCCGGTGGTGACGGTGCCGGTCTTGTCGAGGACGATCGTGTCGACCTTGCGGGTGGTCTCCAGTACTTCAGGGCCCTTGATCAGGATGCCGAGCTGGGCGCCGCGGCCGGTGCCGACCATGAGGGCGGTCGGGGTGGCCAGTCCCAGCGCGCAGGGGCAGGCGATGATCAGTACGGCTACGGCGGCCGTGAACGCGGCGGTCAGGCCGGAGCCGTTGCCGAGCCAGAAGCCGAGCGTGCCGAGTGCGAGGGCGATGACGACGGGGACGAAGACGGCGGAGATCTTGTCGGCGAGCCGCTGGGCCGCCGCCTTGCCGTTCTGGGCGTCCTCCACGAGCTTGGCCATGCGGGCGAGCTGGGTGTCGGCGCCCACCCGCGTGGCCTCGACGACCAGGCGCCCGCCGGCGTTGAGGGTCGCGCCGGTGACGGTGTCGCCGGGCACCACCTCGACGGGGACCGACTCCCCGGTGAGCATGGCGGCGTCGACCGCCGAGGTGCCTTCGACGACGGTGCCGTCGGTGGCGATCTTCTCGCCCGGGCGGACCAGGAAACGGTCGCCGACGGCCAGTTCGGCGGTGGGAACGGTCTCCTCGCGCCCGCCGTCGCGCAGTACGGTGACGCTCTTGGCGCCCAGCTCAAGCAGCGCCTTCAGGGCGGCGCCCGCCTTGCGCTTGGAGCGGGCCTCGAAATAGCGCCCGGCCAGGATGAACGCGGTGACGCCGGCCGCCACCTCCAGGTAGATGTTCCCCGCGCCGTCGCTGTGCGAGATCGTCAGCTCGAAGGCGTGCGTCATACCGGGCGTACCGGCGGTACCGAAGAACAGCGCCCACACCGACCACAGGAACGCCGCGGACGTACCGACCGAGATCAGCGTGTCCATCGTCGCCGCGCCGTGCTTGGCGTTGGTCCACGCGGCGCGGTGGAAGGGCCAGGCGGCGTACGTGACGACCGGGGCGGTCAGTGTCAGCGACAGCCACTGCCAGAACTCGATCTGCAGGGCGGGGACCATCGCCATCGCGATGACCGGCACCGCGAGGACTGTGGCGGTGACCAGCCGCTGGCGAAGCGGCCGCAGCTCGTCGTAGTCCGCCGCCGGGGTCTCCTCGGCGCCGGGCTCCGGGGCCGCTCGTACCGGGGCCGCTCGTACCGGGGGCGGCTCCTTCGCCGTGTAGCCGGTGGCCTCAACCGTCGCGATCAGGTCTTGTACGGAGACGTCCTCGCCCCGGTAGGTGACCTTGGCCTTTTCGGTGGCGTAGTTGACGGTCGCCTCGACGCCGTCCATCCGGTTCAGCTTCTTCTCGATGCGGGCGGCGCACGAGGCGCAGGTCATGCCGCCGATGGCGAGTTCGACTTCGGCTCCGGTTTCGACTTCGGCGTCGGCTCCGGTGGAGGTTATGGGCGTCGTGGTCACTTCTACCCCTCGGGTGGTGGGCTGCCTGGGAACCAGATCCGATACTCAACACAGATACCCCAGGGGGGTATCTGGTGTGGGGTCCATGTATACCCCCCGCCACCGCCCCGCGCAAGCTTCTGATGCGCTGGCGGGGTGGGGGCTCTAGGGTGGATATTGGACTAGACCTGTAGTCGCCGCTTTTCCGAGGAATGGGGTCCCATGAACAACCGTGCAGTCCTGGAGGTGATCGCCCTCGACGCGGAGGACGCGATCGCCGCCCAGTCCGGAGGGGCGGACCGCCTTGAGCTGGTCACCGACATGGCGGCGGACGGCCTGACCCCGTCCCGCGAGACCTTCGCACGGATCCGTGCGGCCGTGGACATTCCGCTGCGCGTGATGCTGAGGCTGGCGGACGGGTTCCTCGCCGGGGACGTCGACGAGCTGGTGCTCGCGGCGCGCGGGATGCTCGCGGAGGGGGCCGACGAGTTCGTACTCGGCTTCCTCGACGCGGACGGGAATCCCGACCTGGTCGCGGTCGAGCGGGTGGTGGCGGAGATCGAGGGCTGCCGGTGGACGTTCCACCGGGCGATCGACCGGGCGGCGGACCGTGACGCGTTGCGCAAGCGGCTCGCGGAGCTGCCCGGCCTGGACACGTACCTGACCGCCGGTGCGGCGGAGGGCGTCGACGCGGGGATGCCGGTGCTGCTGGCGGAGGCGGCTGCGGGGCGGCGGGGCGCACCGGGCTATCTGCCGCAGCTCCTGGTCGGCGGCGGCCTGCGCCTCGACCACCTCCCCGCCCTCCGGGCCGCCGGTATCAACGCGTTCCACATCGGCAGCGCGGCGCGACCGGGCGGGTGGTCGGGACCGGTGTCCGCGGACGCGGTACGGGAGTGGCGGGCGGTGCTGGACGGGTAGGGGGTGTGGGCACCGGGTGCGGGATCCGGGGTGCGGAGCGCGGGGGCCGGGGGTGCGGTGCGGGGGCGTGAGCCGCCATCCTGCACAGCGGTGCTCTGCCGACGGGCAGTGTGGTCAGCCGCCCGTCGATCTCGACAGTTCCACGGACAATCGCCCGGAACCCCTCAAGATGCCTCATGCGTCCACCTCTTACTGTGAGGATGAAGGGCACACAGATCTTGAGGGGGAACTGTAGGGCTGAGTTGCGTGACGGTGAGCGGGGTTACGCCGCCGATCCCGACGCGATCAAGAAGGCCGGCGGTGATGCGCTGGACATCCGGCAGGCACTGCTGTCCGCGGCGGAGCCGACCTGCACCGCGACACGTCGAGCGGCCGGGGGAGTGGACGGCTGGCTGAGCGAGGACCAGTTGAAGAGCACCGCGCGGCTGTGGGACGACCAGAACAATGCACTCGCCGAGAGGATCGGGCGCACCGGCGGGAACCTGCAGTACAACAGCCAGAACTACCGGGCGGCGGAAGTGGTCAACACGTCCGGCATGCAGGGTGGTGACAGCCCGTGGGGATGACGGTCGCCCAATTGGACGGGGCCGACGCCGGCCTGGTGCTCAAGGCGGCGGAGGCCTGGGAGGAACAGGTCAGGAAGCTCAAGGGTCTGGCCTATCGCTATCGGACCGAGGTCAAGGACGTTCTCGAGAAGAGCGGCTGGTCGGGCCCCGCGTACGAGGCAGCCCGCAGCAACTGGGTGGAGGAACTCACTCAGTTGGAGTTCGCACAGCAAGAGGCCGACGCCATTCGGCTGGCCCTTGAGATGGCCGTGGCCGACATCCGCACCGCACAGCAGCACCTGCGCGCGGGCCTGAAGAAGGCCCGCGAGAACGGCGCGGAGGTCGCCCCGGACGGAAGCCTCGACTTGCCGCCGGCGTTGATCCACGACCCCGACCACCGCAGCGGCCCCGTCCGGGACAACCTGGCAGAGGCGCACACCCAGATCCAGGACGCGCTGCGGATGGGCGACAAGGCCGACGAACGGATCGCCTGGGACCTCAAGGACGACGGTGGCACGCGCCGTGACGCGTTCAACGACGTCGTGCACATGGGGCGGCGGAAGAGCCCCAAGGAGATCCTCCGCGAGTACCAAGTCACCGACGACCCCCGTGGAGTGACGGACTATTTTGGTGAGCGGATCACCCAGGGCGAGGAGAATCTGCTCAGCGACCTGAGTGTCGTCGAGAAGAGCGACTTCAAGGACATCAAGGAGCGCGCCTGGGAGGAGTGCCAGGCGCGCTTCCCCGAGGACCGCAACGACGGTCACATGGATGCCTTCAGGCATGCGTACTGGAACGCGCTGATGACCCAGCGATTCGGCCCCGAGTGGACCGAGCAGTACGGGACCGCGCACGAGCGCCTGCCGGGGAACCCGAAGGACCGTGAGGCCATGGACCTCTACAACAACGAGGTCGGGCGCCGCATCGCCATGAACAACCCGACGGACACACCGGCCCAGTTGGCCGCGAAGACTCAGTCGGCGGTGCAGCTAGGCACCACCGTGGTGATGGACCGCGACGGGAACCTCGTGGCCAGCGACAAGGTGGAGATCGGAGAGCACGGGCACAGCAACGGGGTGAAGGGCGGCGCTCACGAGGGCAGGGACCCGGGCGACCCGGGCCCGGGGAGCTAGGGCGTGGGCATGCGGGGCGTCCGCAAGTTGTGGCTGGTCGCGGTGGCGGCACTGGCCTTGGCGCTGGTGGTCGCCTGGTATTTGTTCATCAGGGAGACACCACTGTCCAGTACGACGGACAAGGCTCTCCAAGCGAAGCTGGACGCGGCGGTGCGGACACCGGAAGCGGTGCCACTGTCCGGCATGACCGGGTTCGACTGGGACCGGGTGCAGGTCTTCGCGTACGGGACCGACAGCGATGACATCTCCGACGCGGTGGGGGACCCGGTCGACTGGTCGGTCTCCACGACATCGTACGAAGGCCCTTCGCTCTGGGTGTTCAGCGAGAACGGCGAGGCAGTGCGCGCAGTGCAACTCGACGCGAACGTTCCAAAGGGCGGGACGAGCTGGCCGCGCGCGGTCAAGGTGTCCGGTGGCCCGGATGCGAACGTGGTGACGCTGGAGCTGTCTGCACGCGCCAGCGCTGGGAGCGTGATCCCTCGCACGAGGGTTGGCGTCGGCCGAACCCTAACTTGATGCTTAACCTCAGGGCCCGAACGGGCCCTCGTACTTGATCACTCGGACTAATAACTGCCGTACGTGCGAGCGGTCGTCGCCTGAGCATGTGATCCGACCAAGGAACGCTCAGCACGAAGGCCCGGCCCAGGACAGCCACCTGTTGGTTTCCCCCTGGCAGTGCGGTAGTTGCCGGTCGTGGAGATGGCGCGGTGGCTTCGGGTGCGCAGGCTTGCGGCCATCCAGTCAGGCCGTCGGGCGGGCGGCAGTGAGGGTGGCGCGGACGGTCTTACCGACGTGTCGGCGCAGGAACCAGGTCACCTCCGCACCGAGCCCGCGGGTGACGAGCAGCCCCCGGCCGCTTTCGTCCTGATCGCTGGGTGCGACCGGGCGACCGGCGTAGGGGAAACCGGAGAAGGCTGCGATGGGGTCGCTGACGTCGATGACCAGTGTGTGGTCCTCCAGCACGGCGAGGCGCAGCCCCAGGACGTGGCCGCGTTTGTGTGCGTGCCAGACGGCGTTGGTGACCAATTCGCTGACGATGATCGCAGCGTCCTGGATGTCGCCGGTCCAGTTCCATGTGGTCAGTTGCCGGCGTGTGTGGATGCGGGCGAGACCGACCGAGCCCTCGACCATGGTGTAGCTCATCGACCACTCGCAGTCGACAGGGGCGGCGGCTTCCGTACGGGCCTCGATCACGTCGGCTGTCACTTCCTTCTTCGTGTCGCAGTAGCCGGTTCGTCGGCAGGGACACATCGAGCATGGCGGTCGCGTGCGGAACAGATCCACCCGCATCCGGACCTCGGATTCCGTCCGCAGAGTGAGGTGCGGCATCGGTTTCCCTCACCCCCACCTCACCTTTCCCAACAGGGCTGTCAGGGAAGGGAATACAAGACGTCGTAGGGCTACGGTCGGAAATGACATGGCGGACAGGGGAGGGAGCGCGATGGTCACGCTGTTACGCGTGCTGCTCGATACCAGGGAGTGGCGGGACTTCGACGTCTTCCTCTCCCACTTCACGGCAGCCGCCGGTGAACTGGCCCAGATGGAGGGCCTGGCGAAGTACAGGACGCTCACGGTCTCCGAGGCGACCTTTGAGCGCTGGTACTACGGCACCGGCCGGCCGCACCCGGACTCCCGGCGGGTCTTGGTCCACCTCCTGGGCCACAGCATCGACGAGCTGTGGTCCCCGGCTCCCGACGCGCTCACCTCCGCGCCCGCATCCGGGCGACCCGGCATGTCGTACACCGCCCCACCCGACGCCGCGTTCGGCGCGGGCCTGCACGAGATGGGAAGAAACGCAGCTATGGCAGCACGGCGCGCGATGGCATTCGCCATGGGAGAAGAACGAGGACAGGTCGGCGAGGAGACCATGGGTTTCCTCCAGGACGAGGTACGGCGCCTGGCCGCCGCCTACGTGAGGGTGCCGCTCGGCACCGTCCTGGACGACCTGATCAGCGTGCAGGACGAGACCTTCCGCCTCCTCGAGTCCGGCCGCGCCCGCCCCGTCCAGCTCCGCGACCTCTACCTGATCGCCGCGCTGTCGTCCGGGATGCTGGCCAAGGCGGGCCATGACCTGGGCGACCCGAGCGCGGCGATGATGCAGGCCCGGACCGCTGCCGTCTGTGCCGACAAGGCCGAGCACCCCGCCATGGGCGCCTGGGTCCGTGGCCTGCAGTCCTTGATCTCCTACTGGGCCGAGCGCCCCACCGACGCCCTGCACTACGCCCGTCAGGGGCAAGCCGGTGCTACCTCCCAGAACGGCACTGTCACCGTATGGCTATACAGCCTCGAAGCCTGCGCTGCCTCGCTCCTCGGTGACGCCGACACCGTCACCCAGGCCACCCAACGCGCTGCAGACATGCGCGAGGCCACTGTCCCCGACGACCTGGACGCGCTTGGCGGTCTGTTCACCTTCCCCCGCATCCGCCAGGACTACTACGACGTCGAGGCCCACGTCCTGCTCGGCCACGGCGACGCCCAGCTCTTACGCCGTGCCACCCAGGCCGCTGACGGCTCCAACGACCCCGACCACACCAACTGGTCTTTTGGCCCGGCCGCAGGTGCCCGCACCAACCTCGCCCTGGCCCGCCTCTACACCGGCGACCTCGACGGTGCCGCTGAAGCCGTTCGCCCCGTCCTTGACCTGCCTGCCGACCAACACAACGCGGGCATCATCCACTCCGCCCGGCGCGTGCGCACGGCCTTGCTCCAACCCGCATTCCTCGACGTGCCCCTCGCCCGCGAACTCCGCGAGGAGATCGAGACGTTCTCCCGCCCAACCCTTGCCCTGCCCCGTTGAACCCGGCATAGAGTCCAGCTCATGTACCCGGTCGCCCGCCACCGCTCCCGCCTCGCACTGCGCGAGCTGACACTCGAAGACGTGGACGCCGTCCACGCCATCTACGGCAGCAGCGAGGCAACCGAGCACCTCTCCTTCGAACCACGCACCCGCGACCAGGTCGCCGGGATCGTGGCCCGCTCGATCGCCTCGGCCACCGCCACCCCGCGCGAGGAGTACGCCCTGGCCGTCACCGAGGGCGAAGGCGGCCCCTTGGTCGGTTACGCCCGCCTCGCCCTCGACCCCCACCAGCAGCGTGCCGCCACCATCGGCGGCGCCCTGCATCGCGACGCCTGGGGAATCGGCTACGGAACCGAGACCGTCCACCTCCTCCTCGACCTGGCCTTCGACGACCTGGACCTGCACCGCGTCTGGGCGGCCCGCGCCCCGAAGAACGAAGCCTCCGCCAAGACCCTCCTGGCCGCCGGCATGACTGAGGAGGGACGCATCCGCGGACACGTCTTCGTACGCGGGGCCTGGCGCGACTCTGTCGTTTACGGCGTCCTGAAGGAGGAGCGGAATCCGGCACGGACGTGACCGTACCGACGCCTCGGCGACTGCGGACAGGACAGAGCCGAGCCGAGCCCTCGCGCACCCGCTACGACACAAGCGCCACCCACTGCCAAGCCGTAATTACCCTTGCCTGCCCAGTGGCGCCGGCAAGGGGGCCGTGTGGACGATGGTCAGGCCCGATACTGCTCGGGTCAGTGCTACGTACAGGCGGCGCAAGCCGGTTCGTTCGTCCGGCTCGCCCGATACCACCGCCGCCGGCTCGTCCAGCACCACGTAGTCGTACTCCAGGCCCTTCGCCAGTGACGCCGGCACCAGCGTCAGCCGGGACTCCGCCGTCGTCTCCTCGCCGGGGGAGAGGTACGTGTGGCCCGCCGCCGTAAGGGCCGCCGCCAGTTCCCCGATGCGCGCGTCCGCCGCGATCAGCCCCGTCGACCCCTCGTTGCGCAGCGCCTCCGCGCACCCCGACACCACCGCCCCGGTCAGCGCCTCCGCATCCACCTGACGCACCGACAGCGCCCCCGCGCTCTCCCGCACCGACGACACCGGCGCCAGCCCCGGCGAGATCGCCGGCAGCAGCCGCGACGCGTACGCGATGACGTCGCGCGGCACGCGGAAGCCCGCCGTCAGTTCCTCGACCACCGCTTCCGGTTTGCCCAGGTGCCGCAGTGCCTGCGCCCAGCTCGCCGTCGCCCACGGCGTCGTACCCTGCGCCAGGTCGCCCAGTACCGTCGCCGAACCCGTCGAGCAGCGGCGGCCCACCGCCCGGTACTGCATCGGCGACAGATCCTGCGCCTCGTCGAGCACGACATGGCCGAGCGAGTGCGTACGCGAGATCAGATCCGCCGCCTCGTCCAGCAGCACCACATCCGCAGCCGACCACTTCGCCGACTTCACCGACCGCGCCGGCTTCGCCCACAGGATCCGCTTCTGTTCCTCCGCCGACAGCACACCCTCCGCGTGCTCCGCCAGGAAATCCGCGTCGGAGAGCAGCCGCAGCACCAGCTTCGCCGGGTCCACCGCCGGCCACAGCGCCTTGACGGCCGCCTTCACCGCCGGGTTACGGGCGACCGCGTCCTGCACCCGGTCGTCGGGCGCCTCGCCCGCCTCCTCCATGCGTACGAGCACCGCGTGGGCGATGCGCTGCGGCAGCGCGTCGTGGGCCGCCCCGTACCGGATGTCGCGGCTGAGCAACTCGCCGACCATCTCCTCCAGTTCGTACGCCGGGACCCGCCACCGCCGCGAGCCCCGCACCACCACCACCGGCTCGGTGGGTACGGCGGTGACGTGCGAGCGCAGCGCCCGGCGCAGTACCTCCGCCATGCGCGCGTCGCCCTTGATGACGGCCGCGTCCGCGTCGTCCGTGCCCCGGACCTCGCCGTGCACCGCCACCAGGTCACCGACCGTCGCCTGCTTGACCTCCAGCTCGCCCAGCGCGGGCAGGACCTGCTCGATGTAGTGGAGGAAGGACTTGTTCGGGCCGATGACCAGCGTGCCGGTCCTGGCCAGCCGGTCGCGGTGCGCGTAGAGGAGGTACGCCACACGGTGCAGGCCCACAGCCGTCTTTCCGGTTCCCGGACCGCCCTGGACGCAGACGCTGCCGGACAGGCCCGACCGTACGATCTCGTCCTGCTCGGGCTGGATCGTCGCCACGATGTCCCGCATCGGGCCGACGCGCGGGCGCTCGATCTCCGCCTGGAGCAGCTTGCTGGTCTGCGCGGCTTCGGTGGGGTCGGAGAGGTGCTCGTCCTCGTACGCCGTGAGTTCGCCGCCCGTGTAACCGAAGCGGCGCCGCAGGCCGACGTCCAGCGGGTCCTTCTTGGAGGCGCGGTAGAAGGGCTGGGAGACGGGCGCGCGCCAGTCGATGACCATGGGGTCGCCGTCGGCGTCGTGGACGTGCCGCCGGCCGATGTAGAAGCGCTCGCCCTCCGCGCCTTCGGCCCGGTCCGCGCCGACGACGTGCAGGTAGTCGAGGCGGCCGAAGAAGAGCGGGGTGTGGGAGAGGTCGGCGAGCGACTTGATGCGTTCCTCGATCTGGGCGCCGAGGACGGCGGCGTTCACCCAGTTCGCGGTGACGTCGCGGATGTCGAGGGCCTGCGCGTCCTCGCGCATGGCGCGCAACGCGGCGCGCGAGGCGGTGAGGTGGGCACGCTCGCGGCCGAGGGGGTCGAGGGGGTCGAGCGCGTCGCTGTGGGCGGTGTCGGGGTCGGGCGCGGGCACGGTGCTGCCTCCGGGGGAGATCACTTGGGATCACGGCGTGGACCGGCCGGTTTCCGTCCGGGCGGCGGCGCTCCACGGAGGGAGGCGGGAAGACCGGGGATTGTAGTCGCGGGGGCGTGGGGCGGGCCAATGGTTTTCCGTCGCCGGAGGCTGTACCGCCATGCGCCCCGGCCCTAAGGGTTGGGTCAATCCCTGGGAGGAGGCCGGTGGTACGGAGTTCAGCCCGCAGACCGTTGTGCTCAAAATGTCCGGAATCCAACATGGAGACATGAGTGCAGCAGCCTTCGCCCCCGGTCCCTCCGCCCACCGCAACCGCAACCGCAACCCGCGCGCTGACGGTGCCCCCGCCCACTCCGTCCACTCCACCCACTCCGTTCACTTCGCGCACCGGATAGGCAAGGCCGTGCACGCCGTAAAGGTGTTCGCGGGCGCCGCGTTCAGCGTGGCCGTCCTCGGGGAGTACGCGCAGGAGGCGGGCGTAAAGCGCCGCTGAGTGGGCGGCTCCACAGCTCCGTCGGCTGATCCACTAGGGTCGCGGCCGTGGAGAAACGGAGCGTGACCCCTCGATCACCGGCCGTACCGGTCGGCATGCCCGCCGGCATCCTGCTCGCCGTATCGCTGGCCGCACTGGCCGCGCTGTGCGTACTCCAGCACATCCCCATGGCCGACACCCTCGTCTACCGGGCGGAAGGTGCGGCCGTCGCCAACGGCACCGACCTGTACGGGTTCACCGTCACGCAGTGGCAACTGCCCGCCACGTACCCGCCGTTCGCCGCGATCCTCTTCGTACCGACGACCTGGCTGCCGGTCGGCGCCCTCAAGGTCGCCTTCGCCGTCGGCAACACCGCGCTCCTCGCGCTCCTCGTGCATCTCTCCTGCCGCTTCGCCCGGCTCCCGGCCGGACCCGCGCTCGTCCTCGCGGGCACCGCACTCGGAGTGTGGCTCGAACCCGTCTTCCAGACGATCCTCTTCGGGCAGATCAACCTGGCCCTCGCGTGTCTCGTCCTGTGGGACCTGACCCGTACGGACGACGCCATCGGCAAAGGTTTCGCGCTCGGTGTCGCGGCGGGCGTCAAGCTCACGCCCGCGATCTTCATCGTCTATCTGCTGCTGACGGGCCGTGTACGAGCCGGGCTCACCGCCCTCGCCTCGCTGACCGGCACGGTGCTGCTGGGCGCGCTCGTACTGCCGCATGCCAGCGTCGACTTCTGGACCCGGCGGGTCTTCGAGACCGGGCGGGTCGGCAGGGCGTGGATCGTCGACAACCAGTCGCTGCAGGGACTGTTGGCGCGAGTCCTGCACGATCCCGCGCCCGGACCGGTGTGGCTCGCGGCCGCGGTGTTCGTCGCAGCGGCGGGGCTGTGGACCGCGCGGCGGGCGGCGGTCGGGGCGGGCCGCGAGACGTGGGGCGTGCTGGTCACCGCCGCGACGGCGCTGCTGGTCTCGCCGATCAGCTGGTCGCACCACTGGGTGTGGTGCGTGCCGCTGATCGCGGTGCTCGCCGCGGAGGGGCGGGGGAGGGCGGCCGCAGCGGTGGCCGTGGTGTTCACGGCGCGCACGCTGTGGCTGGTGCCGCACAAGGGGGCGCTGGACCTCCAACTCCCATGGTGGCACCAGCCACTGGCGTCCCCGTACCCGCTGCTGGCACTGCTCGGTCTGCTGGCCTGCGCGGCGGGAGCGGGACGTGCGGCTCGGGTGACGGGTGTGGCACCGCTGAGGCATGCCCGACGCATGCTGCCCTCACCCCGCCCCGCCCCCTCCCCCAGCGACAAGAGCGACTCCACCGCCCGCCCTCCAGCGCCGGACGGGCTGGAATCCGGCCCGGCGCCCGATGCTTCCAGGCCGGCACGGGACGAGGACTCCAGACCGGGCGAGGACACCAGGTCGGGTGAGGCCCAGCAGGTCGGGTGAGGCCCACCAGGTCCGGTCAGGCCCAGCAGGTCGGGTGAGGCCCGGCACAGGTCGGGTGGACACCCAAGTGGGCGCCGTGAGCCGTAAGCCCGGTGGGGCCGATCCACTCCGTCGAGCAGATCCAGCCCGTCCACCGGGCTTGGGCGGAGCCCCGGTGGACCGGAAGTGGCGCGGCGGGGAAAGAGATGGCTCGCCCCCGTTCGCCGGACGCCGCGCATGGCGGTTTACGGTGTGGGGTCGTCCGCTGCCATCAGTTCGTCCGCGTCCACGATGCGGTACGCGTAGCCCTGTTCCGCCAGGAAGCGCTGGCGGTGGGCCGCGAAGTCCTGGTCGATCGTGTCGCGTGCGACCACCGAGTAGAAGTGCGCCTGATGGCCGTCCGCCTTGGGGCGCAGTACGCGGCCCAGGCGCTGGGCCTCCTCCTGGCGGGAGCCGAACGTCCCCGACACCTGGATCGCGACCGTCGCCTCGGGGAGGTCGATCGAGAAGTTCGCGACCTTTGAGACCACCAGGACGCTGATCTCGCCCTGCCGGAAGGCGTCGAAAAGCTTCTCGCGCTGGGCGTTCGACGTCTCGCCCTTGATGACCGGCGCGTCCAGGTGCTCGCCCAGCTCGTCCAACTGGTCGATGTACTGGCCGATGACCAGGATCTGCTGGCCCGCGAACTTACGTACCAGCGCCTCCGTCACCTTCCGCTTCGTCGCGGTCGTCGCGCAGAAGCGGTACTTCTCCTCCGTCTCGGCCGTCGCGTAGGCCAGACGCTCGCTCTCGGTGAGGTTGACGCGGACCTCCACACAGTCCGCCGGCGCGATGTAGCCCTGCGCCTCGATCTCCTTCCACGGCGCGTCGAAACGCTTCGGGCCGATGAGGGAGAAGACGTCGGACTCGCGGCCGTCCTCGCGTACGAGCGTCGCCGTCAGGCCGAGGCGGCGCCTGGCCTGGAGGTCCGCCGTGAACTTGAAGACGGGTGCGGGGAGCAGGTGCACCTCGTCGTACACGATCAGGCCCCAGTCACGGGAGTCGAAGAGCTCCAGGTGCGGGTAGATGCCCTTCCGCTTCGTCGTCAGGACCTGGTACGTCGCGATGGTGACCGGCCGGATCTCCTTGCGCGTACCGCTGTACTCACCGATCTCGTCCTCGGTCAGCGACGTCCGCTTCACCAGCTCGTGCTTCCACTGGCGGGCCGAGACGGTGTTCGTGACGAGGATGAGGGTGGTGGCCTTCGCCTGGGCCATCGCGCCCGCGCCGACGAGCGTCTTTCCCGCGCCGCAGGGCAGGACCACGACGCCCGAGCCGCCGTGCCAGAAGCCCTCGACCGCCTGCTTCTGGTACGGGCGCAGCGCCCAGCCGTCCTCCGCGAGGTCGATCGCGTGGGCCTCGCCGTCGACGTAACCCGCGAGGTCCTCGGCCGGCCAGCCCAGCTTGAGCAGCGTCTGCTTGATCTGGCCGCGCTCGGAGGGGTGCACGGCGACCGTGTCCGCGTCGATCCGGGCGCCGACGAGCGGCTGGACCTTCTTCGAGCGGAGGATCTCCTCCAGTACCGGTCGGTCCGTGGAGGTGAGTACGAGTCCGTGGACCGGGTGCTTGGAGAGGGTGAGGCGGCCGTAGCGGGCCATCGTCTCGGCGACGTCGACGAGGAGCGCGTGCGGGACCGGGTACCGGGAGAACTCGACGAGCGCGTCGACGACTTGCTCGGCGTCGTGTCCGGCGGCCCGCGCGTTCCACAGGCCGAGCGGCGTCACCCGGTAGGTGTGGATGTGCTCGGGGGCGCGCTCCAGCTCGGCGAAGGGCGCGATGGCGCGACGGCAGTCGTCGGCACGCTCGTGGTCGACTTCGAGGAGCAGCGTCTTGTCGCTCTGGACGATGAGGGGTCCGTTCACGCGTGTTTCGGCCCTTTCTGCGGCAGGTCGGCCCGTACGGCCAAACGTCCAGTGTGCAGCATCGCGTGCGGTACGGGCCGTGAGTCGGGGTAAGCGGGTGTCCATGACAGCTCAAGCGGATGAAGCGGATGCAGTGGGTGGAGCGGATGCCGCGGGTGCGGCCCGGCCTCGTCGTTCGTGGGGGCGGGCGGTGCTGCGGGCTTTCGCGGTCGCCGTGGCCTTTCTCGGCCTCGTGCTCTTCTCGGCCGTACTGGCGCGGCTGACGCTCGCGCCCTCACACGCCTCGGAAGCCCTGGTCACGACCAACCTGCGGCCCGGTGCGTCGCTGCGGCAGTACGCCGAGGACTACACCTTCCTCGCCGCGTGCAAGCAGATCGGCGGCAATCTGCTGCTCGGGATGCCGTTCGGGCTGCTGCTGCCGGTGCTGGTGCCGCGCTCGCTGCGGCTGCTGCGTGTGGTGGCTCTCACGGTGGTGGTGATGGTGCTGGTGGAGCTGGCGCAGGGCGCGATCGTGGCGGGGAGGGCATTCGATGTCGACGACGTGATCCTCAACACGACGGGCGCGCTCATCGGCTACTTCCTCCTCGGCCGCCGGATCGGGCGAGCGGTGCACGCCAGGCGCGCGCCGCGCGGGGAGGGGGATACGGTGCGTTCCGGCAAGTGAGCGGATCGGGAGGCGACTTGATACGGGGCGTGTGGGGCGGGAGGGTGGCCGTCGTGCTGCTTGTGGCGCCGGTCCTGTCGGGCTGCGGGGCGGACTACGCCGGCGCCCGCAACTGCACGATGATCGGCGGCGTACCGGGGATCACCGTGCTCTTCGAACCGGCCGGCGGCGCGACGGCGGACCCGGTGGGGCCCGCCGTCTTCCGGCTGTGCGTGGACGGGAAGTGCGAGGAGCGTACGGAAGCGGAAGCGTCCGCGGCGGCCGGCACGAGCACGAGGATGTACCTCCGTACGTCCGACGACGTGCGGGACGAGGAGCTCGACGTGTGGTTCTCGGTCACCTCGGTCGAGGGCGAACGCGTGATCATGCAGGACAGCGCGAAGGTCCGCATGACGGAGCACTGGCCCAACGGCAAGGAGTGCGACCCCAAGGGCACGTGGTCGGCGTCCCTGACGGCGTCGCCGGAGACGGGGCTCGTGGAGCGGCGGCGGTAGGGCGGTAGGGGCGGGGGTGGCGGGGGCGGGGGAGGTCCGTACGGGCGTAGGGGCGGTCCGTACGTTCGGCACGGGGGGCCTTTGGCGCCGGGCCTGTGCCGCTGGGTTTTTTCCTTTCCCGCCCCGTCCCTTTCCACCTTGGCGTGTTGCGGCTGCCGTCGCATGTGTGCCGGCGTTTGAGGGCCGGGGTCCGGGGCGGAGTCCCGGTATCGCCGCACTGTGACGTCCGCCCGCCCGCCGGCTAAGGGCTGTCCGCCAGTTCCGCCACGCCCGTGATGCGGTGCAGGGGGTACGTCCGGACCTCGTCCGCCGTGTGGTCGTACGCCGTGACGAAGCCGCCCTCCACGCGTACCGGGGCGATGACCCGCTGGCTCGCCGCCCCGTCCGCGTTGACGTACCCGATCCACACCGCGGAGCCGGTGAGGGCCGCCGCCTGGACCGTGGCCAGGGTCTCCGCCGAGGTGGTGCGCGGCAGCTCGCCGGGGGACGGTGCCGCCGCCGGGGCCTCCTTGCGTACCGCCGTGGACGCCATGTCCCCGGCCCGGATCGCCCGCAGCGCGGCACTCAGCAGCGTGTCGTCCGGCGTCGGCGGACCCTCCGGCACCGGCGCGGGCGCGGTGCGCGGCGGGGTCCGGTAGGCGTGGGCCCTGGTGATCAGTACGTCTCCGGCCGCCGACTCGGCGGCGGGCGCGAAGCCCATCCCCCGCAGCCCTTCGAGCAGCGCCGCCGGGTCGGCCTGCGCCGCCAGGACGGTCGGGGCGAGGCGTCGCAGGCCCAGCCCCTGCGACCGCTTGTCGGCGAGGATCTCGCCCAGCATCGCGTCGTCGTCGCAGCGTACGTAGGCGGAAGCGGCGCCGACCCGCAGGTGCCCGTGCTTCCTGGCCACGTCGTCGATGAGGTAGCTCAGCGGCTGCGGCACGGGCGTACGGCTGTGCTCGGCCAGGAAGGCGTGCAGGTCCGACGCCGCCCGCCCCGCGTCCAGCGCGCGCCGTACGGACGCGGGCGTGAAGCGGTACACGGTCGCCCCGCCCTTCGACTCCACATCGGCGAGTACGTCGAGCGTGTCGGCGAGCGGCCGCCGCAGCGGCCCCGGTGCTACGGCGGTGAGGTCCGCCTGGAGGAGTACGTGGTCGAGGGGCTCCGGGATCAGCGGCGCGAGGAGCGCGGCGGCGCGCGCCACCGCCGTGGCTTCCTCCGCATCGGTCCCCTGCCCGGCGGCCAGCAGCGCGCGCCCGTGGGAGGAGAGCGCCCCGCGTCCGGTCACACCGAGGAGTTCCGCCTCGGTGAGCGTCCACAGGGCGATACGGGAACGCAGGTCCCCAGGGGTGCCGGCGGACGCCGAAGCCGAAGCCGACGCGGAAGTCGAAGTCGAACCGGACGCCGCCCCCGCCCCCCGCAGCGGCCGCTCCCACCGCAGCCGCGCCAGCACCTGATCCGGCGCCGGCGCGGCGCCCTCCGGCAGGCCGGCCAGCAGCGCGAGGACGCGGCGGCGTACCTCCGGTGCCGCCGAACGGTCCAGGTCCGGGCCGAGCGCGGCCAGGATCCGGCCCTTCGCGTCCTGGCTGCCGACCAGGCCGGCCGTGCGGGTGGCGTGCAGCCAGGCGGTGGCGAGGCGGGTCCACTGCTCCTGCGGCGGGAGTTCGAGCCATTCGTCGTACGCGGGTGTGGCGGCGTACCGCTCGGAGGCCTCACCGTCGGACGCCAGCAGCCCCGCCCCATAGGCGAGTTCGACCCAGAAGGCGGCCGTGTGCTCGGGCATGTCCAGCGCGGTGGCCGTCCGCTTCAGGTCGCGGACGCTCAGACCGCCGGAGCGCAGGACGGCCGGGCCGCCCTCGTTCCAGTCCTTGAGCAGCTCCTCGACGGTGGCCAGCGCGGTGTACGCCTGGCCCGCCGCCGTGCTGTCCACAACCTGTGGACTGTATTCGTGGGCCGGTACGACGGCGGGCGGCACCGGCTCCGGCACCCGGTGCGCGCGCCCGGCGCGCAGATGCAGCGCCGCCTCGCGCGGCAGCACGACCGTACGCAGACTCGTCGGCAGCAGCAGCCCGCGGTCGCGCAGCCACCGCACCGGCGGCGCGGGGTCGGGGGTGACCTCGCCGTACGGCGGGCCCCACACCAGCCGCTCCAGCACCATCAGAGCCTCGGGTGGCGCCGTGTCGAGCAGCGCCGACATCCGGGTGCGGTCGCTGAAGAGCGCGGCCAGCGCCGTGACCGCCGACACCGGGTCGTGGGTGGGCGGCAGTCCGGCCGCGGCCAGGGTCTCCTGCCACCGTCCCGGCGACATGCCGGCGGTCGCCTCGGCGACGGTCGGGCCGAGACCGGTGGGCGACGGGTGCGCGGGGGAGGGGGCCAGCAACTCGCGTGCCGTACGCACCAGCCGCAGCCGGTCGTCGGCGCCCCACAGCAGCGCCTGGTCACGCAGGGTGGCGACGGCCCCCGGCAGCGCCGCCTCGACCGCCGGGTCACCGTCGTCGCCGGTCATCAGCGCGCGCAGCGCCTCGTACGGAGCCGGATCGGGTGCCACGGCCAGCGCCTCGGCGGTCTGGAGCGTGAACCGGTCGAGCCGTTCCAGCGCGCGTACGACGGAAGCGCGTGTCGCCGCCCGGGTCGCGAGCTGCGACAAGTCGTTCGGCACGGGCGAGAGCAGGTCGGGCCGGGCGCGCAGCAGCGCGGCCAGGGACGCGTCGCCGCGGGTGCGCAGGGCCTCCGCGAGTGTGCGCGGTGGCGTTGCGGCTGATCCTTCGGACACGTGCGCCTCCTGGTTGCGCTCGCCGGTCCCCATCCGCCCCACGGTAGCCGGTGTGGCGCTACCGTCGGTGCAGGCAGTTGGAGGCCAAGGGACGGACCGTCGCGTGGGGATCGAGAGCGATCAGCTCGTCTACGACTATCTGAGCCGGGTCGGTGACCTGGCTCAGCAGCACAAGCTGCCCTCGGCGGCGCGGATGCGGCTGGTGGCCGGCCTGCGCGACGAGATCGACCGGCAGCGCTCGAAGTTCGGTACGCCGGACTCTCCCGCGGCGGTACGGCGCATCCTGGACCGGATCGGATCGCCGGCCGAGCTGGTGGCGCGGGCCACGTCGGGCGGGTCGATGCCGGAGTCCGGGTTCGGGTCGGGGCTCAGGTCAGAGTCCGGGGCCGGGGGCGATTCGGTTCAGCGAGTCGTGCTGCCGGAGCAGCGCGACAAGTCCAGGCGCGGTGGGTGGATTCCGCGGCCCCGTGACCGTGACAGCGGCCAGAAGCGGCCGGGCGTGGTGGACCAACCCGCCGCCGCCTCCCCGCCCCACCTCGCCGGTTCCGACGAACTCGGCCCCCAGGGCAGCGAACCCGACTGGTGGCGTGTCGAGCCCGGCCCCTTCGGCCTGGGCGTCTCCGTGCCGGGCTTCACCGGCGGCGTCGAGATCCCCGAAATACTCAAGCCCCCGCCGGCGAAGGAGGACGACGACGACAAGAAAGAAGCCGGCGAAGCCGGGCAAACGCCCGTCGAGGCGCAAGTCCCGGCACGCCGCCGCCTCCTGAGCCTCGTGCGTCTCCTGCGCCGCCGTACCGCCCCGGTCGCCGTCGCCGTGCAGCCCAAGGTGGTACGCCCGCCCGCCAGCGTCCTGCTCCTGCTCGCCGCCGCACTGCTCGTCGTCGGTGCCGCACTGGGCAACTGGCTGGCCCTGGGCGGCGGGTGGCTCCTCGTCTTCGCCTCACGGCGCATCAGCCGCGCCCAGGCGAAGTGGGCGGTGCTCGGCCTGCCGGGACTGGTCGCGGTGGGCGGGTTCGTGTGGCTGTGGGGCCGGACCGAGGGGCGGTGGGGCGAGCCGATCGCGCAGGGCGCGATGGGCGAAGCGCTCTCGGGCGCGTGGCCCGCCGTTGTACGGACGGCGGCCGTCGCCTCCGCGCTCTACCTGGGGTGGCGGGCGCGGAGGCGGTAGGCGCTTTCTTACTTCTTTGTCAGGTGGCTCTGCATCTCGTCGAGGATCTTGTTGGCGGCTGTGTAGCCGATGCCCTGGATCCACAGCTCGTCCTCGACGCCGAAGACCTTGCCGGCCTTCGCGGCGGGCATGTTCTTCCACAGCCCGCTGTCGAGGGTCTGCGTCCGCTTGGCCTTCTTCGGGTCGCCGTACGTCGAGTGGAAGACGACATCGGCGTCCTCACCCGCGAGGTTGATCTTCTCGGGGCTCACGTCGTACGAGAAGCCGTCCTTCGCCTTGTCGGCGATGGCCGGGCGGCCCAGGCCGACGTCGGCCAGGACGGTCGCGATGTAGTTCTGCTTGCCGTAGATGCGGATGTCCGCGCCTTCGATGAAGCGCACCACGTTGACGTTGGTCTTGGCGGCCTTGTCCTTGCCGCCGATCGCTTCGGTGACCTTCGCTGCGTGTGCGGTGTAGTCGGCCACTGCTTGTTCTGCTTCGGCCTTCTTGCCGAGCGCGTCGGCGTGGACCTGGAAGTTCTCCTTCCAGGGGTAGCCGGTGTTCTCCGTCATCACGGTCGGCGCGAGTGCCTTGAGCTCGTCGTACAGGGCGCCGTGCCGCACCTTGCTGGTGAGGATCAGGTCGGGCTTGAGGGCGGCGACGGCCTCCAGGTTGGGGGTCATCATCTCGCCGACGTCCTTGATGCCCGCGACCTTGTCCTTGGGCAGGTAGCTCAGGAAACCGGGCTCGGCGGTGGTGTGCGTCGCGCCGACCGGCTTCACGCCGAGGGTGATCGCGGAGTCCAGCTCGGCGGTGTCCAGGACGACGACGCGCTTCGGGTTGTCCGGGACCGACACGTCGCCCATGGCGGTCTTGACGGTGTGCGTCTTGTTTTCGGCGGAGGGCGCCTTGTCGGCGTCCGCGTCGGAGGAGCCGCAGGCGGAGAGCGTGAGGGCGGCGGTGGCGGCGAGGCAGCCGGCGACGAGGCCGCGGCTGCGGAGGATTCCGGTCATGAAGTGGGCGCCTTTCAGGTTGTACGGGGGGTGGCGGCGGGGTCGCGGGGTGGGGCGGTGGTGTTGGGGTCGGTGCCGTGTCGGGGCGTCTCCTCGGGTGCCGAACGTTCGGGTACTGCGTTGGTTCGTTGGCGGTGGTTGCGTTCGACACCCTGCGGGGAGCGCCCCGGCACGTCCCCTCCTGCCACGTCGGTCCGCGAAGCGGGGGTCCACGGCTCGCCGGGGATCACCAGGGGGGAGCCGGTCACCGGGTCCGGGATCACGACTGACGCGAGGCCGAAGACCTCGCGTACGAGGTTCGCCGTGACGATGTCCTGCGGGTGGCCCTCGGCGACGATGCGGCCCTGCTTCATCGCGACGAGGTGATCGGCGTACCGGGCGGCCTGGTTGAGGTCGTGGAGCACCATGACGACCGTCCGGGCGTGCTCGTGGTTGAGCTGGCGCACCAGGTCCAGTACCTCCACCTGGTGGGAGATGTCGAGGTACGTCGTCGGCTCGTCCAGCAGGAGGAGGTCCGTCTCCTGGGCGAGGGCCATGGCGATCCATACGCGCTGCCGCTGGCCGCCGGAGAGCGCGTCGACCGGCCGTTCGGCGAGTGCGGTGACGTCCGTGCGCTCCATGGCGTCGGTCACCGCGCGCTCGTCCTCGTCCGACCACTGCTGCCACCAGTGCTGGTGCGGCTGGCGGCCGCGCGAGACCAGGTCGGCGACGGTGATGGCCTCGGGCGCGACGGGGCTCTGGGGCAGCAGACCGATCGCCTGCGCGATTTTCCTGGTGGGGATCTTTGCCAGTTCGGCGCCGTCGAGCAGCACCGCGCCGTGCTTCGGTTTGAGCAGCCGGCCCAGCGCGCGGAGGGTGGTGGACTTTCCGCACGCGTTCGGTCCGACGATGACGGTCACCCGGCCGTCGGGTACCGCCAGGTCGAGCTCGTGCACGACCGTGCGGTCCTCATAGGCGAGCGTCAGCTCGCGAGCGGTGAGCCTGCTCACGCCTTGCCTCCAGTACGGCCTTTGATGATCAGCCAGATCAGGTACGGGGCGCCGACCGCCGCCGTCAGTACGCCCACCGGCAGTTCGGTGGGCGACAGCAGGCGGCGGGCCAGCAGGTCCGCCACGACGACAATCAGGGCGCCCATCAGCGCCGAGCAGAGCAGCGGGATCTGCGCGGTGCGGGTCATGCGGCGGGCGATCTGGGGTGCCAGCAGTGCTACGAAGTCGACGGGGCCGGCGGTCGCGGTGGCGACCGATGCGAGCACGACGCCGGTGAGGACCAGGCCCAGGCGTACCCGCCCCAGCCGTACGCCGAGCGCGGTCGCGGTGTCGTCGTCCATCGACACGGTGCGCTGGGCGCGGGCGGCCCACAGCACGGCGGGCAGGAGCAGGAGGAGTGCCCAGGCGAGTGGGGCCGCCTCGTCCCAGCCGCGCCCGTTCAGCGAGCCGGTCATCCAGATCTGCGCCTGCTGGGCGACGAGATAGTCGCCCTTGGTGAGGAAGAGGTGGGTGACGGAGCGCAGGGCGATCGCGAAGCCGATGCCGATGAGCACGAAGCGGGTGGCGTGCAGCCCGCCGCGCCACGCGAAGGCGTAGACGAGCGCGGCGGCGAGGATGCCGCCGGCGATGGAGAGGTACGGCAGTACGGCGTACGAGGTGATCCCGAACGTCATCGCCCCGACGGTGAGCGCGCTCGCGCCCTGGCTGATGCCGATGATGTCGGGGCTGGCGAGCGGATTGCGCGCGACGGTCTGGATGAGCGCCCCGGCGATGCCGAACGCCGCCCCGATGAGCAGTCCGACGGTCATGCGGGGCAAGCGGAGGGTTCCTACGACGAGTTCGTTCGCCGATGGCTGTCCGAAGAGGACCTTCAGTACGTCGGCGGGCGGCACGTTGCTCTCGCCGACGCAGAGGTACGCGACGCACACGGTGGCCAGCGCGAGGGTGAGGACCCCGGCGGCGACGGCGGCCCGCCGGTGCAGGAGGAAGCGTCCTTGCCCGAGCCGTACGAGCGCGTACCCGGCGGGCCGCATTCCGACTGCTGTCGCCGCACTGCTCGCCGTCACGCCGGCACCGCCTTTCGTCGTACGAGCGCCACCAGGAACGGCACGCCGATCAGCGCCGTCATCACGCCCGCCGGAACCTCGCTCGGCGGGAACACGATCCGTCCGGCCACGTCCGAGACCAGCAGCATCACGGGGCCGGTCAGCGCGGCCATCGGCAGCACCCACCGGTGGTCGCTGCCGACGATCGCGCGGGCGATGTGCGGGACCGCGAGCCCGACGAAGGCGATGGGGCCGGCCGCCGCCACCCCCGCCCCGGTCAGGATGGTCGCGCCGATGCCGGCGGTGATCCGTACGGTCGCGACGTTCTGCCCGAGCCCCTTCGCGACGTCCTCGCCGAGCGCCAGCGCGTCGAGCCCGCGCGCCACGGACAGGACGAGCACCGTCCCTGCGAGGAGGAACGGCCAGATCTGCCCGACCACCTCCGCGTCACGACCGGCCACGGAACCGACCTGCCAGAAGCGGAACTCGTCGAGCGCCGCCGCCTTCGTCGTCAGGACCGCCATCGTCACGGACGTGAGCAGCGCGTTGATCGCGGCGCCGCCGAGCGCGAGCTTCACCGGCGTCGCTCCGCCGCGCCCGCTCGCCGCGATGGCGTACACCGCGACCGAGGCGAGCGCCGCGCCGGCGAAGGCGAACCAGACGTAACCGGAGAGCGAGTGGATCCCGGCGAAGGCGATCGCCAGGACCACGCCCACCGAGGCGCCCTGACTGATGCCCAGAATTCCTGGGTCGGCGATCGGATTGCGGGTGATGCCCTGGAGCGCGGTTCCGGCGAGCGCCAGCGCGACGCCGACCATGAGCCCGATCAGCGTGCGCGGCACCCGCATGGTCCGTACGATCTCGGCGGCGTCGCTGTGGCCGCCGTGCAGCAGTACGTCGAAGACCTCGGCCGGCGCGATCGACCGCGCGCCGACAGTGAGGCTCAGCAGCACGGACAGCAGCAGGGCCGCGACGGCGGCGGCTGTCCAGCCGATGCGGCGGGTCACCAGCGCGCGTGTGGTGGGGCTGGTGGCGGCTCGCATCGACCCATTCCGCGTCCGGAGGTTGGTAAGGCTTGGCTAAGTGTACGGGTGGGTCCACGGGCCCCCGCAGGCACAATGGCCCTCATGCCCACGCACTCCGCGACGTCTCCGACGTCCCCGCTGCCCCCGCTGACGGTCGGCTTCGACCTCGACATGACGCTCATCGACTCCCGGCCCGGCATCAAGGCCACCTACGAGGCGCTGGCCGCCGAGACCGGTGCGTACATCGACGCCGACCTCGCGATCACCCGGTTGGGCCCTCCGCTGGAACAGGAACTGGCGTTCTGGTTCCCCGAGGAACGCGTCCAGGAGATGTGTGACCGTTACCGCGAGATCTATCCGACGTACGCGATCACGCCAACTCGCGCGATGCCCGGCGCCCGCGAGGCAATAGCGGCGGTACGGGCGGCGGGCGGCCGGGCCGTCGTCGTCACGGCCAAGCACGAGCCGAACGCCAAGCTGCACCTCGCGCACCTCGGCATCGACCCGGACGCGGTCGTGGGCTGGCTGTGGGCGGAGGCCAAGGCGGAGGCGCTGCGCGAGCACGGCGCCTCGGTGTACGTCGGCGACCACGTCGGCGACGTACGCGGCGCGCGGGCGGCGGGCGCCCTGTCGGTGGCCGTGCCGACGGGGCCCTGCGACGCCGCTGAGCTGCGGGAAGCCGGCGCGGACGTGGTCCTGGACGACCTCACGGCCTTCCCGGCCTGGCTGGCCGGCTACTGCGGGACGGTCGCGGCGCGCGCCTGACGGCGCTGCGCGGCGATGGACCTGAGCACCCCCGCGGCGGCGATCGCGAAGCCGGCGCCCATCAGCATGCAGACGGCGTACGCGACCGGCGGGAAGGGTTCCGTGCCGAGGAAGAGCGGCGCCACGGTGACCAGTGTGGCCAGTGCGCCGACGAAGAAGACGATGGCACCGACGCGTACCAGCCGGTCACCGGCGCCGGCCTCGGGCGATTGGGTTTCAGTCATCACCGGGCCAGGGTAGTTCCCTGCCCGGAGGAACCGCCCGGCGACGTCTTGTCACCAGCCCCTGGACCATTAGCCTTGGTGGTGGCGGGTCCAACGACCCGCTGTAGTGCTATCCAGAGCCGTTTTCCCCGGCCGAACGCGTGAGCGGGAGCAGTCCGGGGATCCGACGAGTACGAGGACGAGGACAGACGGTGCCTACCGGCAAGGTCAAGTGGTTCAACAGTGAGAAGGGCTTCGGCTTCCTCTCCCGCGACGACGGCGGCGACGTCTTCGTTCACTCGTCGGTGCTCCCTGCCGGAGTCGACGCCCTGAAGCCCGGCCAGCGCGTCGAATTCGGCGTCGTGGCGGGTCAGCGCGGCGACCAGGCGCTTTCGGTGACGATCCTCGACCCGACCCCGTCCGTCGCCGCCGCGCAGCGCCGCAAGCCCGACGAACTCGCGTCGATCGTGCAGGACCTGACGACGCTTCTGGAGAACATCACACCGGCGCTGGAGCGCGGCCGCTACCCCGACAAGGCGGCGGGCGCGAAGATCGCGGGCCTCCTGCGCGCGGTGGCCGACCAACTGGACGTGTAGCGCGGGTCGGCGGCCTCGGGGGCCCCTGGCTCCGGAGGCCCGGTCCCGGCTCCCTGTTGTCCTCAAGCGCCGAACGGGCTGAACTTGCCGCGCCCGGAAGGTCGGCTGCGTGCGGGCGTGCCCTGCGGGGCTTTCCCCACCCCGCCCCTTCCCGAACTGGGGCTCCGCCCCAGCCCCCGGTCCTCAAGCGCCGGACGGGCTGGAGTGGGCCAGGGGTGGCTGGATAGTGCCGCTGAGCGGGAATGTTCCCGCTCAGCGGGCCAATCAGCCTGTCCGGCGTTTGAGGACACGCCCGGAGGGCGTCCGGGTACCGCTACTCGAAGGCGAGCGCGTCGCGTGGCAGGGGCGGCACCAGGCCCTCCGCCGCCGCACGCGTCAGCAGGCCCCGTACGGCTGCGTATCCGTCGGTGCCCAGGTCCGCGGTGAACTCGTTCACGTACAGCCCGATGTGCTGGTCCGCCACCGCCGGGTCCATCTCCTGGGCGTGTTCCAGTACGTACGGCCGCGACGCCAGCGGGTCGTCCCACGCCATCCGCACCGACTGCCGCGCCGCGTCCGCGAGCTGACGCAGCCGCTCCGCGCCCAGCGAGCGCTTGGCGATGATCGCGCCCAGCGGGATCGGCAGGCCGGTGGTGTTCTCCCAGTGCTCGCCCATGTCGGCCAGCGAGTGCAGTCCGTAATCCTGATAGGTGAAGCGCGCCTCGTGGATGACGAGCCCCGCGTCGACCTTGCCGTCGCGCACCGCCGGCATGATCTCGTGGAACGGCATGACGGCGATCTCGCCGACCCCGTCCGGGACGACGTCCGCCGCCCACAGCCGGAACAGCAGATACGCCGTCGAGCGCTCGCTGGGCACGGCGACCCGCTTCCCGGTCAGGTCCACACCCGCGTCGCGCGTGAGGCTGTGCTGGTTCACCAGCAGCAGCGGCCCGCAGCCCCGCCCGAGCGCCCCGCCGCACGGCAGCAGCGCGTACTCCTGAAGGACCCACGGCAGCACGGCGTACGACACCTTGAGTACGTCGAACTCCCCGCGCTCGGCCATCGCGTTGGTGATGTCGATGTCCGCGAAGGTCACGTCGAGCGCGGGCGCTCCCGGCACGCGGCCGTGCGCCCAGGCGTCGAAGACGAAGGTGTCGTTGGGGCAGGGCGAGTAAGCGATCTTCAGCGGCTCAGCGGTCATATCCATCCCAACCTTCGAGTACGGGCACGAGCTTCCCGAATGCCCCGGTGAGCGCCTCCAGCGCCTCCCCGATGCGCCAGGCCGCCCGGTCGCGCGGGCCCACGGCGTTCGACACCGCGCGGATCTCCAGCACCGGCACGCCGTGCCGGGCGGCGGCCTCGGCGACGCCGAAACCCTCCATCGCCTCGGCGGCGGCGTACGCGTGCCGGGCGCGCAGCTCGGCGGCGCGGGCGGCGGACCCGGTCACGGTGGAGACGGTCAGCACGGTGCCGGTGACCGCGCCGGTCGCGTCCGCCACGGCCCGTACGAGAGCGGCGGGCGGCAGGTGCTCCACGGTGCCGAAGCCGAGGGCGGTCACCGGGAGGTAACCGTCGGGGGTCTCGGCGCCCAGGTCGGCGGCGACGATCGCGTCGGCGACGACGAGGGAGGCGAGCGGGGCGACGCGGGCGAACCCGCCGCCGATACCGGCGGAGATCACCAGGCCGTACGGGCGCGTCGCGGACGCCAGCGCGAGAGCCGTCGCTGTGCCGGCGGCGGCAGCGGCGGGCCCGACACCGGCGGCGATCACATCGACGCCGTCCGCATCGACGCCGTAAACATCGGGCCCCAACGCGCGCGTGACCGCGTCCCGCTCTGCGGGAACCGCGGTCACGACCAGTACACGCATCGTCAGGAGGTCTTCTCCAGCTTGAAGTGCCAGATGCCGGTGAGCTTCTTGCCCTTCGTCTCGACGACGCTGACCTGCGCCTCGTCGGGGCTCGGCGCGCCCGGCTGCTGCTGTTGCTGCTGGGCGAAGAAGGCACTGCCCGGAATGGTGCGGTACGTCTTCTTGAACGGCTCCTGCTCGGCCTGCTGGCCGTTGATGAAGAGCGTCCAGCCCTTGTCCGCGATCTCGGGGTCGACGCCGAAGCGGACCTTGTCGTCCATGGAGACCTTGACGGTCTTCTCGGCCTTCTTGTTCAGGCAGCCCTGGAGCAGGGATTCCTTGATCGGGGAGCCGTCGTTGTAGCACGAGGCCTCGGTGTGCACCGAGTCCGTGCCGACCGTCACGGTCGCGAGCGGTGTCGGCTTGTCGCAGGCGGACAGGACGAGGAGTCCGGCCGACACGGCACCGATCACGGTGGCGGTGCGGCGGGCCTTACCAGAGAGGAGCGCAACGGTCATGGGGCGAAGGCTATCGCCCGCTCCACCTCACGCCACGCGGGGGTGCGGCGTGCCGCGCCGGGCCGCCCCCAGGAGACCCCGTACGGACAGCGCCACACCCGTGGCGAGGAGACCGGCGGCGACCGACATGCCGAGGGAGCCGTACAGCGGCAGGGCGATCCCGACGGCGCCGCCCACCACCCAGGCCATCTGGAGCAGCGTCTCCGACCGCGCGAACGCGGACGTACGCACCTCCTCGGGTACGTCCCGCTGGATCAGCGCGTCCAGCGACAGCTTGCCCAGCGCCTGGCACAGGCCGGCCGTCGCACCGAGCACCGCCACCATCAGCCCGCCGAAGAACAGGGCGGCGCAGACGGCCACGCCCAGCGTCAGCCCCAGCACGGTCGCGATGATGAGTTCGGGACCGCGCGCCTTGAGCCAGGCACCGATGGCCGTACCGCAGGCATTGCCCACACCGGCCGAGACGCCGACGACCGCCAGCGACACGGCCGCGCTCTGCCCGGAGAGCGGATGCTCGCGGATGAGGAACGCCAGGAAGAAGATCAGGAAGCCGGAGAGGCTGCGCAGCGCCGCGTTCGCCTGGAGGCCGTGCAGTACGGAAGGGCCGACGGTCCGCAGGCCGGGGCGGCGCGGCGCGTGCCCGTGCTCCAGCAGCATGGCCTTCCGCTCGCCCTTCGCGGAGTCGACCTTGTGCGGCATCGTGAAGGCCAGGACCGTACCGGCGACGAACAGAGTGAACGCGCCGTACAGCGGCCAGGCGGGCCCGATCTGTTGCAGCCCCACCCCGACCGGCGCGGCGGCGCCCGTCGCGAGCAGCCCGGCCAGGGTCACCCGCGAGTTGGCCTTGACGAGGGAGAAACCGGGCGGGAGAAGACGTGGCACGACGGCGCTCCGTACGACGCCGTACGCCTTCGAGGACACCAGCACGCCCAGCGCCGCCGGGTAGAGCTCAAGTCCGCCCGTCGCCACCGCGCCCGACATGGCGAGCGCGAGCAGCGCGCGGGCCAGCATGGCGCCGGCCATCGCGGCCCGGCGGCCGTGCGGAATCCGGTCCAGGAGAGGGCCGATCACCGGGGCGAGGAGGGTGAAGGGGGCCATGGTGACGGCGAGATAGAGAGCGACGCGGCCCCGCGCCTCGTCGGTGGGGACGGAGAAGAAGACGGTGGAGGCGAGGGCCACGGTGACCATGACGTCGCCCGCGCCGTTCACTGCGTGCAGCTCGATCAGCTTGCCCAGGCCCGACTCGCCCGCGCCGTGCGCGTGCGTGGCGCGGCGGATTCCCTTCGCCGTACCCGTGAAAGGAAGGTGCAGGGCACGGCCGACCGCCCGGCCCGTTCTGCGGAGTGGACCGGATCCGTCGGACGACTGTGCGGCAGCCACCCCGTCATAGTGCCCCAAGCCCTGCCGGGTCGAACGGGAAACGTGGCGGACGGCGCAGGTGAACCACCACTCCGGGCATTCCGGACTCATCGCCGGTGTCCGCGCTGTATCTCTGCGAAATCTCTGGGAATCTCTGCCGGATCTCTCGGGCCTTCCCGCCGCAAAGACGGCCGCACAGGTGGGCCGAGGGCGGCAGAGGGGGTAGCGTGCACAGCGCGCCACCGGCGGTTGTCCTCGGCCGCGCGCCTCTTCGTCATCCCGCAGAATGGGTGGTGGAAAGTGCGCCCGAGACCGAGACGAGTCGGGCGAGGCGCGGACGTCGACGCGGCCCTTTGGTCCGCTCCGCCCGCAGCTCGCACCTCGTATCTCGTACCTCGTACGGGCATCCGTTGGCGCACCCGTGAGACGGCGTAGGAGAGAAGCGAGACCTGTGAGTGCTGCGACGACGCGAAGCCGAACCCCCGACCGCCTGTGCGCCGAGGCGGTAGACCTTGCCCGGCGGGCGGCCGAGGAGGCCGCCTTCCCCGGCGTGGTCGGCGAGCATGTCTCCCTCTTCGCCGAGGGTGACCGGGTGGTCACCCACCTCTTCGAATGCAAGGAACCCGGTTACCGGGGCTGGCGCTGGGCGGTGACGGTCACCCGCGCCTCGCGGGCCAAGCTGGTCACCATCAACGAGACGGTGCTCCTGCCGGGACCGGACTCGCTGCTGGCGCCGGAGTGGGTGCCGTGGAGCGAGCGGCTGCGGCCGGGGGACATGGGTCCCGGCGACCTGCTCCCCACCGAGGCGGACGACCTGCGCCTGGAACCCGGCTACACGGGCGAGGACGAGCCGCCGCCGGACTCCGCCGTCTCGGAGGAGATGGCGGAACTCGTCGAGGCGGAGGACGCCGAGGTCACGGGCGGCCCGCCGGCGACGCTGCCGCTGGTCCCCACGCGGGGGTCGATCGCGGCGGTCGCCGAAGAGCTGGGGATGCGGCGGGCGCGCGTCCTGTCGCGCTACGGGCTGCACATCGCGGCGGACCGCTGGGACGAGTCGTACGGCGCGAAGACCCCGATGGCGCAGGCCGCGCCGGCGACGTGTGTCTCGTGCGCTTTCCTCGTGCCGCTGGCGGGGTCGCTGCGCCAGGCGTTCGGTGTCTGCGCGAACGAGTACTCCCCGGCGGACGGCCATGTCGTGTCGCTCGCGTACGGCTGCGGGGGGCACTCGGAGGCGGCGGTCATGCCGAAGCCGATGCGGCCCGCGCCGCCGGTGCTCGACTCGATGGCCACCGACGCGTTCCCGCTCCGCCCGGACCCGGAGGGCGGCTCGGTCCCGGCCACCCCGGACGCGACGGAGGACCTGGGCCACTCGTGACCCGGGGCGCGGGAGCCCGCCGCCCGGGACTTTCCCCACCCGCCCCTTCCCGCTGTGACACTTTGCGGCTCCGCCGCGTGAGGGGCCAGCCCCAGACCCCGGACGCCCTCCGGGCAACTTCCAGCCCCTCCGGCGTTTGAGGAGCGGGGTCTGGGGCGGAGCCCCAGTTCGGGAAGGGGCGGGTCGGGGAAAGTCCCGCGCAGCGGCTCCCACCGCAGCCGTACCCGTAACCGCCGCACAGCGACCCCGGCGGTGACGTGGCCGTCGCACGGGCGTCGGCGCGGGATACTTGCGCCCCGTAGACACGGGTAGGCGTCAGTAGTCGGCGATCAGCACCAGCGATCAGCCATCCGTACCTCAGGACGAGCGGAGACAAGCGTGAGCGTCAGGGCCACCGACGAGGCCGACCCCTTCGGGACGGCGCGGCTGCGGCGTGGGGTGCTCGATGCGTGGAGCGCCAGTCCCGCCCGGTTCCGCGAGGACGCCAACGCCGAGGAGGACCTCGCCCTCGGCGGCTACCGCGATCGTCTCGTGGTCGAGCTGGCCCAGAACGCCGCCGACGCCGCCGCCCGCGCCGGCGTAACCGGCCGGCTCCGCCTCACTCTGCACGCGGCCACCGCCGACGCCCCCGCGATCCTCGCCGCCGCCAACACCGGCGCCCCCCTCGACGCCGCCGGGGTCGAATCGCTCAGTACGCTCCGCGCCTCCGCCAAGCGCGAGGAGACGGACGGCGCCGTCGGCCGCTTCGGTGTCGGGTTCGCCGCCGTACTCGCCGTCAGCGACGAGCCCGCCGTCCTCGGCCGGCACGGCGGTGTCCGCTGGTCCCTGGCCGAGGCCAGGGAACTGGCCGTGGGCGCCGCCCAGCACGCCCCCGGACTCGGCGAAGAGCTGCGGCGCCGCGACGGCCACGTACCCCTCCTGCGGCTCCCGCTCCCGGCGGAAGGCTCCGCCCCCGCCGGCTACGACACCGTCGTGGTCCTGCCCCTGCGCGACGGCGGCGCCGTAGACCTCGCCCAGCACCTCCTCGAAGCCATCGACGACGCGCTGTTGCTGACCCTTCCCGGCCTCGCCGAGGTCGTCGTCGAAACCCCCGACGGCACCACCCGTACGCTCACGCGCGCCGAGCACGACGCGTACGTACACATCGACGACACCGCACGCGGCGCCACCCGCACCACCCGCTGGCGCACGGTCACCCGCTCCGGCGCCCTGGCTCCCGCCCTCCTCGCCGACCGGCCCGTCGAAGAGCGCCTGCGCCCCCACTGGGCCGTCACCTGGGCCGTTCCGGTGGACAGCGAGGGAGCCCCGCAGCGCCCCCTCACCGCGCCCGTCGTGCACGCCCCGACGCCGACCGACGAACCCCTCGGCGTACCGGCGCTCCTCATCGCGTCGCTGCCGCTCGACACCACCCGCCGCCACCCCGCGCCGGGCCCGCTCACCGACTTCCTCGTGCAGCGCGCCGCCGACGCGTACGCCGAACTGCTCGGCGAGTGGGAGCCGGTGTCCACCGGGACGGTCGACCTCGTCCCCGGCCCGCTCGGCAAGGGCGAGCTGGACGGCGCCCTGCGCGCCGCCGTCATCGAGCGGCTGCCCCGCGTCGCGTTCCTCGCGCCGGCCGCGCCGTCCGAGGAGCTCACCGCGCTGCGCCCGTTCGAGGCGGAAGTCGTCGAGGGCGCGGGCGCCGACACCGTCCGCGTCATGGCCGAAGTGCTGCCGACCCTGCTGCCCGCCGGCCTCGAACGCCGCGCCGAGCTCCGCACCCTCGGCGTCGGCCGCCTCCCCCTCGGCGACGCCATCGAGCGCCTCGCGGGCGTCGAGCGTGAGCCGTCCTGGTGGCGGCGGCTGTACGAGTCCCTGGCGGGCGTCGACCCGGACCGCCTGTCCGGGCTGCCGGTTCCACTGGCAAGCGGCCGTACGGTCATCGGTCCCCGGCAGGTCCTCCTGCCCCTGGCCGGCGACGCGGACGCCGCCGCCCCCGAGCAGCTCGCCCGCCTCGGCCTCAAGGTCGCCCACCCCGACGCGACCCACCCCCTCCTCGAAAAGCTGGGCGCGCTCCCCGCCACCCCCCGCGCCGTCCTCACCACCCCGCAGGTGCGTGCCGCCGTCGCCGCCTCCATGGACGAGGGCGGCCAGATCTGGGACGAGGACGCCCCCGACGCCGAGGAGCTGGCGGAAACCGTCCTGGCCCTCGTACGGGACGCCGACCTGTCGCCCGGCGACGAGCCGTGGCTCGGCGCGCTCGCGCTGACCGACGAGGACGGCGAACTCTCGCCCGCCGGTGAACTCGTCCTGCCCGGCAGCCCGTTCGCGCAGATCATGCGCGAGGGCGAACTGGCCCTGTGCGACGCCGAACTGGCCGCCCGCTGGGGCGAACAGCCGCTCACCGCCTGCGGCGTCCTGGCCACCTTCGCGCTCGTACGCACAACGGATATTGTTCTCGATCCGGACGAGTTCGAGCCGCGCGACGGGGACTTCGCCGAGCCCGACGACGCGGGGCTGCTCGACGCCGTGGACGTGTGGTGCGAGGACATCCTCGACCAGTTGCCGGAGACCTCCGTGCCGCCGGTCGCCACCGAGATCGTCGCCGTACGGGACCTGGACTTGGTCGACGACGACAAGTGGCCGCAGGCCCTCGCGCTCCTCGCCCAGCCGCCGCTGCGGGACGCGCTGACCCAGCCCGTGCGCGTACTCCTGCCGGACGGGACGACGCAGTCCGTACGCCCGTACACCGCCTGGTGGCTGCGCGACCACCCCGTGCTCGGCGGCCGCCGTCCGGCCGGTCTGCGCTCGGCGGGCGGCGACCCCCTCCTCGAAGGGCTCTACACCTCCGCGAACGCGACCGGTTTCGACGACGAGCAGGTGCTGAGGGCGCTCGGCGTACGGACGTCCGTCGCGGCGCTGCTGGACGAGCCCGGTGGCGCGGCCGAGCTCCTCGGCCGCCTCGCGGACCCGGACCGTACGGTCACCGCGCCCCAACTCCACGCGCTGTACGGTGCTCTGGCCGACCTCGACCCCGAGCAGGTCACCCTCCCCGACGAGCTGCGCGCGGTCATGGACGGCGAGGTGCGGGTGGTCGACGCGTCGGAAGCGGTGGTCGCGGACGCCCCCGACCTGCTGCCGCTCACCTCGGGGCTGCCGCTGCTGCCGGTGGCCCCGTCCCGCGCCGCCGACCTGGCGGAACTGCTCCAGGTGCGCCGCCTCAGCGAGTCGGCGGAGGCCGAGGTGACGTCGGAGGGTGTGGAGCGAGAGGTTCCGGAAGCGGTACGGGTCCTCCTCGGTGCCGGCACCCCGGCGACGTATATCGAACACGAGGAACTGCGCGCGGGCGGAGTCGAGCTGGACTGGCGACGTACGCCCGACGGCATCGTCCACGCGGCCACGCTGGAGGGCGTGGCGGCGGGACTTGCCTGGTCGGCGGGCCAGTGGCCGCGTCGTTTCGAGGTGGCGGCACTGATCGAAGACCCCTCGCGGACGGAAGAATTGGCGCGGGATCGCTGGTTCGACTGAGTTAATTGTTTACGAACTCTCCAAGGGATCCCTACACTTCGTTCGACACTCCAAGATCCCGCCGGGGGGAAACGCGGCGGGGTCGCATCCATGTGGGGACTTACATACATGCGCATACGTGCCACTGTGGCCGCCGTTTCCGGCGCCCTGGCTCTGTCCGCCCTCGCTGTCCCGGCCGCTCAGGCCGAGGACGCGCCGAAGGCGGGTGGCCTGTCGGCTTTCTCCGGCCAGGCCCAGTCCGACGACGTCGTCGGTGACACCAAAATCACGAATGTCGTCATCAACGGCGGCAAGAACATCGTTCTCGGCACGACTGCGGCCAAGACGATCACCGTCTCGGTCACGGCGACCGACAACTCCGGGATCGACGACGCGGACGTTGCCCTCTGGCACGGTTCCTCGGTCGACGATCCTGACGGCTTCCTCCTCACGAACGAGGAGACCGCCACCTGCACGGCGAGCAGCGCCACGACAACCTGCAAGCACACCATCACGGTGGACCCGCAGGCCGACCTGTACAAGAACTCCCTGGCCGGCACGTGGAAGGTCGCGGCCATCGCCTGGGCCAAGGACGGCGACTACATGGAGAAGGACGCGTACAAGACACACCGCGTCCAGCGCTTCTCGAAGCTGACGGTCAACGCCGCGCCCGAGCCGGTCGTGAAGGGCAAGCCCATCACGGTCACGGGCAAGCTCTCCCGCGCCAACTGGGAGACCTCCACCTACGCGGGCTACACCGGCCAGCCGGTGAAGCTTCAGTTCCGCAAGGCCGGTACCAGCACGTACACCACGCTCAAGACGGTGACCACGAACAGCACCGGCAACCTGAAGACCACCGTCACCGCCGCTTCGGACGGCTACTGGCGCTGGAGCTTCGCGGGTACGTCCACCACCCCCGCGGTCTCCGCGGCCGGTGACTACGTCGACGTGCGCTAAGCACTGACGCCCCCGTTTCCGGGGGCGGCGGCAGTCGTCCCGGAGCCTCACCCGCTCCGGGACGACTGCCGCGCCGTATGTCGCACGTGTACGTCGCACGTGTACATCGCTCGGCGCGCGCCGAGCGCTCAGGATTCCGCCCTGGGGGAAAAGCGGGGGGGGACCGCATCAATCGTGGGGACATTCATGCGCATTCGTGCCACTGTGGCCGCCGTTTCCGGCGCCCTGGCTCTGTCCGCCCTTGCCGTCCCGGCCGCTCAGGCGGACGGTGGCCACGGTGACACCGCCATCACCAAGGTGGTGGTCAACGGCGGCAAGAACGTCGTGGTCGGCACCACCGAGGTCAGGACGTTCACCGTGGCGGTCACAGCCGCGGACGACTCAGGGATCAGCGGCGCCGACCTCGCCCTGAACGGGCCGGGCTTCGGCTCGCTGGAGCCAGCCGACGTCGACTGCCTGGACAACACCTGCACCGGCACCTTCTCGGTCGACCCCCGCGTCGACCTGGCCTACGCCAACGAGAAGGCCGGCACCTGGTACGTCGACGCCTGGCTGAACGCGGAGGACGGCGACTACGTCTGGAAGCAGAAGGCGGCCTCCTTCAAGCTCCAGCGCCAGTCCACGCTTTCGGTCAACGCCGCGCCCGAGCCGGTCGTGAAGGGCAAGCCCATCACGGTCACGGGCAAGCTGGCCCGCGCCAACTGGGAGACGTTCACGTACGCGGGCTACACCGGCCAGCCCGTGAAGCTCGAGTTCCGCAAGGCCGGCACCAGCACGTACACCACCCTCAAGACGGTGACGACGAACGGCACCGGCGCTCTGAAGACGACCGCCACGGCGGCGTCCGACGGCTACTGGCGCTACGCGTTCGCGGGTACGACCACCACCCCCGCCTTTACCACCGCCGGTGACTACGTCGACGTGCGCTGAGCAGGCGAGGCACGCGAGGCACGCGAGGCACGCGAGGCACGCGAGGCACGCGAAGGACAGCCCCCGCTAAGCGGGGAAGCGGCGGCCGACCCAGCGCCACACCAGCTCCAGGCCGGCCGCCGCCACCGCCGCGACGCCCACCGCCGTCCACGGCATGGTCGTACCGACCAGCCGCAGCGCGAAGAAGTCCTGCAGCCACGGCACCACCAGCACGACCACGAAGCCGAGACTCATCGCGGCCACCAGGCCGACGCGCCACCAGGTGTACGGGCGGGCGATGATCGCCAGCACCCAGATCGACACCAGGAAGAGCGTCAGCGTCGCCACGCTCGTCTCGGCGGGCAGGGCGTCCGGCCCCGAGTAGTGGGTGCGGGCGAGCAGGTACGTACAGAACGTCGCGGACGCGGCGATGATGCCGCCGGGGATCGAGTACCGCATCACCCTGCGGACGAAGTGCGGCTGGGCCCGCTCCTTGTTCGGCGCCAGCGCCAGGAAGAACGCCGGGACGCCGATCGTCAGCGTCGACAGCAGCGTCAAGTGCCGCGGCAGGAACGGGTACTCGACCTGCGAGCAGACCACCAGGATGGCCAGCAGCACCGAGTAGACCGTCTTCGTCAGGAAGAGGGTCGCGACCCGCGTGATGTTGCCGATGACCCGGCGCCCCTCGGCCACCACCGAAGGCAGCGTCGCGAAGCTGTTGTTGAGCAGCACGATCTGCGCGACCGCCCGCGTGGCCTCCGACCCCGAGCCCATCGCGACCCCGATGTCGGCGTCCTTGAGCGCGAGTACGTCGTTGACGCCGTCGCCCGTCATCGCGACCGTGTGGTCCTTCGACTGGAGCGCCGCCACCATCTCGCGCTTCTGCTGCGGGGTGACGCGGCCGAAGACGGCGTTCTCGTCGAGCGCCCGGGCCATCTCCTTCCGCTCGTCGGGCAGCGTGCGGGCATCCACGGCGTTCGCGGCGCCCGGCATGTCGAGCTTGGCCGCCACCGCGCCGACGGACACCGCGTTGTCGCCGGAGATGACCTTCGTGGCGACGTCCTGGTCGGCGAAGTACCGGAGGGTGTCGGACGCGTCGGGGCGCAGCCGCTGCTCCAGGACGACCAGAGCCGTCGCGTCCGAACCGTCCTTGACCCGCGGGTCGTCGAGCGCTCCTGTGACGCGGGTGAGCAGCAGCACACGCAGTCCCTGCTGGTTGAGCAGGTCGATCTCGTCGAGGTACGGATCGCCCTTCGGCAGCAGTACGTCGGGTGCGCCGAGCAGCCACGAGCTGCTGCGGCCGTCGCCCTCGGTGAAGCTCGCCCCGCTGTATTTGCGGGCGGACGAGAAGGGGAGCGACTGCGTGCAGCGCCAGGAGTCGGTTTCCGGGTAGGCATTCTTGATCGCCTGCAGGCTGGCGTTCGGCCGCGGGTCGGACTCACCCAGGGCACCGAGCACGGTGTGTACGTACGTCTCCCGCGCCCGCGCCCCCGTCCCTGTCCCTGTCCCCGTCCCCTGCGCGGTCTCCACGCCCGCCCCGTTCAGGGTCCGTACCTCCGTGACGTCCATGCCGCCCTCGGTGAGCGTGCCCGTCTTGTCGAGGCAGACGACGTCGACCCGCGCGAGGCCCTCGATCGCGGGCAGTTCCTGGACGAGGCACTGTTTGCGGCCGAGCCTGATCACACCTACCGCGAAGGCGACCGAGGTGAGCAGCACCAGGCCCTCGGGGATCATCGGGACGATGCCGCCGACGGTGCGCGCGATCGAGTTCTTGAGCTCGTTGTCCTTGACGACGAGCTGGCTGATGATCAGGCCGATCGAGGTCGGAACCATCAGCCAGGTGACGAACTTGAGGATCTGGTTGATGCCGCTGCGCAGCTCGGAGTGGACGAGCGTGAAGCGGGACGCCTCCTCGGCGAGCTGGGTGGCGTACGCCTCGCGGCCGACCTTGGTGGCGGTGAACGCGCCGCCGCCCGCGACGACGAAGCTGCCGGACATCACCTGGTCGCCGGGCTGCTTGAGCACCGGATCGGCCTCGCCGGTCAGGAGCGACTCGTCGACCTCCAGGCCGTCGGTCTCGACGACCTCGCCGTCGACGACGGCCTTGTCACCGGGCCCGAGTTCCACCAGGTCACCGAGGACGATCTCGGAGGTGGACACCTCGGCGGAGACCCCGTCGCGGCGGACCCTCGGCCTGGCCTCGCCGATGACGGCGAGGCTGTCGAGAGTCTTCTTGGCACGCAGTTCCTGGACGATGCCGATGGCGGTGTTGGCGACGATGACGAAGCCGAAGAGGCTGTCCTGGATCGGCGCGACGAAGAGCATGATCACCCATAGCACGCCGATGATCGCGTTGAACCGGGTGAAGACGTTGGACCGGACGATCTCGGTGGCGGAACGCGAGCTGCGCACCGGTACGTCGTTGATCTCGCCGCGGGCGACCCGCTCGGCCACTTCGGCCGCGGTGAGCCCGGTGGACCTCGGCGCGGCGACGACCCCGCCCGCGTGGTCCGCGTCCGCCCCGCCTGCCCCGTCCGCGTCGTTTGTTCCGTCCGCGTCGATCTTTGCCCGCTGCGTCATGGTTCCGACCGTACGACCGGATGTGCTGCTTGACCCGTCGAGTGGCAGGAGATCGGCCTGGGGTAGGACGGCGGGGCGGCGGGGATGGGCCCTGGGTCGTACGGCGCCCCTGGCTTCAGGGCCGGGGGCAGGGGCAGGGCCAGGTCGGGGTGAGGTTCGGGATCAGGGTCAGGTCCGGAATCAGGGTGTGTCGCGCCGGGCGTCCGCCGCCTTCGCCGCGTCTGCCGCCTCGGCCACCTTCGCCGCCTTCGCGGCCTCCGCGCGCTTGATCGCCGCTTCGCGCCCGCGCACGTACCAAATGCCGATCAGTCCGAGTCCGGCGCCGGCCAGGCAGGTCCACACCCACCACGCCGAGCCGCGGTCGTCGAACCAGCCGTAGAAGGGGAGCTGCACCAAGAAGAGGGCGAACCAGAGGATCGTGCCGCCGACGATGGTGGCGACGACGGGCCCCTCAAGGGGCTCGGGTGCCTCGTGCTTGGGGGTCCACTTCGCCATGGGCACAGTGTAGGCGGCACATACATGAGCGCGGCGAGGCCGGGAGCCCCAAGGTCTACGCGCGGAGATAGCGATCTTTCCCTTATGTATTCATACTGAAACGGCTTTGGTCTGACTGGTTCTGTTCGTCCGAACATCCAGGGTCGACCGTTTCCAGTTCACTCCCTTAGCTCCCCCTTCTTCCGCATGAGGTCACGCATGTCTCCCTCGGCCACGGCTCCGGTCGACGCCCAGCAGCCGCCGTCTCCCCCGGAGTCGCGGAACGGTCTCGACCGCTTCTTCCGGATCTCCGAGCGGGGCTCCACCGTCGCGCGTGAGATCCGGGGCGGTCTCGCCACCTTCTTCGCGATGGCCTACATCATCGTGCTGAACCCGATCATCCTCGGCAGCGCGAAGGACATGTACGGGCACCAGCTCGACGGCGGCCAGCTCGTCACCGCCACCGTGCTGACCGCCGCGTTCTCCACGCTGCTGATGGGCGTCATCGGCAACGTGCCGATCGCGCTCGCCGCCGGCCTCGGCGTCAACACCGTGGTCGCCCTCCAGCTCGCGCCCCGCATGAGCTGGGCCGACGCGATGGGCATGGTCGTACTCGCCGGATTCGTCGTGATGCTGCTGGTCGCGACCGGGCTGCGCGAGCGCGTGATGAGCGCGGTGCCGATCAGCCTGCGCAAGGGCATCGCCATCGGCATCGGTCTCTTCATCATGCTGATCGGCCTGGTCGACTCGGGCTTCGTCTCCCGCATGCCGGACGCCGCGCACACCACCGTCCCGCTCCAGCTCGGCGCCGACGGCCACCTCAACGGCTGGCCGGTGCTGGTCTTCGTCCTCGGCGTACTGTTGACGCTCGCACTGATCGTCCGCAAGGTGCCCGGTGCGATCCTCATCTCGATCGTCGTGATGACCGTCGTCTCCGTCGTCATCAACGCCGTCGCCGACATCCCGTCCTGGGGCCTGACGACGCCCGAATGGCCCGGAAACCCGCTCGCCTCTCCCGACTTCGGTCTGGTCGGCCAGGTCAGCATCTTCGGCGGCTTCGAGAAGGTCGGCCTGCTGACCGGCGTGCTCTTCGTCTTCACCGTGCTGCTGTCCTGCTTCTTCGACGCGATGGGCACGATCCTCGGCGTCAGCGACGAGGCCAA
Organism: Streptomyces flavidovirens DSM 40150; assembly: GCF_000429085.1. Classification (GTDB taxonomy): domain Bacteria; phylum Actinomycetota; class Actinomycetes; order Streptomycetales; family Streptomycetaceae; genus Streptomyces; species Streptomyces flavidovirens. Next base: position 477,491 of record NZ_AUBE01000002.1, on the reverse strand, counting down.
GCTGCTGGACGAGAAGGGCAACCTCCCCGGCGTCAACAAGGTGCTGCTCATCGACGGCATCGCCGTCGCCGCCGGCGGCGCCACCTCCAGCTCCGCTACCACCTGCTTCGTGGAGTCCACCGCCGGTGTCGGCGAGGGCGCGCGCACGGGCCTGGCGAACGTCGTCACCGGCGGCCTCTTCGCCGTGGGGCTGTTCCTGACGCCGCTGGTCACCATGGTGCCGTCGCAGGCCGCCACACCCGCCCTGCTCGCGGTCAGCTTCCTGATCCTGTCCGGCTCCATCAAGGACATCGACTGGAGCGACTACACGCTCGCGATCCCGGCGTTCCTGACGATGGTGATGATGCCGTTCACGTACTCGATCACGAACGGCATCGGCATCGGCTTCGTCGCCTTCTGCGTACTGCGACTGGCGGCGGGGCGCGGGCGCGAGGTGCCGGTGGCGATGTACGCGGTGTCGGCGGTCTTCGCCTTCTACTACCTGATGCCGGCGCTGCAACTCACGTGAGTCATGTGAGTCCTGTGAGTCCTGTGAGTCCTGTGAGTCACGTAAGGCCGTAGAACTTCTCTGTCTCGTCGACCGCCGTCTTGAAGCGTTCGTCGAAGTCGTCGCGAATGAGCGTCCGGACCACATAGTCCTGGACGCTCATTCCGCGTTTGGCGGCATGGTCCCGGAGACGGTCGTGCAGGTCCCCGTCTATCCGCAGGCTGAGCACTGTCGATCGCATGGGGGACAGGGTTACGTTGCCGCCCCCGGCGGCGCGTCACTTTCCGCAGTGGGCTCACTCGTACGGGTGATGTTGGGTGATGTTGTCAATCGGCTGGTCTTTAGGGTTGCTAATGAGCTAGGCTAAGTACATGCCTGACCTGTCGCACGACGCCAATGCTGCCGCCGTGAACTCCCTGCGCTCGGCCGTCATGCGGCTGGGCCGACGCCTGAAGCATCAGCGCGTCGACGAATCGCTGAGCCCCACCGAGATGTCGGTGCTCGGCACCCTCGCCCGCTGCGGCTCGGCCACCCCCGGTGAGCTGGCCCGCAAGGAGCATGTGCAGCCGCCGTCGATGACCCGCATCGTGGCGCTGCTCGAAGCCAAGGGACTGGTCAGGCTGGAGCCGCATCCCGACGACCGCCGGCAGAAGGTGGTCACCCAGACGGAGACCGCCGAGGCGATGCTCGAAGAGAGCCGCCGCAAGCGGAACGCCTGGCTGGCCGGCCTCGCCGAAGGTCTGGACGAGGACGAATGGGCGAAGCTGCGCGCTGCCGCCCCCGTCCTGGAGAAGCTCGCACACCTCTGACCCCGCGCGCCGCCAAGGAGGCGAACCCACTTTGAGTACGGGATCCGGAGCAGACTCCGCCCCCGCACCGAACACCCACGACGAGACTCTTACCAAGCGATACAAGCGGCACAAGCAGCACCAGCAGCACAAGCAACACAAAGGGACGACGGGCATGTTCTCGTCCCTGAAGATCCGCAATTACCGGCTCTTCGCCACCGGCGCCGTCATATCCAACACCGGTACGTGGATGTCGCGCATCACCCAGGACTGGCTGGTCCTCGACCTCACCGGGTCGGCGGCGGCCGTCGGTATCACCACGGCCCTCCAGTTCCTGCCGATGCTGCTCTTCGGCCTGTACGGCGGTGTCATCGCCGACCGGTACCCGAAGCGGACGCTTCTGCTCTTCAGCCAGGCCGCCCTCGGTCTGTGCGGAGTGGCGCTCGCCGCCCTCACGCTCTCCGGCCACATCCAGGTCTGGCACGTCTACCTGATCGCGTTCCTGCTCGGCATGGTCACGGTCGTCGACAACCCGGCCCGGCAGTCCTTCGTGTCCGAGATGGTCGGACCCGACCAGTTGCGCAACGCCGTCAGCCTCAACTCGGCGAACTTCCAGTCGGCCCGCCTGATCGGCCCCGCCGTCGCGGGTGTGCTGATCACGACGGTCGGCAGCGGCTGGGCGTTCATGCTCAACGGCCTGTCCTTCCTCGCCCCGCTCGCCGGTCTGCTGTTGATGCGCCAGAGCGAGATGCACAAGGTGGAGCGGGCGCCGCGCGGCAAGGGCCAGCTCCGGGAAGGCCTGCGTTACGTCAAGGGCCGCCCCGAGCTGATCTGGCCCATCGTCCTCGTCGGCTTCGTCGGCACGTTCGGCTTCAACTTCCCGATCTGGCTGAGCGCTTTCGCCGACGGCGTCTTCCACGGCGGAGCCGGGCTGTACTCCTTCTTCAACATCCTGATGGCGGCCGGCTCGCTGGCCGGCGCACTGCTGTCCGCCCGCCGCCGCTCCTCGCGGCTGCGGATGCTGGTGGCCGCCGCGATGGCCTTCGGCCTGCTCCAGATCACGGCGTCGTTCTCGCCCGCCCTGTGGCTGTTCGCGCTGCTGCTGGTCCCCATCGGCATGCTCGGCCTGACGGTCAACATCACCGCCAATACGAGCGTCCAGATGGCGACCGACCCCGCGATGCGGGGCCGCGTGATGAGCCTCTACATGATGGTCTTCGCAGGCGGTACGCCGGTGGGCGCGCCCATCCTCGGCTGGGTCACCGACACCTACGGCGCGCGCGTCGGCTTCGCGACGGGCGGCGTGATCTCGCTCCTGGCGGGCATCGGCGTGGCGATCGTACTGGCGCGCCTGGGGGGCCTGCGCCTCAAGGTGGACCTGCGCCGGGGAAGGCAGCATGTGGCGTTCGTACCGAAGGTGCCGAAGGCCCTGGAAGAGGGCGCCGTACGCCCGAAGGAACTGGCGACGGTGGCGTGACGCGAGCGTGAAGCGCGTGACGCGCCTTACACGCGACGCGGCCCCGGACACTCGGAGTGTCCGGGGCCGCGTGGTGTTCTGGGGGCTGTGTTGGGTATTGCCTATTGCTGGGCCCAGCGGTCCAGATGCTTGGCGAGTTCGCGCACGCCTTGGGCCCCCGGCTGGAGTGTGGCCAGGGCTTCCCGTAGCTGCTCCTGCTTGGGGCGCAGCCGGAAGCCGTTGGCCGCCATGAACGAACGCGCCGCGCCGAACGCCAAGGTCTTGTTCTCGTGCTCAAGGGGCTTGAGCAGGGCGATCGTCTGCATCAGAGCCGCCGCCTTGAAATGCACGGATTGGTACACCTCGTAGCCGAACGCCTCGGCCCGGGTGCGGGCGCAGGCGGCGATCAGGGAGCCGAGGTCGTCGGGCTGGGGATCGCCATGAAGCTCCTCGGCCGCCCAGAGGAGATCTGTGAGGTCCAGATGGTTCGTCGTCATGCGGCAACGGACTCCGTACTGGGCGGGGCGTCGGTGTCGGCGTCGCCGTCTGTGTGCTGCGCCGCCGCCTCCACCCTGTCAGCCGCGTCGGCCTCCGCGAGTACGTCGCCGTACAACTCCATCGTTTCGCGGAACGCGGCCTTGAAGCGCTCCACGAACTCGTCGCGCTGGAGGGTCGTGACGACGTACTCCTGGACCGTCATGTCACGAGCCGCCGCCCGCTCCTTGATGGACTCAAGGGAGTCGCTGTCTATCCGCACGCTGAGCATCCTGGTAGCCATGCCGCCATGTTTGCATGGTGTCTGCGCAGGTGAAAGTGGAAGTGCACGTTCGGGTGGGAAGCGACCGCAGTCGATCATCACGTGCCGGAAACTGGTCGTATGAGACTCTTCGCCGCCGTACTTCCGCCCGCCGAGGCCATCGACGAACTTGCCGTCGCCGTCGACCGGCTGCGTGCCCTCCCCGGCGCGGGCGGCCTGCGCTGGACGGGCCACGACGGCTGGCACTTCACGCTCGCCTTCCTCGGGGAGGTGGACGAGGAGATCCTCCCCGTCATCGAGGAACGCTTCGGCCGCGCCGCCGCTCGCCAGGACCCCTTCTCCCTCCGCGTCCACGGCGGCGGCCACTTTGGCCGCCGCGCGCTGTGGGCCGGGGCGGCCGGCGGCCTCGACGCGATGCGGCTGCTCGCGGACCGTGCGGACGCGGCGGCGCGGCGGGCCGGGGTGGCGATGGAGGAGCACCGGGCGTACAAGGCGCACCTCACGATCGCCCGGAGCCGCACCGGCTTCGACACGGACCTTCGGCCGTACGTCGAGGCGCTCGCCCACTTCGAGGGCACGGCCTGGACGGTGGGTGAGCTTGCTCTCGTACGCAGCAACCCGCCGGTCCCCGGCGTGCCGGGCGCCCAGCCGCGGTACGAGCCGGTGAGGGTCTGGCCGCTGGGGCGCTGAGGTGGGGGTGGGGGGGAGGGGGACAGAGTGAGCGCAGGGGCGGCAGGGAGGTGCGGTGCTCCGGGCGGTTACGCTCGATGCGTGGACCCGAAAAGCAGAAACCGGATCATGGCCGGTGCACTCGTGCTGTTGCTCGTCGTCGTCGCCGTGGCGGCCGCGGTCGGCGCGTGATCGGCTGACGGGGCGGCCGGGCCGCCGACCCGGCTAGTCGCCTTGGCGGCCGTGGCCGCCGACGCGTACTGCCGACGTAGACGTAGGGCGCCGATGCTCGACGCCCTACGACCGACGTCCGGCGACACCCGGCTCCGCCGTACCTACCAGGCGAAGGCCTCAGGAGACGGCCCCGGCCCCGGGAAGATCTCGTCCAGCGACGCCAGCACCTCCTCCGTCAGCTCCAGCTCCACCGCGCGCAGCGCCGACTCGAGCTGCTCCGCCGTACGCGGCCCCACGATCGGCCCCGTGATCCCCGGCCGCGTGAGCAGCCAGGCGAGGGCCGCCTCGCCGGGCTCCAGCCCGTGCTTGTCCAGCAGGTCCTCGTACGCCTGCACCTGCGCGCGCACGGTCGTGTTCGCGAGCGCGTCCGCCGACCGCCCGGACGAGGAGCGGGCCGCCCCGCCCTCGCGCTCCTTGCGCAGTACGCCGCCGAGCAGCCCGCCGTGCAGCGGCGACCACGGGATGACCCCGAGCCCGTACTCCTGGGAGGCCGGGATCACCTCCATCTCGGCGCGCCGTTCGGCGAGGTTGTAAAGGCACTGCTCGCTCACCAGCCCGTACGATCCGAGCCGCCGCGCGGTCTCGTTGGCGCGCGCGATGTGCCAGCCGGCGAAGTTCGACGACCCGGCGTACAGGATCTTGCCCTGCTGGACGAGTACGTCCACGGCCTGCCAGATCTCCTCGAACGGCGTGCGCCGGTCGACGTGGTGGAACTGGTAGAGGTCGATGTAGTCGGTCTTCAGCCGCCTGAGGCTGGCCTCGACGGAGCGGCGGATGTTGAGGGCGGAGAGGCGGTCGTGGTTCGGCCAGGGAGGCGTGTCGTCGAGCGACATGTTGGCGTACACCTTGGTGGCGAGGACGGTTTTGTCCCGCCGGTCGCCGCCCTTCGCGAACCAGGAGCCGATGATCTCCTCGGTGCGCCCCTTGTTGGCGCCCCAACCGTAGGCATTGGCAGTGTCGAAGAAGTTGACGCCGGCCCCGAGAGCGGCGTCCATGATGCTGTGGCTGTCGGCCTCGCTCGTCTGGGGCCCGAAGTTCATCGTGCCGAGGACGAGGCGGCTTACCTTGAGTCCCGTGCGTCCGAGTTGCGTGTACTTCATGGTTGCCAAGCCAACGCCTTCGAGCGCGCTCGAAGCAAGGGGACGTGCGTGGAAGTCGCCTCGGAATAAAGCGGTTTGAGGCGGCGCTGGCCCCGGCAGATGGCACTGGCCGATTGAAAGGTGTGTGAGCGCGCGATGAGTGATACCCGTTCAGTGGTTGAGGAGCTGTACCGCCGGATAGGCGAGGGCGAGGGTGACTGCGGGGGTGACCGCGGGGCATTGGGTGAGCTCTTCGCGGAGAAGCTGGAGTGGGACATCTACGGTGCGGAGACCGTGCCGTGGGCCGGGCCGCGCGGCACACGTGAGGAAGTCGTGGAGTTCTTCCGGTCGCTGCCGGATCACCTGCGGGCAGAGGAGTTCGCGGTGGAACGCATCCTCGTCGACGGCGAACACGCGGTGGCACTGGGGCACATGAGGCACATCGTGCTGGCGACGGGCAAGGTCTTCGACTCGCCGTTCGCTTTCCACATCAAGGTCGAGGGCGGCCTGATCACGCGCTACATCACGTTCGAGGACAGCTTGGCGCTGGCGCGGGCGTTCGAGAGCTAGGAGAGAGCTGGGGAAGAGCTGGGCCGGGTAGGTCGCCCAGAAACTGGGGCCGGCGCGGCTGGAATCGCCCCCGTGAAGGCCGTTGGCGGGGGAGGGGTGGTGACGGCGGCCCCGCCTGTGGGTGGGGCCTTTCCCGTCCCGGTCCGAGCCCTTCAGGTGGCCGCTCATGCCCGGCCCACGGCGCCCTAACGTGCGGTCTGACCTGGGCTTTTGTGTTCTGTGGGCCTACGATTCCCCCGTCGCGGAAATCGGGGAAGGGGACCGCCTGGACCGGAACATACGCACGGTGGACGATGTGCTGAAGCTCCTGGACGGCCTGTTCGCGCGGGACGCCGACCGCTGGACGGCAGACGCCGCCGAGTGGTGGGACGGCTTCTACGCGGACCGGGACAAGCCGGTGCCGTTCTTCGTGGCGAAGCCGGACGAGAACCTCGTCTCGTACGCCGACCGAGGCCTGATCACTCCTGGCCGCGCCCTCGACCTGGGCTGCGGACCGGGCCGTAACGCGCTCCACCTCGCCTCGCTGGGCTGGGAAGTGGACGCGATCGACCTGTCCCCGCAGGCCATCCCTGGGCGGAGGACCGCGCGCGGGAGGCGGGGGCAGAGGGGGCCGGGGTCCGGTTCCACTGCGCCGACGCCTTCGCCCTCACCGCCGCCGAACTGGCCGAACTGGGTGGCCCGTACGACCTGATCTACGATTCCGGCTGCTTCCACCACCTGCCGCCGCACCGCCGCGTCAGCTACCTCGCGCTTCTCGACCGGGCACTCGCGCCGGGCGGGCACTTCGCGCTCACCTGCTTCGCGGCGGGCGAGCAGGGCATGGGCTCCGAGGTCCCCGACCCGGACCTGTACCGCGAGTCCCGGCTCCATGGCGGTCTCGCCTACACACCGGAGTCGCTGCGGTGGATCTTCTCCGACGGCCTGACGGAGATCGAGCTGCGCCGCATGCACGACGAACCGCCCGAGTCCCCGGCCTTCGGCGAAGCCTTCCTCTGGACTGGCCTGTTCCGCCGCGACGCGCAGATTGGGTGACGATCAGCGGTCGTTGCGGTACGCCGCGACGAAGGCCGACCAGGTGGTGGGGGAGAGGGTGAGGGCGGGGCGGGTGGTGTCTTTGGAGTCGCGGATGTGGATGTGGGTGGGGGTGCTCGCGATTTCGACGCAGGCCCCGCCCTGGTCGCCGCTGTAGCTGCTCTTGCACCAGTTGAGATCTGTATTCATAGCGTGCCTGCCACCTGCTCAATCAGTTTCGCGGAATCTTCGGGGCTGAGTGCCTGGGCTCGCAGAATGCCATACCGGGCGAACAGGTCGCTCAGGTCCGGCTGTTCGGCGACGAAGTAACTGCCGCTTTGGCCTTCGATGTACGCAAGCTGGCGACGTTCCGCTGTGTCCAGCAGAATCATTGGGCCGTTGAGCGCGGCATGAGTCTCGCGGTCCGGCGGCATGACTTGGATCTCGACGTTCCGCAGCCGGGCGATGCCCAGTACATGGTGCAGTTGCTCCTTCAGGACCTGCGAACCACCGATGGGGCGGGTGAGAGCGATCTGCTCCAGAACGAAGCTGATGACTGGCGCGGGCCTGCGCTCGAACAGCTGCTGACGTTCCAGCCGGTTGGTTACCCGGCCTTCGATCTCTTCGTCATCCAGTGGCGGGCAGTGGCAGTTGAAGACAGCTCGCGCGTACGCCTCGGTCTGGAGGAGGCCCGGAACCAGGTGATTCTCGTACCAGTGAACGACGGCCGCCTTCTCTTCCTCCTCCGCGTATTCCTGAAACCAGGAGGGGAGATGGCTGGCCTTCAGCTCCTTCGCGACAGCTACAAGTGCACCTTGTGCACCCAGCACCTCGTCGGCGTTCGGGACGAACCTGTCCTTCGGCGGGCGCTCCCCTCTCTCCACCATGGCGACTTGGGACTTGGAGAAGCCGATGTGGCGGCCGAGTACCTCCTGTGTCATGGATGCGCGCTCTCGGTAGAAGCGCAGCAGCGCGCCGAACATCTTCGTCTTGCCGGAGCCTCGTTTACTGGTGTGCACAAAGTCCTCCCCGGAGTGCACAGACCTGCACAGCCACGTGTGGTGCTGGTCACATTCAACTCCCGTGCGCAATCGTCTGTTTCATGAACAGAGAAACTGCGCCCTCATGGGTGCCCGCCTCCGGGCATGCCCTGCGACATGCCGGAATCCACTTCGACGCGGTCCGGATTGCAGGGATCCTGGGTGAGCAGGCGGCGTACGAACTGCTCCAGTTCACGGACTTCCGGGCCGGGCCGATCGTCCGCGAAGACACCGGCGCGCGGAACATGTACTTCCTGTTGCCACCGCAAACCGCCGCCTCCCATCGCTGGCCGGCAGGCGTACGCGCGCTGAGCCGCAACGCGGGGTGTGCGGCGTTCGTCGGCGTACCGGCGCTGAGCGGGATGACCTGGCCGCTGCGGTGGCAGTCGCGGCCGACGGTGGAAGTGCCGTTCGTCGACGGCGAGTTGTTGGGCGAAATGGCCGAACGGGCGGTCCGTGCTGTACGGTGACCGCGTCATCACGCTCCGTTAAGACGGAGCGGTCCCCGGCGGTGCTAACGACACCGGCCGAGGACCTACACACCGACTGGATCAGAGGTCCAACGGGATGCTTCGGCATGCTATCGCGCCCTCGCGCGATTATCTGAAGGCCCCGCACGCGATCGTGCGGCATTCACGCCTCAACAACGACGCGAAGATGCTCCTGCTGTACGTACTCGGGCTGCCCGAGAGCAGGTGCGGCAAGCCTCTCGGCGAGCACGCCGCCAGGCTGGGGATCAAGCCGCGTGCGTACCAGAAGGCCAAGGCGCTGCTGGTCGAGTGCGGGTTTCTGCGGGAGGACAAGCGGCAGAACGAGCGCGGGCGTTGGGTTACTGAGCAGGTGGTGACCAACGACGTTGCCGTGTCACCGAGTGTGCGTTTTTCGGCGGTCGGTGATTCGACCGATCGGGTGGTCGGCGGCTCCCCTACGGAGGATGAAGAACAGGAGAAGAAGAACACTCCCCACCCCCCACCCGAACCCGGACCCGGATCCGAACTCGGACCCTTCACGGCTTGGGCAGGGGAAGGCGAAGGCGAAGGGGGAGGTGAAGGTGAAGTCTCGTACGAACCTCCTGTCGGGCGCGCGGATGTCCCGGCTGGCGAACCGCCGGACGAGCTGCGTGGTGACTCGCCGAGGCAGAGCGCGTGTTGCTGTCGCTGCGTCGCCTCGACCGGAACCTGCACCTGGGCGTACGGGAGGCGCGGGGGCTGGTGGAGATGGCGGGCGAGTGGCTGCGGCGTGGGGTTTCGCCCGGGGAACTGCGGCGGGCGCTGAGTACGGGGCTGCCGGTGAACGGGGTGAGGTCGGCTGTCGGCTTCCTGCGGCATCGGCTGGTGCAGAAGATGCCGGAGGTGCCGCCCGTCGCCCGCCCACTCGACACGGCGGCGCTTCCGCCGGATCGCGTCCGGAGCGAGTTGGTGCTGTGCGCGGGGCCGGGCGATGACCACGCGTTCAGGCCGGTGGCGGGCGAGACGGAGTGCGGCGAGTGCCGCAGGGCGTCGGCCAGGGCGGCAGCGGGCTACGAGCCCCGGCCGCGTACCGAGACCGTACGCGCGCCATGGCGGGAACGGGTCGCGGCGGCCGGGGTCGGTCCGGCGTGAGGCGGGAGTGCCGCGCGCGGGGGCCACTTGGGGGTGTTACGGGGGCGTTGACCGCTTCTGCTGAAGGGGCCGCCCTTTGCGGGAGTGTGGCGGTGGAGGGGTGGGCGTAAAGGGCGCTCCTGCGTCGCGTCGCCTACGGCGATTCCGCTCCGCTCCACCCTTGACACCCACCCCTCCACCGCTGGTTCTTTACGGGGGGCGGCCCCCGGGGGCGGGCCCCGGCGCAAGCCCGCATGTGTGCTCGGCTGCCGCTGCCGTGTGGCAGGTGTGTGGGTGGGGCGCGGTCGGTCCGGGGGTGGCTCGGCCCCTGGCTCAGCGACTGCGGCAACGGCCGCTGGTGCGACACCGCACTACTCACGCACGCACGCCCAGGTGGGCGGACGGCCGACGGGGTTGGCCGACCTGCGGGCGGCTGTGGCTGATGTGGACGGATGGAGGCCTGGCCGGGGGCGGCAGCTTGGCCGGGGTGACACAAACCCCGCACAAGACGAACCCGTACATCGATTTTATCCCACTATGGCCGCATTGTGCGGACCTCGGCGACGTCATGTGCTGAGTTGGTCGCGCGACGGCAGGTGGGCGTAGCCGCAGGCTCGTCGTTCTGACCTCCCAGAGAAAACACGAGCAACTCGTACAACCTCCTCGCGTCATCGCAGGTCTGATCGAGCGGTACGCACCGATGTGCGTACCGCTCGGCTCCTCAGGAGGGACTTCCTTGACTTCCGTACGCCCCGCTCGACGCCGTCTCGGCGCTTCCGTCGCCACCGTTCTCGCTGTGACGCTCGGTGCAGGGGTCCTTGCTTCGCCCGTGGTCGTGGCCGCTCCCGCTGCCGTGGCCGGGAGCACCGCCGCCGCCACCGACGAGGCGACTCTGCCCCTCGACGTCGAGATCGTCAGCTCCGGCGACACCGGGTACCTCACGTCCCGGAAGGACGACGCCGGGAACGTGGTGCTGGAGTGGCACAAGTACGCCGACGGCTCGGTGGTGCCGGTCGACGCGGGCACCGTGGGGTATGACAGCAACTCCGACATCGTCGTGACCAGCGCCGGCGACACGGTCTTCGTGCGGGACATGAGGGAAGGCGCCACCATGTCCGCGTCCTTCGACCTCGCGTCCGAGTTCAAGCCCGGCGCCAAGCTCGTCGGCGTGGTCGGCGAGAACCTCTTCGTGAAGGTTCCGACGGGCACCGGGGACTACCACGAGCTGTGGCAGCTCACCCCGGTCGACGGGCTCGCCAAGAAGACGAAGCGCTCGTCCAGCTCTTACAGCATCGACTTCAAGGTCATCGCCTCCACGAGCGACGTCATGCTCGTCCTCAGCAGCAACCGGGTGTTCCCGAGCTCGGCGACTTTCCGGACCGAGTACTGGATGACGCGCACGACCGTCAACGGTGACGCGCCCATCGAGCAGGGCAGCAGGTGGCAAACCGCCCCGTGGACCCACGCTTCGACGGGCGCCTACACCGCCGACTACGTGGCGTGGGCCGAGTACCGGGGCGGGGTCACCGAGCTCGTCGTGGACGGGGAGTACGTCGCCACCCGGCGATTCGCCATGGACAGCTCCATGAGCGGCGCCGTCATCGCCGGCATCTCCAGGGACACGCTGCTCTACGGGGTGCCGGGCAAGGCGGGCGACGAGACGCCGAGCCCGCTGTACGCGCGGAGCATCAAGGACTCCACCGCCGCGCCGTACAAGCTCCTGGAGCACTTCTCCAGCGTGACCCGCGCGCCGGACAGCGCCCTGCTCGTGCGTGGCGCCACGGCCGACGCCGACGGGCTGTTCCGGATCTCGGAGGGGGACGACGGCCGCCCGACCGCCACGCTGGTGGCGGACACGGGCCGGGTCATGGACATCCGGGTGACCGGGTCGAAGGTCGCGACTGCGGTGAGCCTGGAGAAGCCGGGCACCACGGTACCGATGGAGTGGACCCTCTCCCGCCCGAACGCCACCGTGGACCTCACGCTCACGCACGCCACCGGCAAGAAGCTCACCAAGCGCCTGTCCCAGCCGGTCTCCGGCAGCCGCTTCTCCTTCGCCTGGAACGGCGTCCTGGACGGCATCAGCGCCCCGAACGGCGCCTACAGCTGGCAGATCACCGCCACCCCGACCGACGGCGGAGGCCCGGCGACCGCCTCGGGGAGCTTCAAGGTCTCGCGCCAGGCCAACCCGCACGACTTCAACGACAACGGCTCGACGGACGTCCTCGCGCGGGACGCCTCGGGTGTGCTGTGGCGGGACGACCTCTTCGACTGGCCGTCGGGCAGCCAGGTCACCACCGCCAAGCGGACGAAGGTCGGTAGCGGTTGGCAGATCTACAAGCAGATCGAGGCTGCGGGGAACCTCGCCGGTGCCCCGGTCGGCGACCTCGTCGCCCGCGACAGCTCGGGCGTCCTGTGGATGTACCTGGGCAAGGGCGACGGCACCTTCGCGACCCGCACCAAGGTCGGCTCCGGCTGGCAGATCTACAACAAGATCACCGGTGGCAGCGACCTCACCGGCGACAAGCGCCCCGACCTCCTCGCCACCGACACCTCCGGCGTCCTGTGGCTCTACAAGGGCACGGGCAGCTCGTCCGCCCCCTTCGCGACCCGCACCAAGGTCGGCTCCGGCTGGCAGATCTACAACCAGATCACCGCCGTCGGCAACATCGCGGGCAGCACGGCCGGCGACCTCGTCGCCCGTGACACCTCCGGCGTCCTGTGGCTCTACCAGGGCAACGGCACGGGCAAGTTCACCGCCCGAGTCAAGATCGGCTCCGGCTGGAACCGCTTCTCCCACCTCGTCGGCGCCGGCGACGTCACCGGCGACGGCCGCCCCGACCTGATCGGCTACGGCCGGGACGGCACGTACGTCTACCGCTCGACCGGCTCGACGACGGCCCCGTTCAGCCGGCAGACGACCACCCTGTACTCGGGCGAGGGCACCAAGTTCAACAACATCGCCTAGGACCCCGTCCGCCGTCCGCCGCGTGAGCCTTCACGCGGCGGACGGCGGGTGGCGGTCAGGCGCGCGGCCGTGGTCGCGCGCCAACCGCGTAGCCGGGCACGGATGGCCAGCGGACCGTCAGTACTACCGACTCTTCTTCCGCGAACCAAGAGTGGTTGACTCCGTGACCCCAGACGACGTAGTCACCCTGTTGTGCCAAAAGCACACTCCGGTTGGGCAGTTCTACGCGAAAGCGACCACTGATGAGCAGCAGGAGAGCCGTTCGTTCCTCGCCTCTCACCCACTGCGCTCGCTCGTCGCCACGCGGGTGAACGCCCCATTTGATCTCTACAGCCTCGCTGTGGCGAGGATCCGCGGCATCCTTGAAGTGTCCGAGGAGCCATCCCCGGTCCAGTGGCGCATCCTCGCCCGCGTTGCCCACGTACACACTGTCGTTCATGCATCCGCACGCTAGCTGTGCCCGCCGCGTTGAAGGGCAGCGGAGTCAGCGCGTCGCTGCGTACGGCGCTCCCAGGCCCCATGCCCCGTGCATCGCGTTCGCGAAAGCCGCCGCCAGTTTGTGTTCGCCTGTCGGGCCCGGGTGCGTGCCGTCGTACGTGTCCTGGTGGATGTCGTACGTCGGGTGAGGGTCCGCCAGCAGTAGGGGGGACTCGTCAGGCGCGTCGAGGTTCGCGACCACCTTCGTCAGCAGCTCGTTGAAGCGGTCGCACTCGGCGGCGAACGGGGCGTCGGACTCCGCCCGGACGTTGGGGATGACGGGGTGGATCACCATCCGCACCCCCGGACCGGCCGCGCGCGCCTGCGCGATGAAGCGTTCCGCGTTCTCGGCGGTCTGGGCCGCGTCCGTGTAGAAGCCGAGGTCTATCAGGCCCAGCGAGACGAGCAGCACGTCCGCCCTCGTCGACGCGACCGTCTCCCGTATCAGCGGAGCCATGTGCAGCCAGCCCTCGCCCCACCCCGACAGGTGACGGCGGGCGTGCGCCGGAAAGGCGGGATCGGCGTACTCGTACGACAACGGGGCGTTCGCGGTGGTGTCGTACAGCTCGGTGCGGGGGCCGACGATCTGGAAGGGGCCGCCGTACGACGCCACCAGGTGCTGCCACATGCGGTAGCGCCACGTGAAGTCGCCGGTGCGCCCGATGGTCATGGAGTCGCCGACGAACAGGAAGCGCATTGCGTCATCATCCCGGATCACCGCCGTGGCCTGCGACGTGATGATGAACACTTGGGCCATGCGCCCGCTCTCGTACCTCGTCGCCGCCGGTTCCGCCGCCGTCCTTCTCCTGCTCGCGTCCGGCACCGCCGTCGCCGACGACGGCTTCACCATCAAGGACTCGCGGATCACCGAGTCCAGCGGCCTCGCCGCCAGCCGTGTCCACCCCGGCATCTACTGGACGCACAACGACAGCGACGACGGGGCGTTCATCTACGCCGTGGACTCCAGGAGCGGCGAGACGGTCGCGACCCTCACCATGCGCGGGGTCGGAGCACCGCGCGATGTCGAGGCCATCTCCATCGGGTCCGACGGGAACGTGTACGTCGGCGACATCGGCGACAACCTCAACGGGAGCTGGAGCCATGTGTGGATCTACCGCTTTCCCGAGCCCAAGCAGCTCACGAACGCGACAGTCGACGCGACCCAGTTCACCGTCAAGTACGCCGACGGGCCCCGCGACGCCGAGGCGCTGATGGTGCATCCCAAAACCGGCCGCGTCTACATCGCGAGCAAGCACGAGGACGGCGGCGGGCTCTACGAAGGGCCCGTCCGGTTGTCGGCCGGCGGTACGAACGTGTTCCGGCGGGTGGGCGAAGTGCCGTGGGTGACGGACGGGGCGTTCTCGCCCGACGGGAAGGAGCTGGTACTGCGCTCATACCTCAGCGCCCGCGCGTACGAGTGGAAGGACGGCGGGCGGCTGGGGGCCGACCGGCGGGTGGGCGCACCGTTCCAGGGGCAGGCCGAGTCGGTGACGTACACGGCTGACGGGACAGCCATGATGTTCGGCTCGGAGGGCGCCGGCAGCGATGTGCGGCGGGTGGAAGTGGAAGGGGAGAGGGATGGGGATGGGGAGCGGGGTGGGCAGAAGTCGCCTTCCCCCGGCGGGAGTTCGGTGGGCGACGGCAAGGGGAGTGGCGGCGGTGGTGGGACGGTCACTCTCGGGCTTGTCGCGCTCGGTGGCGTCTTTGCCGCGTTCCTCGCGCTGAAGCGGCTGGGGCGGCGGCCGTAGGTGGTGGCGTAACGGAGAGTGATCGTTCGGCGTGCGAGGGTGACGAAGCCCTGGTTCGCTGGAGGGGACCCGCTCTTCCTAGCGTCAAGGAGTGACGATGAGCGTTTCAGGCGAATCCAGTGGCCGGGTGCAGCAAATGCGCGAGAAGGCCGAGCAGCTGAGGCAGGCGGCGGAGCGCGCGACCGATCCGCAGGAGCGTCAGAAGCTGCAGGAGAAGGCACAGCGGCTGCAGGAGCAGAGCCGGCAGGAGGGCTCGATGGGCGGCCAGCAGGTGTTCCCGCCCGAGTAGCCGTCCCGGCTGGAGCCGTCCCGGTGGCCTCCCGTTCCGCGTATGCGGACGGGGGGCCATCGGGTCGTTGCCGCCCGCTACCCCGCCCTGGCTACGGACGGAACGTCCGACTTCCCGCCCCGGATTGTGCACAGCGGCGCAGGACCCGCCGCACCGTCGCCCCTAGCCTCACCGGAACAGCACCTACGAGGGGCGGTATCGGTGAACTGGCTCATCCACGACTACCGCGAGAGCGATCTCGCGGCAGTGGTCCACCTGATCGACACCACGGCCGAGCTCGGGCAGGAGTCCGTCTTCTCGCTCGCCGAGTGCATCGGTGCGCTCACCTCACGGCAGCCCGCCGTCGTCGCCGTGCACCAGGGCGTCCCCATCGGTGCGGCGCTCGCGTGCGTGGCCGGTGAGCGTGCCTGGGTGATGCGTATCGCGATCTCCTCCGCCTGGCGCGGACGCGGTCTGGCCAGTGCGCTTCTCGTGGAGCTGGAGCGACGGCTCGTCGCCGCCCGGGTGGGGCGTATCGCGTACGTACTGCCCGAGGAGGATCTCCTCGGCGAGGGGCTGCTCAACGCGGGGTACACCCGCCGGCCCGCCGTGGCGTACTTCGAGAAGGTCGAGCCGCTGCACGGCCCTTCCGCCAGCCTCCTGGAGGATCTCGGCGGGCGCTTCCTGCCCAGCGACCTCTGGGCCAAGGTGGCGGGCATGGAGGCGGAGAAGGACCTGATCGAGCGGCGCGTCGTACTGCCGCTCGCGCAGCCGGAGCGAGCCGCCCGGCACGGCGTACGGCCGCCGCGTGCGGTTGCTCTTTTCGGGCCTCCCGGAACCGGCAAGACGACGTTCGCGCGAGGCATCGCTTCCAAGCTCGGCTGGCCGTTCGTCGAGCTGCTGCCCTCGCGGCTGGCCGACGAGGGCAATCTCGCGGCCGCCCTGCGCGACGCGTTCGCCCGCATCGCCGAGCTGGAGCGGGTGCTCGTCTTCATCGACGAGGTCGAGGAGATCGCTCCCGTACGGACCGAGCCCGCGCAGCCCGGCGGCATGCACGGAGTGACCAATGAGCTGCTCAAGCTGATACCGGGCTTCCGGGAGGGCGACGAGCGGCTGCTGGTGTGCGCGACCAACTCCATCCGGTCGCTCGACCCGGCGTTCCTGCGGCCCGGACGGTTCGACTACCTCATCCCGATCGGTACGCCGGACACGGCGGCGCGGGCGGCGATCTGGGCCAGGTACACGAACGGCAGGGCGGATGTGGACGTGGCGCGGCTGGTGGCGGCCACCGAGCTGTTCACTCCGGCCGACATCGAGCACGCGGCGCGCATCGCCGCTCAGGCCGCGTTCGAGCGGGACCTGGAGGAGATCGGAGCCGGTACGGGCGATCCGCGCGCGCTCGGCGCGAGTACGGAGGACTATCTGGCGGCCATCGCGCAGTGCCGGCCGACGGTGACGCCCGCGATGGTCGATCAGTTCGATGCGGACATCACGGCGCACGCCCGGTTCTGACAACACGCACGGTTCTGACAAAATAGGACAGACGGCTCGGGGATGCTCACGTCAGTGGGAGGCCACGATCATGGCGTCACAGAGCATGCAAACCCCTTCCGCCACGTCTCATCCGGAACCCGCCCCCCACCGAGACCTTTGGCCGGGGATCGCCGGGGTGGTGGGCGGGGCGCTGCTGATCGCCGGGCACATCCTGTGGCTGCGTACGCCCGACACGACCGGTCCGGGCGCGATCAGGAATGTCGTGACCTTCTATGCGAAGGACAGCAATCAGGCGCTGGCGGAGACCTCGGCCCTGATGCTGCTGGCCGCGGGCCTGCTGTTCATGTTCTTCCTGGTCGCGCTGGGGCGCCTGGCGGGCAACCGCTCCCACCTCGTGCTGGTGGGCGGCACCGTGTTCACCGTGCTGCTCATGGTGTCGGCGATCGCCGGCAACATGTTCGCGATCACGGCGAGCACTTCGGACGTGTTCCGCGTCGGCCCGCAGACGGCGCACATCGCGATCCTGCTCCTGGACCTGGCGTACGCCGCGGCGATCGCGTCGATGGCCGGGGCGGCGGTGCTGCTGTTCGCGGTCTGGCGCGTGGCGCGCGAGTCGCGGGCCGTGCCGATGTGGCTCGCGTGGTTCGGGTTCGTGGTGGCGGTGCTGTCGCTGGGCGCGATGTTCAGCGCCTGGGCCACGCCCGTGCTGCTGGGGGTGTGGATTGTGGCGGCCGGTGTGGTGCTCATTCTGAACGCACGGGTGGCGCAGCGGGACGAGGGACAGCAACCGGCCGTGGCGACCGGCACTCCCTGAGTCCCGATACACCGGCTTGACGGGGGAAACGCCCTGACGCGGGGCACGCCGAGGCTGGATACACCGCCCGACGCCGGTCACTTTTCCCGCGCGCGCTCCGCCACCAGGGTCTCGAAGCCGGCGATCAACCGGCGCAGTCCGAAGCCGAAGTGGTCGAAGTCGGTGGCGAAGGCGTTCTCGTCGAGCCCGGCCACCAGCGGGAACACGCCGCTCGCCATCGCCCGTTCCAGGTACGGCAGCTGGCTTCCCCAGAACTCCTCGTGGCTCAGCCCCGTCTCCTTGGCCGCCTCGGTGGCCTCGGCCTCCATCCGGGCGACGCCGATGACGAAGCTCTGGACCGTGATGATCGCGGAGATCAGCTCCTGGTCTCCCAGCCCCATGTCCTGGAGCCCGGCCAGTGACACTTCGAGGCCGCGCACGGCGGACGGGCCGAGGACCGTGCGCGCCTGGTTGAGCTTCAGCAGCCAGGGGTGGCGCCGCAGGAGATCGAGGTGCGTACGGGCCATGGACTCCACGGCAGTCCGCCAGCCCACCGGCTCCCGCGCGTCGACGGCGTCGAGCGGCTCGCCCTGCACGCGGTCGACCATCAGGTCGAGCAGCTCGGCCTTCCCCGGTACGTAGCGGTACAGCGACATGGTGCCGGTGCCGAGCTCGGTGGACAGGCGGCGCATCGACACCGCGTCCAGGCCCTCGGCGTCGGCGATCGCGACCGCCGCGGCGACGATCCGGTCGAGCGTGAGGCCGGGCTTGGGGCCGCGGCTGGGGCGTTCCCCCGTACCCCAGAGGAGTTCCAGACTGCGGCCGATGTCGCCGCTGCCACTGGTGGTGCTCGTGTCGCCCGTCCCGGTCGTCTTGTTCATGGGCCCACTCTAAATCTTCTGGACAGAAACTGAGTACGGTGTACTCTCATCAGAGTACGCCGTACTCAGTTATGTCGTGAGCGGAAGGAATCCCCTTGTGAGTGCCACCGGTTACGCCGTCCGGGCGGAAGGTCTCCAGAAGCGGTACGCCGAGAAGAAGGGCGCGAAGGGCGGTCCCCACAAGCTCGCCCTCGACGGCTTCGACCTCGCCGTCCGCGCGGGCACCGTCCACGGTCTGCTCGGCCCCAACGGCGCGGGCAAGACGACCGCCGTCCGCGCCCTGGCCACGCTGCTCAAGTTCGACGGCGGCCGGGCCGAGGTCGCGGGCATCGACGTGCGCCGCGATCCCCGGCTCGTACGCCGCCGGATCGGCCTCACCGGCCAGTACGCGGCGCTGGACGAGGTCCTGACCGGGCGGCAGAACCTCGAAATGTTCGGCCGTCTCTTCCACCTGGGCGGCAAACGGGCGAGGGTGCGGGCCGGTGAGCTACTGGAGCAGTTCGATCTGGTGGAGGCCGCCGACAAGGGCGTGGGCGCGTACAGCGGCGGAATGCGGCGCCGGCTCGACCTCGCCGCGTCGATGATCCTCGCCCCGCAGGTGCTCTTCCTCGACGAGCCGACCACCGGGCTCGATCCGCGCGGGCGCGGTGAAGTGTGGGATGCGGTACGGGCCTTGGTCGCCGGGGGAACGACCGTACTGCTGACGACCCAGTACCTGGACGAGGCCGACAGGCTCGCCTCGCACATCACCGTCATCGACCGGGGCCGCACCATAGCCGACGACACCCCCGACGGCCTGAAGAACCGGGTCGGCGGCGACCGTATCGAAGTCGTCGTCGCCCGGGCGGCGGACCTCGCGGTGGCCGCCAAGGTGATCGCCAGGGTCTCGGCGACCGAACCGGAGACGGACGAAGTGGCCCTGCGGGCGCACGCGCAGGTGGGCGACCGGGTGGCGGCGCTGACGGAGGTGGCGCGAACCCTCCAGGACGAGGGGATCGCGGTGGAGGACATCGGGCTGCGCAGGCCGAGCCTCGACGACGTATTCCTGCGCCTGACCGGACACCGCGCGGAACTGGAGGCAGCAGCATGAGCACGGCGAACACCCACACCATGAGCACCGCGACGGAACCGGTCCCGACGGGACCCGAACGACGGCTGTACTGGGCCCTGGCGGACTGCTGGAACGTCACCAGGCGCACCCTCACCCACTACCGGCGCCAGCCCGTCACCATCGTCTGGCAGCTCGGATTCCCGATCGTCTCCGTGCTGCTGTACGGGTTCGTCTTCGGCGAGGCGATGGCGGTGCCCGGGGACGGGGACTACCGGGAGTTCCTGATGCCCGGCATGTTCGCCTCCACCATGGCCTTCGGGTTCATGAACACGACGATGGCCGTGGTCACCGACTCCACGAAGGGCGTCATCGACCGGTTCCGCTCCATGCCGATGGCACCGTCGGCGGTGGCGTCCGGGCGAGGCGTGTCCGATCTGCTGGTCGCCTGCGCCGAGTTGACGATCCTCGCGGTGACCGCCGTCCTCATCGGCTGGGAGGCCGAGGGCGGCGCGCCGGCCGCGGTGGGGGCCTTCGGGCTGCTCCTGCTGCTGCGCTTCAGCCTGATCTGGGTGGGCGTCTGGCTGGGGCTGCTGGTGCCCAGTGCGGAAGCGGCCGGCGGGCTCTACGCGGTGGCGTTCCCGCTGACGATGATCTCCAGCATCTTCGTGGCGCCGTCCCTGATGCCGAGCTGGCTGGGTCCGGTCGCGGCCTGGAACCCCGTCTCGTCGACGGTCACGGCGACCCGTGAGCTGTTCGGGCAGCCGGTGAGCGGCGGCACGTGGATCGAGGACAACGCGGTGCTGATGGCGGTGGTCTGGCCGCTGCTGATCACGGCGGTGTTCCTGCCGCTGGCGGTGCGGCGGTTCCAGGCGTTGAGCCGCTGAGTCGCCGGCCCGGTTGAGGGGTGGGCCCGTGAGGGGGGCGGGCCCACCCCGGTGGTGGCTAGGCCGGGCACTCCTTCCAGGCCAGCCGGTAGATGGTCTTGATGTCGCCGTCCGTCGAGTCCATGGTGATGAAGCTGTTCGTCTTCGTCGGGTCCGAGGTGCCCGCGCTGACCCGCAGTTCGGTGTTGATGTTGAAGTTCCGCTTCACGCCGCAGGGCGCCCAGACGAGCTGGCCCCAGTCGGTTTCGTCGGTCGCCTGCCAGTTGTTGTCGTACGGCCCGGTGTGCGGGTGGGTCCTGGACGCCGTGTCGGGCGAGCCCTGGAAGTAGTACGACGCCTTCTGGACGGCGGTGGCGCCGGCCTGGAGGCGGGCGTAACCGCGGTAGTCGGCGCTGGCGACCGCGTAGGTGAAGCCGTGCGGGACATGCACGATCAGGTTGAGCTGACAGTTCTTGCGGAAGTCGGTCGGCTTCGCGCCCAGGCCAACCTGTGCGAGGTAGTCGCTGTACGTGACGGTGAAGGCCGTGTTGTCCGGGGAGACGGCGACGGCGGCCGTCCCTTGCCGGCAGCCCGAGCCGTTGACGGTCGCTATCTCGATGACGATCTTGTCGGGCGGTGCGACGATCCCGTGGGCCGCGGCGTCTTCGGCCGCTGAGGCGTTCTGTGCGAACAGAGTGGAGGCGAGCAGCGCGGCGGCCGCACCGCCGACGAGTAACGCTCGCTGTCCTGGCGTGTGTCCGGGCATGGTGCTCCGATCGGTCGTCGGGCGAACAAGGGGGGTGCAACCGAAGGAACTGTGGAGCGACATGTACATGTCAAACGTTCAAGCGGTTCCGGCCGGTGATGGAAGCGCCGGAACCCTTCGGACTGTAGGCAGCGGGACGCGACCTGGGTAGAGCGGTTATCGGCCGAGCGTGGAACCGGCGCGTCCGGCGGGTGCACGGAAAGGGGCCCGGCGCGACGGTGTCGCGCCGGGCCCCTTGCCGTACCTATGTCGTACAGCTAGAGCTACAGCTACAGCTTCTCGATCACGTAGTCGACGCAGGCCGTCAGGGCCTTGATGTCGGCCGGGTCGATCGCCGGGAACATCGCCACGCGCAACTGGTTGCGGCCCAGCTTGCGGTACGGCTCCGTGTCGACGATGCCGTTCGCGCGCAGCGCCTTGGCGACCGCCGTGGCGTCGATCTCGTCGGAGAAGTCGATGGTGCCGATGACCTGCGAGCGCTTGGCCGGGTCGGTGACGAACGGCGTCGCGTACTTGGACTCGTCGGCCCAGCCGTACAGGTTGGCCGCCGAGGTCGCGGTGCGGCGGACCGACCAGTCGAGACCGCCCTGCGTGTTGAGCCACTTGAGCTGGTTGTCCAGCAGGAAGAGGGTCGCCAGCGCGGGGGTGTTGTACGTCTGGTTCTTGAGGGAGTTGTCGATCGCCGTGGGCAGGCTGAAGAACTCCGGAATGTGGCGGCCGGACGCGTGGACGCGCGCGGCACGCTCCAGGGCGGCGGGGGAGAAGGCCGCGATCCACAGGCCACCGTCGGAGGCGAAGGACTTCTGCGGGGCGAAGTAGTAGACGTCGGTCTCGGCGATGTCGACCGGCAGGCCGCCCGCGCCGGACGTGGCGTCGACCACCACGAGGGAGCCGGCGTCGGCGCCCTCGACGCGCTTGATGGGGGCCGCGACACCGGTCGAGGTCTCGTTGTGGGTGAAGGCGTAGACGTCCACACCCGCCTCGGCCCGCGGGTCCGGGTGCGTACCCGGGTCGGAGGCGATCACGGTCGGGTCGTCCAGCCAGGGCGCCAGCTTGGCGGCCTTCGCGAACTTCGACGAGAACTCGCCGAAGCTCAGGTGCTGGGACTTCTGCTCGATCAGCCCGTGGGTCGCGATGTCCCAGAAGGCGGTGGAACCGCCGTTGCCCAGGATCACCTCGTAACCCTCGGGGAGCTGGAAGAGGTCGCGTACGCCGTCGCGCACCGAGCCGACCAGGTTCTTGACCGGGGCCTGGCGGTGCGACGTACCGAGGAGTGAGGTGCCGGTGGCGGCCAGGGCGTCCAGCGCCTCCGTACGCACCTTGGAGGGGCCCGCGCCGAAACGGCCGTCGGCGGGCTTCATGTCAGCGGGAATCTGGATCTCAGCCACGAGCCGGAGCGTAGCCGGTCGGCGGAGGTACGGGAGGCGCCCGTCCGGCGGGTGAGACGCGGGCTCCGGCGGGTGAGATGCGAGACCGCCCGCCCCGCCTTACCCCGTCCGGCCCCGTTGCTGCTGCGCCGATCTTCACCCTTTCGGCGTACCGAGCCCGAACCCGAACCCGAGCGCGCGTCCGCGGCCTCGCCGGGAGCGGTGCGTCGTCGGCATCCTTGAGCGCATGGCTGAGCAGCGTGACGAGCGCGAGCACGACGGGCGTGACGGGCGTGACCGGCGTGACGGGCGGGGCGAGGGGCGGCGCGGGCACGACACGGCGGCGCTGGCGCGCGAGCTGCGCGCGGCCGTGCGCGGTGACGTCGCCTTCGACGCGGCGGCGCGCGCCCTGATGACGATGGACGCCTCCAACTACCGGCGCGTGCCGCTCGGTGTCGTCGCGCCGCGCGACACCGCCGACGTGGCCGCCGCGCTCGCCGTCTGCCGGGCGCACGGGGTGCCCGTCGTGCCGCGCGGCGGCGGCACGTCGATCGCCGGGCAGGCGACCGGCACCGGCGTCGTCCTCGACTTCACGCGCCACATGCGCGCGATCACGGACCTGGACCCCGAGACCCGTACGGTCGTGGTGCAGCCGGGCGTCGTCCTCGACGATCTGCGGGCCGCGGCGGGGACGTACGGGCTGACCTTCGGGCCGGACCCCTCCACGCACAGCCGCTGCACGCTCGGCGGCATGATCGGGAACAACTCGTGCGGCTCGCACTCGGTGGCGTGGGGCACGACGGCCGACAACCTCTACGACCTGTCCGTCGTCACGTACGGCGGCGACGAGCTGCGCCTGGCCGAGGGCTGGCAGGGCGCACCCGAAGGCCTGCGCGCACTGGTGAACGGCAACCTCGCGCTCCTGCGCACCGGCTTCCCCGAGCTGCCGCGCCGTATCTCGGGATACGCCCTGGACGCGTTGCTCCCCGAGAACGGGGTGAACCTCGCCCGCGCGTTCTGCGGAAGCGAGGGAACGCTCGGCGTGGTGAGTGAGGCGACCGTACGTCTGGTGGAAGCACCCGGAGCACGAGCACTCGCCGTTCTCGGGTACGCCGGTGAGAGCGCCGCGGCCGAGGCCGCGCCCGCACTCCTCCCGTACGGCCCGCTCACCGTGGAAGGCATGGCCGAAGACCTCGTCCCCGAGAACGAACGGAGGCTGCTCCCGCGCGGCTCCGCCTGGCTCTTCGTGGAGATGGGCGGGGACTCGCCCGCCGAAGCGCTCTCCCGCGCCGAGCGGCTCGTGAAGGCCGCCCAGGCGCTCGACGGAACGGTCGTCACCGACCCGGCCGGACAGCGCGCCCTGTGGCGCGTCCGCGAGGACGCCAGCGGTACGGCGACACGGATGCCGGACGGGAGCGAGGCGTGGCCCGGCTGGGAGGACTGCGCCGTACCGCCCGCACGGCTCGGCGCGTACCTGCGGGACTTCAGGTCGCTGCTCGCCGAGCACGGCCTGCGCGGCACGCCGTACGGCCACTTCGGCGATGGCTGCATCCACGTCCGTATCGACTTCGACCTCCTCAGTGAGACCGGCGTACGCCGCTTCCGCGCCTTCTCCGAGGACCAGGCGGAACTCGTCGTCGCCCACGGCGGCTCACTGTCCGGGGAGCACGGCGACGGACAGGCACGCGCGGAACTGCTCCCGAAGATGTACGGGAACGAACTCGTCGCCCTCTTCGGCCGCTTCAAGGACGTGTGGGACCCGGCCGGCGGAATGAACCCGGGTGTGCTCGCCCGCCCCGCCCGGCTGGACGAGAATCTGCGCTTCGCGGTGCTGCCCAGGGAGCACGTGGACGTCGCCTTCGCGTACCCGCACGACGGCGGGGATTTCCCGGCCGCCGTACGCCGCTGTGTGGGCGTCGCGAAGTGCCGCACCGAGTCGGCGGCCGGAGCGGGTGTCATGTGCCCCTCCTTCCGCGTCACCGGAGACGAACAGCACTCCACGCGCGGGCGCGCGCGCCTGCTGCACGAAATGCTCGCCGGGGAAGTCGTCACGGACGGCTGGCGGTCGCGGGAGGTACGGGACGCACTCGACCTGTGCCTGTCGTGCAAGGGGTGCAGGAGCGACTGCCCGGTGGGCGTCGACATGGCGACGTACAAGGCGGAATTCCTGCACCACCACTACAAGGGCCGGCTGCGTCCCGCAGCGCACTACGCGATGGGCCGGCTTCCCGTGTGGCTGCGCGCGGCGGCTCCGTTCGCGGGTGTGCTGGGCGCCGCTTCGCGGGTACGCCCGCTGGCCGCTCTCGTGAAGCGCCTGGGCGGGATCGCCCCGGAGCGCGACCTGCCCACCCTTGCCCCCAGCACTCTGCGGAGCTGGTGGCGGAGGCGGAACAGGGCGGGGCGGGGGCGTGAGCGGTCCGGCGCACCGGGGGCCACCACGGTCGTCCTGTGGCCCGACACCTTCACCAACCACCTCACGCCGGACGTCGGCCGGGCCGCGGTGCGCGCACT
The DNA here is from genome assembly GCF_000429085.1 of Streptomyces flavidovirens DSM 40150. Lineage (GTDB taxonomy): Bacteria > Actinomycetota > Actinomycetes > Streptomycetales > Streptomycetaceae > Streptomyces > Streptomyces flavidovirens. The sequence goes on along the minus strand of NZ_AUBE01000002.1, from coordinate 452,633 downwards.
GGAAGCGGCCGGTCTGCGGGTCGTGATGCCACCGCGGCAGCTGTGCTGCGGCCTGACGTACGTCTCCACCGGACAGCTCGACCGGGCCCGCGCGGTCATGCGCCGCACCCTGGACGGCATGGAACGCGCCGCCGGGCTGCCCGTCGTCGTCCTGGAACCGAGCTGCGCGGCCACCCTCAAGGCCGACCTCCCCGAGCTGCTGCCGGACGACCCGAGAGCGGCCGCCCTCGCCTCCTCGGTACGCACCTTCGCGCAGACCCTGGAGGAGTACGCCCCGCACTGGCAGCCCCCGAGGATCGACCGCCCGGCAGCGGGCCAGACCCACTGCCACCAGCACGCCGTACTGGGCGACGCGGCGGAACAGCGGCTGCGGGAGCGGGCCGGTCTCACCGGCGCCCTGAGCGGTGGCTGCTGCGGCCTCGCGGGGAACTTCGGATTCGAGCGCGGCCACTACGACGTGTCGGTCGCCTGCGCCGAGGAACAACTGCTCCCGTCGGTACGCGACGCCGCCCGGGAACGGAGCTCCTGGCGGACGGCTTCTCCTGCCGCACGCAACTGGAGCAACTGACAGGCCGCAGGGCCAGGCACCTGGCGGAGGTGCTGGCGGAGGGACTGGACACCTGAAGGGCTGGACGTACAGCACGACCGTCAGTCCGGCGCGGGCGAGGGTGACGCCTGCGGCCGGTTCGTCGGTGCCCGTACCGGCGATGACGGCGTCCCGGCCGGGGGGACGTGGCCGGCCGGGGTGGCCCCGGCCGTACAGGCTCACCAGGGCAGGGCCTCGGCGCCCACGTCGACCAGGGCCGCCAGAAAGTGCTGCGCGCCGGTGCCGAAGGCGGCGGCCAGGGCGTATCCGACGCTGATGTCGTCGGGGTCGGGCACGGTGTCCTCGGCCCACACCGCGATCACGCCGGCATCGCCGTCCGCCTGGAAGGCACCGAGCCGGGCACCGTCGCGCAGCAGCCGGCTCTCGCCGAGGGTGTGCGGCACGAGCCGGTACGTGACGTCGCCGACGCTGGCGTCGACCCGGTAGGACCGGCGGCTGAGATGCCCTCGGGCCGGCACGAGCAGGGCGGTGGTGTCGCCGACCGTCAGGGAGAGGCGGTGCGCGGACCGGGTGCCCACCGGAGTCACACCGTCTGCCCGGCGGCTGTCCGGCCGGCGGCTGTCCGCCGGGTCGCCGTCGGTCCGCATGAGCAGCGCGGTCGGAATGCCGGGCCCGGAAACCTCCACCCGGCCCATCGCGGTGTCCAGCGTGATGGTGACGGGTCCGGCGGCGCCTTCGTCAGCGATGTGGTGGTGCGGAGATCTCATCGAGAAGCGCCTTCCCCAGGTCGTCGACCGGGTATTCGGTGTTGGACAGTACGACGACACCGCGCGGCCGGAGCGGCGCGGGGGCGTGGTCGCGGTCGAGGGCCAGGTAGGAGGCGGACCCGCCCGTGGCGCCGTTGTGCCAGAGGCGGTCACGGCCGTAATCCTCGTTCACCAGCCAGCCGAGACCGATCCGGTTGCCGGGTACGGCCGCGGCCCGCGGTGCCGTCGCCGACTGGCCGGGGGCCGCTCCGCGCGCGATCGCGGTCAGCAGCCGTGCCATGTCCTCCGCCGTCGACCAGACGCCCACTCCGGCCGGCGCGTACCCCACTGAGAGCCACGGACTGACCGGCGTACCGTCCCGGAAATGCGGCTGCGCCCGGTACTCGGGAAGGGTGTCCGCCGACGAGGCGACGCGGGTCGAGTCCATCCCCAGGGGAGCGAGAACGTACTCGCGCAGGACAGTCGGATAGTCGCGGCCGAGGCTCTGCGCGAGCGCTGTGCCGAGGAGCGCCATGCCCAGGTTGGAGTAGGCGAACTTCCCCCGGCGGCCTGCGGCGCTGGTTTCCAGGGCCTTGTCGATGAGCTGCTCGGCGGGGAGCCCGTTGTACGGGTTGCCGCCCCCGGCCGCCGCCCGCAGGCCGCGCAGGAAGCCCAGGGGACCGCGGCGCGGCAGCCGGGGCAGGCCGGACCTGTGCGTAGCGAGGTCGACGACGGTCGCGGCGGCCGTGGCGCGGTCACGGAACCGGCGCTCCGGCAGCAGGTCCGCGACGGTCGTGTCCCAGTCCGTCCTGCCGGTGTCTACGAGGCGGGCGAGCAGCATGCCGGTCAAGGGCTTGGCCAGCGATCCGATTTCGAAGGAGGTCTTCTCGCAGGCCGTGGGAGGACGGCTGCCGAGCGTGGTGAACCTGGTCCGTTCGCCGTCGAGCAGGGCGACGGACAGGACCTGGCGCCGTTCGGCGTACGGCGCGTCCAGGGCGCGTACCCGTTCTGCCAGCGCTTCGTCGCCATGAACCCAGTGGCCGGTCTCACCGCTGCTGCTCAACGGGGGCTTCCCTTCACGTCGGACAGGGGCTCGGACGGGAGGGCGGCGCGGGCGGTCGTCCGTACGATCGTACAGATGATCGTACGGACCGAGTCCTGGCGGCCGTGGCGAGTACGAGGTGCCGGTGGCCCGCGTGGTGCCGCTGTTGGTGATGCTGGCTGCTGCCAGGCGGTGAGGTGCTGAGGCCCCGGTCAGGGGTGTGGGTAGTGGACGGTGGTGTTCCGCTTACCGTGGAGCGCATGGAACAGCCCACCTCCGCCGCGCCCGGCCATGCGCCCGCCCCCGCCCCCGCTCCTTCGATACCCGACGCAGGTCCGGCGGCGGGCGCTTCCGGCGCCGCAGGAGGGCGGCTCGGGGCCCGGCTCGGGCCGGTGGCGATGGTGGTGGGCGGTGGTATGTCGGTGCAGTTCGGGTCCGCCGTCGCGGTGACGATCATGCCGAGCGTGGGAGCGGCCGGTGTCGTCGCCCTGCGGCTCGCGGCCGCGGCCGTGATCCTGCTCGTCGTGTGCCGGCCGCGTGTGCGCGGTTACGCCCGCGCCGACTGGTGGACCATCGCCGCCTTCGGGCTCGCCATGGCAGGCATGAACGGTCTCTTCTACCAGGCGCTGGACCGTATCCCGCTGGGCGTGGCGGTCACCCTTGAGGTGCTGGGACCGCTCGCCCTCTCCGTGTTCGCGTCCCGCCGCGCCATGAGTGCCGTGTGGGCCGCACTCGCGCTCGGCGGCGTCGCGCTGCTCAGCGGCGGCGGCTTCGACCGGCTCGACCTGGTCGGCGCGGCGTACGCGCTCGCCGCAGGCGGCTGCTGGGCGGCGTACATCCTCTTCAGCGCGCGGACCGGGCGCAGGTTCCCCCAAGCGGACGGGCTGGCGCTCGCGATGGCGGTCGCGGCGCTGCTCAGCCTGCCGCTCGGGGTCGCGGAGGCGGGCGGCAGGCTGCTGGAGCCGCGCACGGTGGCGCTGGGGGTGGCGGTCGCGCTGATGTCGTCGGTGCTGCCGTACACGCTGGAGCTGCTGGCCCTGCGCCGGCTGCCGGCCGCGACTTTCGCCGTACTGATGAGCCTGGAGCCGGCCATCGCGGCGGTCGCCGGGTTCCTCGTGCTGAGTCAGGCCCTGTCCGTGACGGACGCGCTGGCGATCGCGCTGGTCATCGGGGCGAGCATGGGCGCGGTACGGAGCCAGGGGCGGCAGGGCCGGAAGGGGCGGCAGGGGCAGCAGGGGCGGCGGGAGCGGTCCACGCCCGTCTTGTGATTCCGGCGCCCACGAATAATGCAAGCACGCTTGCTTGTTTCTTTAGGGGCTGCCATGCTCCGGACACACCGCCCTACCCCGAGGGGAGCGCACCGTGTCCGATCCGGCAGCCGTGCTCGACGATCTCCGCGCCGAAGGGGAGGAACTCGACCACCTGGTCCGGGGCCTGAGCGCGCAGCAATGGGCGCTCGCCACGCCCGCACCACGCTGGACCGTCGCCCACCAGATCGCGCATCTGGCGTGGACGGACACAGCGGCGCTGCTGTCCGTCACCGATCCCGAGGCCTTCGCGGCGGAGGCCCAGGAGGCGCTGGCCGCGCCCGAGCGCTTCGTCGACGAGGGCGCGGAGGCGGGAGCGGAGCTGCCGGTCGACGAGCTGCTGGCGTGGTGGCGCGACGGCCGCGAACAGCTCCAACGAGCGCTGCGGGCGGCTCCGGACGGGGTGAAGTTCCCCTGGTACGGGCCGCCGATGAGCGCCGCTTCGATGGCCACCGGGCGGCTGATGGAGACCTGGGCGCACGGCCAGGACATCGCGGACGCGGTGGGCGTACGACGGGCGCCGACGGCGCGGCTGCGGCATGTGGCCAGGATCGGGGTGCGGGCGCGCGGCTACGCCTTCGCGGTGCGAGGGATCACCCCGCCCGCCGAGGAGTTCCGGGTGGAGCTGACCGCGCCGGACGGGTCCGGGCTCTGGGCGTACGGGCCCGAGGACGCCCGGCAGCGGGTCACGGGACCGGCGCTCGACTTCTGCCTCCTGGTGACCCAGCGGGCCCACCGTGACGACGTGGCGGTACGGGCCGAGGGCGCCGACGCCGACCGGTGGCTGGACATCGCGCAGGCGTTCGCGGGACCGGCGGGCGCGGGTCGGGAACCGAAGCGGCGGGGCGGGGGAGCCGCGTGACCCCCGGTGGCGGGCAGAGCGGCCGGCGGCCGCTGCGGATCGGGAACGCCTCGGGCTTCTACGGCGACCGCTTCGACGCCATGACGCAGATGCTCACCGGCGGCGAACTCGACGTACTCACAGGGGACTACCTCGCCGAACTGACCATGCTCATCCTCGGACGCGACCGCCTGAAGGACCCCCGTCTCGGGTACGCCAAAACCTTCCTGCGGCAACTGGAGAACAACCTCGGCCACGTCCACGAGCGCGGGGTACGGATCGTGGCCAACGCGGGCGGGCTCAATCCGGGCGCGCTCGCTGACGCCGTACGGGAACTCGCGGAACGGGCCGGGGTGCCGCTGCGGGTCGCGCACGTGGAAGGCGACAGTCTGCCGCTGCCCGAAGGAGCGCTCACCGCCAACGCCTACCTGGGCGGCGGCGGCATCACGAAGTGCCTCGCAGCGGGCGCGGACGTGGTGGTGACGGGGCGCGTCACGGACGCGGCACTGGTCACCGGACCGGCCGCATGGTGGTTCGGTTGGGGCCCCGAGGAGTACGACCGCTTGGCAGGGGCGGTGGTGGCCGGGCATGTGCTGGAGTGCGGGGCACAGGCGACGGGGGGCAACTACGCGTTCTTCTCCGGCCGTTCCCGGTCGAGCGACCGGTCGAGCGGCCGGTCGAGTGACCGGTCAAGTGACCGGTCAAGTGACCGGCCACGTGAGCGGCCAAGTGACGTAAGGCGCCCCGGTTTCCCGCTCGCGGAGATCCACGCCGACGGTTCCTCGGTCATCACGAAGCATCCGGGAACGGGCGGTTACGTCGACACGGGAACAGTCACCGCGCAGCTCCTGTACGAAACGGGCGCACCCCGGTACGCGGGCCCCGACGTCACGGCACGACTCGACACCGTACGCCTCGCGCGGGAGGGGCCCGACCGGGTGCGGATCTCGGGCGTACGCGGAGAGGCGCCGCCACCCACCCTCAAGGCCGGGGTGACCCGGATGGGCGGGTGGCGCAACGAGGTCACGTTCGTACTGACCGGCCTGGACATCGAGGAGAAGGCCGAGCTCGTACGGGCACAACTGGAGGACGCGCTGTCGTCGGCCGAACGCCGCCCGGCCCGGGTCCGCTGGGAACTGGTGCGCACGGACCGGCCGGACGCCGACACGCAGGAACGCGCGAGCGCACTGCTGCGACTGGTCGTGCGGGACCCGGATCCGGCGAACGTCGGCCGTGTGATCAGCGGCGCGGCGATCGAGCTCGCGCTCGGCAGCTACCCCGGTTTCCACGTGACGGCTCCGCCGGGAAAAGGGGCGCCGTACGGAGTCTTCGAGGCGGCGTACGTGGACGCGGGGGAGGTGAAGCACGTCGCGGTGCTGCCGGAGGGGGAGCGGGTGCGGGTGCCGCATCCCGCGCGTACGCGGGTCCTTGAGCCGGTCGGCGACGCGCCGGGCCTGCCGCCCCCACTGACCGGTCCGACACGCAGCGCCCCGATCGGCCTCGTCGCGGGCGCCCGCAGCGGGGACAAGGGCGGGGACGCGAACGTAGGTGTGTGGGTGCGGTCGGACGACGCCTGGCGGTGGCTGGCGAACGAACTGACGGTGGACCGCTTCCGGCGGCTGCTCCCGGAGACGGCGCACCTCCCCGTCGTACGACACGTTCTGCCGAACCTGCGAGCCCTGAATTTCGTGGTCGAGGGCCTCCTGGGCGAGGGAGTCGCCTCCCGGGCCCGTTTCGACCCCCAGGCGAAAGCACTGGGCGAATGGCTGCGCTCCCGCCACATCGACATACCGGAGGTACTCCTGTGAAGTGCGGCCACTTTCAGCCCGTCCGGCGTTTGAGGGCCGGGGTCCGGGGCGGAGCCCCGGTTCGGGAAGCGGTGACCCGGTGACCGTGCTCCCCACCGCACTCGACCCTCACGCCCCCGAGTACGCCGCCAACCGCGCCGCCATGCTCGCCAAACTGGCTGACCTCGACGCCGAGCACGCCAAAGCCCTCGCCGGCGGCGGCGAGAAGTACGTCGCCCGCCACCGCGAGCGCGGCAAGCTGCTCGCCCGCGAGCGCATCGAGCTGCTCCTCGACCCCGACACCCCGTTCCTGGAGCTGTCACCCCTGGCCGCCTGGGGCAGCGCCTCACCCGAGTACGCGGTAGGCGCGTCCATGGTCACGGGAATCGGCGTCGTCGAGGGCGTGGAGTGCCTCATCACCGCCACCGATCCCACCGTCCGCGGCGGCGCCTCCAACCCCTGGACCCTCAAAAAAGCGCTGCGGGCAAACGAGATCGCGTACGCGAACCGCCTCCCGTGCATCAGCCTCGTGGAGTCCGGCGGGGCGGATCTCCCCTCCCAGAAGGAGATCTTCATTCCCGGTGGTGCGCTCTTCCGCGACCTCACCCGCCTCTCGGCCGCCGGAATCCCGACCATCGCGGTCGTCTTCGGCAACTCCACGGCCGGCGGGGCGTACATCCCCGGCATGTCCGACCACACCATCATGATCAAGGAGCGTTCGAAGGTCTTCCTCGGCGGCCCGCCCCTCGTCAAGATGGCCACCGGCGAGGAGTCGGACGACGAATCCCTCGGCGGCGCCGAAATGCACGCCCGTACCTCCGGTCTCGCCGACTACTTCGCCCTGGACGAGCACGACGCCCTGCGTCAGGCCCGCCGCGTCGTCGCCCGCCTCAACTGGCGCAAGGCGCAGGCGGACCCGGCACAGGCCCCCGCCGAGCCGCCCAAGTACGACGAGGAAGAACTCGCCGGCATCGTCCCCGGCGACCTCAAGGTCCCCTTCGATCCGCGCGAAGTGATCGCCCGGATCGTCGACGCCTCGGACTTCGACGAGTTCAAGCCGCTGTACGGGTCCAGCCTCGTCACCGGCTGGGCCCGCCTCCTCGGCCACCCCCTGGGCATCCTCGCCAACGCACAGGGCGTCCTGTTCAGCGCGGAGTCCCAGAAGGCCGCCCAGTTCATCCAGTTGGCGAACCAGCGTGACATCCCCCTCCTCTTCCTCCACAACACCACCGGCTACATGGTCGGCAAGGAGTACGAGCAGGGCGGCATCATCAAACACGGCGCGATGATGATCAACGCGGTGTCGAACTCCAGGGTCCCGCACCTCTCCGTCCTGATGGGCGCCTCCTACGGCGCAGGTCACTACGGCATGTGCGGGCGCGCGTACGACCCCCGCTTCCTCTTCGCCTGGCCGAGCTCCAAGTCGGCCGTCATGGGCCCGCAGCAGCTCGCAGGAGTGCTCTCGATCGTCGCGCGCGCGTCCGCCGCCGCGAAGGGGCAGCCGTACGACGATGAGGCCGACGCGGGGCTGCGCGCCATGGTCGAGCAGCAGATCGAGGCGGAGTCCCTGCCGATGTTCCTGTCGGGGCGGCTGTACGACGACGGGGTCATCGACCCGCGCGACACCAGGACCGTGCTGGGGCTGTGCCTGTCCGCGATCCACACGGCACCGGTCGAGGGCGCGCGCGGCGGCTTCGGCGTCTTCCGGATGTGAAGGGCCTCCCGATGAGTTCGATGATCAACTCCGTCCTTGTGGCCAACCGCGGCGAGATCGCCTGCCGGATCTTCCGCACCTGCGCACACCTCGGCATCACCACCGCCGCCGTGTACTCCGACGCTGACAGGGGCGCGCTCCACGCGCGTTCCGCGGACGCCGCGGTACGCCTGCCGGGGACGGCCCCCGCCGACACGTACCTGCGCGGTGACCTCGTCGTGAAGGCCGCCCTGGCGGCGGGTGCGGACGCCGTGCACCCCGGATACGGCTTCCTCTCCGAGAACGCCGGGTTCGCCCGCGCCGTATTGGACGCGGGTCTGGTGTGGATCGGTCCGCCGCCCGAGGCGATCGACGCCATGGCCTCCAAGACGCGCGCCAAGGAACTCATGGCGGCCTGCGGAGTCCCGCTCCTGGCCCCCGTCGCCCCCGACAAGGCCACCGGCGAAGACCTCCCCCTCCTCCTCAAGGCGGCGGCGGGCGGCGGCGGCAGAGGCATGCGGGTCGTACGCGATCTCGCGGTGCTCCCTGGCGAGCTGACCGCCGCGACCGCGGAAGCACGGTCCGCCTTCGGCGACGGGGAGGTCTTCGCCGAGCCGTACGTCGAACGCGGCCGCCACGTCGAGGTCCAGGTGATGGCCGACGCGCACGGCACGGTCTGGGTGCTCGGCACCCGTGACTGCTCGCTCCAGCGCCGGCACCAGAAAGTCGTCGAGGAGGCCCCCGCACCCGGCTCGGACGACACCCTTCGTACGACGCTGCACGACGCCGCCGTGGCGGCGGCAAAGGCGGTGGACTACCGGGGCGCGGGAACCGTCGAGTTCCTGGTCTCGGCCGAGGGCCGCCCGTACTTCCTGGAGATGAACACCCGCCTCCAGGTCGAGCATCCCGTGACCGAGGCGGTGTACGGCATCGACCTGGTGGCGCTCCAGCTGCGCGTCGCCGAGGGCGAGGCCCTGCCACCCGGACCACCCGCCCCTTCGGGCCACGCGGTGGAGGCCCGCCTCTACGCGGAGGACCCTTCCCGTGACTGGCAGCCCCAGACAGGCCCCCTGCACATGCTGAGCGTCCCCGAGGCCCCCGGACTGCGGCTCGACAGCGGGTACGCCGGCGGAGACGTCGTCGGGGTGCACTACGACCCGATGCTCGCCAAGGTCATCGCCCACGCGCCCACCCGGTCCGAAGCCGTGCGCAAGCTGGCCCATGCCCTGGAGCGGGCCACGATCCACGGCCCCGTGACCAACAGGGAACTGCTCGTACGCTCGCTACGGCACCCCGACTTCGCCGCCGGACGGCTCGACACGGGCTTCTACGACCGGCACCTGGACGCGCTCACCGAGGCTTCCCCGGACCCCTCGCAAGGGGCACTGGCCGCGCTCGCCGCAGCGCTCGCCGACGCCGCCGCCCGGCGGATCACCGGAACCACGACGACGGCCCGGCTCGGCGGCTGGCGCAACGTGCCGTCCCAGCCACAGGTGAAGACCTACCGGACCGAGCCCGACGGCACGGAGCACGAGGTGCGCTACCGGGTCACCCGAGACGGCTTCACCGCCGAAGGCACTCCGGGCGTTCGCGTGCACGACGTACGAGCCGATCACGTGACCCTCGAAACCGACGGCGTACTGCGGCACTTCCACATCACCGTGCACCCCGGCGGCCGGACGTACGCCGACACGCCCACCGGCGGCTCGCACACCCTCACCGCGCTGCCCCGCTTCCCCGACCCCACGGCCCGCACGGAGCCGGGCTCCCTGCTCGCGCCCATGCCGGGAACCGTCGTCCGCGTCGCCGAAGGGCTCACGGAAGGCGATCACGTCACCGCCGGGCAGCCCCTGCTCTGGCTGGAGGCCATGAAGATGGAGCACCGTATCTCCGCTCCCGCCTCCGGCACGCTCACCGCGCTCCACGCCGCCCCCGGCCGCCAGGTCGAGGTCGGCGCCCTGCTCGCCGTCGTACAGGCCGCCGAGCCTGGCGAAGAGTCCCAGGAGGAACAGCAGCCATGAGCACCGCCGTGGTGGAAACCGAAGAACACAAAGCGCTCCGAGCGGCCGTCGCCGCTCTCGGGAAGCGTTACGGACGCGATTACATGACCACCGTCGTACGCGAAGGGGCGCACCCCGACGCGCTCTGGGCCGAGGCCGCGAAGCTCGGTTACCTCGGTGTGAACCTTCCCGAGGAGTACGGCGGAGGAGGCGGCGGGATAGCGGAACTGTCCATAATCCTGGAGGAGCTGGGGGCAGCCGGGTGTCCTCTCCTCATGATGGTCGTCTCGCCCGCCATCTGCGGCACCGTCATCGCCCGCTTCGGTACGGACGAACAGAAGGCCGCCTGGCTGCCGGGGCTCGCCGGCGGAAGCCTCACCATGGCCTTCGGCATCACCGAGCCCGACGCCGGATCGAACTCCCACCGGATCACCACCACCGCCCGCCGCGACGGCGACCACTGGCTGCTCACCGGCCGCAAGGTCTTCATCTCCGGCGTCGACATCGCCGACGCGACCCTCATCGTCGGCCGCACGGAGGACGCGCGGACGGGCCGCCTCAAACCGTGCCTGTTCATCGTCCCCCGCGACACTCCGGGCTTCCGGCGCTCACAGATCGACATGGAACTCCAGGCACCGGAGAAGCAGTTCGAGCTGGTCCTCGACGACGTGCGCCTGCCCACCGAAGCCCTCGTCGGCGACGAGGACGCAGGCCTCCTCCAGCTCTTCGCCGGCCTCAACCCCGAGCGCGTCATGACCGCCGCCTTCGCCGTCGGCATGGGCCGCTACGCCGTCAACAGGGCCGTCGAGTACGCCAGGGAACGCACCGTCTGGAAGGCCCCCGTCGGCGCCCACCAGGCCATCGCCCACCCCCTCGCGCAGGCCCACATCGAACTCGAACTGGCCCGCCTCATGATGCAGAAAGCGGCCCGGCTCTACGACGACGGTGACGACCCGGGAGCCGGGGAGGCCGCCAACATGGCGAAATACGCCGCCGCCGAGGCCTGCGTGAAGGCCGTCGACCAGGCCGTCCACACCCTGGGCGGCAACGGACTCACCCGCGAATACGGCCTCGCGTCGCTGATCACCGCCGCACGGGTGGCCCGTATCGCGCCCGTCAGCCGCGAAATGATCCTGAACTTCGTATCCCACCAGTCCCTGGGACTCCCCAAGTCGTACTAGCACGCGGGATTCTGGCCACCACCCATACCGCGGAAGGGACCGTCATGGCGTTCCAGAGCGAGTACGCACCCGTAGAGCCCGTCGAGCTGCCCATCCACGAGGCGGTGCTCGCAAGGGCCGCCGAGTACGGCGACACTCCCGCCCTGATCGACGGGACGAACGGCGACACGATCACGTACAGCCAACTGGACACCTTCCACCGGCGGATCGCCGCCGCGCTGGCCGAGGCGGGCCTGCGGAAGGGCGACGTACTCGCCCTGCACAGCCCCAACACCATCGCGTACCCCGTGGTCTTCTACGCCGCCACACGCGCCGGGGCGACCGTCACGACCATCCACCCGCTGTCCACCGCGGAGGAGCTCGCCAAGCAGCTCGCCGACGCCCGCGCCCGCTGGATCGTCACCGTCTCACCGCTCCTGGGCGTCGCGCGAAGGGCCGCCGAACTCGTCGGCGGGATCGAGGAGATCTTCGTCTGCGACAGCGCGGAGGGACACCGCTCCGTCCTCGACATGCTCGCCTCGACCGCTCCCGAGCCGCAGCTCACCATCGACCCGTCCGAGGACATCGCGGCGCTCCCGTACTCGTCGGGCACCACAGGCGTTCCCAAGGGCGTGATGCTGACGCACCGCAGCATCGCCACCAACCTGGCGCAGCTCGACCCCTTCATCCCCATGGGCCCCGGCGACCGCATCCTCGCGGTGCTTCCCTTCTTCCACATTTACGGCCTCACCGCGCTCATGAACGCACCCCTGCGCAATGGTGCGACGGTCGTCGTACTTCCGCGGTTCGAACTCGACCAGTTCCTCGGCGCCATCCAGCAGCACCGCATCAACGGCCTGTACGTCGCCCCGCCGATCGTCCTGGCCCTCGCCAAACACCCCGCCGTCACGAAGTACGACCTGTCCGGCCTGGAGTACATCGTCAGCGCCGCGGCTCCGCTCGACGCCGCTCTCGCGCAAGCCTGCTCGCGCCGCCTCGGGCTGCCGCCGGTCCTCCAGGCGTACGGCATGACGGAACTGTCCCCCGGCACCCACGTCGTTCCCCGGAACGCGCCGAACCCGCCGCCGGGAACGGTCGGAAAGCTGCTTCCGGGAACGGAAATGCGCATCCTCTCCCTCGACGACCCCGGAAGGGACGTGGGCGCGGGAGAGGAGGGCGAGATCGCCATCCGCGGCCCCCAGGTGATGAAGGGCTACCTCTGCCGCCCCGACGCCACCGCCGCCATGATCGACGCCGACGGATGGCTGCACACCGGTGACGTCGGAAGGACCGACGCGGACGGCTGGCTGTTCGTCGTCGACCGGGTCAAGGAACTCATCAAGTACAAGGGCTTCCAGGTGGCACCCGCCGAACTCGAAGCGCTCCTTCTCACCCATGAAGCGATCGCCGACGCGGCCGTCATCGGCGTGTACGACCAGGACGGCAACGAAGTGCCCATGGCGTACGTCGTCCCGCAGCCGGCCGCGCGCCTCACCGAGGACGACGTCATGGCGTACGTCGCCGAGCGCGTCGCCCCGTACAAGAAGGTCCGCCGCGTGGCGTTCATCGCAAGCGTCCCCAGGGCGGCCTCCGGAAAGATCCTCAGGCGCGAACTGCGCGAACTGCGCGAACTGCGCGAACTGCAAGCACTGCGCGAACGTGCAGGGGAGAGCGCATGACCCTGGTACCCGCCGCGCACGATCGCGGGATCACCACCCTGACGCTCGACTCACCGGAAAACCGCAACGCGCTGTCCGCGCGCCTCGTCGCCGAGCTCGGCGACGCCCTGTCCGCGTGCGCGAAGGACCCCTCCGTACGCGCCGTGCGACTCACCCACACAGGAGGCACCTTCTGCGCGGGCGCCGACCTCAAATCGCCGCCCGGCCCGGCGGCCTTCGTCGCCCTCCTGCGGAGCATCGTCGAACTGCCCAAGCCGGTCGTGGCCCGTGTGGAGGGACACGTACGGGCCGGCGGGCTCGGACTGCTCGGCGCGTGCGACATCTCGGCGGCGGGGCCCGGCGCGAGCTTCGCGTTCACCGAATCCCGGCTCGGGCTCGCCCCCGCCGTCATCTCGATGCCGCTGCTGCCCCGCCTGGACCCGCGCGCCGCCGCCCGCTACTACCTGACCGGAGAACGGTTCGACGCCGCTGAGGCGGCCCGTGTCGGGCTGATCACCGTCGCGTCCGGGGACCCTGACGTGGACGAGGCGCTCGCACCCGTGCTCGACGGGCTGCGCAGAGCCTCCCCGCAGGGGCTGGCCGAGTCCAAGCGTCTGGTCACGGCTACAGTGCTGGCAGCCTTCGACCGGGACACGGACACGCTCGTCGAGCAGTCCGCGCGTCTGTTCGCCTCACGGGAGGCGGCCGAAGGCGTGACGGCATTCCTCGAACGACGGGACCCCGCATGGGTGCTGTGACCCCGACAACCACCCCGGCCACCGGCAAGGCCCCCAAGCAGGACCGCTCCAGGGCCACCCGGCAGCGCCTGCTGGAAGCCGCGGTGTCGTGCCTGGCCGAGCGCGGCTGGGCGGGCTCCACGGTGTCCGTCGTAGCGGAACGGGCCGGCGTCTCACGCGGCGCGGCCCAGCACCACTTCCCGACGCGGGAAGACCTCTTCACGGCGGCCGTCGAGTACGTCGCCGAGGAACGCTCCACGGCACTGCGCGCCCTATTCCCGCACGGCGCCGCCAACCGCACCGCTGTCGTCGGCGCACTCGTCGGCCTCTACACGGGACCGCTCTTCCGGGCCGCCCTGCACCTGTGGGTGGCAGCCTCCAACGAGGACCCGCTGCGACCGCGCGTCACGGAGCTGGAGGCGCGCGTCGGACGCGAGTCGCACCGGATCGCGGTGGAGCTCCTCGGCGCGGACGAGTCCGTTCCCGGCGTACGCGAAACGGTCCAGGGCTTCCTCGACATGGCGCGCGGCCTCGGCCTGGCCACGCTCCTCACCGACGACGCGGCACGCCGCGAAAGGGTGGTGGCGCAGTGGGCGACGCTTCTGGACAACGCCCTTGAGCCCGCGCCACCAGAGGCGCAGTGAAACGGCGCCGCACCCTCCACGAGGGTGCGGCGCCGCCGTACGTGACGAACTCAGCCCGTGATGTCCCTGAAGCCAGGGATCTCCTGCGGCCCCCGCGCCGTGGGACCGACGTACCGCGCCGACGGCCGCACCAGGCGGGCCGTGCGCTTCTGCTCCAGGATGTGGGCGCTCCAGCCGGCCGTACGCGCACACGTGAACATCGACGTGAACATGTGCGCCGGGACCTCCGCGAAGTCCAGCACGATCGCCGCCCAGAACTCGACGTTCGTCGCGAGCACCCGGTCGGGCCGCCGTGCGTGCAGCTCCTCCAGAGCGGCCTTCTCCAGCGCCTCGGCGACTTCGAAGCGCGGCGCGGCGAGCTCCTTCGCGGTACGCCGCAGAACGCGCGCCCGCGGGTCCTCGGCGCGGTACACGCGGTGGCCGAAGCCCATCAGACGCTCGCCCTTGTCCAGCGCCCGCTTCACGTACGCGGTCGCGTCACCGGTGCGCTCGATCTCCTCGATCATGCCGAGGACGCGCGAGGGGGCACCACCGTGGAGCGGCCCGGACATGGCACCGACCGCGCCGGACAGGGCGGCGGCCACATCGGCGCCGGTCGACGCGATCACGCGCGCCGTGAACGTGGAGGCGTTCATGCCGTGCTCGGCGGCCGACGTCCAGTAGGCGTCGACGGCCTTGACGTGCTTGGGGTCGGGCTCGCCGCGCCAGCGCGTCATGAAGCGCTCGACGACGGTCTCCGCCTTGTCGATCTCCTTCTGCGGGACCATCGGCAGGCCCTGCCCGCGCGCCGACTGGGCGACGTACGACAGCGCCATGACGGCGGCGCGCGCGAGGTCGTCGCGCGCGGTCTGCTCGTCGATGTCGAGCAGCGGTTTCAGGCCCCACACGGGCGCGAGCATCGCGAGCGCGGACTGTACGTCGACACGGATGTCACCGGAGTGGACGGGGATCGGAAACGGTTCGGCGGCCGGCAGTCCGGGGTTGAACGCGCCGTCGACCAGCAGACCCCACACGTTCCCGAAGGACACGTGCCCGACGAGGTCTTCGATGTCGACCCCCCGGTAACGGAGCGCACCGCCCTCCTTGTCCGGTTCTGCGATCTCCGTTTCGAACGCGACGACTCCTTCGAGTCCGGGTACGAAGTCGGACATCAGGCGGCTCCTCATGATGTGTTCGACAAGCATCGACAAGCGGCAAAGGGCGTGTGACCAGGGGTCAGGTCAGGTCCAGTCCGGTCAGCTCCGGTCAGGTTCCGGGCATCATCGCTCACCCCGGTGATTTCCCGCGCGGCAGGTGGTCACCCCACCGCTCCGGAAGCAGGCACGATATCCCCTGCTGTATGGAGGTCACAGTGCCCGGCGCCCACATTTTGGCGGGTTCCGCCGATGCGGGGAAGCGTGATTACCGGCACACTGCCCCATTTCCCGGCCGAGGGTTGATGGCACCGGGTGCCGGGCAAACTGGGCCCCTGCGGCAGGATGGCACCGTGCCGAACCGAGATTTCGATCCCGCCGCCATGCGCGAGCACTATCGCAGCGAAGCCTTCACGGAGGCGCAACTCGCCGCCGAACCGATGGGCCAGTTCGACCACTGGTTCAGAGAGATCGCCACCGCCGGCCTCCACGAGCCGAACGCCATGATCCTTTCCACGGCAACCCCCGCCGGCCGGCCCTCGTCGCGCACGGTCCTGCTCAAGAAGTACGACCACCAGGGCTTCGTCTTCTTCACGAACTACGCCTCCCGCAAGGGCCAGGAGATCGCGGCCAATCCGTACGTCTCGCTGCTCTTCCCGTGGCACCAGGTCGCACGCCAGGTGATAGTCACCGGCACGGCCGTGCGGACCGCCCGCGGCGAGACAGCGGCGTACTTCAGAACACGCCCGCACGGCTCACAGCTCGGCGCCTGGGCGAGCGCCCAGTCCTCCGTGATCGCATCCCGCGAAGAGCTGCTCGCCCGCTACGACGAACTGGCGACGCGCTACCCCCACACCGAGCGCGTACCGGTGCCGCCGGACTGGGGCGGGTACCGGGTCGTCCCCGAGACCGTCGAGTTCTGGCAGGGCCACGCGAACCGCCTGCACGACCGCCTGCGGTACGTCGCCGAGGGCGACGCATGGCGCGTGGAGCGCCTCTGCCCGTAGCGCTCTGCCGCCCAAGGCCCGTGGAACGCAGAAACCCGCGGGCTCTGGTCCCTCCGAAGAGGAGCCGGCCGGACTTACCGGCGAGCCCGCGGGTCAGTGACTGCTGGGATTTCGGCCGACGATCTGCCGGCCTGCACACAAGTGCGACGACGGGCCGTCAGCCCGCAGTCACCTCACGAGTCCGAAATGACATCACTTCCGAACCACCTCCCTTCACGTGTACCGCAAGCCTAAGAACCCCTCCCGCTCGCCACAACCGAATTACCGGGGAGCATTTATTTCCCCGAACGAGGTGTGTGCTGCGTCACGTTCCAGTTGAATGATCCGGGTTACGCAGACAGCAGTGCAGCAAAGGCGAACACCTGCAGGGGGTGCCAGGTGAGTGCTTCCCGGATCGGCGAGACCACCGACGCGTTCGGTCCCGACGAGCCAGGGCCCGGTTCCGGCGATCTTCTCGCCGCGCTTCTCGACGGCATGGACGCGGCGCTCTGCGCCTTCGACGCGGACGGGGTGATCACCCACTGGAACCGCGAGGCGGAGCGGATTCTCGGGTGGACGGCGGACGAGGCGGTCGGGCGGGCCGGATTCGCGGGGTGGGCGGCGCGGCCGGCGGACGCGGACGAGGTGCAGGGGCGGCTGATGTCGGCGATGCACGCTCCGGGGCGGCAGGTGCACGAGTTCGCGCTCCTGCGGAAGGACGGCGGGCGCGTTCTCGTACGGACACAGTCGGCGGGGGTGCCGGGCGCGGAAGGCAAGCCCGCCGGGGTGTACTGCGCGTTCAGCGAGGTGCACACGCAGATCGATCTGGAACGGGCGATCGCGCTGAGCGAGGCGCTCTTCGACGACGCGTCCTGGGGCGTCGTTCTGGTGGACGTGGACCTGCGTCCGACCGTCGTCAACGCGCACGCGGCGCGCGCGCTCGGGGTGGGTCGCACGGCGGTGCTGGGGCGGCCCCTCGGGGAGCTCATCGTGCAGGGCATGGAGGAACTGGAGGGTGCCCTCCAGCACGTACTGGCGGAAGGGGCGCCCCCGACCCCCGCCGAGCTGTGGGTGACGCTGCGCGGTGCGGAGCCGGGCGGCAGGGGCGAGCGGCGGCGGTGCTGGCGCAGTGGCTTCCTGCGGCTGGCTTCGCCGCTCGCGGAGGAGCCGGTTCCGCTGGGGGTGGGCTGGCTGTTCCAGGACATCACCGAGGCGAAGACGGCGGAGCAGGAGGCCGCGCAGTCGCGGTTCCGCGGCAATCAGCTGCACCGGGCGGGGCGCGCCGCCGCCGAGTGCGAGGACCCGATGGAGGCCGCGCTGTCGTACCTCGACTTCGCTCTCGCGGGCTTCGCCGACCACGCGCTCGTGGACCTGGTCGGGGGGGATCACCCGGTGCGTCTGGTCCGGGCCGCGGCCACCCCGTCGGGCGCACCGGGACCGTGCCTTCCGGTGACCGGTGGCGCCGGCATCCCGGTTCCGTACCCGCCGGGCCATCCGGCGTTCCAGTGTCTGGACCGCCTCGGTTCGGTACGGGCGAGCGGGGGCCCGGAGGACTGGGCGGCGCGACGCCAGTGGCCGCAGGACACCGTTCACGCCCTGTGTACGGTGCTGCGCAGCCGCGGGCGGACGCTGGGCGTGGCCACTTTCCTGCGCGGCCCGAGCCGCAGCGCCTTCGAGCGTCCGGACGCGACGTACGCGGAGAACATCGCGGTGCGCGTGGCGGCGGCGATCGACTTGGCGCAGACCCTGAAGCCGTCGTAACGAGCCCGCTCGTGAAGGGACCTGGACGGAATCAGTGCCGGTAGAAAATCCGGTCGCGGTACTCCGTCATCACGCGGCCGTTCCACTCGTGGCCGCCGTCGACGTTGCCCGAGCGCAGCAACGGCGGTTCGATGCCGCGCTCCGCCAGGTCGCCGGCCGCGCAGGCCATGACGGCCTGCATCAGAGCGCTCGTGACCACCGTCGACGCGGGAGCGAACGGTGCCTCGATGCCCTCTGCCGTGAGCTCCGCGTCACCGACGGCGATCTTGCTGTCGAGGACGATGTCGCAGTGGTCCTTGAGGTACGTACCGGAGACGTGCCGGGACTTCGTCGCGCGGGTGTACGCCACCGAGGTCACGCCGATGACCTTCAGGCCGAGCGCCCGCGCGTTCATCGCCATCTCCACCGGCAGCGCGTTGCGCCCGGACAGCGAGATGATCACGAGTACGTCGCCCGGCTTGGCGGGGCTGCTGTCCAGCACGGCTGCCGCGAGCCCGTCGACGCGTTCGAGGGCGGAGCCGAGTGTGGCCGGCATGACGTCCACGCCGACGGTGCCGGGAACGGCGAGCAGGTTCATCAGGGCCAGGCCCCCGGCCCGGTAGACGACGTCCTGCGCGGCGAGCGAGGAGTGGCCGGCGCCGAAGGCGAAGAGCCGCCCGCCCGCCGCCACCGTGTCGGCGACGGCGGCCCCGGCGGCCGCGATGTTCTGGGCCTCCTCGTCGCGGACGCGGTGCAGCAGCCCGATCGCGGCGTCGAAGAACTGACCGGCCAGTTTGCTTTCGCTCATCGCGCGGGAGCCCCTTTCCAGCGGTACGTCGTGCGATCGTCGGGCGACGGTGGCGCGGATCACGTTGCGGTCTGGACCAGTGCCCTGTCAATACGGCAACCGATACGGCAACGCCCGGCGCGGCACGGTTGTCGGCGCTATGCGTCAGAATTGGGTCAGGGCCAGCGCACGAGCAATCGAGGGGCACGAATGTCCGGACTGATCGACACCACGGAGATGTATCTCCGCACCATCCTCGAGCTCGAGGAAGAAGGCGTGGTCCCCATGCGCGCCCGTATCGCCGAGCGGCTCGACCAGAGTGGACCGACGGTGAGCCAGACCGTGGCGCGCATGGAGCGCGACGGGCTGGTGACCGTGGCGGGCGACCGTCACCTGGAGCTGACCGACGAGGGCCGCAAGCTCGCCACCCGCGTGATGCGCAAGCACCGGCTCGCCGAGTGCCTGCTCGTCGACGTGATCGGCCTGGAGTGGGAGCAGGTCCACGCGGAGGCCTGCCGCTGGGAGCACGTGATGAGCGAGGCGGTGGAGAGGCGCGTCCTCGAACTGCTGCGTCACCCGACGGAATCTCCGTACGGGAACCCGATCCCCGGCCTGGAGGAGCTTGGCGAGAAGGCCGAGGCGGACCCGTTCCTGGACGACAACATGGTCAGTCTGAACGACCTGGCGCCGGGCCCGGAGGGCAAGACCGTCGTCGTGCGCCGGATCGGGGAGCCGATCCAGACGGACGCTCAGCTGATGTACACGCTGCGCCGCGCGGGCGTACAGCCCGGCTCGGTCGTGAGTGTGACCCAGTCGCCCGGCGGGGTACTCGTAGGCAGCAGTGGCGAGGCCGCGGAGCTCGATGCCGAGGTGGCCTCGCACGTTTTCGTCGCCAAGCGCTGACACCGGCGCCAGGGCGGCAGGTCCGCCGGTCCCGTGGTGGTGGGGGCCGGTCCGGCGATCCTCCGGAATCCCAGCGACCGGACGGATCGCGTGCCAGTCTGTGACCGAGGCACATGACGTGAGGCCGTCGGCCGGTCCGCCGGTTCGTCGGGGAGGGGGCAGGGGATGCGCCCGTCGTGCTGGCACCGCCCAGGTATCGATCGTGTTCGCTGGGAAGGGGATGGCTCCGGCGCCCTGAAGCGCCGGAGCCTGTCCTCCCCTGTGCCGACCCGGAGCCCCGAGCTCCCGGGGTCGGCCCCCGTGGACCGTCTTCCCCGAGCGGCCCGCCTCCCGCTGAAGATCTCCCCTCGGTGGAGGCGGTCAATCCTTGAGCGTGGTCACTCGAACGAGGGGTGTTGCGCGCGGAACCCGTATTTTCGAATACGGGTTCGATAGTCTGACGGGGCTCGACCACTCACTCATTGGACGGACCACCCGGGGGACGAAGGGGGTGCCAGGAACATGGTGCGGCGCATCGACGTGACGGGAGCCGACGGCGTACGCCTCGCGGCCTGGGATTTCGCCGACCCGCCCAAAGGGAGCGGGGAAACCGACCGCGCCCCCGGCGTCTTACTGCTCCACGGACTGATGGGCCGTGCCTCGCACTGGGCGGGCACCGCGCGCTGGCTCTCGGAGCGCTACCGGGCGGTCGCCATCGACCAGCGCGGTCACGGCCGCAGCGACAAGCCGGCCGACGGCCCGTACACCCGCGAGGCGTACGTCGCCGACGCCGAAGCCGCGGTCGAACAACTGGGCCTCGCGCCCGTCACCCTCATCGGCCACTCCATGGGAGCCCTCACCGCCTGGCAGCTCGCCGCCAAGCGGCCCGATCTCGTCCGTGCCGTCGTCATCTGCGACATGCGGGCGGGCGCGCTCGGTGCCGCGTCCCAGCGCGAGTGGGACGACTGGTTCAAGTCCTGGCCCGTCCCCTTCGCCACACTCGCCGACGTACGCAAATGGTTCGGCGAGGACGACCCCTGGGTGGAGCGCCCGAGTCCGGCGCGCGGCGAGTTCTTCGCCGAGGTGATGACCGAACGGGCCGACGGCTGGCGCCCGCTCTTCTCCCGCCGCCAGATGCTGAAGTCCCGTGAGACCTGGGTGTACGACGCCCACTGGGAGGAGCTGGCGCTGGTCCGCTGCCCCGCCCTGGTGGTCCGTGGCCTCGACGGCGAACTGGGCCGGGCGGAGGCACAGGAGATGGTGCGCGTGCTGCCCCGCGGCAAGTACGCCGAGGTGGTGGACGCGGGCCACCTCGTCCACTACGACCAGCCGGAGGGCTGGCGCACCGCGATCGAGCCGTTCCTGGAGGAGACCGCCCAGGAGCCGGTCATCCCTCCCCTGAGTCACTCCTGATACGCGTCACTCCGCCGACTGCCTCAGCCCTTGCTGACTGCCGTCAGGATCTCCGGAAGCCGCGCCGCCGCCTGCGGCGCCGACCAGCGCACGCCCGCCCACGACAGCAGCGCGCCGTACGCCGCACCCAGCGGCAGGACCAGCCACAACCAGCTTTCCGCGGCCGCCACATGGAGCCAGATCGTCAGCGTGATCAGCGGTGCGCACAGCAGCGCCGCCGCGATCATCCCGCCGAGGATCGAGATCCAGGCGAGGCCCGCCTGTCCCGGTGCGACGTTCTTGTGTGTGCTGCCCTGCGGGATCGAGTACGGGAAGCGCACGGACGCCACCGCCCCCGTCGCCAGCATCGCGCCGAGCAGCGCGAAGGACAGGCCGAGCGCCTCGGGCAGGGCCCGCCAGTCACCCACCAGCGCCGCCGTGATCACGGTGACCAGCGCCGAGTACGGGAGGGTGACCACCAGCAGCGCCAGGGCCCGCGCCCGCAGTTCCTCGTACGCGTCGCGCGGCGTGGAGATGGTCATGGCGACCATCCAGAAGGCGGACGTGTCCTGGCCGAACTGGTTGTACATCTGGATGCCGAGCATCCCGGCCGCGAAACACGCGAAGTAGATCGTGCCGGTTCCCTGGAGCGCGTTGAACACCGGCACGATCAGCCCGATCACCAGCGAAGTCACCCAGGCGGCCTTGGTCTTGGGGTCCCGCCACACGTACCGCAGACTGCGCTCGATCACCGTGCCCGTACGCCCGCCCGGCAGGAACCGCCCGCCGAGCCCTCGTGACGCCTCCTGGCGGCCGGGCTCGGCGGCTTGGAGGGTCGAGCCGTCCGGAGACGTCATGAGCTTGACCAGACTCCGCTCCCAGGACCACAACAGCGCCACCAGCGCCGCCACGGCCAGCAGTAGCTGGGCCGCGCCACGGCCGTACGCCCCGTCGCTCACCGCGTCCACCGCGCCGATCGCCGACGCGGGCGGCACCCAGCTCAGTACGTGCGCGACCGGGTCGAGCTTCGCCAGGCCGCCCGCGTCGCTGAGCCGCTGCGCGCCGAAGTTGACCACCTGGATGCCGACGGCGATCACCAGGCCGCTCAGCACGGCCAGATCGCGCCCCTTGCGGCTGCTCAGCAGCCGGACGTTCGCCGCAGCCACGGCCCGTGCGAGTGCGACACACAGCAGCAGCGTCAGCGCCACGGCGAGGACACCGACGGCCGTGGCCGCCGCGCCGCGCGCCACGGAGATCACCGAGCCCAGCGCCAGGCAGAACGTGAACAGCGGCCCGATCCCGACGAGCGACGCCGTCAGCAGTGCCCGGACCAGCGGCCGGGGCCGCAGCGGCAGCATGACCAGGCGGGACGGGTCGAGCGTCTCGTCGCCGCTGGGGAAGAACAGCGGCATCACCGTCCAGCCGAGCCCCAGAAGGGCCGTCAGCAGCACCACGATCGTCGTCGCGTGCTCGTTCCCGCGAAGCGCGATCAGACCGATGAGCTGAAGCGCGGCGAACAGCAGCGCGATCACGCCGGAGAGGATGTACGCCGCCCTGCGGCCGGACGACTGCCGCAGGCCGTTGCGCAGCAGCGACAGCTTGAGCCGTACGAAGACGGACGTGATTCCCGGAACGGTCGTTGTGCCGTTCGCGGGAATGGTCGCCCCGCCCGCGCTCATCGGGCGTCGCCGCCCAGCCAGTCCAGGCTCTCCCCGCTGTCCCGGTCGTTCGCGCCGACCAGTTCGAGGAAGGCGCTCTGGAGAGAGGGCGCGTCGCCGCGTACCTCCGCGAGCGTTCCCTGCGCGCGGATACGGCCCGCGGCCATCACCGCGACCCAGTCGCACAGCGACTCGACGAGCTCCATCACATGACTGGAGAAGACGACGGTCGCACCGGACCGCGTGTACCGCTCCAGCACGCCACGGATTGTCTGCGCCGACACCGGGTCGACGCCCTCGAAGGGCTCGTCCAGGAACAGCACTTGCGGGTTGTGCAGCAGGGCGGCGGCGAGACCGATCTTCTTGCGCATGCCGGTCGAGTAGTCGACGACCAGCTTGTGCTGCGCGCCGGCCAGGTCCAGTACGTCGAGAAGCTGCGTCGCCCGCTTGTCGACCTCGTCGCCGGGCAGCCCCCGCAGCCGCCCGGAGTACGCGAGGAGTTCACGCCCCGACAGGCGCTCGAAGAGCCGCAGCCCCTCCGGCAGTACGCCGATCCTGGCCTTGACCGCCACCGGGTCCTGCCACACGTCGTGCCCGCCGACCAGAACCGTCCCCGCGTCGGGACGCAACAGCCCCGTGACCATCGACAGGGTGGTCGTCTTGCCCGCGCCGTTCGGCCCCACGAGGCCGATGAACTTGCCGGCGGGCAGCTCCAGATCGATGCCCGCGACGGCGATCTGGTCGCCGAAGCGCTTCCACAGGCCCGCTACACGTACGGCGGCGGGCGGCGCAGTGTGCGCTCCGCCCGCCTCTTCTGATCCCACTGCCCTGTCAGGCATGTCGCACAGCCTCCCGGTGTCCCCGTCCCGCTACGGGGAACACCCTACGGTCGGCGTGTGCGCGCCGCCGCTGCCTCCCGCCCGCAGGAGTAGGCCAGGGGGCTGATCAGTTCCTCCACGTCGGGCAGCCACCGGTTCGCCGGGGTGGGGCGGCGCGCCCACTGCACCGCGCCCATCCCGCCGAGCCGGGTCGGCGGCGCCGCGACGTAGTCGCCCTCGCCCCGCGTGACCAGGTCGATCGCGGTCGGCGTCCAGCCCAGCTTCCGCACCATGTCGGGCACCTTGGCGCCGGCGCCCGGCAGTACGAAGAACAGCATGCGGCGGTCGGGTGTGCAGGTCACCGGACCGAGCGTCAGGTCCATGCGCTCCATCCGGGCCAGGGCCAGGAACCCGGCCGACTCGGGAACGTCCAGGGCGTCGAAGGAGCGGCCCGTCGGCAGCAGGATCGAGGCACGCGGCTGTTCCGACCACAGACGGCGCGCCCCGGTGGCGCTGCCTGTCGCCTGTGACGCCCAGTCGGCCGTGGCGGGATGCGCGCCGGGCGAGGCACAGGAGGGGACACCGCACGAGCAGCGCTCGACGCCCTCGTCCGCCTCCAGCCAGGTGCCCGGGAACACGTCCCAGTGCCGTTCTTCCGTGTACCGCACGGCGCAGTCGAGCAGTTGATCGCCGCGCTGCTTGGGGATCTGGGCGGCATCCGTGACTCCGATGGTGTCTTCCACGAACAACTCAACTCCTGCCGTCACCTTGGGTTACGGGCGTGCGGTCGGCTTGCGGAGGAACATCGATCCTGCACGTGGGGCGCACCGGTGCATGGGCGGGGGCGCGCAGGGGGCCGTGCGGCGGTGGGCGGGTAGCCACATGTGTGGAAGCACGGGAATGGCGTCTGAAAGACCGTCAATACCGTCTCTTCCGGCATGTTCCGCATTCTCTGCATATCTGCCGGGCAGTGATCAAGGTGACCGGCGTGATCAGTTCACGGCGTACGACGTACGACTCACGGACCACGACTCACGGACCACTGCGGCACCAGGGGGTAGTCAATGGCAGCCAGGCCTCTCGTCGCCCGCCAGCCGAACGAACGGTTGCAGGCGCTCATTCAGGAAGCCGGGTGCTCCAACGCCGGGCTCGCCCGCCGCGTCAACATGTGCGGCGCCGAACACGGCCTCGACCTGCGGTACGACAAGACTTCGGTGGCCCGCTGGCTGCGCGGACAGCAGCCCCGCGGGCGGGCTCCCGGCATCATCGCGGAAGCGATCGGGCGCAAACTCGGCCGTACGGTCACAATCGACGAGATCGGCATGGCCAACGGCAAGAACCTGTCCTCCGGGATCGGCCTGCAGTTCGCGCCGACCGTGCTCGGCGCGATCGAGCAGGTCTGCGAGCTGTGGCGCAGCGACGTGGGGCGCCGCGACTTCCTCTCGGGTTCGACGGTCGCCGCTTCGGCACTCGTCGGACCGAGCCGCGACTGGCTGATCACGGGAGCGGACACCCAGGTCGCCAGGTCGGCGGGCGGCGGGAGGGTCGGCGCGTCGGACGTGGAGGCGGTACGGGCGACGACGAACGCCCTCGTGGAACTCGACCACCGCTTCGGCAGCGGGCACGTCAGGCCGATCGTCGTGCACTACCTCAACAGCGTCGTGTCCGGGCTGCTGTCCGGCTCGTACCGCGAGGCGGTGGGACGGGAGCTCTTCGCCGCGGTGGCGCGGCTGACGGAACTGGCCGGCTACATGGCCGTCGACACCGGCCAGCCGGGGCTCGCCCAGCGCTACTACATCCAGGCTCTGCGGCTCGCCCAGGCGGCGGGCGACCGTGCCTACGGCGGCTACGTGCTGGCCGCGTCCATGAGCCACCTCGCCGCCCAGCTCGGCAACCCCCGCGAGATCGCGCAACTGGCGCGGGCCGCGCAGGAGGGGGCGCGGGGACAGGTGACGCCTCGCGCGGAGGCGATGTTCTGCGCGGCGGAGGCGCGCGGGCACGCGCTGATGGGCGACGCGCGGGCATGCAACCAGTTGGCGGGCAGGGCGCTGGGGGCGCTGGAGCGTACCGAGGAGGACACGGGCGACGATCCCGTGTGGATCGCGCACTTCGATCACGCGTACCTCTCCGACGAACTCGCGCACTGTCACCGCGACCTGGGACAGGGCCAGGCGGCGGCCCGGCGTGCCCAGGACGCCCTGGACGGCCATCCGGACACGCGGGCGCGGCGCCGGGCGATCGGGCTCGTCGTACTGGCCACGGCGCAGGTCCAGCAGCGCGAGGTCGAGCAGGCGTGCCACACGGGAGCGCGCGCGGTGGAACTGCTGGCCACGTTGCGTTCGAACCGGGGAGCGGAGTATCTGGAGGACTTCCAGCAGCGGCTGGAGCCGTACCGCGCCGAACCCGCGGTACGGGAATTCGGCGCCCGGCTGGAGGCCCGGGCGGCGTAGCCGGGAGCGGGCGTCGTGGACGGGCGGAGCAGGGGAGACGCGTCGGTGGGCCCTTAACAGCGCCGTGCGGACGCATCGTGTTACAGGGCTCCCCGCCGGGCCTCCGGCGGTATGTGTGGGGACCGTGGGCGCGTGGCAGAGGCGCGGTGTCACCCGGTAGCGTGAACCGACGGTTCCGTAGGTCCACACATACGTCCAGACGTAGGAGTCCCGGTGACGCAGAGCGGACAGGGTGACGAGTCGCGGCTTCCCGCCGCGCGGCCGCCCGCGCACGAAGGTGTCGTGCTGCCCGCGGACGGCAGCGGTCCCTGGATACCCGGGGCGCCCGAGGAGCACGTGGCTCCGGCGGGTGGACAGCCGTGGGGCCAGCCGTGGGGGCCGCAGCAGCCCGACGCGGCGCAGCCGCCTCAGCAGCAGCAGTACGGCGCGCCGCAGCCGCAGCACGGGACGCAGCAGTACGGCGGGCAGCCGGCGCCGCAGCAGCAGTACGGTGCGCCGCAGTCCGCGCCTCAGCAGCAGTACGGCGCCCCGCAGCCGGGAGCGCCCCTGCCACCGCAGCAGCAGCCCGGCGCTCTGCCGCCGCCGCAGCCGCAACCGGGGTCGCAGCAGCAGTACGGGGCGCAGCAGTCACAGCAGCCGCAGTACGGTGCCCAGCCCCACATGCAGCAGCAGTACGGCTCCCAGCCCGCGCCTCAGCAGCCCGGACAGCAGCCCGGACAGCAGCAGTACGGCGTCCCGCAGTCGCAGGCCCCGCAGGCCCCGCAGGCGCAGTCCGCCGCACCGCTCCCCGTGCCGCACCAGTACGGCGCTCCGCAGGCACAGCCGCTGCCGCTGCCCGCGGAGGCCCCCGCCGGAGCCCCGGCGGCCGACGCCGACGCCACCCAGTACCTCC
Organism: Streptomyces flavidovirens DSM 40150; assembly: GCF_000429085.1. Taxonomy (GTDB): domain Bacteria; phylum Actinomycetota; class Actinomycetes; order Streptomycetales; family Streptomycetaceae; genus Streptomyces; species Streptomyces flavidovirens. Next base: position 425,733 of record NZ_AUBE01000002.1, on the reverse strand, counting down.
CGTACGTGCCGCCGGCCGGGCCCGGCGCCCTGCCGCCCGAAAACCCGGCGGATTCCACGCAGTTCCTCGGCCGGCACCAGAACGGACCCGCAGCCACCGCGCCCGCAGGGGCCCCCGCGGGCGACGCGGACGCCACGCAGTACCTCCCGCCCGTCCCGAACGCGCAGGGCGTGCCCGAGGCACCCTCCGGAGCCCCCTACGGCATCCGGCCCGGCGCTCCCGAAGACCGGCAGCCGCCCGCGGAGTTCGACAACCTCTTCCGGTCCGACGCCGCCCCGCCGACGGCGGACGCCACGCGACAGATGCCGCCCTTCAACGCGCAGCCGCCGCACCAGCAGCAGCCGCCGTACCAGCAGCCGCAGTTCGGAGCCGCGCCCCAGGGCCGCGCCGCACGCCGTAACGCCGCCACCCAGGCGGGACCGGCGGCGCCCACCGGGCCCACCACGCCCACACCCTCGGCGGGGGCCGCACCGCGCCGGCGCAACTCTCCCCTGGTGCTGATCGCCGCCGTCGTCGTCGGCTGTTCCGTACTCGGCCTCGGGGCGGGCGCGTTGCTCAGCGGTGGCGACGAAAAGAAGACCGAGGACAAGCAGCCGGTCGCTGCCGCGAGCCCGAAGGGAGGCGACGCCTCGCCGCAGGCCGCCGCGGACCCCGCGAAGCCGCAGGCCGAGTCGCTCGACGCGCTGCTCGCCGACAGCAACGACAGCCGCGCCTCCGTGATCAGCGCGGTCCAGTCCATCGGAAGCTGCAAGAACCTGCCGAAGGCGGCGAGTGATCTGCGTGCCGCCGCCAAGCAGCGCAACGATCTGGTGACGCGCCTCGACGGCCTGACCGTCGACAAGCTGCCGAACCACGCGAAGCTGTCGGCCTCGCTCACCACCGCGTGGAAGGCGTCGGCGGCGGCCGACGACCACTACGCGGCCTGGGCCGACCAGGTCGCGGGCAAGAAGGGCTGCAAGAAGGGCCACGCGCGGTCGACGCCGCAGCAGCAGGCGGGCAACCGCGAGAGCGGCAAGGCGTCGCAGGCGAAGAAGGAAGCCGTCGGCATGTGGAACGAGATCGCCAAGCGGTACGGACTGACGGAGCGCGACGCCACGCAGCTCTGACGGCAGCGGACAGGAGGGTGGGGGCGGGGGCCCGTACAGACCCCCGCCCCCACCCTCCTGTCCGATCAGCCGGACCTCCGGACCGGCCGGATCAGCCCGCCCCGCCCCTGGAAGGCGCCTGTACCAGCGTGTCGCCCACGTCCACGAAGTCTTCCTTCACGGACACCAGCCGCCCCTGCCGCACCACTTGGAACGTCACGTCCCTGTTGATGACGCGCGGGATGTCCCGTGTCGCCAACATGTGCTCCAGGCGCCAGCTGAGAGTGGGCGTGAGGCCGCCCGTCTCGACTCCCTCGATACGGTTGAGCTCACCGACCACGTCGGACGCCGAAACGCTGTCCTTGTCGCCGTCCCCGCCGCCCTTCGCCAGCGACTCGATGATCGCCTTGAGCACCGTGTACGCGATCCACGTGGTCTGCACGCCGGGATCGGCGGGGTCGATCCGGTTGTCCGCGAAGGCGTGTTCCCGGATCACCTCGCGCATCGGGTCCCAGCGCGCGTCGCTCGCCACCGGGTACCACCCCGTGACGTACGCGCCCTCGAAGGGCCCGTCCTTGCCGCCCGTACGGTCCAGGAGCGGCTGTCCCACGCTTCCCAGGACCGACGCGACCCGGACGTCCCTCGCGGCCTCGCCCTCCAGCCTCCGGAACGAGTCGAAGAACGTCTCCGTACGGTCGCCGAGCACCGCCGTGACGCAGCCCCTTCCGCTCCCGTACATGTCGAAGGCGCCGGCACTGCTGAGCGCCTTCCGGGCCTGTGCGGTGTAGTCGTTCGCGTCCTCCGGCGCCCGGATGTCGGCGGGCGGTTTACGGCCGCCCTCCGCGAGGCCCGAACCGAGGAGCGTCGGCAGGCTGTCACCGGCGACGGTGTCGGGGCGTACCAGGGACACCCGGTCGCAGTCGCGGGAGAGCTGCCTGCCGTTGCCCGCGAGGAGGGCCGCCTGGCCGCCGTTGACGGGGTAGGAGAGTGAGCTGGCGAACTCCTGGTCGGAGGCGCCGTAGCCGCCGAGGAACGGAACGCCGGCGACCTCCAGCGGCGCCATGAAGGCCCGGCCGTGCTGGCTGTACGAGCCGACGACCGCGACGGCCCCCTGCCGCACGGCCTGCTTGGCGCACCTGGCCGCGCCGACGGTGCTGTTGCGCTCGTTGCAGGTGATGACCTTGAGCTCATGGCCGGCGAGGCCGCCGTTCGCGTTGACCCAGCGGGCGTAGGCCTTCGCCATGGCGGGCATGCCTGGCATGTTGGTGGCGGTGGTGCCTTCCGGGGCCCACGTCATGACAGTTAAGGGCTCCCTGGAACCCCCTGCGGCCCCGGGGAGCACTCCGCAGCCGGTCAGCAGCGACGCCCCGACCGCCGTTGCCGTGGCCGCGGCGGTCACTTTCGCAGCATGTGCGAGGAATAGGCGGGTGGAGGATGGGTTGCGCCGTCCGGTCATGTGCATCCACGCTTCCGCCCCATGGGTAACGGGAGAGTGAGCATGTATCAACGCATGGTGACATCGAGGTGAATTACGGGGGGCTGTACGCCCGTGCTGTCAGGGAACGTACGATCTGCAACCGTGCAAGGTTCGGTGAACTCTTCCCGTCGCGGCCGTCGCTCCCCCACCATGGGCGGCATGCCGCTCAATGACATGCCGTGGTGGCGCTGGCGCACGAACGTGCGGTCGGCGCTGCACATGCTCTCCGATCCCGTCTTCCAGCAGGAGTGCTGGCTGGCCGGCATCGAGGGTTACGGAGACGTGACAGACGCCGTGTACCGGCTGGTGGAGGACACCTGGCTGGACAACTGGTCGGCCGAGAAATACGTCGGCACGATCTTCCGGGACGCCCAGGAGGCGTCGCTCGTCGATGTCGCCGTCCTGCGCGTACTGAAAATCATGCATCAGGTGGGCGCGGACGCCCCCGTGTCCGCGTACCTGGAGCACCACGCCTGGCCGGAAGCGGTACGGGCGGCACGCGAGGCGCACGTACGGCTGGCGGCGAACGACGGGGAGGACCCGGACACCGCGCCGCGCACGCTGGAGGTCATCCGCATCCTGACCGGGTCGGCCTGACCCCGGCCGGATATGGAATCCTCGGGGGCATGAGCGACCCGCATCCCGCCCCTTCGTCAGACCGGTCCTCCTCGGACCAGTACGTCCTCACTCTCTCGTGCCCGGACAAGCAGGGCATCGTGCACGCCGTGTCGAGCTACCTGTTCATGACCGGCTGCAACATCGAGGACAGCCAGCAGTTCGGCGACCCCGACACGGGCCTGTTCTTCATGCGGGTGCACTTCTCGGCGGAGGCTCCGGTGACCGTGGAGAAGCTGCGGGCCAGCTTCGCCGCGATCGGGGACTCGTTCCGGATGGACTGGCAGATCCACCGCCCCGAGGAGCGGATGCGGATCATCCTCATGGTCAGCAAGTTCGGCCACTGCCTGAACGACCTGCTCTTCCGGACGCGGATCGGCGCCCTGCCGGTGGAGATCGCGGCGGTCGTCTCGAACCACACGGACTTCGCCGAGCTGGCCGGCTCGTACGACATTCCCTTCCACCACATTCCGGTGACGCGGGACAACAAGCCGGAGGCGGAGGCGCAGCTCCTTGAACTCGTCCGCTCCGAGAACGTCGAGCTGGTCGTCCTCGCCCGTTACATGCAGGTCCTGTCGGACGACCTGTGCAAGCAGCTCAGCGGCCGGATCATCAACATCCATCACTCCTTCCTGCCGAGCTTCAAGGGCGCGAAGCCTTACCACCAGGCGCACGCGCGCGGTGTGAAGCTCATCGGGGCGACGGCGCACTATGTGACGGCCGACCTCGACGAGGGCCCGATCATCGAGCAGGAGGTCGAGCGGGTGGGCCACGACGTCACGCCGGAGCAGCTGGTGGCGATCGGGCGCGACGTGGAGTGCCAGGCGCTGGCGCGGGCCGTGAAGTGGCACAGCGAACACCGCGTACTGCTCAACGGGCGCCGCACGGTGGTCTTCGCCTAGGGCCGGGGGGCAGGTCCTGGGGCCGGGCCGCTACAGGCGGCTCAGTGACGCCGCCGCGAAGAGTACGTCGCGGATGGCCTCCCGGTCGCCGTTCTGGCCCGCCGCCGCTTCCTGTGGCGGTACGTGGCCCGACGCCAGCCGGCAGAACTCGACACCGTCCAGAGCGACGTGGGCGACCTGGTGGGCGGGGGAGCCGACCGCCGCCGGGGAGTCCAGGGCGATGTACCAGTCGCCGCCGCCCGCGCCTTCGATCTCCAGGTGGAGCGAGCGGCCGGGGGAACCGGCGGTCACCAGACTCTGTGACGGGGCCGCGAGGCCTGCTCTGCGGCGGGCCGCGAGGGTTGCCGGGATCAGCCGTGCGGCCAGGTCGATCATGCCGTTGAGGTGAGCGGCGGCCGGCGGCTCGTACGGATAGTCCACGGCGTCCGCGATGTCCCCCGCGTGCACCCAGCACTCGAAGGCCCGGTCCAGCAGCGCGTCGTGCAGGGGCAGCGCGAAGTCGCCGTACGAGACGGAGACGTCCGCCACGCCGCGGCCCGCGAACGAGACCGTGCGGATCAGGTCGTGGCTCTGCTCGCGCCAGGGTTCGCGGACGGCGCGGGTCGGCGGGAAGGGGGATCCGCGCCAGTACAACTCGGTGAGCTCCGCCGGCGACACGGGTCCCGCCGCGCCAATGGGGTCTGCCCTGTTCGAGGGAAGCGGAGAACTTGGGGAAGGGCCGTCGAGGCCGAGCGCCTTGGCGACCAGGCCGTCGACGGTCATCAGGTGGCCGATGACCCCGGCCACCGTTGTCTTGCGGGTCGTCGCCTCCTCGCCCGCGAACCACTTGAGGCGCACCGGAGCGTGCCAGTCCGAGCCGCCGATGTCCCGCAGCAGGGCGTCCAGGCGCGCTGTCTCGGCGTCGTACGGGGTGGCCCAGCCGGGGACGGGGATGCGGGCGGGTCTGCGGCCCAGGCAGCCGTCGAGGACGCGGTTGCGGAGCAGGGGGTCGAGGTCCAGGCTGCGCTCGGCGTGGAGCAGGCCGACTGCGTCACGCAGCCGCAGGGCCTCGTCCGCGCAGGGCGCGCACTCGGTGAGGTGGTCCTCGACGGCCTTCGTCTCGTCGGCCGAGCACGCGGACAGGGCCCAGGCGCCCAGCAGCGACTTGAGTACGCCGTGGGAGAGGGCCGGGGCGGAAGACGGCGGCGGCAGAGGCGGCGGAGGCAGCGGAGGAGGCGGGGGCGCCGGCTCCAGGACCTCGCGGTTGTCCGCGGCCGCTCTCGGCGACGGTATGCGCGGAGCCCGGCCCTCCGGCCGCCCCGGCCCGCCACTTCCACCCGAGCCGTTGCCCTCGGCCCCGTGCGACCAATGCGGCCCGTGCGACCCGTTGCCCGCGCTCACCGGTGCTGCCCGTATCCGGGCGGGGAAGAGAGACCGTCCTGATGGTGCGGGTTCGCCGTGGACAGCAGTTGCAGGCCGAGGCGCAGTCGTCTGCGCGCCTCGTCCTCCGTGACCCCCAGGTCGGCCGCCGTCTGCCGGTAGTCCCTGCGCTGGAAGTACGCGAGCTCCAGCGCGGCCCGCAGCGGGGCCGGCATCGACGTCACGATGTAGTCCGCGCGGGCGGCGGCCGACGCCCTGCGGACCTTCTGCTCCAGCTCCTCCGAAGTGCCGTCACCGCCGTCCGGCAGCGCCGCCGCCTCGGTCTGCCGCAACCTGTGCACGGCCTGCCGGTGCGTGAGCCTGGCCACCCAGGATCTCATCGAGCCCTGCCGGGGGTCGTACGCGTCCGGGTTCTCCCAGACGTAACCGAACACCTCGCGCGTGATCTGGTCGGCCGCCGCGTCGTCGTCGAGCACCCGGTGGGCCAGGCTGTGCACCAGCGAAGCGAACCTGTCGTACAGCTCGCCGAGCGCCGCCGCCTCGCCGCCTGCCAGCCGCTGCTGCATCCTGCGGTCCCAGCGGGGCGGTGTGTCCTTCGCCATGCGGCCCCCAACCCTGTGCGCCTGCCCACCCTGTGCCCCTCGTCACTTCTTTCGAATCTAGTGCCGGCCACTGACAACGTGGCTCCCTTTACGGCAAGTGCGTCCGCGCCCCGGTCCGCGATGATAATGATCCGGCCCCTTCCGGACGGTGTGTTTCATGGGGCGGCGGCGGGGCAGCCGCCAGATGGAAGGACAACTTCCGCTCAGCAGAACGAAAGGTCCAGACGCGTGACGCTGAAGGTGATCGAGGCCGAGCACAACGCCTGGGCCGTACTGCACGTTTCCGGAGAGCTGGACCTCGTGACCTCACCGGCGGTCCGCCAACACGTCCACGACGCCGTCGCGAACGGCCGCCACCGTGTGGTGCTCGACCTGTCCGAGGTGCTCTTCTGCGACTCCAGCGGGGTCGGCGTCATGATCGCCGCCCGCCGCCTGATGCACTCCTGCGGTGGTGACCTGCGGCTGATCCTGCCCGCTCGTGGCGCCGTCGACGGTTCGCACGTCAACCGCGTGCTCGCCGCGCTCGGTGTGCGCCGCCTCTTCGAGGTCTACCCCGACGTGGTCACGGCCGCCGACGACGAAGCACCGGCGCTCTCCGCCTGAGAGGCCGCTCCCGGTGGGGAATTCCCCGGTCCGCCCGCCCACGTCGTACCCTCCCCCCTATGGACAGCGCAGAGTACGAGCGCAAGACAGCGGCCCGGTTCGCCAGTTTCGACCAGGACGGCAACGGATACATCGACCGCGAGGACTTCAGTGCCGCCGCGGCGGCCCTGCTGGCCGAGTTCGGGACGACCGCCCGTTGCGACAAGGGACAGGCGCTCTACGTGGGGGCCGAGGCCTTCTGGCAGGGCATGGCGGGGATCGCCGACGTGGACGGCGACCAGCGGGTCACCCGCGAGGAGTTCGTCACGGGCGCGGTGAAAAGACTGCGGGACAACCCACAGCGGTTCGCCGAGATCGCCCGCCCGTTCCTGCACGCGGCGATCGCCGTCGCGGCCGGGGACGACGGGACGGGAGTCACTCCGCAGGCCGCCGGGCGCGTACTGCGCGTGCTGGGCGTGCCGGAGGAGAAGGCGCAGGCCGTGGCGGCCGCGCTCGACGCGGACGGTGACGGTCTGATCAGCGAGGACGAGATCCTGACCGCCTTCGCCGCGTACTACACGACGCCCGGCCCGGACGAGCCGCAAGACTGATTTCGCGGGCCTACGCCCGCGAATAGCGTTCGCGCAGTCTGTACTTGAGGACCTTGCGCAGCGTCTCGTTGCGCGGCAGCGCGTCCACGACCTCCAGCCGCTCGGGCAGCTTGTGCACGGACAGCCCCTGCGCCCGCAGATACGCCGTGACCTCCTCCAGGGTCAGCGGTGCGGCGCCCGGGGGCTGTTCGACGACGGCGCACACCTGCTCGCCGCGCGCCGGGTCCGGCAGCCCCACCACGGCCACGTCGCCCACGCCCGGGTGCCGGTGCAGGAGGTCCTCGACCTCCTTGGCGGAAATGTTCTCGCCCTTGCGGATGATGATGTCCTTCAGCCGCCCGGTGAGCACCAGATGGCCGCTCGCGGTGAGGTGCCCGACGTCACCGGTGAGCAGGAAGCCGTCCCTGTCGAAGGCTTCCGCGTTCTGGGCCGGGTCCAGGTAGCCCCGGCACACCGCCTCGCCGCGCAGCCGCACCTCCCCGTCCGCGCCGGCGGGCAGCGGCGTGCCGTCCTCGGCGGTGATGCGTATCTCCATCCCTCCGGGAGGGCGGCCCTCCGTCGTCGCCAGGTTCTCCGCCGTGTCGTCCGGGGAGCCCATCGTGATCATCGGGACTTCGGTCATGCCGTAGCCGTGGGTCAGTTGGCAGCCCATCTCGCGTACGACGGCGTGGTAGATCTCCGGCGGTTTGGGCGCCCCGCCGCCCGCGAGCAGCCGCAGGGTGGGAACGAGCCTGCGGGAGGGGTCCTTGCGCTGTTCGGTGAGGAACATCGAGTAGAAGGCGGTGGACCCGCCCGCGACCGTGACGCCGTGCCTGCGGTAGCCGTCCAGGGCCTCGGGCATCGCGAAGTGCTCGAAGAGGACGGCGGGGAAGCCGTACAGGAGAAGCATCACCAGGTAGTCCGGGCCGCCGATGTGCGCGTACGGGAACGCGATCGAGCCGATGTCGTGCGCGGACAGCCGCAGGGCGTGCGCGAGACACGAACCGCCGGCGATCAGTGAACGGTCGGTGTGCAGGACGCCCTTGGGGTCCGAGGTCGTTCCGGAGGTCCAGTAGATCCAGCGGACCGCGGTGCCGTCGGAAGGCGGCGCGGGGAGCGTTTCCGGGTCCCCGTCCGGAACGGTCCCGTACGCCTCGAAAACGCCACGCGCGCCGAGCCGGTGCGCCATCTCCGTTTGGTCGAAGCCGCGCCACTGGCCCGGCACCGCGAAGAAGTTCGCCTCGGACTCCCGCAGGGCGAATCCGACTTCGTGCTCCCGGTAGAACGGAATGACCGGAGTCTGTACGGCGCCGAGCCGGGCCAGCGCGACCGAGAGGAGCACCGTCTCGATCCTGGTCGGCAACTGCCAGGCGACGACGCTTCCGGGGCGCACCCCCTGCCCGTACAGGCCGGCCGCGACACGCTCGGCGCGGTCTCTGAGTTCGCCGAAGGTCAGTACGCGGTCGTCCTGGAGCAGTACGGGCCGCTCGGGGGTGAGCGCGGCGCGGCGGCCGACGAGTTCCCAGAGCGTACGGGAGGTGCCCAGTGCGTGCGCGGTGTCGGTCGCGGAGTCGGTCACGGCAGGCAGCCCCCTCATAGCTGACTGGTGGTCAGATCGCCCGGAGAGCGTAGGGCTCCGCGCCTTGTCGGTCCAGGGGTGCGGAGCTAGCCTGAAACCTGACGGGTCATCAGAAACGCAGATCGCGAACGCCGGAGGACACGCCCATGGAACTGCCTCGGATCGTCAGCGTCGACGACCATGTGATCGAGCCGGCGCACCTCTTCGAGACCTGGCTTCCGGCGAAGTACCGCGACCGCGGACCCCAGCCGCTGACCGCCGGAATCGGCGAACTCGCCTATGTGGCGGGCAAGTACCAGATCACCATGGACCCCGAAGGGCCGCCCACCGACTGGTGGATCTACGAGGACCTGAAGTTCCCGTACAAGCGCAACATCGCCGCCGTCGGCTTCGACCGCGACGACATGACCCTGGAAGGCATCACCCGCGCGGAGATGCGGCGCGGCTGCTGGGACCCCAGGGCCAGGCTCACCGACATGGATCTCAACCACGTCGAGGCCTCCCTGTGCTTCCCCACCTTCCCGCGCTTTTGCGGGCAGACGTTCGCGGAGGCGCACGACAAGGAAGTCGCCCTCGCCTGCGTGCGCGCGTACAACGACTGGATGGTGGAGGAGTGGTGCGGCGACAGCGGCGGCCGGCTGATCCCGCTGTGCATCATTCCGCTGTGGGACATCGGCCTCGCCGTCGCGGAGATCAAACGGAACGCGGCACGCGGCGTACGGGCGGTCACCTTCAGCGAGATCCCCACCTACCTCGGACTGCCGTCCATCCACTCCGGCCACTGGGACCCCTTCTTCGCAATCTGCGAGGAGACCGGCACCGTCGTCAACATGCACATCGGGTCGTCCTCGCAGATGCCCGCGGCGTCCCCGGACGCACCGCCCGCCGTGCAGGCCGCCCTCAGCTTCAACAACGCCATGGCCTCGATGATGGACTTCCTCTTCAGCGGCGTCCTGGTGAGGTTCCCGCGCCTCAAACTCGCCTACAGCGAGGGCCAGATGGGGTGGATTCCGTACGCCCTTGAGCGCGCCGACGACGTGTGGGAGGAGCACCGCGCGTGGGGCGGCGTCAGGGACCTGATCCCCGAGCCCCCTTCGACGTACTACTACCGGCAGATGTTCTGCTGCTTCTTCCGCGACAAGCACGGCGTCGCCTCCCTGGACGTCGTCGGCCGCGACAACGCCACCTTCGAGACCGACTATCCGCACGTCGACTCGACGTTCCCGCACACGAAGGAAGTCGCGCTCGATCACGTGCAGGGCCTCGACGACGAGACCGTCTACAAGCTGATGCGCGGCAACGCCATCCGCATGCTCGGTCTCGACCTGGACCGCGACCGCGTTTCCGCCGCCGCCCGCGTCCGCTGATGGACCTCACGTACACCGAGGAGGAACAGGACTTCAGGGCGCGCCTGCGGGAGTGGCTGGCGGCCGCCCTGCCCACGCTGCCGCCCCGGCCGGACCCACTGGACTGGCCGGCCAGGCGCGCGTACGACACGGCGTGGCAGCGCAGGCTGTACGACGCGGGGTACGCGGGGCTGCACTGGCCCGCCGACGCGGGCGGGCGGGGCGCCACTCCCACCCAGCATCTGATCTTCCTGGAGGAGACCGAGCTGGCCGGGGCGCCGTACGTCGGCGCGAACTTCGTGGGCCTGCTGCACGCGGGGCCGACCATCGCCGCCGAGGGAACCCCGGAACAGCGCGCCCGCTGGCTGCCGCCGATCCTGAGTGGCGACGAGGTGTGGTGCCAGGGTTTCAGCGAACCGGACGCAGGATCGGACCTGGCGTCGCTGCGTACCAGGGCGGTGCGGGACGGGGACACGTACATCGTCACCGGATCGAAGATCTGGACCTCACACGCCGAGGTCGCCGACTGGTGCGAGCTGCTGGTGCGAACCGAACCGGTGAGCGCGGCCGTTCCCCGACACCGGGGCATCACCTGGCTCGCCATGCCGATGAACGCTCCGGGAGTGACCGTCAGACCCCTGCGAACGCTCACGGGAACGGCCGAATTCGCGGAGATGTTCCTCGACGAGGTACGCGTGCCGGTCGCCAACCGCGTAGGGGACGAGAACGACGGCTGGCGCGTCACCATGGTCACCCTGTTCTTCGAGCGCGGCACGGCCTTCGTCGGCGAGGTCGTCGCGTGCCGCAGAACGCTCCGCGCACTCGCTGCCGCCGCCCGCGCGAACGGCCGCTGGGACGACCAGGAACTGCGCCGCACCCTGGGGCGCCTCAACGCCGAATTCACCGCTCTGTGGCGCCTCACCCAGTGGAACGTCAGCGCAGCACAGCGCACGGGGGGCGCACAGGGCGTTCCCGGCAACGGCGGTTCCGTCTTCAAGCTGCGCTACTCGCACGCACGTCAGGAGCTGTACGACGCTGCCGCGCGGGTGCTCGGCCCCGGCTCCCTCGACCTGTCCCACGACTGGACCCCGGACCGGCTGTCGTCGCTCTCGTACACGATCGCGGCGGGCACGTCCCAGATCCAGTGGAACATCGTCGCCGAGCGCATCCTCGGCCTTCCCAAGGGGCGCTGATGGACTTCCGTCTCACCGGTGACCAGCGTGCGCTCCAGGCAGGCGTACGGGCGCTCCTCGAAGGCCGCTTCGGACGGGAGCGGTTGCGGGCGGCGGTCGGCAAACCGGGCCCCGGACCGAACCCCCCCTTGGACCGTGCCCTCTGGCGGGAGCTCGGGGACGCCGGATTCTTCGCGCTGCGCCTGCCCGCGAAGGACGGCGGAGTGGGCCTCGGCCTGCCCGAGGCGGTCCTCGCCTTCGAGGAGGCGGGGCGAGCGCTGCTGCCGGGCCCCCTGGTGGCCACGCACCTCGCCGCCGGCACGTTGCCGGGGGCGGCCACCGGCGAGAGCGTGGTGACGTGGGTGGACGGCGAGCTGGTGGAGTGGCTGGACGCGGCGGACTGTGTTCTGGGTCCAGGGAACGCGGCGGGAGCGGTGCCCGTACGTTCCGTGGACCCGCTGACGCCGCTGCACCGCGTACCGGCCGGGGCGGACGGCGCGAGGGCCGCCCCGGCGCCCGGAGCCGCCTGCCGGTCCGAGGCCGCCGTCGCCGCCCTCCTGACCGCCGCCGAACAGCTCGGCAGCGCCGCCCGTACCACCGAGGCGGCCGTCCAATACGCGGGCGAGCGCGAGCAGTTCGGCCGGTCGATCGGGGCGTTCCAGGCGGTCAAGCAGCTCTGCGCGCAGATGCTGGTACGCACCGAAGTGACCCGCAGCGCCGTGTACGGGGCGGCGGTGACCGGGGACCCGGTGGAGATCGCCGGGGCCAAGCTGCTCGCCGACGACGCGGCGGTCCGCAACGCACGGGACTGCCTCCAGGTGCACGGCGGCATGGGCTTCACCTGGGAGGCCGACGTACACCTGCACCTCAAGCGGGCGTGGGTGCGCGCCGAACGGTGGCCGACAGCGGGGGAAGCGGCGGACGTACTGGCGGGGGCGCTGCTGTGAGCGGCCTGCCGGGCGGGGCGCCGAGCAGGCGGCCTGGTGACTGTTCGCGCACGGGACGCCTACGGTACGTGCCACCTGTGGCCCTGGGTAGTGCGCCGGTCACCCGAATCCTGCGACTGGTGAGCGATTACCGTGCGTCGATATCGGGTTGTGTCCTTCGTGTGACTCGTCACGGGCCGGAGTCGGGGGTGCGCTCCGGTACCCTCCGTGGGATGCGAGTGGTTGTGATGCGCAGCTCTCCCGGCGTTGCCTCGGTGGTGACTCCGGGCCGCGAGATGTGCGCCGCTCGTGCCGTGCGGGGGCGCCCTGCGCGTCCCTGTTCGACTCCCCGCAGCGTGCGTCGCACAGTATGCACCACGCGTACTCCTTCGCGCTGGAATATGCCCGAAGCGCTTGTTGCGGTGACTGTACGTCAACCATGCTGTTCCATAAGGGAATCACGTTCCGTGACCCTGTGGAGACGCGAGGCGATGTGTCCGCCGGTTCGGATGGTGTGAGCGGTGCAGGTGCTTCAGGTGCAGTTGGAGGTAGGGGCCGACCCGGCCGAGGTGGGGCGTGCCCGGCGGTGGGCACGTTCGCGGCTCGCCGGCTCCGGGATAAGGGTCGACGAGCCGCTGGCCGAGACCCTGATCCTGCTCATCTCGGAACTGGTCACGAACGCGGTGGTGCATACGGGCTGTCCGGCCGTACTGCGCATGCTCTTCGGCGCGGCCGACGACGGCACGGTCCGGGTCGAGGTGGCCGACGCGAGTGCCTGCCCGCCGAAACCGCGGCACGCGGACGGCGACGACACCAACGGGCGCGGGCTGGAGCTGGTCGACGGGCTCGCCGACCGCTGGGGCTGGCAGTCCGAGGGCGCGGGCAAGCGGATCTGGTGCGAGGTGGACCGGGGGGCGCCCGTAGTGGCGTCAGGGGCGTACGAGGTGACTGTGTATGAGCCGTCGTGCGCTGTCACCAATAGTGCATAAGTGGCAGATTGACGATCAGGTGTTGACGGTTCGTGATGACCTGATGACCCTTGACTGAGGCGATTCGCTGCGAGGGGACGCCGAGGATCCGAGCTGCGCTGCGCGCGGCCCGTCCTTGGCGAGTGCGGGTCGTGGTTCGGCGTCAGCTCTTCGAGGCAAGAGGGGCAGGGCCTGTACGCCGGAGCCGGGTGGTGGCCCTTGTGCCGCGCTCGGGGCGTGCGGGAGTGCGTCGCCACCCGGCTGTTCAAAAACGGAAGTCGGTGTCAGGGCGTCTGCGGAGTCTGTGACATCCGGGTCGTCTTGGGTCGTCTGCGGCCTCAGAGGATCGCAACCGGAGCGACCGGGGTGCCCGTTCCCCCGACGAACGGCTCCGGCATCGCGGAGAGCAGAAAGGCGTACCGCCCCTCCTGCGCACAGGCTGTGGACAGCTCCTCCAGATTCCAGTTCTGGCCCTGGATCATGCCCATCTCGACGAGATCGAGGGCGTGTACGGGCAGCCAGAGGTCCTCGATCTCGGGCGGGAAGATCTCGAAGGTGAGCGTGTCGTTCGCGACCGCGGCGACGTCGCGGGCGTGGAACCACTCGGGCGTACGGACGGACAGTCCGGGGGACGGGTAGCCGTAGGCGTGCTTGTCGCCCGCCAGGTAGGTCTGGATCTGCCCGGTCCGTACGAGAACGATGTCACCGGCCCGGACCCTCGTGCGCGCCAGCTCCTCCGCCGCTTCGAGGTCCTCGGGCGTCACCGCGTGATCCCCGGCCAGCCGGTCCACTCCGCGCGCGCGGGCCACGTCGAGGAGCACCCCGCGCGAGACGATGTGCCGCGCCTTGTCTATGCCGCTGAACCGGGCGCGGGTGTGCGCGGTGATGGTGGCGGCCGGGCGGCCGTTGTAGATCTTCCCCGAGTGTGAGGCGTGGGTGAGGGCGTCCCAGTGGGTGGCCGCCTGAAGCCCCATGGTGACGGCGTCGTCGCTGGTGGCGACGGTGCCGGGGCCGAAGAGCTCCTGGTTGATCTGGACCATGGAGTGGAGCGGGTTGACCCGGCCGGGGATCAGCCCTGTCTGTACGCCGTCCTCCTTGAGCGGGAGGGCGAGGGGTATGCGGAGGCCGGTGCGGACGGTGGTCGCGGCGGCGGTGCGTACGACCTCGTCGGTGATGAGGTTCAGGGTGCCGATCTCGTCCCCGGCGCCCCAACGGCCCCAGTTGTTTACGCGCTTGGCGATGTCGTGGAACTGGGCCGGCAGTGACATGGGGCCTCCTTGCGGCATGTGGCTTGTGTTCGGGGGCTTGTGCTCGGGCGACCGGGTGCGCGTAAAATCTAACGGTCCGTCAGAAACTGCGGGAAGGGGCCGGGCGTGGGGAACTTCTTGGCAGGCAAGGTCGTCGCCGTGACCGGTGCCGGGCGCGGTATCGGGCGGGCGGTGGCGCTGGCCTGTGCGGCCGAGGGCGCGAAGGTCGTCGTCAACGACTACGGCGTCTCGATGGAGGGCTCGGAGCCTACGAGCGAGGTCGCCGAGGCGGTGGTGAAGGAGATCGTCGCGGCGGGCGGCGAGGCGGTCGCGGTCGCCGACGACATCTCGACGATGGCGGGCGGGCAGCGGATCGTCGATGTCGCACTGGCGCGGTACGGGCGGGTCGACGGAGTGGTGTGCGTCGCCGGGATCCTGCGCGAGCGGATGCTGTTCAACATGGCTGAGGAGGAGTGGGACCCGGTCGTCGCGACGCACTTGAAGGGCACCTTCACGGTCTTCCGGGCGGCGTCGGCGGTGATGCGCAAGCAGGGCGGCGGGACGCTGATCGGTTTCACGAGCGGCAACCACCAGGGGAGCGTCGCCCAGGCCAACTACAGCGCGGCGAAGGGCGGGGTCATCTCGCTGGTGCGCAGTGCGGCGCTCGGGCTGCACAAGTACGGGGTTACGGCGAACGCGGTGGCTCCGGTGGCGCGTACGCGGATGTCCGCGAACGTACCGATGGAGCTGAAGGAGATCGGCGAGCCGGAGGATGTGGCGGCGCTGGTGGTGTATTTGCTCTCCGAGCGGGCGCGGGAGGAAGGGATCACCGGGCAGGTCTATACGGTCGCCGGCCCGAAGATCGCGGTCTGGGCGCAGCCGAGGGAGTTGCGGGCGGCGTACGCGGAGGGCGGGCGGTGGACGCCGGAGCGGATCGCGGACTTCCTGCCGGGGACGGTGGGGGTGGATCCGATGCCGATGCTGGCGCGGGTGGAGGCGATGGCTGAGGCGGCGGCCAGGAAGGCGCGGCCGAACGCGTGAGGTGGGGGTGGGGGAGCCCTCCGGCGTTTGAGGACCGGGGTCTGGGGCGGAGCCCCCCGCGGCGGAGCCGCACATGTCACAGCCGGGAAGGGGCGGGTAGGGGAACAGCGCCGCAGGCACCCCGCCAACCCCCCAAACCCGCCACACATCCGCAACGAAAAGGAGACCCCCACCGTGGACTTCGCCTTCGGGGCCGACGACGACGCGTTCAGGGGTGAAGCCCGCGAGTGGCTTGCCGCGCATCGCGGGGACGCGGTCGGCCGCGCCTGGGAGCGCGAGCTCGGCAGCGGCGGGTGGATCGGCATCGGGTGGGACGACGGCGGGGCGTACGGCGGCCGGCGGGCCGCCCTGACCCAGCAGGTCGTCTGGGCCGAGGAGTACGCCCGCTCCCGCGCCCCCGCCAGAGCCGGTCACATCGGGGAGAACCTGCTCGCCCCCACCCTCATCGCCTACGGGAGCGAGGCGCAGAAGCAGCGGTACCTGCCCGCGATCGCGCGCGGCGAGGAGTTCTGGTGCCAGGGCTACAGCGAGCCCGGCGCCGGCTCCGACCTGGCCGCGGTGCGCACCGCCGCCGTACGGGACGGGCGCACGTACCGCGTCACCGGACAGAAAATCTGGACCTCCCTCGCTCAGGACGCCGACTGGTGCTTCGTCCTGGCCAGGACCGAGCCGGCGCGGGCCGGCGCGCGGCGCCACCACGGGCTGTCGTTCCTGCTGGTGCCGATGGACCAGCCGGGGCGGATCGACGTACGGCCCATCCGGCAACTGACCGGGACCAGCGAGTTCAACGAGGTGTTCTTCGACGGGGCCGTCGCCGAGGACGTCGTCGGCGGGGAAGGCAACGGCTGGCGCGTCGCCATGGGCCTGCTCGCCCTGGAGCGCGGCGTGTCCACTCTCGTGCAGCAGATCGGGTTCGCGGAGGAGCTGAGGGAGATTGTGCGCGTCGCCGTCGAAACAGCAGACGGAGGCGGAGGGGGCGGGGGCGGGGGAGGGGGGAGTGGCGAGGGCGCCGGGGACCCCGTCCTACGCGCCCGCCTCGTCCGGCTGTGGGCCGAGCTGCACACCATGCGCGCCAACGCCCTCCGTACCCTCGGCACTTCGGAAACCGACCCAGGCGCCCCCAGCGTCGCCAAGCTCCTCTGGGGTGGCTGGCACCGGCGACTCGGCGAGCTGGCCGTGCAGGTGCGGGGCGCCGCCGCGACGGTCGGACCGTACGACTGGGACGAGGAGCGGCCGTACGAACTCGATCCGCTCCAGCGGCTGTTCCTCTTCAGCCGGGCCGACACCATCTACGGCGGCTCCGACGAGATCCAGCGGAACATCATCGCCGAGCGCGTGCTCGGCCTACCCAGGGAGTCCGGATGAGAGGCGGCGGCATGCGGGGTGTTGTCTTCGACGGGAAGGCGGTTCAGGTCGTCGATGATCTTGAGATACGGGACCCCGGGCCCGGCGAGGTCATGGTGGCGGTCGGCGCGGCCGGGCTGTGCCACAGCGATCTGTCGGTCATCGACGGGACCATCCCCTTCCCGGCCCCCGTCGTCCTCGGGCACGAGGGCGCGGGCGTGGTCGAGGCCGTCGGCGCCGGGGTGACGCATGTCGAGCCCGGTGATCACGTGGCCCTGTCGACCATCGCCAACTGCGGGGCGTGCGCGGAGTGCGGCCGCGGCCGGCCGACGATGTGCCGCCAGGCGATCGGGAAGCCCGGCCGGCCCTTCTCGCGCCGCGGCGAACCGCTGTACCAGTTCGCGTCGAACTCCTCCTTCGCCGAGCGCACCATCGTGAAAGCCGTCCAGGCCGTCAAGGTCCCGCACGACATTCCGCTGACCTCGGCGGCGCTCATCGGCTGCGGTGTCGTCACGGGCGTAGGTGCGGCGCTGAACCGGGCGAAGGTCGGCCACGGGGACACCGTCCTCGTCATCGGGACAGGCGGAATCGGGCTGAACGTCATCCAGGGCGCCCGTATCGCGGGGGCGTCGACGATCGTCGCCGTCGATTCCAATCCGGCCAAGGAGGCGGTCGCGCGGCAGTTCGGCGCGACGCACTTCCTTCCGTCGGCCGACGGGGACGCGGTACGGGAGATCCTGCCGACCGGCGCCGACCACGCCTTCGAGTGCGTCGGCAAGGCGGCGCTCATCCGGCAGGCGATCGACGTGCTCGACCGGCACGGACAGGCGGTGCTGCTCGGCGTACCGGACGCCACGACCGAGGCGTCGTTCCTCGTCTCGTCGATGTACTTGGACAAGTCGATCCTCGGCTGCCGGTACGGTTCTTCGCGCCCGCAGCGGGACATCGCGCTGTACGCCGGGCTGTACCGGGAGGGCCGGCTGCTGCTCGACGAGCTGGTGACGAAGACGTACCCCGTGGAGGACTTCGCGAAGGCGGCGGACGATGCCCACCACGGGCGCGTGGCGCGCGGAGTGCTCACCTTCTGACCGGTCGGGCGATACGGGATATGGGCTTCGGGCTCCAGGCCGCCCAGGGCTCGGGCTCCGGCCTCACGTCACGGCCGGCGCCGTGTCCCGCCCGCGGTGGCGCGGAAAGTGCGGCGGTAGACCGTCGGTGGGACGCCGAGGGTCGTCTGCAGGTGCTGGCGCAGTGACGTCGCCGTGCCGAAGCCCGCGTCGCGGGCGATCTGGTCAATGGACAGGTCGGTCGATTCGAGCAGGTGCCTGGCCCGCTCCACGCGCTGCTGGGTCAGCCACTGTCCGGGGCTGATGCCGGCCTCCTCGCGGAACCGGCGCGTGAACGTCCGTACCGACATCGACTCCTGCTCGGCCATGTCGCGTAGCTGGATCGGCTCGTGGAGCCGGCCGAGTGCCCACGCCCGCGCAGTGGTCGTCGTCGCCAGTTGGGGCTCCGGGACCGGGCGGAGGACGTACTGGGCCTGGCCGCCGTCCCGGTGCGGCGGTACGACGCTGCGGCGGGCCACGTCGTTGGCGACCCCGCTGCCGTGGTCGCGCCGCACGATGTGCAGGCAGAGGTCGAGCCCGGCGGCGACCCCGGCGGAGGTCAGGACATCGCCGTCGTCGATGAACAGGACCTCCGCGTCGACCTTGACCGACGGGAACAGCCGCTGGAAGTGCTCGGCTGCCGACCAGTGGGTGGTGGCGGGCCGGCCGTCGAGGTAGCCCGCCGCGGCCAGGACGTAGCCGCCGGTGCAGATGGAGACCATGCGGGTGCCGGGGCGTACGAAGGTGAAGGCGGCCTTGAGGTCCTCGGTCAGTACGCCCTCTTCGTAGACGCACCCGAGTTCGTACGAGGCGGGGATCACGACCGTGTCGGCGGTGGCCAGCGCCTCGGGGCCGTGCTCGACGTCGATGGAGAAGTCGGCGTCGGTACGGACCGGGCCCGGCGGCCGGACGGAACACGTCATGGTCTCGTAGAGGTGCCTGCCCGCCGCGTCCTTCGTAAGACCGAATATGCGGTGCGGGATGCCGAGTTCGAAGGGGAGCAGTCCGTCGAGCGCGAGGACGACGACGCGGTGCGGCATGGCGTGGTACTCCTCGTACTCCTTCTCCACTGGCTCTCCTCGCCGTCTTATTCGCTGGCTGGTACAGACCTTCAGCTGGTACGTATCTCCGCTGTGACGGACAAGCGCGCAGCAGCCCAGGACATTCCCGAGACGGCACGAACGTCGCGAGCGGCGGCCTCCCCAGGCCTCTGGAACCGTAACTTCCGGCTCTTCTTCGTGGCCCGCACGGTCGCCGTCTTCGGCGACGGCATGGTCCCCGTCGCGCTCGCGGCGGGCCTGCTCGGCGCGGGCCGGCCCGGCTCGTCCGTCGGCTACGCCCTCGCCGCGTGGATCGGCCCCTTCGCGGTGCTGGTCCTCTTCGGCGGCGTACTCGCGGACCGCTTCACGCCCCGCCGCATGATGATCCTCGCGGACGGGCTGCGGCTGGCCGGCGCATCGGTGCTCGCGCTGTCCTTCGCGGCCGGTGACCCGTCGGTGTGGGTGGTGTACGGACTGAGCGCGGTCAGCGGCGTGGGCGCGGCGCTCTTCCAGCCCGGAGTCGCTTCGACCGTGCCGCGCGTCGCCCACGACGTACAGCGGGCGAACGCGGTCCTGCGCGTCTGCGAGGCGCTCATGACCATGGCCGGACCGGCCTTCGCGGGGCTTGTGGCCGGTCTTTCGGGCGGGGCGGGGGCGGTCTTCGCCGCGAACGCCGCGACCTTCGGGGTAAGCGGAATCTGCCTGTTCCTGCTGCGGCTGCCGCCCGCCGGAGACCCGGTCGAGCGGGGCTCGCTGCTGGCTGAACTGATCGACGGGTGGCACGAGTTCACTTCGCGGAGCTGGCTGTGGGGTGTGATCGCCATCTGGACGGTGTACGGGCTGACCGTGGCCGGCCCGATGCTGCCGCTGACGGCGGTCCTGGTGACCGAGGCGCACGGCTCGGGCACGTACGGGGCTCTGATGGCGGTCAACGGCGCGGGCAGCGTCGCGGGCGGCCTGCTGGCGCTGCGCCTGCGGCCGGCGCGTCCGCTGGCGGCGGGGGCGGTGGCGCTGCTCGGTGTCGTGGTCAACCTGCTGGTGCTGGGTCTCGACATGTCCGTACTCGCCTTGGGCGTCGGCCAGTTCATCGGTGGTGCGGCGTTCGCGTTCTGGCTGGTGATGTGGTCCACGACAGTCCAGACGCACGTCCCGCCCGACGCGCTGAACCGGCTGCACGCGTACGACGTGTCCGGATCGCTGCTGATGATGGCGGCGGGGCGGGCGCTGGCGGGCCCGGTGGCGGAGATGGTGGGGGCGGAGAGGGTGTTGCTGGCGGGTGTGGTGGTGATGTTGGGGGTGGTCGGGGTGTTGTTGGGGGTCCGGCCGATACGAGAGCTGAGGCGGGTGGGGTGAGGGTGCTTGGAGGTGAGGTGCGCGAGGGTGAGGCGGGTGGGGTGAGGTGCGTGCGGGAGGTGCGTGGAGAACCTCGTGACCGGCCGTCTGTCCCCCTCGTCCCCTCACCTCCCCCTCGTGTCCCGATCCTTGCGAACCATGGCCCTCCGGCCACTCGCCCGTGATCTCGACCGGCCCGAAGCTGAGTGGCGTGACCCAGACAACCGAAGCCGCCGCGCACGCCAACCCCGAGGTCCCCGGCCCCCGTCGGCCGTGGATCCGCAGAATGACACCGCACCGCGCGTGGTTCGTGGCGGCGGTGGCCTTTGTGACGATCATCGGCGGGGCCGCCTTCAACTCCCTGCCCGGCCTGCTGATCGACCCGCTGCACGAGGAGTTCGGCTGGTCGCGCGGCGAGATCGGCCTCGCCGTCTCCATCGACATGGCGCTGTACGGCCTGACCGCGCCGTTTGCCGCCGCGCTCATGGACCGCTTCGGTATGCGCAGGGTGGTGGTCGCGGCGCTGAGCATGGTCGCCGCCGGCGCCCTGCTGAGCGTCTGGATGACGGCCAGCTGGCAGTTGATGCTCTACTGGGGCCTGCTCGTCGGCCTCGGCACCGGCTCGATGGCGCTGGCCTTCTCCGCGACGGTCACCAACCGCTGGTTCGTCGCCCGCCGCGGCCTGGTGACCGGTGTCCTGACGGCCGCGGGCGCGTCCGGTCAACTGGTCTTCCTCCCGCTCTGCGCCTGGATCGTCGAGAACCACGGCTGGCGGCCCGCCTCCGTCACGGTCGCGCTCGCCGCGCTGGTCGTCGTCCCGTTGGTGTGGCTGCTGCTGCGCGACCATCCGGCGGACATCGGACTGGCCCCGTACGGAGGGAAGTTCGTCCGGAAGCCGGCGCCCCGGACGGGCGCGGCGAAGCGGACGGTCGCGGTCCTCTTCGCGGCGGCCAGGACCGGGCCCTTCTGGCTGCTGGCAGGCACCTTCGCCATCTGCGGCGCGTCGACGAACGGCCTCATCCGCACCCACTTCGTACCCTCGGCCCACGATCACGGCATGCCGATCACCGCGGCCGCCTCACTGCTCGCCGTCATCGGCCTCTTCGACGTCATCGGCACGATCGCCTCCGGCTGGCTGACCGACCGCTTCGAGGCGCGCCGCCTGCTGGCCGTGTACTACGCGCTGCGCGGTGTCTCGCTGCTCTTCCTGCCGATGCTGATGGCCCCGACCGTCCACCCGCCGATGATCTTTTTCATCGTCTTCTACGGCCTGGACTGGGTGGCCACGGTTCCGCCGACCCTCGCCCTGTGCCGTGAGCAGTACGGCGATGACTCCGCGATCGTCTTCGGCTGGGTGCTCGCATCGCACCAGGTGGGCGCGGCGGTGGTGGCCTTCGCGGGCGGTGTGGCGCGGGATGTGTTCGGTTCGTACGACGTGGTCTGGTACGCGGCCGGAGCGCTGTGCGCGGCGGCGGCGCTGATGTCCCTGGTGATTCGCCGGAAACCCGCGCCGGTCGGTGTACCTACGCGCTGAACCGGCCGAACCTGCCCCGGTGGAACAGCAGGGGCTCCCCGTCGTCGGACCCGCCGAGCGCCTCCACCCGGCCGACGACGATCAGGTGGTCACCGCCCGTGTGCACGGCGTGGATGCGGCAGTCGATCCAGGCCGGTACGGAGTCGAGCAGCGGCGACCGGGTGACGGGCGCCGCCCGGTATCCGACGCCCGCGAACTTGTCCGCCCCGCTCACCGCGAAGCCCCGGCACAGCTCGCCCTGGTCCGCGCCGAGGATGTTGACGCAGAAGACGCCGGCGCGGGCTATGCGGGGCCAGGTCGTCGACGTACGGGCGACCATGAAGGTGACCAGGGGCGGGTCGAGGGAGAGGGAGGCGAAGGACTGGCAGGCGAAGCCGGCGGGGGCCGTTTCGTCGTCCTCGCCGGCGCCGCCGGGGGCGGTGACGACGGTTACTCCGCTGGCGAAGTGGCCGAGTACGGAGCGGAATTCGACCGGATCGACCGGCAGCCGCTCGTCCGCGCCGACGGCCCGCAGGTCGGGGCGCGGGAGCGCGTCGTAGGGCTCGGCGGCCGTGGGGGCGCCGACCGAACTGAGGTATCGGACGGCGGTGGTCGCCATCCCTGCGTGTCCCATCACACCAGCCATTGAACCTGACGGGCCGTCAGGTTGGAAGGGGGGTGGGAGGGTGGAAGGGCGGGAGGTCTGCGGCCTCACAGGCCCCGGTATTTGGGGGTGCGCCGCTCCACGAAGCTGGCCACGCCCTCGGTCGCGTCCGCCGTCGTCATGTTGATCTCCTGGGCGGCGGCCTCGGCGGCGAAGGCCGTGGCCCGGTCGACGTCGAGGGAGGCGTTGACCAGTTGCTTGGCGAGGGTGATCGACCGGGTCGGGCCGCCTGCGAGCCGCTCGGCCCAGGCGCGGGCGGTCCCGGTCAGTTCGTCGTCCGGCACGACGCGGTTGACCAGACCGAGCCGCTCGGCCTCGGCGGCCGGGACCGAGTCCCCGAAGAACATCAGCTCCTTCGCGCGCTGGGGCCCGATGAGCCGGGGCAGGAGGTACGCGCCGCCGCCGTCGGGGACCAGTCCGCGTCGTACGAAGACTTCGATGAACTTGGCGGATTCGGCGGCCAGTACGAGATCGCAGGCGAACGCGAGGTGGGCGCCGATTCCGGCGGCGGTGCCGTTGACGGCGGCGATCACCGGCTTCTCGCAGTCCAGTACGGCACTGATGAGGCGCTGGGCGCCGAGCCGGATCGTACGGGCGACATCGCCCGCCACCCGGTCCCCACTGCTCGCCGGGGCCCCGCGCAGGTCCGCGCCCGCGCAGAAGCCCTTGCCGGTGGCGGTGATGACGACGGCGCGGACGGTGGGGTCGGCGGAGGCGGTGGCGAGGAGGGAGATGAGGTGGTCGCGTTGGTGGGGGGTGAGGGCGTTCAGGGCGGCGGGGCGGTTGAGGGTGATCCAGGAGACGTTGTTGTCAGTGGCGTGCTGTATCGATGTGTCGGATGCGGGGAGGGGGGAATCTGGGGTCACGGGCTCGCTCCTGGTGGCGGGGGGCGTGGGGGCGTGGAGGCGTGGGGGGCGTGTGGCGGGTGCGGTGCGGGTTGCCTGCGGCGCTGTTCCCCTACCCGCCCCTTCCCGAACTGGGGGCAAGCCCCCAGACCCCCGGACGCCCTGCGGGCGTGTCCTCAAACGCCGGACGGGCTGGATGGTTGCGCAACCAAATCCAGCCCCTCCGGCGTTTGAGGAGCGGGTCCTGGGGCGGAGCCCCAGCCACCCCCGGCCATCTCCAGCCCGTCCGGCGCTTGAGGACCGGGGCCTGGGGCAGCGCCCCGGCACACCCCGGCCCACTCCAGCCCGTCCGGCGTTTGAGGACCGGGGTCTGGGGCAGCGCCCCCGCGGCGGAGCCGCACATGTCGCAGCCGGGAAGGGGCGGGGTGGGGAAAGCTCCGCGCAGCGGCACCCACCCACCCCCCGCCGGCGGCTCACCGGCATACCGCCAGCGCGTCCAGCGCCACCGCCCCCTGGCCGCGCGGCAGGACGATCAGGGGGTTGATGTCCAGCTCCGAGAGGTCGTCGCCCAGTTCCAGGGCCATCCGCTGGACCCGCAGCACGACCTCCACCAGCGCGTCCACATCAGCCGGCGGCGCCCCCCGTACGCCCTCCAGCAGCGCCTGCCCGCGCAGTTCGCCGAGCATGGCCCGCGCCTGGTCCTCGCCGAAGGGCGGCACGCGTACCGACGCGTCGCGGAGCACCTCCACCAGCACGCCCCCGAGCCCCACCGTCACCGTGGGCCCGAACAGCGCGTCCTGCGTCACGCCGACCATCATCTCGACGCCCCGGTCCACCATCTGGCACACCAGGACGCCGTCCAGCGCGATCCCCTCGTACCGCGCGATGTCCGTCAGCTCGCGGTACGCGTCGCGGATCTGGCTGGCGGAGGTGAGCCCCACCTTCACGAGGCCAAGCTCGCTCTTGTGCGCGAGCTGCGGCCCGGACGCCTTCATCACCACGGGGTAACCGACGAGCCCCGCCGCCCGGACGGCCGCCGCCGCGCTGGTCACCAGTTGCTCGCGCGGCACGCGGATGCCGTACGCCCGCAGCAGTTGCTTCGCCGCGTGCTCGCTCAGTTGCTCGCCGGGGCGCATCAGCGCCTGCGCCTTGCGGAAGGAGGGGGAGGGGGTACGCGGCGCCTCGTCGAAGGGGGAGCGGTAGGAGGCGGTGAAGCGGTGGTGGCCGAGGTAGGCGCGTACGGCCGTCACGCAGTTGCCGAAGGTACGGAAGGTGGCGACGCGTGACGACCCGAGCAGCGTCTCGCGGTACGCCGCCTCCGTGCCGACCGGCGAGCCCCACACCACGCACACCAGCTTGTCCGTCGCCTCGGCCGCGTCGGCCAGGTCCTGGGCCAGCTTGTCGCTCATCGGGGGGAAGGGGCCGGTGATCGGGCAGACGAGGACGCCCACGGACGGGTCGGCGAGGATCGCGTCGATGATTTTGCGGCCGCGCCAGTCGCCGACCGGGTGGCCGCCGTTGTCGACGGGGTTCGCCACGCTCAGGTACTCCGGTATCCACGTGTGCAGCTCGGCCTGCTTGGCCGCCGAGAGCTCCGGCAACCGCAGGCCCGCCGCCGTCGCCAGATCCGCGAAGTGCGCGCCCGTACCGCCCGAGATCGAGTAGACGACGACCCCGTCGGCCACCGGCTTCCGCGCCCGCGCCAAGAGGGCTGCCGTGTCCTGGAGTTCGTCGAGTGCGTCCACGCGGATCACGCCGAACTGCCGCATCGCCGCGTCCACCACCTCGTCCGCGCCGGTCAGCTTGCCGGTGTGCGAAGCGGCCGTACGGGCGCCTGCCTCCGTACGCCCCACCTTGACCGCGACCACCGGCACCCCCGCCCGCGCGGCCCGGTCGGCGGCGAGCAGGAAGGAACGGCCGTCCTTGAGGCCCTCGACGTAACAGGCGATCGCGCCGACCTCCGGCCGCTGGGCGAAGTACGAGATGAAGTCGGCGGTCTCCAGGTCGGCCTCGTTGCCGGTGGGCGCCCAGTGGGAGAGGCGTATGCCGAGCTCCTGGAGGGCGTGGAGGGGGCGGCCCTGGTGGCCGGACTGGGTGATCAGGGCGATGGCGGGGCCTTCGAGGTCGTCGCGGAACTTCTCGAAGGCGTTGAGGTTGGTGTTCGGCCCGAGCAGCCGTACGCCGGACCGCTCGACCGCGGCCGCCAGCCGCGACTGGGCGGCGGCGCCGGCCTCGCCCGTCTCGGCGAAGCCGGACGCGAAGGCGACGGCGAACTTCACCTTGGCCTCGGCCAGTTCCCCGACCACCGGTACGGGGTCACCGACCAGCAGCACGGCCAGGTCGACCTGCTCGGGCAGGTCGCGGACGGAGGAGACGCAGGGCAGTCCGAAGACGGCCTCGCGGGTGGGATGGACGGGGTGCAGCCGGGCGCCGACCCGCTCGGCCCAGGCGATCAGCCACCGGGTGATCCCGGCGTTCGGCCTGCCCTCGGCGTCGGACGCGCCGACGACGGCCACCGACTCGGGCCGGAAGAACCGGTCGAGGTCGGGAACGCAGGCGTACAGCGGCCGGCCGCTGACATCGAGGTCTCCGGCCGCGGTGGCGGCGGGGGTCGCCGTGTCGTGGACGGCGGCCTGCGGACTCTCCCCGCAGGCCACAACGCGGGCGCGGAGATCGGTGGTGAGGGTGCCGTGGGTAGATCCAAGCATCGTTTCAGCCCGCTCCTGCTCGTCGGCCGACGTAACTGACGCATAGTCAGATTACTTAACTGACGGCCAGTCAGGAATAGTCGGGCGGGCAAAGCCTGGCGGCGGGCAAAGCATGGCGGTCGACCACGACATCGGCCGGGCCCGGATGCCGTTCCCGCCTCCCCCTGACTCCCTCTACCCGCGCAGGGGCATCATCAAGACCCGTCCCGCGGTCAGTCGCCGAGCACCGGCAGGCAGGGCCGGCTCAGCCGCGCTCGCGGGCCTGCGCCCGGTGCGCGGCCGCGATGCTCTTGGCGATCTTGCGCGCGTCGATGGCGAGTTCGCGGAGCATGCCGCTGATGGGGTTGGTGAACCCCGTGAAGTACAGGCCCGGCGCCTTTGGTGGGGTGCGTGCACCGTGCACCACCGGGCGGCCCCGCCCGTCCAGTACGCCGAGGTGGCCCACCAGGCCGTCCAGTGCCCGCCGGTAGCCGGTCGCCGCGATCACCACCTGCGGGGAGATCCGGGTGCCGTCGGCCAGTACGACCTTGTCCCCGTCGAAGGACTCGACCGCCGCCACAGGCTGCACCGCCCCCCGCTTCACCGCGTCGACGAGCCCCACGTCCTGCACCGGAATGGCGCCCTCCTTGACTCGGGAGTAGAGCCCGGTGGTGGGACGCGGCAGGCCGCGCGCCGAGAGGTCGGGGACCGCGATCCGGCACATCAGGGCACCGGCCCGGTCCACCAGGCCGACCGGCAGGCGGCGTACGAGAATGCCGGTCGCCTGCGCCGGCCAGCCCGCTGTCGAGCGGCGCACGATGTGCGGGACGGTGCGCACGGCCAGGCGTACGCGCGACGCACCGCCCTCCACCAGGTCCACCGCGATCTCCGCCCCCGTGTTGCCCGTACCGACGACCAGAACGTCCTTGCCTTCGTACGGGCGCGGGTCGCGGTAGTGCGCGGCGTGCGTCAGCTCGCCCGTGTACGTGTCGCGGCCGGGCCACTCGGGGACGTACGGCGTGTGGTTGTAGCCGGTGGCGACCACCACCGCCGAACCGGTGAGCTCGCGGCCGCCGGTGGCGTGCAGAAGCCAGCCGCCGCCGGGCGCGGGATCGACGCGGGAGACCTCGACGCCCGTGACGACTTCCAGTTCGTGGAACTCCGCGTACTTCTCCAGGTACCGGACCACGTTGTCCCGCGACACCCACCGCCCGAACGAGCGCGGTATGGGGAGTCCCGGCAGGCCCGACAGGCGCCGTGTGGTGTGCAGGCGCAGCCGGTCGTAGTGGCCGCGCCAGGACGCTCCGACGGAGCCGGACTTCTCCAGTACGACGACTCGGACGCCCCGCTCGCGCAGGGCTGCCGCGGCGGCGAGTCCGCCCGGTCCGCCACCTATGACGTAGACGGGGTGGTCGTGAGTGGTATTGGCCATGATTCGGCAGCGTAATCGCACATATCGTTGATGGGTCTCGGTCAAGACCGGAATCGGTTACGAATCGATCACGGACAGTCGCGGAGTCCTGGCCCTTGCGCGCCGCCCCGCCCATCCGCTGAACTGACGTACCGTCAGATAGTCGAAGGGTGGGTGGAACGGAATGCAGACCCTCTGGCTCAGCGGCGCCGAGTGGCTCGCCGTGCTGCGCATCGGCCTCGGCCTGTGGTGGCTGGAGAGCTGGCGCCACAAGGACAAGAAGGGCTGGTTCGAGCGCGGTACGGGCATCGCCTGGGCGGCGGACGTCGCCGGAAAGCACAAGTGGCCGGCGGTGAAACGCGGCTTCGACGCGGTCGTCGCGCCCCGCCCCAAGGTGATGGCGTACGTCGTCGTGTACGCCGAACTCGCCCTCGGAATGGGGCTGGTTGCCGGCTTCCTGACCCCGATCGCCCTCGCCGCCGGCCTGCTCCTGAACCTGCTCTACCTCGTCCTGATGATCCACGACTGGGCCGAGCAGGGACAGAACGCCATGATGGCGCTGATCTCGGCCGTCGCGCTCTTCGCCATGTCCTGGCAGACGTGGTCCCTCGACCACGCGATCGGATGGTTCGGAGCATGACCGCCGCCGAGCCCGACATCGACGCCTTCACCCGCCCCTACTGGGACGCCGCCGCCGAAGGCCACCTGCTGCTGCGCCGCTGCCGCGCCTGCGCCAGGCCGCACCACTACCCCCGCGAGTTCTGCCCGTACTGCTGGAGCGAGGACGTCCACTGGGTGCGGGCGAGCGGGCGCGCCACGCTCTACACCTGGTCGGTCGTCCACCGCAACGACCTCCCGCCCTTCGGGGACCGCGTCCCGTACGTCGCCGCAGTCGTCGATCTGGCGGAAGGCCCGCGCATGATGACGGAGATCGTCGACTGCGAGGAGGCGGTCCTGCGGATCGGCATGCCGCTGACGGCCACCTTCAGGCGGGAGGGTGAAGGGCCGGCGGTTCCCGTCTTCCGGACGGTTCAGCTCTCCGGGGCCACGCAGAGCTGAGCGGTGACCACCTCGTTCGGCAACTCGGGATCGACGAACTCCCCCTCACGGGGCGGGCCGCAGCGCGCCTCACTGTCGCGGTGGAGCCTGCCGCCTGAGCCGCCTTCGTGACGGCCGCCGTGACGGACTGATCGCCGTTCACAGGCCCGGTGCGCCCCACACCGGGAACCACCGGGCGAGGTCCTTCTCCACCCGGAGGTCGTCGCCCAGTGCCGCCCTGACCTGCAACTCCAGCTGATTGTCGCGTTTTTCTGCACCGCCGGGCAGCGGCGCGAACGGGTAGAACGTGCCGCGCTTGTAGAGGTAGACCAGGGCCAGCGGTCGGTCCTCCGCGTTCCGGAAGCCGACCAGGGAACAGAGCAGGTGGGGGCCGAAGCCGCCGTCCTGGAGCAGGGTGTTGACCGCGTGCAGGTCGTTGACCAGGGCGGCCGTGTCGTCGGGGGCGTGGCGGGCGAGCAGCCAGGTGTATCCGTACGCGTCCCGGCTGAACTCCACCGGGATCCCGCCCCGGCCGGTGTCGGCGTCGAGGAGTTCCCGTACGTCCTGCTGGATACGGGCAAAGCTGCCGCCCTCCACGCCCGCGAAGCAGACCGAGCCGCGACCGGTGGGGGTGAAGCCCAGGCCCGCCTGGAGGGTGAGGGCGGCGGAGGGGACGGCGAAGAGCTGGTCCAGGTCCGGGCGGACCGGCTTGCTCCGGCCCAGGAGGGAGTCGAGCAGACCCATGAACGTTCCTTACGGCCGGGACAGGTCGGCGGAGATGCGGGCGAGCTGGTCGAGGCGCTGTTCGAGCGTCGGGTGTGAGGAGAGCAGCCGGCCCAGGCTCTCCTTGGAGGAGAATGCGGGCACGAAGTAGAAGGCGTTGTACGGCTCCGCCTTCCGCAGGTCCTGCGTCGGGATCCGTGCCATCTGACTGTCGACCTTGGTGAGGGCGGAGGCGAGCGCCGACGGGCGGCCGGTGAGCAGCGCGGCGGCGCGGTCGGCGGACAGCTCGCGGTAGCGGGAGAGCAGCCGGGTCAGCAGGAAGCTCAGTGCGTACACCACCGCGCTGATCAGCGGGATCAGCATGATCACGATGCCGGCGGGATCGTTGCTCCGGTGGTTGCGGGCGAAACCGCCCCACAGGGCGACACGGGTGATGACGCCCGCGAGCACGCCGAGGAACGAGGCGATCGTCATGACTGCGACATCGCGGTGCGCGACGTGTGACATCTCGTGGGCGAGGACGCCCTCCAGCTCCTCGGGTTCCAGCCTGCGCAGCAGGCCCGTCGTGGCGCAGACGAGCGCGGTGCGCTCGCCACGGCCGGTGGCGAAGGCGTTCGGGACGTCGCTCTGGGCGATCGCCACCCGTGGTTTCGGCATATCGGCCAGTGCGCAGATCCGGTCGACGGTGCCGTGCAGCTCCGGCGCCTGCTCGGGGGTGACCTCCCGCGCGCCCATGCTGAAGGCCGCGATGCGGTCGCTGAACCAGAACTGTGCGATGAAGAGGCCGCCCGTGATGATCAGGATGATCGGCCAGGAACCGCGCAGGGCCGCGAGAAGCACGCCGACGAAGACGACGTACAGCAGTCCGATCAAGAACATCGTGGTGACCATGCGCGTCGTCAGACCGCTGTCCGGGGCGTATCGGGTGCGAGTTCCCGCCATGGTGACTCCCTTGCCTACCGTGGCTCACCTTTCTCCTATGATGCCCCTTTGTTGTTGAAATCGGATAAATGGGTGGGAGTCCGTCGCCAGGTTGCTGCGCTGCCGCGTTGCTACGGCCAGAGGAGTTCCCGGGTCCACGATCCGCCGTCGCGGCGGTAGCGCAGCCGGACGTGCCGCCGCTTCGGGTCGCCCTGGAAGAACTCGACCTCCTCAGGCTCGACGACGTAACGCGTCCAGCTCTTCACCTCCCGCTCGGGCTCGGCCTCAGCCAGCTCCCAGGCCGCCTCGGACGCCAGGGCGAGCTCCGCCTGCGAGTCCAGTACCTCGCTCTGCCGCCCCACCAGCGCCGATGCCAGCGCGCCGGTCGAGCGGGCGTGCAAATCGGCCTGGCTCTCCGCCGGAGTGGCGGCGGCGACCGGGCCCCGTACGCGTACCTGCCGCCCCTGCGCGGCCCAGTAGAAACCGAGCGCCGCGTACGGACGGGCGGCGAGCTGGCGGCCCTTCGTGCTGGTGGCGTGCGAGGCGAAGTGCCAGCCCCGGTCGTCCGCGTCGTGCAGCATCAGCGTCCGTACGTCGGGCCGCCCCTCGGCGTCAACGGTGGCCAGGGACATGGTGTG
The DNA here is from genome assembly GCF_000429085.1 of Streptomyces flavidovirens DSM 40150. Lineage (GTDB taxonomy): Bacteria > Actinomycetota > Actinomycetes > Streptomycetales > Streptomycetaceae > Streptomyces > Streptomyces flavidovirens. The sequence continues at coordinate 394,980 of NZ_AUBE01000002.1, read as the reverse complement.
CGGCTCGGGCTGCCCGGCGGCCACGGCCTCGGTGAACCAGGCGTGGAACAGGGGGAGGGGAGCGGGGGGCGCGGCGGCCGGGTCGAAGGCGGGGAGATCGACATCCCATACGCGCAGCGAGCGGAGGGTCTCGTGGAAGCTGGTCATCGAGTCATCATCCGCTCTCCGGGGGCAGCGCCACTCGAACGGGTGGAGTCCGGGTGAGTGACGTGATGCGCACCACTCACGGTGATAGCTTTTTTCTTAGATGTATATCTAGAGGGGGTATCGCCATGGCGCGCACCGTGATCGACCTGGATGACGAGGCTCTGGAAGAAGCCGCACGATTTCTTGGCACGACGACCAAGAGGGACACCGTCAACACCGCCCTGCGGGAGATCGTGGACCGGCGGAAGCGGGCGGAGGCGGTGGAGCGCATGCGGCAGATGGTCGCGGAGGGTGAAATCGACTTTTCCGTGATCGAGAAGGATGCGCAGGCGGGCACGGACGAAGCCGGTCGACACACGGCATGACGGAGCGCTATCTGGCTGATACCAGCGCTCTCATCCGCTTCTACCGTGGTCAGACCGATGCGAGCTGGGACGCGGTGGTCAATGCCGGGCTCGTCGGTCTGTGCGAGCCGGTGCGTCAGGAGCTTTTGCAGGGCGCCGGGGGGAGAGCCGCCTTCCACGACATGGACAGGCTGCTGCGAGCGACCTTCCCCTACTACCCCATAAGGGGGTCGGCCTGGGAGGACGCTGCCGAACTGCAGCACGAGCTCGCCAGACGTGGCTGGCATCAATGCGCAAGCCCCGTCGATCTTCTGGTGTCCGTCACCGCCGCTCACCACAAGCTGACCGTGCTCCACCAGGACAACGACTTCGACACCATCGCCCGCATCACCGGGCAGCCCGTACGCCGTATCGAGTGAGTCCCCGGCGTCACCCGTCCCGCCCCAGCACCAGCGTCCCCGACGAGCAGAACCAGCCGCCCGTCCCCGACGCGACCGCCAGCTCCGGCAGCGCGCCGCCCGCCTTGCGGACCTGGCCTTCGCCCGCCTCGCCGCGCAGTTGCCGTACCGCCTCCACCAGCAGGAACAGGCCCCTCATCCCCGGATGGCAGGCGGACAGACCGCCGCCGTCGGTATTCACCGGGAGCCCGCCGTCGCGCAGCAGCCGGCCCTTCTCGACGTACGCACCGCCCTCGCCCTTCTCGCAGAAGCCGAGATCCTCCAGCGTCACCAGCGTCATGTAGGTGAAGGCGTCGTAGATCTCGGCGAGGTCGATGTCCGACGGACGCACTCCGGCGCGCTCGAAGGCGAGGCGCCCGGAGACGGCTGCCGGGGAGACCGTGAAGTCCTCCCACTCGGACATGGTGGTGTGCGATACGGCGGTCCCCGCGCCCAGCACCCAGACCGGTTCCTTCGCCGCGTCCGGTACGTACTCCTGCGCCACCATCAGCACCGCGCAGCCGCCGTCGCTGCGGATGCAGCAGTGCAGCTTGGTGAAGGGGTCGGCGATCATCGGGCCGGACAGTACGTCGTCCACCGTCACCGGGTCGCGGAACATCGCGTCGGGGTTCGTGGCCGCGTTCGCCCGCGCCTGGACGGCGACCTCGGCGAGCTGCTCCAGGGTCGTGCCGTACCCGTGCATGTGGCGGCGGGCGGCCATCGCGTACTTGGCGACGAGCGTGTGCCCGTACGGGACTTCGAACTGCAGCGGGCCCCGCGCGCCGAACGAGAGGTTCGCGGTGCGGCGCCGCGCCTTGATGTCGGCGCGGGCGGTGGAGCCGTACACCAGCAGTACGGCATTGGCATGGCCGGCGGCGATCGCGTCCGCTGCGTGCGCGGCCATGACTTCCCAGGTGGAGCCGCCGACGCCGGTCGAGTCGACCCAGGTGGGGCGCAGCCCGAGGTACTCGGCGACCTCGACCGGCGCGAGCGTGCCGAGGCCGGCCGACGCGAAGCCGTCGATGACCGACCGGTCGAGCCCGGAGTCGGCGAGGGCGCGGCGGGCGGCCTGAGCGTGCAGGGCGTAGGGAGTGGCGTCGTCGACACGTCCGCAGTCGGAGACGGCTGTGCCGACGATGGCGACCTTGCGGCGTGGGTGGACCGGCGGCGTTGGCAGCATAAAACTGACGGTACATCAGGTAGGTGAGCGCCAGGAGGGGAGTGCCAGGAGGTGGGAAATCATCCCTCCCGCGCCCCTGTGCATCTCGCCCGCTCACCCCTAACATGACGGCCCGTCAGTCAGGGGAGGGAGTTCCATGGACGCCGCCTTCACCGTGGAGCAGGACGAGATCCGGCGCACGCTGCGCGAACTGCTGGCCAAGCGATGCGGTCCCGACGACGTGAAGTCGGCCGTACGGACCGCCACCGGGTACGACGCCGGCCTCTGGCGGCAGCTCGCCGAACAGATCGGGCTGCCCGGCCTCGCCCTCCCCACCGCTTACGGCGGAGTCGGCTGCGGGACCGTCGAACTCGCCCTCGCCTGCGAGGAAACAGGCCGCGCCCTGCTGCCGTCCCCGCTGTTCGCCACGGCCGCGCTCGCCGCACCGCTGATCGCCGCACTGGGTACGGAAGCCCAGCGCGCCACCCTGCTCCCGCCCGTCGCCGACGGCACGCTGACCGCCGCTCTCGCCGTCCCCGGCGGCAGCCTCTCGGCCGCGCTCGGCCTCACCGCGGACAACGCCGGTGGCGAGTGGGCGGGCGGCGGCAGGTCCGGTGGCGTACAGGCCCGGCGTACGGCGGCGGCGGACGGACGGGGCGGCACGTGGACGCTGTACGGCGAAGCGGCGCAGGTGCTCGACGGGCACAGCGCCGGCCTGCTGCTCGTCGCCGCCCACACCGGCGGCTTCGCCCGCAGCCGCACCTTGCTGTTCCTCGTACGGGCCGACGCTCCAGGGCTCGTCCGCGTACGGCAGACCGCCCTGGACGAGACCCGGCCCCAGGCGCGCATCGAATTGCGGGACGTGGAGGGTGAGTTGCTGGGGGCCGATGACGCCGCCGACGTGCCGGGCGCGCTGGCGGAAGCCGGGCGTACCGCCGCTGTCGTGCTCGCCGCCGAGGCGGTCGGGGCCGCCTCGCAGGCCCTGGAGCGAACCGTCGATCACGTCAGGACACGGGAGCAGTTCGGGCGGGCCATCGGCTCCTTCCAGGCGGTCAAGCACCGGCTGGCCGACCTCTACGTACAGGTGCAGGCGGCGCGCTCGGCGGCGTACTACGCGGCCTGGGACCCGGCGACTGGGGGCCTCGCGCTGGCGCAGGCCGTCGAGGCGCTGCGTACGACCGCGGGGGAGGCCGTTCAGTTGCACGGCGGGATCGGCTTCACGTGGGAGCACGACGCGCACCTCTACTTCAAGCGGGCGGCGTCAGACGAGCTGCTGTTCGGCCCCGCCCACCGCCTGCGCGAGCGCGCGGCGCGCGTTGCGGGGCTCTTCGGCGGTACGGAGTCGGAGACGGGGACGGGGACGGTGGCGGGGACGGGGACGGGGACGGTCACGGAGATGGAGGAGGGAGCGGTGGGAGTGGCGGGGCGAGGGGTGACGGGCTGATGCCGCCCGGAGTACGCCTCATGCAGAAGGTGTCATCGACCCGCGCCTTCGCCAGGATCGCCCCGCACGTGATCCCCGCCATGGACCGCGCGGTCCACCGCCTGACCCGCGGCAAGGTGATGCTGAGCGCCCGGATGCTGCCGGGTGTGATCCTCACGGCGCAGGGTGCCAGGAGCGGCCTGCCCCGCACCACGCCCCTGGCGTGCATGCCGGAGCCGAGCGGTGGCGGAGGTGAGGGCGGTGGGGGTGGTGAGGGTGGTGGTCGGGAGTGCCGCCGCTGGATTGTGACCGGCAGCAACTTCGGCCGGACCGGGCATCCCGCCTGGACGGCCAACCTCATGACGCACCCGGACGCCCGTATTAGCTGGCGGGGCCGGGACATCGAGGTCAGGGCGCGGTTGCTGGGGGGCGCCGAGCGGGAGGCGGTGTGGCTGGCGGTGCTGAAGTTCTGGCCGCCGTACGCGACGTACCAGGCGAGGGTGGAGCGGGAGATCCGGCTCTTCCGGCTGGAGGAGCGGCGAAGCCGCTGAAAGTGCCGCAGCGGCGGACCGGCCCAGGGGGCCGCCGCTGCGTAGACAGGACTGGGGCACTGGCTTCGGAAGGGTGCGGTTCGAGGGCCTGCGTCGTGGCCCACGTCGTGGCCTGCGTAGTGACCTGCGTTGCGGCCTGCTTCGTCGGCTGCTCGGCGGCTACTTCGTCGGCTTCTTGCCGGTGATGCCCAGGTGCACCAACAGGGCCAGGTTGGGGCGCAGTTCGCTCTGCTTCACACCCCAGGTCTGGAAGCCCTTCTGGTGCGAGGCGACCGCCGCCAGCATGGCGACGAGCGACCCGGCCATGGCGGCGGGGCTGATGTCCTTGTCGACCTTGCCCTTGGACTGGAGCTCTTTCACCGTGTCCGTAAGGGAGTTGGTGACCGAGTTCAGGATCTTCATGCGGATCTTGTAGAACCGCTTGTCGCCCTCCGCGGCGCCGAGGTCGACAACCCGGAGGATGGCGTCGTTTTTGCGCCAAAAGTCGAGGAAGCCCTCGACAAGTTCTTCGGAGGTCGCCCAGCCCGCCTTGCCGACCCAGGAGCGGCCGGAGACGAGTTCGGTCAACCCGGCACCCTCCTTGGCCATTTCTTCCGCGATTTCGAGGACAGCGCCCTCCACATCAGGGAAGTACTGGTAGAAAGTCGCGGGTGAAGTCCCCGCCTTCCGGGCCACATCGATGACTTTGACGTCGCGGTAGGGCGAGGAGCTGAGCATCTCGCTGAGGCAGTCGAGCAGCTTCTGCCGCGTCGCCTGACCGCGTCGTCCGGCCACGCGGCCGTCGACGGTGCGTACTTGTCCTGTCATGCCGTCAGCTTACCGAGGGGTGATCGGAGCGCGATTCGGCCGACTGCAAATGGGGAACCGGCCAGCCGCCCCGGCCCGCCGCTCGACTGTCGGGATGCCGCTAATCGCCCGCCACTCGCCCGTCCGTCGGCCGCCACTCGCCCGCTTGCCGCCTCCAGCCGCGCCTGACCCGAATAGACTTATCAACAGCCTGTGGACAACTTTGGTGGACAACCCATGTGCGCCATGGCGTGATGGCCCGATAGTGGACTACTTGTTCCTTTTTATCCCCTGCGTGAGGCGCGGCGGCCCGTTAGCTTGGATGTGACGGGCGCCACACAGCGTTCTGCCCTGCGTGACGGAAGGACCCGGGCCCATGGCCGTATATGCGGAAGGCATCCCATGCTGGGTCGATGTGACGCTGGACGACGTCGAAGCGGGCAAGCGTTTCTACGGTGGGCTCTTCGGCTGGACGTTTGAGGACCCCGGCATCGACGAGCGGGCAAAAACGGGCTGGTCGGGCAGGGCGGGGCAGGCCGCGTTCGTCAATGCCCTCAGTGGCGGCAAGAAGGTCGCCGCCCTCGCCCCCAAGCGGGACGGGCGGATGCCCACCGCCTGGGGTGTCTACTTCGCCACCGACGACGCGGCGGCGCTCGCCCGGAGGATCCGGGAGGCGGGCGGCCAGATGGTGACGGACCCGCTGCCCGTACCCCCGCTGGGCACAATGGCTGTGGCCGCCGACCCGGGCGGCGCGGTCTTCGGGCTCTGGCAGGCGGGCAGCCATGCCGGTTTCGAGAAGCGGGACCAGCCGGGCTCGTTCTGCTGGACGGAGGTCTACGCGCGCGACAAGGACCGGACCGATCCCTTCTACGAGACCGTCTTCGGCTTCCAGGGCTTCGACCTCGACGAGGAGGGCGAGGACTTCAGGACGTGGTCCCCGGCGGGCGCCGATCCCGGCCCCGATACGGCCATCGGTGGCCGCAGTGTCATGGGTGACGCCTTCCCGGTCGAGATGCCGGACCACTTCATGATCTATTTCGTGGTCGAAGACTGCGACGGGGCGGCGGCTAAGGCCGTCGGGCTCGGCGGCCGCGTCCAGGCGCAGCCGTTCGACACGCCGTACGGCCGGATCGCGGTGCTCACCGACAATCAGGGCGCGACTTTCGCCGTACTGGCGGAACTGGCGGAACTGGCTGAGCCGGCTGAGGCCGCTGGACCGGCTGAAGCGGCTGAGCCGGCTGGGCCGACTGAGGCGGCGGCCCCGGCTGAAGGGGCCGAACAGGCTGCCGCTGCCGAACGCGCTGAGCCTTCCGAGCCTTCGGAACCAGCCGGCCCTTCTGGAGCTCCGGAACCTGCGGAGCCTTCCGAACCTGCTGAACCCTCCGCACCGTCTGAACCTTCCGAACCGCCCGCGCCCCCCGCACCCTCCGAACCTTCGAAGTCCGCACGCCTGGCCGAAAGTGACGAGGTCGACGAACGCCCCGGACCTGACGGGCCCCGGAAAAACGAGACGTAGCGCCCCATCACCGACATTTTTCGTCCGCGCGCCCTGTCCGAATCCGGGTGAGACACCCCGGTCCGCCCCCGGGTTCGCCACCACCGCCTCAGACAGGAAGAATCAGGGTTGCGCACCGCTGGGTGGTGCCCAGTGGTGAGACGCTTCACGGGGCTGTGTTTGCGGCCTCGTACGGGGAGGTGGCAGGCAAGTTATGGAGCAGCTGACGCAGCATGACCCGCGGCGGATCGGCCCGTTCGAGGTACTGGCCCGGCTTGGGGCCGGCGGCATGGGGCTGGTCTATCTCGCGCGGTCGGCGTCCGGCCGGCGCGTGGCGATCAAGACGGTAAGGACCGAGCTCGCCGAGGACCAGCTGTTCCGCGTCCGCTTCACGCGCGAAGTGGAGGCGGCGCGGGCCGTCAGCGGCTTCTACACGGCCGCCGTCGTGGATGCCGATCCGCGGGCGGCGGTGCCGTGGCTGGCCACGGCGTACGTACCCGCGCCCTCCCTCGAAGAAATAGTGAATGAATGCGGGCCGATGCCGGCCCAGGCGGTGCGCTGGCTGGCGGCGGGTATCGCCGAGGCGCTCCAGTCCATCCACGGGGCGGGCCTGGTCCACCGCGACCTCAAGCCGTCGAACGTCCTGGTGGTGGAGGACGGGCCGCGCGTCATCGACTTCGGCATTGCCTCCGGCGTCTCCAACACGCGGCTGACCATGACCAACGTCGCCGTCGGTACGCCCGCCTACATGTCGCCCGAGCAGGCGCGCGACTCGCGCAGCGTGACGGGGGCCAGCGACATCTTCTCGCTCGGTTCGACGCTGGTCTTCGCGGCGACCGGGCACGCGCCGTTCCACGGCGTGAACCCGGTCGAGACGGTCTTCATGCTGCTGCGCGAGGGCCCGGACGTCGAGGGTCTGCCCGACGAGCTGCGCCCGCTGATCGAGTCGTGCATGCAGATGGAAGCGGTACGGCGGCCCAGCCCGGCCGACCTCCAGGCGCAGCTCTCGCCGCACCTCTTCGCCTCCGGCGAGGACGACAGCGGTACGGCGTCCGCGTGGCTGCCCGCGCGGGCCACCGCGATGATCGAACAGCGGCGGGGCGGGCGTCCCGCGCTGCCGAGTACGCCGTCGTCGCGGGCGCACTCCACACCGCCGAGACCGCCGGGCCCGCCGCCGTTCGCCCCGGTGGCGTCCCGGTCCGAGGCGCCGGCTTCGGCGTCTGCGCCGGCCTCCGCGGACGGGCGCGCTCCGCAGGGCGCGCACGCCGGCCCCGCGGCGCAAGGCGCTCAGGGGCCGCATGGGGCTCAGGGGCCGCATGCGGCTCAGGGGCCGCATGCGGCTCAGGGTGCGCATGCCGCGCAAGCCGGTGCTCATGCCCCGCACGCCCCGCAGCATGCCGCTGTACGGCTGCCCGGCTCCACGGTGCCGATCGGCCCCGGCCCCCGCGTGGCCGGCGGTCGCGCCGGGGCGGGTCCCGCGCCGGGCGAGCACGCAACGGGCTGGATCAGGCCCCCGGCCGGGGTGACCGCCTCCCCGAATGCCTCGCCGAACGGTGCGGACGCCGCCACCGGCCTCGTACCGCCGCCCGTCTCCGCCCCGCCGCCCCCGGCCATTCCGCCGCCCGCGCAGTCGGCCGACGGCGCGGGGCCTTCCGGGGGATGGCGGCCGTGGCGGTTCCGCATGTCCAACGACGTGTGGGGCACACCGGCCGTCGCGGGCGACCTGGTGTACGTCACCTCCTTCGAGGTGCACGCCCTCGATGTGGCGAGCGGCCGGCGAAAGTTCAAGACGCGGGACGTCGCCTGGGCGATGGCGGTCGCGGGCGGCCGTATCCACGCCTCCGACGGCCCGACGCTGTACGCCCTCGACGCCGCCGACGGCCAGGAGCGGTGGCGGCTCCAGACCGACGCGTGGGTGTACTCCCTCAAGGCCGACCGCGGCACGGTGGTGACCGGCACGCGCGGCGGCGGCGTCCAGGCATGGGAGGCGTCCAACGGCCAGAAGCTGTGGGAACTCACCGGCGCGCAGAGCGACTTCGAGACCCCGGAGGCAGGTCCCGCCGTACACGACGACACGGTGTACGTGTGGCAGGACGCGCGGCTGCGCGCCCTGGACTCCCGTACCGGCATCGAGCGCTGGTCGTACCCGATCGGCGACGCGGCGTCCTGCGGCGGAGTCCCGCTGCGGCTGACGTCGGCGCCGGACGGCTGTGTGTACGTCGCCGCCGGCCCGCGCGTCCTCGCCATCGAGGCCGTCAGCGGCCGTGTGCGGTGGCACTTCGAGGCCCCCGCGGTCTTCCTCAGCCCGCCCGCGTTCGCGCCGGGTCCTGCGGTCACGGGCGGTGGCGTCTACCTGGCCGACTACCTCGGCACGGTGTACGCCCTGGACGCCTCCACCGGCAAGGACCGGTGGCGTATCGCCACGGAGTCGCGCCAGTCCATCGAGCCGGTGCTGGTCGCCGCGGGCAACATCCATGTGGGCAGCGGCAGCGCGCTCTACACCCTGGACGCGGTGACCGGTACCCCGAAGTGGCGCTTCGCGGCGGGCGGCGACGTCATCGGCGCGCCCGTGGTCTCCGACGGCCGCGTCCACTTCGGCTCGGCCGACCACTGCCTCTACACGCTGGACGCGAGCGGCGGCCAGTTGCGCTGGAAGCTCGCGACGGGCGGTGAGATCACCGGGTCGCCGGTGGCACGGGGTGGTGTGGTGTACGCGTGCAGCAAGGACCGGTGCGTGTACGCGCTGGACGCGGTGAAGGGCACGGCGACGGGCCGGGCGTCGGGTACGCGCGCCTGAGGCGGGGTGGCCTGCGGTAGAGGTGACCGCTGCCGCTAGCGGTAGCGGTCATCCGGCGGGGGCGGGGGCGGCCGGTCGTCGAGTCCGCCCGGTGCGCCCGGTCCGCCGGGTCCGCCGGGGCCCGGACGCCAGGGGAAGTGGTGCTCGGTCCCTTGCTCCGGTGCGCGCTCGTGCGGCGCGTGGTCGCGGTCGTAGTCGCGGTCGTAGTCCTGCTCGCGCTCGTAGTCGTGCTCGGGTTCGCGGCGCCGGTGTCTGTCGCCGTCCACGCGCCGGTGCCGTTGCCCGCGTCCGAGCATCACGGCAGCGGCCAGCAGGAGGAGTACGCCGCCGCCGAACGCGAGCGCGACGCCGATGTCCAGGCCGGAGCCGTCGCTGTTGACGGTGAGGCCGCCGCGCGCCTGGCCGACGCGGACCATCCAGAGCACGGTGAAGCCGAGCACGACGACCCCGGCGAGGGCGACCATCAGCCGGGACCGCAGCAGCAGCCCGGCCAGGGTCAGCAGGGCGGCGAAGGCGAACGGCAGCAGGATCGATCCTGCGATGCCGGCCTCACTGTCCGTAATGCCGCCGAACAGGTCGCCGATGCGGTAGTCGCGCCCGAGGCGACCGTCGTACCAGGTACGGAAGGGGCTGAGCACGGCCGCCGTCGCTCCGACGAGAGCGAGGATCCAGCCGAGGACGCTGCGGAACATCGCGCCTCCTTGGGGTGGCTCTCGGTGACGACGCTACGCCCACGGTGCGGCGGCTGCCAGTCGCGGGCGGGTCGCCGCAAGGGCACCTTCGCCCCGCCGACACGTGTTTGCAGGCGTGTCCGGCGCCCCATAGGGTGACGTGCGCTTGTCAATCAAGAGCGCCACATTTTACGAATTCAACGGGGGTTGAAGCGTGCAGCTTCGCCATGTCCGCGCTGTCGCCGTCTTCGGTATCGCTGTCTTCGCACTGACCGGAGCGCGTGGTTCCGGCGGTGGTGGCTGCGACAACAACAGCAGCGGCAGCAGCGGTGGCAGCAGGTTCGACGGTTCGAGCAGCAGCAGTAGTAGCACCAGCAGTAGCGGCGGTTCGAGCTACACCAGCGGCGACACCACGACCGGCAGCAGCACCACCAGTGGCAGCACGACCAGTGGTTACACCACCGGCTCGTCCACCACCACGGGCTCGACCTCCGGCAGCCGCGGCAACACCAACATCACGGACGTACGGATCGACTCCTGCGTGTACGACCCCTCCCGCGGCATCGTCGCCGCTGTCAGCGCCACCAACAGCAGCTCCTCCGAGAACTACACCTACACCTTCACGGTCAGGTTCACCGACCCGAGCGGTGCGACCATCGGGACGCGCCACCCCAGCATGTACATGGTGCTCGCGGGCCAGACCGACAGGCTCGATGTCGCCACCCCGTACGTCGCCCGGGCGGGCGAGACCTCCGGCGGCAAGTGCGCGCTGAGCAACGTACGGCGCATCTCCGGCTGACGCGGCACGCCCAGGGCCTAATACACCTAGCGATACACCTAGCGCGTACGGAATCCGGACCGGCGGGCGGTGAAGAGTTCCGCCTGCCGGTCCGACGGCAGATTGCCGAGCGCCACCAGATGCGGTGCCTGCGCGAGCGCCTGATGGCGCGCTCCCTCCGTCGCCGCCCACACCGCCCGCACCGTGCCCTGCACGGCCTGCGTCGGGTACGACGCGATCACCTCGGCCGCGCGCACGGCCGCCGCCACTTCCTCCCCGCTCGGGACGACTTCCGACACCAGTCCAGTCTCGTACGCGCGCCGCGCCGACACCCGTTCGCGCGTCCCCATCAGCGCCATCCGGGCGACCTCCCCGAACGGCATCCGCTGCGCCATGTGGATCGTCTCGTACGCGCTGACCATCCCGTACGTCGTGTGCGGATCGAAGAAGGCCGCGTCCTCGGCGGCGACGACGAACTCGGCCTCCCCCAGCAGGTAGAACGCCCCGCCGCACGCCATTCCCCGTACCGCCGCGATCACCGGCTTCCACAGGTCGTTCGCCTTCGGCCCGATGGAGAGGAGAGGATCGTCGATGGAGTACGGCGACGGAGGCTGAGGAACGTCCACTCCCCGGTCGATTCCGCTGCAGAAAGCCTTGCCTCCCGCGCCGGTGAGCACGACGGCCCGTACGCTCTCGTCGAACCGGAACTCCCGCCAGACCTCGCCGAGTTGGCGGGCTGCGCCCAGGTCGATGGCGTTGTGCCGCTCCGGCCGGTCGAGGGTGACGACCGCGACGCCCGTGTCCTTGTCCCGTTCGACGCGGACACCGCTCACGACCGCTCCAGCAGCCACTGAGGTACCGTCACGCCGCTCGCGCCCGCGCTCGCGCCCGCGCCCTTCGTGAACGCGGCCTGCACTTTCGCGCCGATGCGCAGCCGCGCCGGATCGACGGAGTCGAGTGCGGCGCCGGGCTCGGCGACCACATTTCCCACGAGCCGGATGTGTGGGGCGTCGGCCAGTTCCACGACGACTGCGTTGTACGGGGCCTGGGCGGCGTAGGCGGGCAGAAGTGGCGGATGTGGCATGACGTACGACCAGATCCTTCCCTTGCCGCTCATCCGCTGCCATTCGCTCTCGAACGACTGGCAGTGCGGGCAGCAGGGCCGGGGCGGAAAGCGCAGCTCGCCGCAGCCGGTGGCGGCGCAGGCCTGGACGCGGAGCTCGCCCTGGGCGGCGTACTCCCAGAAGGGGGCGCCGTCGTCGTCGACAACGGGAACCAGCAGGCGGTCACGGTCACGGTCGGGGTGGTGGTCGCTCTCAGTGTGGCTGTCGCGCATCTCTCAACTCCTCAGCAGCAGGGCCGACGTCGGGACACCCTCGCCTGCCGTGACCAGGCAGGTGGCGGCGTCCGGTACCTGGGCGGTGCTGGTGCCGCGCAGTTGCTTTACGCCTTCGGTGATGAGGTTGAAGCCATGGACGTACGCCTCGCTGAGCCCGCCGCCCCCGGTGTTGATCGGCAGCCGTCCGCCGCTCTCCAGGGCGCCGCCTTCGGTGAACGCCGCACCTTCTCCCCGCCCGCAGAAGCCGTAGCCCTCCAGGGACAGCGGGATCAGCGGTGTGAAGGCGTCGTAGATCTGGGCCACGTCGACGTCGTCCGGGCCGAAGTCGGCCTGCTTCCAGAGCTGGCGGGCGGCGGTCCAGGCGGGGCCGGTGAGAGGATCGTCGTTCCAGTAGTTGACCATGCCGTGGTGCTGGGCGGGCAGGCCTTGGGCGGCGGAGTGGACGTATACGGGCCTGCGCCGGCAGTCGCGGGCGCGCTCGGCGCTGACGATCACGCACGCCAGTGCGCCGTCCGTCTCCAGGCAGTTGTCGAAGAGGCAGAGCGGGTCGCTGATCCAGCGCGAGTTCATGTACATGTCGCGGGTCAGGGGCCGTTCGTACATGATCGCGGCCGGGTTCTGGTTCGCCCGGTTCCGGCAGGCCAGGGCGACGTTGAAGAAGTGGTCGCGGGTGGCGCCGTACTGGTGCATGTACCGGCGGGCGAGCATGCCGATCTCGTCGGCGGGGCGCAGGAGGCCGAAGGGGCGGGTCCACTGGGCGGGGGTGGGGAGCTGCGCGGTGGTGTTCTTCCAGGGCCGCGGCCCCGACCCGCGCTTGCGCGAGCGCCACGCGACGCCGACGCTCGCCTGGCCGGTGGCGATGGCGGCGGCGAGGTGGGCGACGGTGGCGCAGGACCCGCCGCCGCCGTACCCGACCTTGGAGAAGAAGGTGATGTCTCCGGCGCCGATGGACTTCGCCACCTCGACTTCGTCGGTCTCCTCCATGGTGTACGAGGCGAGTCCGTCGACCTCGGACGGGGCGATGCCCGCGTCGTCGAGGGCGGCGAGGACGGCGCGGCAGGCCAAGGTCTTCTCGGACTCGGGGAGTTGCCTGGCGAAGGGGGTCTGTCCCGTACCGACTATCGCTGTCGCGTCCTTGAGCGTCGCCACGTCCGGGCACCTCCGCGATGGTCATGACTGCCGTCTCTTACTGCTGACAGGGCGTCAGGCTACCGCTAATCTGACGGTTAGTCAGCTAGTGGTGTGGGAGGGCTTGCCATGAGCGCAGCGGACGGCGGGGACGGCGGGGACGGTGGCGATGCCGGGGACGTCGAGTGGAGCAGCATCCCGGAGCTTGTGCGGAGTGCGGCGGAGCGGTACGGCGAGCGGGAGGCCGTGGTCGAGGGCCGGACGCGTGTCTCGTACGCCGGACTGGGCGAGCGCGTCGAGCGGGCGGCGGCGGCCTGCATGGCATCCGGCGTCGAGCCCGGCGACCGGGTCGCGGTCTGGGCGCCCAACACCCTCGACTGGATCGTGTCCGCTCTCGGCGCGGTGACGGCGGGCGCGGTCCTGGTCCCGCTGAACACGCGCTTCAAGGGCACGGAGGCGGCGTACGTCCTCTCCCGCAGCCGGGCGAAGCTCCTCTTCATCACCGGCACGTTCCTCGGTACGTCGTACGTGGCGTCCCTGCGCCGGGCGGACGTGGACCTGCCGCACCTGGAGCGGGTGGTGGTGCTGGCCGACGCGGCGCCCGACGAGTACCCCATGTACCGCACGTGGAAGGACTTCCTGGCGTCCGGCGAGGCGGTGTCCTCGGCGGACGTCCGTGCCCGTGCGGCGTCGGTCACGGGGTCTTGGCCTTCGGACATCGTCTTCACGTCGGGGACGACGGGCCGCCCCAAGGGTGCGGTGATCACGCACGCGCAGACGCTGCGCTGCTACGCCATCTGGTCTGAGCTGGCCGGCCTGCGCGAGGGCGACCGCTACCTGATCGTGAACCCCTTCTTCCACACCTTCGGCTACAAGGCGGGCATCATCGCCTGCCTGATGCGCGGTGCGACGATGGTCCCGCAGCCGGTCTTCAACGTGGACACGGTCCTGGCGAACATCGCGGCCGAACGCATCTCGGTCCTGCCGGGCCCGCCCACGCTCCATCAGTCACTCCTGGACCACCCGTCCCGAGACGCTCACGACCTCTCGGCCCTGCGCCTGGTGGTGACGGGCGCGGCGGTGGTCCCGCTCCGGCTGGTGGAACGCCTGCGCGGCGAACTCCACATCTCCACGGTCCTCACGGCGTACGGCCTCTGTGAGGCGTCCGGCATCGTGACGATGTGCCGCCGGGGCGACCCGCCGCAGACCATCGCGTCGACATCGGGACGCGCGATCCCCGGCACGGAGGTCCGCGTCCTGGCGGCCGGGCCCGGCACGCCGGGGGAGATCCTGGTCCGGGGCTTCAACGTCATGCGCGGCTACTACGAGGACCCGGCCGGGACGGCCGCGGCCATCACACCGGACGGCTGGCTGCGTACGGGCGATGTGGGCGTACTGGACGAGGCCGGCAACCTCCGCATCACGGACCGGGTCAAGGACATGTTCATAGTCGGCGGCTTCAACGCCTATCCGGCGGAAATCGAGCGGCTGCTGGGCCTGCACCCGGACGTGGCGGACGTGGCGGTGATCGGCGTCCCGGACGCGAGGCTGGGCGAGGTGGGCAAGGCGTACACGGTCCGCCGCCCCGGCTCCACGCTCACATCGGACGACCTGATCGCCTGGTCGCGCCGCGAAATGGCGAATTACAAGGTCCCGAGACAGGTCGAGTTCGTCAGCGAACTGCCGAGGAACGCGAGCGGCAAGGTCCTGAAGGGGGAGCTGCGGGCGCGGCGACTGTAGCGGCGCGGGGGGGCACGCGGCGGGGGGTGGGGTCGCCGAAGCCCCCCGCCCCCTGCCCCCGCCCCCGGACACGCGGCGGCCGCGGTGGCTCCCCCTCCGGGCCACCGCGGCCGTTCCCCGTCGAATGAAGTCTCAGTTGACCGGCTCGCTCGACATGTGGTCGTCCAGCGGCTTCACGACGTCCTTCTCCGCACCGGACATGTGGTCGTCCAGCGGCTTCAGGATGTCGCTCTCGGTGCCGGACATGTGGTCGTCCAGTGGCTTGGGGCTGCCCGTCGGCTGCTTCGCATCGCTCATCGTCGCTCCAAGGTTGTCGGCGAAACGGTCAGGTGAGCCCGCCCGGCAACTCCCCCGAGGGTCGCCGGACGGGCTGGGACCGTACAACTTAGTTGGCCGGTCCGTGCGTCAATCCGTCTGCCCCCCGACGCGACGGATCGATAGGAATGAGAGTGCCGGGCAGCGATAAACGAACGATGAACGCCTTGGTGGGGACGCGCCTCTAGGCGGCGGTCGCGGCGGTCGCCAGCAGAGAGCGGACCTCGGCGGCTTCCGGGGAGCCGAGCCCTTCGAAGATCGCGAGTGCCTCGCCCCAGCAGGCCCTGCTCCGGTCCACCTGGCCCAGGTGGTCGAGCGCCCTGCCGAGTACGGTCAGGACCGTGCCCCGGCGCCACTCGCCGCCGATGCCGCGAAGAGCGATGGCCTGCTCGGCATGCGCTGCCGCCAGGGTCGGGCGACGTGCGGCGAGGTGTACTTCGGCGAGCCTGAAGTGGGTCACTCCCTCCCACAGCGGCTGACGGTTCTCGTGGAAGATGCCGAGGGCCTGGGTGAGCTGTTCGAGCGCTTCGCCGAACTGCCCGGCCTGGGTGAGGGCCATCCCGAGTGCGTAACGTCCGTTCGCCAGCCGCAGGGTGAGGCCTTGCCGGTCGTAGATGTCGACGCCTTGCTTGGCCAGCTCCACCGCGCTGGTGGTGCGGCCCATGGCCAGGTGCGCGCGCGACAGGTTGCACAGCGCGCTGGCCTCGCTCGGCCGGTTTCCGTCGGCGCGGAAATTGTCTATGGCCAGTTGGAGGTACTTCTCCGCCTCGCTGTAGCGCTTCTGGTAGACCGCGATGAATCCCCTGATGTTGGGCGCGTAACCGCCCGGAATGGGATCTCCGTGCGCCAGGGCCATCGCGGCCTCGGCCTCGGCCTCCGCCTGGTCGAAGCGGCCCGCGATGTGAAAAACGTGCGTCAGGGCGGTACGAGCACGCCCCTCTGCCCGGAGGTTCTTCGCGCGCCGGGCGGCAGCGAGCACCAGGTGCGTCGCGTGCTCGTACCGCCGGAAGTTCGCACCGGACTCGGAGAGGTCCTTGGCGGCCAGCAGGAGGTCCACGGCACGCTGGACGGACGCGGCGCCCGTGGACTGCTGGGCGCAGGCCAGAATGCATTCGGCCTCGGTGTGGAGCCAGTCGAGCGCCTCGCTGCGTTCAGTGAAGTGCAGGCCCGCTCGCCCGGTGGGCTCCAGGTGCGCCACCAGCCGGTCCCCCGGCCGCTCCAGTGCGTACACCGCCGCCGCCGTGGCCAGGTAGAAGTCCAGCAGCCGCGACAGCGCCCGCTCCCGTTCCACCGGCGGTTGTTCGTCGCGTTCCGCGCAGGCGCGGGCGTAGAGGCGGACCAGGTCGTGGTAGCGGTAGCGGCCGGGGGCCGCGGATTCGAGGAGGGAGGTGTCGACCAGGGATTCCAGGAGGTCTTCGGTGTCCTGGACGGGCTGGTTCAGTACCGCCGCTGCCGCCGCCAGGGAGATGTCCGGGCCGTCCGCCAGGCCCAGCAGGCGGAAGGCACGGGCCTGCTGCGGCTCCAGTTGGCCGTAGCCGAGCTCGAACGTGGCCTTGACCGCCAGGTCGCCGGCCTGGAGTTCGTCGAGGCGGCGGCGTTCGTCCGCCAGCTTCGCCGCCAGGACCGAGACCGTCCACGTGCGGCGGGCCGCCAGGCGGGAGGCCGCGATGCGGATGGCCAGGGGGAGGAAGCCGCACGCGCCCACGACGTCCAGCGCCGCCTCGCGTTCGGAGCCGACCCGCTCGGCGCCCACGATCTTCGTGAAGAGCTGGAGGGCCTCCTCGGGGGACATGACGTCCAGGTCCACCAGGTGCGCCCCCGCCAGGTCCACCATCCGCGCCCGGCTCGTCACCAGTGCCGCGCAGCCCGTCGTGCCGGGGAGCAGGGGGCGGATCTGCGACGCGTCGCGGGCGTTGTCCAGCAGGACCAGGATGCGGCGGCCGTCGAGGGTCGAGCGGTAGAGGGCCGCGCGTTCGTCCAGCGTGTCGGGGATGGCGGTGTCGGGCGTGCCCAGGGCTCGCAGGAACGCTCCCAGGACGGTCTCTGGTTCCGCCGCGCGCGAGCCCGCGCCCTGCAGGTCCACGTACAGCTGGCCGTCCGGGAAGTGGGAGCGGGCCGCGTGTGCCACGTGCACCGCGAGGGTCGTCTTGCCCACGCCCCCGATGCCGGCCAGCGCCGAGACGGCCATGACGCCGGCCTCCGCCGTGGCCAGGCGGTCGCTCAGGTCGCGTACGAAGGACGAGCGGCCCGTGAAGTCCGGCACGGAGGCCGGGAGCTGTGCGGGCCGTACGACCGCCGGGGCCGCCGACGGCGCCGGTTCCACCGGGCGGGCCAGGTCCGCGTCGGCCTCCAGGATGCGCTGCTGGAGGTGCGAGAGCTCGGGGCGTGGGTCCACGCCCAGCTCGTCGGCCAGGAGGCGGCGCGTATCGGCGTACACGGCGAGGGCTTCCGCCTGGCGGCCGCTGCGGTAGAGGGCGAGCATGAGGAGTTCGCGCAGGCGTTCGCGCAGGGGGTGGGCGGCCGTCAGGGCCGTCAGCTCCGCGATCGCCTCCGCGTGGCAGCCGACCTCCAGGTCCAGGTCGAGGCGGGTCTCGGTGAGCTGGAGCCGCCATTCCTCCAGCCGCGTCCGCTGGTTCTCGGCGTACGGGCCGGGGACCGACGCCAGCGGTTCGCCGTCCCACAGGCCGAGCGCCTTGTTGATCAGGGTGCGGGCCTGGCAGCGGTCGCCGGAGGCGCGGCACTTCTCCGCGTCGGCGGCCAGGTCCTGGGCGACGGTCAGGTCGAGGGAGTCGGCGCCCGCCCGGATCGCGTACCCGCCGGACTCGCTGACGAGCACCCCCGGCTTCAGCGCCTTGCGCAGCCGGGAGGCGTACGTCCGTACCGCCGCCAGCGCCTGCGACGGCGGCTCCTCGCCCCAGATGGCGTCGATCAGCTCGGACGCGGTCGCGGTGCGGCCGTCGCGCAGGAGGAGGGCGGCCAGCAGGGCTCGTTGCTGCGGCGACCCGGTGTTGAGGGACTCGCCGCCGCGCCAGGCGCGGACGGGCCCGAGCACGGTGAAGCGCACAGGCTCGTCCGCGGGCGCGTCCGCGGGCGCGGGCTCGGGTGCGGTCTGGGGTGCGGCCTGGGGCTTGGGTGCGGCGGCCTCCGGTTCGTGGTGCCGGTGCTGCCGGCCCGTTCCCCGCTGGTTCTCGTGCCGGGTGTCCCCGTCGGGCTGCGGACCGGAAGCCGGAGTCCGCTGCTCCGGTGCCCGAGGTACGCCGTCCATCGCACTCCCCCTATTGCCTCTGCTGCCGTGTGCGGTCAGCCCTACCGCCCAGTCGCCCAGTCGCAGGAGCCAGTTTGCCTTGTCCATGGCGAATGCGTCAGCACCGGAAGGCGCCTGCCCATTTCCCACCCGCCTCTACCTAGCTGACGGATCGTCAGATCAGCGCTACCTTGGATCGCATGGAGACCTTCCCGAAGATCATCTCGGTGGACGACCACACGGTTGAGCCCCCCAACGTCTGGCGGGACCGGCTCCCGTCCAAGTACCAGCACTCCGGTCCCCGCGTCGTCCGCGCCCCCCTGAGGGAAATGAGCTTCCTGGGAGGGAAGTTCGCGCCGGTGATGGGTGCGAAGGGTGACGACGGGCCGGTCGGCGACTGGTGGGTGTACGAGGACCTGCACCGCCCCCTGACCAGGCTGGACACGGCGGTCGGTTACGACAGGGACGAGATCAGGCTCGAAGTCATCACGTACGAGCAGATGCGGCCCGGATCGTACTCCGTGCCCGACCGCCTCGCCGACATGGACGTCAACCACGTCCAGTCGGCCCTGTGCTTCCCCACCTTCCCGCGCTTCTGCGGCCAGACGTTCACCGAGGCCAAGGACCGCGAACTGGGGCTGCTCGGCGTCCGGGCGTACAACGACTGGATGGTGGAGGAGTGGTGCGGTCCGGATGCCCAC
This sequence comes from Streptomyces flavidovirens DSM 40150, assembly GCF_000429085.1. GTDB lineage: Bacteria > Actinomycetota > Actinomycetes > Streptomycetales > Streptomycetaceae > Streptomyces > Streptomyces flavidovirens. Next base: position 375,925 of record NZ_AUBE01000002.1, on the reverse strand, counting down.
GGCCGGCTCATCCCCCTCACCCTCATCCCGCTCTGGGGCGCCGAACTCGCCGCCGCCGAGGTCCGCAGGAACGCGGCACGCGGCGTCCGCGCGGTCGCGTTCTCCGAAATACCCCCGCACCTGGGCCTGCCGTCCATCCACACCGACGAGTGGGACCCCTTCCTCCGCGCGTGCGACGAGACCGGAACGGTCGTCGCGATGCACATCGGCTCCTCCAGCAGGATGCCGTCGACCTCGGCCGACGCCCCGCCGGCGGTGGGCTCGACGATCACCTTCGCCAACTGCTGCTTCTCGATGGTCGACTGGCTGATGAGCGGCAAGTTCGAGCGCTTCCCGAACCTGAAGGTCATGTACGCCGAGGGGCAGATCGGCTGGATCCCGTACATCCTGGAGCGCGCGGACGTGGTTTGGGAGGAGAACCGGGGCTGGGGCGGGGTGGCGGAAAAGGTGCTCCGGCCACCGTCTGAGCTCTTCACCGAGCACGTCTACGGCTGCTTCTTCGACGACGCCTTCGGGCTGCGGAACCTCGACGCGATCGGCGTGGGCAACGTCCTGTACGAGACCGACTACCCGCACTCCGACTCCACCTGGCCCAAGTCACGGGAGGTCGGCGAACAGCAGATGGGCCACCTGGACCCGGACGTGGTGGACCGGATCGTACGCCGCAACGCGATCGAGCTGCTGGGGCTGACGGGGGAGGGGCTGTGGGCGGGTTGACCGGGGGAAACCCAGCTCAGCGGCTGGCGGCGCATCTCATCCCGCACTTCCACCACGCGCGCGGCCAACTTCCGGAGATCGACCTCCTCGGAGCGAGACGCGCACTGTCTTGCCGACGTGTGGTCTCGGGTGCCAGGTGACTTCACCGCCGAGCCGGCGCATCACGAACAAACCCCGGCCGCTCTCCGCGTCCTCTTCAGGCTCGGAGAACGTGTCGAAACCCGGGAAATCGGCCACCGGGTCGGACACCTCGATGACCAGTGCGCCGCACTCCAGCATGACGAGCCTGAGGCGCAGTTCGTGCCCCACGCGCCGCCCGTGGTTGATCGCGTTCGACACCAGCTCAGAAACGATCAGCACGGCGTCATACGTGTCCCCGGCCCACCCCCAGATGGCCAGTCGGCGTAAGGCGTGCCGGCGTGTGAGAGCCACCGAGGCGTACACCATCGTGTAACCCATGGACCACTCTTTGGCTCTCCCTTTCGCCTGGGGGCTATGAGGAGCAGGACTGCTGGGGAGCGACATGGTGCCTCCTGCTTGCCCGGCCAGGCGGGCGTTTGGAGTCAACCCACAGCTGTGGCTGGGGGCGTGGCTTCTGCCACACCCCTCAGACTGGACCGGTGGACCGGTCCAGTCAAGAAATTGTCAGAGTCCGTACCCCATCGGGTAGTTGTCCGTGCGCTCCCACAGATCGGACGGCGTGACACCCTCCTCCACCACGAGCGGACGGTCCTCGTTGTCGTAGGCCACGTGCAGGTCCACCGCGACGGCGAGCGGGACCCTCTCGCCGAACCGGTCGGCCTCGGCCTCCACTGCCAGTCGTACCCGCGTCAGATCGCAGGCCCGCACTGGCGCCCGCCCGGTGGTCCGGGTCACGTAGTGCGTCGTTCCCTCTGCGATCGGTCCGGTCTGCGCCAGTCGTGGGCACGCATCGGCCACGTCCAGCGGGAACCATGCGGTCACCAGCGTCATCGGAGTCCCGTCGTCCAACAGGACAAGGCGGTCGCGCCGCAGTGCGGTGGCGCCGTCTGGCAGCTCGAGCAGTTCGGCGACATGGCGCGGAGGCTCCTCCCGCGTCGGGGTGCCGAGCCTGCGGAACGGGTGGGCTCCGGTCGTGCGGGTGCTGCCCGGTCTGCGGTTGCCGGCCGGGCGGGCGAGCGGCGTCTCGGTGACGCGGAAGCCGTGCCCCTGCTTCGCGACGATCAGTCCGTCGTTCCTGAGGATGTCGTACGCCTTGATGACGGTGGCCCGCGAGACGCCCCACTGTTCGCACAGGTCGCGGCCCGACGGCAGAAGTGCGCCTGCCGGGAACTCGCCGTCCGCGATGCGCTGCCGCAGTGAGTCGGCGATCTGCTCGTACTTCAAGGTCGGCATCGAGATGTACTCCTGTTCACTGGACAGGTGGACCGGTCAAGGTGGAGCATCCCTCACATGGGAACGGCCCCTCAAATCGCGCCCGAGATCTACGACTTCTACACCGACACCTTCGACGAAGCGACCCGCCTGACAGCCACTGCCGACGGCGCCCTCGAACTCGTCCGTACTCAGGAGATCCTTCGACGCCTCCTGCCTCCGGCTCCGGCGACCGTCCTCGATGTGGGAGGCGGGCCCGGCATTCATGCCCAGTGGCTCAGCGCCGACGGCTACAAGGTCCATGTCGTCGACCCCGTCGCCCGGCACGTCGAGCAGGCGGCAGCCCTCGGTGTTGGCGCGGAGATCGGGGACGCGCGGCAGCTCACCGCCGACACTGGTTCGTACGACGTGGTTCTCCTCCTCGGTCCGCTCTACCACCTGCTGGAGCGTGCGGACCGTGACCGTGCGCTTGCCGAAGCAAGGCGGGTGGTGCGGCCGGGCGGGCTGGTTGCCGCAGCAGCAATCGGGCGGTACGCGTCGCTGTACGAACACGTGGCGACCACGTTCCTCGGTACCGAGCGGGTCCGCGACGCCGTGGCGGACATCCTCCGCACCGGCCGCCATGAGCCCGGCCGGAAGGGGTTCACGGCCGCCTACTTCCACACCGCCGAAGGCCTTGAGGAGGAGATGGTGGCCGCCGGCCTGGAAGGCGTCGCCGTACACGGCATCGAGGGTCCCGCGTGGTCGTGCCTGAAGGCGGCCGAGCAGCACAGCGGTGAGCGGCTGATCGGATCCCCCATGTTCGTGGCCGCACTGGAGTCCGCCCGGTTGGCCGAGCCGTACCCCGCACTTCTTTCCTCCAGCTCACACATGCTCGCGACCGCGACCGCCGGCTCGCTGACCGGCTGTCGGCGCGAAGTCGGTTGACTCTCCGCGCTCGATGGAGCGCCGTGCGTACCGGTGGGGCGGGGGTGGTGGTACTGGGTGGCGCATGTGAGGGCGTCACGCCGGCTCGACCTGGTGCGGGGGCGGGCGCACGATGGTAGGAGGAGACGACGAGACGACTGGAGGTGGCGGGCGATGACTACGTTCATGGACGTCCACCACGACATGAAGGGCATCACGGCCGAGCAGCTCTCGGCGGCACACCGGGCAGATCTGGCGATCGAGGCGGAGGAGGGAGTGCACTTCGAGCGAGCGTGGGCCGACCCCGACGCGGGCGTCGTGTACTGCCTCTCCGAAGCGCCCTCTGCGGACGCGGTGAAGCGCGTCCACGAGCGAACCGGTCACCCGGCCGCCGAGATCCACCCCGTACCGCTTTCTGTCTAGTGCCGTAACCGCATAGGTTCGCCGGGGCGGCCACAACTGGAGCCTCTCCGGGCACCCCGAGCGGCACCCCGGCCGCCTACCACCGCACCCACGGCGTGCGGTACGTCCACGGCTGGCAGGGGGGCCTGCGTTGACGTCTTCTCCAGCCGGTGGTCATTCGATCCCAAGGGGCCCGATGCCCAGATCCTCACGCATGCGGCGGCGCATCTCAGCCATGGCCGTGCGGCGCTGTTGGATGAGGACCGTGTCCTCGGCGGAGCCGACTGTCACCCCGCGGGTATAGGCGTCGCGTATCCGGCGCAGGCTGTGGAACGCCTCGTTCCCGGCCGCGACAACGAGCGGCGGACCCACGAGCCAGAGCTGCTCGCTTGCCGTGTGCAATCCGGTCCCACGGAAGGCCTCACGCACCGCCGCGTCACGCGCCGACTCGGACATGTGATCGCCCAGCGCGACAGCCCGTATCTGTTCCCCCGCGTCCTTGAGGGCGGAGGTGTACTCGGTGTACACGGCGCGCCGCACTTCCAGAGCGTGTCGTGCTTCCTCGCGCCGCCACCTGTTGCGATCGGCGATCAGGGTGGCGGCGATGCCGATAGCGGCACCCACCAACGTGGAGAGCAGAGGCATCCAGTTCATGCGCCGCATGATGTCTGAGCCGCTGCCGCGACACCAGCGGTTCCTCACTGTCCGGCCGGGCGGCTGTCGGCTGAGGCGGCGCTCCTGCGGTCCAGTCGCAGAGCACCCTCTACGCGTGGGCCACCTGGACCCGGACGTGGTGGACCGGATCGTACGCCGCAACGCGATCGAGCTGCTGGGGCTGACGGAGGAGGGGCTGTGAGCGGGCGCGGGCCCGAGTCCTCAGCGCTGAGACGGCGGCCTGAACCGGTACGCCCGCACGGTGTCCCGCAGCCGGGCCGCCTTCCCCCGTACGACCTCGGTGGGCAGCCCGTCCTCGGGACGGTCGGGCACGCGGGGCTCACTCCGGCAGACGCGGCACAGCCCGCCGGGCAGCGATCCGGGTGTACCGGGCGCGCCGCAGTCGGTGCACTCCATGACGTACGTACCGGTGACGGGCGGGGGCGGCAGCGGCGGCAGCTTCGCCTCAAGCCGTGAACGTACGAATCCGTACGGGTGCTTCACCGGGTCCGGCAGCAGCAGCGTGATCGCCAGCGCGAGCTGCGTCTCGGTCGCCCCGCGCCGGAACCACTCCCCGGCGAGCGGCGCGAGCGCCTGGCACTCGGCGGCGGAAAGCGCGAGCCGGGGCTCACGGCGGCCGAGCCGGGCGAGGGCGTCGTGCCCCTGTACGTCGGGCTCCGGTGCGGCCGCGGCGTCGGCGTAGCCGCTGGTGGGGACGTGGTCGCAGAGGTAGGCGTTCCACCAGGCGTCGGCCCGTGGGGTCCGCGTGAAGAAGGTCCGAAACACCCACCGCACCTCCTCGCCCTCGCACACCGCCTGGCGCACGCGGCGCAGGTGCCCGGCCTCGGAGAGCCTGTTGAGCGCGGTCCCCACGGCGCACTGGCCGTAGTCGGCCAGCTCCCTGGCCAGCGTCTTGACGGAGATGTCGGCGCCTTCGGGAAGACGGTCGATGTACGCGGCGATGGCCGCTTCACGCTTGGGCAGATGTGCGAAGTCGCCCTTGCGGCGCGGTTCTTCGTCGGGCGCGCACCGCTTTCCGAAGCCGGGGTTGGCCATGGGATGGGCGGGGGCGTGCAGAGCGGGACTAAACTGCGAAACAGCCATTGGGTCGACCTGCTTTCGAACTGATGGTCAGACCCCTGTGCGGTGTTGGCGCACCCACGGGGGTCGTTCTATGAGGCGCACCGTACACGGCAACCGCACTGCGTGGCGACCCGATCACAAAAGGTCACCGCTCGGCAGGCGTGCGGCAACAAGGTGGGGTGGGTGGGTAGTTCCCTCCGTCCCATTCCTCGCAAAAGCGTCTCGACCCTCGTCCCCCGAAGCTCAAGTCACCGTCAGTGGCCGTCCAGGGCGCGCCGGGCGCGATTGATCACCGCGTGCGCGTCGGAGCCGTACACGGCGGATTCGTTCAGGGTGGACCAGACCTTGGAGTAGACGGCGATGGCGGCGGCGTCATCGATCCAGAGCTCGGCGTGCCAGTCCTCCACGATGGCCAGGCGGTCGTCGAAGATCCAGAACCCGTTGGCGGGTGGAATCCTCAGCGAGGCGGAGAAGGGGACGATGCCGAGCTCCACGGTGTCCAGCCCGATGACTCCGGCCAGCCTGTCGAGTTGCGCGGCGAGTACCGGGGGCGGGCAGACCTGGGCATGAAGTGCCGCTTCCCACATGACGATGCGGTACTTCGTGCCGGGCCGGTACAAGCTCTCCTGCCATCGCAGGCGTGCTCGTACGGCGTCCTCGGTGTCACGGGGCGACTGCTGCAGTTCGGAGTAACGGCTGAAGATGTTCCGGGCGTAGTCGGCGGTCTGGAGGGCGCCGACAACCATGGAGTTCTCCCAGGCGCGGAACGTCGTGGAGCGCGCGAACTCGGTACTGATCGCGTCCTGGACAGCGCGGTGTCCGGAGGCGAGCTGCCGACGCCAGGACCGGATGTGGGATTCGAGGCCGGCCAGCCGAGCGAGCAGCTCTTCGGCTGCTTCCGGGTGACCGGTGGCCTCGGCCCAGGAGCGCACGTCCTCGGCAGTGGCGGTCTGTCTCCCGTTCTCCAGCTTGCTGACCTTGGAATGCGGCCACCCGAGGTGCTGGGCGAGCCGAGACCCGGTGAGCCGACCTTCAGGGGAAGATTCGCGCAGTTCACGGAGGCGCACTCCGAGCGCGGCGCGAGCTTGTTGGAAGTCGGTGCTCACCAGGTCTCTCTCGCTACTTTGAGGCGGACACTCCGGCCGCGAACGATTCGTACGGTACGGCGTAGTGCCAGGCCGCATCACGCACTTGCGCGTAACGGTTGACTGCCGCAGGTTCAGTGATCAGCTCGACGTCGATCAGGTTGTCGGCGTCGTCGAAGCGGAGCAGGGCGACGAGCCGTGAGTCGATGAGCCAGAAGTCCTCTTCGGGCAGGTTCAGCCGTTCCGCGTCGGTGCGCCACAGGTTGCGGATGTCCTCACCCACCGAGGAGTTCCGCTTCGCGTTGTCGAGCAGGTAGAGCTGGCCGGGCGTCGGCGGGTCGTCGACGACGCGCACCCGCTCGAACCGCTTGCCCAGGGCCGACTGCTCGCGACGCTCGGCGCACCACTCGGGGTTGGCGCCGTCCCACACCACGGGCTCGCCCCTCATGAACTGGCCGTACGTGTCCGATACTTCGTCGGACGCGTATCGGCGCCGTGTTTCGAGCCGCCATGCGGTGTGCTTGAAAGAAGTGAAGAGCTTGTCGAACTCGTCCAGTCCGATGATGTCCGGCACTCGGTCTGCCTCCTTGGGGCCGAAGTCGATCAGGAGCTCTCGCGGTACGACGATGGCGGTCTCTCCTTCGGAGAGATGCTGAAGCTGCGTTGTCTCGTCGGGATCGGTGAGCGGTGGTCCGTGGACGATGATGTCCCCGGTGTCGAGGTCCTCGTGGACCTACGGGCATCCGTTCACGCCGCTGCCCGTGCCGTTGAAGCGCAACCGCCTCATAGCGGTCTCCTTTCCCTCGGGTGTCGATCCACTGCTCAGCATCCTGGGGTCACCGCTTTCGCGGTACAGCTTGTTGCCGGCCTTGTGGGAAAGATCGAGAAAGTCTGCGCGGCTTTCGAGAAACATGGAGAAACTTTCGCGCTCACCGTGAACGACTGTCCGTAACGTCCCATCCCCGTAGTCCAGTACAGGGCGGCGCAACCGCCCGCGCCCGCTGAGACGGACGGGCCCGATGCGCGTATGAGTCGTACCGGGGTTGCCGAGCGGAACAACCGAGTGAGGCCGTGATGACGGATCTGGGGCAGGGCCTGTACGCGCCCTTCGTGCGAGAGCGCTCCACCGGCTATCCCATGACAGCCGGCGCCGTGCGCCTGGCCCGGATACACACCCGCCGGCAGCTCACGATGTGGCGTTGGCCGGGGGATGTACAGGATGCCGTGCTGATCGTCTCCGAGCTGGTCACCAACGCCGTCCATCACGGCCGCAAGGTCGGCCACGAGCTGTGGGTGCGGCTCGCGGTGCTGGAGGACGGGGCGCTGCTGATCGACGTGTCCGATCCCGTCGAGGCGTTCGCCCGGTTCGGCGAGGACGGGGAACCGGCAGAGGGTGACGAACGAGGGCGCGGCCTGCGGCTCGTACGGGACGTCGGTGGGGAGGTGAGCTGGTTTCTCCGCCGGCACTGCGGCAAGACGGTCCGCGTGCGACTGGCGTCCGCCTGACCGGCCCGGCCTGATGAGCCGAGCCGGCCGCACGCCTCGAACCCCTTGCCTGATGGTCCGTCAGGTATGACGATGGCCCTTCCGTCCGCCAGTGACGGGTCATCAGCTCCGGAGGGGTTCTCATGGCGCGGGTCCTGCCCGAAGGGCGGCTGTCGTACGGGATGCAGCTCCCGGTCCAGTCGCAGAGCACCATCTACGCGGAGACGTGGGAGGCGGAGGCCGGTCCCGAGGACCTCGTCGAGGTGGCCAGGGCCGCCGACCGCTCCGGCTTCGCCTATATCGCGAGCTGCGACCACGTGGCGATCCCGCGCCGCCTCGCCGACGCGATGAGCACCGTCTGGTACGACCCCGTCGCCACCCTCTCCTTCCTCGCCGCCGCCACCGAGCGCGTTCGGCTGCTGAGCCACGTCGCCGTGGTCGGCCTGCGCCATCCGCTCGTGTCCGCCAAGCAGTACGCGACGCTCGACCACCTCTCCGGCGGCCGGCTGGTCCTCGGTGTCGGCGCCGGGCACGTACGGGAGGAGTTCGACGCGCTCGGTGCGGACTTCGACGGGCGTGGGGGCGTACTCGACGAGACGATCGACGCGCTCAGGGCGGCACTGGGGCCGGACGAGTACCCCGAGTTCGCGGGGGAGCGGTACGCCTTCAGCGGGCTCGGGCAGCGGCCTCGCCCCGCGCAGGAACGCGTGCCCGTGTGGGTCGGCGGGTCGTCGCCCGCCGCCGTGCGCAGGGCTGCCCTGCGCGGCGACGGCTGGCTGCCGCAGGGCGATCCGCGTGACCGGCTGCCACGGCGGATCACCCGGCTGAGGGCGCTCCGCGAGGCGGCGGGGAGCGTTGCCCCCTTCACCGTCGGCGCCATCACCGAGCCGCTGTACGTCGGCGACGCGGCCTGGAACGTCGGGCGGCGCACGGTGACAGGGAAGCCGGAGGCGATCGCCGAGTCGCTGCGCGCGTACGGGGCGATGGGTGTGGACCAGATCCAGGTGCGCTTCCGCAGCCGAGGCCGCACGGAGCTGACCGACCAGATGGCGGCGTTCGCCGCCGAAGTGGCCCCGCACCTGAACTGAGGGAGACCTGGTATGGGCAAGCTGGACGGGCGTGTCGTCGTCATCACGGGCGCGGCGCGCGGGCAGGGCGAGCAGGAGGCGCGGCTCTTCGTGGCGGAAGGCGCGAAGGTCCTCCTCGCTGACGTCCTGGACGAGCAGGGCAAGACGCTCGCCGGGGAACTGGGGGAGAGCGCCGCGGCGTACGTCCATCTCGATGTGAGCCAGGAGGCCGACTGGGTCGCGGCGGTGACCGTCGCGAAGGAGACCTTCGGGAAGATCGACGGGTTGGTCAACAACGCGGGGATCCTGAGGTTCAACGAGCTGGTGAACACGCCGCTGGAGGAGTTCCAGCAGGTGGTGCAGGTGAATCAGGTCGGCACGTTCCTGGGGATCAGGAACGTGGCGCCCGAGATCGAGGCGGCGGGCGGCGGGACGATCGTCAATACGGCGTCGTACACGGCTCTTACGGGCATGGCCTTCGTGGGCGCGTACGCCGCCACCAAGCACGCCGTCCTCGGGCTGACGCGGGTCGCGGCCGTGGAGCTGGCGGCGAAGAAGATCCGGGTCAACGCCGTGTGTCCGGGGGCTGTGGACACGCCGATGACGAACCCGTCGGCGCTCGATCCGGCGGCCGACCCGGCGGAGTCCAGGGCCGCCGTGGACGAGCTCTACCGGAAGTTCGTACCGATGGGGCGGATGGGGCAGCCGGAGGAGGTGGCGGCGCTGGCGCTGTTCCTGACCGGCGACGACTCGTCGTACATCACGGGGCAGCCGTTCGTCATCGACGGCGGGTGGCTGGCGGGCGTCAGCCTTTTCTGACGGCTCTGGCGGCTCTGGCGGGCGCCCGACCTACCTGACGGCGCATCAGGTGTTGACGGCCCGAAGGGGCAGTGGAACAGTCGTGGGCATCCATAACTGACGGTGTGTCAGTTTCTCCGAAGGAGAAGTACCTTGGAATTCGGGCTCTTTGTACAGGGGTACGTGCCGGCCGCGCGTGCCAAGGCCGACCCCGAGGCGGAGCACAAGGCGCTGATCGAGGAGACCGAGTACGTCATCCAGGCGGACAAGTCCGGCTTCAAGTACGCCTGGGCCTCCGAGCACCACTTCCTGGAGGAGTACTCGCACCTCTCCGCGAACGACGTCTTCCTCGGATACCTCGCCCACGCGACTGACCGGATTCACCTCGGATCGGGGATCTTCAACCCGCTGGCGCCGGTGAACCATCCGGTGAAGGTCGCGGAGAAGGTCGCGATGCTGGACCACCTGTCGCAGGGGCGCTTCGAGTTCGGCTCGGGGCGCGGGGCCGGCAGCCACGAGATCCTCGGCTTCATGCCGGGCATCACCGACATGAACCACACCAAGGAGATCTGGGAAGAAACGATCTCCGAGTTCCCCAAGATGTGGCTCCAGGACGAGTACGCCGGCTTCCAGGGCAAGCACTGGTCGCTGCCGCCGCGCAAGATCCTTCCCAAGCCGTACGGGAAGTCTCACCCGGCCATGTGGTACGCCGCCGGGTCGCCGTCGTCGTACGCCATGGCCGGGAAGAAGGGGCTCGGGGTGCTGGGCTTCAGCGTCCAGAAGGTCTCCGACATGGAGTGGGTCGTCGAGTCGTACAAGAACGCGGTGAAGGAGGCGGAGCCGATCGGCGGCTTCGTCAACGACAACGTGATGGTGACGTCGACCGCTATTTGTGCGGAGACGCATGAGAAGGCGGTGGAGATCGCGGTGGGCGGCGGGCTGAACTATCTGCAGTCGCTGCTCTTCCGGTACCACGACACGTTTCCCCGGCCGGAGGGGATTCCGGAGTGGCCGGAACTGCTGCCGGAGTACTCGGCGGAGATCATCGAGCTGCTCATCGCCGAGGAGCTGATGATCTGCGGGGATCCGGACGAGGTGCTGCGGCAGTGCGAGCGGTGGGAGCGGGCGGGGGCGGATCAGCTTTCGTTCGGGTTGCCGATCGGGGTGTCGCCGCAGGACACGATGACGACGATCAAGCTGATCGGAGAGCACGTCATCCCGAAGATCGACACGGACCCGGTCCACCGGACGACGCGGTTCCGGCAAGCGGCGCCGGCGAGCTGAGCGCGGCGGCGGTGCGTGCGTCCGCTGCGCGGGGCCTTCCCCGACCCGCCCCTTCCCGCTGTGACACTTTGCGGCTCCGCCGCGTGAGGGGCGCTGCCCCAGACCCCGGACGCCCTACGGGCGTGTCCTCAAACGCCGGACGGGCTGGATGGTGCTCAGCCACTTCCAGCCCGTCCGGCGCTTGAGGACCGGGGCCTGAGCCCCGGGCAGCGGCCAAACCGGCCCGCACTCGCACCCCGAGCCCGCCCGCGCGGCCCCCCGCCCCACCACCACCATCACCCGAAGGGACTCCCATGCTCGACCACCTCATCCGCGGAGCCACCGTCGTGGACGGCACCGGTGCCCCCGCCCGCGTCGCCAACGTCGGCATCCGGGGCGGCCGGATCGCCGTGATCGCCGCGCCCGGCAGCGTCGACGAGCCGGCCCGTACCGCCGAGAACGCCGACGGCTTCGTACTCGCCCCCGGCTTCATCGACCCCCACACCCACTACGACGCCCAGCTCTTCTGGGACCCGTACGCCACCCCGTCCCTCAACCACGGCGTCACCACCGTCGCCGGCGGCAACTGCGGCTTCACCCTCGCGCCGCTGCACCCCGACCGCCCCGAGGACGCCGACTACACGCGCCGCATGATGTCGAAGGTCGAGGGCATGTCCCTCGTCGCCCTCGAAGAAGGCGCCCCCTGGAACTGGCACAGCTTCGGCGAATACCTCGACGCCCTCGAAGGCCGCATCGCCGTCAACGCCGGCTTCATGGTCGGCCACTGCGCCCTGCGCCGCCACGTCATGGGCGAGGCAGCCGTCGGCGGGCAGCCCACCGAGCCGCAGCTCGCGCGCATGGTCCAGCTCCTCCACGACGCGATGGACGCCGGCGCGTGGGGCCTGTCCACCACCCAGTCGTCCACCCACTCCGACGGCGACGGGCAGCCCGTCGCCTCCCGCCACGCCAGGCCAACCGAACTCATCGCTCTCTCCCGCGCCGTCGGCGAACACGAGGGCACCCAGCTCGAGGCGATCGTCGCCGGCTGCCTCGACCAGTTCACGGACGACGAGATCGACCTCCTCGTCGACATGACCACCGCCGCCGGCCGGCCCCTCAACTGGAACGTGCTCACCATCGACGCGGCCGTGCCCGAACGCGTCCCCCGTCAACTGGCGGCAAGCGGGAGGGCCCGGCAGGCGGGCGGCCGGATCGTCGCCCTCACCATGCCGATCCTGACCCCCATGAACATGTCCCTCGGTACGTTCTGCGCCCTCAACCTCATCCCCGGCTGGGGCGACATCCTCGCCCTCCCCGTCTCCGAGCGCATCGAGAAGCTGCGCGACCCGGACGTACGCGCCGAAATGCTCCGCCGCGCCGACAGCAAGGAGGCCGGCGTCTTCCGTCGCCTCGCCAATTTCGAGCGGTACGTCATCGGCGACACGTACTCGGACGCCAACGAGGGCCTGAGCGGCCGCGTCGTGCGCGACATCGCCGCCGAACGCGGCCAGGACCCCTTCCACTGCCTCGTCGAAATATGCGCCAGTGACCGGCTCCGCACCGTCCTGTGGCCGATGCCGGCCGACAACGACCCGGCGAGCTGGGAACTGCGGCAGCGCACCTGGCAGCACGAGGACGTCCTGCTCGGCGGTTCGGACGCCGGGGCCCACCTGGACCGGATGTGCGGGGCGCCGTACACCACGCGCTTCATCGGCGACTGCCTGCGCGGCCGCGAGCTGGTGCCGCTGGAGCAGGCCGTGAAGATGCTGACCGACGACCCCGCCCAGCTCTTCGGGCTGCGCGAGCGCGGACGTATAGAGGAGGGCTTCCACGCGGACCTCGTGCTGTTCGACCCGGAGCGGATCGCGGCGGGCCCGGCGACGCTCGTGCACGACCTGCCCGGCGACAGCCCGCGGCTCGACTCGAAGGCGATCGGCGTCGTGTCCGTACGCGTCAACGGCGTCGAGGTGATACGCGACGACCAGGTCACGGGGGCGGTGCCGGGCACGGTGCTGCGCTCCGGCCGGGACACCAGGACGGTGGCGACCAAGTGAGCGGGGAGGAACCGCCCGGCCGGCCGCAGCGGCTGTTCATCGGCGGCGAGTGGACAGACCCTGACGGCGGCCACTACGAGGTCATCGACCCGGCCACGGAAGAAGTGGTGGGGCTCGCCCCCGAGGCGAGCCGTGAGCAGGTGTACGCCGCCGCGTCCGCCGCGCGGGACGCCTTCCCGGCCTGGGCCCGCACCGCCCCCGAGGAACGCGGCGCGATCCTCGACCGCGCGGCAGACCTGATCCAGCGCGACTCGGCCGCGTACGCCGGACTCGCCCGCGCCGAGACCGGCGCCACCGCCGCGACCGCGCTCGGCATGCAGGTCGCCGTCGGCGCCGCCCGCTTCCGGCGGTATGCGCGCGGGGCGCTGGAGCCCGTGGAGCGCGGGCTGCCGCCGCAGGTCAGTCCGGCGGGGGCGATGGGGAAGGCCGGGGTGTTCGGGGCCGTGGCCGTACGCCAGCCGGTCGGCGTCGTCACCTGCGTCACGTCGTACAACAACCCCTGGGCCAACGCGGCCGGCAAGGTCGCGCCCGCGCTCGCCATGGGCAACACCGTCGTCGTGAAGCCCGCCCCCCAGGACCCGCTGTCCGTCTACCGCATGGCGGCGGCGCTGGCGGAGGCCGGCGTACCGCCCGGGGTCGTGAACGTCGTCACCGGCTCCGGGCCCGCCGCCGGTGAGGCCGCCGTCGACTCGCCGGACGTCGACATGGTCAGCTTCACCGGGTCGACGGCGGTGGGGCAGCGCATCGCGGAGGTCTGCGGGCGCGGCATGAAGCGTCAGCTCATGGAGCTGGGCGGGAAGGGCGCGGCGGTGGTCTTCGACGACGCCGACCTCGACTCCGCCGTCCTGGGCATCGGTACGTCGTTCTCCTTCTACAGCGGGCAGATCTGTACGGCGCCGACGCGCGTGATCGCTCAGCGCGGGATCTGCGACCGGCTCGTCGAGAAGCTGACGGGCTACCTGCGTCTGCTGAAGGTCGGCGACCCCGGCGCCCCGGACACGGTCGTCGGCCCGGTGATCTCCGCAGCCCACCGCGACCGCGTCGAGTCGTACATCGACCTGGGCCGCAAGGAGGGCGCCCGGCTGGTCGCGGGCGGTGACAGGCCCGCGTACCAGAAGGGTTTCTACGTCGCCCCCACGCTCTTCGCCGACTGTACGAACGACATGCGCGTCGTCCGTGAGGAGATCTTCGGCCCGGTCGTCGTGGTCGTCCCCTTCGACGGTGACGAGGAAGAAGGCATCGCGCTCGCCAACGACAGCGACTACGGGCTCGTCGACTACGTCTGGTCGGGGGACGCGGCCAAGGCCTTCCGGGTCGCGCGGCGGCTGCGCGCGGGCGGTGTCGGGGTGAACACCGTCGGGCGCAACATGGAGGCGCCGTTCGGCGGGTTCAAGAAGAGCGGAGTGGGGCGGGACGTCGGCTCGTACGCGCTGCACGCATACAGCGAGACTCAGGCGATCGTGTGGACCGGATGAGCCCTCCAGAAAACGTTTGGGAAACTTTGAAAAAGGGCAAAATGGACAGCGTTGCGATTTCCGCACCTCGGAAGTATTGGTCTGCGGCCTGGCAATGGCCGCCCCCGGTTCTGTGAGAACCTTCAATCCGCAACCACTGAGGCGCTCGACCCGCGAAATTCAAGGATCTTTGAGCGGAGCGTTTGCCTCCGGATGTGGAAAACGCACGGGCTAACGTCCCGCATATGACTCAGGTAGACATGCGGCCCCAGGCCGGAGACACGGTAAGCGGCGCCTCCTCGGTGGAGAGTGGCGTACGCGAGAAGGGCCTCGGCGGCAATTCCGTCGGGCTCGTGGGCAACGCCGTCATCGGCATCTCCACCGTGGCACCCGTCTACTGCCTCACGGCCACGCTGGGCCCCACGGTCGGCGAGGTCGGGCTGCAGATGCCCGCGATCTTCCTCGCGGGGTTTCTGCCCATGCTGCTGGTGGCCTTCGCATACCGCGAGCTGAACAAGGCCGTACCCGACTGCGGCACGTCCTTCACGTGGTCGGTCAAGGCCTTCGGTCCCCGCGTCGGCTGGATGTGCGGCTGGGGCCTGCTGGTCGCCACCATCGTGGTGCTCTCCAACCTCGCCGGCGTGGCCACCTCCTTCTTCTACTTGCTCCTCGGTGAGCTGACCGGCAGCGCGGACGTCGCCGCGCTGGACGACAACAAGGCCGCGCACATCCTCACCACGCTGGTCTTCATCGCCGCCGCCACCGCGATCAGCTATCGGGGCATCACGGCCACCAAGTGGGTCCAGTACGCCCTGGTCGGTCTCCAGCTCGCCGTCCTGGTGATGTTCGTCTACATGGCACTCACCAAGTCCGACGAGGTCGCCAACTCGATCGACTTCTCCTGGTCCTGGATGAACCCGTTCGGCGTCGAGTCCTTCGCCGCCTTCACCGCGGGCCTCTCCCTCTCGATCTTCATCTACTGGGGCTGGGACGCCTGCCTGTCGGTCAACGAGGAGAGCACCGGAAGCGCCAAGACGCCCGGCCGCGCCGCGATGCTCGCCATGGTCGTGATCGTCGTGTCGTACCTGATGGTGGCCATCGCCGCCCAGATGTACGCCGGTGTCGGCGAGAAGGGCACCGGCCTCGGCAACCCGGAGACCTCGGACAACGTCTTCGCCGTCCTCGCCGAACCGATCATGGGCTCGGGCATGGGCATCCTGCTCTTCGTCGCCGTGGTCGCCTCCGCCGCCGCGAGCCTGCAGACCACCTTCATCCCGGTGGCGCGCACCGCCCTGGCGATGAGCACCTACCAGGCCATGCCGGCCTCGTTCGCCAAGGTCCACCCGCGCTTCAAGACCCCCGGCCGTGCCACGGTCGTCGCGGGCGTCGCGACCGGCGTCTTCTACTCGGTGATGACGCTTGTCAGCGAGAACGTCCTCGTCGACACGATCTACGCGCTGGGCCTGATGATCTGCTTCTACTACGCGATCACCGCCTTCGCCTGCGTCTGGTACTTCCGTGGGGAACTGCGCCACTCCCTGCGCAACCTGATGATCAAGGGGATCTTCCCCGGCGTCGGCGCGCTGATGCTCACCGCGGTCTTCGGCCAGACCCTGTACGACATGTGGGACCCGGCATACGGCAGCGGCAGCTCGCTCTTCGGAGTCGGTTCGGTCTTCGTGATCGGCGTGGGCCTGCTGCTGCTCGGCGCAGTGATCATGGCCGTCATGCAGCGCCGCAGCCCGGCGTTCTTCCGCGGCGAGGTGCTGACGACGGACACCCCGGCGCTGGTCGTCGAGGACTGACCCGTCCGAACTCCCGCTGCATACCTGAGTCACGAGAGGGCCGGGGAAGCCGAATACGGCTTCCCCGGCCCTCTGTCGTGTCCAGCGACGTTCAGGCGGGCGGACGCCCGGCCTGGCTGAGGCTCTGGAGCAGGGCGTTCCAGGCGGTGGGGGTCGTGCTGAGTACGGCGTGGGCCGGGTCCGCGCTCTCGGTGAGCAGGACCGTGCGGTCACTGGCAGCCACGTGTACGCAGGACTCACCCTGTCCGCAGAACGAAGACTTCTGCCAATCGGCCTCAGCGGATTGCATCAGTTCCCCTTCACAAGTCGTGGGTCAGTTTGTGGATGAGCTCGCGTGACGCGGAGGGCTCCAGGGCTACGGCTTCCATACGGGCCAGCAGAGCCCGGTACATCTCCAACTGGGCCTCGGCGTCAACAAGCGCCGGACCGTGCGACTGATCCAGCGAGACGGTGTCGAGCTGGGGCACGGGCCCGTGCGCGTACAAGATCGTCTGCCCGGTCAAGCAGCGCCTGTCGCTGGAGGCGGTGGTTCACGCGGTGCTCAACCTCGGTGCGCGAGAACTCTGGGACGACCTGCCGGAAGATCTCGCGGGCGTGGTCGGTGATTTGCAGCAGACCCGGAATGTGCGACGTGGTGGCGGACTGCAGCCGGGTCGAGTGGTGTTCCAGCTCGGCAAGGTCCAGCAGTGGCGTCGGGAGTACTTCTCGGAACGCGCGTCACGGTCCAACTCCCGACAGCGATCGGAAACTTCCATGGCCACCGTAACCCCGCCCTGGGCCTACACCCTCCACCTTCCGCACGATCCCCGCGCTCCCGGAATCGCCCGAGCGACGGGGCCTCCACCTCGTCCAGGCGTGCGCGGACAGGTGGGGTGGTTACCCCCTCGGCGGGGCGTACTACCCAGGGCGGCCGGGCGGCGGCAAGCTGCTGTGGGCGGAGTGCGGGCGCAAGGGTGAGGACTGGTGAGGCCGCCCGCGTTGCCGGTGGCGTCGGTTGCTGTCAGCGGCGGCCGGAAGCGGGACCGAGGAAGACGGGGTTGGTCATCGCCGCCAGGGCTCCCGGCAGGGTGGGGACCTTCGGTGCGTGGCGGACTTCCGCGCGTACGTACGTGGCGTAGTGCGGTGTCGTGCGCCATTCCACCGTGCCTGCCCCGGACTCCGGCAGCGGCGCGGTGTGCAGCGTGCCCTGGTCGGTGACGAAGTGGGCGGTGCAGCCCGGTGCGCCGGTCACCTCCAGGCGGACGGTGACGGGGGTGTCGGCGTCGACGTCCAGCCGGTCCCCGATGCCCGCGTGGCGGGCCCGGCCGCCCGAGGCGCCGAAGGTGAGGGACACGGCGGAGGATTCGGTGATGTAGGAGTGGCCGGCGCGGATGCCGTCGAGGATCGCCTCTCGGGTGAGGTCGTCGGCCCGTACGACCGTCTGCGGCATACCGACGAGCTGCGGCTCGCGGTGGGCGTCGCTGCTGCCCATGGCCGGGGTCCAGCCGCGGCCGCTGGTGAGCGTGCTGTCCCAGGACGCGAGTGCGACCTCGTCCTCGGGGGTGTACGGCCCGTTCCACACCTCCACCGCGTCGGCGTCCCCGAACCCGAACTTCCAGTTGCACCCGATGCAGGTGGCGTGCGGATGCGCGGGCACGACCAGGCCGCCCGCGCGGCGGATCTCGCGGGCGTAGTGCCCGAAGCGGTTCTCGCGGGCGCGGTAGCGCCAGTCGACGAAGGTGCCCGGCTCGGTGCCGACGGCGACGACATGACCGTTACGGGTGGTGACTTCCTCGCCGGTGAGGATGAGCAGGTCGTCACCCCACAGGCCCTGCCAGGCGCTGTGAGCGGCGTGGGTGTTGTGCTCGCTGGTGTTGATGAAGTCGAGCCCGGCGGCGCGGGCGGCTGCGGCAATCTCGGCCGGGGTGCGCTTTCCGTCGGAGTACACGGAGTGCAGGTGGCAGTCGCCCCGGTACCAGGCGCGCCCCCGCCCCCTGGCCCGCTCGGGCGGATGGACGGCGGCGGGGGTCCTGCCCGGTGCGCCGTACCGGAGCGTGATGGTCACGGCGTACGGCAGTCCCTCGGGGGCGGTCGTGTACGGGCCCAGCACGATGTTCCAGGTCCCCGCCCGGACGGGGCCCGCGATGTAGCCGGGCGTCGCGTCATCCGCGCGGATGAAGAACTCCGACCGCGCCCCGCCCGACCAGCCGCGAAAGCCCCGGCCGCCCAGGCCGGTGCCGCGCTCGTCGAAGATGCCGATGTCGAGGGCGTTGCCCTGGGTGCCGGGCGGCACGGGAGTTCTCTCGTACGCGTACGAGACGGCGATCTCCCGTACTCCGCGCGGCACTTCCACGGGCAGGTAGACGTAGTCGGGGGACCCCGGCGGGAGTGTGCCGCGTACGGTCCGGGTCTCCTCGCCGCCGGGCGGCGCGGCATTCGCGAAGCTCACGCTGCCCAAGGTAAGGGCGGCGGCGGCGCCGGTCACGAACAGTCCGCGCCGGCCGATGGTCCGGCCGGATTCGCTTGTCGGTCCGGTCATGCCGGCATCTCCCGAGGTTGAGCGTCGAGGGTGCTTCCTGCGTCCTGCGGGCGTACGGAGACCCTGGTATTGAGCCGTGAACTCCCCTGCAACGGAAGGGGTTCGGCAGCGGACTTCTACGATGAGATCCGGTTGATGCCGATCACGATGAGGAGCTCCGCATGCGGATTGCCACCACGATCTTTCTCACCGACGAGACGATCACGCCGGTACGGCTCGCACGCGAGCTGGAGCAGCGAGGCTTCGCCGGCCTGTACCTGCCCGAGCACACCCACATCCCGGTGTCGCGCGAGTCGGCGTACCCGGCGGGCGGTGAACTCCCGCGTGAGTACGGCCGTACGCTCGACCCCTTCGTCGCCCTCGGCCAGGCCGCCGCGGTCACCGAACGGCTCGGCCTCGGCACCGGCATCACCCTCGTGGCGCAGCACGACCCGATCGACCTGGCGAAGCAGGTCGCGACGCTGGACCACCTCTCCGGCGGCCGCTTCACGCTCGGTGTGGGCTACGGCTGGAACAAGGAGGAGGCCGCGGACCACGGCGTGGAGTGGACGACCCGTCGCGAGCGGACGCGGGACCGGATGGCGCTGATGCGGGCGCTGTGGTCCGAGGAACCGACGGCGTACGAGGGCGAGTTCGGTGCGGTACGAGCGTCGTACGCCCACCCCAAGCCGGTGCGGAAGCCGCGCGGCCCGGTGACGGGGCCGCGCACGCTGGTGGGCGGGGCGGCGGGTCCGAAGCTGTTCTCGCACATCGCGGAGTACGCGGACGGATGGCTGCCGATCGGCGGCCGGGGCCTGACGGAGTCGGTGCCGGTGCTGCGTACGGTCTGGGAGGAAGCGGGGCGTGATCCGCAGTCGCTGCAGGTGGTCCCGTACGCGGTGAAGCCGAGCGCCGGCAAGGTGGCGCACTACGCGGAGCTGGGCATCGAGGAGCTGGTGCTGCAACTGCCGCCCGCGGGGGAGGCGGAGGTTCTTCGCGTACTGGATGAGTACGCGAGGTTTATCTGACGTTTATGTGGCCAGTGCCGTCCGGCCCTCTGTGCCGCGCGCCCGGGCGCCGCTACCTTGGCCTTTCGGCATGGACAGCGCCCGGCCGCCCCGGCCGGACCTCGGGGGAGAGGGAACGCACGTGCAGAAAAGTCCGTTCAGCATTGTCGCGATCATTTTCGGCGTGGTGGCACTGTTCTTCTGCCCGCCGCTCTTCGGCGTCCTCGGTCTGGTATTCGGCGGGATCGCCAAGTCCAAGGACGAGCCTCTCGCGGTTACGGGCCTGATCGTCGCGGGAGCCGGCCTGGCCCTCGGCATGGTGCTGGGGTTCCTGGTCTTCAGCTCGATGTCGACGCCGTGAGGCCCTGAACCCTCGCCGGACCACCACGGGACGGAGTGCCTGTCCGCGTCGCTCGTATGCTCGGACGCATGACGACGAGCGCGAGCGCACCGAGGGGAAACGGGAACGAGGACGGGAACGGAAACGGAAACGAGGACGGGCCAAGGTCCGGTACCGTTTCCGCTTCCGGGAACGGGCAAGAATCCACCGGAGCCGCCACCGCAACACCCCACAGCCACGCCCCCACCCCCAACAGCATGCGGCGCGCCCTGAAACGTGCCCGCGACGGGGTCGCTCTCGACATCGCCGAGGCCGCCGTGCTCCTCCAGGCACGCGGTGACGACCTCCGCGACCTCACCGCCTCCGCCGCACGTGTACGCGACGCCGGTCTTGACGCCGCCGGGCGTCCCGGCGTCATCACGTACTCGCGCAAGGTCTTCATCCCGCTGACCCGCCTGTGCCGCGACAAGTGCCACTACTGCACCTTCGTGACCGTCCCCGGCAAGCTCCGCCGCGACGGCCACGGCATGTTCCTCTCGCCCGACGAGGTACTGGACATTGCCCGCCGCGGCGCCGCGATGGGCTGCAAGGAAGCGCTGTTCACACTCGGCGACCGCCCCGAGGAACGCTGGCCCGAAGCGCGCGAGTGGCTGGAGGCCGAGGGGTACGACGACACCCTCGCGTACGTCCGCGCCATGGCCATCCGCGTGCTTGAGGAGACGGGGCTGCTGCCCCACCTCAACCCCGGTGTCATGTCATGGACCGACCTCCAGCGGCTCAAGCCCGTCGCCCCCTCCATGGGCATGATGCTGGAGACGACCGCGACGCGCCTGTGGTCCGAGCCCGGCGGCCCGCACCACGGCTCCCCCGACAAGGAGCCCGCCGTACGCCTGCGGGTCCTCGAAGACGCCGGCCGCTCCAACGTCCCCTTCACCACCGGCCTGCTCATCGGCATCGGCGAGACGTACGAGGAGCGCGCCGACTCCCTCTTCGAGCTCCGCAAGACCGCCCGCGCCTACCACGGCATTCAGGAAGTCATCGTCCAGAACTTCCGCGCCAAGCCGGACACCGCCATGCGCGGCATGCCCGACGCCGAGCTGGAGGAGCTGGCCGCCGCCGTCGCCGTGGCCCGCCACATCCTCGGACCGAGCGCCCGCATCCAGGCCCCGCCGAACCTCGTCGACTCCGAGTACGCCCTCCTCATCGGCGCCGGCATCGACGACTGGGGCGGCGTCTCGCCGCTCACCCCCGACCACGTCAACCCCGAGCGCCCCTGGCCGTACATCGACGAGCTCGCCGCGAAGACCGCCGCCGCGGGCTTCGCGCTGCGCGAACGGCTCACCATCTACCCGGAGTTCATCCAGCGCGGCGAGCCCTGGCTCGACCCCCGGTTGCTGCCGCACGTACGGGCGCTCGCGGATCCGGAGACCGGGCTGGCGCGCGAGGACGTACGGCCGACGGGTCTGCCGTGGCAGGAACCCGACGAGGGCTTCAACGCGGCAGCGTCGGCAGCGTCGGCGACCGGCACCGGCCGCACCGACCTCCACCGCACCATCGACACCACCGGCCGCACCACCGACCGCCGGACCGATTTCGACGACGTGTACGGCGACTGGGACGCGCTGCGCGAGGCCGCCGCACCCGGCATGGTGCCCCAGCGCATCGACACCGACGTACGCCAGGCCCTCGCACAGGCCGCCGACGACCCGGCCAAGCTCACCGACGACGAGGCCCTCGCGCTCCTCCACGCCGACGGCCCCGCCCTGGACGCCCTCACCCGCATCGCTGACGAACTGCGCCGTGACGTGGTCGGCGACGACGTCACGTACATCGTCACGCGCAACATCAACTTCACCAACGTCTGTTACACCGGTTGCCGTTTCTGCGCCTTCGCGCAGCGCCGCACCGACGCCGACGCCTACACCCTCTCCCTCTCCCAGGTCGCCGACCGCGCCGAGCAGGCGTGGGACGTCGGCGCGGTCGAGGTGTGCATGCAGGGCGGCATCCACCCCGATCTCCCCGGCACGGCGTACTTCGACATCGCGCGCGCCGTGAAGGAGCGCGTCCCGGACATGCACGTGCACGCGTTCTCTCCGATGGAGATCGTCAACGGCGCGACCCGCACCGGCATGTCGATCCGTGAGTGGCTGGCGGCGGCGAAGGAGGCCGGGCTCGACTCCATCCCCGGCACCGCCGCCGAGATCCTCGACGACGAGGTGCGCTGGATCCTCACCAAGGGCAAGCTGCCGACCGCGACGTGGATCGAGGTCGTGAAGACCGCGCACGAACTGGGCATCAGGTCTTCGTCGACCATGATGTACGGGCATGTCGACCAGCCCCGCCACTGGCTCGGCCACCTGCGTACGCTCGCCCGCGTTCAGCAGGAGACGGGCGGCTTCACGGAGTTCGTGACGCTGCCCTTCATCCACACCAACGCGCCCGTCTACCTGGCCGGCATCGCCCGGCCCGGCCCCACGGACCGCGACAACCGGGCCGTCACCGCCATGGCCCGCCTTCTCCTCCACCCCCACATCACCAACATCCAGACGAGCTGGGTGAAGCTGGGCGCCGAGGGAGCGGCCGAGATGCTGCGCTCGGGCGCGAACGACCTCGGGGGGACGCTGATGGAGGAGACGATTTCCCGGATGGCGGGCTCCAGTTACGGCTCGTACCGCTCCATCCAGGACCTCGTCGCGATCGCGGACGCGGCGGGCCGCCCCTCGAAGCCGCGCACGACGCTGTACGGGGACGTACCGCAGGAGCGACAGCAGGCGGCGGCCGCGTCGGACGGTCACCTTCCGCAGTTGCTGCCGGTGCTGGAGTGAAGCGGCATTAAGGACGCGTCAAGATTGCTGGAACCCGGCAATGTTTTCTGTCAGTCGCGCATGAGACGATCCCTCTTGTTCAGAAGATCGGCGCGCGCGGGGGAGGCGAGCGGGATGACAGTTTTTCTCGGTCTCGGCATTGCGGGGATCGTGCTGCTGGCTCTCTCGTTGATCTTCGACGGGATTCTGGAAGGGCTTTTCGGGGGAGTCCTCGACGGCCTTTTCGACGGGCTTCTTTCACTGCCCGTCATCGCCGGGTTCATTTCGATGTTCGGCTTCGGCGGCGCCATCATGCTCGGCACCACGGGTCTGGGAGCCGCTGCGGCCACGGGAGTCGGGGTGGCGGCGGGGGTCGCGGCCGGCTGGCTCGCGTGGAACTTCAGCCGCGCGCTGATGCGTGACCAGACCGACGCCACCCCGCGCGGCACCGACCTCGTCGGCACCGCCGGGTCCGTCGTCACCGCCATCCCCGCCGACGGGTACGGCGAGGTGATGCTGCGGCTCGGCGGCCAGCCGGTCAAACTCGCGGCCAAGAGCGCGGTGCCCGTCGCACGGGGCGCCGAGATCTGGGTGGAGGCGTCCCTGTCGAGCACCTCGGTGACGGTGCGCCCCGTCGAACGCTGACACCGGTCCGCCCGGCCCTGCGTGACCCAACAGTCCTGCTTACGTTACGTTCCACTCCAACTGCTGCCGTCCCCTGGGAAGGCAGGGGGGAATTCATCATGAGTCCAGTCGTCATCGCTGTCGTGGGAGTCGTCGTACTCCTCGTCATGCTGGCCCTTGTCGTCATCACGCGCTACAAGGTCGCCGGCCCCAGCGAGGCCTTCATCATCACCGGTCGGCGCGGCAAGACGTCCGTCGACCCGGTTACCGGGCATACCTCCACCGACAACAGCGGCCAGAAGGTCGTCGTCGGCGGCGGCGTCTTCGTCGTGCCGTTCGTACAGCAGAAGTTCACCCTCGACCTCTCCAGCCGGCACATCCCGATCTCGGTGCGCGGCGCCGTCACCCTGCGTGGTGTGAAGGCCAACCTCGAAGGCGTCGCGATCGTCAAGGTCGGCGGCAGCGAGGACGCGATCCGGGCCGCTGCCCAGCGGTTTCTGCAGCAGCAGGACGGCATCGTCGGCTTCACGCAGGAAGTGCTGTCCGGTGCGCTGCGCGCCATCGTCGGCCGGATGTCGGTCGAGGACATCATCCGTGACCGCGCCGCCTTCGCCGGTCAGGTCGCCGAGGAGGCCGAGGCGAGCCTGTCCGGGCAGGGCCTGATCCTCGACGCCTTCCAGATCCAGGACATCACCACCGAGGGCTCCTACCTGGAGGACCTGGGCCGCCCCGAGGCCGCCCGCGCCCGTCAGGAGGCCGACATCGCCGAGGCCATCGCCAAGCGGGCCTCGGAGCAGGCCAGGCTGAAGGCGGCCGAGGAGATCGCCATCGCCGAGCGGACCTTCTACCTCAAGCAGGCCGAGATCCGCGTCGAGACCGAGGCCGCCGCCGCCAAGGCCAACGCCGCCGGCCCGCTCGCCGACGCCGCACGCCAGCAGGAAGTACTCGCGGAGCAGGAGAAGGTCGCCGAGCGCCAGGCCGCGCTGACCGACCGCGAGCTCGACACGAAGGTCCGCAAGCCCGCCGACGCCGCCCGTTACCAGGCGGAGCAGGAGGCCGAGGCCCGTCGTATCGCGCAGGTCAAGGAGGCCGAGGCGGACGCCGAGCGCTCCCGCCTCACCGGTGAGGGCGAGAAGCTGCACCGCGCGGCGCTCGCCGAGGCCGTACGGATCGAGGGTGAGTCGGAGGCCGCCGCCATCGCCGCGAAGGGCTCGGCCGAGGCCGAGGCGATGCGCAAGAAGGCCGACGCGTTCGCGCAGTACGGTGACGCGGCCGTCCTCCAGATGCTCGTCGAGGTGCTGCCGCAGGTCGTCGCCAAGGCGGCCGAGCCGATGAGCGCAATCGACAAGCTGACCGTGATCTCCACGGACGGCGCGAGCCAGCTCTCCCGTACGGTCACCGACAACGTCGCCCAGGGCATGGAGATGCTCAGCTCCACCACCGGGGTCGACCTCGCCGAGCTGCTCAAGGGCATCACGCAGCGCGGCACGAAGCCGGCGCCGGCCGACGCGAACGGCCAGATCCCGATCACGGACTGACCCGAGGGCGTGTCCTCGAACGCCGGACGGGCTGGATGGTTGCCCCCTGTGCGACTTTCAGCCCCTCCGGCGTTTGAGGAGCGCGGTCCGGTGCGGAGCCCCGGTTCAGCGCCGCAGGCACCGCACCCGCCCGCACCCCTGCCCCCTGAACACCTCGTTCCCCTTCGGTTACAGTGCTGCGCCAGACGCCACGTCGTTCGTACGCCGGCACACACGCGAAGGGCAGAAGCGGTGAGCGCACCACTCACATCCGTATGGGGCCGTGCCGAGCAGCAGGACTTCCGCAGCCGGGTACGCGGCTGCCTGCTCGGCGGCGCGGTGGGCGACGCGCTCGGCGCCGGAGTGGCCGCCCTGAGCCTGGAGGAGATACGTGCGGCCCACGGCATGGACGCCGTCACCGACCTCGTCCCCGCCTACGGCAGACGCGGCGCCGTCACCGCCGGCACCCAGTTGACGCTCTTCACCGTCGACGGCCTCATACGGGCCCAGGTACGCCGCGACACCGGCGCCTGGCACCCGCCCACCGACGTACACCGCGCGCACCTGCGATGGGCTGCCACCCAGCGCGACTGGGGCCCGGACGAACGCCGCAAGGACAACGGCTGGCTCGCCCGCGAGGAGTGGCTGTACGCCCGCCGCGACCCGTCCCGTGAATGCCTGACCGGCCTCGCCGACGAGACCATGGGCACCCTCGACCGGCCCAGAAACCCCACGGCCCGCGACTCCGGCGCCGTCACCCGCTCCGCGCCCTTCGGGCTCCTCGTCGGCTGGGAGCCGCAGCTCGTCTTCCAGCTCGCCGTCGAATGCGCCGCCCAGACCCACGGCCACCCCACCGCGTACCTCTCCGCCGGGGCCTTCGCCGTCATCGTGCACGGCCTGGCGCGCGGCGAGACCGTCGACGCCTCGGTCCAGCGCGCCCTCGTCCAGCTCGCCGCCCGCCCCGGCCACCAGCCCGTCACCGACGCGCTCAAGCACGCACTCGGCGCCGTGCGCCAGGGGATGCCGTCCCCGGCCCGTGTCGAGTCCCTCGGCGACGGCCGCACCGCCGAGGACGTACTCGGCGTCGCCGTCTACTGCGCCCTCGTCGGCGAGGACATCCGCCACGGCCTGCGCCTCGCCGTCAACCACGGTGGCGCCTCCGAGGCCACCGGCGCGCTGTGCGGCAGCCTGCTCGGCGCCCTGCACGGCGAGACCGCGCTGCCGCCGGGCTGGGTGGCGGAGCTCGAAGGGCGCGCCACGGTCCTCGAACTCGCCGACGACTTCGCGATGGAGATGACCCAGGGCCCCGCCCTCCACGGCCCCGCGATCAACGCTCCCGGCTGGCTGTCCCGTTACCCGAGAGCCTGAGCGCGCCCTTTCCCCTTCCGGCAGGGGCCGGGACCGCCGCACCCGCCGACGAGCCGTCGCCGCCGCCGTCACCGTCCCCGTCGTCGTCCGAGTTGATGCGCGCCAGCACCGCATCGCGCTCCGGAGTGTCCTCCGGCTTGATGAAGCCGATCACGACGAACAGCACCAGCGAGACGGCCAGCGGCACCGACACCTGGTACTGCGTCGCCACGCCGTCCATGCCGTAGTTCACCACCCAGAAGGCGAACAGCCCGCACGCCCACGACACCAGCGCGGCCGTCGGACCCGACTTACGGAACCGGGGCAGCAGTCCGAGCATGAACGGGATCGCGATCGGCCCCATCAGACCGGCGACCCACTTGATGACGATCGTGATGATGTCCTTGAACGCCGGCGAGTTGACCTGCGTCGCGATCGCCATCGACAGCGCCAGGAACGCCACTGTCGACAGCCGGGCCGCCACCAGACCGGCCCGCTGCGACCAGCCGCGCGCCTTCGCGGAGAGGGCGGGCGCGATGTCGCGGGTGAAGACGGCGGCGATGGCGTTGGCGTCCGAGGAACACATGGCCATGGTGTGCGAGAAGAAGCCGACGATGACCAGGCCCAGCAGGCCGTGCGGCAGCAGTTGCTCGGTCATCAGCGCGTACGAGTCCGAGGCGTCCGGCTTCTGCGCGTCGACCAGCAGCGGCGCGCACCACATGGGGAAGAAGAGAACCAGCGGCCACACCAGCCACAGGACCGCGGACAGCCGGGCCGACCGCGTCGCCTCGCGTGCGTTGGCCGTGGCCATGTAGCGCTGGGCCTGGTTCCACATGCCGCCGGAGTACTCGAAGGTCTTGATGAAGAGATAGGCCAGCAGGAACATCATGGTGAAGTCGCCGGTCAGCGGGTCGTTGTGGCTCTCCGGGAGCTCGTCCCACACCGTCCACAGCGAGCTGAACCCGCCGAGTTCCGCCATCACCGCGATCAGCATCGCCAGCCCGGCGAAGAGCTGGATGATGAACTGCCCCAGCTCCGTGAGGGCGTCGGCCCACAGACCGCCGACCGTGCAGTAGATGCCGGTGATGACACCGGTGATCAGGATGCCCTGGTTGAGGGAGATGCCGGTGAAGACGGTCAACAAGGTGGCGATCGCCGCCCACTTGGCCGCCACGTCCACGACCTTCAGCAGGACACCGGACCAGGCGAGCGCCTGCTGGGTGGGCAGGTTGTAGCGGTTCTTGAGGTACTCCAGCGGCGAGGCGACATGGAGCTTGGACCTGAGCCGGTTGAGCCTGGGAGCGAAGAGGCTGGACCCGATCGCGATGCCGATCGCGATCGGGAAGGACCACGTCACGAAGGATGTGACGCCGTACTTGTAGGCGATGCCCGCGTAGCCGGTGAACATGACGGCGCTGTAGCCGGACATGTGGTGGGAGATGCCGGACAGCCACCACGGCATCTTCCCGCCGGCCGTGAAGAAGTCACTGACGTTGTCCACGCGCTTGTGGGACCAGACGCCGATCGCGACCATGATTCCGAAGTAGCCGATGAGCACGGCCCAGTCGAGACTGTTCATGCCCCCTCCAGGGGTCCGCCATGTGAACGGGTTCCTGCTTCGTCAGTACGTCCGATTGGGCGGTGACCCCGTGCGGGAGCGGGGACTTTGGGGATTGAACCGGTTTTTGGGGCGACCGGTCAAGGCTTTCCTTAGCCAAGTATGTGAACTCAGATCAGGAAGCGGAACCTCTTTGCCTGTTCTTGACCTGCCGGGTCGTTGTCGTGAACGCGATGGCAGCCACACGATGGGCGGGCGCTTCGTCAGGCGCCTTACATGCGGCAGCGGCCGCGCGGGATGCGGGTCCCGTGCGGCCGGAAGATGGAAGGGAGGGGGGAGGGCAGCGACTGCTACCGCATCAGCTCACCCGCGTTGACGAGCAGCGACTGGCCCGTGATCGCGCGGGCCCGGTCCGAGGCCAGGAAGGCCACGGCCTCGGCCACATCACCGTCCGTGGCCGGCTCGGGCAGCGCCATGCGCTCGGTGAGCCGGCCGAGCACCTCCGGCTCGGGCACACCCTCGCTGTGCGCGGTGTACCGGACGTACTCCTGGACCGGCGGGCCCCACATCCACCCCGGCAGCACGGTGTTGACCCTGATCCGGTGTGGCCCGAGTTCGCGTGCCATTGAGTACATCGCCGAGGTGAGCGCGCCCTTGGAGGCCGCGTACGCCGTCTGCTTCACCTGGGACGGTGCGGCGATCGCCGACTGCGTACCGATGATGACTACCGAGCCGCCCCTCACCTTCAGGGCGGGCAGGCAGGCGCGGGTCATCCGCAGCGTGCCGAGCAGGTTGACGTCGAGCACGCTCTGCCAGGCGGCGAGGTCGGCGTCCTCCACGCCGCCGAAGTGGCCGTCCCTGGCGGCGACATGGGCCACCGCGTCGATCCGCCCGAAACGCTCGACGGCGAGCGCGGCCAGCGCCTCGCACTGGTCCTCGTACGTGATGTCGGTGGCCAGGTGGGCCGTGTGCCCACCGGCCGGGTCGATCTCGGCGGCGCACGTGACGAGGTTCGCCTCCGTGCGGGCGCCGAGCACCGCGTTGCCGCCGTCCCGTACGACGGCCGCGGCGATCCGGTGGCCGAGCCCGGTGCCGACGCCCGACACGACGACGGTCTTCCCCTGAAGGGGCGTGAGCGGCATCATCCGTCGCCTCCGCGCTCTGGATATCTATCTGACGAAGCGTCAGAGTAGGCCGGTCCGGCGGCGGAAGGAAGGGACCGGCAGCATGGACGACGAAGGCACGCGCAGTGAGGTGTACGCGGAACTGGCCGGCGTGGGGCCCTACGGGGTGCGGCCCGGACACGCCCTCATCACCATGGTCGAACCGCACCCGGGCCACGAGTACGCGTACAACCGCTGGTACGAGGACGACCACTACATCGCGGGCGCGATGGCCATGCCCTGGATGTTCGCCGGGCGCCGCTGGGTCGCCACCCGCGACCTCCAGCTCCTGCGCTACCCGGCGAAGTCCGCCGTCGCGCGGCCCGTCACCACGGGCTGCTACCTCTCGACGTACTGGGTGACGCAGGGGCGCTACGACGAGCACATGAAGTGGACCGTCGGCATCAACCGTCGGCTCAACCGCGACGGGCGCGTGTACCAGGACCGTAAGCACGTCTTCACGGCCTTCCAGGACCACGAGGCGACCGTCTACCGCGACGGGGCGGCCGGGCCGCGTGACTTCCACGCGCTCGACCATCCGTACCGGGGGCTGGTGCTGGAGGTCATCGACGCCGAGGGCCCGGAGCGGCGGGCGGAGCTGCTGGAGTGGCTGCGGAGCACGCATCTGCCGCAGCGGCTGGCGGGGACACCGGACTCCGGCTCACCGGCCGCGATGGTCACGGTCTTCCGGCCGACGCCGCTGCCGGGCGACCGGATGAGTTACGTGAAGCAGGTGGAAGGGGTCGACACCCGGCTGACCCTGCTCTGGTTCCTGGAAACCGACCCGCGCGAGGCGTGGGAGGAGCGCTTCGGCGAGCTGGACAGGGAGGTGGCGGCTTCCGGGCTCGGGCGGGTCGAGCTGGTGGCGCCGTTCATCCCGACGGTGCCGGGGACGGACCGTTACGTCGCCGAACTGCGCTGAGGGTGCGGCCGCGTCACGCCGAGCCGCGGGTACGCCGGAGCCCCCTCGGCCAGGACGGCGGACCGGTCGAGAGGGCTCACTGCGGTCGTGCTCGGCGCCTCAGCCGAGGTGGAACGTCCCCTGGCCGACCCCGCCCACGAACGCGCTCCAGGAGCCGGGGGCGAAGGTGATGGAAGGGCCCTCGGGCGCCTTCGAGTCCCGCACCGCGACAGCGTGCGCGACCGGGGACTTGACCTCTACACATGCGCCGTTACCCCCGGAGTACGAGGACTTCGTCCAGGTGTCCGTAGCGCCCTGATGGATTGCCATGTTCACTCCGTTTTGCTGGTCGAGGAGAGTGAGACGCCAACGTTCTTGCTGGCGTGATCGACGCTACTCGCGAACTACCTCACGTGAAGCGGCCGTTCACCCGACCGGATGGCATATTCCATGATTGGCTTCCGCTGCGGGGCGGCCACGGTGTACCGTTCCGGTTTTCCCGGCGGAAGCGCTGCTTCAGCGGGCGTATTCCTTCGCGATGTTCGCGATGAAGTGCCGCGAGGCCTCGACGTTCAGCGCCTGGGCGCGCAGATGCTCGTACATCACGCTGTACTTCTGTACGTCGTTCGCCTTCTCCAGATACAGGTCGCTCGTCACGCCCTCGATGTAGACGACGCTGGAGTCGGCCGCGTCCGGGAACTCCAGGATCGCGTAGTGGCCGCTGATGCCGGGATGCGCGCCCATGTCGAACGGAAGTATCTGGACCGTCACGTGCGGCAGCTGGGACTGCTCCACCAGATGTTCGAGCTGCTCCCGCATGAGCTGTCTGTCGCCGACGACGCGGCGCAGCGCGGCCTCGTCGATGACGGCCCACAGGCGCAGCGGCTGATCGGCCGTGAGGATGCGTTCCTGTCGGCGCAGTCTGACGTTGACCCGTTTCTCGACGTCGGAGACGGCCGTCTCGGGGAGCGCGCCGGTGATGAGCGCCTCGGCGTACCGCGGCGTCTGGAGCAGGCCGGGGACGATCTGGGGGTCGTACACGCGCAGTGAGGCGGCGTCCGTCTCCAGGCCGATGTACACGCTGTACGGGATGTCGCCGAAGGCGTGCCACCAGCCCTGCTGGCGGGAGTCCTTGGCCATCTGCATCAGCGAGTCGACGATACGGTGGTCCTCGACGTCGTACACGCCGCACAGGTCGCGTACGTCGCGCTGGCTGATGGAGCGGCGGCCGTTCTCAAGGCGGCTGATCTTCGACTGGGAGACCAGCAGGCGCTCCGCGACCTCCTCGGCCGTCATGCCCTTGAGCTCGCGCAGCCGACGGAGCTCCTGGCCCAATCGGCGGCGCCTGACGGTGGGATTGACGTTGGACGCCACGGGAACTGCACCTCCGGCTGATGCGTTGTGCGTACGTGCCGCTGGCACGCTCTACTGCGCAGCAGACTGCCACCAATGGTCATGTCCGCGCTGGGAAACGCCCACACAGGGTGCCGACGCGAGCGCGCGGGGTGGCGGTCCGGACCGTCCAGGATGGCCTGGGGGACCGGGTCCACTACCCCGCGCGCTCTGGTGCGGCTCCCGAACCGGGTCTTGGGGACGTCGGTGCGGCGTTGGTCGTACGAGTGGTGCTCAGGTGCGGCTCACGTGCTGCCGGCGCTGCCGGGTCCTGCTGGGTCCTGCCGGGTCCTGCCGGGTGCTGCTGTCCGTGCCGCGGCGGCGCGGCTCAGTGCGCCGCGACGCGCGCCATGCCGTCGCGACGTGACGGTGGCTGCCGCGATTGCGACTGCATCGGTACGGCCGACTGGGGCCGGCCACCCGGTGCGGGTGCTCGGCGCGGCTGTGCGGCCACACCGTTCTGGACGTCCATCACGGCGTGCGCCACGAGTCCGCCCATGGGGTCGTGCCTGATCAGGTCCCGGAGCCGGGAGCGTGATGAGCGCCCCTCGTTGCCGGGGTAGAGGTGCTTGCCGAGCCCCACTGCGTGAGCGAGCGCGGCGAGCGCCGCGGTCCGCGGGTCCGGCGGGACGCCGGTGCGGATCGCATTGTCCAGCCGGGACCTGATCTCCCGGCAGATCACCGATTCCGTCGCCTGGTAGCGAGTCGTCGGCAGCACCCCGCACATCTGACCCGCCACGGCATGCACCATGCCGCACCGTTCCAGATGCGAGAGATACGTCTGGCGGAGCCCCAGTCGGGGTCCGCCGATCCAGTGGACGGCCCGGACCGGGCTGCCGCGCCTGCGCAGCAGTTCCAGTGCGGAGTCCAATGTCGGATCTCCTGTCGGCCGTGCCATCACCACGGCGATACGATCCCCGTCTGGGGCTATCCGTCCTGCCAGAGCCAGCTCTACTAGCTGTGCCCCGGCCAGGCCGAGGTCGAGCGACTGCGGCTGCGCTGTGGTACCCGTTGTCGGGTCCAGAGCGAGCAGCAGAAGCTCCTCCGGAAGTGTTCTGCGGCTCCTGCCCATCCATGCCTCCCCGCGTGGATGAATGACAGGGTGACCCCTCTCACATTCATCTGTCGAGAGCGCCTGGGTGCTTCGTACGGGAACCGGCAGGTATGTCGTTCTCGTCTAGCGAGGGAGGCCGGGGTCTCAGACAGGACACTGGTACATGGTTCGGACATCGGACCGCGGACAGCGGGCGTGTGCGCGAGCGCGTATGAAGGAGGCATCGGTGGCGGGCGAGTCCCCCGACAAGTCGGAGCAGCGGAAGTCGTCGGGGGAGACGACCCCGGGCGAACGCGATCCGCGGCTCGCCGTTTTCCGGGAATCGGCCGCGAGGCCGGAGCCGGAAGGCAGCGACCGCGTGGACCAGCCGACGGCAGTCTTCAAACTGCCCCCGGAAGAGCGGCCGCCGGCCCCGGAGACGCTGGAGGCCGCGGAGGCAGCGGAGGCGGCGGAGCCCCAGGAGGCGACAGAGGCCACGGAGACCCCGGAAACCACGGAGACGCCCCGTGAGGGCGATGCGCGCCTCCGGGCGGCGGTGGCGGCGTGGGTCGCCACGACGGACGACGCGGAGGGCCCCGGCGCCGGCGCTCCGGGCGCGGGCCGCGACGGCGCGCGGGCGGCTGCCGCAGCCGAGGCGGGCCGTGCCGGTGGCCGGGCGGCTGCCGACGCCGAGGCGGGCCGTGACGGCGGCTCCTCGGCCGCAGCCGTGGAGACGAGGCCTGGCGCTGCCGAGCGCCCGGCGGGCGCGCCGGACCCGGACGGGAAGGTCGACCGGCCGTCGCCTGCCGACGCCGACCGTGACGCTTCGGGTGCGGGCCGTGGCGGTGATCGGGCGGCTGCCGACGCTGAGACGGGCCGTGGCGGCGGCTCCTTGGCCGCAGCTGGGGAGACGAGGCCTGGCGCCGCCGGGCGCGCGGTGGGTGCGCCGGACCCGGGCGGGAAGGTCGACCGGCCGTCGCCCGCCGGTGCTGACGCTTCGGGCGCGGGCCGTGCCGGTGGTCGGGCGGCTGCCGACGTCGGCGCGCGAGGCGACGGGCGTACGCCGGACACGGCTGAGGCCGCCGCCGAGCCGCTGAGCGGCGCCCGGCGTGACGACGCCGAGGCGCCGGTGAGCTCGCCGGACGTGGCCGAGGACACCCCCGGCTTTGACACCGGCCCGCGGGTCGGCTCCGACGGTTCGGGTGCGGGCCGTGAGGGTGACCGGGCGGCCGCACGGGCCGAGGGTGCGTCCAAGGGTGACGCTGCGGCGCGGAGTGACTCCGACGGCTCCGGTACGGGCCGCGAGGGTGGCCGGGCGGCTGTCGGCGTCGACGGTGCGTCCAAGGCTGACGCTGGGGCGCCGAGTGGTTCGGGTGCGGCCGGTGCGGGGCTTGCGGGTGGCGGTAGTCCGGCCGTGGCCGGTGGCGATGAGTCGTCGCGTGGTGCTGAGCAGGCCGGGGGCGGTGTCGATCAGGCCACTGCCGTGTTCAAGGCTGTGCGGCCGCGGCAGGCCGTGGACGAGCCGACCACCGCGCTGAAGGCCGTGGGCAAGCCCGAGTCCCCCGTCGAGCGCACCAGCAAATTCGTTCCGCTGAAGCGGGACGATGTCAGGCCGCCGGCCGGCAGGCCGCGCAGTACCCCTGCCGCAGCCTCCGCACCGGCACCGGCACCGGCACCGGCGCCGGCACCCGCCCCCGCGCCCCCGTCCGCCGCCCTGCCGGAGGCGGAACGTACCCGGCAGCAGCCGCTGCCGCCCAAGCCGCCGCTCGACCTGCTGGCCGAGCTGACGAACACCCCGCCCCCGCCGCAGACCCCGGTCAGGACCGCCGTGCGGCGGATCAAGATCTGGGCGCCGCTGGTGGTGCTGCTCGTGATCATCTTTGCGGTCGTGCAGTTCCTGCGGCCGCTTCCCTCGCCGACGCTGGCGCTGACGGCGAAGCCGACGTACACCTTCGGCGGTGACGCGCTCAGCATGCCGTGGCCCGAGCAGGGCCAGTCGGCCGTCGAGGTGCAGGGCGTCGGCAGCATCGGTACGCACGGGGAGCAGAAGCCCGCGCCGATCGCGAGCGTCGCCAAGACGATGACGGCTTACGTGATCCTCAAGGGGCACCCCCTCAAGGGCAACGAGACCGGCCCCAAGATCACGGTCGACGCGCAGGCCGAGAGGGAGTCCAAGCACAAGGACGAGTCGACCGCCCGGATCAACGAGGGGCAGCAGTTCACCGAGCGGCAGATGCTCCAGCTCCTGATGGTCCCCTCGGGCAACAACGCGGCGCGGCTGCTGGCCCGCTGGGATGCCAAGTCCGAGGAGGAGTTCGTCAAGAAGATGAACGACGCCGCCAAGGACCTCGGCATGAAGAACACGACGTACACCGACCCGAGCGGCCTTGAGGCCACCACGGTGAGCACCGCGACCGACCAGCTCAAGCTGGCCAAGGCGGTCATGGAGAACGACGTGTTCCGCGAGATCGTGAACCTGCCCGAGGTCGAGATCCCCGGCATCGACGGGAAGATCTACAACAACAACAACATCCTGCTCCAGCCGGGAGTCAGCGGCATCAAAACCGGGTCCTCCACCCCCGCCGGGGGCAACCTGCTGTGGTCGGCCAACACCGTCGTCGACGGCAAGGAGCGCCGCATCGTCGGTGCGGTGATGGGCCAGGAGGACGCCACGACGCTCGACGGCAAGCTGCAGCTCGCGATCAGCAGGAGCCTCAAGCTGATCCAGGCCGCCCAGCGGGACGTCACGTCGGCGACCGTCGTGAAGAAGGGCGATGTCGTCGGTTACGTCGACGACGGCCTCGGCGGGCAGACGCCGGTCGTGGCGACGAAGGACCTGAAGGCCGTCGGCTGGCCGGGCCTGAAGGTGGAGCTGACGATCTCCGACGCCGGGAAGCCGCTGCCGCACGCCGCGAAGGCGGGTGACGAGGTCGGTCAGGTGACCGTCGGCTCGGGACCGGGCCAGGTCAAGGCGCCGGTCGCGCTCCAGAAGGACCTGGTCGAGCCGGGCTTCGGTGACAAGCTGACCCGCGTCGGCTGAGCCGGCGTTGGGCCGATGAGCGGAGTGCTGCCGCCGGACGCGGGAACCGGCGGCAGCACCGCGTGTACCGCGTGTTAGCGTCCGGGCAACTACGGGACGCGGGGACGGCGTCCTTGCGCATGTCGGGGGCTGTTGGTACCCAGGGGGAGACGGGGAGAGCCGTAATGACCACCGCTGAGCCCACGCGCGCCGAGGGCGGGGACGGGGACGGGAACCTGGACAGGCACGGGAACCTGGACAGGCACGGGAACTTGGCCAGGCACGGGCACGAGGGCGGCCCTAACGGGCGTGCCTCCGGTGCGCGCACCGGTATACAGGAAGGTATACGCCCGGAGCAGGCACCGCGCCCACAGGTGCGCCCGTCGCCGGGCAGCCGGCCCGCGCCGGACGCCGACCGCCCGCGCCGCGCCCTGCGCCACCCCGTGACGATCGCGACGGCCGCCGCCGCGGTGGCCCACGTCGTGTGGTTCTTCTTGTTCGCAAACAGCGGCGGCGACCTCGCCGCGCAGGACGCCTGGGCCGAGTTCGTCGGCCGCCACCCGGACTCCGCGTACAACCTCGCCTGGTACGGCGGGATGCACCCGGTGTCGTACAGCGTGGTCTCGCCGTACCTGATGTCCGTCCTCGGTGTCCGTACGACGATGATGATCGTCGGCACCGTGTCGTCGGCCCTGACCGCGCTGATCCTGGTCCGCGTCAAGGCGGTCCGCAACCCCATGTGGTGCGCGCTCGCCGGAGTCTTCGCCTTCCTCTGCAACGCCCTGTCGGGCCGTGTCACCTTCGGCCTCGGCATGATGTTCGCGATCGGCGCGGTGGCCGCGGTCTTCTGCTGGCCGCGCCGCTGGGCGGCCAACCGGTGGGCGAAGGCGGCCGTCGCCGCCCCACTCGCCGGGCTCGCCACGGCGAGCAGTCCGGTCGCCGGCCTGTTCCTCGGCGTCGTGGCGGCCGCGCTGTTCCTCAACAAGCGCCGCCCCGGCGCCTACGCGCTCGGCCTCGCGCCGGTCCTCGTCGTCGCCCTGTCCTCCTGGCTGTTCCCGTTCTCCGGTACGCAGCCGATGTCCTTCGCGACGGCTTCGCTGCCGTGCCTGTTCGGCGTACTGATCCTCGTGCTCGTGCCCGGGGACTGGAAGACGGTCCGCACGGGAGCCGCCGTGTACTCCGTCGGGGTGCTGCTGACCTGGCTGATCGACTCTCAGATCGGCAGCAACGTGTCGCGCCTCGCGATGGTGTTCGCGGGCGTCGTGCTGCTGGCCGCGCTGCCGTTCGCCGTGCCCCGCACGGCCAAGTGGTACGCCCTCGTCGTGGCCTTCACCGGCTTCAACGTCTGGATCGGCTTCAAGACCGTCGACGACGTCATCCGTACCGCGCCGGCGGCGTCCTGGACGCGTGAGCTGGCCCCGCTGGTCAACCAGTTGCAGGAGGTTGGCGCGGAGAAGGGCCGGGTCGAGGTGGTCCCGGCCAGCAGCCACCGGGAGGCGTCGGCGCTCGCTCCGTACGTCAATCTCGCGCGCGGCTGGAACCGGCAGGCCGACATGGAGCGCAACCCGCTCTTCTACGACGACACGCTCCACTCCGACACGTACCGCGAATGGCTGGACCGCTGGGCCGTGCACTACGTCGTGCTGCCGACGGGCGGCGCACCGGACTCCGGAGCCACCCAGGAGTACGAGCTCGTACGCGCCGGGCAGCCGTACCTGGAACGGGTCTGGTCCGACGCCAACTGGCAGCTCTTCCGCGTCGACGACCCGACGCCGCTGGCCGACCCGCCCGCGACCGTGGACCGCGCGGGCGCCGGCGAGCTGACGATCCGGGTGAAGAGCGCGGGCCGGGTGCTGATCCGTATCCCGTACTCCCCGTGGCTCGGCCTGGTCGACGCCGAGGGCGAGCGGGTCGAACCGCCCGTCGAGACCCCCGAGTCCAAGCTGCGCGGAGAAGGGGAGGCGACCCGCGAGTTCACCAACGTCAACGGCTGCCTGATGAAGGCGGAGGAGGACGCGGCGGGCGACGAGTGGACGCAACTGCTGGCGCCACGGCCCGGCGTGTACCGGCTGGCGGCGCCGTACGGCCTGACCAGGGGCACGGCCTGCCCGGAGGAACTGCGCTGAGCCGCGAACCCCGGAGCCCCGCAGGGGCGTCCGGGCCCGGGGCCACCCGCTGGACAGGCCCTAGATGCGCTTGGCGCTGCGCAGGGTGCTCGCGTAGTAGCCGTTGCCGTCCAGGCGCGACGTGCCGCCCTTGTCGCCGATGGTCGGGCCGTTGACCTCTTCGCGGCTCGACACGAAGATCTTGTGCCCGTCGGTGTCGTGGCCCATGAAGATGCCGACGTGGTCGATCCGGTCCTTGGTGCGCCCGTCGAGCTTGAAGAACACCAGGTCGCCGGGCTGCAGTACGTCGATGGACTTGGGCCGGGACTCGGGGCCGACCCCCTTCAGCTCGATGACGTCGGTACCGAGCTTCGAGCGGGCCATGCCATTGGCGGTACGCGGCAGGCCGTCGCCCAGCTTGTCGGTCGCCATCAGCGGGAAGCGGGCACGGTAGCCGAGGACGGTACGGATGAAACCGGAGCAGTCCATGGAACGGGCACGCATCGCTTCGGGCTGCATCGTGGTGCCGTTGCGGAAGGTGTACGGGATGCCCAGGTAGTCGTAGAAGTCCGACTCCTCCAGGCGGTAGTCGTTACCGGGTGTGCCTTCGGGGTTGATGGGGCCGAAGTTGGCGTCACCGGCGTACGAGATGCCCTCGGAGTCCTTCTTCACAGGCGCCTGGTCGACGTACTGGAAGGCGATCGCGAAAAGGTCGTCCTCCTTGCTGCCGAAGAACTCCTTGAACCAGTCCTTGAACCACTGCTCCCGCTCGGCGCCCTTGCGCCACGGCTCCGGCATCAGCCGGACCCAGTCGTCGGTGACGACACGGGACTTGGTACTCGCGGGCTCCGTGAAGGAGCGGCTCGGGCCGGTGAGCGTGGCGGTGCGCGCCCCGTCGGTGAAGGTGGCCAGGATCTCGCCGCCCTCACCGCGCAGGAGCGTACGGGCGGGACTCCGCAGCCGTTCCCAGGTCTGCTTGCCGGAAGCCAGGCCCGCGCCGGAGGACTTCAGCGCCGGTGTGTCGGTGACCGCCTGGATGGCGGGGGCCTTCGCCTGCTCCTCCTTGCGCAGTTCCACGGTGAGGTACGCGCTGCCGGCGAGCAGGGCGATCACGGTGGTGGCGTGCAGGGCGCGGCGCGGGCCGCGCTTGGTCTTGGCACTCATGGGTCAGCTCCGTTCGGGACGGTCGACGGTCAGACGGACGGCAGCGCGCCGAGCAGGATTCCGGCGGTGAGGACGACGTACGCCATGAGCGTCACCGAACCGGTGGCGAGCAGGGTCGCGCCCTTGGGCTGGCGGACGAGCTGATAGGCGATCAGGCCGGGGACGATGAAGCCGAGCGTCTGGTTGGTGTACATCAGCGGGAATTCCATCGACAGCACGATCATCAGCGTCGCCTGGAAGAGGACACCGGTGAGGACGACGGCGGAGAACAGCCGCTTGCCGTAGAGGATCACCACGCGCTGGACGGCGAGGGTGGCGACGTACGTGAGGACGGTGACGCCGACGACCATGGCCGCGCGCTGGAGGTCCTCGACGAGCGTGAGGGCCAGCCAGCCCGGCGTGATCATGCCGCCGGGGGAGAGATTGGTCGTCAGATAGCAGACCAGGGAGAACATCAGGCCCAGCGCGATGCCGATCGCGGCGATCTCGGGCGTGAGTACGGAGGGGATCAACGGGGTTCTCCTGGGTTCTGCTGCTGGGCCTCAGTCACCGGCCGGGCCGGCTCGAACATGCCGCGCTGCGGCGGCCGTGGTGCGGGCTCCGCCGGTGCGGAGGGCGGTGCGGACTGGTACAGCGCGGGCTGCTGCGCCCGCTCCTGCGGCTCGTACGGGACGGGCGGCTGCTGGTGCTGCTGGTAGCGCGCCTCGTACGCCTCCGAGTACGGCTGGTACGGGTCGATGTACGGCTTGTACTGCTGAAGGGCGAGCGTCTCGTCGTCCCGGACAGCGGGCCGCGCGGACGCGGCGGGTGCCTGCGCGTCGGCAGGCGAAGCGGCCGGTGTACGGGCGGACGGGCCGGCCGCCACATCGACCGGGGTCTCGTCGGCCGGGAGCTCGGCGAGGTGCTCCAGCAGTACCTCGCCCTGGCCATGGATGTTGCCGATCGCGACGAGCGAGGAGTCCGGGCCGAGTTGACCGAGCAGCCGGCCCATGAACTCGTCCGCGGCACGCCGGTCGCCGCCGAGGTCGACCGCGCGGTCGCGCCATTCGGCGGGGATCGCGTCGATGGCGCTCTTCGCCGGGTGGCCGATGACGAAGACCTTGTCCGGCTGGAGGTCCGGGATGATCGCGCCCATCTGTCCGTTGCGCTCGACGCGGTCGGGCCGGCAGTTGATGACCACGTTCAGCGGCCGGCTGATGGCGTCCAGGTCCAGCAGCTGGTTGATGTTCATCAGCGTCGACTCGGGGTCGTTCGCCGCGAAGACGTTCGCGAACCGCAGCCGCTTGCCGTCGGGGGTGGCGTACCGCTCGACGGAGAGCACACCGGGGTCCGGCGGGGCATCGTACATGCCCTTGAGGGCGGTCTCGCGCTCCACGCCGAGGAGTCCGGCGACGGTCAGTGCGATCGCCACGTTCTCCTTGAAGGTGAACCAGCTGAAGCCGCGCAGCTCCTCGTCGCTGACGGTCTCCGGATCGGCGTAGATCAGCTCGCAGTCACGCGCGTCCGCCTCCTCCTGGAGGATGTGGAAGCGGTCCTGCTCGGCCGTGACGCAGATACCGCCGTGCGGCATGGAGCGGGACAGCGAGCGCGCCACGTCGTCGAGGGTCGGGCCCATCTCGGCCAGGTGGTCCTCACGCACGTTGCACAGCACGCCGATGGTGGACCGGATCAGCTTGGACTGGTTGATCTCCTGGAGCGCCGGCATGACGGCCATGCACTCGATCACCAGGGCGTCCGGGTTGTACGACGCGGCCCGCCGCACGATGCCGATCTGCTCCACCACGTTGGCGATGCCGAACTTGCGGTAGACGGGCTCCTCGGTCGCGTCCGGGTGGATGAACCGGGCCGCCGTGCCGGTGGTCTTGGCGACGGTGACGAGGTCACCGCCGCGCAGCGCGCCCGCGCACAGGCGGGTGATGGAGCTCTTGCCGCGGATGCCGTTGACCAGCACGCGGGTGGGTATGCGTTCGAGGTTGATGAAGTGCCGGCGCTGTTCGACGACGCCGGCGGCCAGCAGGACGCCGCAGCACACCATCAGAACGGTGTAGAGGAAGAGCACGGCCCGATCAGTTCCTTCCGGCGGTGGCGGCGGCTGGTGCGCCGTCCCGCTTGCGCTGTTCCTGGAGCTGCTGGCGCAGGAGTTCCAGGCTGCGGATGACCGCGCCCACTTCGTCGTGGTGGCGCGGGTAGAGCACGGTGCGGCGGTCCCCGTCGGCGAGCGCCTCGGCCTGGCGGGCGAGTTCCCGCAGCGGTCGTACGACCACGATGTGCAGCCACCCCAGGCAGGCGGCGGCCGCGGTGATGCCGAGCAGACCGGCCAGGACCGTGCGGTTCTGGAGGCTGTACTCGGGGATGGCGAGACCGGAGGCGGGCTGCCAGCTCACGACGGTCCAGCCGAGGGACTTGGCGGCGCCCCCGCCGACGAACGGCGCGGCGGCGGCGAGCTGTACGCCGTCCCCGCTGTCGCGGTAGAGGACACCGCCGGCGCGGGCGCTCAGACCGACCTTCTGGTTGCTGCCCGCGACGAACGAGTCGAGCCGTTCGTCGGTGAGCTTCTCGAAGGCGCGGTAGCCGGTGTTGCCCGCGATGATCTGCCGCTTGTCGTCGACCACCCGGACCTGGCCGAGGCCGGGCCGCTTGAGCAGCGAGTTGATGAAGTCGATACGGAACTCGCCGACCAGGCGCGCTCCGTCACGGCCGGGGATCTCGGCCTGACCGGCGATGACCGGCTCCTTGCCCGAGTCGTTGACGAGGCCGAGCAGCTTTTCGGCAGGCAGCTTGCCGGCCTCCTGGCGCGGCGTCTCGCCGGCGCTGGTGATGACCTTGCCGTCGGCCGACATGACGTACAGCGACTCGTAACGAAGATGCTCGGTGCGGGTGCGCTCCAAGACCTTCCGCATGTCGTCGGGCGACGTGCGGTCGCCGATGAGGGCCGCCACCGACACGAGGTCCGCGTGGCCTTCGTTGAGCGCGCGCCGGACCCGGTCGGTGAGGGTTTCGGTGCGCTCGCGCTGGTCGTTGACCATCTGCTCGGGTACGACGACGGTGGAGTCGGCGCGGTTGAGCAGCAGCAGCATCGGAGCGGACCAGGCGAGCAGCAGTACCGCGCAGACGGCGATCAGTCCGCGGCTGCCGAACCGGCCCGCCCTGCGCCGGCCCTCGGTCGCGGTGCTCTGCGCGGACTCGCCGAGGAGCTGGCGGCGTACCCGCTCCAGGGCGTGTCCGATCCGGGCCGCCTCACCGTGCGACGGAACGTTCACCGGGCGGGTCACGTCGCCGCGCGTGAGCCGCCTGCTTTCCAGGAAGAGCCGGATCAGCGGACGCTGGACCGTACCGAGGAGCAGAGCGACCGCCAGGGCGCCGATGACGAGCAGCGCGCCGGCGGCGAGCAGGCCGAAGAGCGGTCCGGCGGAACGGGTCGGGTCCTCGGCCACCTCGACCATGGCGACCACGGTCAGGCACGAGGCTGGTGGCGACGGTGCTCTCACCGGGCTCGGGGCCGACGAGGGTCGCGTATCCGGCGACGGCGCGGTCGCCCTGGAACTCGGTGCCGTACAGGCTGCCGCTCACGCCGAGGAAGCCGCCGGAACCGGGCTCCTTGGACTTGAGCGGGTGCTGCGCCGCCTTGTGGGCGGCAATCTTCGCGAAGGACTTCAGCTGCTTGTTGGACCGCTTGACGCCGTCGCGCTGCAGGTCGGTCAGTACCTGCTCCGGCTCGGGGATGCCGTCGCTGCTGAGGACGCGGCCCTCGGTGTCGACGACCGCGATGGCGCGGAACTGGCCCAGCGCGATGCCGGGGAAGCGCAGGCTGTTGGACGCGATCAGCAGTTGCTGGGGGCGGCCCTCCCAGGAAAGCAGGGCGAAGGAGAGCAGCCGGGTCTCGCCGTTCTGCAGCCGCACCATGCGGGGGCTGAGCCCGTCCTTCTCACGCAGCTTGCTGGTGTCGACCGCGGTCACCGGCACGTTCTCGCCGCGGGCGGCGAGCAGCTTGCCGGACTTGATCTCCAGTACGGCCGTGCCCGTCCACTTCTGGTAGACGCTGCCGATCTTGTCGAGTACGGCGTCGGGCGAGACCGGCTCCGAGGCGCTGAAGAGACCCGCGGTCCGGTTGAGGTCGGTGACGCTCTCGTCGATGGAGGCGCGCAGCGCGACAGCGCCGTCCTCGGCGAAGTGCTGCTGGGAGGTCAACACGGCCTTCGGTACGAGGTCCTGGTCGGCTTTTCCGAGGCCCAGGGCGGTGATGCCCGCCAAGGTGAGCAGCAGGGCCGACAGGGCCGCGATGGGCGGGCGTATGCCTCCCAGGAGCGACATGTCGGCCCGGCGACGGACCTTGCGCCGCCGCGCCGCGGGCGAAGCGGCCATGAGTGTTCACCTTCAGATTCTGGGTAACTGCGGGTAGACGGGTGAGCTGGGTGCGGCGCGCGGGCAGCGTGAGCTGCGTGGGTGTGACGCCGCGCGGGCGCCCCCGGGCGTCATGACTCACGAGGGCACGGGGATGGTTGTACGAAATCGGCCCGGTGTGACGCGCGTTACGTCCGGGTTACGGTCCTGTCAGCCGGGCAGCCCCTGGAGTGGCTTCAGGCCGTCCTTCGAGGCTCCCCGGTTGAACATGGTTCCCTGCGTGCGCTCGAAGGCGAGCCGGTAGCGGGCGCGCTCCTGGTCCGACAGGTCCTTGTTGTCGCGCAGCGCCTCGGCGACGTTCACCAGACGGTGGTCCTTCACGCCGGGCGTCTCGCCGCCGCTGTCCGCCCCGGCGCCCGGCGCGGCCGCGTCGGCCGATTCCTCGGGGTCCGGCGGGATGGTGACGAGCGTCGGCACGAAGCGTGCCTGCACATCCCATCCGCCGTCCTTCTTGCGGAACTCGAACCAGCCGATGGCGCCTTCCTCGGTGAGGCCGCTCGGCACGTCGTGGCGGGCCAGCTGGTTGCCGAGGCCGTAGGCGAACCAGGTGCCGTCGACCTTCTCCATCGGCTGCACCACGTGCGCGTGGTGTCCGATGACCAGGTTGATGCCGGTCTCCTCGGCGAGCCTGCGGGCCAGCTTGAGCTGCGGTGCGCTGGGGTCCGGGTGGTGCTCGCGGCCCCAGTGGATGCTGAGGATCACCACCTCGGCTCCGGCCTGGCGGGCCGTCTTCTCCGCTGCCGCGATGCTCTTGAACGAGTTCTCGTTGGCGAGCCACGGCTTGTCGGCGGGCACTTCACGGCCGTTGAAGCCGAACGCGTACGAGAGTTGGGCCACCTTGACGCCCTTCACGTCGAGGATGAGCGGCTTCTCGCTCTCCTCGCGGCTGCGCGCGGAGCCGGTGTGCTTGACGCCGGCCGCGTCGAGGGCGTCGAGTGTGCGCTTCACGCCGGCGGGCCCGTGGTCGAGCGTGTGGTTCGACGCGGTCGAGCAGGTGTCGTAACCCGTGTTCTTGATCGCCGTGGTGATCTGCGGCGGTACGAGGAAGTCCGGGTAGCTCTGGAACGGTCCCTGCGGCCCGCTCACGACCGGCTCGAAGTGGCAGATCCCCAGGTCGGCTTTGCTGATGACGGGCTTCACCCCGGCCATGGTCGGGTCGAAGTCGATTCCCTTCCCGCCCGCCTCCTTGGCGTCCTTGCGCGCCTGGTCCGTGAGCTGCGGGTGGATCAGGATGTCGCCTGCCGCCGCGACGGTGAACGTCGGAGCACCCGCCGCCCCGGCGGCGTCGTCCGTGTCCAGGAGGCCGCACCCTGTGGCTGTCGCCGCCAGAAGGCATAGGGCGACAGCGCGGGTTATGCCGGGCAAGTAGGGATGTCTCGTCACGATGGTATTTTCGCCGCTCTATGACACGGATCCCGGCCATGAAGCTCACCATTTTGGTAACTCTGCTGGTCACGGCTGCGACTGTGGCCTATGTCACCATGAATAATTCCTCGGAAAAGGGCATTTCACACTCAAGGGACAGATCGCCTGATGGCTCCCGTAACGCCCAGCAGGGAATCGATCTGGAGCGTCGCGTCAACGACTTCGCCACCGACGTCGTCGCGGATTCCGGTTACCGCCCGCCGACCCGTGCGGAGCGGCGCAC
The DNA here is from genome assembly GCF_000429085.1 of Streptomyces flavidovirens DSM 40150. GTDB lineage: Bacteria > Actinomycetota > Actinomycetes > Streptomycetales > Streptomycetaceae > Streptomyces > Streptomyces flavidovirens. The sequence continues at coordinate 331,279 of NZ_AUBE01000002.1, read as the reverse complement.
CGTGGCCGAGGGCGTCGGGCTCCTCGTCGACGGGCGGAGCGCCGACGCCGGCCGCAGGCTCGCCGAGGTCGACTACCAGATCCGTACGCTGACGGACCGCGCCACCGGCCGGCGGTACGCCGAGATCGCCGACGCGGCGGGGGAGTCCCGTCGCGGCTGGGGCCGCGTGTACGTCGCACTCGGCGCACCCGTCCGCTGGTCGGTGCAGGTTCCGCATCCCGTGGCCGACATGGGCAGCGAGCGGCTCGGGTCCGCCGTACTGACCGGGCAGTCCGGCGGCGTACTGGTGGTCGCGGGGGCGCACCGGAAGGCGGGCCGGGGTGACGCGTCCGATGTCGCGCACCGGCGCGACACCGTCTTCCACGCGGTCTGCGACGAACTCGCGGAACGCCGGCTGCCGGGCGTGCAGCTGCACGGCTTCGCGGACAGCACCGAGCCGGACTACGACGTGATCGTCTCCACGGGCCTGGGCACGAGCACCGAAGCGCGCGAGAGCGGCCGCCGCCTGGCGCGGGCACTGGGCGGCCGGGACTTCACGGTGTGCCGGGCGTGGGCGCGCAAGTGCGTGCTCGAAGGCCGGACGAACAAGCAGGGGCGGGACGCCGCCGACCTGGAGGTGCCGTTCCTGCACGTGGAGTTCAGCCACTCGGTTCGCTCCGACGCGGCGAGCGCGGGCCGCGCGGTGGCGGCGGTGCGCAGCACGGTGGAGGCCTGGACTTAGGCCCGCGACCGGGGCTATGGCGCCACCGGGCGCCGCCCGCCCGCTACTGGACCGCCCCGTAAAGCCCCCCGCCCGGCGGCGCCGCGCACACCGACGGGACGCGCGGTGTGAGCAGTTCCCGGTGCCGGAGCGTCTCGTCGTCGAGCTGCTGGAGCAGGCCGGACAGCAGCTTCTTGTCCGCCGGCGCGGCGAGGAACTCCAGTACCGCGCGGTGGAAGGCGTCCCGTATCCCCGGCGGCATCGCGTCCGACGCGTCCGCGCACAGCCGCCTCGCGCCTGTCAGCGTCTCGTTGACCGCCCGGTTCGCCCAGGCGTCGCCGTACGAGCCGGCGGAGATGGGGAAGAACGGCCGGTTGCGCTCGGGCACCGCCTTCGCCCAGGTGGCGCGCGCCTGGTCCCCGGTGAGGAAGGTGAGGAGCGCCCGCGCGCCCTCCGTGCCGCGGAACAGCGCCGCCATGTCGCCCGCCACCTCGTACGCGCCGCGCTCGTTGCGGAGCCCGGCGACTGCCTTCGACGTCGGGACGTACGCGATGTCCTTGCCGTACAGCCGCCGGATGAAGCTGCCCTGGTGCTCGCGCCGGCATCCGTCACCGGACCGTTTCAGCAGCCCCTTGTGGTCGTTGCCGTCGAAGTCGTTGCTGAGAGCGGCGTCGGCCTGCGACCCGCCGCCGAGCAGCCGGCCCCATGTCTCCCAGGCCTCGCGGACCTCCGGGCTGCCCCATGGCAGTTCGCCGGTCGCCCACTGTTCGTAGACCGCCGGGCCTGACTTCTGGAGCAGGATGTCCTCGATCCAGTCACTGCCGGGCCACCCCGACGTCGCCCCGGAACCCATGCCGACGCACCAGTCGCCCCGTTGGGCCGAGCGGCCCGGATAGTGCCACACCACGCTCTTGAGGTCGACCTTGACGGGGGTCCAGTACGTGTTCTTGCGGCCGCGTACGGTCAGTTCGGGAGCCCATGGTTGCGGGGAACGCTCGCGGACCTGCTCGGGAAGCGGTACGAGCACACCCTGGTGCGCGTATTCCGTGAGCTCTCCGAGGCTGTTCAGTATGGCGATGTCGGGCGGCGATCCGGCCTGCACCTGGGCGAGCAGCGTCTCCCTCAGGGACGTCGTTCCCTGGTAGTCGTACGTGATCCCGGACTTCAGCGTGAACTCGTCGAGCACCTTCTCGAAGCTCTCCTCCTCGTCGCCGGTCCACGGACCGAGCACGCTCACGACCGGAGGCGGCTCCTCGGCGCAGGCGGCCGAGGTGAGCGCGAGCCCCGCGAGAAGGCCGAGGGTCAGCAGCAGCCGGGTGGCGCGGCGGCGGGCGCGGCGCGGGCGGTTCACCGGTGGCCTCCCGTGCGGCGCCGGGCAACGGCGTACTCGTCGAGCAGCGATTGAAGCGTCCACAGGATGACCCCCGCCATCAGCACGGCCGCGAGCGGAATGAACACCGTGCCGCGGGCCCAGACCTCGGTGTTCCCCTCGCCCACGGCCTTCTCCATGCCGGACTCGGCGTCGGTGATGGCCTTCACCTGCGCGTCGGCGGAACCGGTCGGCGTCAGTGGGCCGGCCGCCTCCTGCATCCGGGTCTGGCTCGCGTGCGCCTGCCACGTTCCGAAAGCGAGCACGGGAACGGCCGCCAGCAGCAGCGTCACCGCCGCCAGGGGGATGCTCAGCCGCAGCCGGAAGCGCTGCCGCAGGAACACCTGGGTGCCCACCAGCCGTACGCCGAGCAGCACACAGGCCGCGACCGCCACCGGCCAGGCCAGGAGAGGCGCGACGCCCCAGTCCTCCTGGTGGTCCAGCGCGGCGCTCTGCCGGGCCTGCAGTGCGGCGATCCGGGCGAGGATGCCGGTCTCCTGGGCGTACATCATCCCGCGCGCGTACGCGAGGTTGGCGCTGCTCAGCTTCGGCCGGTTCGATTGGGCCAGCGCCCCGTCGATGCGCAGGACGTAGCTGTCGACGATCCCGGACGCGATACGCAGCGTCTGCTGGTCCTCGCGGTTCAGGGCGCCGGTGGCGGCGGCCCGCGCGAGGCTGCTCTTCGCCTCGGCGACCTGGGTCCGGTACTCCTCGCCGCGCGGCAGGATGTCCGGCCATTGGTGCTTGTGCTTCTCGGTCCGGTAATCCAGGTGGTCGTCGGCGGTCATGTGGGCCTTCAGGAGGGAGGCGCGGGCCTTGGCCAGTTCGACGACGGCGGGGCCGGTGCGGTCGCGGATCGCCACCGAGTCGCTGTGGACTTCGTCGTACGCGCCGAAGAGCGCGCCCCCGCCGACGACGGTCAGCGCGACCAGCCATACGAGCTGACGGCGCAGGTACCCGACGGTGCTGACGCCGTCGGCTCCGCTGGCGGAACGCCAGAACTGGCGCGGCAGGTGTCTCATGACTCGCGGTCCTGCGGTTCGGGGTCCTGTTGCTGGGGGTGCTGTTGCGGGGGGTGCTGTTGCTCGGGGGCCTGCGGCTCCGCGTCCTGGGGCTCGCGCCGGGGCCTGCGCCGCTGCGGCAGCATCGTGCTGTGGGCGCGCAGCACCATCGCCGACTTGATGTCGAGTGGCCGGATGTCCCGGCGTATCTCCACCTCACCGGCCGCCGCGTCGATGATCCGTACGACGTCGCCGAGGCGTTGCAGCATGGGCTCATTGCCCATCGCGTGAGCCCGGCGCACGGCCTCCCCCCAGGCGGCGCGGGCGCGCGGCTCGTCACCGGCGCGCTGGGCGGCGCGGCCCTCTTCGAGGCCGCGGACCAGGGCGTCGTGGTGAGCGTAGTGCGCCACCTTGGGGTCGTACGCGCTGTAGAGGTCGCGGTGGCGGGTCCAGTGGACCAGCAGCGGGCGGGCCGGCGGAAGCCGCGGCGGCGGCGCGGCCCCGTCGTGCGACGGCTCCCGCACCACCTTCAGGTCGGCCAGCCACAGCGCCCGGTCGACGGGCTCCTGCGGCGTACGGGAAGCGGCGACGCACACCAGGTACTCGCGGGTCTCGTCACCCCACGGCGGCGTACGGAACTCCAGGCACCGCTCGCCCGCCGTCACGCGCTCGGGCAGCAGGTCGCGGCGCGTGGGGTGGACCTGCTGGACGGTCAGCGGGATGCTGCCCGGTCGGTGGGTGAGGCGCAGCCGCAGGCCGGTGAGGTACCGGCCCGCCGACTCGGCGGTGACGGAGCGGAACTCGCCGGGCAGCGCGTCGAGGTCGCGTACGGCGTCGGCCCTGCCGTCGAGGCTGTCGGCGACGAGCTGGAGCTCGTCGGGGTCCCAGTCCTCGCCGATCCCGATCGCGTCACAGGTGAACAGCCCTGCGCAGGCCGTGAGTTCGGCGGCAAGCGCGTCCGGTCGCTCGTGTTCGTTACGGCCGTCGCTGAGCAGCAGCGCATGCCGGATGGCGGGTCCGGGGCGGCGCCCGAAGAGCTCACGGGCGAGCGCGAGCCAGGTGCCGATCGCCGTGCCACCGCCCGGCACCAGGCGTTCGATGGCGTCCTGGGCCTCCATGCGGGTGGTGGCGTCGGCACGTACGAGAGCCGCCGACTGGCGGAGGCCCTTCGGGTAGACCGGCTCCGCGGTGTGGCGTCCGGCGACGATCGCGAAGTACGTGCCGTCGGGCAGCGCGCGTACCGCCTCCGCCGCCGCGTCCTGGGCGGCCCACAGCTTCTCGCGCGGGTAGCCCATGGAGGCGGAGCAGTCGAGCAGCAGCACCTCGGCCCTGGCCGGGGACGACGGGAGCGGCGCCCCGTCCTGTCCGGCGCCCGGGTCCACCGTCACGGTCACCACCGCGCACATGCGCGTCCCGCCCTCAGCCCCGCGGTCCGCCGAGACGTAGGGCTGCTGGCTCACTTCGAGGGAGACGGTTCCCGCCGCTGACGCTCCTGGGGCGCCTTCCGCGTTTCTCTCGTCCTGCGGATCTGCTGTGCCGTCCTGAGCCATGCGTGCTCCTTGTGTGTCCAGCGCAGTGGCCGAATCCCGTTGGCCAGGTCGAGCAGCGCGTGCGCCCGCACGTCGCCGGCCTGCTGGGAGAGGCTCCGGTACGCCTCCTCCAGGCGTCCGCGCAGTCTGTCCTCGCTGAGTTCCTGGTCCTGGACGCGTTCGCGCAGTCGCTCCAGCCGCCGCGCACTGGCGCCGGCGTCCGGGCCGCCGGGCGGCCCGAGGACCCAGTCGAGGACGACCTCCCTGATGTGCGTCTCCAGCCGCAGCACCGCGTGCCGGTCGGTCAGCCCCTCCTCCTCCCGCAGTTGCGTGACGCGGGCGAGCGCGGTGACGAGGGACTCCAGGGGTGGCGGTGAGCCGTCCGGGGGCCGCCGGCCCGCCAGGATCCGTACGATCGCGGTCCGCGCGGCGGTGCGGTGCCGGGAGTCCTTGGGCACCTGCTCCAGGATATCCAGGGCCTTGTCCCGCTCCTCCCGCGCGAGATGGATCCGCGCCAGCCCGAAGGCCGCGCTGCCCAGGGAGTGGTTGCGCAGCCACACCGCCTCGTAGTAGTCCCTGGCGCGGTCCGGTGCGCCGAGCCGTTCGTGGCAGTAGCCGAGGGCGAGCTTCGGGGCGTACTCGCCGGGGAGCGAGTCGTAGACGAGGTCGAACTCCTCGCGGGCGTCGGCGATCCGGTCGTCGTCGAGGTGCAGCAGCCCGGTGTGCCAGCGCAGGCGCCAGTCGTGCGGAGCCATGGTGCCCACCAGGTCGGTGGCGAGGGCGAGTTCGGCGCGAGCCCGCTTGTGGTGGTGGACGCGTCCCCCGGTACGGCGGGCGAACTCCCGGCGGGCCAGGCCCAGGTGCAGGCGGCAGCGCAGGAGGTGCAGCTCCGGCGACGGCTTCCAGTCCGCAAGCAGTTGCAGCAGGCCCGGTGCGTCGTACGAGATGCGGGCCAGGGAGGCCGCGTGGGGGTCGTCGGGGTCGGCCTTCGGCACGGGAAGGCCCGCCGCGACCTCGTGGGGAGACGGCCGGGCGGCGTTGAGGGGGAGGCGGTGGGTGCCGTACGCCCAGGTGTCGAGGGCGGGGGCCTGGCCGAGACCGCCGTCGAGCGCGGCCGACGCCGGGTCGAAGAGACGGGACGGCTCGAAGGTCTCCGTACCGAGCCGCAGGGAACGCAGTTCGCGGATGACACCGCGCAACTGGAGCGACATCTCGGCGGCCGTGGCGAACCGTTTGCGCGGCTCGTCGTCCGTGGCGCGGGCGAGCGCGCGGTGCAGCGACTCGGCGCCGAGGCCGGGGGCCGGGTGGTGCGCGGAGTCGGCGAGCTCGCGCAGGGTCATGCCGACGCTGTAGAGGTCGGACTGGGGGTACGCCCGGCCGTCCTGCTCGACCTCAGGGCCCTTGTAATCGTCGGTGTACGGTCCGGGCGCGCCGAACTCTCGCACCCCGCCCACATCGATGATCTTGATGCCGTCGCCGCAGTGCATGACGTTGTCCGGCTTCATGTCGCCGTACACCTTGCGCTCGTGCGTGTGCAGATAACCGAGCGCGTCGAGGATCCGGATCCCGTAACTGACGATGAACTCGTGCACGCGCGGCCCCGCGAACGGCTCCTCGTCGCGCGCGATCCGCTCCGCGATCTGGTGCAGCGCCATGCCGCCGGCGAACTCCATCACGATGTAGTCGGTGCCGGTGGGGCGGTGCGTCGCGTAGTTGATGACGCGGATGATGTCCTTGTGGTTGAGGTCGGTGAGGTGCCGGCGCTCGCGCAGCGCGACCTCGCGGGCCAGCGAACTGTGCTGGTTGCGCAGGCCCTTGAGGGCGACCGGCCGGTTGTAGAGCTGGGCGTCCTCGGCGAGATAGACCCAGCCGAGGCCGCCGTGCGCGATGGGCCCGACGACCTGGTACTGGTCGGCGAGTAAGTCGTCGCGGGAGAGCTGGGGCTGGAGCGCGTACGGCGTACCGCAGCTGCAGCGCCCCTCTGCCGTCACTACGCCGATGAGCTCCCCGCAGTCGGGGTTGCCGCACCGCATGACGTGGGAGGAGGACCGGTCCTCGACGGGCTCGACGAGGAGGGCGGGGTCGGGGACCTCGACGACGGGGAGGTCCATGAGGCGGTCGCCCGCGTCGGACAGGACGAACTGGGCGCTGCCGGCGGCGCTTCGCTGCGCCGCCCCGGCCCCGGCCCCGGCCCCGGCCCCGGCCCCGGCCCCAGCCCCGGCCCCAGCCCCGGTCCCGGCCTCCGCCGCCGTCTCCGCCTCGGCGTCGACGGGCAGGCCCGTGAGATCGCAGAACCCGGTTTCGGTGACCTGTCCGGTGCAGCCGGGGTGCGGACACGGTCTCATCTGTCCCCCTCCGTGCGGGTCGCGAGCGCCTTGCGGGCCTCCTGTACGAACCGGTCGACCGCCGCCTCCGCCACCCTGAGCTCGCACGGCCCGCCGGTCAGCAGCCGCTGCGCCTCCTGGTGCAGGGACGCAGCCGCCTCGGTGATTCCATGGGCGGCGAGGCGCGCCTGGTGACCGTCGAGGAGGCCGCGCAGGTCCTGGTGGCGGGCGAGCTGCCGGGTCAGCACCCGGTGGGCGGCCTCCGCCTCCAGGAGGGCGGTCTCCGCGGTCCTTTCGACGTACGACAGCTTGACGAGGAAGCCGGTCGTGCCCTGCCGCGGATCGGCTTCGAGGCGGGCCGCCTTGAGCTCCAGGTCCGGGGCGTACCGGGGGACGGGCGGGAGGGGACTGACGCAGGTGGCCGCTCGCCGGCGTAACTCCCGCGCGAGTTCTTCCGTACGGGCGAGAGCGCCGATGCGGCGGCCGACGCGCTCCAGCCAGCGCTGGGGGCGGGTCGGATCGAGGAGGAGTTCGTACGTACGGTCCAGGGCGGGCGATTCGAGCTGCCGGAACACGAGCAGGAGACGCCCGCCGCGCCGTACAAGCGTGTGCAGCAGCTCGACCGTCTCCAGCGGCTGCAGGGCGTCGTCCACACCGCGGGCCACGGTGGTCAGCGGCAGGGCGTCGGCCGCGATGCGCGCGGGCATCGGCAGCAGGCCGGGGCCGTCGAGCGCCATGCCCTCGGCGATCTCCTGGGCGATCTGCGCGGGCGTCTTGTCGCGGACGTCGACGGCCAGGTCGAGGCTGCCCGCGCGGGGGGTGGTGCCGGCGCCGTCGGGGCAGGAGGCCGTGACGGAGGTGCGGGGAGAGCGCTCGCGGTCGGCGAGGGTGAGGGTGGTGAGCAGCGCGAGGGCGGCGGCCTGGTCCTCGTCCCGTACGAACGTGATCTCCACGTCGGCCAGGTCTTCCTCACCCGCCAGCCAGCGGGTGAGCCAGCGGGCGAACCCGCGGTCGGGGAAGGTCCGGGGGGTGGGGCGGGGGGTTTCGTCGGCGAGGCCCGGGTGGGTGGGGCGGCCGGGGCTGGTGGTGAGGGCCGCTGCCTGGTCGGGACTGTCGTCGGGGCTGTCGTCGGGGCTGTCGTCGAGACCGCCGTCGAGCGGGGCCGGACCGCCGTCGAGGGCGGTGGGACCGGCGGCGAGGGTTGCCGGACCGGCGGCGAGAGTGGCGGGGTGGGCGGCGAGGGTGGCGGGGTCGGCTGTGAGGGTGGCCGGGACCGGGGGCCGGCCGCTGACGAAGCGCTCGCGCACGAGGTCGAGGTGCTTGACGATCGTGCCGGTCGGGATCATGTAACCGTGCCGGTAGTGCGCGCCCTCGCGTTCGGAGTCGAGCTTGCTGACGACGATTCCGATGACGCGGCCGGTGCGGTTGTCGACGACTCCGGCGCCGCTGAAGCGCCGCATGAGGGTGTCGGCTTCCGTGACCGGATCGATCTGCACCCACTCGTCGCCGGGTCCGCCGTGGCCCTTGATGAGCGCCTCGGCCCACTTGCCGCCGCTGATGCGCGAGGGGTAACCGGCGAAGTGGACCCGGCGGTTCCAGATGGGCGGCTGCCGGTGGAGGGTGACGTTCGAGGTGACGGGTGGCGGCCCGGCGAGCTGGAGGAGTGCCAGATCACCGCTGTGGTCGTCGGCGCGGGGCACCCAGTGCTTCGGTACGACGGTGGCGCGCAGACCGGCCGGATCGCCGCCGCCGGAGCCGGGGAACTCGACGATCACGAACGGATGGTGGTCGTCGGTCCCGGCGATCCTGATGACATGGGCGCAGGTCAGCACGAGTCCGTCGCCGAGCAGCACACCGGCCCCGAGCACCTGGCCGCGCGGGTCGCCCATGCGCAGCCGGGCGCGCCAATTCTCTTGATCAGTACGGAAGTTGGTCTCACTGATCGATGCCCCCATGCTGTACCAGCATAGTCGCGGTAGGTGACAATGGGGCCTCGGCTGCAGCGGGGGGATGTGAGCAACTTGAACATGGACGACGCGGCGCAGGGTGTGGAACTGGCGGACGTGATCAGCCAGGTACGAGCCGAACTGGAGGAGTCTCAGCGCCGGGGCAGGGAGAGTGGGCTGCGCTTCCGGGTGGACAAGGTGAGCCTGGAATTCACGGTCCAGGTCCGCCGCGAGACCGGCGGCAAGGGCGGGCTACGCATCGGGGTGGTCACGGCGGACGCGGGCAGGACGACGGCGAACGACAGGACCCACCGCATCCTGGTGGAACTGCAGCCACGGGGCCGGGACGGTGACGACTGGGTGGATGTGGGCGGCGATGCGGCAACCGATCCGGAGGACGACTGAGGAGCGGTGCGGGGCGCGGGGCTGAATACCGCGCAACCCGTGTCCCGCGCCGGTGACCTCATGCATAGTTGGTGCCTTAAACCACTGGCCGACTGTCGAGGATGATCCACAAGCTCCACAGGCCTCCACGGACCTCCACAGGCCTCCGCAAGCTCCACAGGCTCCACAGGCTCATAAGCTCGGGCGCGAGAAGGTCCTCATGGTGTGCGAACGGTGCGGTGGCGGACAAAGGGCAGCGCTGCCGGGCATGGGCTGCCCGGTCTGCGGGGCAGTCGCGGGTGACGGCCGGGTGGCGAGCGGTTCCTGGGTCGCCCGCGAGACCGTGGCGGGCCGGCTGTCCACACTTTCCCGCGCCCGGAAGGCGCTGCTGGTGACGGCAGTTGTCGTCGCACTGGCGGTGCTCGTCACGTCGGCCACGCTGCTGGCCGACACGGACGGCGACAGCGACGGCGGTACGTCGGGCGGCCCGGCGGGCAACGCGGACGACCTGGCCCGCGGAGTACCGACCCGGATCGGCCCGACCGGACCGCCCGGCACTCCGGCCGCGCCGCCGGGCACGGCGAAGCCGGCCCCGAGCCGGGACCGGAGCAGCCCGGCCGCCACGCCCCGCCCCTCGGAGAAGGAACCGAAGGCCCCCAAGAAGCCGCCGCCCGTCCAGCATCCGCACCCCTCCTACACGGCATGGGCGGGACCCGGTTGCTCCTCCGGCCACTACGAGGAGTCAGGCAGGTTCGAGAACGGCGACGCGGGCTGGTACACGGTCAAGTCCGGCGGCTGGGATGACGGTTCCTGCGACGGACGCTTCTCCGCCGTCCCCATGTCGGGCTCTCCCGACAAGGACCGCGACAACTCCGCGACCTGGTCCTGGCGGGTCGGCGACAACTTCGACGAGTGCGCGCTGTCCGTGTACGTACCCAAGACCCACCGGGACACCGACGTGTCGGGCAACCCCACGTTCTACCGGCTGCTCGCCGACCCCGACGACAAAGAGTCGGCGTACGCCGCCTTCGCCGTACGCCAGACCGTCCACCGGGGCAGCCTGGTGTCGGTCGGAAGCTACGAGGTCAGGGACGGCCGGCTCGCGGTACAACTGCTCGACCGGGGCCGTGACTGGGGCGACGCCGACTTGGTCGGCGCCCACCACGCGGCAGCCCAGATGAAACTGACCTGCCGCGAGTAACCCCCCCAGCCGCCCCCAGCCACTACCCCAGCCGCCAACTCACCCACCCACCCACTCCCCAACCGATGCCTCAGACCCCCGACGTGCCGTCGATGCGCTCCCGCAGGAGGTCCGCGTGGCCGTTGTGCCGGGCGTATTCCTCGATCAGGTGCACGTAGATCCAGCGGAGGCTTATCTCCTGGCCGCGGTACTGCACCGTCTCTGTCAGTGCCCGCCCGGCACTGATCTCACGACCACGCGCGATCTCGCCCCGCCAGACCCGCAGCGCGTCGTCGATGCCCCGCCCCTCGACGAGCCCGAACCCCCTGTCGGCCCCATCGCCGCCCGTGCCGTCGCCCTCGCCGTACACCACCGGGACGTCCAGACCCCCGACCACCCGCTGGAACCAGTCGCGTTCGACCTCGGCCATGTGCTGGACAAGCCCGAGCAGCGTCATGGACGAGGGCGCGACAGAGGCCTCCCGTAACCGCCGGTCGTCCAAGCCCTCGCACTTCATGACGAGCGTGGCCCGTTGAAACTCGAGCCAGCCTTCCAGTGTGGTCCGTTCGTCGGCGTTCATGGGCGGGATCGGACGTCCGCCAAATGTGTCGGCATTCATGTACGCAAGACTGCCACCCACCACTGACAGCCCGCCCTGCGCCCGGCGCCAAGACGCGGGACGCAGGGCCGCCAGTCCCCTACTCCTACTCCTACTCCTACTGCACGTCGACGTAGTCGCCGGCTGCCGAGACGGCCGGGGTGGTCGTCGTACCGGCGAAGCTCCAACGCCAGTAACCGTCCGTGGACGCGGTGACGGTGGTCGTGAGCCCACCGGTGCTGGAGGTGTTCACGGTCTTGACGGTGCTGTACGTACTGGTGCCGGCCTTGCGGAACTGAAGCTTGACCGGCTGGGCGGTGTAGCCCGCGTAAGCGCCGGTGTCCCAGTTCGCGCGGGACAGCTTGCCGGTCACGGTGAGCGTCTTCCCGCTGGCCACCGGCTCAGGCCCCGCGTTGACGGTCAGCGTGGAGTGCCGCTGTACGCGGGTGGTCGTGTAGGCGTCCCTGATGGCCCGGCTGTCGTCCTCGGCCCACACCTCGACACCAACCTTCCACGTCCCGGCGTCGGCGTTGGTGAGCCACCAGTCGGGCTCGAAGGTGAACGTCTTCGAGCAGGTCGAGGTGGTCGAGCCGGCGGCGACGCAGTCGGCCGGAGTGGTGTCCTGGTCGGGCGTAATGAAACCGTCGGGGTTGTCGGGATCGGAGCCGCGCCACAGGTAGAAGTCGGCGTCCCAGATGCCCGAGGGGTCGGTGGCGGTCACCGAAGCGGTGATTGTGGTGTCGGCGGTGCCGACGACTATGTTCTTGCCGCCGTTGACGGCGACGCCGGTGATCTGGATGTCACCGACGGTCTCGTCCGCGTACGCCGCGGGGACGGTAAGTCCACCCAGTGCGGCGGCAGCGGTGAGTACAGCGAAGATTGCGCGCTTGCGCATGAATCTCCCCAGAGTATGAAGACGCACCCGCCGGATACACGACACGGCGAGCGAATGAGCGGCCCACTGTAAACACCCACCCACGCCTCCACAACGCCGGGTCAGTCACCACTCGCGCACTGCGTCGGCGTGGCTCTGTCCGTGATCGCGAGACGGCCCTCCTGACGCTCTCGCTCGTCTCTTCCCCGTCGCCGCCCATGGCGCCCCAGCGGGCGCCGCCTCGCCTGATCCAAGCGAACGACGTAGTCCGGCACGGCGAGTTCGAGCAGCGTCGTCTCAAGGTGCGGGGGAGTCATCGGAACCAGGCCGCACCTCCGAAGAGTCGTGCGTTGTCCAGAGCACAGCACCGACAGTGGACGAGGATCAATACCCCTAGGTCTGCGATGGCCTTCTCGCGGCCATCGGGGGTGATCCATCGGTGCGGCAGTAGCCCGGCTCGTACCGCGTGCCCACGCGCCACCTTCGAGGACACCGCCCCAGAATCCGAGCCGGAGCCCGAGGCGCGGAGAAGTCAGGCCCGGAGCCCGTGCGGGATGATGCGGAGTTGTGCGGGGATCAACTCCCTGCCCGCTAACGCAAATGGCCCCGGACGAGGAGCCCGAGGCCGAATGGAGCGCCTCCCTGGGGGATCCCCAGGTCAGAGCGGCAATGCGTTGTGCCCCGGCAGGATTCGAACCTGCGGCAGCCGCTTTAGGAGCGAGGTGGGGCCAGTTGGGCCGTGACCTGCCGCATGACGGCTTCGGTGGATGTCTGCTGCCGTCCCTGCCGGTCACCGGGGCTCCCCGTGACTCCCCGCCCGATCTGGCGCGGACTGCAGTTGATGGAACTCTCATGAGAACGGTCAGCAACGGTGGCCCGTCAGCCTCCTGGGTTGAGGGGCCACCGTGAGCGGGCGAATGTCAGGCAGCCGCAGCGGCCAGCTTCGGGTTCGGGCCGTGCTCATTCTCCTCCGGCTTGCCGTCGCTGGCCAGGAAGACCAGCAGGACGATAGCTCCCACCAGCGGGACCAGGGCGATGAGCAGCCACCAGCCGGAGCGTCCCGTGTCGTGGAGGCGACGGACGCTGACTGCGAGGCTAGGGAGCAGGACGGCGAGCTCGTAGATCACGGCGATGACGCCGGTGCCAAGGAGGCTGATGTCGATGGCCATCAGCGCGATATAGATGATCAAGCTGATGAGCGTGAACATCCAGTATTCCTGGCGGCGGGCGCGCCCGCTGAATGCGGCGTACTTCTTGAGGACGTCGATGTACCAGTGCATGGGTCCCCCCAGGGACGAGCGGTGGGGGCCGGTCCGAAAGAACAAGCCAGCGCGGAATGTAGATGGCCTGATGTACACCGGTCAAAAAGTTATCGGGCAGCGGCCGATCGGTGACCAGGGATGGCCGATAAGTCCCGAGTTCACCTACTTTGAAATCCGTGATCTCGTAACGGATCAGGCCGGTCCCGGCGAGGCAGCCGTCGATGATCTGCCACGGTGTTGGATCTTTCCAGCTTGGGCTTTGCAGCAGCCTCCGGGTGGACGTTCGACGCGGGGCGCGAACCGTAGGCATGGAGGGGCAGTGGTGCCGACATCCGGCCGGCGCCGCCGCGCTGTCTGCATCTCCGCCTGGGCGCGCGTGACATGGCCACAACCAAAGCGAAGGGCCAGTTCGAGAAATTCACCCTCTGAACTGGCCCTTAGTGCTGTGCCCCCGGCAGGATTCGAACCTGCGACACCCGTTTTCTCTGATCAAGGTCGTGACCTGGGGAAACTCCGCCATGACCGCGTTTGACCTGGAGAAACATGTCTCGGTGGTTCTTGCAGGTTCCCAGGGTTTCCCGGCCTTATGTGTGCTGAATCCGTTCCGGGCCGACTGCAGGGGGGCGACCTCGTGCCACAGGTCGCGGGCGCGCGCGGCGTGGCCAGGGGGAGGCACAAGACGCGGAGGAGTACGCGCCCGTGTGGTGGATCATCACCACGTTCACGGGGCCCCAGTTGCCGTGCTGGTCGCGGTTGTGGGCGCGCCAGGATCCGTGTTCGACAACGCCAAGTCGTGCGTTCTTGAGAACGGACAGGAACTTGTCCGCGGACAGAGGGGTGGCCACCTTCGCTTCACCGTCACCCGGTGCGTCAGGGGCGGTCGGCCGTGCCCGGGGGCGCCGGACCGGTCCCTCGAGGACGAAGGGCACTTCGCTGCCGGCGGAGGGCCGTCCTGACAGCGGCCGGAGTCTAACGGCTCCCTGCGGCTCACCCACCTCGTCGGATCTGCTGCCAGGAGGGCCAAAAACAGGAGATGGCAGGACGAAGGTCCACAAGGCCGAGTACGTTCGACTCGGCCCGCTGGCTGCCGGACGGCATCGGGGTTACGCCGGCCGTCTCTCGCCCTCGCGACAGGAGTCGTTGCCCCATGACCTACCGGTTCAACCCGCCGCCCACCTGGCCCGCCCCGCCGGAGGGGTGGAGCCCGCCACCGGGCTGGGAACCGGATCCCGCATGGCCCACACCCCCAGGCTGGCAGATCTGGATCCTGGAAGGGGCCGTGCCGCAGCCGAGCGCACCCGTTCCTCAGCAGTCCCCCTACGGTCCCCAGGCGACGGTCCCGGCCACAGGTGGGGGTCTGTTCGGCCGGCGCCGTAAGCAAGCGGAGTCCGAGGCGGCGCGTCTGGCGGGCGAGCTGGCGCTGATGGAAACACAGGTACGCGGACTACAGGAAGACAACCGTCACCTGACGGAGCAATTGAGTCGTCTCATCGGAGCCGACAGCGCTCAGATAGCCGCCGAACAGCAGCGACTGCGCCGCGCGCATGAGGAGAAGCTCCAAGAGATCGGACGGATCGACGCTCTCCTCGACGAGAAGATAGAGCACGCCGCCGAGAGCGCCGCGCAGTCCCTGGTTGACGTGCGCCGCCAAGCCGACGACATGGCTCGCCAGACGGCGGAGGCCGAACAGCGCCTCACGGCCGCGCGCCGGCATCTGGTGCTCACCGATGAGACGCGGATGCTGCAAGAGGCCGGCATTTACGAGTACCGCCATCCGCTCGCCGACGCGCTCGCCTACAAGGACCGGCTCGACAGTCTCAAGGCCCGCTACAAGCAGTTGGCGAGGGACGATCGGGCAGTGCTCGGGAACCAGTACTGGATGGTGGACGGCTCAGCTGCCAAGGGCCGCAAGATGGTCCGTGACTTCTCCAAGCTGATGCTGCGCGCGTACAACGCCGAGGCGGACAACGCAGTGCGCGGCATGAAGCCGCACCGGCTCGACTCGCTGATCGACCGGCTCGGCAAGACGCGGGAGTCGATCGCCCGGCTCGGCGCCACCATGCAGATCCGCATCGGCGATGACTACCACCAGCTGCGGGTCCAGGAGTTGGAGCTGACGGCGGACTACCTGGTGAGGAAGGAGACCGAGCGGGAGGAGCAGCGAGAGCTACGAGCCCAGCAGCGCGAGGAGGAGCGCCTGCAGCGTGAGATCGAGCGCGAGCGGCAGCGGCTGGAGAAGGAACGCAGCCACTACGAGGGCGCCCTGCGCCGCCTGCGCTCCGGCACCGGCGATGAGGCCGCCATCGCCGAACTTGAAGAAAAACTCGCCGAGTTGGGCGCCGAACTGGAGACGGTCGAGGCCCGCGAGGCCAACATCCGGGCCGGATACGTCTACGTTATCTCCAACGTCGGAGCGTTCGGCGAACGCATGGTCAAGATCGGTATGACCCGGCGCCTCGATCCCATGGACCGCGTCATCGAACTCGGGGACGCGTCCGTCCCCTTCCGCTTCGACGTACACGCCCTGATCTTCAGTGAGGACGCCGTCGGCCTGGAACGCCGCCTGCACCAGGAGTTCGAGTCCCGCCGCGTCAACCGGGTAAACCTACGCCGGGAGTTCTTCTACGTCACACCGGCAGACGTACGCGCCGCCCTGCAGCGGCTCGCCGGACAGCACCTCCTGGAGTTCCAGGACACGCCCGAGGCTCCTGAATGGAGGGCCAGCCAGACCGCTGTCGGGCGGTGACGGGCTCGACTCAGTCAACCTCGTCGGGTGCGTCCAGACGGCAGGCGGCGCCATCCAGACTGATCCAGGTGACCTTGGAGGTACTTCCCGCCGCGAGGTGAGCGGTCACTTCTCCGGTTGCGGTGATCGCGAGCCACACGGACACCTACACCTCGCTGATGCCCCAGTTCGAGCAGGAGGCCGCCGACGCCCCCGTGGGGTCGGTAGAAAACCCCGTAACCAGGATGTCGCCTAGCGTTACGTCCCCGCACACACGAAAACAGCCCCTCGGAGATCACTCCGAGGGGCTGTTCGAAGCTCCGTGCCTGGTCAGGCACTGTGCCCCCGGCAGGATTCGAACC
Organism: Streptomyces flavidovirens DSM 40150; assembly: GCF_000429085.1. Classification (GTDB taxonomy): domain Bacteria; phylum Actinomycetota; class Actinomycetes; order Streptomycetales; family Streptomycetaceae; genus Streptomyces; species Streptomyces flavidovirens. The sequence continues at coordinate 315,025 of NZ_AUBE01000002.1, read as the reverse complement.
TGCGACACCCGCTTTAGGAGTTTTCCCAGGGCAGGGCTGTGACCTGCGCAAATGCAGCGTGCGGCACGCTTGACCTGGGAAGATACCCCTCTGTAGTTCTCACGTGTTCACGGGGTTTCCCGTCCTCATGTGTGCTGAATCCGTTCCGCTGGGCCAGATGCCTGACGGTGCATCAACTGCGCCGTAACTTGAGGCCGGACGCCTATGCTGACGTGCCGCAGCGGTTCCGACCTGCCAAAGACTCACGAACCGCCCTGTCAGGTGTGCCGGGCCCCGGCAGCCAGGGGCGCACTCAGCGCCGTCCCACCGGGTGCGACCCTCCCATCACCCCGCCCACCGGGTGCGACAGCCCGTGGGGCCGCGACCCGACTGGCGGTCAGGTATGGGCGCAGGGCCGTCCGGAGGCGTCAGGCGATGAGTACGCTGTTGCCAAACTCAGAGACGGTCGACTCCGCGGGAAGGATGACCTCGGTGACCTCGCCGCTACAGGCCGACCCTGAGTACATGTACGCGACTGTGTCCGTGTGGTTGGAGACGCTCAGGGGCCGGCGGTCCGAGTCGTAGCAGCCGCTGGGCCATTCGTACGCGGTGTCGTTGATGATGAGCATTCCATCGGCCGCGACGGCGGAGCCCGGGACCGCGAAGACCAGCATTCCCGCCGCCACCAGGGAGCCGACCGTGAGTGCGATACGAGGCATGGGCATTCCTCCTGCCTTCCGGGCTGCCGTCCGCAGCCCTCACGAACACCAAACATACGCGATCACGCACAGAGCGTCACCGGGCGTGTGGGACTCAAGATTCCCCGCGCACTGCGCCGTTCATGCCGCCGTATCAGGCGGCGGACCGCAGAGACCGTCCAGCTCGGGACGGGCCCTCGGCGGGGGTAGGTCAGGCAGTGCGGCGGCGGTGCAGCTCGAAAGCGGAAGCCCAGTGTGGGTAGTCCTCGATCAACTTGCGGGTGTACAAGGCGGTGAAGTTGTTGTCGAGCCCCCGTACGCCCTGGGGGAGGCTCAACGCAGTGCCTCGAAAACGGCCTTGACAGGGCGGTTCGTGAGTCTTTGGCAGGTTCTGTCGTCGCCTGATGGTTAAACGGATATCAGGTCACGAACCGCCCTCTAAGGTCAGTGGTGGTCGGATCGTGGCGCTTGGGGCTTGCGGTGCTTGCCGGTTCCTGGGCCGAGGGGATTGGGTGCCGACCCCGGAGCGGGGGAGCTTTCCGTAGTGTCCGGGTGGAGGATGCGCTGTGCTTCTGCGAGGTTCGACGCGATGGTGTGCAGCTCCCACGCATGGCCGTTCCACCTCTCGATGGCGCGGGGCGCATCGGGATTCACGTGGGAGCCCTTCGGGCCTTCGCTGTTGGTGACCGGCGTGGCGCGCAGTCGGCCGATCTTCGCGTCACGGCGCTCCGCCCAGTTGGACAGCGGCTCGTCGTTCATCGCGCTTCCCTATGGCTCGGCGGTTGCTCTCTCAGGAGGGTAGCGGCCCTCTTCGGCGCCGATGGTCAGGCGAGGGGGTGCTGCCAGCGCAGTGCTGGGGTGTCGCCGATCCAGTACGTGTGGGCTTTGGCGGTGATGTGGAGCTGTACGGCGGTGATGTCGGGGCTTCCCGCGTCCTGCCATGCGGTGAGCGCTTGCTCGATGTCGTCCCATAGGGCCACGGGGCCACCCTGCCGGACGGTCCAGTTGTCGCCGTCAGAGGTGAACTCGGCGAAGGACTCGCGCTCGGGATCGAAGACGTACAGGAGCTGGGCGCCGTCGTTCGTCGTTGCGCGGACGAACTGTGCGCTGGGGGCAGCGAGCTGGGCGAGGAAGGCGGGCATCCACTCCTCCAGCATGGAGGGCGCCACCCTCGCCTCCCGGACATTGTCGGCGTAGGCGGTGCGGGCGGACAGGTCGCCGGTCACCGGCACCACGGCTTGCGAGCGTGCCTGCATGAACGAGGAGCGGCCGATGATCCGGCCCGCGGCGGTGCCGTCCTCGCCGACGGTGACCTTCGCGAGGCCGGTGCCGTAGGACCACGCGCCGCCGACGGTGGCCAGGATGGTCCCGCCGGGCCTGGTCTGCCTGATCCAGGTGTAGGGGATGCGGCGGACGGCGCAGGTGGCGATCACTCGGTCATACGGAGCGCGGCGCGGGTGTCCGAGAAGCCCGTCCCCGGTCACCGTCCAGGTCGAGAACCCGGCCGTTTCCAGCGCGGCATCTGCACGGGCCGCCACGGCCGTGTCCACCTCGATCGTCGTGACGTTGTCTTCGCCGAGGCGGTGGCACATCAGCGCGGAGGAGTATCCGGTGCCTGTGCCGATCTCCAGGACGCGGTGCCCGTCCTCCACGTCGAGGTGCTCGATCATGTCGACGACGGTGACCGGAGTGGTGGAGGAAGAGGTGGGCGAGCCCGCGACGAGATCCGTGGTCTGGTCGGCGGTCAGGTGTCCGTCGAGCTGGGTGGTCAGGGACTGGTCGCTGTAGGCGATCTGTGCCCACTCCGCCGGGTCGGCTCCTACAGCGGTGACCGGCCGCCATCGGCCGCCGTCCACGGGAAGGAAGACGCCGGGGTTCAGGAAGAGTTCGCGGGGTACAGCCTCCACCGCGGCTCGCCACTGGGGTGTCTTGAGGACGCCGGCCTTCTCCAGCCGGTCGGCCAGGGCACGCCGCTCGCGCGCGGTATCGGTCATGGGGATTCTCCTTGTGTCAGCAGGTCAGCGAATGCGGCGGACATCTTGAGTCCGGTGTTCTCCTCCAGCCACCCCCATTGGCCATTCGGATTCAGCTCCAGCCACCAGTAGTCACCCGCCCGGTCCACGGCGAGGTCAAAGCTCCCGGACACCAGCCGGAAGTGGTCCAGATAGGCAAGGAGGGCCTTGGCCACGAGGTCGGGCAGGTCTACCACGGTGTAGGAAAGGGCGGAGTAGTCCTTGCGCCAGTCCAGCAGGCCGGAGTCGATCCGTACGGCGAACACCCGCCGGCCGACCACCAGCACCCGTACGTCGGCAACCTTGTCCACGCGGGCCTGGAACAAGTGCGGCGTCACGCGCACGCTGTCGTCGATCTCGGCGGCCGTGACCGGTTCCGCCCAGCCGGTCACCGGAACGCCATCTCGCTCGTACGGGGTCCACCGCAGCGTCTTGTAGATCACCTGTCCGTGGGCCGTGATGAACACGCGTGCCTCGACCGGATCGTTGGTCACGAGCGTCGGCGGGACCGTAAGACCGAGGCGCTGAGCGAGGGCGAGCTGAGCGGGCTTGTAGTCGGCGGCTGCGTTGCGGAGTGGATGGTTGACCCACAGCGGACCGTCGAGGGCGTACAGCGTGCCTCCCAGCCCGTAGCGGACCTGAGCAGCCGCGAACCGCGCATCGTCGTCGCCCAGGTGCTGGAAGGCGGGCCAGACGGGCCGGCGCCAGTACACCGCCCGTAATCGGGACAGGTCGGTGGTTCTCGACGGGGTACGGACCTGCCCGGCCACAGGGGCCGGGCAGGTGCCGAACCGAGCCGAGACCGTCAGCTCCCCGCCGATGTCGGCGGGATTGAACCTGACCACCGGCACACCTCGCCGGTTCAGTTCGGCGATCACCATGTCGGCGGTGATGTCGTCCGCTTCGGTGACCACCAGGACCGGCCTCTTCTCGGTCGCGTTCATCAGTCCTGCTGGCTGTCCTGGTCGTGGCCCTGGTCGGGCGCGGAGTCGGAGTTCGTGGTCGTGGAGGTCTCGGTGCCGGAGCTGGTGCCGTGCCGACCCATCTCGACCACCTGGCCGAGACGGTCGCGGTACACGCCGGTCTGCGTGCCGGGGTCGATGGTGACCGTGGCGTGCGGGCGGCGAACGGTGGTCGGGTACGGCGCGAGTCGGCCGACACCCCAAGGGCGGGCGGGGATGAGCTGTTCAGCGGAAGTGGTCACGAAAGCTCCTCAGAGTCGGTTCGGGTGGACTGATGGAGTTGGCGCTATCGGTGCTGTTACGCGAGGAGCACCGCGTACGCGCCGAGCGGCTCGGCGGTGTCGCCGTCGCCCTCGTCGTCGGCGGCGCCGTTTTCCCCCGGCTCCTCGGCGATCTCGATGTCGCTCTCGACGACGTCGGGCTTTTCCGTCTCGGTCGTCTCGGTGATCGCGCGCATCGCGTGACCTCCTTTTGTCGTCGTGCCCGTGCCCGGCTGGGCTCGGGGTGGCCCGTCCGTCACTACGGAGCGGGCACCCGCCATCGGTTGGGCTGCCGGCCGTGATGGGTACCGGCGCCTCGGGAAGTCCCCGCCGGTGGCGGAAGTCGTCGTTACTTCGGCAGGAAGACGCCGAGGGTCAGTGCCATGAGCACGCCCATCACGGCCAGGTAGGTGTAGAGGGCGTGGACCACGGCCGGGTTCTGCTCGCGGATGACCTTCAGGGCGGCGAACCCAGACTTGCCTTCGGCCTGCGCCCGGAACCCGAAGGCGGAAATCCGCAGGCACGTGCGCTCGGCCGGCATGTCGGCGCCGCCCATTTGCTCGACCATGGCGTCAACGGCGTCATAGGGCTCGAAGAGTCTCTGCATGGCCAGGTAGGTGCGGATGCGGCGCAGGCTCCAGAACTCCGACATGGCTTCCTGTTCCTCATTTCTGTGGGGTGTAGATCTGCGCCTCCCGAACAGGGGCGGCTCAGGGGAGGTCTACGACGGTGACCTTGCGCAGCTCCCGAATGAGCTGGGAGGCCAGCACGGTGCGCAGGCGGTCGTCTCCGTACTTCAGCCACGGGATCGTGCCGTCGGTCCGCCATCCGGTTCCGGTCCACTGGTAGGCGACCCCGGACACGCCCCAGAGCCGAGGCAGCTTGACGCGCAGTGGAACGAAGCGGTCAGAGTGCGGGCACTGCTCGACCGCCACCCGCGCGCACCCCGCGCACACCGGGGGCATGTTCGTGAGCGAACCTTCCGGCCACGTCGGCGGGTCCTGCGGCATGCGCCAGTCCAGGAAGAGCCAGCCGTCCTCGTTGCGGCTCGCGGGCTCTGAGCACACCTGGCAGAGCAAGTCGTACATGCATTCGCGCTGACGGTCGGCGTTCATGAGGTTGTAGAGCGGCCTTCCCTTGCGGGAAGTGCGCTCAACGCGCGCCCAGAGCACTCCTCCTCGGTCGCGCTCGCCGGGCTGCGGCACCCTGTACGCGAGTCGTGGCTCCGGAGTGAAGTGAATGATCAGGTCGTTCTCTGGCCCGCCCTGTTCGTCGTCGTAGGCAACGACGAATGGCGTCACGGTTGGCTTGGAGAGCATCTTCCTAGGCACTGAGCGGCTCCTTCGAGTCCGCCGGGGAGGCTTTCCAGCCTTCACGCGCCAACAGAGCCAGGAGGTCACGAGCCGTCTGGGCCGCGTGCCTGGCGCTCTTCCGGGACGGCTGGCATTCTTCGTCGGCAAGGGTCCGAGCTCGGTTGACCATCTCGCGGACGACGGCGCGGCCCGTGTCCAACTGCGCCTCCGCCTCCTGTGCGAGGGCGGAGAGGTAGCCCTGAAGCGTGAGTACGGTCGCGTTAAGCTCGCCATCCTCAGCCTTGTCCAGGTGGCTGCTGAGCACGTAGTCCGCCGTCTGCTGGATGGCCTCGGCCGTGATGGGCGTCGCCGGCTCGCTGCCCCGGTCCTGGACCTGCTGGCGCCGCATCGCGTCGAGAAACCGCAGGAGGAGGTCCGTGTCCGGCTGCACCTCCTCTGACACGGCGAATCCGCGCTCGGGCAGGGCGTGCCCCCATGCGGAGCCGGTCTCACGGCGGTCGGCGGACCCGCGAAGCGCGAGGCCGCGGGGAACGATGGAGAAGGACACCCGCCGCTTGGCGTGCCTGGCCATCAAGCGCTCCCCTCGGTGCGGAGATCGGCCCAGACGACCTTGCCCCAGGCGCGGTAGTCGACGCCCCAGTTGTCCGCCACGCTGTCAACGAGGAGCAGGCCGCGGCCGGCTTCCTCGTCCGTGTTCGGCGTTGCGGCAGCAGGCTTGGTCCGAGACTTGTCGGATACGGCCACCCGGACTCGGCCCCCTGCGGGGCGTTCCACGCTGACGCGCACGCTGTGGCAGTGACTGTGCTGCACAGCGTTCGCTACCAGCTCGGAAACGATGAGCTGCCCGTCATCGATCAGGTGGCTGAGCTGCCACGTGTGCAGGGCGGCGCTGACCAGCAGCCGAGCTTGGCTCGCGGATTCCGCCTCACACGGCAGCGTCTCGCTGTAGCCAGGGGAACCGGTGGCGTTGGGCCTTGTCGCGATCATGGTCACGAGGTCTTCCCTCCGGGGATGGTGGAGCAGCCGACCCCTCGGGGCGGGGTCGGTTGCTCTCCTCCGTGTCGCCGGGCTGGAGTGCCGTGGGAGGGCAGGCTGCCTGGCGACTCGGACCAGTCAACGACCGAGGGATGCTGAGAAACAGGAAGGAGTGTGTTCCGTTCAGGCGGCACCGACCGGAAAACTTTGCGTTCGCATTACTCCCGCTCTGGTGCGGGATGTACTGGTGCGGCTACGTTCGGTTCATGGGAGCGAACGCCATCCTGAGACGCCGGATGGAGGAACTTGGTCTCACGCAGGAAGAGTTGGCACGTCGGATGAACCAGGCCCTCCAGGAGATCACCGGGAAACCGGGGGATGTCTCGGCGCGTACCGTCCGCAACCTGCTGGGGGGCAAAACCAAGCGGCCTATCGGACGCAACTGTGCCGCGCTTGAGAGGGTTTTCGGGTGCCCGACTGAGGACTTAGGGTTCAGCCCACCACGCACCGCAGCTCCGCAGGAGGACCCCGTGCGGCGTCGCACCTTCATCACTTCGGCCGCAGGCACCACGGCAGCCGTTGCCGCACCAGCCCTCGCCTCCCCCAAGCGCGTTGGCCACAGCGACGTGGCCCGCCTTGAGGCAAAGTTTGCTGCGATCGTCGCCCAGGACCATCGGTACGGCGGGCGCGTGAGCATCGAGACCCAAGCCTCTGCCCTGGCAGGCGAAGCGCTGTCGCTACTCCAGCGGGGAGCTACCAGCCAGAGAGTGCGGAGCAGCATCTACACGTGCGCCGCGTCGTTCACCTCCAGCGCCCTATGGGCAGCGATCGACGGCCGCCGGTTCAATGAGGCGCAGCGCTATCTCGACCGCGCGTCCAGCCTCGCCGCGATGTCCGGAGATCCTGCCATCCAATTCCGCATCTGGTCCCATGCCGGCAGCCTCTATCGGCACCTCGGCCGTCCCATCGACGCCCTGGCCGCCAACGACGTGGCACGCACCCTCCCCATCACCAGACGCGACCCGCTCTTTGCCTCGCTGGGGCACGCACGCCATGCGGCGATCTTCGGCCTGACCGGTGACCGCATCGCCGTGAGGCGATCTATCGACAAGGCCCAGGCCGCCTACGGGCGCGCGGAACCCGACATCGAGCGGCCCACATGGATGACGGCCTTCTTCGATCAGGCCGAAATCGAAAGTCTTGCCCTCACCGCACACCTCGGCCTCGGCGACTACGCACGGGCCGAAGCACACGCTCACCGGAGTATCGCGCTGCTCCGTCCCCACATGCAGCGAAGCCGGGCTATTGCCACCGCCCGGCTCGCGCACGCCCAGCTTGGGCAGGGAGACCTGGAACCCGCTGTCTCGACCGCCATGACCATCACCAGCGGCGCCAGCAGCTCACACCCTCGGGTGGCTCGAATGCTCAACGAATTCGGCGACAAGCTCCGCTCCGCAGCGCTGCACAGCAAGGCAGCCGAGACTTGGGACCAATACATCCATGACTTTCGAAGGGACGCCTCGTGAAGACAGCGGGCATCGAACTCCGACACTTCTCTGAGGTGGAAGCGGTCTGGGACACGTTGATCGGGATCTACGCCGAGGTTCGAGCCGACCGTCTCCACGACCCTCACTACTCCGTCGAACGGTACGGCGAGCGCCTGGCTCGCCATGCCACGGAACCAGGCTGGGAAGCTGTCGTCGGGTATGACGGAGAGGAAGCTGTCGGCTACATCTACGCCAACCGTATCGAGCATGACGATCGCTGGTGGAAGCGGATCAACCACCCACTGTCCGAAGCCATCACCCAGCCCTCCACCCTGGCCATCAAGGAACTGATGGTCCGAGTGCCGTGGCGCAAGACAGGAGCCTCACGGCGCATCCACGACTCCCTCCTCGCACATCGCGCCGAGGAGCAAGTGACCCTTATGGTCAACCCCCTGGCCGGCGACGGAAAGGTCCACGGCCTCTACGAGTCATGGGGGTACAAGGACATAGGGCAGTCCCAGCCCTCACCTGATTCGCCGGTTCTCATGGCCATGGTGCGCGCCCGCCGCCAAGCAGGCTGAAGAGCGAAGGGGCACCCCGGCCGTCCGTCGCCAGTGGACAGCGAAGCGCCCCTCCGCCCGAGCAGCCGCCAGATGGAACCCATGACGTGCGCCGACACCGCCTAACTCCGCGGCCTTGCGTGTCCCGTTTCGGGACGGCTACCGTGCCGCCCGCGTTCCTCAGGCTGCGTCGTCCTCACGGCCGTAGCTGAAGGTGTCGACGCAGAGGGCTGCGAGGACGTGGCGCCGATGGGTCGCCTGCGTGCGGCCCGTGCTCGCTTGTTGGGCTGGGTGGTGATGCGCCAGTTGAGGACCTCGGCGGGGTGTTCTGCGGTGTCGAGTTCTCGGTGGGCGACGACTTCGGCCAGGAAGCGGCGGGGGTTGTGGCCGGCGGTTTCGGCGCGGGCGAGGGTGGTGGTCAGGGCGATCCAGGACGGGTCGGTGAGGATGCGGTCGGCGTGGTCGGGGATGGCCGCACGAAGATCGTCCTCGTAGCGGCGGATGGTTGTGGCGCGGGGAGCGCGTCGGGCGAGGTCTGCCAGGACCGGCTTGGCGGCCCGCTGGTAGCCGGCCTGCAGGTGGCGGAAGGCTTCCTCGGCTGCTGCGACCTGCTGCTGGTGGCCGCGTTGCTCGTGCCACTTCGCGGCGGCGCGCGCCAGGTGGAGGGCGGCGAAGACCAGGGCGATGGCGAGGCCGCCCGGCTCATGGGAGGCGTAGGCGAGCTCCTTGGCGGCCTCGCGCAGGGCGGTGGCGGCCTGGTGATCGGCGCGGACCGTCGAGCGGCGCGCGCGGTCGAACGCCCGCGCTGCCGCATGCAGTTCCGCCCGATGCGGGCCGGAGGTGGCGCTCGCCACGTTGTACAGGGCGTCGCCGAAGGCGGCCAGGTGGCCCTGGGCGGCGGCTTCGTCGCCGGAGTTAAGGATGGTGTGGGCGGTGTGCAGGGCGCTGGTGGTGTGCCGCCATGCCTCGTCGGGGTCCGCCACATGCTGCGGGCGGTCGGCCACATTCTGGGTGGGAAGGCGTTCGCGGAGGCGGTTGATGGACAGGTCGGGGGCGAGTTTAGAGCCGCCGTACCAGACCGGTTCGTCTTGGGCGGTGTCGCCGGGGGCGGCGAGGCTGTAGCCGATTACGTCGCCGGTCTCGGGGCCGATGCGGGTCTTGACCTGGATGCCCAAGGACTGCAGGACGGTGAAGTAATCCTCCACGGTGCGTACGGCGGCAGCCACGGCGTATGCCTGTTCGCGCAGCCACTGGCGGGCGGTGACCTGCTGGCCCTGGCGCTGGGCCTTGGCGCGCTCGGCGCCGGTCGGTGTGGGCGGTGCGGTGAGGTCGCCGGACTTCAGGCGGCGCAGTCCGAATTCGGCTTCGATCTTGCGGCACTCCTGCTGTGCCCGCTGGCCGTCGCGGTGGGTGCGGGGGCGGCGCCCGTCAGCGCGAACGGTGGTGGCCATGATGTGGATGTGGTCGTCGGCGTGCCGTACCGCGATCCACCGGCATGCTTTCTCGTCGCCCTCGGGCGCGATGCCTGTGGCGGCCACGATGCGGCGGGCGACTTCTGCCCACTCGGTGTCGGTGAGGTAGCGGTCGCCGGGTGCGGTGCGGACCGGACAGTGCCACACGTGCTGCGGCGGTTTGTGGCCGCCCAGTTCGCGGGTCCGCAGGTCGACGTGGTGGTCTAGGCGCCTGGCGAGCTGGGTGTAGGTGGCCTCAGGGTCGCGGCCGGGGTCGGGGGCGCCGGCCATGTCCCAGGCGGCGACGATGTGCGGGTCGGTGTGCTCGTCGCGGCGGCCGGGGCCGAAGAGGTAGACGATCAGTCCGCGTGTGTCGGAGCCGGTGGAGACGTCAGGCACCATGCGCAGTGCCCTCCGCCACGAGCTGGTCGATCAGCCGGTAGCTGCGCTGGACTGCCTGGTCGACGTGGTCCAGCACGACGTGCGCGTGCTCGGGGATCGCGCCCCGGTGGATGGCCCCGGTGATCTGGTTGAGGTTGCGGCCGACGCGGTTCAACGCGATGGTGTGTGCCTCCATGGCCTCGATCAGCGGGCGGATCGGATCGTCCTCCGGGCTGCCGGCCATGCCCGCCTTGCCGAGGGCGACGGCGAGCGCGGCGTCGCCGACGAACCCGGCGAACTTCTGACCACGCCGCTCGGCCTCCTTGGCGATGACGCGGACTGCGGTCGGGGTGAAGCGGATGGTCTTTTCCTGGTCGCGCTTCTCGGTAGTGCGCTTGCGGTTCATCAGCGCGGGCAGCACGGGGGCATCGATCTCGCGCCACGAAAGCTGCTCGACGGGCGGCTGGGCATCGGCGGGCGGTCGGGCATCGGCGGGCGGCTCGGCGGGCGGGGCGGGGCAGGCGGCAACGGGCGGGGGGCTGGGCTCGGGCATTCCCACCCCAGGCTCGGGCGCCCCCTGGCGCCCGGCCTCTTCCCCCGCCACCCCTGGGGCGGGGGCAAGCGCGGACGAAGCCTCGTTAGAGGCTCGTTCGCTCCAGCTTGCTGCTGATCGTCGGGCCAGGCCGAACAGACCCCTGCGGCGGTGGGTAAACGTGGTGTTGGTGGCGTGGTTGTCGGGCATGGGTGGTGCTCCAGTGGCGTGTGGGCAGGGCGACGTCACGTCCGTCACGTCCGTTGCGTGGCTGGTCAGCACAGGTACGGCCAGATGCGCAGGTACGGAGTGATCCGTATTGGCAAGGAAGATCGTCCCCGCGCTGACCTGCGCGGGGACGATCGTTACGGAGGGAGACGGACCCAGGGGAAGGTGGGTCAGCGGGCTCGGTTGGGGCCGGTGATGCCGCCGGGCGGGCCGATGGGCAGCGTGCCGGTCGGGGCAGCGGGCGGCTTGCCGTGTGCGGGCGGCGCGGGCGTGAACTCGTGCCCGGGTGCGGGGACCGTCTGGGCGGGGCCGGGGCAGTAGCGCGCCCAGGCGTCGAGGAACTGGTTGCGGGCGTACGCCTTTGCCTGCCTGCCGTTCTCGAAGCGCTGGTTGCCCGGACTGATGCCGAAGTCCCTCAGCAGGTTGGCCAGGTGGTGGGCGTTCAGGCCCTTGGTCCCGTACTCCGCCCACGGCGCCTCGGCGTCCTGGACCAGCGCCGCGAGCACATCCTGCGTACGCAGGGCCTCCTTGTTGCCCTCCTGCTCGAAGACGCGGCGGATGTCCCGCAGCAGCCGCGTCTTCAGGCTCGTCTGCTCATCCTGGACGACCTCGTGCCGCGTCATCGCCAAGCAGGCCGCACGCGCCTGCGCGGGCCAGTGGCCGCCGGCCAGGTCGGCGACGATGACCAGCGGCTCCCAGGTGTCCGCAGCCCGGTCCTCGACCGGCATCTTCGGCACGTAGGCCGCAGCGGCACTCCGCAGCGGGGTTAGCCACGCGGTCAGCCGGTCGCGCACCGCGTGCAGTTCCGGCACGGAGTACCGCGAGCGGAACGGGGTGATCCGCTCGCCCGGCTTGCGCTTCTGCATGCGGATGACGACCGCCCGGTCCATGATCGTGTCGGGCAGGTCGCCGATGCCGGCGAGGGCTGCCATGGCGAAGGTGGGGAACGCGGTGGGCTTGTGCTCCGGTCCGGAGATGCGCCAGGCGGGCCGGTTGCGCTGGTGCCCGGCGTTCAGCAGGCCGCGCAGATCCTCCTTCTCGCCCGCCTTGGGGCCGAAGATGGTGTCGGCCTCGTCCACCAGCAGCGTCGGCGGGTTCTTGCCGATGACACGGAAGACCACTGCCGGTGAGGTGTTCACCGTCATCATCGGCTGGTGCACGGTCTCGTGCAGCACGTCCAGGACACGGGACTTGCCGCACCCCTTCGTCGGCCCCACCACCGCCAGACGCGGCGCGTGCTGAAGGGCGGGCTGGATGTGAGAGGCCGCCACCCACAAGGTGACCGCCGTCAGGGCTTCCTGGTTCGGCAGCACTACGTACCGGCCGACCGCCGCCCGCAGCTCATCCAGCAGCGCGGCCCCGTCTGCGTCCGCCTCGACGCTGGGGCCTTCCCGGTCCCCGGTCCCCGACCCGGCGTCGGGGACCACGGTCCCCGCAGACTCGTGGGGACCCCGGTCCCCACCATCTGCCCGGAACGTGGTCCGCTCGTCCGGAATTCGGGGACCGCGTTCGGGGACCGGCTGACCGGAAGTCTCCACCTGGTCCCCGACTTCCGGTCCGCTCCCGCCGGAACCAGGCGACTGGTCCGGGCGCAAGGCGACCTCTGGTCCGCCCGGACCGGCGTGGTCCGCGTCGTTTGGTCCGGTCCGCACGCCGCTGACCTGCGCGTATTCCGCGCCGGGTGATATCCGGTCCGCGACCGGAAGGTTGGTCCGCGTCTCGCTGGCGGACCGGCCCCTGCCTTCCGGCGCATGCGGACCAACAGCACTGTGCGACTGGTCCGCGGTCCCCGAGGCGGCGGGGCGTGACTCCGCCCGGCCCCCGTTGCGCCAGGGGATCCCCTGGCCGGGGACCGCAGGGGCAGGCCAGACGACCTTGGGGGATGCGTTCGATGCGGCGGGGGACGTAGAGTCCTCCATAGACGTTCCTCTCTGGTGAGGGGCAGGACGGGCTAGGTCCGCCCCTCACCGGCTCAATCGTTCAGGGATGGGCGATGCGTAGGGGAATCTCCGACCCCTGGCGTTGGCGCGCCGAGGGGCCGCTCTGTTTCCCCGTGAGTCATGCCGTCAGGTCGTACGAGGTCTGCTGGTCGAGCCAGGCGTCGACCTCGCGCCAGCGGTAGCGCAGGTGCCGACCGACCTTGTGAACCTTCGGGCCGATACCCCGGTACTTCCACTGGTAGAGGGTCTTCACCGGCACCCCGAGGTAGGCCGCGATCTCAGCGGGCGTGGCGAGCGCGCCGCGCTCGGCGACCGTGGCAGGGCGAGGGAATCCGTTGGGCAAGTGCACTCCATATCAGTTTCGGGTGACGGGCATGGGTAAGAAAGCCACACGCTTCGAGCTCTGTCCACATGCCTCTCTGGGCATTCCGCAGCAGCCCCGAATGGCGGGGCAACCGAAGAGGGCATAACTGTAAGAGCGAATCGCCGGTTGACCAAAAAGTTCGCTGGCCCGTCCGGTTCGCGCTCGAAAAATCCGCGTACGTGCTCAGTGATCCGTCTCAGGGAAGTGGCAGGCCACAAGCCTGCTGCGGCGCCTGCCAATGCCCCGCCGCTTAAGCGGCGGGGACCATACCACGCGATTTGCGATACACCGAACCGCCCATTCCCGCCGAGGTCCCGTGCGCCTGCGAGTTCTGTAGAGTTCTAGAACTAACTATTGCCATGGACGCCGATTTCGAGTTACAGATATCCGTCATGGCTACTTACCCAATCGAAATCGGACCGGCCGGAATCGGCACCGCTCGCAATATCGAGGCAGCCCGTGTGGCGTGCCGCCTCACCCAGCGGCAGCTCGCCGAGCGCTGCACTGCGCTGGGCCGCCCGATGACCAACAACGTCGTGAGCCGCACCGAACGTGGTCGTCGCCGTTGCGACGTGGACGACCTCGTCGCCATCGCCAACGCTCTCGGCGTCTCGCCGCTGGCGCTGCTGCGGCCTTCCTCGGTCGACTTCTCGACCGCCGTGTCCGGCGGCGTCGCGGAAGGGGTCTGATGGCGCGCGTCTGGATAGAGGACCGCATTGGGCATGCGGCGTACGTGCGAGCTGTGGCAGCGGCCAAGCAGGTAGGCCGCACCCCTCCTGGGCGCTACCGCGTGCGCTGGTATGACCCGGACGGCAAACCCAAGATGAAGACCCTGACCCGAAAGGTCGATGCCGAAGCCGAGCGGACGAGGGTGGAGTCCCGGATCGCCGATGGCACCTACCGCGACCCGGCTGCGGCACGGGTGAAGTTCGCCGAGGTGGCGGAGTCCTGGCTGGCTGCGCAGGTCCACCTCAAGCGATCAACTCGCAACCGCTATCGAGGCGTTCTCGACGTCCATGTGATCCCCAAGTGGGGCACCACGCCGCTTGACCGCATCCGTTTCGAGGACATCGCCGAATGGTTGGCGGACATGCTGTCGGGTGAGGCTGCGGGAGGAAGAAAGCTCAGCGCACGCTCGGTGCGCAAGGCGTATGTCGTCCTCAGTCGGGTACTCGGCTTCGCCGTCAAGTCCCGTCGCCTGGCGTTCAACCCGGCATCCGGCGTTCCCTTGCCAAAGCCGGTACCGGCTGACCACGTCTACCTTGACGACCTCCAGGCCGAAGCGCTCGCCGACGCGGCGGGAGCGTACCGGGTTTTCATCCTGCTGCTGGCCTACACGGGGCTGCGCTGGGGCGAGGCGTCCGCGCTGAAGGTGGGGCGCGTCGACCTCGATGCCTGCCGGGCGCACATCGTTGAGGCGTACGTCGAGGACAACGGCAAGCTCTACCTCGACTCGCCGAAGAACCACGAGCGCCGATCCGTCCCGATCCCTCGGTTCCTCGCCGAGGAGCTGAAGCACCACGTCGAGGGGCGAGGGGAGGGGGAGCTGCTGTTCACCGCTCCGCAGGGCGGACCGCTGCGGGCGCGCAACTTCCGCCAGCGGTTCTTCGCGCCGGCGGTCACCAAGGCGGGCCTTGGCCACCTCAAGCTCACCCCGCACAAGCTGCGGCATACGGCCGCCTCGCTCGCCATCGCCAGCGGAGCGGACGTCAACGTCGTCCAGACCATGCTCGGCCACAAGTCCGCGACCCTGACGCTGGACACGTATGGCCACCTCTTCCCGGACCGCCTCGACGAGGTCTCGAAGAAGATGCACAAGCGCCGCTCCAGGCAACTGGCCAAGGCCAAGGCCAAGCTGGAGAAGGCAGAAAAGAAAGCGCGCAAGGCTGCCGCGACTGTGGCCGTCCTCGAAGACGCTGCCGCGTGATGGGGAAGGACCTCGCCTGCCGGGCTGTCGCGCCGAGTGCATGACAGCCCGATCCTGCGCCGTTGGCTGAGCGCAAGCCAGTGGCGCAGACGGGCTTGCTAGTGCTGTGACCACATAGGGTCGCCGGGCGACATGCCGGGCAAGGTCGCCGACTTCCTCCACGCCGCTGACCTGGAGCCCGTCGAGCGTGCCGTGCTCGACCAGGGAGTAACCGTGCGGCTCGGCCAGGGCTACACGCTGCGCGTCACCGCCGTTCCTGCCGTGCACCGTCAGCTCCTTGCCCGCTGTCTGCCTCTCGACGGCGGCCAGGGCGTCCCGGCGGTCCCGGCCCAGCGCAAGGCCCGACGCGAGTACGAGAACCGGGTCAGTGCACTCGTGCCGCCCGGACCATGATCGTTCTCAGCGCCAACGGCTGTACCGATGCTCCAACCGCCGTCAATAGATCCGCCCGGACGGGTGTATCTACTTCTCGACGAACTGGAAGTCCTCCAGCAGGGTGGGGCCGTCCGGGCCCATGGTCAGCGCGTTCTGGTTGTTGTCAACGGGCTGGCCATCGTTCGTCGTCAGGACCATGTTCCTCGTGGTGATCTGCGGTCCTGCGGGTCCGGCGGTGTAGATGGCGACCGGGGTGCCGCTGGCGTCCACGACGGTCAGGGTGGCCGGGATCGTGTTCCCGCCGACGGCAACCAGCACGGTGGTGCCCCCGCGGGCGCCCAGCGTTACGGTGGCCGGCTTCGGCTGTGGCTTCGTGTTTGAGGGTGCCTCGGTCGGCTTGGGGTTGTGCTTGTCGCTCATGTCAACATCCTCCAGAAATCAAGGGGGTACCAGCTCGCCTCACCATACGAACAAGACGCAGATTCGCAGGCTTACCCCGGGCCCGAACACCAACTGTTGTCAAGGCGCCCGGGCGGGAAGCGCGACCGCCCGGGCGCCTGGTCGTGTTCACCGCACCCACTCGTACTCGTCGTCAGCGTCCCATCCGGCGTCGCGGTCGCCTTCGAGCAGATCGTTGATCCCGTCCTCGGTGAGGACATCGCGCACATCGTCCATGGACATCATGGTGCCGAGCAGTCCCCGGCCGTTCAGGCGGCCGTGCCGAAGCCGGCCGCGGCCGGGTCCGTCTCGCGCAACGGGGCGAAGTCCACGTCCAGGTTCGGGTCGTACGCCTGCGGCTGGATACCCAGCTCGTGCGTGCTGTACTCGCCGAACCAGTTGATGTGCTCGGTCAGGTACGGCGAGCGAGATATGCGCCAGGTCCTCCCACTCGATCGTCCAGCCCTCCTCCAGCAGATGGCGGACGATCTCGGCGATGTCCAGGGCGCTGTGGAAGATCACCGCGTTCGTGAGCAGTGCGTTGCATTTCATCGCCTTCTCCTGATCGACGGGGTCGTTGTCGGCGATGACGCCGCGGTTGCCGAAGCCGACCCACTGGGAGAACCGGTTGAACGACCGAGTCCAGTCGGTCCGGGCACCGACGCCGCCAACCCGGCGAACCTATGCAGTCAGAGCACTAGAGCCTGTTTGGTGGGTCGGTGACAATCCGGGCAGCCGATCGTTCAGAGCAGTGTGGGGCGGGGAGATCTCACCGATACAGAATGGGCGCGACTTGAGCCGCACTTACCGAAGAGCGTCGGCCGGGGCGGGCGGTGGAAGGATCACCGGCAGGTCATCAACGGGATCTTGTTCCGCCTGCGGACCGGTATCCCGTGGCGGGACCTTCCGGGTCGGTTTGGAAGCTGGCAGACCTGTTACGACCGGCATCGGCGCTGGTCAGCGGATGGCACTTGGCAGAGGATCTTTCGGAGTGTGCGGGCCGATGCCGACCAGCAGGGCCGCATTGACTGGTCCATGGTGAGTGTGGATTCCACTGTCTGCCGGGCACATCAGCATGCCGCTGGTGCTCGCAAGGAGCCTCCACGGGTGCGTGGCGGGCGCAGCTGGCCCGTTCAGCACCGGTCAGATGAGGCTCTGGGGCGCTCACGCGGGGGCTTGAGCACGAAAATTCACTTGGTTGGTGAGGGCGGGCTGCGGCCCCTGTCTTTGCTGGTGACGCCAGGCCAGTACGGCGATGGCCCGCAGATGATCCCCGTATTGGAGCGTGTACGTGTCTTCCGGCACTGCGGGGGGGCACCCGCGCACTCGACCAGACCACGTCAGCGGCGACAAAGCATACAGTTCCCGCCGCAACCGACGTTACCTGCGCCGCCGTCAGGTCAAGCACACCATTCCCGAGCGCCGTGACCAGCGGGCTCATCGACGACGTCGTGGCAGCAACGGCCGCAGGCCCGCCGGTTTCACCCCGATGCACTATGCCCGCAGGAACGAGGTCGAGCGCCTGATCAATCGGCTGAAGTCCTTCCGGGCCGTGGCCACCGGGTTCGGCAAGCGAGCCTTTGTCTTCCACGGCACCGTGACTGTTGCGGCTGTGAGGCTGTGGCCCCGCTCGTGACGGGCTTGCCCGCTTGTGGCCATGGCAGATTCTCGCCCTATCACGCTGTGCTCATGCGCTCTAATCTCTGGTGATCGCCTTCGCTGGGCTTCGGCGCAGCGGGCACAGGCGACTACCTCAGCACGTTCCGATGCCCGGAGGTGTACTGCATGGTCGATACCGCGGTGAAGTACGGAGCCCTTCAACTGTCCTTCGCGAACCAGTTTTCGTTCGCATGGAACGACAAGGACACCGGGTCGAAGTTCAAGAACGACATCGCCTTCTGGAGGCCCGGCCGTTTCTCTTCCACTGCCCGTCCACCGGCAGTCGGGAACCTGGTCGTCAAGGACTTCCACGACCCGCACGGGCGGTTCAACTACCTGTTCCTGGACGAGGCCGCAGCCGGCGGGCAGATGCTCAAGGCGCCGGTGGACTACCGGTTCCTGTGGAACGACAGGGGGACCGGGTCGAAGTTCTACGGCACGATCTGGCGTCCGATTCCGCCGCCCGGCTACGTGGTACTGAGCGACCTGTTCTGGCCCGGGCGGGACAAGCCGCCGCTCAATGCCGTCTCCTGCGTCCGCAAGACGCTCGACGGACGGAACTATGTCCGCCCGGCCGAGATCGGCCATGAGGTGTGGAACGACCGCGGGTCCGGGTCGAGCGGCGACGACATCGCCCTGTGGTCGATCGACGCGCCGCCGCTGTTCGACAACGACGGAGAGCGTCTGATCGTCCCGGTCGGCGGCTTCACCTACGTCCAGCACTACAACACCCCTTCGCCGAACGAGGTGTGCTGGGTACTGGACCTGCCAGCCGTGGTGGAAACCAACCCTGGCCCCAGCACCCCACAGCTGACAAGCTATGCCAGGCCACCGGCCACCGAGCAGATCACCGACCGTGTCCTGACCGTCCCGCACACCATGGTCAAGGACCCCGACCGCGACGCGGCCTGGCAGTACACGAACTCCCCCTTCTACAAGGTGCGGCGCAAGCGCCGGTTCACGCTGATCGTGCACGGCCACAACACCACCTCGCAGACCCAGACGCCGGAAGAGGAGGTGACCACGGGCGTGACCAAGGAGAAGTCGGAAGCCTTCAGCGTCAAGACTGGCATCTCGGTGACCACCAGCGGTGGCGTCTCTCTCGGTTTCGCCGAGGCCAGGACCGAAATCAGCATCTCTCTGGAGATGGGCTACGAGTCCAGGACCTCCCTGAGCATCTTCGAGAGCAAGACACTCAGGCGCGGCATCGCGATCGCCCCGAATTCAGCGGGCGCCCTGTGGTGCGACCACCACGAACTCAACCTGGTCCGCGCAGACGGCAGCGTCGTCGGCACCGGGCAAGACATGGACATGAACATCCCCAGCTACTACTGGGCAGCATTCCCACAGGGATCCGGAGGTGGGCCAACGGGCGAACTGGACCTCGCCGAGGCACAGCACCAGGTCTGGCAGGCCCCCGCGCCCGACACGGACTTCGAGCTGCTGGCAAAGGCTGGCCCCCCACCCGGGGCCGTAGACCCTCTGCCTGAAGAGAAGGCCAGCACCTGACCGGCCCACCGCGCTCGGCAAGTGAGGGGTAACGGACGAACCATCTGTTACCCCTCAACTTGCCCTTCTGGCCCGGTCGCAGCTACCTCCTAAGAAGCCGACCCAACAGGATCCCGACCCATCAGACACGCCCTAGGTCGCGCACCAGCCACGGCGAGGACGACATCGCCCTGCTCATGGCCCGCGTCCAGGGCCTAGCAGGATCCCGTGCGCGACCATTGGCTCGTCGGGACAGTGGAGGGTGCATGGACATCGCCAGATGGGCGTCTCTTGGAGCGGTCGGGGTCGGGTTCGTAGCATTCATCGGCTCGCTCCGAAGCACCGTGAAGGCCCGCGTCAAGCAGATCGAAGACGACTACATCGGCCGTTACTGGCACCTTCTCGATCTGCTTCCCGCGGAAGCCTTGGTCAACCAGCGTCCGCGAAGAACATCTGACGAAGCCCGCCGCGTGGCTCGCCTCTATCTGCGCCTTTGTGAAGACGAGATGACCCTCCGGGCGATTGGGTGGGTCAGCCGCGACACCTGGAGCGAATGGCGGGGCGGGATCCGTGCTCAACTTCACCGGTGGCCAGTCGCAGACGAGTGGCAGCGCATGAGCACCGGGGACCTGGCCCAGGCAACCCGTGACCAGTTTGAACGCCTTAGGCGACTGGACAGCAATCCAGGCTATGACCCTTGCGAGCGGATTTGGGTCATCCGCAAGTGGCGTGGCCTGTGAGGCAGCGATGCTGATCGATCTCGGCCAGCACGATGGCGGAGTGAGACAGGGCGGCCAGGCTCACCGATGCTCCCGCCAAGCCTGGTCCATCGCTTCGGCCGCAGCCTTCTCTGCAAGCTGCTCGATCTCCTCGGGCACCTCCCGCTCGTCGAGCACGAAGAGTCGACCGCCCACGAGCGTCGTTGTGGGCTGCCAGCCGAGACGGCGGCCCGCCTCTCGGGCTGCACGCCGGACGTCTTTCAGCTCGCCCATCTCCGCGAGGTGGTCGGCGCCCAGGATCAGTTGTCCGTAATAGCCCTGGTACTGCGGCTTGAGGCCAGCCCTCATCAGCGACTCCAGGCGGTCGACGAGGTTTTGGTGCCGGCGCCGGGCCAGCTCGTCCTTCGCGGGCATCGTCTGCTGCTCCCCACCCTCCGCGCGCACCCATGTGTGCCATATATGTGCTGCGAGACCGGAGGCCCTGCCGCCCACTCGGACGACAGGGCCTCTGACCTGGTGTTTCTCGGTGCCCCCGGCAGGATTCGAACCTGCGACACCCGCTTTAGGAGAGCGGTGCTCTATCCCCTGAGCTACGGAGGCGTGGCCCGGTGGTGTGGGCCGAGGGTTAGCGTACCGGGTCGGGGGGCCGGTGTGGGAATGGGTTCTGCGGTGTGGTGGCGGTGGGGTCGTGGTGGGGGGCGGGAGAAAGGTGGGCCATGCATCGACCTTGACCGGGGGTGGGGGCGGGCGTAGCGTCCAGGGGGCTGAGCAAGCGCTTGGAGAGGTTCTTTCGTGCCGAACAGTGATCCGTTGCGCGCCGCCGAAGCCGCGCTGACCGCCCCCGGGGCGCCCTTCGAAGTCGTGCGTGCGGAGGACGGGAGTCCGCTGTATGCCGGTGGGCCGCGGACGCTGCGGGAGTTTGTCGAGGCGGTCTGGGCGTACGGGGATCAGGCTTTTCTCGTGGCGGAGAGCGGGACTTATACGTACGGCGAGTTCTTTGCCGCTGCTTCAGCTTTGGCCCGGCGGTTTGTCGAGGAGTACGGGCTTGCTCCCGGAGATCGCGCCGTTATCGCCATGCGTAATCACCCTGAGTGGCAAGTCGCCTTCTGGGGCGCCCAGTTGGCCGGGCTCGTCGCCGTGCCGCTGAATGCCTGGTGGACCGAGGCGGAGTTCGCGTACGCCCTCGACGACTGTACGCCGCGCGTCGTACTTGTTGACGGGGAGCGGTTGGCGAGGGTTGAGGCGTGGCTCGCGGGAAGGTGGGGTGCGCAGCGGGACGGGCAGGAGGGGCGCCCGGAGCGGCCGCGGGTTGTTGTGTTTCATGGGGGCGGCGGGAAGTGGGGTGAGGCGTACGAAGGGATTCGGGCGGCTGATCCGCTGCTCGGGCCGCCCGATGTCGACGTACGGGCCGAGGACGACGCCACGATCATCTACACGTCGGGCACCACCGGGCGGCCCAAGGGCGCCGTCGCCACCCACCTCGCCCAGGCCGGCGCCGCCACCCACCCCCGGTTCCACGCCGCGCTCTCCGCGCTCGGGCGCGGGCAGGTTCCGGGGCAGGGTTCAGCCCCCGTATCGCTCATGACGTTCCCCTTCTTCCATGTCGCCGCTTTCACCGCCCTGTACTCCGTCATGGCGGCCGGCGGCACCCTCGTCCTCATGCGCAAGTGGGACGCCGCGCAGGCGCTCGCGCTGATCCGCGAGCACAAGGTCACGCACTACGCCGGTGTCCCGGCCACCGCCCTCCAGTTGCTCGACGCCGCCGAAGCGGCCGGGGACGAACTGGCGAGCCTCACCATGCTCAACACCGGCGGGGCCGCCGCGCCCGCCGAGCTCGTAGGGCGGCTCACCGCCCGGTACGGCGAGCGCATCGAGCCGCGCAACGGCTACGGGCTCACCGAGACCAGCGGTGGAGTCCTGGCCAACTTCGGGGCGGCGTACCGCGCGTGTCCCGGCAGTGTCGGCCGGCCTGCACCGGGCGTGGAAGTGCGCATCGCCGGCCCGCAGGGGCAGCCGCTCCCCGAGGGCGAGGGCGAGGGCGAGGGCGAGGTCGGTGAGCTGTGGCTGCGCGGGCAGTCGCTCATCAGGGGGTACTGGAACGACCCCGACGCGACCTCGCAGGCATTCGCCGACGGCGGCTGGTTCAGGACCGGGGATCTCGCGACCGTGCGCGACGGCCGCGTCAGCATCGTCGACCGCATCAAGGACATGGTCATCCGCGGCGGCGAGAACGTGTACTGCGTCGAAGTGGAGAGCGTGCTGCACGACCATCCGGACGTGCTCGACGCCGCCGTGCTCGGCGTCCCGCACCCCGTCCTCGGGGAGGAAGTCGCCGCCGTCGTGCAGTTGCGGCCGGGCGCCACGGCCGGCGCGGACGAGCTGCGCGCACACGTCGGCAAGCACCTCGCCGCGTTCAAGGTGCCCGCCCATCTGCTCGTACGGGACGAACCGCTGCCCCGCAACGCCACCGGGAAAGTTCTCAAGAGGGAGCTGCGCACCACCGCGGGCCTCCTCGTCAGCGGCGGGTGACGCGCACCCGGAAGTTGCCGCGCGCGTCCTCGTCGGTCACCGAGATCCGCACCCCGTACTGCCGGTCCTTGAACGTCTCGCCCTCCCCGAACGGCGCGTCCGACAGCTCCGCGTGCACATTGGGCCGCCGCGTGCAGCCTCCGCTGTCGCGCTCGCTGTCGGCGACGGTCACCGGGCCGTTGCCCGTGTCGACGTCGGCGTCGACCCGGTAGATCAGGACGCCCGCCTTGCAGACGGCCTCGTCGTTGCCCGCCCGGGTGCGTACCTCCACCGCGTATCCCGTCTTCTCGGTCAGGGGTACGAACACCAGCTTCGCTCTGCCGTCGCCCCCGCCGCGCGCGGCGAGCGGCGCCAGGACGTGCTCGCTGGTGCCGGGCGCGGACGCGCAGCGGATCTGTTCGCTGTCGAGCCACCCCAGCTTCCACTTGTGCCAGCCCAGCAGGTCGTTGTTGGCGCCCCAGTCCTCGGACATGATGTCCCAGTGCCCGACCGCGCCCCCGCCGTCCACGGTGTAGAGGTCCGGCAGCCCGAAGACGTGGCCGTTCTCGTGCGGCAGCACCCGGTAGCCGGTCTCGCCGTACGAGCCGGAACCGTCGTCCTGGCGGCTGTAGACGAACGACGTGTTGGCGAGCGGGACACCGTCGGCGCGCGGCGCGTCGTCGTTGCCGGAGAAGGTGACGGACAGGACGGTGTCCAGGGCCGAGGGGCCGGCGTTGGGCGTCACCAGGACGTTGACCAGGTCGTACGCGCGGTAGTTCACCCGGTCGTCGGTCTTCGCGATGATGTCCTCGACGAGACTGCGGTAGCCGGGTTCGTACGGTGAGCCGCGGTCTATCCCGTACGCCGCGAAGGGCATCGGCATCCGCACCCAGTCGGTGAACGGCGTGACGGGCCGGTAGCGCAGCCGCCCGTACGAGCTGGTCGCGAACCACTTCGTCGTCTGCGGGAAGAACTCCTCGAACCGGTCGCGCGCCGGGCTCTTCCCCGGCGCGTCGGAGAAATCGATCATGAGGGTGAGGGCGCGTACGTCGCCCGTGGAGCGGGCGAATCCGGGCGGCGTCGGCAGTCCTTCCGACATCTGTACGCCCATGGTGCCCGAGATTTTGCACGGCTTGAGGGCGGCTTCGTCGGCCACCGACACCGCCTGGTCGGCGGCGGCCACCGGGCCGGCCGACGCCTTCGACCCGTCCGCCAGCGGGGAGTCCGCGGAGGTCAGGGAGGTGAAAGCGAGGCCGGTGAGGGCGGCCACGCTGACTATGTGGCGGGGCTTGCGTATCCGGGGGCGGGTCTGCTGCATAGATTCGCCTTCGGGTCCGCGGCAGCCGGCCGTCCCTGACTGCTCTCGTTCGATCACCCTGTGCCGGGGGCCGTCCGGGCGCCCGCTGGGTGGCCCGATCGTGGGAATTTCCGGGCGCGGCAGTGATGTGGGTCACAAGTGCGACTTCGGGAAATAACCGGGGACGGTCTCCCCGTTTACGCCTGTGTTCGCCGAAGCGGGGACTCGGTCCCCGGTTCGGGTCGGTCCTCGATTACGTACGAGGATTACTTAGGGGAGGGAGCGCCGTGGTCACCGTCACCCGCACCGAAACCGCGCAGCGCACCGAAACCGCGCAGCGCACCGAAACCGCGCAGCGCACCGAAACCGCGCAGCGCACCGAAACCGCGCAGCGCACCGAAGCCGCGCAGCGCCCGACGACGCGGTCGGCGCGCCCGCGTGCCGACGCCGTGCGCAACCGGGAGCGGATCGTCGCGGCCGCGCGCGAGATGTTCGTGGAGTTCGGCCCCGAGGTGCCGCTCGACGAGATCGCCCGCCGCGCGGGCGTCGGCAACGCGACGCTGTACCGCCACTTCCCCGACCGCGACGAACTGATCCGCCACGTCGTCGTCTCCGTCATGTCCCGCACCACGGACCAGGCGGAAGCGGCGACCGCCGAAGAGGCCGACGCGTTCGACGCGCTGCGCCGCTTCGTCCACGCGGCCGCCGACGAACGTATCGGCGCGCTGTGCCCGATGCTCTCCGGCGGCTTCGACAAGGACCACCCCGAACTCCTCGCCGAGCGGGGGCGCCTCGAAGAGGCCGTCGACCGCCTCATGACGCGCGCCCGGCAGGCCGGGCGGCTCCGCGACGACGTGGCCGTCGGCGATCTGATGGTGGCCCTCTCCCAGCTCACCCGGCCGCTGCCGGGCAGCGCCTGCATGAACTTCGACCAGTTCGTACACCGCCACCTGCAACTTTTCCTCGACGGCCTGGAGGCGCCGGCCCGCTCCGTGCTCCCCGGCTCTCCCGCGACCTTGGAGGACCTGCGCCGCGAGTCGTGACGCTCTCCGGGCTCCCGCCCCGGCCCACACAATTACGTACCTTTTCGCCTCTTCGCACCCTTAGGTGGATACCTCCATGCCAAAAACGCCCGACACCGTCCTCCCTGACCCCAACCGCTGGAAAGCGCTGGTGTTCATCGCCCTCGCCCAGCTGATGGTCGTGCTCGACGCGACGATCGTGAACATCGCGCTGCCGTCGGCCCAGCAGGACCTGGGAATCTCGGACGCCAACCGCCAGTGGGTCATCACGGCGTACGCCCTGGCCTTCGGCGGCCTGCTGCTCTTCGGCGGGCGCATCGCCGACCTGTGGGGCCGCAAGCGCACCTTCGTCGTCGGCCTGCTCGGCTTCGCCGCCGCCTCCGCGCTCGGCGGCGCCGCCACCAACGAGGCGCTGATGCTGGGCTCGCGCGCCCTCCAGGGCGCCTTCGGCGCGCTGCTCGCCCCGGCAGCGCTCTCGCTGCTCGCGGTGACGTTCACCGACGTACGGGAGCGGGCCAAGGCGTTCGGCATCTTCGGCGCGATAGCGGGTGGCGGTGGCGCGGTCGGCCTGATCCTGGGCGGCTTCCTCACCGAGTACCTGAACTGGCGCTGGACCTTCTTCGTCAACATCCCCTTCGCGATCGTCGCCGCCGCGGGCGCGTACTTCGTGATCCGCGAGCCCGCCGGCGGCCGCAACCGCTCGCCGCTCGACATTCCGGGCGTCGTGCTCTCCACGCTGGGTCTGGTCGCGCTGGTGTACGGCTTCACGCGCGCCGAGTCGGACGGCTGGGCGGCGGGTGCGACGATCGGCCTGTTCATCGCCTCGGCCGTGCTGCTCGCCGCCTTCGTGGTCGTCGAGTCGAAGGTCAAGTCGCCGCTGCTGCCGCTGCGCGTGCTGATGGAGCGCAACCGCGGCGGTGTCTACGCCTCGCTCGGCCTCGCCGTCATCGCGATGTTCGGCCTCTTCCTCTTCCTGACCTACTACCTCCAGATCGTGAAGGGCTACTCGCCCGTCATGACCGGCTTCGCCTTCCTGCCGATGATCGCGGGCATGATCACGGGCTCGACCCAGATCGGCGCCCGCCTCATGACGCGGGTCCCGCCGCGCCTGCTGATGGGCCCCGGCTTCCTCGTCGCGGCGCTCGGCATGCTGCTGCTGACGCAGCTGGAGATCGGTTCGTCGTACGCCGGACTGATCCTGCCCGCGCAGCTGCTGCTGGGTCTGGGCATGGGTACGGCGTTCATGCCGGCCATGTCGCTGGCGACGCACGGCATCGAGCCGCGTGACGCGGGCGTGGCCTCGGCCATGGTCAACACCTCGCAGCAGGTGGGCGGCGCGATCGGTACGGCGCTGCTGAACACCATCGCCGCCAGCGCCACCACGGCGTACATCGCCTCGCACGCCGCCGGTGCCACCAACGAGCAGCTGCTCCAGGCGCAGGCGATGGTGCACGGCTACGCGAGCGCCATCTGGTGGGCGGTCGGCATCCTGGTCGTCTCCGCGACGATCGCGCTGACGCTGATCAACACCGGCCGTCCGGGTACGACGACGATCGCCGGCGGGGGTGCGGACGCGGACGCGGGCGCCGAGGGCGAGGTGAAGATCCCCGTCATCGCGCACTGACCTTGGGGTACGGGTGACCTTTGGGTGCAGGTGACCTTCGGGCACAGGTGACCTTCGCGTACAGAACAGCCGGCCTGCCCTGGCGCCGCCTCAGCGGAGCCAGGGCAGGTCCGCTTCCGTGTCCTTCGGCTGGAGTCCTTCGGCCATGACCTGCATGATCTCGCCGAGCTGCCGCACCTGTTCGGGCGTGAGCCGGTCGAACATCGCCTGGCGGACCGTGGCGACATGGCCGGGCGCGGTCTGCTTCAGGACCGCGTACCCCTCGTCCGTCAGTACGGCGTTCTGCCCGCGCCGGTCGGACGGGCAGTCCTCGCGGCGCACCCAGCCGTTGCGCTCCAGGCGGGCGACGGCGTGCGAGAGCCGGGAGCGGGTGATCTTCGCGATGCGGGCGAGCTCGGTCATCCTCAGCCGCCGCTGCGGCGCCTGGGAGAGCTGTACGAGCAGGCCGTAGTAGACGTGCGGCATGCCCGCGTCGCGCTGGAGCTGGCGGTCGAGGTGGTCCTCCAGAAGCGTGGTTGCCTGGAGGTAGGCGCGCCACGTGCGCTGTTCCTGTTCGCTGAGCCAGCGGGGTGCCGTCGTCATGCTCACCACTCTACGACCCGCTTCTTGAAACTTAAACTAGATGCGGTTGGCGTCATATACGAGCAGAGCTTGCTGCGCGGCGCCCGGCGCGCCCGTCCAGGACTTCCCGGACCGCGGGCTCGACCACGGGGCGTACGTGCCGCTCGTCGAGATCTACCGGCGGCCGACATCCCCGTACTCCAGATTTCCATGCCCACCCTCGACCCGCGGCGGCTGATGGGCATCGGGCGCAAGCTCGCGCCCCTGCGGGACGAAGGTGTACTGATCGTCGGCAGCGGCTTCTTCTCCCACCCGCGCACCGAGCACTTCGCGCCGCTGTTCGTGACGATGGGCGCGGCGGAGGGCGAGCTGGGGACTCAGCGCAAGGTGATCGACGGCTTCTGGATGGGACTGGCGAAGCGGTCGGTGCAGTTCGGCTGAGGCCGAGGCCGGGCCGAAGCCGAGTCCGACGCTCAGTCCGCGGTTCCCAGCTCCTTCTCGTACCAGGCCACGTCCCAGTAGCGGCCGAACTTCCGGCCGACCTCCCGGTACGTACCGACATGGTGGAAGCCGAAGCGGGTATGCAGACGGTCGGAGGCTTCGTTGGGCCGGGCGATGCCGGCGTACGCCCTGTGTACGTCCTCGCCCTCCAGGGCCTCGAAGAGGGCCTTGTAAAGGAGTGTGCCGATGCCAAGACCCCCGGCGTCGGGCGCGCAGTACACGCTGACCTCCACCGAGGTGGCGTAGGCCGCCTTCGCGCGGAACGGGCTGCTCGTCGCATAACCCAGAATGCGGCCGGAACGGACATCGCGAGCAACCAGAAGGCGGTGCGGGCCGTCTTCAGGGTGAGAGCGCAGCCACGGGCGGCGCTGCTCGGGCGTGAAAACGGCGGTATCGAATGTGATCGCCGTCTCACGGACGTAGTGGTTGTAGAGGTCCGTGAGGGCGCCGAGGTCGGGCTCGGCGCCCGGTGTGACCTGCACCTCTGTGTACGGCTGCGGCATGCGTCCCCCATCGGCGGTCCGACAGGGTACTGCAAGATCACGAAATTGAATGCACTC
The DNA here is from genome assembly GCF_000429085.1 of Streptomyces flavidovirens DSM 40150. Classification (GTDB taxonomy): domain Bacteria; phylum Actinomycetota; class Actinomycetes; order Streptomycetales; family Streptomycetaceae; genus Streptomyces; species Streptomyces flavidovirens. The sequence goes on along the minus strand of NZ_AUBE01000002.1, from coordinate 287,204 downwards.
CATGGGAATTCTGTCCGGATTCCGGTCGTTGTTTCCATCGGAGGCAGGGCACCCGTAGGGAGTCCGGCAGCCAACCAACCGCGACCTACTTACGCAAGGGAGCACGCATGGCAACCCGTGCCGTCGCCCGTCGTCAGACCGCCACCGGCGGATCCGGCGGGGTACGCAGCGTTCGCGCCGCAGGCGGGGAGATAGCCGACCGTGACCTGGTCGGCATGTACCTCGACGAAATCGCACGGACGCCGCTGCTCGACGCCGCCAAGGAAGTCGACCTCTCACAGACGATCGAGGCGGGTGTGTACGCCCAGCAGATCCTCGACAAGGAAGTGACATCAGCCGTCGCCTCGCCGGGGGAGAACGGGGCGGACGGAGCTTCCCGCGAGGAGCTCGAAGCGCTGGTCGCCCAGGGTGAGCGCGCCAAGGACCTCTTCATCCGCTCCAACCTCCGCCTTGTCGTCGCTGTCGCGCGCCGCTATCCGCGCAGTGGCCTGCCCCTGCTCGACCTGATCCAGGAGGGGAACGCGGGCCTGGTGCGCGCGGTCGAGAAGTTCGACTACACCAAGGGCTTCAAGTTCTCGACGTACGCGACCTGGTGGATCCGGCAGGCCATCACCCGGTCCATAGCCGACCAGTCCCGCACCATCCGGCTCCCCGTCCACCTCGTGGAGGAACTGGGCCGCATCCGGCGCGTGCAGCGCGAGTTCAACCGCATGCACGGGCGTGATCCCGAGCACGAGGAGATCGCGGCCGAGCTGGAAGCCAAGCCGCAGCGCATCAGCGACGTCCTGGACTGGGCGCGTGACCCCGTCTCGCTCAACATGCCGGTCGACGACGCCGGCGAGACGCAGTTCGGAGACCTGCTGGAGGACACCTCGGCGGTCTCGCCCGAGCAGTCGGTGCTCTCGCTGCTGCGCAGCGAGGAACTGGAAAACCTCATAGGTCACCTCGACGAGCGCACGGCCTCGATCATCCGCATGAGGTACGGCATCGAGGACGGCCGCGAGCGGACGCTGACCGAGGTCGGCAAGCAGCACGGCCTGACGCGCGAGCGGATCCGGCAGATAGAGAAGCACGCTCTGCTGGAGCTGAAGCGCCTGGCCCACGACACGGGCTTCGAATCGGCGGCGTAAGCGCTCCGGGCGAGCGCGTTACGTGCCCTTCCCGGGCCGAGCCCCGGCGCACTCCCCCCGGCGCCGGGGCTCCCGGCTGCGCGGGGGCAGGCGGCGCAGGCGGCCGCCGCGCCCCGCGCCCCAGCCGTGCATTCGCCGAGCCGTGCGCCGTAATCACTCCCCGCCGTAATCACTCGCCGCTGCTCTTGCTCCCGGCTGCTACGGCTCCCGGCCGGCGGTCGCGCGGCTGATCCGGCCGCCGAGCTCGGCCAGGAAGCCGACGAGCTCCGGCGGCCCCGACACCGTGAACTCGCAGTCCACCAGGGCGAGCCGGACGCCCAGCCACTCCATCGAGTCGGTGGAGGTGACATCGATCCGGCAGCGGCTGCTGTCGCCCTCCACCGGCTCCGGCGTCCCGAGCGAGCCCGGCAGCCGGGCCGCGACGAACTCGGCGGGCGCGTCGAACGTCGCCACCACCCGGTACTGCGACTGGAAGCGGTTGAGGGACTGCCGGATGAACTCGGCGGCGTTCCCGCTCGGCAGCCCGCGGGGCGTGAAGCGTGCCCCCGTGGCGAACGGCTCGCTGACCCGGTCTACGCGGAACGTACGCCAGCCGTCCCGGTCCACGTCGTACGCGACGAGATACCAGCGCCGCCCCGTGCTGACCAGCCGGTGCGGCTCGACCAGACGCTTGCTCCCGGTCCCGTCCCCCGAGCGGTAACCGAACCGCAGCCGTTCCTGCCCGGTGGCCGCACCCGCCATCACGGTGAGAGTGTGCGGGTCGATGGTCGCGCCGTCGCCGCTGGTCAGCGGGATGGTGGCGGCCTGGAGCGTCGACACCTGCCGGCGCAGCCTGGACGGCAGCACCTGCTCCAGCTTCGCCAGCGCCCGTACGGACGCCTCCTCGATCCCCTCGACGGCGTGCCCGGCCCCCGCCCGCAGCCCCACGGCGATGGCGACGGCCTCCTCGTCGTCGAGCACCAGCGGCGGCATGGCCTTGCCCGCGACGAGCCGATAGCCGCCGTCCGCGCCCATCGTCGCCTGCACGGGATAACCGAGCTCGCGCAGCCGGTCGATGTCGCGCCGCACGGTCCGGCGGCTGACGCGCAGCCGCTCGGAGAGCTCACTGCCCGGCCATTCGCGGGGCGCCTGGAGGAGCGAGAGCAGTTGCAGCAGCCGGGCCGGGGTGTCGGTTGTCATGTTTCAAGGATGGCGCGCAAGTGGGACACGATCCGTCCTACATGAGCCCTAGTCTCGCTCGTATGACTTCAACAGCCCCGCCCGATCGCCGCCGCTGGTTCGCGCTCGCCATCGTGATGACCGCCGCCTTCATGGACCTCGTCGACGTGACGATCGTCAACATAGCGATCCCCAGCATCCGGCAGGACCTGGGCGCCACCTTCGGCGCGATCCAGTGGATCACCGCGGGATACGCCCTGGCCTTCGCCGCCGGGCTGATCACGGGCGGCAGGCTCGGTGACATCTACGGCCGCAAGCGACTCTTCCTGATCGGCATAGGCGGCTTCACGCTCGCCTCCGCGCTCTGCGGATTCGCCGGCAGCGCGGACATCCTCGTCGCCTCCCGCATCCTCCAGGGCGCCATGGCGGCCCTGATGGTGCCGCAGGTCCTGTCGATCGTCCACGCCACCTTCCCCGCGCACGAGCGCGGCAAGGTCTTCGGCCTCTTCGGCGCGATCGTCGGCCTCGGCGCCGTGTCGGGCCCGATGCTGGGCGCGCTGCTCACCGAGTGGAACCTGTTCGGCCTGGAATGGCGGCCGATCTTCCTGATCAATCTGCCCGTCGGTATCGCGGGCCTGATCCTGGGCATCCGCTTCATCAGCGAGTCCAAGGCCCCCAAGGCGCTGCGCCTCGACCTCGTCGGCGTAGCACTCGCGACGCTCGGCCTGCTCATGCTGATCTACCCGCTCATCCGCGGCGAGGAGCTGGACTGGCCGCTGTGGGGCCACCTCTCCATGATCGGCAGCCTGGCGGTCTTCGCGGTCTTCATCGCGTACGAGCGCTACAAGACCCGCAAGGACGGCTCGCCCCTCGTCGAGCTCTCCCTCTTCAAGGTGAAGAGCTTCGCGGCGGGCATCGCGGTGCAGCTCACCTTCGGTGTGGCGCTCGGCATCTTCTTCCTGGTCTGGACGCTCTACATGCAGGTCGGTCTGGGCTGGAGCGCGCTGCACGCCGGCACGACGGGCATCCCGTTCTCCATCGCGGTGTCGCTGGCGGCAGGCATCTCCGTACAGAAACTCGTCCCGCGCTTCGGCCGGAAGGTCCTGCAAGCGGGCGCGCTGACGCTGGCGGCCGGACTGCTGCTCTACATCTGGGAGGCCGACCGGTACGGCATGGCCATCCACTCCTGGCAGATGGCGCTGCCACTCGTGGTGATGGGGCTGGGCATGGGCCTGATCGTGGCGCCGCTGACGGACGCGGTGCTGTCCGAAGTGCCGCGCGAGCACGCGGGTTCGGCGTCCGGCCTGATCAACACGATGGGGCAGATGGGCAACGCGCTGGGCCTGGGCCTGGTGTCGGTGGTCTTCTTGGGCGTCATCGACGACGGCCTGGCGCTGACCGCGGTGGGCATGGCCTTCGTCGACGCGTTCCAGAACGCGCTGTGGTGGACGGTGGCGGTGCTGGTAGCCATCTTCTGCCTGATGTTTGCGCTGCCGGCCAGGCCGCGGGTGGGGGCCGAGGGCGACGCCGTCGCCGACCTGGACACCTCACCGGCCAAGGAGCCGGTGCTCACACCCTGACGTGTACGCCGTGTAAGCCGTGTACGCCGCCCGACGGCGCCCGTGTCTCACCGACACGGGCGCCGTCGGCGTTTGAGCCCGAACATGTCCGATTGCTTGCCCGAATCTGTTTACATGGCCGAAAACTGGTCGTAGTCTCCCAGTGAAACCACAGGTTCGGGCAGCGAACGGATGTAATCCCACATGTACGCACCGGAGCGCCAGCAAGAGATCCTCCGCCTGGCACGCGAGAGCGGACGAGTGGACGTGCTCTCCCTGGCCGACACCTTCCGGGTCACCGCCGAGACCGTCCGCCGCGACCTCAAGGCCCTGGACCGCGCGGGCCTCCTCCGCCGCGTACACGGCGGAGCGATCCCCGCCGGCCGCCTGGACTTCGAGCCGGACCTGGCCGAGCGCGAGTCGACCGCCGCCGACGAGAAGGACCGCATCGCACGGGCCGCCCTCGCCGAGCTGCCGGACGCCGGCAGCGTCATCCTCGACGCCGGCTCGACGGTCGCCCGCCTGGCAGCCGACGTACCGCTGGAGTGCGGACTCACCGTCGTCACCCACGCGCTGCCCGTCGCCGCCCGCCTCGCCGACCACCCCGGCATCGACCTGCACCTGGTCGGGGGCAGGGTCCGCCACCGCACGCGCGCCGCCGTGGACGCATGGGCACTGCGCGCGTACTCCGAGATCCGCGCCGACGTCGTGTTCCTCGCCACCAACGGCTTCTCGCCCGACAGCGGCCTCACCACCCCCGATCTCGCCGAGGCGGCCGTGAAGCGCGCGCTCGTCGCGGCCGCCCGCCGGGTGGTGCTGCTGGCCGACTCCGCCAAGCACGGGCAGGAGCATTTCGCCCGCTTCGGTGACCTCACCGACGTAGACCTGCTCATCACCGACACCGGTCTGAGCCCCGAAGACGCCGCCGCCATCAAGGCAGCCGGCACCGAAGTGCAGTGTGTTTAGGAACGACATGATCCTCACCATCACCCCCAACCCCAGCCTGGACCGGACGTACGAAGTCCCGGCCCTGGAACGCGGCGAAGTGCTGCGCGCCACCGCCGACCGGATGGACCCCGGCGGCAAGGGCGTCAACGTCTCGCGCGCGGTAGCGGCGGCCGGCCACCGCACCATCGCCGTCATGCCGCTGGGAGGGGCGCCGGGAGCACTGGTGGCCGAGCTCCTCAACGCTGACGGCATCGATGTCGCTCCGGTGCCCGTAGCCGGCCACACCCGCTCCAACATCTCCATCGTCGAGCCGGACGGCACCCTCACCAAGATCAACGCGCCGGGCCCCGAACTCTCCGCCGCCGAATCCGAGTCGCTCCTCACCACGGCACAGGACCAGTCGGCCGACGCCCGCTGGATCGCCTGCTGCGGCAGCCTCCCGCCCGGCCTCACCCCCGCGTGGTACGCCGAACTGGTGGCCCGCGCCCACCAGGCGGGCGCCCGTATCGCCCTGGACACCTCGGGCGCATCCCTCCTCGCGGCACTCCGTGAACGCCCCGACGTAGTGAAGCCCAACGCCGACGAACTCGCCGAGGCCGTGGGCCGCCCCCTGACCACCGTCGGCGACGCGCTGAAGGCGGCGCAGGAACTGCGGGACGCCGGAGCACGCACGGTGCTCGCCAGCCTGGGAGCCGACGGACAACTCCTCATCGGCAGCGAAGGTACGTACTACGCCACCGCTGAAGTCACCGTCATCCGCAGCAACGTAGGGGCGGGCGACGCTTCCCTGGCCGGCTTCCTGGCGGCGGGAGGCGAGGGCCCGGACGCCCTGGCCTCAGCGGTCGCGCACGGCGCGGCTGCCGTGCAGCTCCCCGGCAGCGTCATGCCGGCGCCCACCGATCTGGACCTGTCAGCAGTCACGGTGACCGCGGACATTCCACTGAGCCGCGCCCTGACGGAGCCGGCCCCCACACCTCGTCCCCCGCACTGCGAGCGAAGGAACCCGCGATGAGCCAGATGATCACCGCGGACCTGGTCGATCTCGACCTGTCCGCCCACACGAAGGAAGAGGCGGCGCGTTCGCTCGCCGAGCGCATGGTGGCGCTCGGCCGCGTGACCGACCTCGACGGTTTCCTCGCCGATGTCGCGGCGCGCGAGGCGCAGATGCCGACCGGCCTGGACGGCGGTATCGGCATCCCGCACTGCCGCAGCGAACACGTCACCGAGCCGACGCTCGCCTTCGGGCGCAGCGCACAGGGCGTCGACTTCGGCGCCCCGGACGGCCCGGCGGACCTGATCTTCCTCATCGCGGCCCCGGCGGGCGCGGACGACGCGCACCTGACGATCCTGTCGAGCCTGGCCCGCCACCTGATGGACGAGGACTTCACCGCCGCACTGCGCGGGGCCGGGGACCCCGCGTCGACAGCGGCCCTGATCCGCGGCGAGGACGCCCCCGCCGCGCAGACCGAGGTGCCGGGAGGGGACGCGGTGGGGCGCTCCCCGCAGGGTGTCGAACGCAACCACCGCGAACGAACCAACGCGCTGCCCGAACGTTCGGCACCCGAGGAGACGCCCCAACGCGGCCCCGCCCCAGAAGCCACGGCCTCCCCGGGCACCGCCCCCGAAGCCACCACTTCCCCGGGCACCGCCGCACCGTTCAGGATCGTCGCCGTAACGTCCTGCCCCACCGGCATCGCACACACCTACATGGCCGCGGAGGCACTCGAACGGGCCGGAAGCGATGACGGCGTCGAGCTGGCCGTCGAGACCCAGGGCTCCGCCGGCTTCATCCGCCTTGACCCCGCCGTGATCGCCGCCGCGGACGGCGTGATCTTCGCGCACGACGTCCCCGTACGCGACAAGCACCGCTTCGCGGGCAAGCCGACGGTCGACGTAGGCGTAAAGGCGGCCATCAACCGCCCGGCCGAGCTCATAGCCGAAGTACGCGCCAAGTCGGAGCGCGGCGAGGTCACTTCGGCAGCGAAGGGCTCCCCGGTCGACGAGACCGGAGAACCGGGCGAAGGGTACGGAACCAAGCTCCGCAAGTGGCTCATGTCCGGCGTCAGCTACATGGTCCCGTTCGTAGCAGCAGGCGGCCTGCTCATAGCCCTCGGCTTCGCCATCGGCGGCTACGAGATCAACAAGGCGCCCTCCGTCATTGAGCACTTCGCCTGGACAGACACCACAAGCTGGGCCGCCCTGATGTTCCAGATCGGCGGACTGGCCTTCGGCTTCCTGGTCCCGGTGCTTGCCGGTTACATCGCGTACGGAATGGCGGACAGGCCAGGACTGGTCCCCGGCTTCGTGGGCGGCGCGATCGCCGTGACCATCAACGCCGGCTTCCTCGGCGGCCTGGTCGCCGGTCTCATCGCGGGCGCGGTGGTGATGGCGATCCAGAGACTCAAGGTGCCCGCCCCTCTCCGCGGCATCATGCCGGTAGTGGCGATCCCTCTGATCTCGTCCATCGTCGTCGGCTTCCTGATGTTCCTGGTGGTCGGCGAGCCGATCGCGAAGCTCCAGAGCGCGCTCACCGACTGGCTGTCCAGCCTCTCCGGCGCCAACGCGATCATCCTCGGCGTCATCCTCGGCCTGATGATGTGCTTCGACCTCGGCGGGCCGCTCAACAAGGTGGCGTACGCCTTCGCGGTCGGCGGCCTCGCCAACCCCAACGAGGGCAGCCTCAAGGTCATGGCAGCCGTCATGGCCGCGGGCATGGTCCCGCCGCTGGCGATGGCGCTGGCCACCGTCGTGCGCGGCAAGCTCTTCACCAAGGCGGAGCGCGAGAACGGCAAGGCGGCCTGGGTACTGGGCGCTTCGTTCATCACCGAGGGCGCGATCCCGTTCGCCGCGGCCGACCCGCTGCGCGTGATCCCGGCGGCGATGGCGGGCGGCGCGGTCACGGGCGCGCTGTCGATGACCTTCGAGTGCACGCTGCGCGCCCCGCACGGCGGCATCTTCGTGGTGCCGCTGATCGGCAACCCGCTGCTCTACCTGATCGCCATCCTGGCCGGTACGGCGGTCAGCACAGCCCTCGTCGTACTCCTCAAGGGCCTGCGCAAAACACCGCAGCCGACCGACGCGACAGCGGCCACGCAGCCCAAGGTGGCGGTAGCCGCCTGACCCGCACCGCCTGACCCGCACAGCCTGACCCGTACCGCACGACAACGCCGCCCGGTCGGCGCCACCCCCGCTCACCGCACCTGCGCGCGAAGCTCCATCGCTTCGCGCGCGGCGCGCTCCGTCTCGTACACCTCGCACATGTGACGGCCGTCCGGCGTCGCCGTGTGCTCGACCTCCCAGAGGCTGACCTCGCTGCTGTCGCGCAGCAGGAACGCGTGCTCGTACAGCGTGAAGCCGGCGTCCCGGCCCTCCACGCTGCACTGGCGCCCGAAGGCCTGGGTGATCTGGTGGGCGACAGCGGTGCCCAGGCGCAGCGCCGCATCCGGCCCCGGCCGGTCGGCGTTCTCGGCGCGGCGGAGCACCCGGCGTGCGTGGTCGGCGGAGTTGTCCGGGATGAAGATGCGCGGCGCGGGGGACGGCCGCGTGGCCATGAGCGCGGCGAGGATCTCCAGGTCGGTGTCGAGCCCCGCGTCCTCGCCCTGCGGATCCCGCCCGTCCGCATCTGCACCGGACACACCGAACGCGTCGGCGGCGCCCTGGCGCGGCAGTCTGGACGCGGCCAGCCGGACATCGGCCGCCTCCGTGTACAGCTCGTGCTGCGTGGCGCCGTCGCGTCCCGCGTTGTGCGCCAGCTCCCACAGCGTGAGCGAGCTGCCGTCGGACAGCAGGAAAGCGTGCTTGAACGTCTCGCGGTGCAGCCCCGCACTGTGGTGCGAGGAATGCAGAGAAGTGCTGTGTGCCAGCGCCGATTCGAGCCGCTCCACCGTCGCGTCGGGCAGGTCGAACGAGTTGAGTGCGCGCCCCAGGAGTCGCTCGAGGTGCTCCTCGGTTGTCTCGTACGGATCGCTCAAGGGTTTCTCCAGGCCGTCGCCGCTTGTTACTTGCCGAGTGCTCAACGTAGCCCCTGGGTCTGACAACGTCGCCGGGGTTGAGCAAAACGAAGAGGGACCGGGCAAGGTTCCAGCACCCCCCGGCCAACTCACCACGGCGGTACGTCAGTAGAGGTCCCGGTACGCCGGGTAAACGCCACCGGGCCCCTCGACTCCCTCCGCCGCGAGCACGGCTTTCACCACCGCACGGGTCAGCGTGTCCGCCCCCGCCCCCAGCACCTCGTTGAGGGCGGCGACCCCCGCCTGCGCGGCGAACGCGGGCTCCGGCGAGTCGACAGCCGGCAGCGGCTTCGCGCCGGTGGACAGCGCGAAGACAGTGTCGCCGTCGGTGAGCAGATGCACGGGACGCACGGCACGCGCGAGCCCGTCATGCGCGGTCCCGGCGAGCTTCTGCGCCTGCGCCCGCGTCAGCTCCGCGTCGGTGGCGACGACAGCCAGGGTGGTGTTCAGCGGGCGGCCCGAGGAGCCGGCCGTGCGCCGCTCGGTCTCTGCCCGCGCCTCGGCCAGCCTGCGCTGCGCCGCCGCGTGCACCCGCGCCTGCGGATATTCGCTCCGCCCCTGGAAGTAACCCCCGTAGAGGGCACCGGTCAGCGGATCGACGACGGAACCGGCAGCGTTGACGACGACGAGCGCCCCCACCGTGATACCCGAGTCGAGCACCACGGAGGCAGTCCCCACCCCGCCCTTCATCGCACCGGCGACCGCACCCGTCCCCGCGCCCAGCCCGCCTTGAGCCACGGGCGCCCCGATGCCGGTACGGGCGGCATCCTCGACGGCGGCCCGGCCGGTCGCGGCGTCCGGCCTGGCCCGCCAGTCGCCGCCGCGCCCCAGGTCGAACAGGCACGCGGCCGGGACGACCGGCACCACCTGCGCCGGGTCGGGCCCGACCCGGAAGCCCCGGCCGTGCTCCTCCAGCCAGGCCATCACCCCGGACGCGGCGTCGAGACCGTAGGCGCTGCCACCGGTCAGGACGACGGCGTCGACGCGCTGCACCAGGTTGCGGGGGTCGAGAGCGTCGGTCTCGCGGGTGCCCGGGCCACCGCCCCGTACATCCACGGCGGCCACCGCCCCGCCCACCGGCGCCAGCACGACAGTGGTGCCGCTGAGTGCCCGCTCACCCGGCACACGCGCGTGCCCGACCCGCAGTCCGGCCACATCGGTCAGGGCGTCAGCCCTCGTCTGCTGTCCCATGAAGTCCTGCGTATCACGCGAGAGTCCTTCCGGAGGTGCGAGCCGGGGTTACGCCAGAGCCCTCCTGGGGTGCGAGGTGGCGGAGGCTGCCGAGGTATCCGGACCGGCCGTCCGCCGTACCCTGGAGACATGAGCACCGCCCCCGCCCACGGACCGCGCGATCCGGAGCAGACGACCGAGCAGAAGGCCGAGCGTAAGCCGCGGCCGAAGCCGGCGCTGGACTTCGGCGATCCACTGGACCAGCAATCAGCGGACGACACGGACCGAGGGTGGGGCGAGCGGCCTCCCGGCAGTGGCGGCAGCGCGGCCGATCTCGCCCGGTTCCTGGACGAGAAGCCGCCGCACCACCTCTGAGCGACCCGGGCTACGGCGTGTTGTCGTGGCCCGAGCCGCGCTGGGCGACGAGCGCGTCCCTGATCTGCTTCAGCAGTTCGATCTCGGTGACCTCCATGACCTCCGTGGTGGCCTCCTTCGCCTTGTCCCGTGCCGCCCGCCTCGCCAGGTACTTGGCCATGGGCAGCACCATGAGGAAATAGACGACCGCCGCGGTGATCAGGAAGCTGAGGGCCGCGCTGAGGACCAGGCCCCAGTTGATCGGGATGCCCTGCATCACGCCGTTCCTGTCCGGCTTGCACGGCTGCTTCAGGCAGGAGCTGTACTTCTCCAGGTCCTGCGTGCCGAACGCACCGACCAGCGGGTTGATCACACCCTTGACGATCGAGTTCACGACGTTGGTGAACGCGGCGCCGATGACCACCGCGACAGCCAGGTCGATCACATTGCCGCGCATCAAGAAGGCCTTGAAGCCCGCGAGAACGCTCTGCTTCTTCTCCTCGCTCACGAATGAGCCTCTTTTCACATGTACCGGGGGCGGAGCAAACAGTTCCGAAACCTACGTCAGCAGGTGGCGGCCCTGTCCAATCGCCTTCCCCGTACTGATGACATGAGAGTCCGTCAGTTCTGCTCAGCACAGCGTCACCGCCAGTTGGGACGTCGGGCCCACACCGGCCAGTGCGGCGGCAGTCGTGCGCGGTACGGACAGGACGACCAGCGCTCCGCCGCCCTCGCCGGCGGAGGTCTCGCGCGCCTTCGGAACCTCGGCCACGCGCGCACCCGCGGCCACCACACGTGCGTCCGGAGCCTCTTCGCCCGGCATCGGCGGGCCGCCCGCCGCAGCGATCACATCGACCCGGTCTCCCCTGCGCAGCAGCCGCACCGTCGCGGCGTCCGCGATCCGTACCGGAGCGGACACCATCTCCACCGGCGGCCGCTCGCGCCGCGGCGACGCCCCGGCCGCGTCGGCCCGCGCCTGATCCGGTGCCTGCGACCCCGCGTGTGCCGCACCCCCCGCACGCCCCGCGTCACGCGCCCCCGAAGCGGCCAGCGCGGCGGCCGTCATCGCAAGGCCGGCCGCCATCGCTCGCCTCCTGCGGCGCACCGCGCGCCGGAGCCGGTGCCTGCCGCCCCGCACCCGCAGCGGGGCGAACTCGGGCACACCGCACGGATCCGGACCGGGAAGGGGCGTCGGGGGAGTGGGGACGTAGGGGTAGAGGGACACGGTGACCACCGCCTGCAACGAGGAGTTCCGCCTGAACGCTCCTCACGATCCACGCTCCGCCCGGATCCCGCCGAGCCCTGTGGACTACCCCCGCACTGTGGACAACTTGGTCACCCACGCACCCCCACACCCGCGCACCCGACCCACAGGCCACACACCCCACACACCCACACACCGTCACACCCACCCGCGCAACCCCGCTGAGGCAGCGCGTCCCCCTAAGGCAGCGCGATCCCCGTGTCGATCCCGTCCAGCGCGTGCGAACACAGGCAGTCGCGCGCCTCGTCCGCAGGCAGCCCCGCCACCGCGTCGAAGAGCACGTCGCGCAGCCGGTCCACATTGGCCCCGAACACCTTGAGCACCTCTTCGTGGGAGACGCCCTCGCCCGTCTCCGCCCCGGCGTCCAGATCCGTCACCAGCGTCAGCGACGTATAGCAAAGCCCGAGTTCCCTGGCGAGCACGGCCTCCGGGTGTCCCGTCATGCCGACCACCGACCAGCCCGCCTCCGCATGCCACCGCGACTCCGCCCGCGTCGAGAAGCGCGGCCCCTCTATGACGACCAGCGTCCCGCCGTCCACCGGCTCCCACTCGCGCCCGCGCGCCGCCGCGAGCGCCGCCTTGCGCCCGTCGGGGCAGTACGGGTCGGCGAAGGTCATGTGCACGACGTTCGGCAGCTTCCCGTCCACCGGCGTCTCACCGTCGTAGAACGTCTGCGCGCGCGCCTTCGTGCGGTCCACGAGCTGGTCCGGTACGAGCAGAGTCCCCGGCCCGTACTCGGCCCGCAGCCCGCCCACCGCGCACGGCCCGAGCACCTGGCGCGCACCGACGGAACGCAGCGCCCACATGTTGGCGCGGTAGTCGATGCGGTGCGGCGGCAGGTGGTGGCCGCGCCCATGGCGGGGGAGGAAGGCGACGCGCCGCCCCGCTATCTCACCGAGGAAGAGCGAGTCGCTCGGCTTCCCGTAGGGGGTGTCCACCTCGATTTCGGTCACGTCCTCCAGGAAGGAGTAGAAGCCGGAGCCGCCGATTACGCCGATCTCTGCGTTCGCGTTCGCCATGGCGGTCACAGTAGCCGGGCGCGAAAACGCCGAGGACCCCGCCGTCGGAAACGGCGGGGTCGCACAGAAGCGTGGGGCCCGGGTGTGTCCTAGGCGGCCGAGGTGCTGCTGGAAGAGCTGGACGAGCTGCTGGACCCCGAGGACGACGAGGACGCGCTCGACGACGAAGCGGCCGGCTTCGAGTCGGACCCCGACGACGCGGACGACGTGCCGGCGGCCTTCGAGGACGATGTGGCCGGCGTGCTGCTCGACGAGGAGCCGCGGCTGTCGTTCCGGTAGAACCCGGAACCCTTGAAGACGATGCCGACGGCGGAGAACACCTTCTTCAGGCGCCCCTCACAGGCGGGGCACACGGTCAGTGCGTCATCGGTGAACTTCTGCACCGCCTCGAGGCCTTCGCCGCACTCGGTGCACTGGTACTGGTAGGTCGGCACTTGCTCCTCCTGGCACTCTCACTCAATGAGTGCTAACGACGTTCCATAGTGACGTATTCCGCGGGATCAGTCCACCGTCACAGGCACTCGGTGACTCACGCCACGTGCGGTGACCCGTCCCGGAGCCCTGGGTGCGAGCCGCGAGCGCAGTGCCACCAGGGTGGCCAGGGCGAGCGCGGTGCCCACCAGCGGCACCAGGAATCCGGCGCTCGCGCCGTTCGCGTCCGCCAGCCGTCCCGCGACGGTGACGCCTGCCGCCTGGCCGAGCGCGACAGCGCCGGTCAGCCAGGTGAAGGCCTCGGTACGGGCCGAAGCCGGCACCAGCGTTTCGACCATCGTGTAGCCGGTGATCAGCGCGGGCGCGATGCACAGGCCGACCAGCAGCCCCAGACCGGCGAGCAGCGGCACGGAGTGCACGGCCCACAGCCCGGAGGCGGCCAGTGTCAGCGCGGCGTACCCGACGATCAGGCGGCGACGGGGGCCGACCTTCCAGGCGATCGCGCCACACGCGATGCCGGCGAGCATGTTGCCCGCGGCGAACGTTCCGTAGAGCAGTCCGTTCACGCCGGGGTTGCCGATTTCCTCGGAGAACGCGGTCAGGGAGACCTGCATTCCGCCGAAGACGGCGCCGATACCGAGGAAGGCACCCGCGAGCACCCGTACGCCGGGCACGGACAGCGCGGACACACGCGGCCCGCCGGTCATGGACAGGCGGCCCGCCTGCGGCTGTGTACGCCGCTGCACGGCGAAGAACAGGCCGCCGACCAGGGTGAGCGCGGCCTCGGCGATCAGACCGGCCGCCGGATGCACACCGGTGCACAGTGCGGTCGCGAGAACGGGCCCGACGACGAAGGTGAACTCGTCCGTCACGGACTCGAAGGCCGCGGCGGTCGACATCAGCGGTGAGCCCTCCAGCTTGGCGGCCCACCGGGCCCGCACCATCGGGCCGATCTGCGGAACGGACGCACCGGTGGGAACGGCCGCGACGAAAAGGGCCCACATGGGCGCTCCCGAGAGCGCGAGCACCGTCAGCGTGACGACGGAAGCGGTGTGCACCAGAACGCCCGGAATCAGAACGGCGCTCTGCCCGAATCGGTCGGCGAGCTTGCCGCTCTGCGGCGCGAACAGTGCCATGGAAACGCCGGTGACGGCCGCTACGGCGCCCGCGCTTCCGTACGACCCTGTGGTGTGCTGCACGAGCAGCACGATGCCGATGGTCAGCATCGCGAAGGGCTGGCGTGCCAGGAACCCGGGCAGCAGGTACGTCCAGGCTCCAGGGGTGCGGAGCAGCTGGCCGTAGCCGGGGCGGGTGGTGGTGACCGTGTCGGACACGGTCCTTGCCTTTCTGCCGCCTGGTGACGCTCCCCTGTGCACGCGGATGTGTGGGCGTGCGGGAGCCGTCGAGAGCTGTCCTCTTGCGCAGGACCGGCGGTAGATACCAGGACACCCACTGGAGGGGGCCGGCCGCCGTACGGTCGCGCCAGCTCTGCGTCAGGCAGAGTTGGTCGATCAGTAGGCCTTCATGTTACAGGGCATCCGCACTGGCGCACCTGTGATTGCGTACGGATTGCGTCACACCGCCTGTGATCAGGCCGATCCAGGGAAGGTGCAGGGAGGTCAGTGCCGGGGCCCGTTCCCGTTCGTCCCCAGCCACCCCGCCAGCTTGCCGCCCTGTCCGACGGCCCGCAGCCGCCGCTCGGCGGCGTCCCGTACCGGATCGGTTGCCACCACGAGGAGCTCGTCGCCGCGCCGCAGCACGGTCGTCGGCAGCGGTACGAAGCTGGTTCCGTCCCGTACGACCAGGGTGACCGCGGCCCCGTGCGGCAGCCGCAGCTCGGCCACCTCCACGCCGTGCATCCTCGACCTCTCGGGGATCGCGACGGACAGCAGGTGCCCGCGCAGCCGCTCCAGCGGCGCGGACTCGATGCCCAGGTCGGCGGTCTCGGAGGGGTCGTCGCCGAGCCGCAGCCACTGCGCCAGCCAGGGCAGTGTCGGCCCCTGGACGAGGGTGTAGACGACGACCAGGACGAAGACGATGTTGAAGACCCGGTCGCTGCCCTCGATGTCCGACACCAGGGGGATGGTCGCCAGGATGATGGGCACCGCGCCGCGCAGTCCCGCCCACGACATCAGGGCCTGCTCCTGCCACGGGATGCGGAACGGCACCAGGCTGATGAGCGCCGACAGTGGCCGCGCCACCGTCGTGAGCACCAGCCCCACCATCACCGCGGGCCAGAAGTCGGCCAGCAGCTCGTGCGGCGTCACCAGCAGGCCGAGCAGGACGAACATGCCGATCTGCGCGAGCCAGCCGAGCCCGTCCGCGAACCCGCGCGTGGCCGGCCAGTGCGGCAGCTTGGAGTTGCCGAGCACCATCGCCGCCAGATAGACGGCGAGGAACCCACTGCCGTGCGCGATGGCTCCCGCGGCGTACGCCGATACGGCGATGGCCATGACCGCGATCGGGTACAGACCGGACGCGGGCAGCGCCACATGCCGCAGTGCGTACGCGCCGAGCCAGCCCATCGCGAGACCGATGCCCGCGCCGATCGCCAGTTCCAGCACGATCGTGCCGACCAGGACGTACCACTCGTCCACCGGGCCGACCGTCGAGAAGGCGACCACCAGGATGACGACAGGGGCGTCGTTGAAGCCCGACTCCGCTTCCAGCACCCCGGTGATCCGTGACGGCAGGGGCACCTTGCGCAGTACGGAGAAGACCGCGGCGGCGTCCGTCGAAGAGACGACCGCGCCGATGATCAGTGACTGCCGCCAGTCGAGACCGACGAGATAGTGCGCACCGGCCGCCGTGACGCCCACGCTCACCGCGACACCGACGGTCGACAGGACGACCGCGGCGGGCAACGCGGGTTTGACTTCCTTCCACTTCGTGCCCAGGCCGCCCTCGGCCAGGATCACCACAAGCGCGGCATAGCCGATCACCTGCGTCAGTTCGGCGTTGTCGAACTTGACGTCGAAGAAGCCGTCCTGCCCTATGGCGATCCCGATCCCGAGGTACAGGAGCAGGCTGGGAAGCCCGCTGCGGGAGGAGATGCGTACCGCCGCGACGGCGATGAGCAGAACGAGCGAGCAGATGAGCAGCAGTTCATTGAGCTGGTGGACAGTCAGCGGCCGTTCCTTCCCTCGCACGCCTGCCGGATCGTTCCTCCGGCGGCCGGTACTTCGTTACCTTACCTAATCTTTAACGCTTCCTTGACGCGCCTGATCGTCCGTACGATCGCCGTTGGAGGCACCGCGTCCAGGCCGCCGGAGCGCTGCGCCTATGGTTGCTCCAGCACTCAAGGACCACCCTGCCCCTCGAAGGACAGCGATGCCCGCCAACACCACCGCCTCTTCCGGCAAGAAGAAGAAGGGGCGTCGCGCCCGCCTGATCGTGATCGTGCTGGTGTTGGCCCTTGTCGCGGGTGTCGGCTACGGCACGTACTGGAGCATCAGCACGGTGCGTGCCTCCTTCCCGCAGACCACGGGGTCGATCGAGCTCGACGGTCTCTCGGGGCCCGTCGACGTCAAGCGCGACAGTTACGGCATTCCGCAGATCTACGCGGACACCGATGAAGACCTCTTCCGCGCCCAGGGCTTCGTCCAGGCGCAGGACCGCTTCTACGAGATGGACGTCCGCCGTCACATGACGTCGGGCCGGCTGTCCGAGATGTTCGGTTCCGACCAGGTCGACACCGACGCGTTCCTGCGCACGCTGGGCTGGCGCCAGGTCGCACAGCAGGAGTACGACACCAAGCTGTCGCCGGAGACGAAAAAGAACCTCCAGGCGTACGCGGCGGGCGTCAACTCCTACCTCGAAGGCCGCGAGGGCAAGGACATCTCCGTCGAGTACGCCGCTCTGGGCTTCGTGAACGACTACAGGCCCGAGAAGTGGACGCCGGTCGACTCGGTGGCCTGGCTCAAGGCGATGGCCTGGGACCTGCGCGGCAACATGAAGAGCGAGATCGACCGTTCGCTGATGACGAGCCGGCTGAGCGCGAAGCAGATCAAGGACTTGTACCCGCCGTATCCGTACGACCGGAACAAGACGGTCGTCGAAGAGGGCGCGGTCGACGAGACGACGGAGAAGTACGACCCGAAGGCCACCGGCACCTCCGGCACGGGCACGGGCTCCGGTACAGGCACGGGCACCGGCACCGGTACGGGCACCGGCACCGGCGCCGGCACCGCGGGCAACTCCGCCGCCGGCGCCACCCAGGGCCTCCAGTCCCAGCTCTCCGGCATCTCCGACGCCCTCGACGAGATCCCCGCCCTGTTCGGCCCGAACGGCAGCGGCATCGGCTCCAACTCCTGGGTCGTCTCGGGCCAGTACACGACGACCAAGAAGCCGCTGCTCGCGAACGACCCGCACCTCGCGCCGCAGTTGCCGTCGCTCTGGTACCAGATGGGCCTGCACTGCCGGCAGATCTCCAGCACCTGCAAGTACGACACCGCGGGCTACACGTTCTCCGGAATGCCCGGCGTGATAATCGGTCACAACCAGGACATCGCCTGGGGCTTCACCAACCTCGGCGCCGACGTCAGCGACCTCTACCTGGAGAAGGTCTCCGACGAGGGCTACCTCTACGACGGCAGCACGAAGCCCTTCAAGACCCGCGAGGAGACCATCAAGGTCGCCGGCGGCAAGCCGAAGAAGATCACCGTCCGCTCCACCGGAAACGGCCCGCTCGTCTCCGACCGCAGCGACGAACTCGGCAAGGTCGGCGAGAAGGCCCCGGTCAACAACGCCGCCCCCGACCGCGGTGACGGCTACGGGATCTCCCTCAAGTGGACCGCGCTGATGCCCGGCAAGTCCATGGACGCCGTGTTCGAGCTGAACCGTGCCACGGACTTCAAGAGCTTCCGCGCCGCCGCCGCCCACTTCGAGGTCCCGTCCCAGAACCTCATCTACGCGGACACCAAGGGCCACATCGGCTACCAGGCCCCCGGCCGCATCCCGGTCCGCAACGCGGGCGACGGCACCATGCCCGCCGCCGGCTGGGACTCGCGCTACCGCTGGAAGGGCTTCATCCCGCAGGACGAGCTGCCGTACGAGTACGACCCGGAGCGCGGCTACATCGTCACCGCCAACCAGGCCGTGACCGACAAGGAGAAGTACCCCTACCTCCTCACCGAGGACTGGGGCTACGGCGCCCGCAGCCAGCGGATCAACGACCTCATCGAGTCGAAGATCGCCGACGGCGGCAAGATCTCCACCGACGACATGCGCACCATGCAGATGGACAACAGCAGCGAGATCGCCAAGCTGCTCACGCCCCACCTGCTGAAGATCGACGTGTCGGACCCGAACGTCCGCGAGACGCAGAAGCTGCTCGAAGGCTGGGACTACACCCAGGAGCCGGATTCGGCGGCCGCCGCGTACTTCAACGCGGTGTGGCGCAACGTCCTCAAGCTGGCCTTCGGCAACAAGCTGCCCAAGGAGCTGCGGGTCAAGGGCCAGTGCCTCTCCGTCCGGCCCGCCGACAGCACGGGGCCGCTCGACGACCTCAACGAGCGGGTCCGCGAATGCGGTCAGCGCGCCAAGGACTCGGCGCAGCCGGACGGCGGCGACCGCTGGTACGAGGTCGTCCGCAAGATGCTCAAGGACGAGAAGAACGAGTGGTGGCGGGCGCCGAGCACCCGCCTCGACAAGGCCGCGGACACCCGTGACGAGCTGCTCGCCCGCGCCCTGAAGGACGCCCGCTGGGAGCTGACCGCCAAGCTCGGCAAGGACGTCGACTCCTGGAGCTGGGGCCGCCTGCACCAGCTTGAGCTGAAGAACCAGACGCTCGGTACGAGCGGCCCCGGCCTCGTCCAGTCGCTGCTCAACCGCGGCCCCTGGAACCTGGGCGGCGGCGAGGCCGCGGTCAACGCCACCGGCTGGAACGCGGCGGGCGGCTACGAGGTCATCTGGGTGCCCTCCATGCGCATGGTCGTGAACCTCAACGACCTCGACAAGTCCCGCTGGATCAACCTCACCGGCGCGTCGGGTCACGCGTACAGCGCGCACTACACCGACCAGACCGACAAGTGGGCGAAGGGCGAGCTGCTCGACTGGTCGTTCAGCGACGAGGCGGTCGAGAAGAGCACCACCGACAAACTGGTGCTCAGGCCGTAGCAGCGCGGGTGTCAGGCCGTGAAGCGCCTGACACCGCCCGGCGTCACCACGGCGCTCACGGGGTGGTCGTGCGGTTCCCTCGGGACCCGCGCGACCACCTCTTCGTCGTACAGGAGCACCACCAGGTGAGGCCGCGCGCCCGCCGCCTCCAGCCGGGCGAGCACCCGGTCGTACGAGCCGCCGCCCCGCCCGAGCCGCGTCCCGCGCCCGTCCACCGCCACGCCGGGCAGCAGCACCGCGTCGGCCTCCAGGACGGCCTGTACGCCGAGCCGCGCGCCCTGCGGTTCGAGCAGCCCGAGCCGGGCGCGCGCGAGCCGCTCGGCGCCCTCGTACTCGGCCCAGTCCAGATCGTTGTCCGCCAGGAGCACGGGAAGCAGCACCCGTACGCCCCGCTCGCGCAGCGCGTCGAGCAGCGCGCGGGTGCCGGGCTCACTCCCGATGGAGACGTACGCGGCGACTGTCCCGGCGTCCGCGAGCTCCGGCAGCTCCAGTGCCCTGCGGGCCAGAACCGTTCCGGCCTTCTCGACGTCATCCCTGGTCAACCGGGACCTCATGCCGAGGAGTTCTTCTCGCAACCCGGCCTTGTCAGGCTCGTCAGACAACACAGCGGCTCCACAAAACGCCTCGTATGAGAATTTATTGACCGGAGCCTAATCTTCCGCCCATACGCAACGGATATCGTTCGCCCATGACTCAGTCGCACTCCGGGATCAGCAAGGCTGTCATCCCTGCCGCCGGCCTCGGCACCAGGTTCCTGCCGGCGACAAAGGCCACTCCAAAAGAGATGCTGCCTGTCGTCGACAAGCCGGCCATCCAGTACGTGGTCGAGGAGGCGGTGACCGCGGGTCTCTCCGACGTCCTCATGGTCACCGGCCGCAACAAGCGTCCCCTTGAGGACCATTTCGACCGCAATTACGAGCTGGAATCGGCCCTCGGCCGCAAGGGTGACGCCGAACGGCTGGCCCGGGTGCAGGAGTCGAGCGACCTCGCCACCATGCACTACGTCCGCCAGGGCGACCCCAGGGGCCTCGGCCACGCCGTCCTGTGCGCCGCGCCGCACGTCGGCGACCAGCCCTTCGCCGTACTCCTCGGTGACGACCTGATCGACCCGCGCGACCCCCTGCTCTCCCGGATGATCGAGATCCAGGGGCAGTACGGCGGCAGCGTCATCGCCCTCATGGAGGTCGACCCCGCCCAGATCCACATGTACGGTTCGGCGGCCGTCGAGCCGACCGCCGAAGGCGATGTCGTACGGGTCACCGGCCTGGTGGAGAAGCCCGAGCCGGCCGACGCGCCCAGCAATTACGCCATCATCGGGCGCTATGTGCTGGATCCGGCTGTTTTCGAGATACTGCGCAAGACCGAGCCGGGCCGTGGCGGTGAGATCCAGCTCACCGACGCCCTCCAGCACCTGGCCGAGGACGAGAAGGTGGGCGGCCCCGTGCACGGCGTCGTCTTCAAGGGCCGCCGCTATGACACCGGCGACCGCGGCGACTATCTGCGTGCCATTGTCAGACTCGCGTGCGAACGTGAAGACCTGGGGCCGGAGTTCCGGACCTGGCTTCGCAGTTATGTGACCGAGGAGATGCAGGCACCTTGAGCAGCACGATCTGGTCTGTCGACGAGCACCTTGAGGACATCCTCGCCGCGGTGAGCCCGCTCGAGCCCATCGAGCTGCAACTCCCCGACGCGCAGGGCTGTGTCCTCGTCGAGGACATCACGGTCCAGATCGCCCTGCCGCCTTTCGACAACAGCTCGATGGACGGTTACGCGGTCCGTACGAGCGATGTGGCGGGCGCCAGCGAGGAGTTCCCCGCCGTCCTCACCGTCATCGGTGACGTGGCGGCGGGCAGCGGCCGGACGCTCACCGTCCGCCCCGGCGAGGCAGCCCGCATCATGACCGGCGCCCCGCTGCCGCCCGGCGCCGAAGCCGTCGTCCCGGTCGAGTGGACCGACGGGGGTACGGGCGGCGGCCCGGCCGCCACCATGCGCGCCGCGAGCGGCGCCCCCGAGGGCGCGTCCGGCGAGGTCCGCGTCCACCGCCCCGTCGAGGCGCGGGCACATGTCCGCGCGCGGGGCAGCGACGTCCAGGCCGGCGACCTGGCCCTGGAGGCCGGTACGGTCCTGGGCCCGCCCCAGATCGGCCTGCTCGCCGCCATCGGCCGCGCCACCGTCAAGGTCAGGCCCCGCCCCCGCGTCGTCGTCCTGTCGACCGGCAGCGAACTCGTCCAGCCCGGCGAGCCGTTGGCGGCCGGCCAGATCTACGACTCCAACAGCTTCGCGCTGACCGCCGCCGCCCGCGACGCCGGAGCCATCGCCTACCGCGTCGGCGCCGTCACCGACGACGCCGAAACGCTGCGCGCCACCATCGAGGACCAGCTGATCCGCGCCGACATGATCGTCACCACCGGTGGCGTCAGCGTCGGCGCGTACGACGTCGTCAAGGAAGCACTGTCGTCCGTCGGCGGCGAGGACGAGCCCGGCAGCGGCGTCGACTTCCGCAAGCTCGCCATGCAGCCCGGCAAGCCGCAGGGCTTCGGCTCCATCGGCCCCGAGCACACCCCGCTGCTCGCCCTGCCGGGCAACCCGGTCTCGTCGTACGTCTCCTTCGAGCTCTTCGTACGCCCGGCGATCCGCGCGCTGATGGGCCTGAAGGACGTGCACCGTCCGTTGGTCCGCGCGGCCCTGAGCGCGGACAAGCCCCTTTCCTCCCCGTCCGGGAAGCGCCAGTTCCTGCGCGGTACGTACGACGAGGAGTCGGGCACCGTCACCCCTGTGGGCGGCGCCGGATCGCATCTGATCGCGGCCCTCGCCCGCGCCGACGCCCTCATCACCGTCCCGGAGGACACGACCGAGGTCGAGCCCGGCACCGAGGTCGACGTGGTCCTGCTCGGCTGACCGGGGCCCGGCGGGGGTACCGTGTCAGGTCTCACAGGCCCTGACCGGGAGCGCCACACGTAATGAGTACGCACGAACGGCTCACGCACATCGACGAGGCGGGAGCTGCCCGCATGGTCGACGTCTCGGAGAAGGACGTCACCGCGCGCACCGCGCGCGCCACCGGACGCGTCCTCGTCGCGCCGCGCGTCGTCGAGCTGCTGCGCGGCGAGGGGGTCCCCAAGGGGGACGCCCTCGCCACCGCCCGCATCGCGGGCATCATGGGCGCGAAGCGCACGCCCGACCTGATCCCGCTCTGCCACCCGCTCGCCCTGTCCGGCGTGAAGCTCGACCTCACGGTCGCCGACGACGCGGTCGAGATCGCCGCGACCGTGCGTACGACGGACCGTACGGGCGTCGAGATGGAGGCACTGACCGCCGTCACGGTCGCCGCGCTCACCGTGATCGACATGGTGAAGGCGGTCGACAAGGCCGCGGTCATCACCGACGTACGGGTCGAGGAGAAGACGGGCGGCAAGTCCGGCGACTGGAGCCGGGCATGAGCCCCGCTCCCCGCGCCGGAGAGGTGTACAGCCACAGCCACGAGTCGGCCGCCGGGCCCGCCGCCCCCGCCCCGGACGCGTCCGCACCCCGGCCGCCACGCCGCGCCCTGGTGGTGACGGCCTCCAACCGGGCCTCCGCCGGCATCTACGCCGACCGGGGCGGCCCGATCCTCGCCGACGGCCTGCGCGGCCTGGGCTTCGAGGTTGAGGGGCCGCAGGTGGTGCCCGACGGTGACCCGGTGGAGCAGGCCCTGCGCGCCGGGGTCGCCGCCGCGTACGACGTCATCCTCACCACCGGCGGCACCGGCATCTCACCGACCGACCGCACCCCCGACGCCACCCGCCGCGTCCTCGATTACGACATTCCGGGCATCCCGGAGGCGATCCGCGCCGAGGGCCTCGCGAAGGTCCCGACCGCCGCGCTCTCCCGAGGCCTCGCGGGCGTCGCGGGCCGGACGCTGATCGTGAACCTGCCGGGCTCCACGGGCGGCGTGCGGGACGGACTCGCGGTCCTGGAGCGCCTCGTGCTCCACGCGGTGGACCAGATCCGGGGCGGCGACCACCCCGGTTCCGGATCCGGCTCCCCCCGACCCGGGAGCCCGAGCTGAACGTCTCGTCCTGGCCCGTCGAGCTGGTGGACGGCGATGTCACCCTCCGCCCGATAAGGCTGCGCGACCAGCGGGCCTGGCGCGAGGTGAACCGGCGCAACCGCGACTGGCTGCGCCCCTGGGAGGCGACGATCCCGCCGCCCGCGCCCGCGGGCCCGGTGGCCCAGCGCCCCACGTACCGTCAGATGGTCCGCCACCTGCGCTCGGAGGCGAACGCCGGGCGGATGCTGCCCTTCGTCATCGAGTACCGGGGGCAGCTCGTCGGCCAGTTGACGGTCGCCGGGATCACCTGGGGGTCGATGTGCTCGGGGCACGTCGGTTACTGGGTGGACCGGGAGGTGGCGGGCCGCGGCGTAATGCCGACGGCGGTCGCGCTCGCCGTCGACCACTGTTTCCGTACGGTCGGTCTGCACCGCGTCGAGGTGTGTATTCGCCCCGAGAACACGCCCAGTCGCAGGGTCGTGGAAAAGCTCGGATTCCGCGAGGAAGGGCTGCGTCCCCGATACCTTCACATCGACGGTGGGTGGCGTGACCATCTGGTCTACGCGCTGACGGCTGAGGAAGTGCCCGAGGGGCTGCTGAACCGCTGGCACCAGGCACGACCCGGCACCTCACATAAATGAGATAAGTGTTCGAATTTAAAGGGCCGTACTGACCGCGAGGGAACTCCCAAAGCGGTTCGTTGATCCGATCAGCAACAAAAAAGTTCGAGTTATCAGCCAGATCGTGCGACACACCGGCTCAATTGGCGGATGGGCTTGCGCGAACCCCTCTACGGTGTGGGGTGTGAGCAGCAGCGGCCTGATTTACGCAGTCATCGTCGGGGCCTGGGCCGCCTATTTGGTGCCGATGTGGCTCCGCAGGCAGGACGAGCTCAACGAAGCCCGTCCGACGGAACGCTTCAGCACCGCCATCCGGCTGCTGTCCGGACGGGCGGCAATGGAGCGCCGATATGCCAGGGAGCTGCGGGAGCGCGCCGCGGATGAGGCGGAGCCCGACGTGGACCCGGACGCCGTCACGGACCGGTTGAGTTCCGTGGACGTCCGGGCCTTCGCCGTGCCCCCGACGCAAACGGAGCGCCCGGCTGCGCGGCAGGACGTACGGCAGGACGCGCGGCAGGATGCACGGCAGGACGCGCGCGAGAGTGCCCGCGAGAGCGTCCGCGAGGAACGGCGCGTGCGCACCGCGAGTGCCGCCGCCGAACGCGCCCGGCGCTCGAAAGTCCTCGCGCGCCGTCGGCGCACCACTGTGATCCTCTTCCTCGCCTTCACCCTCGGCGCGATCGTCGCGGCGGTCGGCGGGCTCCGGTTCCTCTGGGCGCCGGCCGTCCCCGCCGTACTGCTGAGCACGTACATCGTGCATCTGCGGGCCACCGAGCGGCGGCGCTTCGCCTTCACCATGGACCGGCGCAGGGCGGAAGCGGCGGCGCAGCGGCTGCGCGAGCGCCGCCCGCACCCCGGCCGCCGGCCGGTCTCGGCAGACCCGGACGAGGAGCCTGTCGTACGCCCCGAACCCGAGCCGGCGCCCGCGGTCTCGCCGCAGGAGGCGGGCCGCCGCGCGCTGGTGGAGCAGACCGACCATGCGGAGTGGGTGGACCAGCAGCGCGAGCGTGAGCGGGGTTCGGCCCGCGGCGAGAGCTGGGACCCGGTCCCGGTCCCGCTGCCGACGTACGTCACCGCTCCCGTCGCCCCGCGCGCCACCGGCAGCGTCGACTTCGGCGACCCGGGCACCTGGAGCTCGGCCCGCTCCAGCACCGCCGAGCCGACCCCCGCCACCGACCCCCCGCCCGCCGCCGAACCGGCCCCGGCCCGCCGCCCCGCGAACCCCGCCCGGCGCGACCGCGGCCACGGCCGCACGCCGCTCTTCGACCAGTACGAGGAAGGCGACCGACCGCGCGCGGCCAACGAGTGACCTGCGAAGGAACGGATTACCGAG
Source organism: Streptomyces flavidovirens DSM 40150 (assembly GCF_000429085.1). Lineage (GTDB taxonomy): Bacteria > Actinomycetota > Actinomycetes > Streptomycetales > Streptomycetaceae > Streptomyces > Streptomyces flavidovirens. The sequence goes on along the minus strand of NZ_AUBE01000002.1, from coordinate 262,060 downwards.
CACCCCGATCGAGGTGCTAAAGTTTCACTCGTTGCAAGGGCCTGTGGCGCAGTCTGGTAGCGCACCTCGTTCGCATCGAGGGGGTCTGGGGTTCAAATCCCCACAGGTCCACCGCAGCTCAGAACCCCTGCCGGGGAAACCCGGCAGGGGTTCTTCGGCGTTGTGCGGTGCGATCGATTCGTGGCTGTCACCTTGTCAGGTCGCGGTGGGTTGTGGCACGGCGGGAGTCGTGGGCGTGGTGCGCGTGGTGTGCGTCACGGCTTCAGTGGCTTGGCGAAGCAGCGGCTGTCTTCGTACGCGCGGAAGTGGCCGAACTTCTTGGCCGGGGCGTAACCGCTCGACGTGTAGAGGCTGATGGCCTCCGGCTGTTGCGTGCCCGTCTCCAGGACCATCCGGCTGCGGCCGGCCGTGCGGGCGTCTGCCTCCAGGGCGGCGAGGATGCGGCGGGCCAGGCCGAGGCCGCGGCACGCGGGGACGACGTACATGCGCTTGAGTTCGGCGTCGCCGTCCGAGTAGCCCTCGCCGTTCTCGTCCTGGGTGCGCCAGGCGCCGGTGGCGACGGGGCGGTCCTGGTCGTCGTACGCGATGAGGAAGAGGCCGCCCGGCGGCCGGAACATGGCGGGGTCGAGCGGCGTCGTGTCGCCGTCGCCGTTGTAGCGCTCGATGTACTCCTGCTGCACTTCGGCTTCGAGCTTGACGGCGTCGGGGTGGTTGTACGGGCGCGGGCGGATATGCATGCGGAAGAGCGTACTTCTATGCGGTGCGCTGCGGCGAGCGGCTTCGGTGTCTGTATTGTGCCGGGATGCTCACTGTGACCTCCGTGAATGTTAACGGCCTGCGCGCCGCCGCCAAGAAAGGCTTCGTGCCGTGGCTGGCCGGGACCTCCGCCGATGTGATCTGCCTCCAGGAGGTACGGGCCGAACCGCAGCAGCTCCCGGAGGAGGTCCGGGACCCCGAGGGCTGGTTCGCCGTGCACGCCCCGGCCGCGGCCAAGGGGCGGGCCGGTGTTTCGCTTTACACGCGGCGGGAGCCGGAGCGGGTGCAGGTCGGGTTCGGCAGTACCGAGTTCGACGGGAGCGGGCGGTACGTCGAGGCCGACCTGCCCGGCGCCACGGTCGCCAGCCTGTATCTGCCCTCCGGTGAGGTCGGTACGGAGCGGCAGGACGAGAAGCTGCGGTTCATGGGGGAGTTCCTGCCGTACCTGAAGGGGCTGAAGGAGCGCGCGGCGGCGGACGGGCGCGAGGTGCTGGTGTGCGGCGACTGGAACATCGCCCACCAGGAGGCCGATCTGAAGAACTGGAAAGCCAACCGGAAGTCCTCCGGATTCCTGCCGGAGGAGCGGGCCTGGCTGACGCGGGTGTTCGAGGAGGCGGAGTACGTCGATGTGGTGCGCGCACTGCATCCGGACCAGGACGGGCCGTACACCTGGTGGTCGTACCGGGGGAAGGCCTTCGACAATGACTCGGGATGGCGCATCGACTACGCGGTGGCGACGCGGGGTCTCGCGGGCCGGGCGGTCAAGGCGTACGTGGAGCGGGCGGCCAGCTATGACCTGCGCTGGTCGGACCATGCTCCGGTGACAGCGGTGTTCGAGCAGCCGCTCGGGGGTTAGGCGTCCTTCTCGGCCCTGACCAGGCGGTCCAGGGCCATGGAGAGTTCCGCCTCGACGACGCTCTTGGCGAGCGGGCGCAGGCGTTCCAGGGCGGCGGCGGGGGTGGCGGGAGTGGCTGGGGTGGCTGGGGTGGCGGGAGTGGCTGGGGTGGCTGGGGTGGCGGGCGCGGTGGGGGCGTCGCTCGTCGCTTCCTCGCCCAGGTGGTTGCGGACCATGGTCGCGAAGATCTCCGCCATGGCCGTCGTGTGCTCCCGCACCTCCCTGCCCGCCTGGAGTACGGCGGCCAGCGGGACGCCCTCGCGCACCAGGGCCGCCGACACGTCCAGCAGGCGGCGGCTGATGTGGACGATCTCCTCGCCGTCGATGGCCAGGTAGCCGAGGTCGAGTGCGGTGGCCAGGTTCTCCGTGGTGACCTCGCCCGCGAAATAGTCGGCCAGGTCCTCGGGGGTGAGGCGGACCGGGGTCTCCTCGGTCCAGGTGGCGGGGGCGGCGTCCTCACCGAGACCGAAGAGCTCGCCGACGTCGCGGCCGCTCTCGAAGGTGGTGGCGAGGTCCGCGATGCCGTTCAGGGTGTGGCCGCGCTCCAGCAGGGCGGCGATGGTGCGCAGCCGGGCGAGGTGGCGGTCGTCGTACCAGGCGATGCGGCCCTCGCGGCGGGGTGGCGGCAGCAGTTTGCGCTCGCGGTAGAAGCGCAGGGTGCGCGCGGTGATGCCGGCCTTCCTGGCCAGCTCCTCCATGCGGTACTCACGGGCTTCTGCGGCTTTGTCCACGGCAGAACCCTATGTCGTACCGGCGGTAACTTTCTGGCGTCCGACCCCTACCCATCAGTACGCCCCTGCTCTACTCTCCCAATCGTGCCAGTGATTGCTGGCAGAGTCGTGGGATTGCGGGAGGCGTCGGCATGGCCGAGCACGAGCACGTACGAGTGGCGGTGATCGGATCCGGATTCGGTGGCCTGGGCGCTGCCGTCCGGCTGCGCCGCGAGGGGATCACCGACTTCGTCGTCCTGGAACGCGCCGATGCGGTGGGCGGCACCTGGCGCGACAACAGCTATCCGGGGTGCGCGTGCGACGTACCGTCCCATCTGTACTCGTTCTCGTTCGCGCCCAACCCCGACTGGCCGCGCACCTTCTCGGGACAGGAGCACATCAGGGCGTACCTGGAGCACGTCACCGACACCTTCGGGCTGCGGCCGCACATCAGGCTGAACCACGAAGTGAAGATGATGCGCTGGGATGGCGACGAGCTGCGCTGGGAGATCGAGACCGCGCAGGGGACGATCGCCGCGGATGTGGTGGTGTCCGCCACCGGGCCGCTGTCCGATCCCAAGATTCCGGACATTCCCGGCCTCGACGGCTTCCCCGGCAAGGTCTTCCACTCGGCGCGGTGGGACCACGACTACGACCTGCGCGGCAAGCGCGTCGCGATGATCGGGACGGGCGCGTCCGCGATCCAGATCGTGCCGTCGATCCAGCCCGACGTCGCAAAGCTGACGGTATTTCAGCGAACGCCGCCGTGGGTGATGCCGCGCATGGACCGGGCCATCACCGGGCCCGAGCGGTGGCTGCACCGGCAACTGCCGTTCACCGGGAAGGCGCGGCGCGGACTGCTCTTCGGTATACGGGAGTTGCAGGTCACCGCGTTTACGAAGCATCCGAACCAGCTGGGTGCCATCGAGTCGCTCGCCAAGGCCAACATGACCAGGGCGATCAAGGACCCTGAGCTGCGGGCCAAGCTGACGCCGTCGTACCGGATCGGCTGCAAGCGCATCCTGCTGTCGAGTTCGTACTACCCGGCGCTCGCGAAGCGGAATGTGGATGTGGTGGCCTCGGGGCTCAGGGAAGTGCGCGGCTCCACGGTCGTGGCGGCCGACGGGACCGAGAGCGAAGTCGACGCGATCATCTTCGGGACGGGCTTCCACGTCACAGACATGCCGATCGCCGAGCGGGTCGTGGGCGCGGACGGCATCACGCTCGCAGAGGCGTGGAAGGACGGGATGGAGTCGCTGCGCGGCGCGACGGCGGCGGGCTTCCCCAACTGGATGACGATCATCGGCCCCAACACGGGGCTCGGGAACAGCTCGATGATTCTGATGATCGAGTCCCAGCTCAACTACATGGCCGACTATCTGCGGCAGTTGAGGGTGCTGGGCGGCAGGGCGGCTCTCGGGGCGCGCGCTTCGGCTGTGCATGCGTGGAACCGGCGGGTGCAGGACCGGATGAAGCGGACCGTGTGGAACACGGGCGGCTGCGATAGCTGGTATCTGGACGCGAACGGTCGCAACACCACCATCTGGCCGGGCACGCCGAGCGAGTTCCGGCGCGCGACGCGGCAGGTGAACCTCGCGGAGTACGAGGTCATCAGGGTGCGGGGGGCTCAGGAGGCGGGCGGCGACAAGGCTGGGGCTGGGGCCGGGGTCGGGGCCGAGGGCGCGGAGGTCGTCGCGTGAGCCGGCTGATGAGTGTTGTGGGGCAGCCGCTCGTCGCCTCGCGCGAGCTGACCGCCGTCTCCGCCGACGGATCGCGCCTGCATGTCGAGGTGTACGGGCCCGAAGGTGCCCCCGCGCTCGTCCTGGCGCACGGCTGGACCTGCTCGACGCTCTTCTGGTCGGCGCAGATCCGGGAGCTGGCCGGTTCGGGTGCCGGTGCGTACCGGGTCGTGGTGTACGACCAGCGGGGGCATGGGCGTTCGCCGGCCGTCGGGCGCGACGGTTACAGCACCGACGCTCTCGCCGACGACCTCGAAGCAGTGCTAGCCGCCGCACTCGCGCCCGGCGAGCGGGCCGTGGTGGCCGGGCACTCCATGGGCGGCATGACGATCATGGCTGCCGCTGGGCGGGCCGGGTTCCGCGAGCACGTGGCGGCCGTTCTGCTGTGCAGTACGGGCAGTTCGCGGCTGGTCGCGGAGTCGCTCGTACTGCCGATGCGGGCGGGGCGGCTGCGGACGCGGATCACGCGGGCGGTGCTGGGGGCGCGGGCGCCGCTGGGGCCAGTCACGCCGCTGTCGAAGAAGATCCTCAAGTACGGGACGATGGGGCCCGGGGCGTCGCCGGAGCGGGTGGCTGAGTGCGCTCGTATCGTCCACGCCTGTCCGCGTGCGGCGCGGGTGGCCTGGTCGCATGTGCTCGGGGAGCTTGACCTCAGCGCGAGCGTACGGGAGTTGACCGTACCCACCGCCTTCATCGCGGGGTCCGCCGACCGGCTGACGCCGCCTGTCCACGCCCGCGAGATTGTGGCCGCGCTGCCGCATTCGCTGGGGCTCACCGAGCTGACCGGCGTCGGGCACATGACGCCGGTGGAGGCGCCGGAGGCCGTCACGGCGAAGCTTCGGGAGCTTGTGCGCACGTACGTCGCCGTTCCGGTTGTGGTGACCGAAGAGGGAGAGAAGGAGCAGGCCGTATGAGCAGCAGGCAGAGTCTCGAAGGGCAGGTCGCGGTCGTCACCGGCGCGGCGCGCGGAGTCGGCGAGCTGCTGGCCCGCAAGCTGTCGGCGCGCGGCGCGAAGGTGGCGCTGGTCGGCCTGGAGCCGGACGAGCTGAAGCAGGTGGCGGGGCGGCTGCACTCCGAGGCGGACTGGTGGTACGCCGATGTCACGGACCACGAGGCGATGGCGCAGGTGGCGCGGGAGGTGAAGGAACGCTTCGGGAAGGTCGACATCGTTGTGGCCAATGCGGGCGTTGCGGCTGGTGGGCCGTTCGTGGACTCCGATCCGGTCGCCTGGCGGCGGGTCATCGAGGTTAATTTGGTGGGCGGGGCGGTGACGGGGCGGGCGTTCCTGCCGGTGCTCATGGAGAGCCGGGGCTACTTCCTCCAGATCGCGTCGCTGGCCGCGATCACGCCGGCGCCGATGATGACGGCGTACTGCGCGTCGAAGTCGGGCGTCGAGGCGTTCGCGCATTCGCTGCGGGCCGAGGTCGGGTATCGCGGGGTGCGGGTCGGGGTCGGGTACCTGTCGTGGACCGACACGGACATGGTGCGGGGCGCGGACCAGGACGACGTGATGCGGGAGTTGCGGCAGCGGCTGCCGTGGCCGTCGAACCGGACGTATCCGCTCGGTCCGGCGGTGGACCGGATCGTCGCCGGGATCGAGCGGCGGTCGTCGCACGTGTACGCGCAGTGGTGGCTGCGGGGTATGCAGTCCGTGCGTGGGTATCTGCCGGCGGTCATCGGGGCGGTGGGACAGCGGGAGATGAAGCGGTTCGAGCCTCGGCTGGCGGGGGTCTCGAAGGGGCTTGTGGGGGCGGGGGGCGAGGCGGACGAGAAGGCGCGTACGCAGCGTTAATGATCGAAATGCGTTGAATGTCGCGTCGTGTCAGTCTGGTCGAGGCCCAGGGGTGCTACGCCCCGGAGTCATCCCTTCACAACCCGTCCCCAGTAGGAGTGAACCTCATGGGTATCAAGGACCAGTTCAAGGACAAGGCGCAGGAGCTCGCGGACCAGGCGAAGCAGGCCAAGCAGGGTAAGCAGGGCGGTCAGTCCTCGCGCGGTACGCAGGACGAGGCGTCGGAGCGGCTGCGCAGGGCGCGCGAGGACCGGGACCTGGGGCAGGGCCGGGACGTGCTTGACGACGACACGGGCGAGGGTCCGGAGCGCTACCGGGCTTGATGGCGGGGCGGCTGCGGATCGCGGATCGCGGATCGCGGATGGAAGGGTGCACCCGGTTCATTGCCGGGTGCGCCCTTTGCGCGTGGCGGGGCGGTGGGGTGGCGTAGGGGTGGCCGACCGCTGCGCGGGCCGGCTGCGGGGCGGGGCTTCGCCCCACGCCCCGCCCCGCGTGCACGGCGCTGCGCGCCGGATGCGACCCCGGCGCTACGCGCCGGCCCTGCCCCACCCCGCCCACCCGTTGGAAGAGAGCTGCGGGAGGTGCGGGTTTCCGGTGGGTGGCGGGGGCATCGTCGGCGGGTGCGGGTGCGGGTGCGGGTGCGGGTGCGCCCGGCCGTCGGCGGTGCGGGTGCGGCGGCCGCAGGCGGTGCGGGCGGAGCGTCGCCGGTGGGTGCGGGTGGGGTGGCCGTCGGCGGGTGGGGGCGGGCGTCGTTGGTGGGTGCGGGTTGTGGGCGGGTTTCAGCGCTGGGTGACTGCGACGCGGCGGCGTGCCGCACCTCAGCGCGGCGCGATGCGCCGTCGGAGCCGGTGCCGACGTGGCATCCCCCCGGTGGTAGCCGACCGTCCCTACGGGCGGGGGCTTTGGCATTTACCTTGTGGTGGCCGATGGTCCCCACGGGCTGGGAGCTTCGTGGTGCGCCTTGCGGTAGCCGACAGCCTTCACGGACTGGGGACCTGAGCTTCCCCCGCGCCCCGTCCCCGTCCCGCGCAGGGGGCCTTTGCCTTTGGTCACCTTGGCCGCGGGGGTAGGTTCGGGCGGGTTTTGCTGGGGACGTTTGTGTATGTGGGTGGGGTTGCTGCTGGGTGGGTGGACAGGAGGTCCAGGGCTACCTCGACCGCGTCGGCCAGTTGGGCGTGGCGGCCCTCCGCCCAGTCGAGTGGTGTGCGCAGTATGGCGATGTCCGGTTCCACGCCGTGGTTCTCCACCGACCAGCCGTACGCGTCGAACCACGCCGCGTTCATCGGCACCGTGATCACCGTGCCGTCGCCCAGCGTGTGGCGTCCTGTCATGCCCACCACGCCGCCCCACGTGCGCTGGCCCACCACCGGGCCCAGGCCCAGGAGTTTGAACGCCGCCGTGATCATGTCGCCGTCCGACGACGTCGCCTCGTCGGCCAGGGCGACCACCGGGCCCCGCGGGCCGTTCGAGGCGTACGACACCGGCTCCGCGTCACGCGTGAGGTCCCAGCCGATGATGGTGCGGGTGAGTTTCTCGACGACCAGTTCGCTGATGTTGCCGCCCGCGTTGCCCCGTACGTCGACGATCAGTGCGGGGCGCGACACCTCCATCCGCAGGTCGCGGTTGAACTGCGCCCAGCCGGAGCCCCCCATGTCCGGGATGTGCAGGTAGCCGCACGTGCCGCCGCTCAACTCCCGCACCACTTCCCGGCGTTTGGCCACCCAGTCCTGGTAGCGCAGCGGACGCTCGTCGATCAGCGGGACGATCGCGACGCGGCGCGCCGGGCCGTCGCCCTCGGCCGGCTTGAACGTCAGCTCCACCGTCGTGCCCCCGGCCGCCGCGAGGAGGGGGGACGGGCCCGCCACCGGATCCACCGGGCGGCCGTCCACGTGGGTGAGTACGGCGCCCTCCCTGATGCCCGTACCGGCGAGTGGCGAGCGCGCCTTGGAGTCGGACGACTCGCCGGGGAGGATGCGGCGTACCAGCCACTTCCCGTCACGGCACACGAAGTTCGCGCCCAGCAGCCCCATCGCCCGCTGGTAGTGCGGCGGTCCTTCGTTGCGGCGCGCGGCGGCGACGTACGCGTGCGACGTGCCCAGCTCGCCGAGGACCTCGCGGAGAAGGTCGGCGAACTCGTCGGGGGTCGCCACGCGTTCGAGGAGCGGGCGGTACTGGTCGAGGATTTCGTCCCAGTCGATGCCGCACATGTGCGGCTCCCAGAAGTACGCCCGTACGATGCGGCCCGCTTCCGCGTACGCCTGCCGCCACTGCGCCTCCGGGTCGACCTGGTGCAGGATGCGGCGCAGGTCCAGGTAGACCGTCGAGTCGCTGTCGCCGGTCTCGGTTGCGGGTACGGCGCGCAGTTCGCCCTCGTCCATCACCACCAGGCGCGTACCGTCGCCGCTCACCGCGAACCAGTCCAGATGGTCGACAAGTTCCGTCTTGCGCGCCTTGGTGAGGTTGAAGTGTTCGAGGGTGGGGCGGCCCGACATGTCCGCCGGGTTCGCGAACGTCTCGCCCAGCGCGCCCGAGATCGGCCAGCGCAGCCAGACGAGGCCGCCGCCGGAGACGGGTTGTAGTCCCGAGTACTTGGAGGCGGACACCGGGAACGGCGTCACCCGGTTCGGCAGGCCCTCGACCTCCACCAGCACCGTCATGCCGTCGGCGCTCTCGGCCTCCTCGCCCTCCACCGGGTCGAGGCCGCCCGCCGCCGGGCGGCCTTCCGCGGACAGGGCGAAGGGGGACGGCGTCGCCGAGGAGAGTGGGACCAGGTAGGGGCGGCAGCCCAGGGGGAACGACAGGTCGCCGGTGTGGACGTCGTACACCGGGTCGAAGCCGCGCCAGGAGAGGAAGGCCAGGTAGCGGCCGTCGCTCGTGAAGACCGGGTTCTCGTCCTCGAAGCGGCCGTTCGTGACCTCGATGATTTGCTTCGTCTTGATCTTCGCCAGTTTGATCTGGCGCAGGGAGCGGCCGATGCCGGGGTGGGACCAGGTCAGCCAGGCGCCGTCCGGGGAGAAGGCGAGGTCGCGGACCGGGCCGTTTGTGGAGCGGGTCAGTTCCGTTACGCCGGTGACGCCGGTGTTGGGTTGGGTTGCCTCTGGGTCCGTTACGCCGGTGTTGGGTTGGGTTGCCCCTGGTTCCGTTACGCCCGTGCTCGGCTCGGCTGCTGTGGGTTCTTGCACGGTGTCCACCAGGAGCAGGCGGCCGTCGTGTGAGGCGATCGCCAGGCGTTCGCCCTCCGGGTCCGACACCATCTCGTGTACGCGCCCGAGTTGCCCGGACGCAAGTCGGCGCCGCTCGCGGTCGCCGCTCGCGCGCGGCAGGTACGCGATCTCGATCGCGTCCTCGCCCTCCGCGTCCGTGATGTACGCAACCTGGCCGCCGCCGCCGAGCATCTGGGGCAGGCGGGCCCGTACGCCGGGAATGTCCGTGATCGTGCGGGCCGGGCCGTCGCGGTGAGTCAGCCAGTACAGGCTGCCCCGGACGACCACGGCGCTGGCGCGTCCGGTCGTGTCCACGGACAGGCCGTCCACGTTGGTGGCCGCCGGGACGTGGTACTTGCGCCGGCCGGCGCGGGGGCCGCCGACGCGGACGTCCAGGCGGCGCGGCTTCGCCTCGGGAGACAGGTCGTCCACCAGCCACAGGTCGCCCGCGCACTGGTAGACCACGCGGGTGCCGTCACTGGAGGCGTGCCGGGCGTAGAACGCGTCGTGGTCGGTGTGGCGGCGGAGGTCGGTGCCGTCGTACGCGCAGGAGTAGAGGTTGCCCACGCCCTCGTGGTCGGAGAGGAACGCGATGCGTCCGTTTATGAACATGGCGCAGTCGAGGTGGCCGTTGAGGTCGGGAAGCAACTGCTTGCCGTGCAGCCACAGGCGGCCTGTGGCGCCGCCTCGGTAGCGCTTCCACGCGGCGGGCTCGTGCGGGGGCTTTCCGGTGAGCAGGAGCGTACGGCGCTCGCCCTCGATGTCCGCGACCGCGATGTCGGAGACCGGGCCCCAGGGCAGCTTCGCGCCGGGGCTGCCGTCGGTGGGGAGGGTGTACGCCCAGGAGAAGTGCGAGAACGGCTGGCCGTGCGAGGCGACGGCGAGGATGTGCGGGGGGTGGTCGGGGGATTCGGGGGTCCAGCCGCAGACGCGGGTGTCCAGCGAGCCCCAGTGGCTGAGCCTGCGGGCGGGGCCGCCGTCCACCGGGGTGAGGTGGACCTCGGGGTCCAGGCTGCGCCAGGTCGTGAACGCGATGTGGCGGCCGTCGGGGGAAAAGCGGGGGTGGGAGACCTTCGTACGGTCGACGGTGATGCGCCAGGCGCGGTCCGGCTGCTTGCCGGCGGGGACGATGGGGGCGAGCCAGAGGTCGTCCTCCGCTGCGAAGCAGAGGAGGTCGCCGTGGAGGTGCGGGAAGCGGAGGTACGCGGAGGTGTGGCCGGGGGTCGCGTGCGCGGTGGCTTCGGGGGCGGTGCCGCGCCGGGGCGTCTCCTCGGGCGTCGAACGTTCGGGTACTGCGTTGGATCGTTGGCGGTGGTTGCGTTCAACGCCCTGCGGGGAGCGCCCCGACACGTCCCCGCCCGGCACCGTGGCTTGTGCGGCGGGGGTGTGGGGGGAGCGGGCCGGGGTGTCCCCTCCCGGCACCGTTGGCTGGTGGGCGGGGGTGGGGTCTTGTGGGCCGGTGGGTCCGGGTGCGTCGCTCACCCCACAATGCTTTCCCCGGCGAGGGGGCGCGGCAACTTGTGGCGCAGGACACCATCGAAACGGTTTCGTTTCGGTGGGTGGGGGCGTACCGTGGGGGCGTACGAAACGGTTTCGTTCAGTTGGAGGGTTGCAATGGCGCGTACGCGGCTCACGGCTGAGCGTGAAGGCGAGTTGTACGACGCCGTGCTGGACATGCTGCGTGAGGGCGGTTACGACGGCCTCACCATGGACGCCATCGCGTCCCGCACCCGGTCCAGCAAGGCCACCCTCTACCGCCAGTGGGGAAGCAAGCCCGAACTCGTCGTGAGGGCGCTGCGCCACAACAAGCCCGTCAGCGTCGGTGACATCGACACCGGCACGCTGAGGGGTGACTTCCGTGCCCTGGTGGAGCGGACCGACGACTGCCGGCTGGAGAGGGACTCCGCGCTGATGCGGGGTCTCGCCCAGGCCGTGCACGAGAACCCCGATCTCCACCAGGCGCTGCGGGAGCAGCTCATCGCGCCCGAGCTCACCGGGCTGGACGGCATGCTGCGGCGTGCTGTCGACCGGGGGGAGATCCCCGCCGAGACCGCCGCCCTGCGGTACGTCCCGCACATGCTGGTCGGCGCCTTCGTCGCCCGGGAACTCATCGAGGGCCGGTCGCCCGACCGGGCCTTCCTCTCCGACTACATCGATGCCGTGGTGCTGCCCGCCCTGGGTGCCGCCTGACGTGTAGTGCCATCGCGGCGCCGTGGAGTCCCCACCCGGCGTTCGTCCCCGCAGCAAAGCTCCACCTGACGCGTACCGCTCTCGTCGTCGGGCTGGTCACACCCATGCCCTGTACGTACCAACGACCTGACCGGGAGTACGCCCTCGTGGCCACATTCCTTTACAAGATGGGCCGGTTCGCCTTCCGCCGCCGCCCCTTCGTCGCCCTCGCCTGGATAATGCTGCTGGTGCTGGCCGGTGTCGGCGCCGCTTCGGCGTCCACCGCTACCTCCAGTTCGTTCTCGATACCGGGGACCGAGGCTCAGAAGGCATTCGATCTGCTGGACGAGCGCGTTCCCGGTGCCGCCGCGGACGGTGCCACCGCCCGCGTGGTGTTCAAGGCTCCCGCGGGGGAGCGGATGACCGACGCCGGCCACCGGGCGGAGGTGGCGAACGTCGTGGCCGGCCTGAAGTCGGGGGCCGGTGCCGATCAGATCGCCTCGGTCGTCGATCCGTACGCGGGCAAGGCGGTGAGCCGTGACGGTACGACCGCCTACACCCAGGTCTCGTACAAGGTCAGCGGCATGGAGCTCACCGAGGCGGCGCGGGAGGCCCTGGTCGAAGCCGGCGACGAGGCGCGGGACGCCGGGCTGACCGTCGAGATCGGCGGTGACGCTCTGCAGGCCGTGCCCGAGACCGGGGCGGGGGAGATCGTCGGCGTCGTGGTCGCCGCGATCGTGCTGGTGATCACCTTCGGGTCGCTGGTCGCCGCCGGGCTGCCGCTGCTCACCGCGATCATCGGTGTGGGTATTGGTGTCTCCACCATTACCGCGCTCGCCCGTGTTCTCGATCTTGGATCTACCACCTCGACGCTCGCGATGATGATCGGCCTCGCGGTCGGCATCGACTACGCGCTGTTCATCGTTTCGCGTTATCGCGCCGAGCTGGCCGAGGGGCGTGAGCCCGAGGACGCCGCCGGGCGGGCCGTCGGGACCGCTGGGTCCGCCGTGGTGTTCGCCGGACTGACCGTCGTGATCGCGCTGGTGGGGCTCGCCGTTGTCAACATACCCATGCTGACGAAGATGGGCTTCGCCGCGGCCGGGACGGTCGTGATTGCTGTTCTCATCGCGCTCACGCTGGTTCCGGCGCTGCTCGGGTTCGCCGGCAGGAACGTCTTCGGGCGTAAGGAGCGGAAGCGGCAGGGGGGTGGTGTTGCTGAGAGTAAGGCCAATATGGGGACGCGGTGGGCCCGGTTCGTGCTGCGCCGGCCGGTTGCCGTGCTGGTCACCGCCGTCGTGGGGCTGGGCGTGGTCGCCGTACCCGCCGCCTCGCTGGAGATGGGGCTGCCCGACGACGGGTCGCAGCCGGTCAGTACCACTCAGCGCAAGGCGTACGACCTTCTGTCGGAAGGGTTCGGGCCCGGTTTCAACGGGCCCTTGATGCTCGTGGTCGACGTTGAGGGAGCCGAGCGGCCGCAGGACGCGGTCGGGCGGGTCACCGACCTCGTGAAGGGCATGGACGGCGTCGCCGCCACTGTGCCGGGGCCGCTGAACAAGGCCGGTGACACGTCGGTCATCACGGTCGTGCCCAAGGACCGGCCCAGCTCGCAGGGGACCGAGGATCTCGTACGCTCCATCCGCGGGGCCGGTGCGGGGGTCGAGGAGGAGACCGGCGCCCAGGTGCTGGTCACCGGGGCCACGGCCATGAACATCGACTTCTCGCAGAAGATGAACGACGCGCTGCTGCCCTACCTCGCGCTCGTCGTCGGTCTGGCGTTTCTGCTGCTGATGCTGGTCTTCCGTTCGGTTCTCGTCCCGCTCAAGGCGGCGCTCGGGTTCCTGCTGTCCGTGGTGGCGGCGCTCGGCGCGGTGGTCGCGGTCTTCCAGTGGGGCTGGCTGGCGGACGTGATGGGTGTTGAGCAGACCGGGCCCGTGATGTCGATGATGCCGATCTTCATGGTGGGCGTCGTGTTCGGTCTCGCCATGGACTACGAGGTCTTCCTCGTCACGCGCATGCGTGAGGCGTACGTCCACGGGGAGCGGCCGGGGCAGGCCATCGTCACCGGCTTCCAGCACGGCGCGCGCGTCGTCACCGCGGCGGCCGTGATCATGATGGCCGTCTTCGCCGGGTTCATCGGGTCCAGCGAGTCGATGGTCAAGATGATCGGTTTCGGGCTGGCGATCGCCGTGTTCTTCGATGCCTTCGTCGTACGGATGGCCATCGTGCCCGCCGTGCTGGCGCTGCTCGGCAAGAAGGCGTGGTGGCTGCCGCGCCGGCTGGACAAGGCGCTGCCGAATGTGGACGTCGAGGGCGAGCAGCTGCGCAAGGCGCTGGGTGACGGTGCCGACGAGGGGGAGCGGGAGCTGGTACGGGCGTAGGCGCTGGGTACGTCGCGGAATGAACTCCGGGGCCGCTCCTTGAGCGGAGGGCGGTCCCGGTCGCGCACCGGCTCGTGGGGACGGGTTCCGGTGCGGCGGTGAGGTCCCCCCGGCCGAAAAGGCTGGGGGGACCTCACCGTTTCAGTGGGTGACCTCAGGGGTGACGGGCTCCTCGGCCGCGTGCGTACGGCGCAGGAAGCGGAGCAGCGGCTTCCGGTCGAACTGGATCACGGCCATGCCCTGTTCCGAACGCAGTTCCATCACGGCCTGCACCCTGCCGCACGGCCACACCCGTACATCACCGCTCTCGGTTTCGGCCGGACGGGTCATGCCCGCCTCCAGCAGGGCCCGGGTGAAGACCCATTCGTTCTCCGCGCCGTCGGGCGAGACGTCCGGCGGGAAGGTCAGGCGCACCGCGCGCGGGTCCTCCTCCGGGTCGTAGCGGAGGGCGACGGGGACGGCGTGGCGCTGGGGTCCGTCCGTGACGAGGCAGGCCCGTGCGTGGTCCTCAATTACTGGATGCATCGGGCTGCTCCTCAGGTTCGGGGGCTTTTGACCTCTAATGTCCCATATTTTGGGGCGCGCGTTCCGCTCTATTCGTGACCTGTGCGCTCTTGCGACCTCTTTGCAAGAGGGCAATCATCGAACGGTTAATCACACCGCAGGAAGCGGAGCCTCCCCATGCATGTCCCCGACGGATTCATCAACACACCTGTCTCGGCTGTGGCGGGTGTCGCAGCGGTGGGCGCCGTCGCCGTCAGCCTGCGCGGCGCACGCCGTGAACTGGACGAGCGAACGGCCCCGCTCGCCGGGCTCGTCGCCGCGTTCATCTTCGCCGTACAGATGCTCAACTTCCCCGTCGCGGCCGGCACCAGCGGGCATCTGCTCGGGGGCGCGCTCGCCGCGATACTCGTCGGCCCGTTCACCGGTGTGCTGTGTATCTCCGTCGTGCTGCTGATGCAGGGCATCCTCTTCGCGGACGGCGGGCTCACCGCGCTCGGCGTCAACATCACCGTCATGGGCGTGGTGACGGTCGTCGTCGCCTATGCGCTCTTCCGTGGACTCGTGAAGGTGCTTCCGCGCCGCCGCTCGTCGGTCACCGCCTCCGCGTTCGTCGCCGCCCTGGTGTCCGTCCCCGCCGCGGCCGCCGCCTTCACGCTGATCTACGCCGTCGGAGGCACTACGGACGTGCCGATCGGGAAGGTGCTGACCGCCATGGTCGGCGTACACGTCCTCATCGGCATCGGCGAGGCCGCGATCACCGCGCTGACCGTGGGCGCCGTCATCGCCGTACGCCCCGACCTGGTGCACGGCGCGCGCGGGCTCTCCGCGCCGCTCAAGCTGCTGGTGGGCGGTGAGCTGGTGGACGCGGCTCCCGCGCAGGCCCCGGCTCCGGCCGCCGCCCGCTCCACCCGCAAGGTGTGGGGGGCGGGGCTGGCCGCCGCCCTCGTCCTGGCGGGGTTTGTCTCCTTCTACGCCTCCGCCAGCCCCGACGGTCTGGAGAAGTTCGCCGCCGACCAGGGCATCGACAAGAAGGCCGAGGACCACGCCGCCGCGGACTCCCCGCTCGCCGACTACAGCATCAGCGGCATCAGCGACGGCCGGATCTCCGGCGGCCTCGCGGGCGTCGTAGGCGTCGGCGCGACCGTCCTCGTCGGCAGCGGTGTCTTCTTGACGGTGCGGCGCCGGCGCGGGCAGCAGCAGCCGGCGGTCGTGGCCACGTCGGCCCGTACCGGGGCAAAGGAAACGGCCTGACATGGGCGCGGGGCACGCACACAAGCTCTACCGCCACGGGCACAGCGTGGTGCACGCCCTGCCGCCGCACTGCAAGCTCGCCGCCGTCTTCTGCTTCGTGCTCGTCGTCGTCTCCACGCCGCGCGAGGCGATGTGGGCGTTCGCGCTGTACGCCGCACTGCTCGGCGGGGTCGCGTACGCCGCGCGCGTGCCGACCGGGTACCTGCTCAAGCGGCTGCTCATCGAGGTGCCGTTCGTGGCGTTCGCCGTCCTGATGCCGTTCGTGGCCCAGGGGGAGCGGGTGGAGGTGCTCGGCATGTCGCTGAGCGTCTCGGGCCTGTGGGGCGCGTGGAACGTCCTGGCCAAGGGCACGCTCGGCGTCGCCGCGTCCGTGCTGCTCGCGTCCACGACGGAGCTGCGGTCTCTGCTGCTGGGGCTCCAGCGGCTGAAGCTGCCGCCGCTGCTCGTGCAGATCGCGTCGTTCATGATCCGCTACGGCGATGTGATCACGGACGAGATGCGCCGGATGTCGATCGCGCGGCGCTCGCGCGGATTCGAGGCGCGGGGCGTGCGGCACTGGGGCGTGCTCGGCAAGACGGCGGGTGCGCTCTTCATCCGCTCGTACGAGAGAGGCGAGCGGGTGCATCTGGCCATGGTCAGCAGGGGGTACACCGGCACCATGCCGGTGATCGACGAAGTGACCGCGACGCGGGCGCAGTGGTCGTACGCTGCGGCGCTCCCGGTGTCCGCGCTGGCCGTCTGTCTGCTGGGATGGAACCTATGACCCCCATGACCATGTCTCTTGAGGTGAGCGGCCTCGCGTACGCCTATCCGGACGGCCACCAGGCGCTCTTCGGCGTCGACCTGAACGTCGCGCGCGGCGAGCGGGTCGCGCTGCTCGGCCCGAACGGCGCGGGCAAGACCACGCTCGTACTGCACCTCAACGGCATCCTCACGGCCGGCGCGGGTTCCGTGACCGTGGCGGGGCTGCCGGTCGGGAAGCGGCACCTCGCCGAGATCCGGCGCCGGGTCGGCATCGTCTTCCAGGACCCCGACGACCAGTTGTTCATGCCGACGGTCCGCGAGGACGTGGCCTTCGGCCCCGCGGCGGCCGGGATGCGCGGCGCGGAGCTGGAGGCGTGTGTGACGGCGGCGCTGGAGCGGGTGGGCATGGCGCGGTACGCCGACCGGCCGCCGCACCACCTGTCGTTCGGGCAGCGGCGCCGGGTGGCGGTCGCGACCGTACTGGCGATGGAGCCGGAGATCCTGGTGCTGGACGAGCCGTCGTCCAACCTGGACCCGGCGTCCCGGCGCGAACTGGCGGACATCCTGCGGTCGTTGGACGTGACAGTGCTGATGGTCACGCACGACCTTCCGTACGCCCTTGAGCTGTGCCCGCGTTCGGTGATCCTCAGTGGCGGAGTGATCGTGGCGGACGGGCGGACGCAGGAGCTGCTGTCGGACGAGGCGGTGATGCGGGAGCACCGGCTGGAGCTGCCGTTCGGGTTTGACCCGGCTTCGGTGCGGGTGGAGGTGTAGGGGGGCGGGCGGCGGCAGGGGGTGCGTACCCCGTCCGCCGGGGCCATTGTCACCATGGGGGCATGAGCGCGAGCGCAGTAGTGGATGCACAGGGCACGGTGGCTGCCGGATTCGAACCGGTCAAGGACGCGTTCGTACGCAACTTCGGGCAACGCGGCGAGCGCGGCGCCGCCGTCGCCGTCTACCGGCACGGCCGCAAGGTCGTCGACCTGTGGGCCGGGACCCGCGACGTGGACGGCGCGGAGCCGTGGGCGGTCGACACCGCGCAAGTCGTACGGTCCGCCACCAAGGGGATCGCGGCGGCGGTGCCCCTGCTGCTCCATCAGCGCGGGCAGATCGACCTGGACGCCCCCGTGGCCACGTACTGGCCGGAGTTCAAGGCGAACGGCAAGGAGCGTGTGCTCGTACGGCATCTGCTGTCCCACCGGGCGGGAGTGCCGGTGCTCGACCGCCCGTTGACGCCCGCCGAGGCGATCGACGGCGTCAGCGGCCCGCGCGCCGTCGCCGCCCAGGCGCCCGCCTGGGAGCCCGGCACCGACCACGGCTATCACGCGCAGACGTACAGCTGGCTGATCGGTGAGCTCGTGAAGCGCGTGACGGGGCGAACCGTCGGACGCTGGATCGCCGAGGAGATAGCCCGGCCGCTGGGGCTCGACTTCTGGGTCGGGCTGCCGGCGGACGAGGCGCACCGCGTGGGCCGGGCCGGACCCGTCGAGGCGCCGCCCCTGGACGGCGGGGCGCTGCGGCTGCGGCCCAAGCGGAGCGTGAGCGAGGCGTACGCGGACCCCCAGTCGCTCACCCGGCGCGCGTTCGGGGCGATCGATCCGCTCGCGGACGAGAACGCCCCGGCGTACCGGGCAGCCGAACTCCCCGCGTCGGGCGGGATCTCCACCGCGCGGGCGCTGGCGCGGTGTTACGCCGCGATGATCGGCGAGGTGGACGGGCTCCGGCTGTTCGCCCCGGCGACGCTCACGCTGGCGCGCACCGAGGAATCCTCGGGCCCGGACCGGGTCCTGATCGTCAACACCCGCTTCGGGCTCGGCTTCATGCTGCACGGCTCCGGCGCGCCGCTGCTCGCCCCCGGCTCGTTCGGGCATCCGGGGCGCGGCGGCTCCCTCGGGTTCGCCGATCCCGAGTCGGGGATCGCCTTCGGATACGTAACCAACGGGCTCCAGAAGGGAGTCACCGCCGACCCGCGCGCCCAGGCGCTGGTCCGGGCGGTGCGTTCCGCTCTGTGACCGGCTGACGCGGACGACACGTTTTGAGGGGTACGGCGGTCTGCGGGCCAGGTGAACCGGTGGTGCCGCCGTCCGTCAGCCGGCGCGCAGCACCGACGCCACCAACGGGCCCGCCGCGTCGCCGCCGTGGCCGCCCGACTCGACGGACGCCGCCGCCGCCACGTCGTCGCTGAACCCGGCGAACCAGCTGTTGGACTTGCCCTGCCCGTCGACCTCCGCCGAACCGGTCTTCGCGCCCTTGTCGCCGCCGACCGAGGCCATCGCCTTCGTGCCCGTGCCCCAGGAGGCCATCGCCGTCTGGCGCATCATGCCGACCAGCTGGCTGTGCACGGAGGGAGACATGGAGCGGGACGCGACGGCCACCTCCCGGTGGTCCAGCGACCGTGGCACGATGATCGGCTGCCGGAACGTACCGGCCTTGGCGGTGGCGGTGACCGACGCCATGTTGAGGGCGTTCATCTGGATCGTGCCCTGCCCGATGTACTGGGCCGCCGCCTCGCCGCCGGTCGCCTCGGGCACGGAACCGTCGGCGGTGGCGATCCCGGTCTGCCAGTTGTCGAGGCCGAGACCGAAGACCTCACGCGCGGTCTTGGGGAGCGCCGCGTCGTCCTTGGCGTCGTCGATCAGCTTGATGAAGGCGGTGTTGCAGGACCGGGCGAAGCTGGTGGCGAAGGTGCCGTCCGGGATGTCGAAGCCGTCCAGATTCCTGAAGGTGTTGCCCTGGTACATCGCGGTCTTCGGGCACTCCACCTTCTGGTTCGCGCCCGTCAGGCCCTTCTCTATCAGCATCGCCGCCGTCACGATCTTCATCGTCGAGCCCGGTGCCTGCTTGCCCTGGACCGCCGCGTTGAAGCTGTCGGAGCGGTTGTTGGCGATGGCCAGGATCTCGCCCGTACTCGGCTTGACCGCCGCGACCGACGCCTCGCTGTGCTGCTTGACCGCCGTCTCGGCCGCCGCCTGCACGCCCGCGTCCAGCGTCGTCGGCAGCTTGCCCGGCTTGCCCTTGGTGAGGGTGAGCAGGGTGCGCGGGGCGGCACCGCCGCTGCTCTCGATCGCCAGCTCGACGCCGGGTTTCCCGCCCGCGTGGTCGCCGTACTTCTCGCGCAGCGCGTCCAGGACGGGCCCGAGCGACGGGTACTTCTCCTTCGTCAGCTCGGTGCCGTCGCGGTCGACGGCCTTGACGGGCGGGGCCGAGGCCTCGCCCGCTCTCAGTACCTCGCCCTCCCGCAGGTCGGGATGGACGACCGACGGCTTCCAGTCGACCAGCGCCTTGCCCGAGGTCAGGCCGCGCACGACGGTCAGCTCCGACGCGTACGAGAAGGGCTTGCTCCGGCCCTTGTACGTCACCGTCGCGTCGGCGGTGAACGGCACCTTCGCACCCACCGCCGTGCCCGGCGTCAGCTTCACCTCGCTGATGCGCGCCTCGTCGCGGTAGGCGAACAGCGCGGGCTGCGCCTCGGCGGCGTTGTTGGTCAGATCGGCGGCCAGCCGGGCGTCGCCCTTCGCCCAGGCGGCGAGGAAGTCCTTCGCGGTCTGTCCGACCTCGTCCGCGCTCGGCGGACCCGACTTCTTCGGCGCCGCGAGAGTCTCGGCGTCCGGACCGCCGCTCTCGCCGCTCACCACGGAGTACGCCCCGTAGCTCACCCCTGCGGCCATGGCCAGGAACACTCCGCCGACCACGACGACTTTCGCTCCGCTGCGCATGCTGTGCAGTCCCCTCCCCAGGAGTCCCCGCTGAACTGAACGTGTTCAAGAGGTCTTACCGCACTGTACGGGACGGTAGGGGCACCTGAGGTGACTGTTACAGGACCGGGACGGACGCCGGTTCGTCACACCCAGGTGTCGAGCCAGATGCGGTCGCGCCACTCGTCTATCGGGAGGGTCTGGCCGGTGTAGATGGGCCAGAAGTAGATGAAGTTCCAGGCGATGAGCAGTACGAGCACTCCCGCGCCCACCGCCCCCGCCACCCGCCGCCGCTCGTGCGCGCCCGGTGGCCCCAGCATCGCGCCGATCATCATGGCCACCGCCAGGCACAGGAACGGCAGGAACACGACGGCGTAGAAGAGGAAGATCGTCCGCTCCTGGTAGAAGAACCAGGGCACCCAGCCCGCCGCGATCCCGCAGGCGATCGCCCCCGCCCGCCAGTCGCGCCGAAACGCCCAGCGCCACAGCACGTACACGACCGCGAAGCACGCCGCCCACCACAGCAGCGGGGTGCCGAGCGCCAGCACCTCCTGGGCGCAGTCGTTCGTCTCGCTCGCCGGGCAGCCCTCGTGGCCGGGCTTCGGCGACTCGTAGAAGTACGACACCGGGCGGCCCAGGACGATCCAGCTCCACGGGTTCGACTGGTAGGTGTGACCGGACGTCAGGTTGATGTGGAAGTTGTAGACCTCGGTCTCGTAGTGCCACAGGCTGCGCAGCCAGTCGGGCAGCCACGTCCAGTTGCCGCCCTTGCCGTCACCCCGGGCCCAGTTCCGGTAGTAGCCCTCCTTCGTGACGATCCAGCCCGTCCAGGAGACGACGTACGTCACGACGGTGACCACGACCGTTGCCACGAACGCCGGCGCGACGTCCCGCTTCAGTACCGCGGCGTACGGCCGCACCGCGCCCGCCGTCCGGCGCGCGCCCACGTCCCACACCACCGTCATCAGGCCGAACGCCGCCAGGATGTACAGGCCGTTCCATTTGGTCCCGAACGCCAGGCCGAGGCACACGCCCGCCGCGATCCGCCACGGCCGCCGGCCGAGCCGCAGCCGCTCCGCGACTTCGGAGTCCGGGCGCAGTACGCCCTCGCCGTCCGACGGGAGCGCCGCCGCCAGCCTGCGCCGCGCCCAGTCCCGGTCGATCAGCAGACAGCCGAACGCGCCGAGCACGAAGAACATCAGCACCTGGTCGAGCAGCGCCGTGCGGCTCATCACGAAGTGCAGGCCGTCCACCGCGAGCAGCGCGCCCGCCAGGCACCCCAGGAACGTCGAGCGGAAGAGGCGGCGTCCGATCCGGCACAGCATCAGGACCGACAGCGTGCCGAGTACGCACACCATGAAGCGCCAGCCGAAGGGCGTGAACCCGAAAAGCTGTTCGCCGGCACCGATGACCCACTTGCCGACCGGCGGATGCACCACATAGCCGGGGTCGGCCGGGACCGTGACCGACGACGGATCGGCGAGGATCGACTTGTCGATGTCCTTCGGCCACTGTCCCTCGTACCCCTGGTGAATGAGCGCCCAGGCGTCCTTGGCGTAGTACGTCTCGTCGAATATCACCGCCTTGGGGCTGCCCAGGTTCCAGAACCGCAGCAGCCCGGCGACGAGCGCCACCAGCAGCGGCCCGCCCCACGCGGCCCACCGCAGCAGGTGTCCGGCGAGTACGGGCGGCACGCCGAGCACGTGCCAGATCTGGGTGCCGGGCCTGCTGTACGGCGGCACGAGCCGTTCCCGCAGACCGATGACGGGCCGGGGCGCGTAGCCGAATCGGCGCAGCCGTCGCTGCCACGACGGTAGCTGTTCCCCCGGGGCCCGGCTCTGCTGGGCTTCTGACGCGGTACTGGTCACCGCGCCATCGTAGGGAACACATCTGTGCGCGTCGTGTGCGCGCCCTGCGAGGATGGCTCATGTGACTGGAACGACTGGAACGACTGGAACGCTTGTACTCGCCGGGACCCCCATCGGCGACGTCGCCGACGCGCCGCCCCGCCTCGCCGCCGAACTCGCGACGGCCGACGTCGTGGCAGCCGAGGACACCCGGCGGCTGCGCCGCCTGACGCAGGCGCTCGGGGTGCAGACGACGGGGCGTGTCGTGTCGTACTTCGAGGGCAACGAGAGCGCCCGTACGCCCGAACTCGTCGAGGCGCTGGAGGACGGGAAGCGGGTGCTGCTCGTCACCGACGCCGGCATGCCGTCCGTCTCGGACCCCGGCTACCGGCTGGTCGCCGCCGCCGTCGAGAAGGACATCAAGGTCACGGCGGTGCCCGGCCCGTCGGCCGTGCTCACCGCCCTCGCCCTGTCCGGGCTGCCCGTCGACCGTTTCTGCTTCGAGGGCTTCCTGCCGCGCAAGGGCGGCGAGCGCCTCGGCAAGCTGCGCGAGGTCGCCGGTGAGCGGCGCACGATGGTGTTCTTCGAGGCCCCGCACCGGCTCGACGACACCCTCGCCGCGATGGCCGAGGTCTTCGGCGACGAGCGCCGGGCCGCCGTGTGCCGCGAGCTGACCAAGACGTACGAGGAAGTGAAGCGCGGCCCGCTGAAAGCGCTCGCCGAGTGGGCGGCCGAGGGGGTGCGGGGAGAGATCACCGTCGTGGTGGAAGGTGCCCCCGACGTCGCCCAGGAGCTCGATCCGGCGGAGCTGGTGCGCAGGGTGCGGGTGCGCGAGGAGGCGGGGGAGCGGCGCAAGGAGGCCATCGCGGCGGTCGCCGCCGAGGCGGGACTGCCCAAGCGCGAGGTGTTCGATGCCGTTGTCGCGGCAAAGAATGCGGCACGGACAGGCTCCGCGGACGGCAAAGGACTATCGTGAATAGCTAAAGCCGGACCTAAAGACGGCTAAAGGACAGACCGCGCACCGGGCCTTTTTTCCATGGAAAGGCTAAGACCGGTCCATGTATTGACAGAGACCGATGCGCTCCCGCCTGAACAGGCGTCCACTGGACCAGTGGAAAGGAGCTGGCATGAGCGAGATCGCAGACACCGCCGGCGCAGGAACCACCGTTCACGAGGCCTACGCCTTCGCCTGCATGAGGTGTGGGCACGGGTGGGAGCAGTCCTTCGAGATACATCACCACGTCGACGGCAACGGCCACGCGTTCGTGACCTACACGGCTGACGGCGAGCGCGTTCCCTCGCCGCTGTCCCGCCCCACCTGTATCAACTGCGGCGGACATGTCGTACGGATCATGAAGGCGGGCCAGGTCTCGTCGATCAGGGAGATGCTGCGGGCGGCCGTGGTGGACGCCCCCATGGGCGGACCGGTCGTGGGCATCGCCGGGCCGGCCCTTGAGGACGCACCCGGCCCGGTGCGGGTGAAGCACGAGTGGCACCTGTCCGATCTGCTGCATCCCCTGAAGCGCCGGAAGTAGACGCCGCCGCGCCGGCTCGCACGCACGGGGGCGCGACCTCCGTACAGGGGGGACCTCCGTACGGGGGCGCGACCTCCGTACGGCTTTCGTACGGCGGCTTTCGTACGATCGTGACCATGAGCCCCAAGGACGCACCTCCGCCGCTGCCCGAGCCTCTCCGGGGAGAGGTAGCCGATTCACACACCCACCTGGACATGCAGGACGGCACCGTCGAGGAGGCCCTGACGAAGGCCGCCGCGGTCGGTGTCACGACCGTCGTCCAGGTGGGCTGCGACGTGAAGGGCTCGCGGTGGGCGGCCGAGACAGCGGCGGCGTACGAGAACGTGCACGCCACCGTGGCCCTGCACCCCAACGAAGCCCCCCGCATCGTCCTGGGAGACCCCGACGGCTGGTCGCGCCAGGGCGCACGGCCAGGGGGCGGGGACGGCGCCCTGGACGACGCGCTCACCGAGATCGACCGGCTGGCTTCCCTGCCGTACGTACGGGGGGTGGGCGAGACCGGTCTCGACTACTTCCGTACCGGCCCCGAGGGCATGGCCGCCCAGGAGCGGTCCTTCCGGGCCCACATCGAGATCGCCAAGCGGCACGGCAAGGCGCTCGTCATCCACGACCGCGACGCGCACGAGGACGTACTGCGGGTCCTCGACGAGGAGGGCGCGCCCGAGTGCACCGTCTTCCACTGCTACTCGGGTGACGCCGCGATGGCCGAAATCTGCGGGCGCAAGGGCTACTTCATGTCCTTCGCCGGAAACGTGACCTTCAAGAACGCCCAGCCGCTGCGGGACGCGCTCGCCGTCGCGCCGCTGGAACTGGTGCTCGTGGAGACGGACGCGCCCTTCCTGACGCCGGCGCCGTACCGCGGACGGCCCAACGCGCCCTATCTCATCCCGGTCACCGTGCGCGCGATGGCGGCGGTCAGGGGCATCGAGGAGGACGTCCTGGCGACAGCGCTGGCCGCGAACACGGCACGCGCGTTCGACTACTGACGGCGGTTGAGGCAACCGACTACGACGCTGTGTAGTCGTGTTGCTTTGGAGAGTGACGGCCGCTCCGCTAGTGTCCCGGCCCGCAGCGTCATCGGTGGGCGGACCGGACTTCTGGAGCGTCGTGGGCAATTCGCAGGGCAGTCACCGGGCGGCGCGTCGCGGCAGTGGCCGCCACACGGTGGAGTACGTGGAGGTCGCGGCGTACGCCGACACCTATGCGCCGTCGTACGAGCTCCAGCAGCCGCGGCTGCCGCACCAGAACCCCGGTGCGGTCGCGGCGGCGGACACGGTGGGGGGTGGCGCGCGGGGTGACGCGCGCGGCGGCGGGCACGGTGGCAGGGCGGCGGCCCGCCGGGCCGCCCGGCACCGCAAGGAGGCCGGGCGGCCCGAGGCGCTGCGCCGGCTCGTGCCCCGGGCGCTGGTCGTCGCGTTCCTGGCCGGTGGCACCTCGGCGTTCGTCGCCAGCGACAAGGCGGTCAAGCTCAGCGTCGACGGCGTACCGCGCACGATGCACACCTTCGCCGACGACGTCACCGAGCTGCTGGAGGACCAGGGGGTGGAGGTGGGGGCGCACGACCTCGTCGCGCCGGCCCCCGGCACGGAGCTGGCCAGCGGTGACGAAGTCGTCGTCCGGTACGGCCGCCCCCTGACGCTGACCCTGGACGGGCGGCGGCACCGCGTGTGGACCACCGCCCGTACGGTCGAGGGCGCACTGCGCCAGCTCGGGGTGCGCGCGGAGGGCGCGTACCTCTCCGTCTCGCGCTCCCTGGCGATCGGGCGGGCGGGCCTGGCGCTGGACGTACGCACCGAGCGGACCGTGACGTTCATGGCGGACGGGCGCGAGCGGACCATCCGTACGAACGCCGCGACGGTGGGGGCCGCGCTGGCGGAGGCCGGCATCAGCCTGCGCGGCCAGGACACCACCTCGGTGCCGGCCGAAAGCTTTCCGCGCGACGGGCAGAGGGTCACCGTGATGCGGATCAGGGGGGCGAAGGAAGTGCGCGAGGAGCCGATCCCCTTCGAGGTGATCAAGACCGAGGACGCTTCCCTCTTCAAGGGCACCGAAGTCGTGGTCCAGCCGGGTGAGGTCGGGTCGAGGAGGGTGACGTACTTCGTGCGTACGGTCAACGGGGTGCGGCAGAAGCCGAGGAAGGTCGCGGAGGAGATCGCGCGGGAGCCGGTCGCGCGGCGGGTGATGGTCGGCACGAAGGAGAAGCCGGCGTTCGTGGCCGGGGCCGACGGGCTCAACTGGAACGGGCTCGCCCAGTGCGAGTCCGGGGGGCGGCCCGGCGCGGTGGACCCCACGGGCAACTACGGCGGGCTCTACCAGTTCGACACGCGGACCTGGCAGTCGCTGGGCGGCAGCGGGCGGCCGCAGGAGGCGAGCGCCGAGGAGCAGACGTACCGGGCGAAGAAGCTGTACGTGCAGCGGGGGGCCAGCCCTTGGCCGCACTGCGGCGACAGGCTGCGGGGCTGAGGCGAGTGCGCCGGGGCCGGGGTGGAGCGGTGGCTTCGGGGTCGGTGCCGCGGGTCCTTGAACGGCGCGGGCGGCGGAGCGGTGGCTTCGGGGTCGGTGCCGCGGGTCCTTGAACGGCGCGGGCGGCGGAGCGGTGGCTTCGGGGTCGGTGCCGTGCCGGGGCGTCTCCTCGGGTGCCGAACGGGCGGGGGGTTGCTTCGCGATGCCCAAACTGTGTTCGACACCCTGCGGGGAGCGCCCCGGCACGTCCCCTCCTGGCACCTCGGGTCCTTGAACGGCGGCGGGCGGGGGGCCAGGCGGGTGCCGGGGACCTTTACGCTTGAGCGGTGAGCAGCACTGAGCCTTCTGAGACGCCTCCCCCGCATGACCTGCTGGGTCCCGCCGACATCCGGGAGCTGGCGGCGGCGCTCGGCGTACGCCCGACCAAGCAGCGCGGTCAGAACTTCGTCATCGATGCCAATACCGTGCGGCGGATCGTGCGGACGGCCGGTGTGCGGGCCGATGACGTGGTGGTCGAGGTCGGGCCCGGCCTGGGGTCGCTGACTCTCGCGCTGCTTGAGGCTGCCGAGCGGGTGGTGGCGGTCGAGATCGATGAGGTGCTCGCCGCCGCGCTGCCCGCGACGATCGCGGCGCGGATGCCGGAGCGGGCCGACCGTTTCGCCTTGGTGCACTCGGACGCGATGCACGTCACCGAGCTTCCCGGACCGCCGCCCACCGCGCTGGTCGCGAATCTTCCGTACAACGTCGCGGTGCCGGTACTGCTCACCATGCTGGAGCGTTTCCCCAGCATCGAGCGGACGCTCGTCATGGTCCAGGCCGAGGTCGCTGACCGGCTCGCGGCCCGGCCCGGCAACAAGGTGTACGGCGTGCCGTCGGTCAAGGCCTGCTGGTACGCCGACGTCAAGCGGGCCGGGGCGATCGGGCGCAACGTCTTCTGGCCCGCGCCGAATGTCGACTCCGGGCTGGTGTCGCTCGTGCGGCGGGCCGAGCCGGTCAAGACCTCTGCCTCGAAGGAGGAGGTCTTCGCGGTGGTCGACGCTGCGTTCGCGCAGCGCCGCAAGACGCTGCGGGCCGCGCTTGCGGGGTGGGCGGGATCGGCCCCGGCGGCGGAGGCGGCGCTGGTCGCGGCCGGGATTTCGCCCCAGGCGCGGGGCGAGTCGCTGACGGTGGAGGAGTTCGCCCGTATCGCGGAGAACAAGGGGGTGGCGGCATGACGGTCACCGTCCGGGTCCCGGCGAAGGTCAACGTCCAGCTCGCGGTGGGCGGGGCGCGGCCCGACGGCTTCCACGACCTGGCGAACGTGTTCCTGGCGGTCGGCCTGTACGACGAGGTCACGGTCACGCCGGCGGATTCCCTGCGGGTCACCTGCTCGGGGCCCGACGCGGGGCAGGTGCCCCTGGACCGTACGAACCTGGCGGCGCGGGCCGCGATCGCGTTGGCCGAACGCCGGGGTCTGTCGCCCGATGTGCACATCCACATCGAGAAGGACATCCCCGTCGCGGGTGGCATGGCGGGCGGCAGCGCGGACGGCGCGGGTGCGCTGCTGGCGTGCGACAGGCTGTGGGGTACGGAGTGCTCGCAGACCGAATTGTTGGGTATTTGTGCGGAATTGGGTAGTGACGTGCCGTTCAGTCTGGTGGGCGGGGCGGCGCTGGGTACGGGGCGCGGCGAGAAGCTGACGACTCTTGAGGTAAGTGGGACGTTCCACTGGGTGTTCGCCGTGGCGGGCGGCGGGCTGTCGACACCGGCGGTGTACGGCGAGTTCGACCGTCTGACGGCGGGGAGTGACGTTCCGGCCCCCGAGGCTTCCCCGGTTCTGCTGGACGCCCTGCGTGCGGGTGATGCGGCGCTGCTGGCGGGCGCCCTGGTGAACGACCTCCAGCCCGCGGCCCTGTCCCTGCGGCCCTCCCTGGCCGCCACTCTTGCGGCGGGCACGGAGGCGGGCGCGCTGGCGGGCCTGGTCTCGGGGTCGGGCCCGACCACGGCGTTCCTGACCAAGGACGCGGAGGCGGCCGAGGCGGTGGCGGCGGCCCTCATCGCTTCGGGCACCTGCCGTACGGCGCGGGTCGCCCAGTCCCCGGCGACGGGTGCGACGGTCGTCGGAGCCTGAGCACGGGCGCTGTACTCAGAAGGAACTGAGTACGGGCGCCCTGCCGGGAGGCTGTGCGGGGGCGGGAGCGTACCCGCATGGGAAACAGTGTTCGCGAGCTCGCCGACCGGACGCCCGCAGGGCGCGACCGGTACGTAGACCTGCTGCGCGTCGCCTCACTCGGCACCGTCGTCGCCGGGCACTGGCTGATGGCCGCCGTATCCGCCGACGGCGGGGTGGGCAATCTTCTCGCCGTCGTGCCGGGGCTTCAGATCCTCACGTGGGCGTTGCAGGTCATGCCTGTGTTCTTTTTCGTCGGCGGGTTCTCGCACGCGCTGTCCTATCGGTCGCTGAGTCGCAGGCACGAGGCGGTGTACTCCGTGTTCGTACGGGCCCGTCTCCAGCGGCTGCTGCGGCCCACCATGGTGTTCGTGCTGGTCTGGGGCGCCGCCGCGCTCGTACTGCAGCTCCTCGGCAGTCAGCAGGGGCTGACCGGTGTCGCTCTTCGCCTCGTCGCTCAGCCGCTCTGGTTCATCGGGATCTACCTGGCGATGGTGGCCTTCACCCCGCCCCTGCTGAAGCTGCACGAGCGGTATGGCTGGGGCGCCTTCGCCGCGCTCGCCCTCGCCGCCGCGGGCGTCGACGTGCTGCGCTTCGCGTTCGGCGTGCCGTACGTCGAGTTCCTCAACTTCGCCTTCGTCTGGCTCGCCGTCCACCAACTGGGCTTCCTGCGCGCCGACGGGCGCATCCGCAGGCCCGGTGTTCTCGCGGCCGCCGGGTTGGCCGCTGCCGCCGCGCTGGTCGCCTTCGGGCCGTATCCGCTGAGCATGGTGGGAATGCCCGGCGAGAAGGTCAGCAACATGGCCCCGCCCACGCTCGCGCTCCTCGCCCACGGCCTGTGGCTGGCCGGCGCGGTCGAGCTGCTGCGCGCTCCCGGCGCACGCCTCGTCGCACGGCCACGCGTCTGGCGGACCGTCGTCGCCGCGAACGGTGTCGCGATGACGGCGTTCCTGTGGCACCTGACGGCGATGCTCGGCCTGTACGGCGCGATGCTCGCCCTGGACCTGCCGCTGCCCGCACCGGCGAGCGGGGCCTGGTGGGCGCAGGTGCCGCTGCGGTTCGCCGCGGCGGCGGCGCTGACCGCGCTGTGCGTGGCGGCGTTCCGGGCCTTCGAGCGGCCTGCGGGGGGCGGTGGTCTGCCGGCGGCCTCTCCCGGTCGCCTGGCGGGCCCCGCTGCCGCGGCCGGCGTCACGCTGTGCCTGCTCGGGGTGCTGGGACTGTCGATGGTCGGCTTCGCCGGCCTCCTCGAAGGCCGTACGGCCCTGCTCATCGCCGTACGGATCAGCGCTCCGGTCGCGGTCCTCATGGCCCTCGCGGGCTGGCTCCTGGTGGAGACGGCGGCCCGCCCCCGACCCGCCCCGCTCACCCGCTGACTTTCACCCCGTCCGGCGTCCGAGAACCGGAGCCCGGGGCGGCACCCGGTGACGGCACCTCCGCGCCCACCGGTGCGGCACCTCGGCGTTCACGGGGGCGGCCGCCGCGCGCCCACGGGGCGGGATGCGCGCCCACGAGGCGGGACCCGCGCGCCCACGGGGGCGGGACCCGCGCCACCACGGGGGCGGTGGCCGCGCGCCCACGGGGGCGGGACCGGGGCGCCCACCGGGGCGGTGGCCGCGCGCACACGGGGGTGGTGGCCGGGCGCCCACGCGGGTGGGATCCGGGCGCCCACCGCGGTGGGACCCGGCGCCCACCGGGGCGGTGCCCCCGCGCCCACCGCGCGGCCACCACGCCCCCCGCCGGTGGCGGGGACCGGGTGGTCGTCGGAGGGGTTCGGTGGGCGACTACGCTTGAGCGTCTGTCCCTTTCCCGTCCCTGGAGCGCGCACCCATGGCCGTCAACCTGGTCAATGTCGAGGCAGTCAGCAAGGTGTACGGCACCCGTGCCCTGCTCGACGGCGTGTCCCTCGGCGTATCGGAGGGCGACCGGATCGGTGTCGTCGGCCGTAACGGCGACGGCAAGACGACCCTCATCCGCATGCTCGCCAAGCTGGAGGACGCCGACGGCGGCCGCATCACGCACAACGGCGGCCTGCGTCTGGGCGTACTCACGCAGCACGACTCGCTCGACCCCGCCGCGACCGTCCGCCAGGAGATCATCGGCGACCTCGCGGACCACGAGTGGGCGGGCACCGCCAAGATCCGCGACGTGCTGAACGGTCTCTTCGGCGGCCTCAGCCTGCCCGGCTTCGAGCACGGCCTGGAAACGGTCATCGGGCCGCTGTCGGGCGGTGAGCGCCGTCGTATCGCGCTCGCCAAGCTCCTCATCGAGGAGCAGGACCTGCTGGTCCTCGACGAGCCGACCAACCACCTCGACGTCGAGGGCATCGCCTGGCTCGCCCAGCACCTTCAGGACCGCAGGTCCGCGCTGGTGTGCGTGACCCACGACCGCTGGTTCCTCGACCAGGTCTGCACCCGCATGTGGGACGTGCAGCGCGGCGCCGTGCACGAGTACGAGGGCGGTTACTCCGACTACGTCTTCGCCCGCGCCGAGCGCGAGCGCATCGCCGCCACCGAGGAGACCAAGCGCCAGAACCTGGTCCGCAAGGAGCTGGCGTGGCTGCGCCGCGGCGCCCCCGCCCGTACGTCGAAGCCGCGCTTCCGCGTTGAGGCGGCCAACGAGCTGATCGCCGACGTACCGCCGCCCCGCGACACGTCCGAGCTGATGAAGTTCGCCAACTCGCGGCTCGGCAAGACCGTCTTCGATCTTGAAGATGTCACCGTCCAGGCCGGGCCGAAGGTGCTGCTCCAGCATCTGACGTGGCAGCTCGGGCCCGGCGACCGCGTCGGCCTCGTCGGCGTGAACGGCGCGGGCAAGACGTCGCTGCTGCGCGCCCTGGCCGACGCGGCGCGTACGCAGGGCGACGCCCAGCCGGTGGCCGGCAAGGTCGTCGTGGGCAGGACCGTGAAGCTCGCGTACCTCTCGCAGGAGGTCGGCGAGCTCGACCCGAAGCTCCGGGTGCTCGAAGCCGTTCAGCGCGTACGGGACCGGGTGGACCTCGGCAAGGGCCGCGAGATGACGGCGGGCCAGCTCTGCGAGCAGTTCGGGTTCACCAAGGAGAAGCAGTGGACGCCGGTCGGTGACCTGTCCGGTGGCGAGCGGCGGCGGCTGCAGATCCTGCGGCTGCTGATGGACGAGCCGAACGTGCTGTTCCTGGACGAGCCGACCAACGATCTCGACATCGAGACGCTGACGCAGCTCGAGGACCTGCTCGACGGGTGGCCGGGCTCGATGATCGTCATCTCGCACGACCGGTTCTTCATCGAGCGGACCACGGACAAGGTGTACGCCCTCCTCGGCGACCGCACGCTGCGCAACCTGCCGCGCGGTATCGACGAGTACCTGGAGCGCAGGCAGCAGATGATCGAGGCCGCCACCCCGGCGCCCGCCGCTGCCGCCCCCGTGAAGAAGAAGGCCTCCGGCGACGCCCGCGCCGCGCAGAAGGAAATGCAGAAGATCGAGCGACAGCTCGGCAAGCTCTCTGACAAGGAGACCAAGCTGCACGCCCAAATCGCGGAAAACGCGACGGACTTCG
This sequence comes from Streptomyces flavidovirens DSM 40150, assembly GCF_000429085.1. Classification (GTDB taxonomy): domain Bacteria; phylum Actinomycetota; class Actinomycetes; order Streptomycetales; family Streptomycetaceae; genus Streptomyces; species Streptomyces flavidovirens. Next base: position 230,698 of record NZ_AUBE01000002.1, on the reverse strand, counting down.
AGAAGGTGGCCCTGCTCGACGCCGAGTTGCGCGAACTCGTCGCCGGGCGCGACGAACTTGAGATGCGCTGGATGGAACTCGCCGAGGACGCGTAGCGATTGGGCGAAGCCGAATAACGAGCGCGTCACGGGCCGGTCCTCCCTTGGGAACAGGGGCGGGGCCGGGCCCTCGTCCGAGGGGGGCCGAGTGATAGAAAGAAGCCCCGCTCGACTGACGTAGACCTGCGGGGCTCAAGCCCGATTCGCTCCATTCTGGGGGAGTTACGCCGCCGGAATCGCGGGGGAGACCGAACGGGCGGCGGTCTCGTGTGAAGAGGTAAGCGCTGATGTCTCAGCCGCCCAACCAGCCGCCGCAGGGCGGCTTCGGAGCCCCCCAGGACCCCCGGCAGCAGCCGCCCCAGCCGCCTGCCCAGCCACCGCAGATGCCCCCTGCCCCGCCCGGCCCGCCGGCCCCGCCCCAGCAGCCCCCGGCGCAGCCCGGATACGGCTACCCGCAGGCGCCGCCGCAGCAGGCGCCGCAGCCGGGGTACGGCTACCCGGGCCAGCCGGGTCAGCAGCCGGGCCAGGCGGGCCCGTACGGCCAGCAGCAGCCCGGACCGTACGGCCAGCAGCCCGGTCCGTACGGTCAGCAGCAGCCGGGTCCTTACGGCGGCTTCCCCGGTGCGCCCGCACCGGGCACCGGCGGCAGCGGTGGCCCCTTCAAGGGCAAGACCGCCGTCATCATCGGCGCGGCCCTCGCCGCGGTCCTCGTCGTCGGCGGCGGCATCTACTACATCGCCACCAGCGGTGACGGCGGCAAGGAGAAGCCCGTCGCCAACGGCAACAAGGAGAACGGCAAGCCGGGTGGTCTGCCCTCCGGCGACACCGGTGACGACTCGGCCGGCGGCCGCGACGCCGGTGACGACCTCAACGCGGGGCGCCAGGCGGGCGAGGCCAAGGTCCTGTGGCTCCAGAAGAACAGCGTGGACCTGCCGCGCAACGGCGCCGACGTGTACGGCCCGTGGTTCACCGACGGCCTCGTCGTCAAGGCGATGTACAAGACGGTCGCCGCCTACGACACCACCGACGGCAAGGAGAAGTGGAACCTTCCGCTCGCCACCGAGATCTGCGCGGCGCCCGTCAAGGCCGCCGAGGACGGCAAGATCGTCATCGGTGTCAAGGGCGGCACCACCGAACGGGCCAAGTGCAGCCGGCTCCAGATGGTCGACCTCAAGACCGGCAAGGCGGGCTGGCAGGCCGAGGTGAAGAAGGCGGGGGCGTTCGACATCCTCTCCGACATCACGCTGGCGATCAGCGGCAACACCGTCACCGCCGGCCGCACCGGCCACTCCACCGCCTTCAGCATGACGGACGGCAAGGAGCTGTGGGGCAAGCTCCCCGGTGAGTGCCAGCCGTACGCCTTCACCAGCAGCACCAAGCTGATCTCCGCCGCCGCCTGCTCCACCGGCGAGGCCGCCAGGAACCACGAGCGGATCCAGGAGCACGACCCGGCCACCGGCAAGGTCAAGTGGAGCTACCCGCTGGCCAAGGGCTGGCAGGTCGACAAGGTCTACTCCGTCTCGCCGCTCGTCGTATCCGTGCAGGAGCGCCAGAAGAAGACCTGGAGCGTCATCGCTCTGACCGACAGCGGCAAGCTGCGCTCGGAGATCGACGGCGGCAAGGACAAGTTCCAGCCCCGGTGCGGCGGCAGCTTCGTCGTCTTCGGCCGCAACCTCGAAGGCTGCACCGGCGTCGCCGCCGACGCGGACACCTTCTACATGGCGACCGCCGAGAAGACGAGCGGCCTTCAGCGCACCAACGAGGTCGTCGCCTTCAACCTCGACACCGGCAAGCCCAAGTGGCGTTCGGCGGGCGAGCGGGCCATGATGCCGCTGAAGATGGAGGGCGGAGAGGTCCTGGTCCACACGGCGGCGTCGTACGACAAGGGCGGCGCACTCGCGACCATCCCTTCGTCGGGCGGCAAGCCCAAGACGCTGCTCCAGAACCCGCAGTCGACCGCCCAGATCGAGAACGGCTTCTTCACGACGAAGATCGCCTACGAGGACAGCCGGCTCTTCATCGTCAACTCCCGCGTCAGCGCCTCCAACGACGAGGAGGAGAAGGAGACGAAGACCATGATGGTCTTCGGCAAGTGACGGCCAGTGACTGAGCGGGCCAGTGACTGAGCCCAGGGTCTTCTCGCACGTCTTCGACTCCCCTTCTCCAGAGGTACGCACGCCATGACGCAGCCACCGCCCCCGCCGCCGAACGAGCCCCCGCAGGGCGGCTTCGGCGCACCGCCGACCCCACCCGCGGGCGGCTTCGGCGCCCCGACTCCGCCCCCGCCCGCCGATCAGCCGGGTTACGGCTACCCGCAGGCGCCCCCGGCGCCACCCGCCCAGCCCGGCCAGCAGCCCGGTTACGGCTACCCGGCCCAGTCCGGCCAGCCCCATCCGTACGGGCAGCAGCAGCCGTACGGCCAGCAACAGCCGCCGTACGGCTACCCGCAGGGCATGCCCCCGCAGGGCGGCGGCGGCAAGAAGGTCAACACCACCACGGCCGTCGTCATCGCGGCGGTCGTCGCCGTGGCGCTCATCGTCGGTGCCGGCGTCTGGTACGTGTCCGGCAGTGACAGCGGCAAGGACGATCCGGCCCAGAACTCCTCCGCGGGCTCGACCGGCGGCGCAGGCGGCGACGACGCCAAGCCCGCCCCGGACGGCGCGGGCAAGGAGGAGCAGCCCTCCAACACCAACTCCAAGTTGCTCTTCCAACTGCCCGCCCCCGAGGTGACGGGAACCGTCGCCGGCGTCAACGGCTCCTGGATCACCGACAAGGCGTACGTCAAGAGCGGCCTCAACGAGGTCGTGGGCCGTGACCTGGACAAGGGCACGGAGCTGTGGACGATCCCGCTTCCGGGCGAGGTCTGCGCGGCGACGCCGCACGTCACCAAGGACAACAAGACCGCGATCCTCTTCGCCGGGCCGATGCCGGCGGGCGCCACGTATTCCCCCTGCACCGAGGTCGGTGTGATCGACATCGACGCGGGCAGGCTGGTGTGGCAGAAGTCGGTCAAGGACGGTGACGACAAGGTCATCTTCGGTGAGGTCACGATCGGCGGCGACGCGGTCGGCGCGGGCGGCACCCGAGGCGGCGCGGCCTTCGACGTCAACACCGGCAAGGTCCGCTGGCAGCCGAAGGCCAACGCCGAACAGTGCCGCGACGTGGGCTACGCGGGCGGCGAGGCACTCGCCACGGTGCGCAGCTGCGGTTCGGTCAGCTCCCCCCAGCTCTCCATCGAGTACCTGAACCCGAAGACCGGCGCCCCGCTCGCCAAGTACAAGATGCCCAGCGGTGTGGACCAGGCGAGCATCGTCTCCACCAAGCCGCTGGTGGCCGCCGCCGACGTCGGTGACACCGCCGGTGACGGCAGCGGCGTGTCCGACTTCTTCTCGATCGACGAGAAGACCGGCAAGCTGCGTGCCAGGATCCCGGCCGATGCCGAGAAGTACGCCCCGAGGTGCCGGGACACCGAGGGCTGCACCAAGGTCGTCGTCGGCAACGGCAGGATCTACCTGCCGACCGAGGAGCACGAGGGCGGCACCGAGGGCGGCCGTACGAACGAGATCGTCTCCTTCGACCTCGCGACCGGCAAGCTGACCAGCGACCGGGCCGACGCGGGCGACCGCTACACGATGCACCCGATCCGCATGGACGGCGGCAACATCATCGCGTACAAGTACCCGCCGTACGACAAGGGCGGCCAGGTGGTGAGCCTCAACGGCAGTTCCATGAAGGAGACGCTGCTGCTGGAGAACCCGGCCGACCGGGCGGTCCGCGAGGTGTCGACGAGCTTCACGGTGGACGCCGCCGAATTCCGGTACGCCGACGGCCGCCTGTTCATGGCGACGCGCCTCATGAGCGCGCAGAGCGCCGGCTTCAAGCGGTACCTTGCGGTCGGCTTCGGCGCCCGCTGAAGCGCCTGGCACAACTGACCCACAGGTCACAGCGGCCCCGGCAGTGGTTTGTTTCCACTGCCGGGGCCGTCCCATGTCACATCCGGCCCGGCAAGTAGTCCTGAATCGCGAGGAATTCGACAATCCGGGGGGCTTCTTACCAGTAAGGGGCGCGCACCGTCGAACAAGCGTGTAGCTTGCCGGGGCAGGAGGGCCGGGGGGCCAGCTCCAGGGGCAGGGGTATGGGGGGTTTCTCTATGGGCGTGCGGCTCATGGTGGTTGACGACCACCGACTGCTCGCCGAGGCGCTCGCCTCGGCACTCAAGTTGCGCGGGCACCGGGTGCTCGCCGCGGCCGCCCCGACCTCGGGGGCGGCGGAACTGGTCGTCAGCAGGGCCCCCGAGGTCTGTCTCTTCGGTACGGCGGCTCCCGCCGAACCAGGGGTGTTCGACCCAATCGTCCGGATCAAGCGCGAACGGCCGCAGGTGGCCGTCCTCGTGCTCGGCCCGGTGCCCAGCCCGCGCGGCATCGCCGCGGCCTTCGCCGCCGGGGCGTCCGGTTACGTACGCCACGACGAGCGCATCGAAGGTGTCGAGCGCGCCATGGTGAAGGCACGCGCGGGGGAGACGGCGGCGGCGCCGCAGCTGTTGCAGGGCGCTTTCGCCGAGCTGCTCAACCCCGCCGCGCAGCCCGACGACGAGGGCCAGCGGCTGCTCCAGATGCTGACGCCGCGCGAGGCCGAGGTCCTGATGCGGGTCGCGGACGGCGAGGACACGCGGCTGATCGCGGCCGGCATGGGCATCGCGCCGAGCACCGCCCGTACGCACGTCCAGCGGGTCCTGATGAAACTGGGCGTCGGCTCCCGCCTGGAGGCGGCGGCGCTCGCGGCACGCACGGGGCTGCTGGACCGCGCGGAGACGGACCACCATTGACGCCCACTGTTGAGACATGATTGATTGTGTTCAATTATGTTGTTCGGTGGTGGGTGTGATGAGGAGCCTGCGTGTGAAGAAGACGTCGACTCGGCTGGCCGACGGTCGCGAGCTGCTCTACTACGACTCCCGCGACGACGCCGTGCGCGATGCCGTTGATCCGCGGCCCCTCGACCCGGTCGCGACCACCTCGCAGATTCGCCGCGACCCGCTCCTCGGAGACTCTGTCGCCATCGCCTCGCACCGCCAGGGCCGCACCTACCACCCGCCCGCCGACGAGTGCCCGCTCTGCCCCTCGCGCGACGGCCGGCAGAGCGAGATCCCGGCCGCCGAGTACGAGGTGGCGGTCTTCGAGAACCGCTTCCCGTCGCTGGCCGGGGACGCGGGGCGCTGCGAGGTGGTCTGCTTCACCTCCGACCACGACGCGTCCTTCGCCGACCTCACCGAGGAGCAGGCCGCTCTCGTACTGGAGGCGTGGACCGACAGGACGGCCGAGCTGGCGGAGCTGCCCGGAGTCCGGCAGGTGTTCTGCTTCGAGAACCGGGGCGCGGAGATCGGCGTCACCCTCGGCCACCCGCACGGCCAGATCTACGCCTACCCCTTCGTCACCCCGCGCACGGCCCTGATGCTGCGTTCCCTGGCCGCGCACCTCGCGGAGACCGGCCGCAACCTCTTCGACGACGTCGTGGCGCGGGAGCGCGCCGAGGGGACGCGGGTGGTCCTGGAGGGCGAGCACTGGGTGGCCTTCGTGCCGTACGCCGCGCACTGGCCGTACGAGGTGCACCTCTACCCGAAGCGGCGCGTGCCCGACCTGCGCGGACTCGACGACGGCGCGCGCACAGAGTTCCCACAGATCTATCTGGAACTGTTGCGCAGGTTCGACCGGATCTTCGGCCCCGGCGAGCCGCCGACGCCGTACATCTCCGGATGGCACCAGGCACCGTTCGGCACCTCCGGCTTCGCACCCGAGTTCGCACTGCACCTCGAGCTTTTCACCGTCCGACGTACTTCGGGCAAGCTGAAGTTTCTCGCGGGTTCCGAATCCGGCATGAATGTGTTCATCAACGATGTGCCGCCGGAGACCGCGGCAGCGCGACTGCGAGAGGTAGCGAGCGAGTGAGTCAGCACAAGTACTTGGTCACGGGCGGTGCGGGGTACGTCGGCAGCGTGGTCGCGGCCCATCTCCTGGAGGCCGGCCACGAGGTGACCGTCCTCGACGACCTCTCCACCGGCTTCCGCGAGGGCGTCCCGGCCGGCGCGGCGTTCATCGAGGGCCGCGTCCAGGACGCCGCGCGCTGGCTGGACCCCTCGTACGACGGCGTCCTGCACTTCGCCGCGTTCTCGCAGGTCGGCGAGTCCGTCGCCGACCCGGAGAAGTACTGGACGAACAACGTCGGCGGGACCATGGCGCTGCTCGCCGCGATGCGTGGCGCGGGCGTGCGGAAGCTGGTCTTCTCCTCGACGGCGGCGACGTACGGGGAGCCGGTCTCCACGCCCATCACGGAGAGCGCGCCGACCGCGCCGACCAGTCCGTACGGCGCCTCCAAGCTGGCCGTCGACCACATGATCAGCGGCGAGAGCGCCGCGCACGGCCTGGCGGCGGTGTCGCTGCGCTACTTCAACGTCGCCGGCGCCTACGGCACCTGCGGTGAGCGCCACGACCCCGAGTCCCACCTGATCCCGCTCGTCCTCCAGGTCGCGCAGGGCCGGCGCGAGTCGATCGCGGTGTACGGCGACGACTACCCGACGCCCGACGGCACCTGCGTCCGCGACTACATCCACGTCGCCGACCTGGCCGAGGCACACCTGCTGGCACTGGACGCCGCCGAGCCGGGAAACCACCTGATCTGCAACCTCGGCAACGGCAACGGCTTCTCGGTCCGCGAGGTCGTGGAGACCGTACGGAAGGTCACGGGGCACCCGATCCCGGAGACCCCGGCGCCGCGCCGGGCCGGCGACCCCGCGGTGCTCGTCGCGTCCGCCGACACGGCGCGCGAGAAGCTCGGCTGGAAACCGTCCCGCGCCGACCTCGCGGGCATCGTCGCGGACGCGTGGGCGTTCGCCCGCCGGGAGGAACAGGACGTATGACCGACGACGCAGTCGCCGCCGCCGTCGCGCGGGCGTTCACCGAGCTGTACGGCGCCGGGCCGGACGGGGTGTGGGCCGCCCCCGGCCGGGTCAACCTCATCGGCGAGTACACCGACTTCAACGACGGCTTCGTGATGCCGCTGGCGCTGCCCCACACGGCGGTCGCGGCGGCCCGGCGCCGCGACGACGGCGTGCTGCGGCTGCACTCGGCGGACGTCGACGGCGGCATCGTCCAGTTGCGCACCGACGAGCTGGCGCCGCCGCTCGCCGGCGGGAGCTGGGCGGCGTATCCGGCCGGTGTGGTGGGGGCGCTGCGGGAGGCGGGCCACGCGGTCGGCGGCGCGGACATCCACCTGACGTCGACGGTGCCGACGGGGGCGGGGCTCTCGTCGTCCGCCGCGCTGGAGGTGGTCACGGCGCTGGCTGTGAACGACCTGTACGAAATCGGGCTTTCCGGCGCCGAACTGGCGGTCGTCGCCCAGCGGGCCGAGAACGCCTTCGTCGGGGTGCCCTGCGGGATCATGGACCAGACGGCGTCGGCCTGCTGTACGGAGGGCCACGCGCTGCACCTGGACACGCGGGACCTCACGAGCCGTCAGGTCCCGTTCGACCTGGCCGCCCACGGCCTCGAACTCCTCGTCGTCGACACGCGCGTCAAGCACGCGCTGGGCGACGGGGCGTACGCGGAACGGCGCGAAGGGTGCGAGGCGGGGGCCCGGGCGCTGGGGGTGGCGGCGTTGCGTGATGTGCCGTACGCGGGGCTGGCGGAGGCGCTGGCGTCACTGGGCGACGAGCGGATACGCCGCTACGTACGCCACGTGGTGACCGAGAACCACCGGGTGGAACGGGTGATCGCCCACCTGGACGCCGGCGCCCCGCGAGCGGTGGGCCCGCTGCTGACCGAGGGGCACGCGTCGCTCCGCGACGACCTGCGGGTCTCGTGCGCCGAGCTGGACCTGGTGGTCGAGTCCGCCGGTGCGGCGGGGGCGCTGGGGGCGCGGATGACGGGGGGCGGGTTCGGTGGCTCGGCGATCGTCCTGGCCGAGTCGTCGGCGTCGGACACGATCACCAAGTCGATCGGGGCGGCGTTCGAGGCGACCGGCCTGACGCCACCGCGCGTCTTCCCGGCAGTGCCGTCCCGCGGAGCGCGCCGCGTGGCGTGAGGCGGGATTTCCGGGGCTTCCCCCAGCCCGCCCCGTGCGGCTCGGGCTCGTTCGCCCGGCACAGTGTGTCGTTCTTTGTCGACTTCTGTCTCCATACGAAACAGGAGACACACCTTGAACACCGCCGCCCATCAGTTCTGTGATTTACCTTCCGCTCCCCGCCCCCGGCCGTACGCTGAAGCAGAGCGCCGGTGGGGGCCGGTGCTTGATCAGGGGGCGAGGCAGTCGGGTACGTCGTCCGGGGTGGGCAGTGGTCAGTGCGTCACGGCGGCGGCCGTGCGCGCCTGAAGTGCCGTCCCTCCGGGCGTCGTACCCGCACACGGTCCGCCTCTCCGGGGGTCCACGGGGGACACTTCGGAACGATGCGGCATGGGGGTGTCTGTGGCTCGTATCCGGGTACTGGTGGTGGACGATCACCGCATCTTCGCCGAGTCGCTCGCCGCGGCCCTCGCCGCCGAGCCCGACGTCGACGTGTCCGCGGCCGGCAGCGGCCCGGCCGCCCTGCGCACGCTGGAGCGGGCGGTGGCGGAAAGCCGCAGATTTGACGTGATGCTCGTCGACGCCGACCTCGGCACCTGCGCCGCGCAGCCCGCCCGCGCCGTCCACGTGCCGGAGCCGGGCGACGACAGCCTGGTGGACGGCATCTCCCTGGTGGCGGGCGTCCGGTCCGGACAGCTCGCTGTCCGGACGGTCGTACTGGCCGAGAAGGACGACCCGCGCCGTGCCGCCCTCGCCCTCCAGGCCGGGGCCGCCGGCTGGGTCGCCAAGGACTGCTCGCTGCAACGCCTGCTCACCGTCATCCGCGGCGTACTGCGCGACGAGACCCACCTGCCACCGGCGCTTCTGACGGGCGTACTGCGGGAGTTGACGGCCGCCCGCAAGCACCGTACCGAGAGCGAGCGGCTCGTCGAGTCGCTGACTCCGCGCGAGCGCGAGGTGCTGCGGTGCATGGTGGCGGGGCTGGGCCGCAAGGCCGTCGCCGAGCGGCTGTTCCTCTCCCCGCACACCGTCCGCACGCACATGCAGAACGTGCTGGGCAAGCTCGGCGTGCACTCCACGCTCGCCGCCGTCGCGCTGGCGCGCCGCGCCGGAGTCGGCCCGGCGGACCTGGGGCTAGCCGGGGATGTTGTCGAACGGGGCGGTCAACTGGCGTAGCAGCCCGGCCAGTTCGCCGCGCTGCGCGCGTGAGAGCTCGCCGAGGATCGCCCGCTCCTGCGCGAGCAGCCCGGCGAGCGCCTGGTCGGCCCGGTCGCGCCCTTCGGCGGTGAGCCGTACGAGCACGCCGCGGCGGTCGCTCGGATCGGGCAGCCGCTCGACGAGGCCCTTCTTGGCGAGCCGGTCGATGCGGTTGGTCATGGTGCCGGAGGTGACCAGGGTCTGGGTCAGCAGCTGGCCCGGCGAGAGCTGGTAGGGGGAGCCCGCCCGTCGCAGTGAGGTCAGTACGTCGAATTCCCATGGCTCGAGCTGGTGCTCGGCGAACGCTATGCGGCGGGCGCGGTCGAGGTGACGGGCCAGCCTGGAGACACGGCTGAGGACCTCGAGTGGTTCCACGTCGAGGTCGGGGCGCTCGCGGCGCCATGCAGCGACCAGTCGGTCGACCTCGTCCTCCATGACGATCAGTGTAGTTGGTGTGTCGACATGAAGTCTCTTGAGGTCAAGCATCTCGACATCGAGAGACCTGCCTCGCCGCGCTGCGAGGCCGATGTGCGGGAGTCGACGTACGGGAGTCGACGTACTTTCAGGTCCGCTGGGCGAGGCTCCGGTCCTGAAGGGATTGGCATATGCCAGCGGCCTACGCGCCGCGTATTCGCTTGGCTCGCAGGGTGTGCGCAACCCCCTGAATCCATGCGCCCGATATCCCCCACTTGCACCCAATTGTGACTCATGTAAGCCTAGTTACACCAGCCGAGCCGCAATAAGGAGATGGTCCAATGCTTAAGGACCGGACTTTGGTCGAGTCGGGCACCTTGACCGACGAGGTCGAGAGCCTGCTGGACCCAGCCGAGCCAGAGGGCGTCTTCCACGACACCCGCGAGTGCGCAGCCAAGACATTGCTTCTCGGCGCGCTGCTGGCTTCACCGCCCACGCCGCGCCCGAAAAAGACGGAAACCCGTTAAGGGGCAGGCGTTGGACGAGAAAGCGGCGCAGGAAACCATGCCACTGAGTGCCGTGGTCGCAGACGTCGCAACGGGAGTCGTCCTCGCCCTTCGGGGTGGGGGCGACCCTTATGCGCTCTCCCGCGTCCTCCCGCAGGACGACCCGCTGGCGCCGGCCGCGATCCGGGTGCTGGGCGCCGACGTGCTCGCGCCGTACGCACTGGATCACCGATCCGCACCCGCCGGCGCGGACGACGAGACGGTGGTGCGGCAGGCACTCGCCGCTTACCCGCCCGGACCTGACGCCTCGGAGGTGTCGGTGTGGACGTACCGGGGCCTGATCGAGGCCTCGCGCGCCCTTCTTCCCGGTGACCCCGGCGACGCGGACCGTGCCTGGCCGCAGGTGCCGCGCGCCGGAGCCGCCTGGATCACCACCGATCCGTGGCCGAAGCTCGCCTTCCGGGCCTCGCAACTGGCCGCGCTCGCGTTCCCGGGCCTCGCACCGGACCTGGCCGACGGGCTGGCGGCGCGTACCGACGACCTGGCTCGCGGATTCGTCCGGGCGGTACGCCGCCGGGACTGGCTCCAGGCGGCGGGTCTCGGGCGTTGGCTGGCCCGGCTGCCACATGTGCCGCCGACTCTCGGCCTCGACAGCGGGCTGGTGTTCGTGCAGCAGATGAGCGACGGCGACGCCCGGGTGGCGCTGCACGTCGTGGCCGCCCGGCAGTTCTACGGCCGGGGCGGCTGACCGGTGACAGCGACAGCCGATCGCGGCGCCGCCCACGCCGCCGCAGCGACACTGCTCGACCGTATGGTCCGCGACAGCCTGCGCTGGCTGGACGGAGCGCGCCCGCATTTCCGGCTGCCTCCCGACGTGGCGACGGGCGCCGATCCCAACCTCACCCTCAAGCCCCTCGGCGAACTGGCCGAACTGACGCACCTGATCCGCACATCGCACCCCCGCGCGGACATCCGGGCGGCGGCGGACGGTCTGTTCACCTTCGCCTGGAACGAGACCCGGGAGGGCGAGCTGTTCGCCGAACTCGTCCGCGGCGAGCCGCATGCGACGTACCCGCTGGAGATCTACGGCGTCTTCGCGTATGCGGGGCTGCGCAACACCGCCGTGGAGGCGATACTGCCGACGACCACAGGGCTGCGCAGCTGGCGGGTGGCCCGCGAGGACCACACCCGTACGCTCAGTGTGCTCGACGCTGAGCGGCGGACAGGTCTGCGCCAACACGCCGATTTCGACACCGTGCTGGGCCTCACCGGCCTGGGCCTCATGGCGGAGCCGTGGGCGCTGGACCGCATGGCGGTGTACGGCATCACCCATGACGTCTTTCACCTCACCGATTGGGGGCGCGAGCGCCGGCGGGTGCCCGCGGCGTTGGCCGACTACCTGCGTCTGTGGCTGCCCTCCTGGCTGGACAGCTGGCTGGAGGAGCAACTGTGGGACCTGGTCGGCGAACTGCTGGCCGTGGCCGCCTGCCTGCCGTCGGCTCCGTACGATCCGGTGGCCTGGCAGCGGCTGGCCGAGGCACAGGCGGCCGACGGCAGCGTGCCGGAAATGGGTGCGGCGCCGGAATCGGGCGACGCCGCCGAGGTGTTCAAGGCCTGTTACCACTCCACCCTGGTGACTGCCTTCGCGGGAACGCTGGCCCGGACCGGGTTGGAGGTGTCGGCAGCGGCGGAGGCGGGGCAGGCGCAGGCGGTGGCCGGGCGGACCAGGTACAAATCGGAGGAGCCTTCATGACAACAGCCGCAGTCGCCGCAGCCGCACCCCCCGCGCTGCTGCACGCTGTCGGTGACCGGGCTCTGACCTGGCTCGACAACCACCGTGAATTCTTCCGGCTGACCGCCGAAGAGCGCGCCAGCGGCACCGTCTTCGAGCGGCTCAAGCCCATCGGGGAGTTGGCGCTCATCATGCAGGTGCTGTTCCGGGAGGGCGTGGCAGGCTCGCGCCAGCACACCCGCGCAAGCCGCCTGCTGGACTTCGCCTGGCGCGAGCTGCTGGACGGCGGCACTGTACTGACTGAGCTCCAGCGCGACGAGCCGGTCTCTCCCGTGGCCCTGGAGGTCTACGCGACCTTTCGCCAACTGGGCTATCGCGCCCCCGCTCTGGAGGCGGCGGTGGAAGTCAGCCGGCGCACCACCACGTGGAAGACGCTGGAGATGATGCCCAACCGACGACTCGGCGTGCTCAACGCCGAGCGCAAAGCGGGCCTCGCGCCCAGCGAGGACTTCGACGGGGCAGTGAGCCGTACCTGGCTGGGCCGGCTGCCCGAGCCGTGGACGGTGCAATACAACATCGCGTACGACATCACGCACACCGTCTTCCACCTCACCAACTGGGGCGAGGCACCGGACCGTATCCCTCCAGAAATCGCCTCCTACCTCACGCTGTACCTGCCCGCCTGGATGGAGGACTGGCTGGACGCCGAGAACTGGGATCTGCTCGGCGAACTCCTCGTCGTCGACACGTGCTTGCCGCACCCCACGCTGGACGCGCGGATCTGGGAGCGGTACGCCGCCGCACAGTCCGACGCCGGGGCGATGCCCGCTCAGCGGGGCATGCCGGAGGGCGACACGTCGGATGTCTTCGACGACGTCCACCACCCGACGCTGATCGCGGTGTTCGCCTCCGCGATGGCCACCTCCCGTGCCCTGCAGTCGGCCTGAGGGACACTCATGAGCACCCACGCGAGGACGCCCGCCACCACCGCTGCGGATGACCGCCTCCCGATCAGTGTCACGAACCGCGTCGCGGACGCGCTGGCCGTGATCGAAGCGCCGGACGTGGTGCTGGCGGTCTCCCGCCGAGGCCGACGGACCATGATGACCGCCGGTACCCGCACACCCCCCACAACGACCCCACCGCGCACCCCACGGGACGAACTGCGCTATGAGATCGGCTCACTGACCAAGACCTTCACCGTCCTGCTCCTCGCCGACCTGGCCCGCGCCGGTGTCCTGTCCCTCGACGACCCGCTCGCCGCCCACCTGCCGGCCCTGCCGCTGCCCCACCCCGACTCGCGGCGGATCACCCTCCGCCACCTGGCGACCCATACCGCTGGCCTGCCCCGTATCCCGGCCGACCTGGTGCCCGGCGCCCTGCTGCACCCGTACACCAGCGGCTACGCCCGATACGACACCGAGCGCCTGCTGCGGACCTTCGCCCGCACCCGCCCCCGCCACCGGCCCGGAACCCGCTGGCACTACTCCAACTTCGGCGTCGCGCTGCTCGCCCCCGCGATGGCCACAGCCTCGGGCACCGACTACCCCACGCTGCTCACCACCCGTGTGCTGCACCCCCTGGGCCTGACCGGCACCACTCCGGGCCCCGCCCCCACCGCCGGCGCCGTCGGCCACCGCAGGGACGGCCGCACACCGGCCCCCGCCATGGACATGGGAGCCTTCACCGGCTGCGCGGGGGTGCACTCCACCCCCGGAGATCTGCTCACCTACGCGGAAGCGCACCTGACCCCCGAGGCCACACCGCTGTCCCTGCCCCTGCGAGACGTCCAGATCCCGCAACTGCGCTGCGGCTGGCGGCATCGCGAAACCCACACGCTGACCTGGTACCACCACCCGACCCCGAACGGCCCGTTGCTCTTCCACAGCGGAGCCACCTTCGGCCAGCAGACCTTCCTGGGTTTCCACCCGCCGACCCAAACCGCCGTAGCCGCCGTCGCCACCCGCCGGGGCGGCCGCTGCCGCCTGGTAGAAACCGCGTACGGCCTGCTCTACGAACTAGCCGCCGACCCGCTCAGAGCTGATGGAGTGCGTCCAGCGTGATGTCGATGTCGATCGTGTACGGGACACCGGTCTTGACCCGGTCGTGGTGGATGCCGGACACGGCGTACGTCTTGGACAGCGGGTCGAGTTCGTAGACGCGTACAACGGGGTGCTGGTCGGCTCCGGCCATCTCGACCAGCCAGAAGTTCGGGATGCCTGCCGCGGCGTATTTGCGGGGCTTGGTGTCGCGGTCGCGCGCCTCGGAGTCCGGGGAGACCACCTCGATGGCGAGAAGGATGTCGGCCGCCTGGAAGCGGGTCTGCTCAAGACCGGTGACCGCCTCGGCGCGGACGACGCAGACGTCGGGCTCGGGGCCGTTGCGACGGTCCAGGACAATGGTCATCTCGCGCTCGATCTTCAGTCCCTCGGCGACGGTGTGGCGCAGACCGTTCATCAGCAGGTCGATCATGCGGCTGTGGAAAAGTCGCTGCGGACTGACGAAGACGAGGCTCCCGTCGATCAGCTCGGTGTGCGGCGGGAGATCGGGCAGCGTGTACAGGTCGTCCACGGTGTAGCCGTCCTGCGGCGGCACCGGCCAGCGGCAGCCCGGCTCGGTCATGGTTCCTCCCACAAGCGGGATTCTGACCTGTTCCCTCACGGTAACGGTTGGAACCCAACCGCGTCATCACAAAGAGTGATGACGGGCCCGGCTGTGGTGATCTCGGCCCAGACCGTGAGCCCGCCGCGTGTCCGCCGTTGCCCCCAGCGGGCGGCCAGCGCGCCGACGATCAGCAGCCCTCGCCCGCACTCCTGCTCAGGCCCCGGCGCATCCGGCACGGACACGCACTCCTGGCCTTCGTCGCTCACGCTGACGACGACCGCCGAGGCGGTACGGGACAAGGCGACGGTGATGGAGAGGCTCGCGCTGTACTCCAGTGAGTTGGCGGCGAGCTCCCCGGTGATCGTTTCCAGGGCATCTGCCGTGTCCGGCGGCAACCCCCACGCCACCGTTACCACCCGTACATAGCGCCGTGCGGCGCCCGCCGAGGCGAGGTCCCCGCCGGGGAGCGAGAGCAGGCTCAGAGCTTGCGGCGCGGCGGGACAGTGAACCAGTGCGTCCTGGGCGACCTCGACGAGTGGGGGCACGGCGGGAACTCCTTCAGGGGCGAGGCGGGCGCCACGGCTCTCCGCGATGAGCAGCGCGTCGCCCAGGGCGTCCGTCAACCGGCTGACCAGAAGGCGGAGTTCCGTGGCGGTGGCGGGCCCGGCTTCGGCGATCCGACCCCGCGCGTGGTCGAGAAGCCGGCCCGCGAGGCCGAGCTGTACGAACTCGACACGGTCGGCGAGCCGGGACAGCGGGCCGTCGCCGTCCGTGGAGAGGTAACAGGGCCGGCCGTCCTCACCGGTCCAGGGAAGCAGCCGGTCGACTGCGCGGGCGGCGAAGTTGGTCATGAGCCCAATTCCCCTTCTGTGGGGTGAGTAAGGGGACAGCCTTCGCAGACCTTCACGGCCCATCCGAGCCGCCCGCCGCCGGGGCTGCGGGTGTACGCGTGGCCGCCGGGTCGGAGCGGGGCGGTACTGCCGCACCGGGCGCAGGCGAGTCCGGCGAGACGGAGGTGAGCCTCGGTAGTGAGGGAGAGAAGGTCCAGGACCTCGGTGCGGAGGTCCGCAGGGGTGTGCAATGCCATGGCCGCTCCTCTTGGCGCACCGCAGACGCTCACTTTGAGCTATTGCGTCAGCTCCTTGTGTTACGGCAATGAGCTTGGCGGCGAGAAAGGTTTCTCGGCAAGATGCTGGGGGAGCTTTCATTCGAGTGGGTGAAGATGGCATATGCCGGGTGGGGGCGTGTGTGTAAAGTCCCCGCCAGAGAGGCGGTGATTGACGCATGGCTGATGCTCGTCCGAACCTGATGCGTCGTCGGCTTGGCCTCGCGCTGCGCACACTGCGCCAGCGCGCGGGTCTCAACCTCCCTGATGCGGTAGCGAGATTGGGCCTCTCCGGCCCGTCCGCGCTCAGTAAGATCGAGAACGGTAAGCAACGCGTCCCCTCGGCGGCCCTGGGAAAGTACTTCGACGCCTACGGTGTCGAAGACGCCCAGCGCATCGAAGAAATCCGGAAGTTGGCGTCCCTCGCTTCGTCATCGCGCAGTACCAACCTGTTCAACCAGTACCGCGACGCTGTCCGTGATCCCTTCGCCGACTACCTCGAACTCGAAGAGTTGGCCGCGCACGCGGACTGGTATGCGGTCCAGCTGATTCCCGGACTGCTCCAGACCCCCGAATACGCGCACGCAGTCGTCGACGGAAGCGGCAAGTGGCGCACGGCACGAGAGGTACGCACTTTCGTCGAATTGCGCATGAAGCGCCAGGAGGTCCTGCGCCGGGAGAGCCCTCTGTCCCTATGGTGCGTGCTGGACGAAGCTGCGTTGCGCAGGGCGATTGGCGGGCCGCAGGTGATGGCCGGGCAACTACGCCACTTGCTCGACGTCACCGAAGAGTTGCCGGGGGTCGAGATCCAGGTGCTGCCGTTCAGCGCTGGTGTACATGCGGGAATCGACGGTGCCTTCACTGTCTTCCGGTTCGACTCCGGGGACCCGTTGGCTGTGGTGGAGCCACTGACAACCTCTCTCTACCTGGAGGAAGATGTTCACGTGGGTCGCTACGACGTCGCCTTCAATCACCTGCGTGCCCGAGCACTGGACATCCCGGCATCACGCGACTTCATCAAAGACCTCACCAAGGAGGAAGCGTGACTGGTAAGACTGTCGGCCTGAGCGCCGCCAACTGGACAAAAAGCAGCTTCAGCTCAGGAGGAGACAACTGCGTCGAGGTTGCCTTCGCTGACGGCACGACCGGCATCCGAGACTCGAAGGTCGTGCAAGGCCCGGTTCTTGCTGTCACCGCCGATGCGTTCACGGCGTTCCTCGGAGGGGTCAAGCGCGACGAGCTGTCGGTCATAGCGCGACAAGGGCGCCCTTGATGAACAAAGCACCAACCGCCGCTCAGCTCGCGGCTGCGGGCTGGTTCAAGAGCAGCTACAGCGGTGGCGAGGGAAACGAGTGCGTAGAAGTTGCTGCCCTTGGCTCCCGAGTAGCCGTCCGTGACTCCAAGATCACACAAGGCCCCGTGCTCGCCGTCACCGCCTATGCCTTCGCGGCGTTCCTTGGAGGGGTCAAGGGTGACGAGCTGTCGGCCGCAGCACGACAGGAGCTCCCTCGATGAGCAAAGCACCAACCGCCGCTCAGCTCGCGGCTGCGCGCTGGTTCAAGAGCAGCTACAGCGCGGCCGACAACGAGTGCGTCGAGATCGCGCATGCCCGGTCGTGGGTCGGGGTTCGTGACTCCAAGATCACGCAAGGCCCCGTGCTCGCCGTCACCGCCGCTGCCTTCGCCGCGTTCCTCGGCGGAGTCAAGGGCGACCGGGCGGACCGTACCGTCTGACGCGAACGCCTTCGGAGGCAGGCGACGTGAGCGGGCCGCCCCCCGGCAGGGCGGCCCGCTCACACGGTTCGGGGGTCAGCTCTTCCTGTGGCCTATCAGGCGGGGCTTCGCCTCCAGGTTCTCCAGGCCGTGCCAGCACAGATTGACCAGGTGCGCCGCGACCTCCGCCTTCTTCGGCTTGCGCACGTCCAGCCACCACTGGCCCGTCAGCGCGACCATGCCGACCAGGGCCTGCGCGTACAGCGGGGCCAGCTTGGGGTCGAAGCCGCGGGCCTTGAACTCCAGGCCCAGGATGTCCTCCACCTGGGTGGCGATGTCACTGATCAGGGAGGCGAAGGACCCGGTCGACTGGGCCACCGGCGAGTCGCGGACCAGGATCCGGAAACCGTCCGTGTACGTCTCGATGTAGTCGAGCAGGGCGAACGCGGCCTGTTCGAGAAGCTCACGCGGATGGCCCGCCGTCAGCGCACCGGTGACCATGTCGAGCAGGCGGCTCATCTCACGGTCGACCACCACGGCGTACAGACCCTCCTTGCCGCCGAAGTGCTCGTACACGACCGGCTTGGAAACCCCCGCCTTCGCCGCGATCTCCTCCACCGACGTGCCCTCGAAACCCTTCTCGGCGAAGAGGGTGCGGCCGATGTCCAGCAGCTGTTCGCGGCGTTCCTTGCCGGTCATCCGGACGCGTCGGGCACGCCGGCTCGGAGTGGGCCTGCTCTTCTCGCTGTTCGTACTGCTGCCGTCGATCGCCACGTCACCCATCATGCCGCTTCGGAGGGCTCACTCTTGCGCCGGGAGTCGATACGGTCCGCGCTCGGCCACCGCACGTCGTACGCCCAGCCGGCCTGCTCGAACCAGCGGATCAGGCGGGCACTGGAGTCGATCTGCCCCCTCATCACACCGTGGCGCGCCGACGTCGGGTCGGCGTGGTGCAGGTTGTGCCAGGACTCGCCGCAGGACAGTACGGCCAGCCACCACACATTGCCGGACTTGTCGCGCGACTTGAACGG
Source organism: Streptomyces flavidovirens DSM 40150 (assembly GCF_000429085.1). Classification (GTDB taxonomy): domain Bacteria; phylum Actinomycetota; class Actinomycetes; order Streptomycetales; family Streptomycetaceae; genus Streptomyces; species Streptomyces flavidovirens. The sequence goes on along the minus strand of NZ_AUBE01000002.1, from coordinate 212,304 downwards.
GCGCTTGCCCACCGCGTGGCAGATCGAGTTGATCGACCACGTGACGTGGTGCAGCAGGGCCACCCGCACCAGCGAGCCCCAGAAGAACGCCGTGAACGCGCCCCACCACGACATCGTGACCAGGCCGCCCACCAGCGGCGGAATGGCCAGCGACAGGATCGTCCAGTACGCGAAGTCGCGCGAGATGCGGCGGATCGCCGGGTCCTTGATCAGGTCCGGTGCGTACTTCTCCTGCGACGTCTGCTCCTCGTCGAACATCCAGCCGATGTGCGCCCACCACAGGCCCTTCATCAGCGCCGGGAGCGTCTCGCCGAACCGCCACGGGGAGTGGGGGTCCCCTTCGGCGTCCGAGAACTTGTGATGCTTGCGGTGATCGGCGACCCACCGGACCAGCGGGCCCTCGACCGCCATCGAACCCATGACCGCCAGGGCGATACGCAGCGGGCGCTTCGCCTTGAAGGAGCCGTGGGTGAAGTAGCGGTGGAAGCCGATCGTGATGCCGTGGCACCCGAGGTAGTACATGAAGACCATCAGGCCCAGATCGAGCCAGCTCACACCCCAGCCCCAGGCCAGCGGCACAGCCGCCAGCAGGGCCAGGAAGGGGACGGTGATGAAGAGGAGAAGCGCGAGCTGCTCGATGGAGCGCTTGGACTCCCCACCGCGCGTCGCGGAGGGGGCCGAGGTGTCGTCGCCCGCCTCGCGGGCATCTTCGAGCACGTCGGAACGAGTGGTCATGGGGTCCCCTGTGGGGTGAGGGAAGTGGTGGAAGCGGAAACTCTTACCGCGCAAGCTTTGGCTACGGATGCGTAACCTACGGCGTCGTAAGTATGGCAGCGCTTTGCCCGGCGGCAAGAGGCCGCGGGGAAAGGGTTCGGCCGCGCCGCATATCCTGGGTGCCGTCGGACAGCGTGGTCCACAAAACCTCCAGACGTGCTCAAACACTGCAAGGAGCCGCACCTGTGAGCAGTGCCGACCAGAACCCCAACACCAGCGCTGAGCTGCGTGCCGACATCCGCCGTCTCGGCGACCTGCTGGGCGAGACCCTCGTACGGCAGGAGGGCCCCGAGCTCCTTGAGCTGGTCGAACGGGTGCGCGCCCTGACGCGCACCGACGGCGAGGCCGCCGCGGAACTGCTCGGCGACACCGACCTGGAAACCGCAGCCAGGCTGGTGCGCGCCTTCTCGACGTATTTCCATCTTGCCAACGTCACCGAGCAGGTGCACCGCGGTCGCGAGATGCGCGCCAAGCGCGCCGAAGAGGGCGGACTCCTCGCCCGTACGGCGGACAAGCTCAAGGACGCCGACCCCGAGCACCTGCGCCACACCGTCAAGAACCTCAACGTCAGGCCCGTCTTCACGGCGCACCCGACCGAGGCCGCGCGCCGGTCCGTACTGAACAAGCTCCGGCGCATCGCCGAGCTTCTCGAAACCCCCGTCATTGCCTCCGACAGGCGACGGCACGACCTCCGTCTGGCCGAATCCATCGACCTCATCTGGCAGACGGACGAACTGCGCGTCGTACGCCCGGAGCCCGCCGACGAGGCGCGCAACGCGATCTACTACCTGGACGAGCTGCACGCCGGCGCGGTCGGTGACGTCCTGGAGGACCTCGCCGCCGAGCTGGAGCGGGTGGGCGTCGAGCTGCCCGCCGGCACCCGGCCGCTCACCTTCGGCACCTGGATCGGCGGTGACCGCGACGGCAACCCGAACGTCACGCCCGCCGTCACCTGGGACGTGCTGATCCTTCAGCACGAGCACGGCATCACCGACGCCCTGGCGCTCGTCGACGAGCTGCGCGGCCAGCTCTCGAACTCCATCCGCTACACCGGCGTCACCGACGAGCTGCTGGCCTCCCTCCAGGCCGACCTGGAGCGGCTGCCCATCAGCCCCCGCTACAAGCGCCTGAACGCCGAGGAGCCCTACCGGCTCAAGGCCACCTGCATCCGGCAGAAGCTCGTCAACACCCGCGAGCGCCTCGCCAAGGGCACCGCGCACCAGCCCGGCATCGACTACCTCGGCACCGGCGAACTGATCGCCGACCTCGCGCTCATCCAGACGTCGCTGCGCCAGCACCGCGGCGGCCTCTTCGCCGACGGCCGCATGGACCGTACGATCCGCACCCTCGCGGCGTTCGGCCTCCAGCTCGCCACCATGGACGTACGCGAGCACGCCGACGCGCACCACCACGCCCTCGGACAGCTCTTCGACCGCCTCGGCGAGGAGTCCTGGCGGTACGCCGACATGCCGCGCGAGTACCGGCAGAAGCTCCTCGCGAAGGAACTGCGGTCCAGGCGGCCGCTGGCCCCCACCCCGCCGCCGCTGGACGCCGCCGGGCACAAGACGCTCGGCGTGTTCACCACGGTCAAGGAGGCGCTGGAGCGCTTCGGGCCCGAAGTCATCGAGTCGTACATCATCTCGATGTGCCAGGGCGCGGACGACGTCTTCGCCGCTGCCGTCCTGGCCCGCGAGGCGGGTCTGGTCGACCTGCACGCGGGCTGGGCGAAGATCGGCATCGTGCCGCTCCTCGAAACCACGGACGAGCTGCGCGCCGCCGACGTCATCCTCGACGAAATGCTCGCCGACCCGTCCTACCGGCGGCTCGTGTCCCTGCGCGGCGACGTGCAGGAGGTCATGCTCGGCTACTCCGACTCCTCCAAGTTCGGCGGCATCACCACCAGCCAGTGGGAAATCCACCGCGCCCAGCGCCGCCTGCGTGACGTCGCGCACCGGTACGGCGTACGCCTGCGGCTCTTCCACGGCCGCGGCGGCACCGTCGGCCGCGGCGGCGGCCCCTCGCACGACGCGATCCTCGCCCAGCCGTGGGGCACGCTGGAGGGCGAGATCAAGGTGACCGAGCAGGGCGAAGTCATCTCCGACAAGTACCTCGTGCCGTCCCTGGCCAGGGAGAACCTGGAGCTGACGGTCGCCGCCACACTCCAGGCGTCCGCCCTGCACACCGCGCCCCGCCAGTCCGACGAGGCACTCGCACGCTGGGACGCGGCGATGGACACGGTGTCCGAGGCCGCCCACACGGCGTACCGGCGGCTCGTCGAGGACCCGGACCTCCCGGCGTACTTCTTCGCCGCGACACCCGTCGACCAGCTCGCCGACCTGCACCTGGGCTCGCGCCCCTCGCGCCGCCCCGACAGCGGCGCCGGACTCGACGGCCTCCGGGCCATCCCGTGGGTCTTCGGCTGGACCCAGTCACGGCAGATCGTGCCGGGCTGGTACGGCGTCGGGTCCGGCCTGAAGGCGCTGCGCGAGGCGGGCCTCGACACGGTCCTGGAAGAGATGCAGGAGAACTGGCACTTCTTCCGGAACTTCCTCTCCAACGTCGAGATGACGCTCGCCAAGACCGACCTGCGCATCGCACAGCACTACGTCGACACGCTCGTCCCGGACGACCTCAAGCACGTCTTCGAGACGATCCGCGCCGAGCACGAGCTCACGGTGGCGGAGGTCCTGCGGATCACCGGCGGTGAGCGGCTGCTCGACTCCAACCCCGTGCTCCAGCAGACGTTCGCCATCCGCGACGCCTACCTGGACCCGATCTCCTACCTCCAGGTCTCGCTGCTGGCCCGCCAGCGCGCGGCGGCCGAGCGCGGCGAGGAGGCGGACCCGCTGCTGGCCAGGGCCCTGCTGCTCACGGTCAACGGCGTCGCGGCGGGCCTGCGCAACACGGGCTGACACGGCGGTACGGACAACACGAACGGCGGTGGTCCCGGAGGGGGACCACCGCCGTTCGCGTTTGCTGATCAGCTCTGCTGGGCGGCCTTGCGGCGGCGCATCACCAGGTAGCCACCGGCGCCGAGCAGCGCGGCGGCGACGGCGGAGAGAGCGGCGACGGGCGCGCCCGAACCGGTCTCGGCGAGGTCACCGGAGGGATCGTCCTGACCGGCCGGGGCCGGCGACGCCGGTGCGGACTCCGCCGGGGAGACGTCCCCGGTCGGCTGCTCGGCGGCCGGGGCGGGCTCGGCGGAGGGCTTGTCGGCAGGCTCGGCGGCCGGCTTGTCGGCGGGCTTGTCGGCGGGCTTGTCGGCGGGCTTGCCGGGCTTGTCACCGGCCTCGCCCTGGTCCTCACCGGCCTCGTCGTGGTCCTGACCGGGCTCGTCCTGGTCCTGACCGGGCTCGGCCGGAGTGTTCTCCTGAGCCGGGCAGGTGTGCGACAGGTTGAACTTCTTCAGAGCGCCGCCCTCAACCTCGGTAACGACGGAGGTGAGCGTGGCCCCCGGCGCCGAGGCCACATAGGCGTGCTTGTCGGAGGGCGGACCGAAGGCGGTAACAACCTGCTGCCCGCCGGGCTCGAACGTCACCGTCAGCTTGACGAAGTGCGAGTCGTTACCGGGCAGCACGAAGTGCCAGCCGTCTTTGTCCTCCGGGATGCCGGGACAGTTGCTCTCCTGCGGAGCGCCACCGTCCTGCGTGGTTGCGGTACGCGGAAGCTGCTGACGCAGCTCGACGGTGTACGTGTGGTCAGTGGCGAGCGCGGGGGAAGCGGTCAGCAGGGAGAAGGCCGCTGCCGTCGCCACAGCGCCAATGGAAGAACGAACGCGCATGGGCAAGTCCATCGTGAGAGGGGAGGGTGCCGTGGGGGGCGGCTCAGCCTCCTGTTAACGTGCCGGGCCCGTCAAGGTGCGTTGTGACGCTTCCGTACCCAGAACGTCCACTCGTCCGGGTAGTCCTCGATAACGATCGGGTGAATGCGGCACTCCGCTTAACCGGACCGGCTCAGAGTGCGATGAACGCCGCCCCCAGCAGTGCCCCGCCCGCCAGGGCCGACGCCCACGCCAGCCGGGTCAGCCGCAGGCCGCCCGCGATGACCAGGGCCGCGAGCAGCAGGGCGCCGCCCAGGGGCGCCCAGGCGTGCAGAAGGCCCCCGGGTCCCGTGCGTACCGCTTCGGTCGTGCCGGGCTTCAGGACGACCAAGAGCGTTGCCCCCTTCTTCACGGCGATCGACTTGTCGATGGACACGCGCGGGTGGTCGGGCGTACGGCCATCGGGCGTGTACGCGCCGGTGCACGTCTCGGCGTCGCACTCGGCGACCCTCATCGTGCCGTGCTCACGCCCCTTGGCGAGCATGACGTGCTGGGCCGCGCCCCAGGACGAACGGACGCCCGCGACGAGCAGCAGCAGGGCGACGCCGGCCATCGCCGCACGTCGGGCGTACAGGAGGGCTAGAGTCCGCTTCGAGGCCATGGACCGCGATCCTTGGCCATATGACCGCGCTCGGTCAACCTATGGCCAAGGTGGCTGAGCCGATTGTTATGAGTTGTACGCGCTCTGCGCGCGCTCAAGCCCCTCGGCCACCAGACACTCCACCGCGTCCGCCGCCCGGTCCACGAAGTAACCCAGCTCCTTGCGCTCCGTCGACGAGAAGTCCTTCAGCACGAAGTCGGCCACCTGCATCCGACCCGGCGGCCGCCCGATCCCGAAGCGCACCCGGTGGTAGTCCGGCCCCATCGACTTGGTCATCGACTTGAGGCCGTTGTGCCCGTTGTCGCCGCCGCCCAGCTTGACGCGCAGCGTCCCGTAATCGATGTCCAGCTCGTCATGGACCGCCACGATGTGCGCCGTCGGGACCTTGTAGAAGTCACGCAGCGCGGTGACCGGGCCACCGGACAGATTCATGTACGACTGCGGCTTGGCCAGCACCACACGCCGGTTCGCGGGGCCCGGCGCACCCATGCGGCCCTCGACGACCTGGGCCCGCGCCTTGTGCGCCTTGAACGGCGCCCGCATGCGCTCCGCGAGCAGGTCGACGACCATGAAGCCGACGTTGTGCCGGTTGGCCGCGTAATCAGGACCCGGATTGCCCAGACCCACGATCAGCCAGGGATCGGCTGCGTCCGTCATCTGCATGTCTCCTTCATACGCCGGTTCCATACCGGTTCATACGCCAGCCGCCGTCCCGCGCGCAGAGGCGCGGAACGGCGGCTGGACGGTGAGCAGCGAGGCTCAGGCCTCGGAGCCCTCGGACTCACCCTCGGCCGGGGCCTCCTCGGCCTGCGGGGCCAGAACCTGGATGACGATGGCGTCCGGGTCGGTGACCAGGGTCGTGCCCTCGGGCAGCGGAACGTCCTTGGCGTGGATCGAGGCACCGGCCTCAAGGCCCGCGATGGAGACCGTGACGGACTCGGGGATGTGCGTGGCCTCGGTCTCGACCGACAGCGTGTTCAGCACGTTCTCCAGCAGGTTGCCGCCCGGGGCCAGCTCGCCCTCGGTGTGCACCGCGACCTCGACCGTGACCTTCTCGCCCAGCTTGACCGCGAGCAGGTCGACGTGGGTGATGGTGCGCTTGATGGCATCACGCTGGACGGCCTTGGGGATGACGAGCTCGGTCTTGCCGTCCACGTCGAGGCTCAGCAGCGCGTTGCTGGTCTTGAGCGCCATCATGAGCTCGTGACCCGGCAGGCTGACGTGTACGGGGTCGGCACCGTGGCCGTAGATGACGCCGGGAACCTTGTTGGCGCGGCGGGTCTGACGGGCAGCGCCCTTGCCGAACTCGGTACGGACTTCAGCGGCGATCTTGATCTCAGCCATGGCTGCACTCCTCGCGGGTGACGAAAAAACGGATGGGTCACCCGGCCACGAAACGGCCTGCTACGAAGAGCGCGTCGATAACGGATGCGCCGTACTGAAATGAGTACGGCCTCCCTCGCCGAGCAACTCAGGGAGTCTACCCGGCGGGAAGGCCGTACCAGAAATCGATCTACGGATCAGACGACGGCGTTACGACTGCTCCTCGAAGAGGCTCGTCACCGAACCGTCCTCGAAGACCTCACGCACTGCACGCGCGATCGTCGGCGCCATCGACAGCACCGTGATCTTGTCGAGCTCCAGCTCGCCCGGCGTCGGCAGCGTATTCGTCAGCACGAACTCGCTGACCTTCGAGTTCTTCAGCCGGTCCGCCGCCGGACCCGAGAGGATGCCGTGCGTCGCGGTGACGATGACGTCCTCCGCGCCGTTGGCGAACAGCGCGTCCGCGGCGGCGCAGATGGTGCCACCCGTGTCGATCATGTCGTCGACCAGGACACACACCCGGCCCTTGACCTCACCGACAACCTCGTGGACGGTCACCTGGTTGGCGACGTCCTTGTCGCGGCGCTTGTGAACGATCGCCAGCGGCGCGTCCAGCCGGTCGCACCAGCGGTCCGCGACCCGCACCCGGCCGGCGTCCGGGGACACGATCGTCAGCTTGCTCCGGTCCACCTTCGCGCCCACATAGTCCGCGAGGACCGGCAGCGCCGACAAGTGATCGACCGGGCCGTCGAAGAAGCCCTGGATCTGGTCCGTGTGCAGATCGACCGTGAGAATACGGTCCGCGCCCGCGCACTTGAGCAGGTCAGCGATCAGGCGGGCCGAGATCGGCTCACGGCCACGGTGCTTCTTGTCCTGACGGGCATAGCCGTACGACGGGATGATCACGGTGATGCTCCGCGCGGAAGCCCGCTTCAGAGCATCAACCATGATCAACTGCTCCATGATCCACTTATTGATCGGAGCCGTGTGGCTCTGGATCAGGAAGCAGTCCGCACCACGCGCCGACTCCTGGAAGCGGACGTAGATCTCACCATTGGCGAAGTCGAAAGCCTTCGTCGGCACGAGGCCGACACCCAGCTGATGTGCGACCTCCTCGGCCAGCTCGGGGTGGGCGCGGCCGGAGAAGAGCATGAGCTTCTTCTCGCCGGTCGTCTTGATCCCGGTCACAGCACTGTCTCCTCAGACGTGTCCTCTGGCCGCGAGCCACTTTCGCGCGAACCAGCCGAATTTGTGTGCACGTATCACGGTACGCCGAGTTCGACGCACCTGTTCCCGGTCAGCTTTCGCCGTCGGCCTGTTCGGTCACGGCGGAAGCCGCCTGCGCGGCGGCACTTCCCGGACGCTTGCGCGCCACCCAACCCTCGATATTCCTTTGCTGCCCACGGGCGACGGCGAGGGAACCAGGCGGCACATCCTTGGTGATGACAGAGCCGGCAGCGGTGTACGCTCCGTCCCCCACCGTGACAGGCGCCACAAACATGTTGTCCGAACCCGTCCGGCAGTGCGAACCGATCGTCGTGTGGTGCTTGGACTCACCGTCGTAGTTCACAAAGACGCTCGCAGCGCCGATGTTCGTGTACTCGCCGATGGTCGCGTCGCCGACGTACGACAGATGCGGCACCTTCGTGCCCTCGCCCACAACGGCGTTCTTCATCTCCACGTACGCACCGGCCTTCGCCTTCGGGCCGAGCCTCGTACCGGGCCGCAGGTAGGTGTACGGGCCGACCGTCGCGCCCTCACCCACCTCTGCGCGCTCCGCCACCGTGTTGTCCACCCGGGCACCCGCACCGACGACCGTGTCCGCCAGCCGCGAGTTGGGACCCACCTCACACCCCTCACCGAGGTGCGTCGTACCGAGCAACTGCGTACCCGGATGCACAACCGCGTCCTGATCGAACGTCACCGTCACGTCGATGAACGTCGACGCCGGGTCGACAACCGTCACACCGCCGAGCATCGCGCGCTCAAGCAGCCGCACATTGAGCAGCCTGCGCGCCTCCGCGAGCTGAACACGGTTGTTGATGCCCAGGATCTCCCGGTGATCGGCCGCCACCGCGGCACCCACCCGGTGACCGGCCTCACGCAGGATGCCGAGCACATCAGTGAGGTATTCCTCACCCTGGCTGTTGTCCGTACGCACCTTGCCCAGCGCGTCCGCGAGCAGCCGCCCGTCGAAAGCGAACACCCCGGAGTTGATCTCACGGATCGCACGCTGCGCGTCGGTGGCGTCCTTGTGCTCGACAATCGCGGTGACCGCGCCGCTGTCCCGGTCCCGCACGATCCGCCCGTACCCCGTCGAATCGGGAACCTCGGCGGTCAGCACGGTGCAGGCGTTGCCGTCGGCGGCGTGCGTCCGCGCGAGGCGGGCCAGGGTGTCACCGGTCAGCAGCGGGGTGTCGCCACAGACGACGACGACAGTCCCGTCGATCCCACTGCTGCCGAGCTGCTCAAGCCCCATACGGACGGCGTGCCCGGTGCCCTTCTGCTGCTCCTGGACGGCGGTACGGACCTCGGCGTCGATCTCGCCGAGGTGAGCGGCGACCTGCTCGCGGGCGTGGCCGACGACCACGACGAGGTGCTCGGGGTCCAGCTCACGGGAGGCGGCGACGACGTGGCCGACGAGCGAGCGCCCGCTGATCTCGTGCAGGACCTTCGGGGTGGCCGACTTCATGCGGGTGCCCTCACCCGCTGCGAGGACGACGACGGCGGCCGGGCGGTTGGCGCTCACGGTGATGCCCTTCGGCTTCGGGTGGTGGACATCCGCAGGATACCGGGGGGTGTCATGCCCGAAACGCGGGCGGGTCCTGACCTGTGTGGTCAGGACCCGAACCTAGAAGCTCCCCCACCAGGATTTGAACCTGGACATACAAGACCAAAACTTGCAGTGCTGCCTGATTACACCATGGGGGATAAACCCGGCTAAACCGGACACTAGGTCAGGTCGCCGGACCGGCACCACACACTATGCCGTACCAAGCCCCTTCCATGCGACGGTAGAGATCGGCGCTTTTGGTGACGTAGATGATGAGGCAGCCTCGGTATGCCTCGGCGGTGTTCTTTCGCGTCGTCCTCGGGTTGTGCCTCTTGAGCGTTGCCCTCTGGAAGACGGAAACGTCGACGCCTGCCAGGTCTGCCCAGAAGCTTTCGGCATCGAGGACGTTCGCCGACTCGTGGATGCTGACGCGGAAGTGCATGCGCTTGCGGGTGACCCCGAGAATTTCGAGCCAGCGTAGATACACCCGGATCATGTTGGGGTCACTGTTGATGAACTGGAGCTTCTCCGAGCGTCGGTAGTCCTTGTCCTTGGCTCCCTCGGCCCAGTACAGGCCGACGCCGACCAGGAACAGCTCCCGATCGGAGAGCTCGCCGACCTCGTCGCGGGCCTTGCGCTTCGTTTCCTGACGCTCTTGGTCTTGGGCTGAGCGCAGATGGGCGAGACCCGCGTTCATACGCGTGCGGCGCTCCTCGTCTGTGAAGCGCGGCTCCGGCTTCGGCAGGTCCCGTACCCACAGCGAGATCGAACTCTTCGAGCAGCCCAGTTCCACCTGGATCTGGTCGTACGTGAGGCCCTGGAGGCGCAGCTCTCGCGCCTTCGCCCGGAGGTCGTCCTTCGCGTTCGGGCGCTTCGTCCATTCCGGGGCGGGTTCGCCGTCGAGGAGGCGGTTGAGGATGTCGTTGTTGTCGACCTGGATGCGATCGCGGATCTGGCGGCGGCTGAGGCCCTCGCGGCGGAGCGCGATCGCCTGCTCGCGGAGGCCTTCGAAGTCGGCGTACTTGCCGAGGATTTCCGTCATGCGAGCAGCTTTGTTCGGTATGCGGACTCGCGGGCCGAAAGCGCGGTCGATTCAACAGTTCGTGTGGACAACACATGTTTCGTGAGCCAACGGCTGTTTCCGCACTCATCCGGTCGCCGGATATTGGGTGGTGGGCGCCCGTAGGGTGGATGGCATGACCGTAACGGGGGCAGAACAGGACGCCACGGGCATGACCGCCCGGCGTTACTGGTGGTGGGACAGGCGGCGCGGTGTCGTTCTGGATGTGGGGCTGGCGCTGGCTTCGGCGCTTGAGTGTGCGTTGGAAGGGGTGGGGTTCGCGGGGGATGCGGGGCTGCCGGTCCCGTTGGGGGTGGTGTTCGGGCTGGTCGTGGGGTCCGCGCTGGTGGTGCGGAGGCGGTGGCCGATCGCCGTGGTGCTGGTGTCGATCGCCGTGACGCCGGCCGAGATGGGCTTCCTGATGGGCATCGTGTCGCTGTACACGCTGGCCGCGTCGGAGGTGCCGCGCCGGATCACCGTGGTGCTGGCGGGGATGTCCTTCGCCGGGACGCTGATCGTGACGTTCGTACGGACCCAGCAGGACGTGGCGAACGCGGCGGACGGGGACTTCCGGCCCGGTCCCTGGTACGTGCCGCTGATGTCGCTCTTCATGTCGCTCGGACTGACCGGGCCGCCGGTGTTGTACGGGCTCTATATAGGGGCGCGCCGGCGGTTGATGGAGAGCTTGCGGGAGCGGGCCGATTCGCTGGAGCGGGAGCTGTCGCTGCTGGCGGACCGGGCGGAGGAGCGGGCCGAGTGGGCGCGTACGGAGGAGCGGACGCGGATCGCGCGTGAGATGCACGACGTGGTCGCGCACCGGGTGAGCCTGATGGTGGTGCACGCGGCGGCGATCCAGGCGGTGGCGCTGAAGGATCCGGCCAAGGCGGTGAAGAACGCGGCGCTGGTCGGTGACATGGGGCGGCAGGCGCTGACGGAGCTGCGGGAGATGCTCGGCGTGCTGCGTTCGGGGGACGCGGGGAGCGCGAGGGAGCGGCAGGGGCCGGTGGCGTCTGCTGTGCCGCTGGCGGCGGTCGGTGTCGCGGCTGCGGCCGCTGCGGCGGCCGAGGCGGAGGACGGGCCGTGTCTGGTTGATCTCGATGCGCTGGTGGGGCAGTCGCGGCAGGCGGGGATGGTCGTGGAGCTTTCGGTGGAGGGTGACCCGGTTGCCTGCGGGCCGCTGGTGGAGCAGACGGCGTACCGCGTGGTGCAGGAGGCTCTGACGAACGTGCACAAGCATGCGGCCGGTGCGAAGACGTGGGTGCGGGTGGCGCACCGCGGCTCGGAGGTCGCGATGCAGGTGGAGAACGGGCCGTCGGACGGTGGGGCGGCGGACGCGGGGCTGCCGAGCGGGGGGAATGGTCTGGTGGGGATGCGGGAGCGGGTGACGGCGCTGGGGGGTGTCTTCGTGTCCGGCCCGACGGACGCGGGCGGCTTCCGCGTCTCGGCGGTTCTCCCGGCCCGGCCGCGCGGGGTGGCGTAGTCCGTTTCCGGGTGGGGTGCGAGCTGCTTCCGGGTGGGGTGTGAACTGCTGCTACTGGGTGCGGTGTGAGCTGGCGTGTGCGGGCCGCTGGTACGGCCTGGTTACGGGCTGTCGCCTCCCGGCGCGGGGTCGCGCGGGGCCTGCCAGGGTCTGCCGGGCGGGGGTACGTCGGTTCCCGCCCGGCCCCGCCGCCCCGCCCCCCGCCGTGGGGCTTACGCCGGGGTCAGGCGGCTTGGCTGGGTGCCGGTGATCAGGGTGGACAGGGCCTGGTCGAGGTCGGGGCCCAGGTACCAGTCGCCCGTGTGGTCCAGGCTGTAGACGCGGCCCTCCACGTCGATCGCGAGCACTGCCTGGCCCTCGTCCCCCTCGCCGCCGAGTTCCGTGCCCAGTGGGCAGACCTCTGTGCCGAGTGCCCGGCCGAGGTCGGCGAGCGTACGGGCGTGGTGCAGCCCGCTCAGGGGATCGAAACGTACCGGTGTGGGAGCGATCTGCCGGCCGGGCCCGGGCGGCGTGATGTGCAGTCCGCCGAATTCGGCCCATGCCTCGACCGCCGCCGGAAAGACGGCGTGCCGGTGGCCCGCCGGGGAAGTGTGCGCGCGCAGGGTGTCGGCCCAGTGCTCCGCCTGCCGTATGTCCCAGCGCCCCGGCTGCCAGCCGGCTGTGCGCAGGGCGACGTCCACGGCCACCGGGAAGCGGGTGGTGCTGGTGTTGGGGTGGGCGGGGCCGCTGGTGTTGGTGTGGTGGGGGGCCGGCATCGGCTGCGGGTCAGCCCTTCTCGGTAGTGGTCGCGGTCAGGTCTACGGCACGTACACCGAAATGGGCGAGCATGGGCGTACAGGAGCGGCACGGCGGCGCGTAACTGCCGTGCAGCGGGTCCCCGTCCTCGCGGATGCGGCGCGCCGTGAGCTTGGAGTGCTTCAGGGAGCGGCGGGCCTCGCCTGTGGTGAGGGGCTTGCGGGAGGCGCGCTTGGAGCGTGATCCCTCGGTGGCGGTGATGTGGCGGGAGAGGAGGATCGCTTCCGGGCAGCGGCCGGTGAAGCGTTCCCGTTGGCCGCTGCTGAGGGTGTCGAGGAAGTCTTGGACGAGCGGGTGCAGCGGGGGCGGCTGGTCGCCTCTGCCCGCGGTGCACGTCAGCGTGTCGGTGCCGCGCACGGAGAGTGCGGCGGCGACTGTCGGGAGGATGCCGTCGCGGCGGTGGCTGATCGCGGGCACGCGGGTGGGTTCGGTGCTGCTCCAGGTGAGGCGCGGGTCTCCGGCGGTTCCTGTGGCCGTGCCCGATCCTGTGCCTGCGTCGGCGCCTGTGGCCGTCGCTGTCGCCGCCGTCGGTGTCGCTGTCGTCGTCGTGGCCGTGCCCGTCGGTGTCGTCGTAGCGGCTGTCTGTGCGATGTGCATGGTGGTGCTCCCCTCCCGTGCCCGCGACGGTAGCCGCTGGTGTGCACGCCCCCGCGTTGCTGGACAGCCTGCCAAATGTGTCCAGTGGTACGGAAGCTGGGTCAGTGAATCTTGTACGTGTGTGGCCGGGTGGTGACCTCGGTGTGACGGTTCGTTACGCAAGGCGAGGGGCGGGACCGCCTGGTGCCCCACCGCATAGGCTGTGCGAACCAGCCAGACGCAGCAGGGGGCATCCGCCATGACGACAGGTCGGCTCGGGCAGCAAGCCGCGCCACCGAACGCGGCCTACGCCGGGCAGCTCGTGCATTTCCCGGATCCGGTCCGGGCTGCCCGCCACCCGCGGGGTGTGCGTGTGGACGACGACGGCTTTCCGGTTTTCACGCCGTACGCGCGTGCCGCCGCGGAGATCGCCGAGCCCCCGGAGGGCTTCGGTGTCGACGAACTGCGGCTCACCGACTACGTGTCCGCCAACGCGGCGCTGGCTGCCGCCGGGCACGACCTGTGGGACACCATTCCGGCGGTCGCCACTCCGCACGGCTGGACCTGGCACCACGTGCCGAACACCCGGCGGATGGAACTCGTACCCGTAGAGGTGAAAGCGCTGCTGCGCCACCACGGCGGGCTCGCGACGGCTGCCGTCGATCAGGAGAAGCGGGGCACGCGCCCGTTGCAGGAGACGCGGCCGGCCCATTTCGGGCTGCCGAAGGGTTCTGTATCGGTGACTGAGCAGCAGATCCTGGGCGTGGAGGAAGACCTCGGTTACCGGCTGCCGGGTGCGTACCGGTCCTTCCTGAAGGCGGCGGGCGGCTGTGCGCCGGTGGGCGCGGCGCTGGACGCGGAGCTGGGGCTGCTGGTCGACCAGCCGTTTTTCACGGTGCGGGACGAGGCCGCTGTGAACGATCTGGTGTACGTCAACAAGTGCCTGCGCGACCACATGACCAAGGACTACCTGGGTGTCGCCTTCGTGCAGGGCGGTCTGCTGGCCGTGAAGGTCAGGGGCGAGGGTGCCGGGTCGGTGTGGTTCGTCGCGTACGACGACGCGCGGGACCGCGACGGCTGGACGGTGCACGAGCGCGTGGAGCGGCTGCTGCTGCCCTGCGGCGACGACTTCGACGCCTTTCTGCAGCGGCTGGCGGGCAACCCGCCGGAGCTGGAGACCGTGGCGAACCTGATGGTCGACGGCGGCTTCGCGCGCGCCGTCCCGGTTTCGGACGAGGGGTGACGGTCCGGTGGTGACCTTCGCGCAGGCGCAGGAGCGCGCGGAAGAGTGGGTCAACGGGGACGTGCCCGTGCCGTCGCACCGTGAGGTGCGGGTGCGCGAGTTCGAACTCGGATTCGTGGTCTGGGCGGAGGACCGTGCGGGTGGTCCCGCCTCCGGCGGCAGGCAGCGCCTGGTCATCGCGCGGGACAGCGGCGAGGCCACGCTGTGGCCCGGTCTGCCGGTGGGTGAGGTGATCCGCCGGTACGAGGAGGAGTACGGGGCGCCGGGCACGTCACCGGCGGCGGACGTGGGGCCGGCTCCGGCGCAGCGGGTGGATCTGGAGCAGACGTCGTTCCTGTTGACGCCGCCGGAGTGGCTCCAGGACGCGGCGGACAAGATGGGCATTCCGGATCGTGGCGGGGCGGGGGCGGACGCGCCTGCTATGGGGGCGGGGGGTGCGGGTGGGGCCGGTGCGCGTGCGTCTTCTTCGGCGGATGGCGACTGGCCTCTCGCCGGTTCCGCCGGATCTGCTGGATCTGACGGTTCTTCCGGTGCTCCCGGTTCTGCCGGTGTGGTCGGCAACGGGCCGCAGGGCGGGGCCGGTTCGGCGTCGTCGCGCGGTGACTGGGCCGACGCCTTGAGTGCGGGGGCGGCTTCCGCCACGGCGGGTGGGGACTTGGGCGGTACGGGGGGTGGGCGCGGCTCGTCCTCCGGTGCCGGTTGGGGCGGCGCCGGTGGCCAGGTGGCACCCGGTGACGCCCGTTCGGTGCCCGTCGGTGGGAATTTGGGTGGGGCCGGTGTCCGCGGGGTGTCGGGTGACGCCAGTTCGACGGCCGGTGCCGGGAGTTGGGGCGGCGTCGGAAGTGAGAACGCTTCGCAGGCCGAACGCGGGGCCAGTGGTACTTCCTGGCCCACCGCGGGCCAGGGTGACCATGAGCCGACCGCTTCCGACGGGGTCCCCGCGGCGCCCGCCGGGGCGACCCCCTGGGCCGGGACCGACACCAACTCGGCCACCGGCTCCGACGACGCGTCCGTTCCGCTGCCGGCGACGGTTTTCGCGCCGCCGCTCAGCGGGTCCGACGAGGACGACACCCCGCCGCCCGGCGTGCCGCCGGAGGCCAAGACGGCGCTGATGTCCGGCGGCAGTGGCTTGCCCTCGACCACGGTCGCCCCCGCGGTGCCCGGTGCGGCTCCGCAGCCGCCCGCGACGCCCGTACGCCCCGGTGGGCCCCGGTCCGACGCCGAGGAGATCGCCGACGCCGCGACCGGCAAGGCCGCGGTGCCGGGCGCCGGGCGTGGGAGCGGTTCGACGCCTCCGCCGCCGCCTGGCGCCCCCGGTACGCCGGGCGCGCGCGCCGGTGCCGTTCCGCCGCCTCCCTCGGGGCCGGGCACGCCCGGTGCCCCGGCGGGTGGGTACGTACCGACGCAGTTCGTTTCGTCGTTGGGTCCCGAGGGGGCGCAGCCGCCTGGTGCGCCTGGTGCGACTCCGCCGCCTGGTGGGGGCGTTCATCATGCGGCGACGATGCTGGCCGGCCCGAGCCAGGGTGGCGGCATGCCCGGCGCCCCGCAGCCTCCTGGGCCGCCGGGTGCTCCTGGTCAGCCGACTCCGCCCGGTCCGCCTGGTCCGCCCGGACCGCCCGGTGCGCCTGGTTCGACTCCGCCGCCCGGTGGAGGCGTTCATCATGCGGCGACGATGCTGGCCGGCCCGAGCCAGGGTGGCGGCATGCCCGGCGCCCCCCAGCCTCCCGGCCCGCCCGGCGGCGGTGTGCATCACGCGGCGACCATGCTGGCCGGTCCCGGCCAGGTCGGTCCGCCGCCCGGCGCGCCGCAGCCTCCGGGGCCTCCCGGCCCGCCCGGCCCGCCGGGAATGCCGCCCGGCGCCGCGCCGATGCCGCAGCCTCCGCAGCCGCAGCGCCAGGGCTACGGCTATCCGCAGCCCCAGCCGACCGGGCTGCCGACGGTCGGCCCCGGCTATCAGGCCGTATTGCGCTACCGCGCCCAGGACGGCAGCGAGCAGCAGCTCATCCGCCGCTCCGCGCCCGGCACCCCGCACCCGGAGTGGCAGATGCTGCACGAGCTGCGCGCCATGAACGTGCCGCCGCAGCAGGTGCTGGAGCTGCACACGGAGCTGGAGTCGTGCGAGCTGCCCGGTGGTTACTGCGCCCGCATGATCCGCGAGACCTGGCCGCAGGTGCGGATCACGAGCGTGGCGCCGTACGGGAAGGATCACGCGAGCCGCCAGCAGGGCATGCGGCATCTCCTCACCCATCAGGGGGAGTTGCACCAGGTCGCGGACGGTCCGGCGCGCCCGGCGCCGGTGCGCGTGCCGTTGCCGCCGCCGGGTCAGCTGATGCAGGCGCCGCCGATTCCGCCCGAGGGCATCGCGCACGAACTGCTGGGGGCCTTCGGGCCGCAGGGCATCTTCCGCTTCGACCAGGCGGCGGTGTCGCGTCAGGGCGTACCGGAGATCGTGGCCCGCACGCTTGTGTGGGCGGGTCTGCCCGTCGATTTCGGGCCGTTCTTCTGGGCGCAGGCGGTGCCGGGCCAGCCGGTGCCGACGCTTGCGGAGCTCGCGGCGCAGCGCGGGGTGCAGGCGGCCTCGGACGCGGGCTCGTACCTCGTCATGGGCAGTGACTTCGGCAGGGCGGTCTGCGTGCAGTACGGCACGGCGAACATCGTGGCCGTACCGGTGGAGGCGGGTCCGGGCGGGCAGCCGGTGCCGCCGCAGTTCGTGAACACCGGGTTGCCGGAGTTCACCCGTTCGCTGGCGCTGCTCGGGCACATGTGGCGACTGCGCTTCGGCCTCACGCCCGAGCAGGCCGGACGCTGGACGGTCGACTTCCAGGCGCAGCTGGCCGCGCTGGACCCGGCGGCGCTGGCGTCGCCGGAGAGCTGGTGGTCGGTGCTGCTGGAGCAGATGTGGGACGGACTGCTCTGAGCGGACGACTGACGGTCTGAGGCCTGACGGATCGTGGAATTCGGGGCGCTCGACCCGCATGGCGGGTCGGGTGCCCTGGTCATGTTCTTATGGCGCGCCGTCGGGCGAGTCGGCGGCCGAAAAGCTCTTCGGCGCGTCGCCCGACGACGTACCGATTCGGACTTCTGACGGTAAATGGCGCACGCTTGACCGGAGCGATCAGGCGGAGTGTCGGGTTTTGGGCGCTTGAGTGTGATCCGCCAAGATGACGACGGATTGTGTCGTGCGTCGAAGGGGTTCAAGGATGAGTGCATCGGTTTCACCGTCACCTCACGGCTTCGTCGCCGGACGGGGCCGCGGCTACCGTCCGGACCAGGTGGAGCGGTACGCCGCCGGGCTCTCCCAGGACCGCGACGCCGCATGGGAGCGCGCCGCGCGCCTCACCGTCCTGACCAGGGAGATGGAGGCGGAGGCGGCGCGGATGCGCGAACAGGCCGACGGGCTCCCTCCGCAGACGTACGAGGCGCTTGGTGAGCGCGCCCAGCACCTGCTCGCGGTGGTCGAGGAAGAGGCGGCGCAACTGGCGGCCGCGGCACGCGACGAGGCCCAGGCGCTGCGCGACGAGGCTGCGGCGGCGGCCGCCGCGGCCCGTGACGCGGCCCGTGAGCACGCCCAGACGGTACTGGCGGACGCCGAGACCCGCGCCCGGCAGATCATTCTCGGAGCCCAGGGCGCCGCCGACGAGATCAGGACCGGGGCACGCCGGGACGTGAAGGAGTGGCGGGGCGAGGCCGTCGCGGCGCTCAAGGAGATGCGGCAGCGTACGGCCGCCCTGCTCGCCGAGCAGGAGAAGGAGCACGCGGAGCGCTGGGAAGGCGCCGAGCGCGAATTCGCTGGGCGGGCGGCGGAGTTGGACGCCCGCCACGCCGAGCTGACTGCTCTGGCGGAGGCCGGCCTCGCTGACGCGAAGCGGGCCATGACGGAGGCGGAGGAGGCGGCCCGTCACGACCAGGAGAACGCGGAGGCGCAGGCCGCCGAGATCCTCGCCCAGGCGCGGGTGCGCGAGGAGCGCGTCGTACGGGAGACGGAACGCGTCCTGCGCGAGCACGAAGACGCACGCGAGGAGATGCAGGCCCACATGACCCACGTCCGCACCAGCCTGGCCACCCTGACCGGCCGCGCCCCGGCAGAGGGCTGACCGGGCACGCGGCGCAGGCGGCGACGTTCGGCACCGTTCCGGGCGCAGCCCGACGCGCGCGCACGGCTCGCGCCCCTCGGACCGCCCCCGCGTCGGCCTGCGGCGGGTGGGCCTGCGGAGGGGTTGATCTGAGCCTGCGTCGGCCTGCGGCCGGGTTGGTCTGTGCCCGCGTCGGCCTCCGCCCGCGTTGGCCCGCACCCGCGTCGGCCTGCGGCGGGGTTGGTCTGTGCCCGCGTTGGCGTGCGGCCGCGTCGGCCTGCGGCCGGGTGGGCCTGCGACGGGTTGGTCTGGGCCCGCGTCGGCCTCCACCCGCGTCGGCCTCCACCGGCGTCGGCCTGCGGCGGGGTTGGTCTGTGCCCGCATTGGCCTGCGCCCGCGTCGGTCTGCGCCTGCGTCGGTCTGCGGCCAGGTGGGCCTGCGCCCGCGTGTGGACGTGGAGGGTGGGCAAGAGGGCCCGGTCGGCGAGGGGTCGGACCGTCGCGTCGGGGGTCGGGCTTCAGGTCTTGCCGATGATGCGGCGCATACGCTGTTGAGCTTCGCCGGTCGAGAAGGCTGTGCGGTGCGAGCGCTTGCCCTCCTCCCGTACGCGCATCAGGCCCTCGATGTAGGGGCCGTTGACGCGGGGGCGGGTGGAACGGACGGCTGCGGCGGTGTAGCCGGCGATCCGCCGTGCGTGGGTGATCGCGCGGTCCAGCAGGGCGGCGGGTTCCGTGACCTCGTGGAGGAGGCGGTCGGCGAGGGCGCGGTCGGCGGGCCACTCGGCGCAGGTGTACAGCATGTCCTGCATGACGCTGCGGCCCACCACGGTCTCCAGCATGTAGCCGCCGAAGTTGCAGGCGATGCCCACCCGGAACTCCGGCATCACGAGTTTCGCTTCGCGGCTGCCGATACGGAAGTCGCAGCAGAGCGCGATCTGGAGGCCGACACCGATCGCGTAACCGTCGATCGCCGCCACGACGGGCTTCGATATGCCGGCGATGGTCGTGTACAGGTCGGTGATGTCGTCGATCCAGCCGTCGACCTCGTCTCCGCCGGTGAACTCGGACACCTCGTTGAAGTCGCCGCCGGCACCGAAGGAGCGCCCCGGTCCGCCGGTGAGGACCACGCACGCCACCGAGTCGTCCGCGTCCAGCGAGCGGAGCAGACGCGTGAGTTCCCGCATGCGGGCCCTGCTGAACGGGTTCTGTTCGTGTGCTTCGGAGAACTCGACGAGAGCCACCGCTCCGGGGAGTGTCTCGCATCTCATGCTCATCGTCTCAGGATTGCTCGTAGGCACGCGGCCTCCCCTTTCGGAGGATAAGTATGCGGCAGTCAGCATGCTCAATCGGGTGGGCGGTCAAACGCAATGGGCGTCCACCATGCGGACCGGCGTGGGTAGTTGGCCTCCGGTGGCCGTTTTGGACTGGTCGACGCAGGAGTGGAAACGTACGGTGCCTGGAATTTTCATGCGTTATGGTCGGGCGCATCGCACTCGTACGGCCGCCTCGGCGGCCACGCATGGAGGTCGGCCATGGACGACGCCGCGGTCCCCCGGGGCTTTCGCAGCATCACGCAGAACATGGGGCTCAAGGACATCGGCGACGACTTCGCGGTCGTCGTCTCGGAGGTTCCGGCTAGGTCGGCGGCGGTGTTTACGCGCTCACGCTTCGCCGGGCCCAGCGTTGTGCTCAGCCGGGAGGCCGCGGCTGCCCGGCGGGGCCGGGGCATGGTCGTCCTGTCGCGCAACGCGAACGTCGCGACGGGCCGGGCCGGGGCCGAGCACGCCGCCGAGGTCCGGCAGCGGGTCGCGGAGATCATCGGTATCGCCCCCGAGGAACTGCTCATCGCCTCGACCGGCGTGATCGGCCGCCGCTACCCGATGGACAGCATCCGAACCGGGCTTGACGCGCTGCGCTGGCCATTTCCGGACGCGGACTTCCGCAAGGCAGCCGGCGCCATCATGACGACGGACACCCGCGCCAAGCACTGCTCCGTACCGTGCGGCGAGGCCGTGATCACCGGGATCGCCAAGGGGGTGGGCATGATCGAGCCCAATATGGCCACCCTGCTGACGTTCTTCTTCACCGACGCCGACGTGCCCGCCGACCAGCTCGACGCCGTGTTCCGGCGGGTCATGGACAGGACGTTCAACGCGCTCAGCATCGACACGGACACCTCGACGAGCGACACCGCCGCCATCTTCGCCAACGGCCTGGCGGGGGGCGTCGACCCGGACGCCTTCGAGGAAGCTCTGTACCGCTGCGC
Organism: Streptomyces flavidovirens DSM 40150; assembly: GCF_000429085.1. Classification (GTDB taxonomy): domain Bacteria; phylum Actinomycetota; class Actinomycetes; order Streptomycetales; family Streptomycetaceae; genus Streptomyces; species Streptomyces flavidovirens. Next base: position 191,521 of record NZ_AUBE01000002.1, on the reverse strand, counting down.
ACTCAGCCTCGTGCGGGACATCGCCTCCGACGGCGAGGGGGCGTCCAAGCTCATCGAGGTGCACGTCACCGGTGCCCGTGACGACGCCCAGGCCAAGCGGGTCGGCAAGAGCGTGGTCAACTCCCCGCTGGTCAAGACCGCCGTGCACGGGGCCGACCCCAACTGGGGCCGGGTGGCGATGGCGGTCGGAAAGCTGCACGACGAGACGGACATCGACCCCGAGCGCCTGACTATCCGCTTCGGTGACCTCCCGATGTACCCGCAGGAGCCGGACGACGCCCTGCTGGCGAAGACCTCCGCGTACCTGAGGGGGAGCGAGGTGGTCATCCAGGTGGACCTGGGGATCGCCGACGGCGCCTTCACCGTGTATGGCTGCGACCTCACCGACGGGTACGTGCGGATCAACGCCGACTACACGACCTGACGCACCGGCCGACTACACGACCTGACGCGCCGGCCGGCTTCACGCGCCGGCCGACCTGCCGGCTGACCTGACGCGCCGGCCGACCTGACGGCTCACCTGCCGGCAGGCCGGTCGGCGTTTTCCGTGGACGGCCGCCGGCGAGTGGGGACGGAAGGGCACGGCCGGATACGCCGGCCGCCGCACGGTGACCTCACCCGGCGGCGGTCACGCGAGCGGGAGGCGGGGCTGTCAACCTCAGGCCACGGCACCAAGTGGACAGGGTCACGCCCTTGATGGGGCAGCCGTACCGGACGAGAGTTGCTGCGTGCACGCATGCCGACGCGGCCACGCCCGGCAGCCCGGGCGGCGCGCCCGGTGCCACGCTGCGGGAACGCCGGGCAGTGCCGGCGACGCCGCGTTCAGCATGCGGATCGCTTCCTCACCGGACGGGTCCTGGGAACCGTGGTACCACGCCGGGCGGCGGAACGTACCGGCGCTCCATCCCGCGCCGGCGGTTCGCCCACAGCAGCGTGCGCCCCCTTCACGAACCGAGCTGAAAGGTTCCTTCATGGCAGCCAGTACATGGGTCGTAGTGGCGAACTGCAAGATTCCCGAGCTGGAGGGCATCTCCACCCGGATCGACGCGGACCGGTTCCACCTCTACCACCAGGGTCTCGAACTGCCGACATCCGTGCTGCCGTCTTTCGACGTGGACGTACGCACCATGCGCGCCGCCGCGTCGGACCACCTGCCCTACAGCGCGCCCCGGATGGCGCACACCAGCATCCGGCTGGACGAGGACGTGGTCGCTGTCGCGACGTCGGCCTTCAACGAGGACCCCGTCTACACCGCTTCGGGACGGCTGAACGGACGGTTCGCCTACTTCACCGATCTTTTCCTCGCCCCGCTGATCCTTCCGTCGCTCGGACTGCCCGTCGTACAGCGGCACGTGGCCGCCGCGCCCGTCGAGGACGAGACCCTGATCGAGCACGTCCGCCGCGTCAGCTACAACACCGTTCAGGAGACCCGGCGCACCAGCCGCGGGTGGGTGACCAGGACGGTGCACGGCGACGATCCGCTCAACCGCTACTGGCGGCCCACCCGGCACAACCCCATGCGGGCCGGCAACGATCAGCTCCAGGCCCTGCGGCAGGTCATCGGTGACTACGCCGCCGCCTCGCCGCACACCGCGTTCACCACGCTGCTCTCCGGCGGTATCGACTCCGGCGCCGTGACGTTCCTGGCGGCCGAACTCGGCCTTCCCGTCGTGGCGTGCAGCGTGGGATCCACCTGGGGCAACGAGTTCGAGGGGGCCAGGCAGCTTGCCGGACTGGCCGGTGTGGAGCTGATGGAGGCGGAGCTGTCCGAAGACGCCTTCGTCAGGGCGATACCCGACACGGTGCGCTGGCTCGGCGGCATCGCGCCGGAGGTCGTGGAGGTGGCCCTGACCGCCACAGCGGTACACCGCGACGGCGTACTGCCCCCGGACCGGGCTCTGTTGACCGGGTACGGCAGCGACCTGATCAACGCCGGCCTGTATTCCCCGTACGACTCCGACAAGGAACTGATAGCCCAGGTGCTGGAGGCCGTGCACCGTACCCGGTTCACGGAGGAGCTCAACAGCCGGTCGGCGCTCGCCCATGGGCGGCCGGTGTTCCATCCGTTCTGGGAGTGGCCGGTCATGAAGGTGGCGCTGGAGACGGCACCGGGCTGCAAGGTCCGTGAGGGCCGGGAGAAGTTTCACCTTCGCACCGCTTTCAACGCGTCCGTGCCCTACGAGGTGGCCTGGCGGCAGAAGATCGCCGTACACCACGGCGGCGGGTTGCAGGCCGGTGTCGCCCGCAGACTGGCGGCCGACACCGGCCACGACGACCGCCGGCGCGTCTACCACCACTGCTTCGCCCTGCTCCTGGAGAGGGCGGCGGACGGCCACCTCGACGACTGGGAGTCCGAGGACATCTACGAGCGTGCCGCGCACGCGGCCAAGGCGACGCTGTGAACCGCGACGTGAACCGCGACGTGAACAAGGAGCAGTCCGTGCTGTTCGACGCCTTCCGCGAGATGGCCGCGGAACGTCATGACCAGGTGGCCGTCCGCACGACGAGCGGCGAGATTCTCACGTACGGGGAACTGTCCGTGTACGCCCAGCGCCTGGCCCGGGGCCTGGCGCGGCACGGCGTGCTGCCGGGCACCGTCGTCGCCACGCGACTGGAGAACAGCCCCGGTTACGTCGCCCTGATGCTCGCCCTGTGCCGGCTGGGCGCCGTCCACCTGCCGATCAGCCCCGCGTCCCCGCCCGCCCGCGCCCAGTGGCTCGCCGACCAGGCGCGCCCCGCGCTGCTCGTCACCTCCGGCGATCCCGCCGCCGCCCCGCACGGCCCGCGGGCCGTCGCGTTGGCCGGGATACGGCAGGCGGGCGAGGGAGCACCCGAGGTGCCGCCGGTGCTGCCGGATGCCGGGGACGTTCCGTTCCGGCTTCTCGAAACGTCCGGGTCGACCGGCAGGCCCAAGTTGGTCGCCTGGCGCCAGCCGGACCTGCTGAGCGACCGGACCGAGTGGATTCGGCTCCTCGGTATCGCGCCCGGCGACGTGCTGGGCTGCATGCACCCGCTGGACGTGGCGCACGGGACGGACGTCCACATGTGGCCGGCCCTGCTGTCCGGCGCCGAACTGCTCCTGGTGTCGCCCGCCGCCCCCAGCGACGTACTGGCCGCGTTGCGCGAGCACGCGGTGACGGTGTTCAGCGCGCTGCCCCGGCACTACGAGCAACTGGCCGAAGCGGCCGGCGCACTGGGTGGCGTACCGCTGCCCCACCTGCGCCTGCCGCTGTCCGGCGGCGCCTACCTGGGCGGCTCGACGGTGCGGCGGGTCAGGAAGACCCTCGGGGTGGGCATGCGGCGGATCTACGGGTCCACCGAGTTCGGCATCGTGCTGGGCAACTTCGACGGCGAACACCAGGAGGAGCGGGGCATGCGCCCGCTGCCGGGGGTCGAGGTCAGGCTGGCACCCCTGCGGCCGGGCACCCCCCGGCTCGGGGAGCTCATCGCCAGGTCGGCGGCCACGGCCTCGGGTTACTACGGGAACCCCGAGGCCACCGCGGCTTCCTTCCAGGACGGCTGGTACCACACCGGGGACGTGGCCGAACTGGGCGCGGACGGGGAGTACCGCCTGCTCGGCCGGGTCGGTGACGCGATCGCGGCCGGTGACGGGGTGGTGTTCGCACCCCCGTTGGAGGAGACCCTGGCGGACCGCTGCCCGGTGCGCGAAGTGGTCGTACTGGCCGGTGCGACGGGCGGCGTGCTGATCGTCGCGGCGCCGTCGCCAGGTGTGCCGGCGAACGAGGCGGCCGACAGCCTGACGGCGGTACTGGAGGACGTCGGGATCGCGGCGCCCGTCCGCATCGTCGACGAGATCCCGCACACGCCGGTGGGGAAGCCGGACCGGCCACGTGCACGCGAACTGTACGGCTGACCGGCCGGGTTCGATGCGAGGAACGCTGCTGACAACGAAGGAGATGGCATGACCAGCCAGTCCGTACAGTCCCGCCGGCTCACGGAGTCGGGCATGGGAGAGCTGCTGTCCCTGCCGCCCGCGGTGACCCCCGAGGACATCGGCAAGCAGGTACGGGAAGCCGCGGTCAGCTCGGGGTGTGTCCTGGTCCGGGAGCGGTCGCTGGACCAGGACGAGTTCCTGCGGCTGGTGGCGGCCGTGGGCGACAAGGTGGAGTACAAGCTGGGCGAGGGCCGGTCGGACCTGCTGATGCTCAACGCCTCCCGCGACAAGGACAAGGTCGTCACGGGGCGGGGGCCGCTGCCGCTGCACACCGACGGGGTGCTCGTGGGCACCCGTACCGACCTGATCATCCTGTACGCGGTCGACTTCAAGGACACACCGGGCTCCGGCGAGACCTACGTCGTCGACCAGATGGCAGCCTGGAAGGAGATGCCCGAGTCCCTGCGGTCGGTCGTCGAGGAGCGCGATTTCGAGTACCGCGTCGAGGAACCGGACTTCTACCCCACCGCACCGGCGGGCTGGTACGCGGTTCCCAACTTCCGTACCTACGGGGACGGTCACCGGGCGCTGAACCTCTCGACCGGTTACCAGGCGGACGCACAGCCGCGCTCCTGGAGCGTCAGAGTGCCCGGAATGACGGCGGAGGAGTCACGGAGCTTCCTTGCGGAGCTCGACGGCTTCCTCAGAAGCCCCCGCTACACCTACCAGCACCGCTGGCAGAGCGGTGACCTGCTGCTCATCAACAACCAGCGCACCATGCACGGCCGCACGCCGATCAGCCCGGACGGCGTCCGGCTCCTGTGGCGCGGTCAGGTCGCCGAAGTGGCCTGACCGGCACCGAACGTCGCCGCCGCGGCGGGACGCCCGTACGCCGGCCCCCTCACCACAGGGGAGTGAGGGGGCCGGCGGAAGCGGGGTCACTGATCACGGCCGGCGACGGCGTCGGTGGGCACCGGCTCACGACCGGGCCCGCCGACGCCCACCACGGCCTTTCCACGGCCGGCCGCGAACGCTCCGGCGGTCACCACCAGGGCCACCAGCCACAGGGCTGTCAGGGACCAGGGCATGCCGTCGACACCCAGCCAGTCCGTCGCCGCTCCGGTGTACGGCGGCCCCAGTACTCCGCCCACGCCCCAGACGATCGCGAAAGCCGTGTTGGCCAGCAGCAGGCTGGTACCCCGCAGCCCCTCACCCAGGAGCGTGAGCACCAGTGGGTACCCGGCGAAGGCGATGCCTCCCCACAGGGCCACCGTCGGGTACAGCCACCCCGGCCCGCCGTCGACGGCGAAGGGCAGCAGCAGCGCGCCCAGCGCGCCGACCAGGAGTGAGAGCAGCAGCGCGGTCCGTGCCCCCAGCCGGTCGGCGAGCCAGCCCAGCGGGAACTGGAAAAGTATCTGCCCGATGAGCAGCGCGGTCAGGGCGAACGCCGCCTGGCCGGAGGTGAGTCCCGCCGCCTCGCCGTAGAGCGGCAGGAACTGGAGCGTGACGGCGTCGAAGACCGACACGGTCAGCACCGCGACGAGCAGCACGGACAACTGCCGGGCGAGCGCCCCGACGGGTACCGCTCCGCTCGCCGCCATGCCCGGTACTCGGCGGCGGCCGGTGCACAGAGGCCACAGCGCCAGCAGCGGGCTGGCGACCGCGACGGTGAGCGCGGGACCCGGAGCGTTGCCGGACACGGTCAGCACGGCCGGTCCGATGCAGAAGCCGAGGGCGAGCACGGAGGTGTACGCCGTGAACAGCCTCGCCCGGTTGGCGTCGGAGGCGATCGCGCTGATCCAGGTCTCGCTGAGGATGAACATGGCGACGGCGCAGGCGCCCAGCACGAAGCGCAGGACGAACCACAGTCCCAGGCTGTCGGTGAGCGCCAGTACGGACAGGATCGCCGACGTGCCCACCGACGCGCTCACCATGACCGTCCACGGGCCCCATCTGCGTACCGCCGCCGGGATCAGCGCGGCGGTCAGGACCATGCCGAGCGGCGTCATCGCGCCGTTGAGGCCCACGACGGTGCCGGAGACCCCCTGCCGCTCCAGCATGAGGGCGAACAGGGGGTACGTGATGCCGAGCGTCACACCGAACACGCCGATGATGACGACAGGACCGACGGCCCCGGCAGCCCCGGCGGCGCCGGGGCGAGCGGTGGTGGCGGGGCGCCGCCCCGGCGGGTTGTCACTCATGAGTCAGCCGTTCACCTGGTTCCACACCCGGCTGGGCAGCCCGAAGATGTCGATGAAGCCCTCGGCGCTGGCCTGGTTGAAGGTGCAGTCCGATCCGTACGTCACCAGCTCGTGCTGGTACATCGCCCGCTCCGCGACGCGCGATGCGATCGTGGCCCGGCTCTTGAAGAGGCGCAGGGTGATCTCCCCGGTGACGTACTGCTGGGTGGAGTCCATGAAGGCGTCGAGGGCCGCACGGAGCGGGCCGTGCCACAGACCGTCGTACACGACCTTGGCGTACGCGGTCTCCAGGGGCTTCTTGTGGGCGAGGACGTCCGCCGGCAGGACCAGGCCCTCCAGCTCCCGGTGTGCCTGGATGAGCAGCAGCATGCCCGGCGCCTCGTACAGCTCACGGGACTTGACGCCGACGACCCGGTTCTCCAGCATGTCGATCCGGCCGATGCCGTGGCGCCCGCCCAGCGTGTTGAGCCGGGCTATCAGCTCACGTGGTGCCAGTGGAGTCCCGTCCAGGGTTACGGGGACGCCTTCGGCGAACCCGATCGTCACGTACTCGGGGGTGTCGGGCGTCTCCTCGACCGGGCGGGTCAGGCTCCACACCTCCTCCGTGGGTTCCCAGGTGAGGTCCTCGATCAGCCCGGCCTCGACGTTGCGGCCCAGGACGTTGAGGTCGATCGCCCACGGCTTCTCCTTGGTGACATGGGGTGCGATCCCGTGCTTCTCGGAGTAGGCGATCGTGTCGGCGCGGCTGAACTTCCACTCCCGTGCCGGGGCGAGGATCCGCAGGGAGGAGTCCAGGAGTGCCACGGTCAGGTCGATGCGCACCTGGTCGTTGCCCTTGCCGGTGCATCCGTGGGCGACCGCGCCGCAGTCGTACGCGTGCGCCGCCTCCACCAGCAGGTCACCGATGAGCGGGCGGCCGAGTGCGGAGGACAGCGGGTACTGGCCGTCGTAGAGCGCGTTCGCCTTGACCGAGCGGAACCCGTAGTCGCGTACGAAGCGGTCCTTGGCGTCCACGACGATCGACTCGTCCGCGCCGGCCTGTAGCGCCTTTTCACGCAGGGCCTCCAGCTCGTCGCCCTGGCCGAGGTCCGCGGCCATGGCGACGATGTACGAACAGCCCATCTCGTGGCGCAGATAGGGAATGCAGGCAGTGGTGTCCACACCACCCGAGTAGGCGAGTACCACGCGGTCGGTGGAAGCCATGAGAACTCCTGTGTGTGCTGAGGAAAGAGGGACCGGGGTCAGGGGGAGGGAACGAGCCGCTCGTTGCGCCGGCGCAGTTCCGCGGCCGCCTCCCGTACGAGAGCGGGTGCGGTGCCGCCGGGTGAGCGGCGGCGGTCCACCGCGTGGTCGACGGTCAGCACCTCGGCGGGCAGCCCCGCGAGGCGGGAGTCGAAGGAGGCGAGCTCCTGCGGTGAGGCGTCCTTGAGTTCCTTGTCCCGCGCCTGGAGCCAGGCGACCAGGCCGCCGACGACGCTGTGGGACTCGCGGAAGGGCAGTCCCTTCTCGGTGACCAGCCAGTCTGCGAGATCGGTGGCCACGGTGTTGCCCAGCTCGGCGTCGTGCCTGGTCTTGGCGGGGACGAAGGTGATGCCCTGAAGCATGGCCGCGGTGGCGCGTACGCACAGTTCGAGGTGGTCCGCGGAGTCGAAGAGGGCTTCCTTGTCCTCCTGCATGTCCCGGCTGTACGCGAGCGGCAGGCCCTTCATCACGGTGAGCAGGGCCATGAGATTGCCGAAGATCCTCCCGGACTTGGCCCGCATCAGCTCGGGCAGGTCGGGGTTGCGCTTCTGCGGCATGATCGACGAGCCGGCGCAGAGGTCCTCGGGGAGCTTGATGAAACCGAACTGCGGGGTGCTCCACAGGACGAGTTCCTCCCCGAGCCGTGAGATGTGCACGGCAAGGGTCGCTCCGGCGGACAGGTAGTCGAGGACGAAGTCACGGTCGGAGACGGCGTCCAGCGAGTTGCGTGCCGTCCGCTCGAAGCCCAGCCGCCGTGCGGTGGAGGCGGGGTCGATGGGGTAACCCGTGCCAGCCAGGGCGGCGGCGCCCAGCGGGGATTCGTCCAGCCTGCGGCGGGCGTCGCGGAGCCGGTCGCGGTCCCGGAGGAACATCTCGCCGTACGCCAGCAGATGGTGGCCGATGGTGACCGGCTGCGCGCACTGGAGGTGGGTGAAGCCGGGCATGACGTCGGCGTGGTGGACCGCTGCCCGGTCCGCCAGGATGCCGATCACCCCGGCCAGCAGGGCGTCCATCCGGTCGATCGCGTCCCGTACCCACAGCCGGGTGTCGACCGCGACCTGGTCGTTGCGGGACCGGCCGGTGTGCAGGTGCCCGGCCGCCGGGCCGATCAGCTCGCGCAGCCGGGACTCGATGTTCATGTGTACGTCTTCGAGAGCCGGATCGAAGACGAAGGTGCCCGCCTCGATTTCGGCCTGTACCTGTTCCAGTCCGGAGATGATGGACGCGGCGTCCGCGGCGGAGATGATCGATTGTTCACCGAGCATGGCGGCGTGCGCCTTGGATCCCTCGATGTCCTGTGTCGCGAGCCTCCGGTCGAAGCGGACCGAGGCATTCATCTCTTCGAGGAGGGAATGCCCACCGGTGAGCCAGCCGTCCCAGATTCCGGATTCCTGCGGGGGTTTGCTGCTCATTTCTTGATTCCTTCGGTGTGGAGGAAGGCGACCTTGAAGTCGAAGGTGCAATCCAGTTCCCGGCGTTTGCGCCGCATTTCGCGAATGCGGTAGAAGCTGCACAGCCACTGGAATTTGTAGATGTATTTGAGAAAGACGCGTCGCCCCGGCATCCCCCGTACGAACGCGTCTTCGCCGGCATGGATCTCGAATCCGTGGTCCCGGGCCAGAGCGCCCATCGGACCGCCCTCCGAGTAGAAGAGGAGCAGTCGCTTCCTGGTGCCCGCCATCATGTCCAGCGCGCCCGCCAGGAGCTGTCGGCCGTACCCTCTGCCCCGGTGTTCCTCCAGCACGAACACCACTGCTATCTCGGCCCACCGGCCCGCCAGGTGGTGGACGAGCAGGGCGCCGACGAGTTCGCCCCCGTCCCGGCGGACCAGTGCGAAGGTGTCCCGGCGGCCCTGCCACTCGGACCGGCTGTAACCGGTGATCTTCGGTGAGCGCCGGATCTGGGCGACGACCTCGTCTGCTTCCGCACGGGTCAGCGGACGCCTTTGGAGTACGCATTCCACGGGGACCGGACCGGCGGCACCGATGCTGACCGAATCGCTGTACGCGGGCACGGAGTTGACTCCCTCTCGGGCGTGGACAATGGCATCGAGTCATCATCCTTTCGCCGCTCATCGGGGGCGTCCACACAGGCGGCTGGCCGGAATGCGTCATGTCCGCGAACGGACAGGCTTACGGCGCTTCGCGTCTCGCCATATGAGCAAGACTTGACCTTCCGTTGCTGAACGCCCCGAGGGAGTGGGAAATTTGAGGGAAAGGGGCGGTGAACCTCACTGGTCCGTATTCGCCGCTGCCGGGGCGGCGATCATCGCGGTGTGCTACGGGTTCGCGCGGTACGCCTATGGACTCTTCGAGCCGACATTCCGTGAGGTCTTTTCGCTGTCGGGCGCGGGGCTGGGACTCCTGAGCGGTCTCGCCACGACGGGGTACGCCCTCGGACTGCTGCTCGGGCCGGTGGTGGCCGGCCGTTCGCCCAGAGGAACGGTGCTGGCCTCGGGGGCGCTGGCGGCGGGCGGAGTGGCGACGGTGGCCATGGCACAGCGGGTACCGGTGCTGGCGGTGGGCGCCGTGCTCGCCGCGAGCAGCGCGGGGCTGGCGTCGACCGGGGTGGCACAACTGATCAGCCGGCGCGTGGCCGGCGCCGGTCACCGGCCGGCGCAGACCTGGGCCAACACGGGGACGAGTTTCGGGCTGGTGCTGTCGGCGCTCACCCCCCTGATCTCAGTGGGCTGGCGCTGGAGCTGGGCGTCCTTCGCGGTGATCGCCGCCCTGGCGACGGCGGTGACGTGGCTCGTGCTGCCCGCACGCCGGGACGCCGGGCAGCACGAACCCGAAGGCCTCCCGGTCTCCGCCGGCGGTGGCCGGGGACCGGCCTGGCGGGACTGCGATGTACGGCGGCTGGTGGCCAGCTCGCTCGTCCTGGGCGCGACGTCCGCCCCGTACTGGAACTTCTCGCAGGGGCGGCTGGTGGAGGCCGGTCTGGCGGGGGTGCCCGCCGCCGTCTGCTGGTGTGTGATCGGCGTCGGCGGTCCGCTGGGCGGACTGACCGGCCGGCTGACGCAGGCGGCCGGCCCGCGCCGCGCCGCGGTGATCCTGTGGCTGCCCTGGTCGCTCAGCCTCGCCCTGCCGGCGCTGCCGGGGCCGGTCCTGCCCGTGGCGCTGGTATCGGCGGCCCTGTTCGGCGCGGCCTACATGGGGCTGAGCGGACTGTTCATCCTGTGGGCGGTGGAGCTGTTCCCCCGCGCCTCGCAGGGGGTCACCGTGTCCTTTCTCGCGCTGGCCGCGGGGCAGGCCGCGGCGGCCCCGGTGGCCGGCCTGCTGGGTGACCGGGTGGGCCTGGGCCCGGTGTTCGGGCTGGCGGCGGTGGGCGGGCTCGCCGGTCTCGTACTGCTGCCACGGCGCAGGCGGCAGCCCGGACTCACCTCGGCTCCGCCCCCTTCGTCTCGCGCATGGTGACGTAGACGACGGTCGAGATCAGCGTCAGCCCGGAGACGTACCAGCCGAACCACTCGCCGTGGCCGCTGTCCATCAGGGCGGTGGCCAGGTACGGGGCGGTGCCGCCGAACGCGGCGACCGTGGCGGCGTACGGCAGACCGATGCCCGCGGTGCGCACGCGGGCGGGGAACAGCTCCGCCATCACGGCCGCGCTCACCGCCGTGTAGCCGGTGAGCAGCACCATCCCCGCACAGCTGATCAGCAGCAGGCTCCAGAAGGAGTCGCTCAGCAGCTCCAGCATCGGCACGGTCAGGACGGTGAAACCGGCGCCGAAGGTGATCAGCAGGGGCTTGCGGCCGATCCGGTCCGACAGCAGTCCGGCCAGCGGCTGGATGGCCGTGAAGAACGCCAGCGCGAGGGTGCTGACCGTGAGTGCTGAGGCCGGGTCGAAGCCGACAGCGAGTTCGGCGTACGTGGGCAGGAAGGTGGTCCAGGTGTAGAAGGTGACCGTGGCGCCCAGGGTCATGCCGACGATCAGCGCGGCTTCCCGTGGATTGCTGCGCAGGAAGTCGAACAGCCGCGGCCGGGCGGCCCGCTCCGCGAGGGCGGGGTGGGTCTCCTCCGTACCGTGGCGTACCCAGAAGCCGGTCAGACAGGCGACCACGCCGATACCGAAGGCGACGCGCCAGCCCCAGGAGTGCATCTGCTCCGTACTGAGCTGCGCGGCGAGCAGTGCGGCGACGCCCGCCGCCAGGAGCTGACCGAGGTTCGCGCTCACGTAGCTGACGCTGGAGTAGAGGCCGCGGCGCCGGGGCGGGGCCGACTCCACGAGGAAGACCGCGGCGACGGCGAACTCACCGCCCACGGAAAGCCCTTGGACCAGTCGGATGACGACCAGCAGCACCGGCGCGGCCATGCCGATCTGGTCGTACGTCGGCAGCACGGTCATCGCGAGCTGTCCGGCACCCATCAGGGCGATCGTCGCGGTCATCGCCGTGCGGCGCCCGTGCCGGTCGGCGAGGACACCGAGCAGCAGGCCGCCGGCCGGACGGGCGGCGAAGCCCACCGCGAAGACCGCGAAGGAACTCAGCGCCAGTACGACCGGTCCGCCGCCGGGCGGGAAGATCTGGTCGGCGAAGTAGGTGGCGAGGTAGGCGTAGGCGAGCCAGTCGTACCACTCGACGAGGTTGCCGGCGGAAGCCGCGAGCAACTGGCGCCTGCGGTTCCTGACCGGTGGCGGGGCGCCCGGTGGCGAGGCGGGGGAAGGTCCGGGTGCGGCGTCAACGCTCACGGGGCGTCTCCGTGGCCGGGGCGGCGGCGGTCGTGGTCAGTTCGCGGTCGGCGGCGGCTGGGGCCATCTGGTCCGCGAGCTCCGGTTCGGATCCGCCGCCGCCCGCCGAACCGAGCTCGATGACGTACATCGCCGCGAGCACGAGGGCGGCGCCCAGCAGTTGGAAGGCGGTGAGCTCCTCGCCGACCAGCCGCCCGATGAACGCGGCGAACACCGGCTCCATGGTCATGACGATGGCGACCCGCGTGGCACTGATCCGGGTCTGCGACCACGTCTGGATGACAATGCCGACGGCCGTCGCCAGGACGCCGGTGTACAGCACGCCGAACCAGGCGCCCGCGTCCGGCGGGACCATCTCCAGACCGCCCGGCGCCGCGGCGACCCCGCACACCACGGCGACGGTGGCCATCTGCACCAGGACCAGGGCGTACGGATCGCGTCCCCCCACCCACTCGCCGGTGCCGACGATCTGCAGGGCCAGACACAGGGCGCAGCCCAGGGTCAGCAGTTCCCCGATCCCGATGGAGAAACCGCGCAACGTCAGCAGCGCCAGGCCGGCCAGGGCGAGCACCATGGCGGCCCAGGTGCCCAGTGACAGCCGGCGGCGCAGGACGACGGCGGTGATCAGCGGCGTGAACACCACGAACATGCCGGTCACGAAGGCCGACACCGTCGTGGAGGTGTAGAGAAGGCCGTACGTCTGGAACAGGTAGGTGCCCGCCAGCGCCAGGCCGAGCAGCACACCCCGCACCAGCCCGCCGCGGTCCAGCGACCACAGCGCCCGCGGCCTGATGACCACCAGGACCAGGGCGGCGACCGCGAACCGCGCGGCGGTGAAGTCCAGCACCGGCATGCGGTCGATCGAGTCCTGGATGATCACGAAGGTGGAGGCCCATACGGCCGTGACCGCCACCATCAGGAGCACGGCACTGGACGCTCCGCGTGACCGTGGTGCCGGAGCCGTGGTGTCAGGAGTCATCCGAGGGTCTGTCCTTCGTACGGGGGCGGGGTGCGGACGCCGGGAACGGCTCAGGCCAGCACGCGGGAGCGGGACCGCTCGTGCACGTAGCTGCGCCGCAGGTCGCGCACCATGCTGGTGCGCTTGAGCCAGCGGTCCTCGCCGTCGTAGCGGGGGGTGAAGACCTCGCGGCCGTGTATCACCCGGTAGTTGTCGAGGAAGGCCGCCTCGCCCGGCTCCAGCACCAGCCGCTCGGTCGCCGCGGCCAGCGCCTGCGAGCAAAGGCGCAGCGCCTCTTCGGCCTCAATGTCACCGGGTACGGCGACGGTGAAGTCCGGGTCGATGCGCAGGTAGTGGTCGTCGGCCGGGCCGAAGAGCACCGGTCCCTGCTCGTACGGCCGGTCCGTGAGCGCCACCGCCGGCGCGGCCGCGTCGGCCGGGACGGTGATGTGCGAGTCGTCGGGGTAGAAACGGAAGCGGCTCTGCCGCAGCACGTCCATGACCCCTTCCGGCAGCATGCCGGGCAGGACCCGGGCGACGGTGGTGCCGACCGCGTCGGGATTGCGCAAGCACATCAGGGCCACGTAGTCACCGCGGCAGGCGTGGAAGACGTCTTCGGTGTGCAGGGTGAGCTGCGTCTGGCTGCTCGCGCTGGTCAGTGAGTCCTCCAAGCCCTTGGAGGGGCAGACGTCGTGGACCAGCCGGCCGTCCTGCTGGTTGGCCCACGAGAAGGGGTCGCCGAGAAGCGAGGCGCACAGCAGCAGCGTGACCTCCTCCAGCCGGCCGGCGTCCGCACGCTCGGCGTCCCGCCAGTTGGCGGGCGTCGGTGCCAGGTCAGGGGAGACCGGCAGATTCGCGAGCGTGATGACGGCGTCTTCCCTCGTCCGCGCGTCCACGAGGAACTTCCGTACCCCCACGGGAAGCTCCTCGGCCTCGGTGCGCAGATCGTCGATGGCGGCCAGCGGACGCCAGGGCTGCTTGTTCCGCAGGAACTTGTCGGCGATCTCCGCGATGTGTGAACTCTCACTGTTGTCAAGGACGTAGCGGCTCATGGCAAATCACCTCTCTGGTGTGCGGGTGCGTGGCATCGGAAAGGGGCTCGCCGGAGCATCAGTTGTCCCCGTTTTTCAGGTGTGCGTATGCGGACATGACGACGCGGCACCACTGGCGGTCCGCGAGACGATGCTCGCCGGGTCTGGTCAGGATCCGGGGCGCCCATGCCGAAAAGCGATTGGAGCATCACCCTAGGCTTGACGATCTGTCAACCCCCTCTCTCGGTCCGTGAACACCGCGCCGCCAGGAGGCGTCGGCCCAGTGGTGCGGTGTCGCGAAGGTCATGCCGCGGCGCCACCTGTGTGTCATCTCGCTCTCGCCATAAGTTCGTTAGGATCCGTCGCCAAGACGCGCATGACATGATAGAAATCGCCACCGGACGCTCTTTCGATTGAGGAAAGCGCTACGGAGGAAGACGCGGATGTTCGGCACGGAAACGCTCGACGCGCTCGATCAGCGCATTCTCAACGCCTTCCAGATCGATCCGCGCGTCAGCTGGGGCAAGCTGGCGGAGGTACTCGGCGAGAACGACCGCACCGTCGCCCGCCGGGCGCAACGCCTGCTCTCCGGCGGGGTGTCGCGCATCACCGCGATCCCCGACGACCAGCGGTACGGGAGCCGCGTTCCGATCCACATCTGCGCCCAGACCCCCATGGGCGAACTGGACCGCGTAGCCGAGGAGTTGGCACAGCGCGGCGATGTCCGGACCGTGCTGGCGACGACCGGTGACGAGGGCCGGCTGTGGTTCGAACTGGTCGTGCCGGAGCGCGCCCTTATCCACTCGATCCTCGCCGACGAGCTTCCCGCGCGGTTCCCGCTGCGCGGCATGCGCTCGCACGTCGTCCTGCGGATGTTCAGCGCCACGAGCCAGTGGTACGCCCGCCATCTCACCGACGAGGAGATCGCGGCTCTGCGCCGCGGATCCCCCGCGTACCAGGACGACACGCAGCCGTCCCCCGCCACCGGCACCGGCCGGGACCGGATGGACGAGCTGGACGTACGGATCGCCAAGCTGCTCCAGCGCAACGGCCGGGCGACGATCAGCGGAATCGCCGAGGAGCTCAAAACCTCAGTGCCGACGGCGAGCCGCCGGCTGGAGGCCATGCTGGCCCGCCGGCATGTCCAGCTCCGCGCCGAGATCGCGTCCACACACCTGGGCCTGTCCGTGGAAGCCCAGCTTCACCTGACGGTCAACCCCGGGGCGGTCGAGGAGACCGGGCGTTACCTGGCCACCCTGCCCGAGGTGCGCTACTGCGTGGCGGTGACGGACAGCCGGGCGCTGCTCCTCGACATCGCCGTGGCCACGGAAGAGGACGTCTACCGGTTCATCAGCCATGTCTCCGGCGAGCTGCCGGGCATCGTCGGCTTCGAGGTGTCGCTGATCACCAGGACCTACAAGCGTGGTGGCCTCCGCAGGGACGGCTCACTGATACAGGAGTACGCATGATCACAGGCGAGGATGAAGTCGCCCGCCTCTGCTCGGAACTGATACGCATCGACACCTACAACCACGGCGACGGCCGTGGCGCCGGGGAACGCCTCGCCGCCGAGCAGGTCGCCACCTGGCTGACCGAGGTGGGACTGGACCCCGTCTACGTCGAAAGCGCCCGGCGGCGCGGCAACGTCGTCGTCCGCCTTCCGGGCACCGACCCCACCCTGCCGGGGCTGCTGATCCACGGTCACCTGGACACGGTGCCCGCCATCGCCGGAAGCTGGACCGTTCCGCCGCTGTCCGGCGAGATCATCGACGACTGCGTGTGGGGCCGCGGCGCGGTCGACATGAAGAACATGGACGCGATGATGCTCGCGGTCCTGCGCGATCTCGTACGCAGTGGCCGCCGCCCCCGGCGGGACCTGGTGTTCGCCTGGCTGGCCGACGAGGAGGCGGGTGGCGAGTTCGGCGCCCGCCACCTGGTGGAGCACCGGCCCGATCTCTTCGAGGGTGTCACCGAAGCCATCAGTGAGGTGGGCGGCTTCTCCGTCCAGGTGGACGCCGGAGTGCGGCTGTACTTCATCGAGACGGCGCAGAAGGGACTGCTGTGGCTGCGCCTGACGGCCGAGAACCGGGCCGGACACGCGTCGCTGATCCACCCGGACAACGCCGTGACCGAACTGTGCGCCGCGGTCGTCCGGGTCGGCCGCCACCCCTGGCCCTTCCGGCTCACCCCCGCCAGCCGCACGCTGCTGCGGGAGCTGTGCGACGCGTACGGGCTCGCGTACGACGAGGAGGACCCCGGCCCCGCGCTGGCGGCCCTGGGCCCACTCGCCCGGCTCGTCGGCGCCTCCCTCACCCACATCTCCAACCCCACCCGCCTGCACGCCGGTTACGCGACCAACGTCATTCCGGAGACGGCGACGGCGGAGGTGGACGGCCGCTTCCTGCCCGGCGCCGAGAAGGACTTCCTGGACACCCTCGGCGAGCTGCTGGGCCCGGGCGTGCGGCACGAGGTCATCGACCGGGACCCCGGCATCGAGGCCCCGTTCGACGCACCCCTGGTGGACTCCATGCTCACCGCCCTGCAGAAGGAGGACCCGGGCGCCCG
Source organism: Streptomyces flavidovirens DSM 40150 (assembly GCF_000429085.1). Lineage (GTDB taxonomy): Bacteria > Actinomycetota > Actinomycetes > Streptomycetales > Streptomycetaceae > Streptomyces > Streptomyces flavidovirens. Next base: position 174,943 of record NZ_AUBE01000002.1, on the reverse strand, counting down.
GATCGCTCCCTACTGCCTGCCGGCCGGCACGGACAACAAGGCCTTCCACCGGCTGGGTGTGCGCGGTTACGGATTCGTTCCGCTGCGCCTGCCCCCGGAGCTGGACTTCGCGTCGATGTTCCACGGCGTGGACGAACGGGTGCCCGTGGAGGCCCTGCGCTTCGGGGTCCGCGTTCTCGACCGGCTGCTGACCACCTACTGAGTACGGACCGAACACCGCCTGACCGGCAACCGACCGCAGTGAGGAAGAACGATGCAGCATCTCTCCACCCGGCGCGTACTCGTGATCGAGGCGATCTCCGCCGGTGCCGCGGTCACCAGGACCGCACACGCCCTGGGCATACCCGTCGTTCTGTTCTCCCACGACGCGGGTGACCGGAAGGTCCCCGACGATCTGCGGGAACTCGTCGACACCCTGGTCGTCGTCGACACCAACGACCGCGCCGCCCTGGAGCGCGCCGCCAAGGAACTGCACGCCCGTACGCCCGTCTCGGCCGTCCTGCCCGGATGCGATGTGTACGTGCCGGCCGCGGCACGTGTGGCCGCGGCGCTGGGGCTTCCCGGACTGGCCGCCGACACCGTGGACGAGGTCAGGGACAAGGCCCTGATGCGGGCGCGCACCGCCGCCGCCGGGCTGCTGGTGCCCCGCCACGCCGAGGTCACCTCCGCCGATGAGCTCGCCGCGGCGGCCGCGGTGACCGGGTTCCCCTGCGTGCTGAAGCCGGTGGACGAATCGGGCAGCATCCACGTCAGCCGCGCCGACGACCGGGCCGCGCTGGCCGCCGCGTACGACCGGCTCGTCACGGACCCCCGGCTCGACCTCGGCCGCCCGCTGTCCGGACGGGCGCTGGTGGAGGAGTACGTGAGCGGCGACGAGTACAGCGTCGACGGCTATGTGCACGACGGCGACGTCCATGTCCTGGCCGTCACCCGCAAACTGCTCGGCCCCGAACCGTACTTCGTCGAGACCGGCCACCTCACCCCCGCGCGGCTGGAGCCGTCCGTGGCCGACGAGACACACGCCTATGTGCGCCGGGTCGCCGAAGCGGTGCATCTGACCACCGGTCCCTTCCACTGCGAACTGCGGCTGACACCCAGGGGCCCGGTGCTCATCGAGATCGGCGCGCGGCTGCCCGGTGACTACATCACCGAGCTCGTGGAGCTGACCACCGGTGTGGACCTGTCGAAGGTCGCCCTCGCCACCGCGCTGGGCGTCGACCCGGACGAGCTCGGCGCGCGCGGCCCGGCGCGGGTGCCCAGTGCCGGAGTACGGTTCTTCACCGCACCGCCCGGCACGCACCACTACCGGGAGCTGACCGGATGGCAGGAACTGGGGCGGCGGGCCGAAGTGCTGCGCACCGCCCTGGCGATCGGCCCGGGCGAGCCCATACCCGAGCCCGGGGACTTCCGGTGCCGCATCGGGCACGCGCTGTTCACGGCCGGTTCCCCGGCGGAGGCCGAAGAGACCTGGCAGGCGCTCGGCGCCGCCGTCACGGTGGTGTGACCTGATGGACGAGACGGTTTACGACTACGTCGCGGTCGGTGTCGGTCCCGCCAACCTGAGCCTGGCGGCGCAGGCCTACCAGTGGGACACGGTGTGCGGGCTGCACCTGGAGCGCAAGGAGTCCTTCTCCTGGCACCCCGGTCTGCTGCTGCCGGAGGCCACCTTGCAGATATCGCCGCTGAAGGACCTCGTCACCCCGGTCGATCCCACCAGCCCCTTCTCCTTCCTCGCCTTCCTGGCCGACCAGGACCGGCTGTACGAGTTCCTCACGGCCGACTTCCCCGCCGTGTACCGCACCGAGTTCAACCAGTACCTGACCTGGGTGAGCGAACGGCTGCCGAGCCTCAGGTTCGGCGCGGAGGTACGGGAGGTGAGCTTCCGCGACGGTGCCTTCGTCATCCGTACCGACGACGCGCAGACCCGTTCACGGCACCTTGTCCTGGGCACCGGCCTCACACCGCGGGTCGACGAACGCTTCCGGACGCACCTGGGGCCGACGGCCTTCCACGCCGGGGAGTTCCTCACCCGCGGGCCACGGACGGCGGGCCGGCAGGTGGCCGTGGTGGGCGGCGGCCAGTCCGGCGCCGAGATCGTCCGCCACCTGATGACCCGGCCGGACCCGCCGCGCGGCATCACCTGGATCAGCCGCCGCCCCTCGTACCTGCCGCTGGACGACTCGCCCTTCACCAACGAGTTCTTCTTCCCCGACCGGGCTCGCGCGTTCCACCGCCTGACCCCGGAGCACCGCGCGCGGCTGCTGGGCGAGCAGAAGTACGCCAGCGACGGCATCGACCTGCCCACGCTGGAGGAGATCTACCGGCGGCGCTATGTGGCCGAGCGGATCGAGGGCCGCACGGACTGGCTCACTCTGCTGCCCGCCTGCGAAATGACCGAACTCGCCGGGGAGCAGGGCCACTGGAAGCTCACCGTCGAGGGGGCCGACCCCGCCGACTCGCGGGTGCTGGACGCCGACCTCGTCGTGTTCGCCACGGGCTACGGCTACGAGCTGCCCGCCTTCATGGCCCCGCTCGCCCCGCGGCTGTCCCGTACCGGCGGACTGCTCGACGTCCACGACGACTTCCGCGTCGGATGGGACGGGCCGGCGGCCAACCGGATCTACCTCCAGAACGGAGCGCGGCACGCCTGGGGCATCGCCGACCCCAACCTCAGCCTGCTGGCCTGGCGCAGTTCCCTCATCCTGCACAGCATCCTCAAGGACCGGTGAGACGCACATGACCGACGCCGCCCGGAGCACGTACGGTCCGGCCGTACCCTTCCTGCCCACCGAGACCGACCCCTGCGGGATGATCCTCAACGAGGCCGACTTCTCCCGCTCCGCCGTGCCCGACGCCCCCTTCAAGTCCGCCCGTTTCACCCTCCCCGCCGGAAGCAGCACCCCGCCGGACGCGCACGACGAGTCGGAGGTGTGGTTCGTCGTCGCCGGTGCCGGGTCCGTCGCGGTCGACGGAGTACGGCGTCCCGTGACGGCGGGGGACATGGTGTCCTTCGCCCCCCGCCAGGGGCACGTGGCGGCCGCCGACGCCGGGGAGGACCTGGTGGTGCTGTCGATGTGGTGGGGCGGCCCCGATGACCGGTGACACGCCGGCGGGGGCCGTGCCCTTCGACCTCGCCGTCGTCGGCACCGGCATCCTCGGGGCGATGGTGGCCTACCGGGCGATGCTGCGGCACCCGCAGTGGCGGATCCTCGCCGTCGACCGGCAGCGGGTGGGCGCCGGGGCGACCGGCATGTCCGCCGGGTTCGACGTGCCGACCGGACGCGGCGAACGGCAGCGCTCGATGGCGGCCAGGAGCACCGCGTTCTACGCGGAGCTCGCCGGCCGGCGGGCGGCGTCGGCCCGCCGGGCCGTCGACGTGTTCTGGCTGGTGAGCGCGGGCGGCCGGCAGGCCCTGGCGGACACCGTGCACGGCAGCCCTCCCGAGGAGGTGGGGGCGGCCCGCGCGAAGGAGCTGGCAGCCGTCTTCCCCGGACTGGCCCCCGGCCCGGAAACCGTTCTGCTCGCCACCGGTCCGGGCAGCAGGGCCGTACCGGCCACGGTGGCCCGCGACCTGCTGCGCGAGGTGCGCGGCACACCGGGCAACGCCGTCCGGGACGGCTGGCACGTACGGGCCGTCGAACCGGCGTACGACGGGCTTGCCCTGCTGAGCTCGGACGGCACCGGCGTCACCGCCCGGCGCGTGGTGGTGGCGACCGGCCCCTGGGCGGTGGACGGACCGTACGGGGACCGGGCGGCCGCTCACGGCGTGCGGACCAAGAAGGTCGTGGCCTTCCACGTCCAGTCACCGCCACCGGCCGGGGCTCCCGCGCTGGTCTTCGAGGACGAGGACGCCTTCCTGCTGCCGCAGCCCGAGCACGGGCGGTGGCTGCTGAGCATCACCTCCCAGGAGTGGGACGTCCCGGCCACCCGGCCGGACCGCCTCGTTCTGACCGCGCAGGACCGGGACATCGCACGGGCCGTCCTGGACCGCCATGTGCCCGGCTTCGGCGCCGGCCTGGCCGGTGGCCAGGTGCACTGCGACAGCTATCCGCCGGACGGCCTGCCGCTGGTGACGCGCGCCGACGACACCGGAAGGGCCGTGCTGGCCGTCGGCGGCGCCGGAGCGGGGTACCGCCTGGCTCCGGCCGTCGCCGAGGACGCACTGAACCTTTTCGAACCCGAGGGACCTGATACCGCATGAACGCCAAGCTGGGCGCGGACTCCCGCCCACCCCGGAACTACCTGCTCACCCTGCCCGAGCCGACCCCGAACGGGCCCTTCCACCTGGGTCACATCGCCGGGCCGTACCTGCGCATGGACGTCATCGCGCGCTTCCTCCGGTGCCGCGGTGACCGGCCCGTCGTCGTCTCCGGCAGCGACGTCTACGACCCGTGGGTGCCGCTCAAGGCAGGGGAGGAGGGCACCACCCCGCGCGAGGTGTCGGCGCGGTACCACGCCCGTATCTCCAGCGACCTGGCCGACCTGGCGATCACGACCGACGCGTTCATCAACGTGGCGGAGGAGCCCTGGCGCGAGCGCTTCGAGCGGGAGGTCGATCACTCGCTGGCCCACCTCCGCGGCCGCGGAGCGGTCGTCGAACGCACCGAACGGGTCCTCTACAGCGAGTCGGCACGACGCCACGTCGTCGGCGCGTGGCTGCTGGGCCGATGTCCCGACTGCGGTGCCGGCACCGCCAGTTACTTCTGCGAGGAATGCGGTGCGCACTTCCTTCCGGAGAACGTTGTCGAACCGCGCTCCCGCAACGACGACGGCCCCCTTGCCTGGCGTGAGATCGACAGCCTCTTCCTCGCCCTGCCCGACGCCGAGCGGCTCGACGCCCGGCTGGCACGGATGTCGGTGCCCGAGCGGTACCGCGCCACCGTCCGGCGCTTCCTGGCCAGGGAAGGTCTTTCCGTACGGCTGAGCGCTCCCCAGGAGTGGGCCGTCGACCTCGGGCGCACCGAACCGCAGGTGCCGCGCGGACTGTTCTCGTACACCGGCACGTTCATGTTCACCCGCCTCGCCGGGGAGATCCACGGCATGCTCACCGGCACCGGTGTGAACGCCTTCGCCCCGGAGTCCGACGTGGTCACCGTCACCAGCCTGGGCATCGACAACGTGATTCCGGTGCTGGTGGGTATCGTCGGCACCTCCCTCATGTATGAGGACATGCGGACCTACGACCGGTGCCTCATCACCGACTTCCACCAGCTCGCCGGAGAGAAGTTCTCCACGAGCAGGCGGCACGCCATCTGGGTGGCCGACATCGCGCGGGCCCGCAACGTCAGCGTGGACGCCGTGCGGTACTTCCTCGCCAAGGTCAACCCCGAGGCGGGCCCGGCGAGTTTCGAACCGGCGGAATTCCTCGCGGAAGCGGGCGACCGGCTGAGCGGACGGTTCGGCGCGAGCCTCGCCGCCTGCCACAAGCGGCTGCCGGAGCGGCCCGGCGCCCCCGACGGCAGACTGATGGCACGGCTGGACGCGCTGCTCGGCGACCAGGAGCGGGCACTGGACTCGCCCCAAGTGTCGACCGCCGCCGCGGTACGCGCCTTCGACACCTGGTGCGACACCGCTCCTGGCCCCGACGCGCACCCGGACACCGCCTATTGGTGGCTCAAGGGAGCGGCGGTGCTCGGCTGGCCGGTCATGCCCGGCTTCGCCCAGCAGACCTGGACCACCCTGGGCGGCGACGGCGAGCCGAGGCTCAGCGCCTTCCTCCACCCCACGGCGCCGGCCACCGCCGGCGGGCCGGTGGTGTTCCCCCGGCCGACCGCCGCTGATCTGGCGCCCTGCCTGCCGCAGACGCTCGCGAGCCCGGCGAACCCGGTCTCGTGACCGCTCCCGCCGCGAACGGTCCCGCGCCCACCAGCCCCGCACGGAAGGCACAGCCATGACAGGTCCTGCCGCACCGACCGCCCGCTACCTCGTCCTCAACCGCTTCGACGACGAGTTCGGCGCCTACCACCGGTACCTCGACACCACCCGGTTCGCGCTGGCGTACCTCACGCTGGCCGACTGTGCCGGCGTACTGGACCGCGACAACGCGCTCGACACCGTCGTGGTGCCCGACCTCGCCTTCGAAACCCTGCTGCCGGAGGCCCGCAGGCTCCACGAGCGCCACGGCTTCGACGGGATCGTCGGACTGTCGGAGTACGACCTGCTGACGGCGGCCCTCCTGCGGGCCGAGCTCGGCGTGAGCGGGTGGAGCCCGGATTTCGTACGCGACTTCCGGGACAAGCCCCGGATGAAGCAGCGGGTGCGTGCCGCGGGCCTGCGCGTACCGCGCTTCCTCGAACTGGACGCCGATACCGGTGCCAACCGGGTCATCGACGAGCTCGGCCTGGCCGTCGTCCTCAAGCCACGGGCCGGCGCCGCCTCCCAGGGGGTGGTCCTGGCCACCGGGCGCAACGAGCTCGCCCGGGCCCTGGCCTCGGTCGACCCGGCCGAATACCAGTGTGAGGAGTTCGTGGCGGGTTCGATCCTCCATGTCGACGGTGTCCGGCGCGGCGGGGGCTTCCACTTCGTCAGCGCCTCCCTGTACGTGAACACCTGCCTGGCGTTCGCCGCCGGAGAGCCGCTCGGCTCGGTTCTGCTGGACGACGGGCCACTGCGCCGGCGCGTGGTGGAGTTCGCCGCCGCGTGCCTCGACGCTCTCAACCTGTCCGACGGAGCCTTCCATCTCGAACTGCTCCACAGCGCGTCGTCGGACGAACTGTTCTTCATGGAGGTCGGCCTGCGGCCCGGTGGCGCCGAGATCCCCCTGCTGCACCGCGACCTGTTCGGCGTCGACCTCATGGGGGAGGCGTTCCGGGCGACCGTGGGGCTGCCGCCCGTCGGCGACCCCGCCGACTTCCGTACCGCCCCCGGTGGCGGCTGGGTCCTCATCCCCGAGCCCCGGCCGTTCCCCAGCCGCATCCTGTCCCGCACCCCGCTCGTGGGCAAGCTGCCCGAGGTGTACGCGGAGACCGTGCCCGAGGTCGGGGAGGTGTTCGACGGGGACGGCGGGTACCTCCACGTCGGCGGATCGTTCCGGTTGCGCGGGCCCGGACAGGCGGCTGTGCACCGTGCCGTCCTCGACGTCATCGACCGCTACGAGCTGATCGCCGAGCCGGTCCATGACCACGGCTGAGCGTCTCCCCTCGCCGCTGCGGGTCCCGGCGTTCCGCAGCCTGTGGCTCGGTGAGACCGTCGCCGGACTGGGCTTCCAGAGCACGCAGTTCCTGCTGCCGCTGCTCGCGCTCACCGCGGCGGGCAGCAGCGCGACGGGCGCGGGACTGGTCTCCGCCGCGCAGTTCCTGCCGGTCGTCGTGTTCTCGCTGGTCGCGGGCGCCGCCGTCGGCAGGGTCTCCGTGAAGGCGCTGCTGATCACGTGCAACGTACTGCGCGGCCTGACCATGGGTGTGCTGGGCATCGTCTGCCACGCCGCCGGGCCGGGCATCGGGCTGCTGATGGCGGTGGCTTTCGTCATCGGCGCCCTGACGGTCTTTCACGACATCGGACACCAGGCTGCCGTGCCCCACTCGCTGGCGGCCGGCCGACTCACCGAGGGCAACGGGCTGCTGGAGGCGAGCTACTCGGTGGCGCAGATGGCCGGCCCCGCCGCCGCCGGGTACACCGTCCAGGAATTCGGCCTTCCGGCCACCGCGGCGGCCACCGCCGTGGTGTTCACCGTCGCGCTCCTGTGCTTCCTGCCCCTGCGCCTGCCGACGGTGGCGGGCGCTGAGGCGGCGCCCGCTGTGCGGTCGGTGCTCAAGGGGCTGCGCTTCACCTGGCGCCACCGTGCGCTGCGCGACCTGTGTGTGCAGTCCGCCCTGTTCAACCTCCACGAACAGGCCCTCGTCACCGCGTTCATGGTGTTCGCGGTGCGGTCACTGGGCCTGTCCAGCGGCATGGTGGGCGTCATCGTCGGACTGGGGAGTGTGGGCGCGCTCGCCGGGTCCCTCTGGGTGGGGCGGTACGCCGCCCGGCTGCACGTCGGCGCTGCCGTCACCTGGTCGCTCACCGTGTCGGCGCTCTCGCTGCTGGCGGGCGTGCTCCTGGCCCTGACCGGGCCGGCCGTCCCCGCGCTGGCCGGGGCCTTCGTCGTCAACGGTCTGGCGCTCGCCGTCTACAACGTCTACGCCCTGAGCCTGCGCGGGGTGCTCGCGCCCCCCGAGCGCCTGGGGGTCGTCATGGCGGGCTACCGGCTGGTGTCGATGGCCCCGATCCCGCTGGGCGCGCTCATCGGCGGTGCACTGGCCCAGTCCGCCGGACCGGGCGCCGCGATGGTCGTCATCACCGCATCCCTGACGCTGGCCTCCTTCGCGCTGCGACGCTCACCACTGCGTCGCATCCGGCGGCTGACCGACCCTGCCGAGCCGTCCCTGGAGCGAAGATGACCTGCCGGCCCTCACAGCCGCCGGCTCAACTGGAAGACGACGGAACCGTCTCCGGTCGCCCGCTCGGCCACCACCTTCATTCGCCCGGACGCCTCACGCAGTTTCCGGTATTCCTCCGCGGCGAATTTCAGGCAGTAGTTCGTCACGAACACCTCGTTCACCCGCGTCCCGTTTCCGGGAATGACCTGGGCGGTCACCGCCGCCATGGTGGGCGCGCCGTCGCCGCTCAGCGCGAGTGGCGTCAGGTAGACACCGTATTGGGATTTCCGTACGCCGGGCCGGCTGCGCTCCAGCGCGAGCTGGGAGAAGCGGCGCATCAAGTCGCACTGGTAGAAATTGAATACGTGCTGCCAGCCGGCTTCGGAAAGCACCTGCATTTCGGAGAGGAAGAGGTCGCCGGGCCGCAGGATCTCGTCGAGCATCGCGCTCACCGCCGCCGGGTGCTCGTTCCCCTCCTCGAACCCCAGCATGGTGACCAGATTCCTGGTGCCCGGCAGCCGGTAGTCGAGCCGCCCGAGTTCCTCGAAGAGCGTGTGATGGTAGGTGAACCGGCCGGCCGCGAGCACCGGCGCGAGTTCCCGCTCCATCGTGGCGCGCGAGGCCGGGTTGATGTCGACGCCGTTGTAGCGCCGGACGTCGACGCCGCGCTCCCGCAGCCGCCGCAGGACGAGACCCGTCTTGACCGGCTCCGGCCCCAGCTCCGTGTACTGGATCGGTTCCCCCTCCAGGCCCTGGCAGAGGTCGTCGACCACGTGCTTGAGAGCGCTCCTGAGCGAGTGGCCGTCGCCCTCCGCGCACCCCAGGCGGGCATCCGCCATGCCGCGCTCATTGAGGGACCGCATGAGGTGGAACACCTCCTCCAGGGAGGTGCCGGCGGTGCGGGGCGCGGCCTCGTCGTAGTACTTCTCGGCGTTCTCCGGAACCGTGACGCGCGATGCGGGGACCCGCAGCAGCGCCGCCAGGGAGTTCCGTATCCGTTCGGTCAGAGGCTCGGCCCGGAGGACCGGTTCGAGCGGGTGCACAGACGACGACTTCACAGACGACGACACCACAGACGAATGCACAGAGCGGCTCCGGGAGATCGAGGACTGTTGACCACGCCGCCGAAAGGCGGTTGGAGAAAGCCTGTTGACTTCCCAGCCACCCGTCTACGCATGACAGGAGGCCGACTCCGGACATGTCCAGTGCCGGACAATCGACCCTTCGCGACATGAGACAACCAGGGGGATTTATGACCAACGACGCAGTTGTTCAGGCACAGCGGTTGTTCCGATTCATTCTGACCTCACCGGAATGGTCCGCCACGACGGCCCGCGAGAAACTCGGCATGACCCAGTTGCAATTCGACCTGGCCCAGTACTTCCTCGTGGAGGCCGGCCTCCTGCGCGCATCGGACGAGCCGTCCGGGTACACCCCGGTCTCCCCGGAGGCCGCGGTCGCGCGGCTGCTGGAATGGGAGGAGCAGGTCGCCACCCATCAGCTCTCCACGGTGCGGGAACTGCGCTCCACCATGTCCACGCTCGCCGCCAACCTGACGCTGCTCCAGGCCAACGCACGCGGTGAGACCGGGGCCAAGCTGCTGATCGGGGAGGAAAACATCTGCGCGGCCCTGGAGAGCGCTTGCGTGCGGGCCCGTACCGAGGTGCTGAGCATGTGGGCACACCCCGCCCCGGCCCAGGACGCGCTCGACGACGTCGTGCGGTGCACCCGCCTGGCGCTGGACCGGGGGGTCGTGGCGCGCACGATCCACCTGGAGGCGATGACCAAGGTGCCGCACGGCATGTCGTATCTGGAGGAGCTCCGGGCCTCGGGGTGCGAGGTGCGGCTCGCCGCGGTCCTGCCGTTCCAGCTCATCCTGGTGGACGACTCCCTGGCGTACGTCTCGACTTCGTCGCGCGAGGGCTGGAGCGCGGCCCTGGAGGTCGAGTCCCGCGAGCTGGGCCGGCTGATGCGGCACACCTTCGAGTACTGCTGGGTGCACGGTTCGACCCCGCTGGAGCCCGTCGACCGGCCGGACAGTCCCCTGGAGCCGTCCGCGCGGGAGGCGGCCGTTCTCCGGATGCTGGCCATCGGCAGGACCGACGAGGCCATCGCCCGGTCCCTGGGCGTCTCCACCAGGACTCTGCGCAGGATGATGACGGGGCTCATGGACAAACTGGGGGCCGAGAGCCGCTTCCAGGCCGGCGTGCAGGCGGCGGCCCTCGGGCTCGTCGACTACGCCCACAGCCGGTGACGTACCTGCGGTCTCCCCGGTCGCGGCGGCCGTAGCGGTGTCGGCGCACTCGCTCATTCCGCGGGGGATCTGCCGGGCGCGCCGTCCTCCGCGCCCGCCAGAATCCACGCCTCCACCGCCTCGTACCGGCGCCGTTGCCGCTCGCCCGAGCCCCGGTGGCTCAGGAACGTACCCAGCCAGCCCATGAAGAAGCCGAAGGGGATCGACACCAGGCCCGTCGTGGTGAACGGGTACCAGTTGAAGTCCTGGGCGGGGAACACCGATTGCGGGGAGCCCGAGACCAGGTTGGTGCCCGTCATGAGGACCATCACGCACAGCGTGCCGCCGATGAGCGTGCACATCAGGCCCGTGCGCGTGAAGCGGCGCCAGAAGAGGCTGAAGACCAGGGCCGGGGCCAGCGCGGAGGCGCCGATGCAGAAGGAGAGGGTGACCAGGGGCTGTACGTTCCCGTGACGGGCCAGCACGCCGAGGGCGATCGCGGGGATGCCGACGGCGACCGCCGCCGCTCTCGCCACCGCCATCTCGGTCGCGCCGCCGGCCGTGGACGTGCGGACGCCGTGCGCGAAGAGGTCGTGGGCAAGCGAGTTCGCGCAGGCCAGGATCATTCCGGCCACCGAGGCGAGCAGCGTCAGGAAGATCGCTGTCGTGACGCAGGTGAAGACGAGGGTTTCGAGCGAAGACGTGTCGCCGCCCACCAGCGCCTGGCTGAGCAGCAGGATCGACGTATCACCCTGCGGGTCGGACGCGGTGATCGTCTCGCGGCCGACGAGCGCCGCCGCGCCGAAGCCGATCACGGCGATGAGCAGGCAGAAGACGACTACGGCCGAGACCGCCCAGGACATCGAGCGGCGTACGGCGAGCGCGTTGCGCGAGCTGTACATGCGCATCGTGATGTGCGGCAGGCACGCGGCGCCGAGCACCACCGTCAACTCCGAGCTGATCATGTCGAGTTCGTTGCCGCCGAACTGAAGACCCGACATCAGGAACGCGTCGCCCACCCCGCTGCCGTCCTTCGCCGCGCCGAGGAGTCGCGCCGTACTCCAGTCGAAGCGGCCCAGGATCAGCACGCAGAGGATGACGCCGGTGCCCAGCAGGAACACGGTCTTGATGATCTGGATGAGGGCCGTGCCCTTCATGCCGCCGATGGCGGCATAACTGATCATCAGTACGCCGAGGACGACGATGCAGCCGGTCCGGAAGCCCGAGCCCTCGAAGCCGAGAATGAAGGAGAGGAGATGGCCCGCCCCGGCGAGCTGTACGACCATCATCGGGAGCAGCGCGGCGAGGGTGACGGCGCTCGCGGTGATGCGTACGGCGCGGCTCGGCGCGCGGTGGGCGAAGGCGTCGCCCATGGTGAACCGGCCCGCGTTGCGCAGGGGTTCGGCCAGCAGGAACATCAGGAGGACGAGGGAGAGTGCTGTGCTCAGGGCCAGCACCACGCCGTCGTAGCCGGTGAGGGCGATGACGCCGATGGTGCCGAGGACGGTGGCGGCCGAGATGTAGTCGCCGGCGATGGCGAGGCCGTTGCGCATGGGCGAGAGCGAGCGGTAACCGGTGTAGAACTCGGCGAGGTCGTCGCGGTCGGGCCCGGTCATGACGCACAGGAGGAGCGTGACCGTGGCCACCGCTATGAAGGCGACCAGGGACGTCTCCTGGGCGGAATCGCTGAATCCGGTCACTGGGCTGCCCGCCGGACAAGGCGCTGCCGGCGGAGGTTCTCGGCGAGCGGGTCGACGCGGTGGCGGGCGGACTGCTCGTACACGGCGATGGCCACGAGGGTGACGGGGAGCTGGCACAGGCCGAGCAGGAGGCCGGTGTTGAGGCTGCCGGGCAGCTCGCTGCCCATCAGGCCGGGTGCGAGGCCGGAGAGGAGGAGGAAGAGCGTGAAGTAGCCGAGGGCGGTGAGGCTCGCCACGCGGCGCAGCCGGCGGTACGCCGAGCGGAGCCTGCGCAGGTCGCTGTGGCGGCCGGGGACGTACTGGTGGACGGGGGCGGGCTGTGGGGGGAGGGGGTGTGGGGGGAGCGGCGGTGCGGGCGGGGAACTCTGCCAGGGGTACAGGTATTCCGGGTAGTGCGACATGTGCGGGCTGCTCCTTGCGCGGCTGGGTCCCGAGCGGACTGCAGGGAGAAGCGCGACCGGGGCCGGGGAGCGGCGGCGGGGCGCTCGGGCCGCGTACGTTACCCATCGGTATCCCCGCCGGGGAGGCTTTCGTGCGAACTGGCGTGGCGGATCGGGCCGTTACCGCGGGTAATCCGATCGGCACGGTTCCTTACTGGCGGTAACGGGGGCGGCCCACCGGGGAAGACCCACCGGGGAAGACCGCTTTCAGTCGGCTGGTGCTTCCTCGGTGATGACGGGGAAGCGGCGCGGAGCCACGAAGACAAGGGCGAGCAGGGCCAGCACCGCCGCGATCGCCGCGCCGATGTAGACGTGGTCGACGGCCGTGTCCACGGCCCGGCGCAGATAGTCGGCCGCCTCCGCGGTGAGCGAGCCCGGATCGGCCAGCGCGTGCGAGACGGAGTCGAGGTCGCCGGGGAGCCCCTCCCGTATGCCGTCGGGTGCGGCGGCGAGCCTGGACGCGAGGGTGGCGTTGGCGACCGCGCCGAAGAGGGCCGCGCCGACGGACTGGCCGACCTGGCGGCAGAAGAGTACGGACGCGGTCGTCGTACCGCGCTCCGCGTACCCGACCGTCGACTGGACGCCGACGATCAGGGGGAGTTGGAAGAGGCCGAGCGCCGCGCCGAGCAGCAGCATGATCAGGGCGGGCTGCCAGGCCGCGCCGGGGAACGGGAGGAGCGGGAAGGCGAGCAGGATCAGCGCCGAACAGGCGATGCCGATGATCGCCGTGAGGCGGAACCCGATGCGGTTGTACGCGTGCTGGCTCAGCGCCGCCGACACCGGCCAGCTCAGCGTCATCACCGACATGACGAAGCCGGCGGCGATCGGGCCGAGTCCGAGGACCGCCTGCGCGTAGGTGGGGAGGAAGACCGTCGGCGCGACCATGAGCAGGCCGAGCGCGCCGAGGGCGAGGTTGACGGCGGCGATGGTGCGCCTGCGCCACACCCAGCCGGGGATGATCGGCTCGGCGGCGCGGCGTTCGATGGCGACGGTGGCGGCGGCCAGCAGCGCGCTGGCGCCGAACAGGGCCAGTGAGGGCGCGGAGAGCCAGGGCCAGGCGACGCCGCCCTGGACGAGGGCGAAGAGCAGCAGGCCGCCGCAGGCGAACACGGCCAGGGCGCCCGCCCAGTCGATACGGGGGCGGGAGGCCGCCGCGGTCTTCGTGCGGGACGGTTCGTGCAGGTGACGGGCGATCAGCCACAGGGCCGTGGCGCCCACCGGCAGGTTGATGAGGAAGATCCAGCGCCAGTCCGCGTACGCCGCGAGCAGCCCGCCGACCGCCGGTCCTGCGACGGCCGACACCGCCCACACGGTCGACAGTTTCGCCTGGATCTTCGGGCGTTCCCTGAGGGGGTAGAGGTCGGCGGCGATCGTCTGGACCGTGCCCTGGATGGCGCCGCCGCCGAGGCCCTGGACGACGCGGAACGCGATCAGGCTGCCCATGTTCCAGGCACAGGCGCACAGCAGTGAGCCGATGAGGAAGAGGACGATGCCCGCGATCAGCACCGGCTTGCGGCCGAAGGTGTCGGAGAGCTTTCCGTACACGGGGAGGGTGACGGTGACGGCGAGGAGGTAACCGGAGAAGAGCCACGAGAAGACGGCGAAGCCGCCGAGGTCGCCGACGATCTGGGGGACGGCGGTGGAGACGATCGTGCCGTCGAGCGCGGCGAGGGCCATGCCGAGCATCAGCGCGGCGACGACGGGGCCGCGCCGGGCGTTCGCGTGCGCGGAAGTCCCTCCGGCCACCGCCGGCCGGCCGGGGGCGCCCCCGCCGCCGGGTATCGCGCTGGTGCTGTCCGCGTTTCCGGTACTGCCGCCCGCACTGCTTCCGGTGCCGCTCACCAAGATCCCTTCACCGTGCACGTATCTGGCCCCCGACACCTTCTCACTTGCAGGTCACGCAGGGGGAGGGTGCAGGCTGCCCGGAGTCGGGGTCCACCCGAGGGTGGAGAGCCCCTAGGGAGTTCTCCTTACTTCTGGCCAGAGGGTGTTCGTCCCGGTGGAGGACGAGGCGCACGCGTCCGTTCTTTAGCTTGGTTTTACGGCGGCCTTACGGACCACCGCCACCGCACCTCGGGGGGTGCGGCTGGGGTTACCGCCGGGCGTTTTCGCTGCTCACACGACTTAGGAGACCGACCGTGACAACGGCTATGACCATTCCCAGGCACGGGGGCACTGGAGGGCGTACGGCCGTTGCCGCGAGCGCGCGGCAGGTCGTCAAGGCGTACGGGTCGGGGGAGACCCGTGTCGTCGCGCTCGACCACGTCGATGTGGACATCAACCGGGGGCAGTTCACCGCCATCATGGGCCCGTCCGGCTCCGGCAAGTCCACGCTCATGCACTGCCTCGCCGGTCTGGACACCGTGACGTCGGGCGAGATCCACCTCGACGAAACCGAGATCACCAAGCTCAAGGACAAGAAGCTCACGCGGCTGCGCAGGGACCGGATCGGCTTCATCTTCCAGGCGTTCAACCTGCTGCCGACGCTGAACGCCCTGGAGAACATCACGCTGCCGATGGACATCGCGGGCCGTAAGCCGGACGCGCCGTGGCTGAACCGGGTGGTGGAGACGGTCGGCCTCGCGGACCGGCTCAGGCACCGGCCCACCGAGCTGTCCGGCGGTCAGCAGCAGCGGGTCGCGGTGGCGCGGGCGCTGGCCGCCCGGCCCGAGATCATTTTCGGTGACGAGCCGACCGGAAACCTCGACTCGCGGGCCGGCGCCGAGGTGCTGACCTTCCTGCGGAAGTCCGTCGACGAGCTGGGCCAGACCATCGTGATGGTTACGCACGACCCGGTCGCCGCGTCCTACGCGGACCGGGTGCTGTATCTCGCGGACGGCCGGATCGTGGATGAGATGTTCTCGCCGACCGCCGACCAGGTCCTCGACCGCATGAAGGACTTCGACGCGCGCGGGCGGACGTCATGACCGTCCTCAAGACCTCCATGCGCAACTTCGTCGCGCACAAGGGACGCATGGCGCTCTCCGCCGTCGCGGTCCTGCTCTCGGTGGCGTTCGTGTGCGGCACGCTCGTTTTCACCGACACCATGAACACGACCTTCGACAAGCTCTTCGCCGCCACCTCGGCCGACGTAACGGTCACGCCCAAGTCGGCCGAGGGCGATGACCAGGGCCCGCGGACCGGCAGGCCCGAGGCGCTCCCCGCGTCCGCCGTCCAGCAGGTGACGAAGGCGGACGGCGTGAAGTCCGCCGAAGGCGCCGTCGTCAGCCTGTCGGTGACCGTCGTCAACAGCGACAACAAGAACATGGGCTCCGACAACGGCGCCCCGACGATCGCCGGCAACTGGACGCACAACGACCTCAAGTCGATGGACATCACCTCCGGGCACGCCCCGCGCGGACCCACCGACGTGATGGTCGACGCCGACACCGCCGACAAGCACGGCCTCAAGCTGGGCGACGAGCTGCGCACCATCGCCGTCACCGGCGACATCACCGCCAGGATCTCCGGCATCGCGTCCTTCAAGATGACCAACCCGGGCGCGACCGTGGTCTACTTCGACACCGCGACCGCCCAGCGGCGGCTGCTGGGCAAGCCGGACACCTTCACGCACATCGCCGTGACCGCCGAACGGGGCGTCAGCGACACGCGGTTGAAGCAGGAGGTCGCCGGTGTGCTCGACGCGGCCGCCGGTGGTCCGTACAAGCTCCAGACCGCGAAGGAAGCGGCGGACTCCGGCCGTGAGGAGCTCGGCTCCTTCCTCGACGTGATGAAGTACGCGATGCTCGGCTTCGCCGGAATCGCCTTCCTCGTCGGCATCTTCCTCATCGTCAACACGTTCTCCATGCTGGTCACCCAGCGCACCCGCGAGATCGGCCTGATGCGGGCCATCGGCTCCAGCCGCAAGCAGGTCAACAGGGGCGTGCTGGTGGAGGCGCTGCTGCTCGGCGTCGCCGGCTCGGTCCTCGGTGTCGGCGCCGGTGTCGGCCTCGCCGTAGGCCTGATGAAGATCATGGGGTCGATGGGCATGGAGCTGTCGACGAAGGACCTGACCGTCGCCTGGACGACCCCGGTCGTCGGGCTCGCGCTCGGCATCATCGTCACGGTCGTAGCCGCCTACGTCCCGGCCCGGCGGGCCGGCAAGGTCTCCCCGATGGCCGCGCTGCGCGACGCCGGGACTCCGGCGGACGGCAGGGCCGGCTGGATACGGGCCGGAATCGGCCTGGTCCTGACCGGTGCGGGCGGCGCGCTGCTCTACGTGACGACACAGGCGGAGAAGGCGAGCGAGGGCTCGCTGTTCCTGGGCGGCGGTGTCGTTCTCACCCTCATCGGCTTCATCGTCATCGGTCCGCTCCTCGCGGGCGTCGTGGTACGGGCGATCAGCGCGGTGGTGCTGCGGATGTTCGGCCCGGTCGGGCGGATGGCCGAGCGCAACGCGCTGCGCAATCCGCGGCGTACGGGAGCGACGGGCGCCGCGCTGATGATCGGCCTCGCGCTGGTCGCCTGCCTGTCGGTCGTCGGGTCCTCGATGGTCGCCTCGGCCACGGAGGAGCTCGACAAGTCGGTCGGCGCGGACTTCATCATCCAGAGCGGCCCCAGCGGCCCGATCGTGCCCGAGGCCGAGAAGGCGCTGCGAGCGGCTCCCGACATCGAGCACGTCACCAGCTACAAGATGATCAAGGCGGAGCTGACCTCCCCCGACGGGAAGAGGGAGACGGAGGAACTGGCGGCGGCAGACCCGACGTACGCCCAGGACCTGCGGCGCGAGACCGTCGCGGGTGAGCTGAGCGCGGCGTACGGCAAGAACGCCATGTCCGTCGGCAGCGACTACGCCGAGCGGCACGGCATCGAGGTCGGTGACACGATGACCGTCGCGTTCAACGGCGGCGAGACCGCGAAGCTGAAGATCGCGGCGATCACCTCGGACGAGTCGAACGTCGACAAGGGGGCGATGTACACCAACGTCACGACCGCCGCTCAGTACCTGCCGGCCGACCGGGTGCCGCCGAACCTGATCATGTTCGCGAAGGCGGTGGACGGCAAGGAAGACGCGGCGTACGCCGGGCTCAAGAAGGCGCTGGCCGAGTACCCGCAGTTCACGGTGCAGGACCAGACCGACTTCAAGCAGGACCTGAAGGACGAGGTCGGCCAGCTGCTCAACATCGTCTACGGCCTGCTGGCCCTCGCGATCATCGTCGCGGTCCTCGGTGTGGTGAACACCCTCGCCCTGTCGGTCGTCGAGCGGACCAGGGAGATCGGCCTGATGCGGGCCATCGGCCTCTCACGCAGGCAGCTGCGCCGCATGATCCGCCTGGAGTCGGTGGTGATCGCCCTCTTCGGCGCGCTGCTCGGCCTCGGCCTCGGCATGGGCTGGGGGACGGCGGCGCAGAAGCTGCTGGCGCTGGAGGGCCTGGGCGTGCTGGAGATCCCGTGGTCCACGATCCTCACGGTCTTCGTGGGCTCGGCGTTCGTGGGTCTGTTCGCCGCCCTGGTCCCGGCCTTCCGGGCGGGTCGGATGAACGTACTGAACGCGATCGCCACGGAGTAGCGGAGTAGCGCAGTGGTGGTGGCGGACCCGGCCCAGGGGTGTTCCTGCGAACACCCCTGGGCCGGGCTTGCTTATTCGTCTTTGCCGAAGAATTCGTCCCAACCTTCAGGCATGTCATCGAAGTCTTCGGCGATGCGGATCTTTCCGCGGAGCGAACCACGATCTGTCCGATTGACCTTGGGCCGAGGCTGATCGTCCTCGTGAGCAGGTTCAGCGGGGGCAGCTTTTTCCGGTGGTTCGGCGCTCTCAGGCGATCCGGCCAACGTTCATCACCACAATCGTGACCGTGGACTCTGTGATCTCGTAGAGGATGCGGTATCGGCCCACGTGCATACGGCGCAGGTCCGGCGAGCCGTATGCGGTGGAGCCCGTCGGCCTGGGGTCGTCGACCAGCAGATCAACCGCTGCGAAGACTTGTCGCAGGCCGTCGGGGTCGTCCTTGAGGTAGCGGGTGGCGGCATCGGTTGCCCCGAGCCGCCAGATGATCTCGTAGCTCACTCACGCCCCAGGCCCAGTCGCGCACGGACTTCTTCGTGCGGGACGCCGACGAACGTCCCAGCTGCCTGTTCCGCCCGGTACTCCGCGAGGGCCAGGGCATCCTCGAGGTCGGCCAGTTCCTGCGGGTTTATCAGCACGGCCGCAGGCTGGCCGTGGTCGGTGATCATGATGCGCTCGCGGGCGTGTGACGTCCGGCGGACCAGCGAACCGAAGCGGGCGCGGGCTTCGGTGATGGGCAGCGTGTCATTCATGTAAGGAACTGTACACTTCGCGCTGGTTCTGGGGGTGCGGATCCCCGGAGCGGTTGTCAGCGGCGGGCCGTAGGCTAGAAATCCCCCGGCCCGTGAGACGTGTCGGGCCCTTCGCGTTGTCCACCACGTCACCACGTCACTTCGTTACCTGGACGGAAGCCCTTCATGAGCCTGCACGGTCTGCTCGATGCCGTAGTACGAGACCCGGCGCTCGCCGAAGCGGTGAAGGCCGCCACCGACGGCAACCGCATGCACATCGACCTGGTCGGCCCGCCCGCCGCGCGTCCCTTCGCGGTGGCCGCGCTGGCCCGCGAGAGCGGGCGTACCGTGCTTGCCGTCACCGCGACCGGCCGCGAGGCCGAGGACCTGGCCGCCGCGCTGCGCACGCTGCTGCCGGAGGAGGGGATCGTCGACTACCCGTCGTGGGAGACGCTGCCGCACGAGCGCCTGTCGCCGCGCAGCGACACGATGGGCCGGCGCCTCGCCGTCCTGCGCCGCCTCGCGCACCCCCGCGCCGACGACCCGTCCGCGGGCCCGGTGAGCGTGATCGTGGCTCCCGTACGGTCGGTGCTCCAGCCGCAGGTCAAGGGGCTGGGGGACCTGGAGCCGGTGTCCCTGCGGACCGGGCAGAGCGCGGACCTGGGGGACGTGACCGCCGCGCTCGCGGCAGCGGCGTACCAGCGCGTCGAACTGGTCGAGAAGCGCGGCGAGTTCGCGGTGCGCGGCGGCATCCTCGACGTCTTCCCGCCGACCGAGGAGCACCCGCTGCGCGTGGAGTTCTGGGGCGACGACGTCGAGGAGATCCGTTACTTCAAGGTCGCCGACCAGCGCTCGCTCGAAGTGGCCGAGCATGGCCTGTGGGCGCCGCCCTGCCGTGAGCTGCTGCTGACCGACAGCGTGCGGGAGCGGGCCGCCGCCCTCGCCGAGGCCCACCCCGAGCTGGGCGAGCTGCTCGGCAAGCTCGCCGAGGGCATCGCCGTGGAGGGCATGGAGTCCCTCGCCCCGGTCCTCGTGGACGACATGGAGCTGCTGCTCGACGTACTGCCCATGGGCTCCATGGCGCTGGTGTGCGACCCCGAGCGGGTACGGACCAGGGCGGCGGACCTGGTGGCGACCTCGCAGGAGTTCCTCCAGGCGTCCTGGGCGGCCACGGCGGGCGGCGGCGAGGCCCCGATCGACGTGGGCGCGGCCTCGCTGCGGGGGATCGCGGACGTACGGGAACGGGCCCGTGAGCTGGACATGCTGTGGTGGTCGGTGGCGCCGTTCGCCGCCGGCGAGGAGCTTTCCGCGGACACGCTCAAGCTGGGCATGCACGCCCCCGAGGCGTACCGCGGCGACACGCAGAGAGCGCTCGCCGACACCAAGGGCTGGCTGGCCGACGGCTGGCGCACCGTGTACATCACGGAGGGCCACGGCCCGGCGGCCCGCACCGTGGAGGTCCTCGGCAGCGAGGGCATCCCGGCCCGCCTGGAGGCGGACCTCGCCGAGATCACCCCGTCGGTCGTCCATGTCGCGTGCGGCCTGATCGACCACGGCTTCGTCGACCCCGGCCTGAAGCTGGCCGTACTGACCGAGACCGACCTGACCGGCCAGCGCACCGCCAGCAAGGAACTGGGCCGCATGCCGGCCCGCCGCCGCAAGACCATCGACCCGCTGACACTCCAGGCCGGTGACTTCATCGTCCACGAGCAGCACGGCGTCGGCCGCTACATCGAGATGGTCCAGCGCACGGTCCAGGGCGCGACCCGCGAGTACCTGCTCGTCGAGTACGCCCCCGCCAAGCGCGGCCAGCCCGGCGACCGCCTCTACATCCCCACCGACCAGCTGGAGCAGGTCACCAAGTACGTCGGCGGCGAGGCCCCGACCCTTCACCGGCTCGGCGGCGCGGACTGGACGAAGACCAAGGCGCGCGCGAAGAAGGCCGTCAAGGAGATCGCCGCCGACCTGATCAAGCTGTACTCGGCGCGCATGGCGGCCCCCGGCCACACCTTCGGCCCCGACACCCCGTGGCAGCGCGAGCTGGAGGACGCCTTCCCGTACGTCGAGACGCCCGACCAGTTGTCCACCATCGCCGAGGTGAAGGAGGACATGGAGAAGTCCGTCCCCATGGACCGCCTGATCTGCGGCGATGTCGGCTACGGCAAGACGGAGATCGCGGTCCGCGCGGCCTTCAAGGCGGTCCAGGACGGCAAGCAGGTCGCCGTCCTCGTCCCCACGACGCTGCTGGTGCAGCAGCACTTCGGGACGTTCTCCGAGCGGTACGCCCAGTTCCCCGTCGTCGTGAAGGCGCTCAGCCGCTTCCAGTCCGACACCGAGGCGAAGGCGACCCTGGAGGGCCTCAGGGAGGGCTCGGTCGACATCGTCATCGGCACCCACCGGCTCTTCTCGTCCGAGACGAAGTTCAAGGACCTGGGCCTGGTCATCGTCGACGAGGAGCAGCGCTTCGGCGTCGAGCACAAGGAGCAGCTGAAGAAGCTGCGCGCCAACGTCGACGTACTGACGATGTCCGCGACCCCCATCCCCCGTACGCTCGAAATGGCGGTCACCGGCATCCGCGAGATGTCGACCATCACGACACCGCCCGAGGAGCGCCACCCGGTGCTGACCTTCGTCGGCCCGTACGAGCAGAAGCAGATCGGCGCCGCGATCCGCCGCGAACTCCTGCGCGAGGGCCAGGTCTTCTACATCCACAACCGGGTCGAGTCGATCGACCGGGCGGCCGCGAAGCTGCGCGAGATCGTGCCCGAGGCGCGGATCGCGACGGCACACGGGCAGATGGGCGAGAGCGCGCTGGAGCAGGTCGTCGTCGACTTCTGGGAGAAGAAGTTCGACGTACTGGTCTCGACGACGATCGTCGAATCGGGCATCGACATCTCCAACGCCAACACCCTGATCGTCGAGCGCGGCGACAACTTCGGGCTGTCGCAGCTCCACCAGTTGCGCGGCCGGGTCGGCCGTGGGCGCGACCGTGGTTACGCGTACTTCCTCTACCCGCCGGAGAAGCCGCTGACCGAGACCGCGCACGAGCGGCTCGCGACGATCGCCCAGCACACCGAGATGGGCGCGGGCATGTACGTGGCGATGAAGGACCTGGAAATCCGCGGCGCGGGCAACCTGCTGGGCGGCGAGCAGTCCGGGCACATCGCGGGCGTCGGCTTCGACCTGTACATCCGCATGGTCGGCGAGGCGGTCGCGGACTACCGGGCGGCGGTGGACGGCCAGGCCGAGGAGGAGCCGCCGCTGGAGGTCAAGATCGAACTCCCGGTGGACGCGCACGTTCCGCACGACTACGCGCCGGGCGAGCGGCTGCGTCTCCAGGCGTACCGGGCGATCGCCTCGGCGAACTCCGAGGACGACATCAGGGCCGTACGCGAAGAGCTCACCGACCGCTACGGCAAGCTCCCCGAGCCGGTGGAGAACCTGCTCCTGGTCGCCGGCCTGCGCATGCTGGCGCGCGCCTGCGGCGTCGCGGACATCACCCTGGCGGGCCCCAACATCCGCTTCGGACCGGTGGAACTGCGCGAGTCGCAGGAGCTGAGGCTGAAGCGCCTTTACCCCCGTACGGTGCTGAAGCCGGCCACGCACCAGATCCTGGTGCCGCGTCCGACGACGGGGCAGATCGGCGGCAAGCCGGTGGTCGGACGGGAACTGCTGGCTTGGACGGGCGAGTTCCTTACGACGATCCTGGGGTCGTAGCAGGCAGATAGCAGGCAGGTAGCGGGCCCGTAGCAGCCCGCGAAGCCGGTCGTGCCGCGAGTCGGCAGGCACGGCCGGCTTCGCAGTCCGTCAGAGCGTGTCGAGGTCGAGCGCCCCGGCCATCACCCGGAACCCGGCGTCGTTCGGGTGCAGGGCGTCGCCCGAGTCGTAGGCGGGGAGCATGCGGTCCCGGTCGGCGGGGTCGGCGAGGGCACGGTCCAGGTCGACCACTTCGTCGTACTCACCGGACGTACGGATCCACTGGTTGACCGCGTCCCGCTTGGCCTCGTTGGCCTCGGTGTAGTACGCGGAGCCCTTGACGGGGGTCAGGGTGGCGCCGACCGCCTTGATGCCCTTGGCGTGTGCCTGGCGGATCAACGTGCGGTGACCTTCGATCAGCTGCTTCGCCGACACCTCGGGTGTCGGTCCGCCCGGAACCCCCTGCCAGCCGCTGCCACCGATGTCGTTGATGCCTTCCAGCACGATGACCGTGCCGATGCCCGGCTCGCTGAGGACGTCCTTCTTGAAGCGGGCCACAGCCTTCTCGCCGGCCCAGGCCGTGTCGTTGGTGACCTGGTTGCCGCCGATCCCGTGGTTGAGGACGCTGCGCGGCTTGCCGGTGGCGGCGAAGCGCTCGGCGAGCTCGTCGGGGTAGCGGTTGTCCGTGTTCAGGCTGGAGCCGACACCGTCGGTGATGGAGTCGCCGAAGGCCACCACACCGTCGCGGCGCCCGGACCTCTCCCCGCCGCTGACCTCGACGCCGGACAGGTAGTACCAGGAGTCGCTGGTCTCCTTGAACGCCGTACCTTCGCGGTCCGAACGGTGGTCGCCGTCGGCCCGGTAGCTGGTCGCGGACGAAAAATGGTGGAACGTGGCAGGTCCCGTCGGCCCGGCCAGATACAGCGTGACGGTCACCGACTCCAGCGCCTTGACCCTGAACGGCACCCCGTCGCTGAGCACCTTGCCACCCGCCGGGATGGTCACCGACCGGCCCTTCCCGAAGGACAGCTCCCGGACCGAACCGGCCCGCACCGCGGCGCCCTTGTCCGTACGGGCGACCGTCGCGCCGGTGATGCGCAGCGGGGTGGAGCCGTAGCGGTTGGACAGTTCGATACGGGCCTTGGTGCCGCCGGTGCTGACCCGGACCACCTGCCGCACCGTGTGGTTCGCGAAGCCCTGCTCGGACCAGTTCGGCCCGAACGGCGTCGTCGGAGCCTGCGGCGAAGCGGCCCAGCCGCCCTGCCACACCGTCCCGCCGCGCTGTTCGGCCGCGACGGCGACGCCGGATCCGGTGAACCCCTGCGCGCCGACTACCGGCAGAGCCGCCAGCACGGCCGCGGAGAGCACAGCAACACTCGTACGCCGTACAGAACTTGAGGAACTCATCTTGTCCCGCCCCTGGTTGTCTTCCGATGTCCATGTCGTTGATCACGTGCACGCGACACGGTCAAGCACGGATCGGCTTCGGCTATTCCCGCGGGCGGGACAGGATGCGCGGCGTCGCCCGGCCGCTACCGGACGTCGACGAAGTCCTGGCGGCCGTAGTCGGCGTAGTGCGACGTTGATCTATCGCAGGTCTGTCCTCCCGGCCGCCCCGGTGGTTGTGCTGCCGCTCTTGAACAACGCGGCGGTCAGGGCCCGGAACACCTCGTCCGGGGTGCGGTCGGCCAGGGCGAGGTCCAGGTTGTGGGTCAGGAGCAGGGTGGCGAAGCCGTGGGCGGCCGACCAGGCGGCGATGCCGGTCAGCTCCGGGTCGGTGGTGCGGTCGCCGGGGAGGGCGGCTACAGCGGCGCGGAGTTGTTCGTACGAGCGTGCCTTCGCGGCCAGGAGTTCCGGGTCGTCGGCGCGGAGCAGGTCCGGCTGGAACATGACCTGGAAGTGCGCCGGGTGGTCGACCGCGAAGCGGACGTAGCGAACGCCCGCGTCGCTCAGGTCTGCCGCGTCGCAGAGCGCTGCCGTCAGCAGGTCGTGGCCCTCGGTGGCGATCGCGGTCAGCAGGCCTGTCCGGTCCTTGAAGTGGTGGGCGGGGGCCGCGTGGGAGACGCCCGCGCGGCGGGCGAGGTCGCGGAGCGACAGGGCTGCCGGACCCTGGGTGCGGATGACGTCGAGGGCCGCGGCGAGGAGCGCCCGCCGCAGGTCGCCGTGGTGGTACGTGTCGCGGCTGCTCATGGTCAGCAGATTACGCCGGATCTAGCCGTTGACAAGTTTGGTGCTGACGAGGAATCTAGTCGGTGCCTAGATGGGCGGGGTGCGGCCGGAGGAGGAGTCATGGCTGAGGAAGTTGTGGAGCTGGGGCGTGTGCGGCAGATGTGGCACCTGCTGGAGCCGCTGCACGCCGTCGTCTACTACGCGCCCGAGGTCTTCGAGGAAGCCGAGAAGCTGGGGTACGCGACGGATGTCCGCTGGCCGGGTTACTTCGCCTGGCGCCCCGCACCGCTGGGGGCCGTGAGTGCCGACGTCGTCGCGGCGGCCTTCTACAGCTTCAGCCCCGCGATGGTCGCGGAGTACGTCCCGGCGGGATGGGGCATCGCGGACCCGGCCGAGGTCCTGGCCGCGCGGACGCGCGGCATGGACGGGGCGTACCGCGCGCTCTTCGGCGAGCGCGTCGACGGGCCCGAGATCGCCGAGGCCGCCGCCTTCGCCCGCCGGGCCGCCGAGGCCGCGAACACCGCGGGCCGGCCGCTCGCCGCCGCCAACGCGTCGCTGCCCTGGCCGGACGCCCCGCACCTCGTCCTGTGGCAGGCGGCGACCATCCTGCGCGAGCACCGCGGCGACGGGCATGTCGCGGCGCTGCTCACCGCCGGGCTCGACCCGGTCGAGGCTCTCGTCAGCTTCGCGGGCATCGGAGCGGCTTGCGCCGATACCTTCCGCAGCCGGGGATGGGGCGACGGACAGTGGGCCGCCGCGCGTGAACGGCTTGTCGAGCGCCGGTTGTTGGACGGGGAGGGTGTGGCCACTGAGGCGGGTCGCGCGCTGCGCGCCGAGGTGGAGCGGGTCACCGACGAACTGGCCGCCGCGCCCTGGCGGGCCCTCGGCTCGGAAGGGACCGCGCGGCTGGCCGAGTTGACCGGTCCCTTGTGGGTGGACGTGCTGGGCTCGGGACTGCTGCCGTCCGAGAACACGTTGGGTATCGGCAAGGTGTAGTGCGCGCCGTGGGACTCTGGGGGGCATGCACACCGACCCGCCAGGACGGATCGCCTTGACAGGTATACGTACGCTCAGGACCGCTCTTCCCGCAGCCGCCCTGGTCGCGGCCCTCGCCGCTACTGGCTGCACCCCGGAGGGGGCGGGCGGCAGTAGCGGAGGGCAGGCTTCCGGGTCGGCCGGGTCGGCGCTCGCCGCTGTTGAGGAACTCACCGTCAAGGGGCGCGCCCCCAAGACCGGTTACGAGCGGGAGGCTTTCGGGAGCGCCTGGGCCGACACCGACGAGAACGGGTGCGGCACCCGCGTTATCTCTACGCTTCGCGCCGTGACGGGCATGTTCTCGCAGTGTATGCAGGGTGTGGTCAGCTGTGCGTAGTGAGAGGCACATGAGTCACGGTCTCCTGCGGACTCGCAAGAAGACAGCCGTGCTCACGGTCGTCGTTGTCGCCGCGTTCGTCGCGGGCTGTGATGGTCTGGAGCCGGGCGGAAGCTCCGCAGGGTCCGGACTGGACGCAGCTGCCGGCCAGGCGGTGAGCCCGCTGACGAATCCCGACGGGACGAAGCCGGGGCTCGCCGCGCTCACGTCGGAAGCGGACAAGGCCGACGCACGCAAGCTCATCCAAGGGCTCACCACAAAGGGGCGCGGGCCGAGGACGGGCTATGAGCGGGATGAGTTCGGCTATGCGTGGATGGACACGGCGGACGGGGTACCGCTGGCGAGGAACGGTTGTGACACGCGGAACGACTTGCTGAAGCTCCACGGCCGGGATGTCCGGTTCCGGGATGGTTCCGACTGCGTAGTCGTTGCGATGGACCTGTACGACCCGTACACCGGCAAGGACATCGCCTGGAAGAAGGCGAAGGCGGCCGAGGTGCAGATCGACCACGTGGTCCCGCTGTCCTACAGCTGGCAGATGGGCGCCGCCCGATGGACGGAGAGCAAGCGCGAGCAGCTGGCGAACGACGTGCTCAATCTGCTTCCTGTCGAAGGGCGCGCCAACTCGGCGAAGCGGGACTCGGGGCCCGCGTCCTGGCTGCCGCCGAACAAGAAGATCCGCTGCTCGTACGCGGTGCGGTTCGCGCAGGTCGCCGATAAGTACGAGCTCCCGGTGACGACGACGGACAAGGCGATGATGCTGAAGCAGTGCGAAGGCTGATCGAGCCGCAGCGACCTGGGAAAATGCCATCGCTTCCGGCCTGTGGGACACATACGCTGCCTACCGTGGCTGACCCCATACAGAAGATCGTGACGAAGCTGCCGGGACTGAAGAGCGTCACCGGCATATGGGAGACGGCTGACCGCAGTCTGGCGCGGGGTGATGCTGCCTTCCTCGCGGATCTCGGCATAGCGCTGGCCGGCGCTTACGCCTCCGACGCCGGGCGGATTTGGCAGTACGGGAGCGTCTTCGACTACCTGCTCCGGTTGCTGTCCACCATGCCCGGCCCCGGGAACGTCGCCGCGGCGCTGCGGCTGGTCTCCTTGACGCAGACCGCTGACAGGAAGCTGGACCGTTATGCGGCCTCTCTGCTGGCCTCAAGCCAGCCGGTGGAGGAACTGGCCGTGGCGTTCACCGGGCACGCCTCGGAGGAACTGCGCGCCTGCCTCCTCCACGAACTGGTGCTCAGGGGCGCCGACGTCACGGAGACTCCGGGGATCGCAGGATGGGCGACGTCGCCGCACTGGAGGCACCACCCGCTGGGGTGGCTGCCGTTGGCGCTGTCCGATGTGGAAGGACAGCCGGATCTGCCGAGCTACAGCGCTCGCGGCGGCAGCCACTCGATGCCGTTCGGCTCGCCGGCGAATCGCGCGATGCGGGCCGATGCCGGGGCGCATGTGCCGTCGGTCGAGGAAACGACGACCGAAGCCGCCACCAAGGGCATCGGCACCGCCGTGGCGAACTGGGCTGAGGAGTCGAACGGCCGGATCGAGGCGCGGGTCTTCGACCTGGCAACTCCTCTGGTAGCCGAGTCGGTACCGAGCATGTTGCTGGGACTGGGCCTGGAATGCCTGAAGGGTGCAGGGAAGAAGACCACCTTCTCGGTCGCGGCCTGCCCGCCGGACCAGGCATGGAGGGTCCTCTTCGCCGCCGCGTCCAGGGGAGGTGCCTATAACTCCGGCGCACGCGGTGCTTACGGACGGCTGGCCGCGTGGCAGTCCCTGGCAGGCCTCTCCGGTACTGCCGAGGGCGCCCCCGCGGAGGAGGTCGAGGCATGTGCACGGGAGTGCGCCTGGTACAGCTTCGGGGCCGACACCAAGTGGTTCGAGCGCGTGGCCTGGGACATCGGCCTGACCTCGGTCTCTCCAGGACGCCGACGACTGGCGGTGTTGGCCGCGACGGACACCGATTGAGCATGCCCGGAGCCCGCTGCGGTGAAGTTCTCACCGTGGGGACGTCGTGCCTTGTGGCTGTCCGGTCAACGGGGTGAGAGCCGGACAACCACAAAGCGGGGCCATGCAGCACGGGTTACGGGGTCGGAACGGACCGCATGGCACGGCGGAGACTGGCTCGTGCGGCGGTGAGGTCGTCCTCCGCCCCACGCAGTTGGCCCTCCAGGGCCGCGATCTGATCCCTGGCCTCTGACAACGCTTGCTCCAACGCAGTATTCCGCTGTTCGATCTGCTGTACCCGCTCGATCAGCTCATTCCGGTTCACGCCCTCCAACTCGGCGCCGAGAGACAGCCTGACCCGGTTACGGAGCCGATCGCGCTCCTTCTTGAGGTCCTTGATCTCTTCGCGGGCCAGTGCAAGATCCGTCCGCAACCCGGCCGGAGACACCTGAGATGCCTCAGGAGCGAGGGAGTTCTGGCGCCCCCGCGCTCGCTGGGCGGTGATGCCGTCCTGAACGGCCTGGTGCACCTGAGGCTGGTTGTAGACGAACCACGTGGACACCGAGGCTTCCCGCGCCACTTGGGTGACGGTGATCCGTCGTCCCGAGCGGAGAAGGCCCTCTACGGCTTCGAGCGCACGCCTGGTCTTGTCTTCGCTGTCCTTGGCGCGGCTGACGCGCAGGCGCTCGACTCGGGCGTCCCTGTCGTTGCCGCCGGAAGCGGCGGGGCGCGTCATTCGGAACTCCGTGTGGTCAGTGCCTGCAGAGGGACGAAGGCCGCAGCGGAACGTGCCTTGCGCAGCTCACGCGAGGCGGATTCGACGGCGGCCCGCTCCTCGAGGGGCAGCGCGTCGAGTTTCCGCCGCATCTCGTCGGCCGACTTCGAGTAGGCGCGGATCTGGTCGTCGAGATTGCGCACGACCCAGTCGGCGGCCTCCATCGCGAGGGCGGCTTCCTTGTCGGCCCGCAGGTCCGTGATCTGCTGTTCCAGGGCAGGCAGGTAGGAGGGATCAGGCCGGTAGAAGTCGCATCCGGCGCACTGGAAGCGGATGCGGCAGTGGCCACCGCCGGCCTTGACGTTGCTCGGTTCGGTGCAGCCGCCGTACGGAACCCCGACGCTCTCCACCTCGTAGGCGAGGGGATCGCTGAAGCCGTGGGCTGTGCCGTGCCGGTCGACGGCGAGCGCCGCGACCGTTCGTACGGCCTCCTGTTTCCGGGTGAGGGAGACCTTGTAGTAGCCCATGGTCACGTCCAGTGAACGGTGGTCCATGAGTTCCCGCAGGACATCGGGGCGGGTGCCCGCGTCCGCATGGCGCTGGGCGTACGCGTGGCGGAAGCCGTACGGGACGATCTGGGTGCGGTCGTAGGCGAGCGGGGCGCCGTCCTCGTCGAGCCTGTCGTCCACGAGGTCCGGGATCAGCTCATCGACCCAGTCACGGAAGATCCGGTTGCAGAACTGCGCGGCCTTCAGATGACCGCGGCGTGGCCGATTGCGCTGCCCCGGCGAGGGGAACAGCCACTGGCCACACCCCGGTACGGCTGGCAGCGCATCGAGTTCCTTCTGCCAGGTTTCGATCAGCTGGGCGGTGCTTTCGGAGACAGGCAGGCGGCGGCCGTGGCGCCGCCGCTTGTGGTTGTCATAGATCAGCGTCGGCTTGCCGTCCACCCGCTCCAGGCAGTCGCGGCGCAGGCTGGTGGCCTCCCCTGGGCGCCGGCCAGTGTCCCGAAGGACCGCGTAGACCACCTGGTACATCCGCGCGAAGTCGGCTGCCGCCCAGCCGCCGCTCGCGTATGCCGTCGAAGTGCCCAGCAGGGCGAGGTGCGCATCGAGCTGAGCGATGACGTGCTCGGGGATCGCACGGCCGAGATCGTCCTCGGTCACCTCTGCGGCGGCGATGGTGTGGAAGCGGGGATTCACCGCGAACCCACCCGGCACATGATCCATCATGCCGGCCTGGCGGGCGTAGTCCAGAAACGTGCGCCAGTGGCGGAGCAGTGCCCTGCGGTGGCTGGTGGAGTAGTCGTGACCGTCCTCGGGCCGCTTGGTGATCCGGAAAAGGTCCACCACAGCGTTTATGTCGGCCATGGTGAGCGCCTCAGGCTCCTCGCTGTGCGGCCTGCCCGCCAGCGCGGAGGAGGCGATGGTGGCTGCATATACGGTCTGCCGGAGATCGAGGACCGCCGGGCGCGCGGTGCGGCCGTATTCCTTGACCAGTTCTCGCAGCCAGCGCTGCTTCACCGGACGGAAGTCGATGTCGCCGTGCACAGCGGCGTACTTGCGACCGCGACCGGCCGTCAGCCCGATGAGCGCGCACTCCCATACGTCGCCCGAGGTCGGATCGGTGCCCTCGAACCCGACGCGTGCACGGCGGACGTGCAGAAGAACCCCGTTCAGCACACCGGCGCTCGCAGCCGGAAGCCTGGTGGGGAAGGAGGTGTCCAAGTCGAGGAGCGAGCCGAGTCCGGCGGGGAGGCCGGCCACAATGCGGCGTACCCGTTGGGGGACCAGGCTGATCCCGGCGTCGTCTCGTTGTTGGAGCCCGTACAGGAGTTCCTGGCGGACCGTAGGGCTCACCCCGGCGAGCGAGAACTGGGAGACGCCCGGCATCGCCCCGTCAGCGGAGGTGTTGGGCCTGCGGAGGGACGGATCCGGGGCGTGCGTGGTGTCGAAGTCCGAGGGGTTCCCCAGGAGGTAGCGGGCCTTCCGGCAGGCGTCGCAGCGGGTTCCGTTGCTCGCCACATGGGTGGCGCAGGCGACCACGGAGCAGACGAACACGTTGGTTGCCGAGTTGCCGGGATCGGCAGTGAACAGTGCCTGTACGGGGTCCCACTCACCCGTGCGCCAGCCCGAAGGCAGGCGTGCCGCGAGCCACGACGGCCACTCCGGGGTACCGGAAACGGAGGGAACGGCAGCGGAGCGGAGGAGCGCAACGGTCATCGCAACAGCTCCGGCGCGAGGCTTTCGACGGCCGCGACGGCTGCGCGGAGGTCCTCGTCCTGGGCGTGCAGGTACACGGCCGTGCTCGCCGAGGAGGCGTGCCCCAGGAGGGTCTGCACGACGTCCGGGGCGACCCCGTTGCGGATCCAGCGGGTGGCGGCTGTGTGCCGCATCATGTGCGGCCGGGCGGTCAGACCACAGCGCCTGCCGATCCGTTCAATCACTTGCTTGGTATTGGAGTACGAGAGCGGACGCCCCGCGTGGACGCCGACGAGGTTGAGGAAGACGTAGTCACAGTCGGCGGCACCGACCACCTGTTCACGCTCGGCGAGATGATCGCGGTATCGGTGCACCACTTCCGGTGTGAGTGGGACCATGCGAGGGCGCCCGGCCTTGGCCCGCGCCCCGTTGACGTTGTCCTGACGGGGCCTGACGTGCAGGTGCGCGCCACCGGTTCGGCAGCCCAAGTGCGTGGAGTCGGGGAGTAGATGCATGTCCTCACGCCGCAGTCCAAGGGCTTCGCCGATGCGAAGGCCCGCTTCCACCAGGACGGTCAGCAGCAGCCGGTCACGCGCAGTGCGAGCGGCGTCGATGACCTGCTCCGTCTGGACGCCAGTGAGCGTCTGTGGTGCCCGCTCGATCTCCGGCGCCTTCAGGACGCGGGCTTTGACCATCAGGTGCTGGCCGCCCTCGCCGGGATCGAAGCCGGCCGGGGCGTGGGCGAGGAAGCGCGGCTCGCTGAGACGCGCGGCGACTTCGTGATCCACGTGCCCCTGGACGGCGCAGAAGCGGAGGAACTCACACACCGCCGTGAGCGTGGCGTTGACGGTCTTGCCGGACGGAGGCCGTCCGTACTGGGTCGGTGTCCGTTCGATGTGGAACTTGAACAGACTCATGTCCCCGAGCCGGACGGTCCTCCAGTCGGTGACCCGCTCTGCGCACCAATTGAGGAAGCGGCCGATTCTGGGGATGTACGCGCGCTGTGTCTGCGGTGACCGCCCGGCTCCGCGCAGATACAGGGAGAACTCACGGGCTTCGGGGTGAGGTGCGTACGTTTCTTCGTCGACCAGGAGCCAAGTGGTCTCGCCGGTGGTGGGCGAGACGGCCTTCTCTGTGCATAACGTCATGGATCTGCTTCCTGTCTCCGATGTCGCTCATGTGCCTCACGGCATGACCGATAACGGCGAGGGACAGGAATGGGTTACGGCTGTGCCTCATGTGCATCGCATCGATGAAGGGGCTGCAGATAACCCGCGACGACATACTGAAGCGGGATCTGGCCGGCGTGCGGTTCAGGGGCGGTGGTGGTGACAGCGGCGGTGCGGCGGCCTGCAAGGTGGCCGCCGGGACGCTCACCGAGGACCCGTACACCGGGCGGCGCGTGGAGTTCGTGCGCGGGCGCAGCAAGGTCGACATCGACCATGTCGTCGCCCTCTCCGACGCCTGGCAGAAGGGCGCCCACACGTGGCAGCGCCGCAAGCGGGTCGCCTTCGCCAACGACCCGCTGAACCTGCTGGCCGTCGACTCCTCCGCCAACCGCCGCAAGAGCGACGGCGATACGGCGACCTGGCTGCCCGGCAACAAGGCGTACCGCTGTGTGTACGTGGCCCGTCAGGTGTCCGTGAAGAAGAAGTACGAGCTGTGGGTGACCGGCGCCGAGCGGGATGCGATGAGGCGTGTGCTGTCGCGGTGCCCGGACGAGCGGCTGCCGTCCGGCGGCGGTCCGACCGAGGCGCCGACCCGTTTCGGGCGGTGAGGCGCGAGAAGAGCCTGAACGCGTGAGGCATGGAAGTGTCCGGCCCACTCGCGGGGGGTGCGCGAGTGGGCCGGACGGTCTTCGGTGATACGAGTGATGCGGTGATGCCTGATCAGAGCTTCAGGTTCCACTGCGACGTGTCGTGGGAGAAGTCGGGGGAGATCTCGACGAGCAGGGTCTTGGCGTCGGCGGGGGTGTCGAAGGCGTACACCACGGTGGCCTTCTTGCCCGGCATGACCGTGCCGGTGAAGACCTCGCCGACCTCTTCGTCGAAGATCTGCTCCGCCTTCACGCCGTCCTTGCCGGCGCGGGCCTCGGCGGTGACGAGGGCGGCGTCGAACTTCTCCTTGCCGGCGTTGTCGATGACGACCGTGACCTTGTAGGCCTTGTTGCCCTTGGTGTGGCCGATCGCGTACTCGCTGGGGGAGTACGCCTCGGGGGCGGACATGGTGACGGTCAGCTTGTCGTCGTAGACGGCCGAGTCGCCGGCTTCCAGCGTCTCGGCGTCCTTACCCGTGTCGCTGCCCGCGCTGCCGCCCTTGCCCTGGTTCTTGCCCTTGTCCTTGCCGCTGCCCTTTGCCGAGCCGTCGCCCGGCTCCTTGCTCGCCGACGAGCCGCTGGTCGCCTTGTCGATGTCCTTCACCGCGTCGTCCACGGCCTTGAAGAGGATCACCGCGCCGACCACCGACATGATCAGCGAGATCAGGCCCAGGATGGCGCCCGCCAGGGCGACCCCCTTGTTGGTGGCACCGCCGCGCTTGGCGCGGCCCCGGCCGGCCAGGCCCATGATCAGGGCGATGACGCCGAGGATGCCGGCGAGCCAGAAGAAGAAC
The DNA here is from genome assembly GCF_000429085.1 of Streptomyces flavidovirens DSM 40150. Classification (GTDB taxonomy): domain Bacteria; phylum Actinomycetota; class Actinomycetes; order Streptomycetales; family Streptomycetaceae; genus Streptomyces; species Streptomyces flavidovirens. Next base: position 141,260 of record NZ_AUBE01000002.1, on the reverse strand, counting down.
GGGATCAGACCCGACAACGCGCCGATGATGCCGAGGATCAGGGCGGCGGTGCCCAGGCCGTTGCGGGCCTGTGCGGCCGGCGTCGGTCCCTGCGGGAACTGCGGCTGCTGCGTGTACTGAGACATGGATGTCCTCCGGACAAGGGTGTGCGGGACTGCCTTGCCGCCCCGTTCTGCTGCGATGGGTCAATCACAGCAGAGCTTGTGAACCGAGTCAACACGATTCACGCTTGGACTTGGATTCACGCCGTGAAGCGGCCCGTCTTGCGGGCATGGGTATGCTCGGTGCACAAGCAGGCGCAGGTGTACGAGGGGAGCCGGCCGGTGCCGGACAACGCAGCAGAAGTGACCGCCGCCCAAATCGCCCGGCTCGCCGGCGTCGGCCGCGCCGCCGTGAGCAACTGGCGCCGTCGCCACCCCGACTTCCCCAAACCCGTGGGCGGCACCGAGACGAGCCCCTCGTTCGCCCTCGCCGAGGTGGAACAGTGGCTGCGCGACCAGGGGAAAATCGCCGAGGTTCCCCTGCGCGAGCGGGTCTGGCAGCAGCTCGCCGGCCACCCCGCGGGCGCCGCCCCGGCCCTGATCCACGCGGGCTGCGTGCTCCTGCTCGTACGCGACAGGCCGACCGCCTGGCTCCAGCTCTCCGCCGTCTCCGACGAGAAGCTCGCGTTCCTGCTGTCGGCCGCCCTGGAGGAGATCCTCGCCCCCCGCTTCGGCCCGCACCGCGCCGTTCACACGCCGGGCCAGCCCGAGCTGACCCCGTCCGTCCCCCTGCTGCGCGCGACCGCCGAGCTCGCCGCCGAGCTCGGCGCCGGTCAGACGTACGAGTTCCTGCTCGGCCGCCACCTCGACGCCAACCCGCGCCAGTACACACTCACCCCGCCGGGCCCGGCGGCCCTGATGGCCGCCCTCACAGGCAGCCCCCGCACCGTCCTCGACCCGGCCTGCGGCACCGGGACCCTGCTGCGCGCCGTCGCCAGTGCCGCCGGGGCCGCATCCGCCGATGACCGGTCCGCCGGCACCCGGGAAGCGCGGGCCGTCCACGGCCAGGAAACCGACCCGGACCTGGCCGCCCTCGCCGCCCTGCGCCTCGCCCTCCAGACCGAGACCGGCACCACCGAAGTGCGCGTCGCCGCCGCCGACGCCCTGCGCGCCGACGCCTTCCCGCACCTGGCCGCCGACGCCGTGCTCTGCCACCCGCCGTTCAACGAACGCAACTGGGGCCACGACGAGCTGGCGTACGACGCCCGCTGGGAGTACGGCTTCCCCGCCCGTACGGAGTCCGAACTCGCCTGGGTCCAGCACGCACTCGCCCGGCTGCGCGAAGGCGGCACCGCCGTCCTCCTCATGCCCCCCGCCGCCGCGTCCCGCCGCTCCGGCCGCCGCATCCGCGCCGACCTGCTGCGCCGCGGCGCCCTGCGCGCCGTCGTCTCGCTCCCGGCCGGCGCCGCACCCCCGTACGGCATCCCCCTCCACCTGTGGGTGCTGCGCAAGCCCGCGCCCGACGGGCGGCCCTCCCACGAGCTGCTGCTCGTCGACACCGCCGACCTCTCCGCCGCGGGCCGCGACAAGCTCGACTGGCAGGCCCTGCACTCCACCGTCCTCGACACCTGGCAGGCCTTCGACCGCCACGGCACCGTCGAGGAACGGCCGGGGATCAGCCGCTCGGTGTCCGTCATCGAACTGCTCGACGACGACGTGGACCTCGCTCCCGCCCGCCACCTGCCGCCCCCGGCCGCGGGCGGAGGCGCCGCCGAACTCGCGCGCGTACGGGAGCGGCTGGCCGAAACACTGCGGCAGACCACCGATCTCACGCCCCCCGCCGGGGAGCCCGCGCAGCCCCCGCGCTGGCCCACCACGACCGTCGGCGAACTCGCCAGGGCGGGCGCCCTCGTGCTGCGCGCGGGCGGCGCCGGAGCCGGTTCCGGCGGACGGGTCCTCACCGAGCAGGACGTGCTCGCCGCGACCGCGCCCTCAGGCACCCTCCCCGAAGGCCCGGCGGAAGACCCCGTTCTCGTGGAGACGGGCGACGTGGTCGTGCCCGTGCTCGGCGGCGGCACGGTCGCCCGCGTCGTCGACGAGGCCACCGCGGGCGCCGCTCTCGGCCGCAGCCTCCAACTGCTGCGCCCCGACCCGGCGGCCCTCGACCCCTGGTTCCTCGCCGGATTCCTGCGCGGCACCGCGAACAACCGCCAGGCCAGTAGCTACGCCTCCACCTCGACCCGGCTCGACGTACGCCGCCTCCAACTGCCCCGGCTGCCACTCGCCGACCAGCGGCAGTACGGCGAACGCTTCCGCACGCTGGCGGAGTTCGAGGAAGCGCTGCGGCGAGCGGGACGGCTCGGCGAACAACTCGTGCAGGGCCTGTACGACGGCCTGACCGACGGGACCGTACGCCCGCAGTGAGCCGCGCCATATTCGATCCGTACAACCCGTGGGCCGTTGTCGGTGTCGGTGTATACGCTCAAAGCGCTCACCGCACCGAGTGTCTGTCCCCACGTACGTCTCACCAGGTCTTCAGGAGCAGCCATGCACGGCTCCGGCACCACGCCGCCAGTCCGCAGTGACGGCGTCGTCATCACCATGCGCGTGCTGTTCCTCATCTGTGCCGTCTTCAGCTGCGGCGTCCTGTCCTGCGTTCCGCTGCTGCGCATCGCGATCCTGCGCGGGCGCTGGTACGACTGGGCGGCAGCCTGGGCGAGCATCCCGGTGGCGATCGCGGCCTTCGCGGTCGTCGGTTCGCTGCCCGAGGGTGACGTGAGGACCGACATAGCCCTGGCGTGCGTCCTGCTCCTCGGAGCCGTGACCGCCGGTTACTTCCTGACCTTCGACATCCGGCACTACGCGCGGCTCTCGGCCACCGGCGGCCCGCACACCGCCACCGCCCCACGCGCGCCCTACGGCCCGTACGCCCCGCAGCCGCAGCAGGCACCGCAGCCCCCGTACGTCCAGCCGGCCCCGCAGCCGCAGTACGGCTACCCGAACCCGTACGCGAGCACTCCGGCGGTCAACCCGGCCCCGTTCCCACAGCCGCAGCAACAGCCGCAACAGGAGCAACCACAGCCGCACCAACACCCCCACCGCATGGACCAGGTCCGCGCCGAGCTCGACGAGCTCAGCGACCTCCTGCGCAGGGACCAGCAGGACCAGCGGGACCAGCCGGACCAGCGGGGTGACCGGGACCGGTGAACGGACGGATCATCGCGGGCCGTTACGAGCTGTCCACCGTCATCGGCCAGGGCGGCATGGGCCAGGTCTGGACGGCGTACGACCAGCGCCTCGACCGCCGCGTCGCCGTGAAGCTGCTGCGCCCCGACCGGATGGCCGCCGCCACCGCCGCCGACGAGATGCGCCGCCGCTTCGTCCGCGAGTGCCGCGTCACCGCCCAGGTCGACCACCCGGGCCTCGTCACCGTCCACGACGCGGGCAGCGAGGACGACGACCTCTACCTCGTCATGCAGTACGTCAAGGGCGCCGACCTCGCCGACCACCTGGCCGAGCACGACCCGTACCCCTGGCCCTGGGCCGTCGCGGTCGCCGCCCAGCTCTGCGCCGTGCTGTCCGCCGTGCACGCCGTGCCGATCGTCCACCGCGACCTCAAGCCGCGCAACGTCATGATCAAGCCCGAAGGCACGGTCACCGTCCTCGACCTCGGCGTCGCCTCCGTACTCGACACCGACACCACCCGCCTCACCCACACCGGCTCACCCATCGGCAGCCCCGCGTACATGGCGCCCGAGCAGGCGATGGGCGGCGCGGTCGGCCCGTACACCGACCTCTACGCGCTCGGTGTCCTCCTGCACGAACTGCTCAGCGGCAACGTCCCGTTCGCCGGATCGACCGTCCTCGGCGTCCTCCACCGTCACCTGTACGAGCCGCCGCTCCCCGTCCGCCAGCTCCGCCAGGACATCCCCGAGCCGCTCGAAGCCCTGGTCCTGCGGCTGCTCGCCAAGGACCCGCAGCACCGCCCGTCGTCCGCCCAGGAGGTCTACGAGGCCCTGGCCCCGCTGCTGCCGGCGCACGGCGGCGCACCGTCGGGCCCGCTCGACCCGACCCGCCCGTTCCTGCGCCCGCACGCCCCCTGGCCCGACCGCGCCACCACCCCGCCCGTCGCGCAGCCCACACCCGCGCAGGCGCAGCCGGACGTCGCGGGCGCCGTCGACGAGGTCAAGCAACTCCTCGGCGAGGGGCGCATCACCCAGGCCGTCGACATCCTCGGCGGCATCCTCCCGGCGGCCGCCGCCCAGCACGGTGAGCGCTCCCCGGTCGTCCGCATCCTGCGCAAGCAGTACGCCGCGACGCTGCTGGACGACGGGCAGTACCGCCGCGCCCTGCCCGAGCTCCGCCGCCTCGCCGACGACCGCGCCGCCGAGTCGGGCCTGGCCGATCCACAGGCGCTCCAGTTCCGGTACGACGCCGCGCAGTGCCTGGAGCAGCTCGGCGAACCGGCCGCGGCACTCGCCGAGTACCGCGGCCTGCTCCCGTACTACGAGAACCAGTACGGCACCGGCGTCGCCACCGCGCCCGACGCCGTCGCCCGCGCCTTCGACATCCGCCACCGCACAGCGAACCTGCTGCTCGCGATGGGCGACCACACCGCCGCGCACGCCCAGTTGCAGAGCCTGCTGTACGACGCCGAGCGCACGTACGGCCCGTACCACCCGCTGCCGGCCGAGCTGCGCCGCGCCCTCGACCGGCACCAGCGGATGCGGGACGTCTGAGACCCCACCCGAGCCGGGGCGGGACGCCGCGGCCGCCTCAGCCGGCCCGCAGGAAGGCGGAGGTGGCGACCCGGCCTGCCATCGTGAGCCGGCTGTCGCCGCCCGCCAGGTGCTTGTCCAGGGCTTCCTTGACGCCGGGCCAGCGCGCGTCGCCGTAGTCGTCGAGGACGACGACCGCGTCCGGCGCGGCGATCTGTTCCACCCACTCCAGATCGGCGAGGACGCCCTCGAAGGAGTGGTCGCCGTCGACGACGATCACGCCGTACTTCCGGTCGGACACCTCCGCCCGCACCCGCGGGTCCCCCGAGAAGCCCTGGCGGATCCGCGCGCCGGTGCCCGGACGGCCGCCGCCGAGTGCCAGGTTGGCCCGTACGACGTCCTCCCGCACCGGCGTCCCCGTCGGCTCCTCGTGATCGGTGGTGCCCGGCTGGAGCTGCGAGCCCGCCAGCGGGTCGACGATCGTCAGCGTCGCCTCGATGCCCGTCCGGTGCAGCATCCGCATCAGGGCTGCCGCGAACAGGCCGTGCAGGGTGCCGATTTCGAGCACTTCCAGTACGTGGCGGTCCTTGCCCTCCGGCCGCGCGAGCAGCGGTATCGTCGCCAGCTTGCCGCACACATTGGACGTACCGCCCGCCATCCGGCCGACGCCCAGCGCCTCCAGTGCCACCACATTGCGGTAGGCGACGGTCACATTGCGGCGGGCCCGCTCGCCCGCGTCCGTCGCGGCGTCGACCTCACGTACCAGGGTGTCGATCTGGTCGGGCGTGGGCATGCGGTGCTGGCCGCGACCGGTGCGGTCGAGCAGCATGCTGACGCCGTGCTGTTTGCGCCGCAGTTCGGTGACTTCGCGGCGGAGCCCCGCGGTGTGACGTGAGATGCGCTGGTCGACGAGCGCGGCGACGGGGCGCAGGGCCCACTTCGTCAGCCGGTTGCTCAGCAGAGATGGCATGCGGATTCGCCTCTGGCCTCGGTCCTGTGGGTGGGGGGCAGGCGGCCGACCGTACGCCGCAGCTCATGCCGTGCGGGCCACGAGCCGATGGTCGTCGGGTGAAGTCTTCGTGTGGCTCCTGCGACGCCGGGCCGGCGCACGGGGCAGCACGCCCACCACGATGAGCACGAGCAGCGACAGTCCGCCGGCGAGCCCGCCGATGCGCAGCCCAGGTGGAGTGAAGTCGCAGGTCACAGCAGATGTGCGGCCGTCCAGGGGGACGGCGACCAGGCCCAGGTAGGAGGCGGCGGGGCGGGCCTTCGCGCCGTCCGTGCGGCAGCTCCAGCCGGTGATGCGCGGCATGGCGAAGACGGCCGTTCCCCTCGCGCCGGGCGGCAGCGCGGCCCGTACGCCGCTGTCGGTGACGCGTACCGTGGTCGCGCCGCCCGAGCGCAGGCCGTCGACCGCGTCGGCCAGCCGGTCCCGGTCCAGGCATCCGACGCTCTCGCGCGGAAGCTTGCCGGCTCCCGCGCCCTTCAGCGTGATCACGACGCGGCCGTCTTCCCCGGCCGCTCCGAGCGGCTGCATCGCGGCCCGCCGCGCGGGGAGGCCGCCGCGCAGCTCGGCCGCCGTACCGCCGCGTCCGAGTCGCGCCGTACCCAAGAAGCCGGGAGCCCAGAGGAAGACCTCGCTGCGGGCGGGGCAGGCGGCGGTCAGCGTGCCGTCGCGCAGGGCGGTGCGCGGGAGGGTGTAGACGCGGGCGCCGAGGAGCTTCTCCTGGTTGTGGAACGGGGAGGCGGCGAAGCGCGGCTCGGGGCCGGGCGGGCGCACGGTGACCAGTTGCGGCGTCGCGGCGCGCGTGACCGTCATCTTGCGGTCGTCGGGCGTTGACCAGCGCTGATGCGGGTCGCGCGGCATGTGCACGCGCGCGCCGACGGAGAAGAGGGCGTCGGTCACCGGGTTGTCGAGGCTCTGGACGGCGCGGCCGTTGGACGTCCAGCCGGCGCCGAGGGCGGCGAGTGTGCGGGTGAGGACGTCGGGGGTGTGGCTGCTGTAGTACGCCGCCCCCTGGCCGCCCACGGCCAAGGGGTCGTTGGCGGTGGTCTGTTCACGGCCCGGCTCGGTGCGGTAGGCGGGCCACCCGTCCGCCTCCGCGACCGCGTCCGCCTGGGCCTGCTGCCGGTCGCCCCACGGCGCGTAGTCGTCGAGCTTCGCGAGACGCCGGCGGTCGGCGTACGCGGTGGTGAGGGCGGCCTGCGCGACCTGCGCACCGACCAGCAGCAGCGCGGCGGCTACGGCGAGCGTCTTGCGGTTGCGGCGGGGTGCGGTGCCGGGGCTGTGCCCTGCCGGGCGTTCCCCCACCCGCCCCTTCCCGGAACGGGGGCCCGGCCCAGGCCCCCGGTCCTCGGACGCCGGACGGGCCGCGGGCGTGTCCGCGGACGCCGGACCGGCCGGATGTGCCCGCCGTGCCAGCATCACCGCCCCCACCGTCGCCGCCACCCCCGCCACGACCAGCGGGTACGTCCACGACGTGATCCGGGGGCTCGCCGCCGCGCCCACCGCCACGAGCGCCACCACGCCCGTCCCGCCGAGCAGCGCGCGCCGCCCCGGCCAGCCGTACGAGAGCGACACCCAGGCCGCTATCACCAGCACCCCGGCCAGCACGAACGTCTGCCGGTACGGGCTGCCGTTCGGCGTGGCGAAGGCGTGCCACACCAGGTGCGTCGGCCCCCACTGCATCGACACGGCCACCGCGACCACGAGCAGCGTCCACGCCCGCCTCTCGCGCCGGGGCACCGCCCGGTTGAAGAGCAGCGTGCCGGCGAGCACCAGCCCGCCGGTGCCGAGGAAACCGGCGGGCGTGAAGAAGCTGTACGTCGCGGGCAGCGCCCGCGCGAACACGTCCGTCCAGCCCGACGGCGCGAACTCCCGCGCCCAGCCCGGATAGGCCTGCTTCGACCCGGCGAAGACGACCGCCAGCACCGGCGCCGCCAGGCCGATTCCGAGCAGCGTGGTGCCGGCGGCACGCAGCAGTACGCCCAGCCGCTCCCGTACTGGCGCCGAGCCGTCGGCGGTCAGCACCCGCATCAGCAGGACGAGCCCGGCCCCCAGCGTCGCCATGTACGCCGTGTAGAAGTTCGCGGCCCACGCCAGAGCCACGAGCACCGGACCCAGGAGGCGATGACGGCCCGTACGCACCCACTCGCCCACCAGACACAGCAGCGGGAACGCGATCAGGCCGTCCATCCACATCGGGTTGTACACCGCCTCGGTGACCGCCCACCCGCACAGCGCGTACGACGACCCGAGCACCCCCGCGGCCCACCACGCGCCCGCGCCCCCGCGCAGCGCGAGCAGCAGCACGGTCATGGCGGCCGCCGCGGCGGCCATCTTCAGCACGGTGATCACGTACACGGCGAGGTCGATCTCGTCACGCGGGAAGAGGCCGACGAGCAGCGCGAAGGGACTGCTGACGTACGTACCGAGGTCGGGCAGGAAGCTCGTGCCGTATCCGGACTGCCAGTTGACCAGCGCCCCGCCGTCCGCGCGCCCGTGCAGCAGGTCCCACAGACGGGCGTGGTACGGCACGAACTGGTTGCCCAGGTCGTTGACGGCGCGCGTGCGCGGCCCGAAGGGGAAGGAGCGGGCGATCGCGTCACCGGCGCACACCGAGACCACCGTGATCAACGCGGACAGCGCCGCCGCACGGCCTCTGGCCGCTTCCGTAATCGACATGTTGATCCTTCTACTGGGCCCGATACCGAATAAGCCAGCATGTGACGGAAAAAGAGACCTCAATGACACTGCGGCTGCCCAAAAACGCACAAAGCGCGGCGAGTTCACTCGCTGGTTGCCGACACGTCATGTGGAGAGTCGGACTCCGCCATATCCGACGGCTGTTCTTCGCTGAGCTGACTGCCTGGAGGAGAGAGCCGTGCTCATCTCGATCGTCGTCCCGTGCTTCAACGAAGAGGAGATCATCCGTCGTTTCCACGAGCACGTGACGGAAGAACTCGGCAGCCTCGGCCACCCCGTCGAGCTGGTTTATGTCGACGACGGAAGCAAGGACCGTACGCTCGCAATCCTCCAGGAGATCGCGCGATCCGATCCCCGCACCCGCTATGTCTCCTTCAGCCGTAACTTCGGCAAGGAAGCGGCGATGCTGGCCGGTCTGCGCAATGCCTCGGGGGAAGCCGTCGTCATCATGGACGCCGACCTCCAGCACCCGCCGGAGCTGGTCCGCCGCATGGTGGCGCTGCACGAGCAGGGCTTCGACCAGGTCGTCGCCCGGCGCACCCGGAAGGGCGACAGGGTCACGCGTACGCTTGCCGCCCGTGCGTACTACCGGCTCATCAACCGCCTGGTCGACGTCGAACTCGTCGACGGCGTCGGCGACTTCCGCATGCTGTCGCGCCGCAGCGTCGACGCCGTACTCGAACTCACCGAGTACAACCGCTTCTCCAAAGGCCTTTTCGCCTGGGTCGGATTCAGCACCGTCACCTTCGAGTACGAGAACGCGGTACGCGAAGAAGGCCGCTCGAAATGGACCTTCTCGAAGCTGCTCAACTACGGACTCGACGGCCTCATCTCCTTCAATGACAAGCCACTGCGGGCCGCGCTCTATCTCGGCCTGCTACTGGTCACCGTCGCCATGGCCTATTCGACATGGATTGTCGGTGTCGCCCTCGTGAACGGTGTGGAAACCCCCGGCTTTGTGACGCTGCTCGTCGCCGTCACGGCGCTCGCCGGAGTGCAGATGCTGATGATCGGTGTCGTCGGCGAATACGTCGGCCGTATCTATTACGAGGTGAAACGCCGCCCGCACTTCCTGGTGAAGGCGACGAATGTGGAGACGGCGCCCGCCGCGCCCGCCCTCGTGAGGGACCGGGAGCTCGTACGCCGATGATCCGTCGCCAGCTGGTCATGTTCGCCCTGGTGGGAGTGGTGAACACCGGGACGTACTACGCCTGCTACCTGCTGCTCCTGCCCTGGCTGCCGTACGTCGGCGCGCACGTCCTGGCCTTCGCCCTCAGCATGACCGGCTCGTTCTTCCTCAACTGCCGCTTCACCTACAACACGCGCCCCACCTGGCGGAAGTTCCTGCTCTTCCCGCTCACCAACGCGGCGAATTTCGTGATCACCACAGCGGGCGTGTATCTCCTCGTGGACGTCCTGCGGCTGAACAGCACGTACGCCCCGCTGATCGCCGCGGCCGCCGCGATCCCGATCACCTTCGTCGTCTCCCGCATGATCATGCTCGGCGGTCCCGCTCCCGACTCCCGGTCCCTCCGGGGCAGCGCATCCACGAACACGAACGAATCGTTGGGCGAATCAGTGGCCCGGACCACTCCGACTGCCTAACATCGATCACCGCAAGGTCGTTCGTCGCACTTTCGTTGTTATGCCGCACGATCACCGCCGGGAGGCACCCTTTGCACCGCCGCCGTCGCACCGCGCTCTCCGTTACCGCCGCGCTTCTGGCCGCGGCGCCGTTCCTCTCCGCGTGCGGCAACGAGGCGCATCCAGGAGCCGCGGCCGTCGTGGGTGGCGGCCGTATCGAGGTCGCCGCACTCCAGACGCAGGTCAGGGACGTACGCCAGGCGCAGCAGGCATCGCCGCAGTCCGCCCAGCTCATCGGCTCGACCGGGCAGCTCGGCCGCGCGAAGCTCTACGACCTCATCGTGGACAAGATCGTGCAGCGGGCGGCGGACGACGCCGGTGCGACCGTGAGCCGCAAGGAGGTCCAGCGGGCGCGGGGCGAAGCGGTCGAGCAGGCCGGCGGCGCCGAGCAGCTCGCCGCGATGTACCTCCAGCAGCGCGGCGTCGCCCCGGACCAGATCGACGCGGCCCTGCGCAGGGACGTGCTGGTCGGCAAGCTGGCGGCGAAGATCGGCGCGACGAACACGCCGGAGGGCCAGCGGAAGGTGAACGAGGCGTTTGTCGACGCGTCGAAGGCGCTCGACATCGACGTCAACCCGCGCTACGGCACGTGGGACGACGAGAAGATGCAGCTTGGCGACTACAAGACCCCGTGGATCACCCAGGTGACGAAGGAAGCGGCGGCACCGGAGGCGGGCGCGTAGCGGCGGGGCGCCGGGGCCGGGGGCTCAGACCTTCCGGCCCCGCTCCGGCCCGCCCCCAGAGGGCGTCCGGACCGGGGGGCCGCGCCGCCGCCCGCTGCCTCCGAGGTACGTTCGACAACGTGACCAGCGAAGCATCCGCATCCGCATCCGCATCCGCACCGGCAGCCCCCGGCCGCATCGTCCTTCTCACCGCCAGCCACCGCGTCGCGCCAGGGCTCCTGTCCTGGCCCGCCTGGCAGACGCTGCGCGCCGCCGACCGCGTGGTGTGCGCCGACGCGGAGCACCCGCTGCTGCCGTACCTGCGCGAGGCGGGAGTCACCGTCGAGCACGCGGCCCCGACCGCCCAGGAGCTGGTCGACGCGTGCGCGGGTGACCGCACGGTGGTGGTCATTCCTTCCGGCCCGTCGGGGGAGGGCGACCAGGCCCTGACCGACGGCCTCGCCAGGCTGGCCGGCTCCGGCCGGGTCCAGATGCCCGACCTGGAGCTGCTGCCCGGCTCGTACGACCTGCCGGGCGCCCGCCTCCTCGACCTGGTCCATGTCATGGACCGCATCCGCCGCGAATGCCCGTGGTCCTCGCAGCAGACCCACAAGGGCCTCGCGAAGTACGGCATCGAGGAGGCGTACGAACTCGTCGAGGCCATCGAGGACGGCGACCGGGAGGAACTCCGCGAGGAGCTCGGCGACGTACTCCTCCAGGTGGTCTTCCACTCACGCATCGCCCAGGAAGGCCGCCCGGAGGACGGAGCCGAGCCCTTCTCGATCGACGACGTCGCCGCAACGATCGTCGAGAAGCTCATCCACCGCCACCCCCACGTCTTCGGCGACGACACCGCCGAGACCCCGGAGGACGTCAAGGAGCACTGGCTCCGTACGAAGGCGATCGAGAAGCAGCGCGACTCGGCAACCGACGGCGTCCCCCTCGGCCAGCCCGGCCTTGCCCTCGCCGCGAAGCTCTCCTCCCGCGCCCGCCACGCGAACCTCGACGTCCCCCTCCCGGCGGGCGAAGGCATCGGTTACGAACTGCTCGCCATGGCGGTACGCGCGGAACAGTCCGGCGTCGACCCGGAAGCAGCCCTGCGAGCCGCCGCCCGCACATACCGAGACGCGATCCGCACGGCAGAGGGCCACACCGCCTAGCTTCACCGGACGGGTTACGGTCGAGCGCGTGCCGCATGATCTGAACCCACGTGACCCCATGCCCGAGCTCTTCACCTGGGAGTTCGCCACTGATCCCTATCCGGCGTACGCCTGGCTGCGGGAGCACTCGCCCGTGCACCGGACGGTGCTGCCCAGTGGGGTAGAGGCGTGGCTGGTGACGCGGTACGCCGATGCGCGGCAGGCGCTCGCCGATCAGCGGCTGTCCAAGGACCCGGCGCACCACGCCGGCTCCGCGCACGCCAAGGGCAAGACCGGCATTCCGGGCGAGCGCAAGGCCGAGCTGATGACGCACCTGCTGAACATCGACCCGCCGGACCACACGCGCCTGCGGCGTCTGGTGTCGAAGGCGTTCACACCGCGCACGGTGGCGGAGTTCGCGCCGCGTGTGCAGGAGCTGACCGACCAGCTCATCGACGCCTTTGTGGAGAAGGGGGAGGGGACGGCTGACCTTATTCATGACGTCGCGTTCCCGCTGCCCATCTACGCGATCTGCGACCTGCTCGGCGTACCGCGCGAGGACCAGGACGACTTCCGCGACTGGGCCGGGATGATGATCCGCCATGGCGGCGGGCCGCGTGGGGGAGTCGCGCGGTCGGTGAAGAAAATGCGCAACTACCTCGCCGAGCTCATTCACCGTAAAAGGGAAGAGCCGGGTGAAGATTTGATTTCCGGGCTGATCCGGGCCAGTGATCACGGCGAGCACCTCACCGAGAACGAGGCCGCCGCGATGGCCTTTATCCTGCTGTTTGCCGGATTTGAGACGACGGTCAATTTGATCGGAAACGGGGTGTACGCGCTCCTGCGCAATCCGGAGCAGCGTGAGCGCCTCCAGCGCGCGCTCGCCGAAGGGGACACGGAACTGCTCGCCACCGGCGTCGAGGAACTCCTGCGCTACGACGGGCCCGTGGAGCTGGCCACCTGGCGGTACGCCACCGAGCCGCTGACGCTCGGCGGCCAGGACATCGCCGCCGGCGACCCCGTACTCGTCGTACTCGCCGCCGCCGACCGGGACCCCGAACGCTTCACCGAGCCGGACACCCTCGACCTCGCGCGCCGTGACAATCAGCACCTCGGCTACGGGCACGGCATCCACTACTGCCTCGGTGCCCCGCTGGCCCGCCTCGAAGGGCAGACCGCCATCGCGACGCTGCTGCGCCGCCTTCCGGGCTTGCGACTCGCGGTAGAACCTGACGATTTGCGGTGGCGTGGCGGTCTCATCATGCGCGGACTGCGCACCCTGCCGGTGGAGTTCGGCACCGAAAAGAAGTGACGCTGCGTCACATCGAGACCTTCACGTGATCTGCGCTGCATCGACTTGTAACAAACGATCGAGTGCCGCTACGTTCACCGTCAACCTCAGCCGTCACTCGAAAGGCCCACCGCATGCGCTCCGGGAACGGTAGACACCGCCGCCCCCGTCAGGCTCCAGCGTTCGTCGTCGCGGCAGGAGTAACCGGATCGGCCATCGCCATCCCGCTGCTCGGCGCGACCGGCGCGAACGCCGCCGAAGCCACGACCTGGGACCGCGTCGCCGATTGTGAGAGCGGCGGCACGTGGAGCGCCGACCTCGGCAACGGCTACTACGGCGGACTTCAGTTCTCCCCGGAGGTCTGGCAGAAGTTCGGCGGTACGGCGTACGCGCCGCGCGCCGACCTGGCCAGCCGCTCCCAGCAGATCCAGGTGGCCGAAAAGGTACTGGCGGAGGAGGGGCCGCAGGCGTGGCCGAGCTGCGCGCTCATCTCCGGCCTGACGCAGGGTGACGCGGAGGGCGGCGACGCCGCGCCGGGCGACGGTGGCGCGAGCGCCGAGCCGGCGCCGGCCCAGACGCCCGAGAGCTCCGAGACCCCGCAGTCGGCCGGGACGCCCGCCGGGACCGACGGTGGAAGCGCGGAGTCCGGTGCGGCCGACGGGACGGTGAAGTCCGCCGATCCGACAGCTCCCCCGGAGTCCGGGACGCCGTCCGAGGGCGCCAAGACCCCTGGCGCGCCCGCCGGGGAGCCCACTGCCCCCGCCACCGGGGAGGGCGCCCCCAAGGGCAAGCACCGCGGCGAAGAGGCTCGGGAAGGCGCCGGCGCCGTATCCGGCGAGGCGGGCATCGACCGCGAATCGGGCCGCCATGCCTCCCGAGGTGACGGACCGACACGTGAGGCCGCCAAGGCCGGGGATGCCGAGGGTGCCGAGGAGGCCGAGGGTGCCGAGGACGCTGAAGGCGTCGACGGCGGCGCCTACACCGTCCGTACCGGCGACAGCCTCTCGGCCATCGCCGACGCCCACGACGTGCGCGGCGGCTGGACGGCGCTCTATGCCGCCAACGAGGAGACCGTCGGGTCCGACCCGGACCTCATCCTCCCTGGCCAGAGCCTCGATCTGGGGTGATTTCGGAGGGTAGTTCGGGCCGCTATGTCCTGGTTGAAGTAAGTGAGACAAGGGTCTCTTTGCCTCAACTGGCCTGCGTGGCCCGGACGATCCCACCGATCCGCCTCTGACCTGCGCGGATGTGGACCGCGCAGGGGTCGGGAAGGGCGATATCTCCCCGATGAGCCTTTTTGAACATCAAGGGTTCATGTGTTTACGGTCGAACCGCTCGCCACCGCGGGCCCCGTCGACCGTCACGCCGAATCCTGCCGTCGGTCGGGGGGAACTGACGCGTAAAGCGCCGTAGGCAGGAGCGGGGGACCCAGGTAGGCGCCGGGCCCGGACGTCGGAAGACGGACGGAACCGGCTTGGGGTTAAGCCGCGTGACGCAAGTCGCGCGCCGGGCACTCACTTGGCCCGAACCCGACAGCTCACCTCGTAGGCGTCGGTGAGGAGATGTCGCATGCTGTTTTCCAGCAACGCCAAGCACCGCCGCCCGTCCAGGGCCACCCGGCTCGCCGCGCTCGCCGGTGTCGCCGGCGCCGCTGTCGCCGTCCCGCTGATGGGCGCGACTTCGGCCTCCGCCGCCTCCGTCGAGACCTGGGACGCTGTCGCCCAGTGCGAGTCCGGCGGCAACTGGTCCATCAACACGGGCAACGGTTACTACGGCGGCCTGCAGTTCTCCGCCTCCAGCTGGGCCGCGGCCGGCGGCACGCAGTACGCCCCGACCGCCGACAAGGCATCCAAGGCACAGCAGATCGCCACCGCCGAGAAGCTGCTCGACATGCAGGGCCCGGGCGCCTGGGCCTGCGCCGGCGCCGGCGGTCTGACCAACGACGGTGTCGACCCGGGTGTCGACACCTCGTCCGGTTCCGCCACGGAGCAGGCCGCCCCGCGCGCCGCCGAGCAGCCCGCCTCGCGCAGCGAGGTCCGTGCCGAGCCCAAGGCCGAGACCGCGAAGCCCGCCGCCCCCGCCAAGATCGAGAAGGGTGACGGCGAGTACAAGGTCAAGGCCGGCGACACCCTCGGCAAGATCGCCGAGGCGAAGAAGGTCAAGGGCGGCTGGCAAAAGCTCTTCGAGCTGAACAAGGACATCGTCAACGACGCCGATGTCATCCACCCGGGTCAGCAGCTGCACCTCGGCTGACCCGGCCCGCGGCGCCCCGGCCGGATTCCGGCCGGCGCCGCGGCACTCCGGACCACCCCGGCCCGGCGCGCTTCCCCCGTGCGCGCCGGGCCGGGGTTTCCGGTTGCGGTTACTGCCCGGTAGTCCCAGTACGTGGCAGCTTCCCCCAAGACTTACGTCCGCTATTGCGGGTATTCGGACCTCTTCTTGTCCCAGGGGGCGGGCGAACGGCCGACCGATGCCCCCGAGCCGGTTAGGCTCTTGTCGCAAGGCCAAAGTGACCCTGCACCCCTAGCGTC
The DNA here is from genome assembly GCF_000429085.1 of Streptomyces flavidovirens DSM 40150. Taxonomy (GTDB): domain Bacteria; phylum Actinomycetota; class Actinomycetes; order Streptomycetales; family Streptomycetaceae; genus Streptomyces; species Streptomyces flavidovirens. The sequence continues at coordinate 125,588 of NZ_AUBE01000002.1, read as the reverse complement.
ACATCCCAGAAGGAGATGCTCGTGCCGTCCATCGACGTCGTCGTAGCCCGGGAAATCCTGGACTCCCGAGGCAACCCCACGGTCGAGGTCGAGGTCGGCCTCGACGACGGCAGCACCGGTCGTGCTGCTGTTCCGTCCGGTGCCTCCACCGGAGCGTTCGAGGCCATCGAGCTTCGCGACGGTGACCCGAACCGCTACCAGGGCAAGGGTGTCGAGAAGGCCGTCCTCGCCGTCATCGAGCAGATCGGCCCGGAGCTCGTCGGTTACGACGCCACCGAGCAGCGCCTGATCGACCAGGCCATGTTCGACCTGGACGCCACCGAGAACAAGGCCTCCCTCGGCGCCAACGCCATCCTCGGCGTCTCCCTCGCCGTCGCGCACGCCGCCTCCGAGGCGTCGGACCTGCCGCTCTTCCGTTACCTCGGCGGCCCGAACGCGCACCTGCTGCCCGTTCCGATGATGAACATCCTCAACGGTGGGTCGCACGCCGACTCCAACGTCGACATCCAGGAGTTCATGATCGCGCCGATCGGCGCCGAGTCGTTCTCCGAGGCCCTGCGCTGGGGCACGGAGGTGTACCACACCCTCAAGGCCGTCCTGAAGTCCAAGGGCCTGTCCACCGGTCTCGGCGACGAGGGCGGCTTCGCCCCGAACCTGGACTCCAACCGCGCCGCGCTCGACCTCATCGTCGAGGCCATCAAGCAGGCCGGTTACGTCCCCGGCGAGCAGATCGCGCTCGCGCTCGACGTCGCCGCGTCCGAGTTCTACAAGGACGGCGCGTACGAGTTCGAGGGCAAGTCCCGCTCGGCCGCCGAGATGACGGAGTACTACGAGGAGCTCGTGGCGGCGTACCCGCTCGTCTCCATCGAGGACCCGCTGTTCGAGGACGACTGGGCCGGCTGGAACACCGTCACCGCGAAGCTCGGCGACAAGGTGCAGCTCGTCGGTGACGACCTGTTCGTCACCAACCCGGAGCGCCTGGCCCGCGGCATCGAGGAGAAGTCGGCCAACGCCCTTCTCGTCAAGGTCAACCAGATCGGTTCGCTGACCGAGACCCTGGACGCCGTCGAGCTGGCCCAGCGCAACGGCTTCAAGTGCATGATGTCCCACCGCTCCGGTGAGACCGAGGACGTCACCATCGCCGACCTCGCCGTCGCCACCAACTGCGGCCAGATCAAGACCGGCGCCCCGGCCCGCTCCGAGCGCGTCGCCAAGTACAACCAGCTCCTGCGCATCGAGGAGATCCTCGACGACGCCGCGGTGTACGCGGGCCGCAGCGCGTTCCCTCGGTTCAAGGGATAAGGCACAGCAAGGGCTGAGCCCGGCCAAGGGCTGAAGTCCCCAGCCTCCCTGCGTCCCCGCACCCGGTCCCGTACCGTGTGCGGGGACGTACGCGCGTACAGGGGAGACGGGAGAGACATGGCCGGGAAGGACCGGGACCGGTTCTCCACTGCGACCAGGCTGCGGCTGCTCGGCGAGCAGACCGCCGCCCGTGTCTACCGCTCGCAGACCCGCCGTCAGGCCCGCCGGTCCCGGCTCACCGGACGGGCCGCGCTGCTCGTCCTGGTCGTGTGCTCGCTGATCGTGGCCCTCGCCTACCCGATGCGGCAGTACGTGTCGCAGCGCGGCGAGATCGCCGACCAGGAGCGGAAGATGCGGGAGGCCGGCCGGCGCGTCGAGGAGCTGCGCGACGAGAAGGCCCGGCTCAAGGACGACGCGTACATCGAGCGCCTCGCCCGCGAGCACCTGCACCTGGTGCGGCCGGGGGAGACGGGCTTCACCGTGTACGACCCGGACGCCCGCGACCAGCGCCGCGTCGACCAGGGCGGCGCCGACCGCCCCTGGTACACGAACCTCTGGGACGGCGTCGACCAGGCCGACCGCCCGGACAAGTAACGAGCCACCCGCACGTCATTGACCCGTAGTCACCACACACACGAAGGCACGAACGCACGCATGGACGCCGCACCCCCGACCACCCCGCGCACCGAGCCCACCGAGGCGGACATCGACGCGTTCAAGCTGCAGCTCGGCCGCCCGCCGCGCGGACTGCGCGCCATCGCGCACCGCTGCCCCTGCGGACAGCCCGACGTGGTGGAGACGGCTCCGCGTCTGGAGGACGGCACGCCGTTCCCGACGCTGTACTACCTCACCTGCCCGCGCGCTGCCGGTGCGATCGGCACCCTTGAGGGCTCGGGCCTGATGAAGGAGATGCAGGACCGCCTCGCCGAGGACCCGGAGCTGGCCGCCGCCTACCGCGCCGCCCACGAGGACTACATCCGGCGCCGCGACGCGATCGAGGTGCTCCAGGGCTTCCCGAGCGCGGGCGGCATGCCGGACCGCGTGAAGTGCCTGCACGTCCTGGTCGGCCACTCGCTGGCGGCCGGCCCCGGCGTCAACCCGTTCGGTGACGAGGCGCTCGCGCTGCTGCCCGAGTGGTGGGCGAAGGGCCCGTGCGTGACGCCGTGCGGCGAGGACAAGACCGCCGGGAGCGGCCAGGAGGACGGCAAGTGAGCAGCAGCACCAGGGTCGCCGCCATCGACTGCGGTACGAACTCCATCCGCCTGCTCGTCGCCGAGCACGCCCCCGAGTACGGCGAGCTGTACGAAATCGACCGTCGCATGCGGATCGTGCGGCTCGGCCAGGACGTCGACCGCACCGGCCGTCTCGCCCCCGAGGCACTGGAACGTACCTTCGCCGCCTGCCGCGAGTACGCCGAGGCCATCAAGGCGCACGGCGCCGAGAAGATCCGGTTTGTCGCCACCTCGGCCACCCGCGACGCCGAGAACCGCGACGAGTTCGTCCGCGGTGTCCTCGACATCCTCGGCGTGGAGCCCGAGGTGATCACCGGCGACCAGGAGGCCGAGTTCTCGTTCACCGGCGCCACCAGGGGGCTGGCCGACCGGGACGACCTGCTCAAGCCCTACCTCGTCGTGGACATCGGCGGCGGCTCCACGGAGTTCGTCGTGGGAGACGACCACGTGCGGGCCGCCCGCTCCGTCGACATCGGCTGCGTACGGATGACCGAGCGCCACCTGGTGCGGGACGGCGTCGTCTCCGACCCGGCCACCCCCGGCCAGATCGCCGCCATACGGGCCGACATCCGCGCCGCGCTCGACCTCGCGGAGGAGACCGTGCCGCTTCGCGAGGCGCACACGCTCGTCGGGCTCGCGGGGTCGGTCACCACCGTGGCCGCGATCGCGCTGCGCCTGGAGGCGTACGACTCGGCGGTGATCCACCACTCCCGCATCCCGTACGAGTCGGTCAAGGAGATCACCGGCGAGCTGCTCGCCGCGACCCACGACGAGCGGGCCGCGATCCCCGTGATGCATCCGGGCCGGGTCGATGTGATCGGGGCCGGAGCGCTCGTACTGCTGGAGATCATGGAGCGGACCGGGGCCCGAGAAGTCCTGGTCAGCGAGCACGACATCCTCGACGGAATCGGTTGGAGTTGTGCGCTCGGCGACGAGTGACGTCGCGCCGGTCGCCGGCCTTACGTTCACAGCTCCGCCCAGACGAACTTGCCGAACGGGCGGTCGTCGACTCCCCAGCGAGCGGCGAGCACGCGAACGATGGATAAGCCGCGCCCACGCTGTCGTTCCTCGGATTCCGGCTTCGGGCGGGGTCGGCGGCGGCAGGGATCGTGCACCTCGATGCGGGTACGGCCGGGCTCCGCGCTGAGGACGACGAGGATCGAGTCGCCCGGCGCGGTTCCGTACCGGATCGCATTGGTGACCAGCTCGCACGCGACCAGCGCGATGTCTGACAGGTGGTCCTCGCTGACGTCGGGCACGTGGTGCGTGACGAACTCACGTACGTAGACGCGGGCAGCGCGGGCGGACTGTGGATCGCCGGCGAGGAGGAGCTGCGACGGCGGTCCGCCGGGCGGTTCACAACAGGCGGGCGGCGCGCTTCGCCGGGCAGGCGTCATGGGAATCCCCTCGAATCTTCACGTGAGTGACGGCATGACCACGCTTCGTAGCGACAGAGTGCTCCAGCGTCCCGCCCATGCGCAATACGTTTCGCGAAAGAGTGGAAAATTACGTTCGCTCTCGTAACGGCGTGGGGTGCAGGGGGGTGGTTCAGGTGACACGGCCAGATCGGGCACGGCAGACTGTGAGTCAGGACATTGGCCTGGGAGGGGAATCTGTGAGCGCGCCCACCGTGCGCCGACGAAGGCTCGGCGCGAAGCTCCGCGCTTTGCGTGGCGAGCTCACCCTCGAGGATGTGGTCGAGAAGTCGGCAGGGCGGTTCAACAACGCCAAGCTGTCGAGGCTGGAGACAGCCAAGAGCGCGGCCAAGCAGCAGGACGTCAACGACTTGCTCGACCTGTACGTCGACCTCGGCCGGGAAGTCAGTGACGAACTGAGGGCGGCCCTGCTCACGTTGACGCGTGAGGGTGCTCAGCGCGGGTGGTGGCACTCGTACCGAGGTGTTCTGACTCCGGTGTACGAAGACCTGATCAGCCTTGAAGCGGAAGCGACGTCGCTTGCGACGTGGCAGTTGGGCGCCATTCCGGGGCTCCTGCATACGAGCGAATATGCTCGGGAGATCATCACGACGACTGCCATGTCAGCGGCCGTCGAGGCGAAGATCGATGCACTGGTCGAGGTGCGGCTCGCGCGACAAGCGGTGCTCACGCGAGACGAGCCGCTGCATCTGTGGGCGATCATCGCCGAAGGCGCGTTGCGCACGCAGTGCGTCGGCGAGGGCGTCATGCGGGACCAACTGGGGCGGCTGCAAGCGCTGGGGAAGCGGCCGAACATCAACATTCAAATCCTGCCGACCGACAGCCCGCCCCACGTCGGGCAGATGGGCTCTTTTACGGTCCTCGGCTTTGACCAGCATGCCGACCTTGACGTCGTTCACGCTGAGAGCCTGACGACTGCCCTCTACGTCGAGGACCGGGATCAGGTCGCTGTCTACCGTGACGCCTTCGAGCGGTTGCGTGCGACTGCCCTGTCGGTCGAGGCGTCGATGGATCGCATCGTAGAGATAAGGAAACAAGCATGAGCCACATTGCCGACGCGTCCACCCTGCGCGTGACCTGGTGGAAGTCGTCGCGGTCCGACACCGGTGCCCAATGCGTCGAGTGCGGCATCGTCGACGCGGAGCGTCAGGTCGTAGCCGTGCGGGACAGTAAGAGCCCGAGCGGGCCGGCGTTGCTGTTCGGCTATGCCGCCGTTGGAGATCTGGTCGGTGCGCTGCGCAGCGGCGCCCTGTAGCCGACCGGACGAGGAACTTCGTGAAGTTCTTCACAAGGAATTGGGGTCTCCTGGCCTGCGAAAGTGGGTCCGGAGCCACTCCTGAGCCTCAACTCCACCGTGCCGCTCGGATTTCCGACCGTTCCCGGCGCGTTGCGCCAAGGTGAAACGGGCCCGTAGCGGGCCGGTGGTCCACCCCCCGAAACCCCCCGTGCGTCCAGCTCACGGGGGGTTTCCAACGTCCGGCTGCATACCGTGGTTCCCCTGCCGCGCCATGACCTGGATCACGTGGGCGGCGGAGTGTAGCAGAGGTGTCCAGAGAGCTTGTGAAGGGGCTCACGAGCCACCCCCCTCCGAGGGGTGGATACTCGATGGCATGAGCACCACGGAGCGTCCCAGGATCCTCGTAGTAGGCGGTGGGTACGTAGGCCTGTACGCAGCACGACGCATCCTCAAGAAGATGCGTTATGCGGAAGCGACCGTCACGGTCGTCGACCCGCGCTCGTACATGACGTACCAGCCCTTCCTCCCCGAAGCTGCCGCCGGCAGCATCTCGCCGAGGCACGTCGTCGTACCGCTGCGACGCGTCCTGCCCAAGGCCGAGGTGCTCACCGGTCGGGTCACGACTATCGATCAGGACCGCAAGGTCGCCACCGTCGCGCCGCTCGTCGGCGAGGCGTACGAGCTGCCCTTCGACTACCTGGTCGTCGCCCTCGGCGCGGTTTCCCGCACCTTCCCGATCCCCGGCCTGGCCGAGCAGGGTATCGGCATGAAGGGCGTGGAGGAGGCCATCGGCCTTCGCAACCACGTCCTGGAACAGCTGGACAAGGCCGACTCCACGACCGACGAGAACGTCCGCCGCAAGGCGCTGACCTTCGTCTTCGTGGGTGGCGGCTTCGCCGGCGCCGAGACCATCGGCGAGGTCGAGGACATGGCCCGCGACGCGGCCAAGTACTACACCAGCGTCAAGCGCGAGGACATGCGCTTCCTGCTGGTCGACGTGGCCGACAAGATCCTCCCCGAGGTCGGGCCCGAGCTCGGCAAGTGGGGCAAGGAGCACCTCGAGGCCCGCGGCATCGAGGTCTACCTCAAGACCGGCATGGACTCCTGCGTGGACGGCCACGTGGTGCTGAACAACGGCCTCGAGGTCGACTCCAACACCATCGTGTGGACCGCCGGCGTGAAGCCGAACCCGGCCCTGGCCCGCTACGGCCTGCCGCTCGGCCCGCGCGGTCACGTGGACACCCAGACGACGCTCCAGGTGCAGGGCTCGGACTACATCTGGGCCGCGGGCGACAACGCCCAGGTCCCGGACGTCGCCGCCCGCAAGGCCGGCGTCGAGAACGCCTGGTGCCCGCCGAACGCCCAGCACGCGCTGCGCCAGGCCAAGGTCCTCGGCGACAACGTGGTCTCCGGCATGCGGGGCTTCCCGCAGAAGGAGTACAGCCACGCCAACAAGGGTGCGGTCGCCGGTCTGGGCCTGCACAAGGGTGTCGCGATGATCGTCATGGGCAAGATGAAGATCAAGCTCAAGGGCCGTCTCGCCTGGTACATGCACCGTGGCTACCACGGTCTGGCCGTGCCCACCTGGAACCGCAAGATCCGCGTCGTCGCCGACTGGACTCTCGCCATGTTCCTCAAGCGCGAGGTCGTCTCGCTCGGCGCCATGGAGACTCCCCGCGAGGAGTTCTACGAGGCGGCCAAGCCCGCGCCGGCCCCGGCCGCCAAGACCAGCGCGAGCGCCGGCAGCGAGAAGGCCAAGGCGTCCTGACGGCCGTCCGGCAGCCCTGACGCTCCACCAGCGGTAAAAGCAGCAAGCAAGCAGCAAGTAAGCAGTAAGCGCAGCCCGAAGGGGCCGCCCGCCATCCGTGGTGCGGGCGGCCCCTTCGGCGTCTCCGGGGCGCAGTGCATGCAGGTGCCATTCACTTTGCTGATCTCTTACCCGGCAACGGGATGCTCCGCGGTGTCCGCCGGTGTTATCTGGGGTGAACGCTCAGTAATCCGGGCAACACTTGTCACGGAGGTGTGCACCATGGCCGACGCCGCCCTGCGGCTGACCACGCTTGCCGAGGAGCTCCTCGGGTCTGAACTACCTGTCCGTATCCGCGCCTGGGACGGAAGCGAATCCGGCCCTTCCGATGCCCCGCTCCTCGTCGTCCGAAGCCGCCGCGCGCTGCGCCGCCTGCTGTGGAAGCCCGGCGAACTCGGCCTGGCCCGCGCGTGGGTGGCAGGTGAGCTCGACGTGGAGGGCGATCTGTACGAGCTCCTCGACCGCCTCGCCGGGCTGCTCTGGGAGCGCGGCGCCGAGACCAAGTCCCGCGTCCACCCCGTGCGCGACCCGCGCCTGCGCGCCGCCGCCCGCGGCCTGATCGCCATCGCGGGCCCCTGGCCGCCGCCGCCCCCGCCCCCCGAGGAAGTCAGACGCCGCAGCGGACCGCTGCACACCAAGCGCCGCGACAAGGAGGCGATCAGCCACCACTACGACGTCGGCAACGACTTCTACGCACTCGTGCTCGGCCCCTCGATGGTCTACTCCTGCGCGTACTTCGACGATTCGGCCGAGGGGCTGACCCTCGAAGAGGCCCAGCACGCCAAGCTCGAACTGATCAGCCGCAAGCTGGCGCTCAGGGAAGGGACGCGGCTGCTGGACGTGGGGTGCGGCTGGGGCTCGATGGCGATGCACGCGGCGCGCGAGTACGGCGCCCGCGTCACCGGCGTCACCCTCTCCGCCGAGCAGGCGGCGTACGCCCGCAAGCGCATCGCCGACGAGGGCCTGACCGACCGCGTCGAGATCCGGGTGCAGGACTACCGGGACGTCAGGGACGGTCCGTACGACGCCATCTCCTCGATCGGGATGGCCGAGCATGTCGGCTCGGTCCAGTACCGGGAGTACGCCGACGACCTGTTCGCCCTGCTCAAGCCCGGCGGACGGCTGCTCAACCACCAGATCGCGCGGCGTCCCGAGCCCAACGAAGAGGCCTACCACGTCGACGAGTTCATCGACGCGTACGTCTTCCCGGACGGCGAGCTGGCTCCGCTCGGCCGGACCGTGGGGACGCTGGAGGAAGCGGGCTTCGAGGTCCGCGACGTCGAGTCGATCCGTGAGCACTACGCCCTGACGCTGCGCCAGTGGGTCGCCAACCTGGAGGCCAACTGGCCACAGGCCGTACGGGCGACCTCGCGGGGACGGGCCCGCGTCTGGCAGCTCTACATGGCGGCCTCCGCGCTCTCCTTCGAGCACAACAAGATCGGCGTCAACCAGGTCCTCGCCGTACGGCCGGGGGAGGGCGGTGCGTCAGGGATGCCGCTGCGCGCCCGGACCTGGAATCCGACCCCCCGATAACGCGCACGGCAAAGGGCCGGCCCCCGTGACGGGGACCGGCCCACTTCCGCGCGTACCGCCCAGGCCGCTACTCGGCCTTGATCGCCGCCAGCGGGTTCAGCCTGGCCGCGCTGCGCGCGGGCCACATCGCGGCGAGCACGCCCACCAGCGCGGCGGCCACCATGAAGACCGCGATCCGGCCGGCCGGGATCTGCATCGAGTACGTCTTCACCGAGTCGGCGATGCCGCTGCCCGCGGCCCAGCCGAGGAAGATCCCCAGGCCTACGCCGAGCACCGCGCCGAACAGCGAGATGACGACCGACTCAAGCCGCACCATCTGCTTGACCTTCGAGCGGTCGAGGCCGATGGCCCGCAGCATCCCGATCTCGTGCTTGCGCTCGAAGACCGACATGGCGAGGGTGTTGACGACACCGAGCACCGCGATCAGGACGGCCATGCCCAGCAGTCCGTACAGCATGTTCAGCATCAGGTTGATCGCGCCGCCGACCTCGTCGCTGATCGCCTGCTTGTCCTGGATCTTGATGGCGGGGTTGTCACCGAGGGCCTTGACGATGGAGGCCTCGGCCCGGTCGGACGTGCCGCCCTTCATCTTCACCAGAACCTGCTGGTCGGTGATCTTCTCCAGATGCGGGTCGACCACGGCGGTCGGCGTGAAGAGGCCGTTGATCATCTCGTTCGGCTCGTAGATGCCGATGATCTTCAGCCGGACGGACTTGCCGTCGTCGAACTTCACCGAGGCGGTGTCGCCCCGCTTCAGACCCTCCTTTTCGGCGGTCGTCGTGTCCACGACCGTGGTGTTGCCGGTCAGGCCGTCGAGCGAGCCACTGGTGAAATCGAGGCTCAGCAGGTCGCCGACGCGCTTCCCGTCGACACCGTTGACGCTGCTGAAGACGCCGCCGATCTCGCCGTACGCGGTGCGCATCGGGCTGCTCGCGGCCACCTCGGGCAGCGCGGCGAGCTTCTTGTGCACAGCCGGGGAAAGCGGCTGGTAGTTCGCCATCGAGACGGTGTAGTCGGCCTTCAGGGAGGCCGTGGCCATCTTGTTGATGGCGTTCTGCATGGACAGCGCGACGACCGTCATCGAGGTGATGAGGGTGAGGCCGATCATCAGCGCGGAGGCGGTGGAGGCGGTGCGCCGCGGGTTGCGCAGCGAGTTCTGCCGGGCCAGCTTGCCCGTGACACCGAACGGCTTCAGCAGCGGCGTCACGGCGGCGATGAACGGGCGGGACAGCAGCGGCGTGAGCACGATGGCGCCGATGAGGATCAGCGCGGCGCCCAGCGCCATGAACGGCATGCCGTCCGAGCCGCCGGTGGCCACGCCCATGAAGAGGGAGCCCGCTCCGAGCGCTGCGACGACCGAGCCGATGGTGTTGCGCACGACCAGGCCGCGCACGGTCGGGGAGGCGTGCACGCTGTTCATCGCGGCGACCGGCGGGATCTTCGCGGCCCTGCGGCCGGGCAGCCACGCGGCGAGCATGGTCACGACCACGCCGATGATCAGCGCGACGAACCCGGTCATGGGGGCGATGACGAGCGGGCCGTCCGGCAGCGAGCCGCCGAGGCCGTTGATCGCCGAGCGCAGACCGATGGCGATACCGATGCCCAGCACGAAGCCGGCCACCGCGGCGATCAGGCCGACGAGCAGCGCCTCGATCAGTACGGACCGGGTCACCTGGCGGCGCGAGGCGCCGATGGCGCGCAGCAGCGCCAGTTCCTTGGTGCGCTGGGCCACCAGCATGGTGAAGGTGTTGGCGATGATGAAGATGCCGACGAAGAGCGAGATGCCCGCGAAGTACAGCAGGACCTGGCTCATCGTGCTGGTCTGCTGGGTGATCATCGCGTCCTGGTCGGCGGCCAGGGAGTCGCCGGTGACGGCCACGGTGTCCTTGGGCAGGATCTTCTCGACCGCGCTCCTGAGCGCCTGCTGGGAGGTGCCCGCGGCGGCCTTGACGTCGATCTCGTCGTACTCGGTCTTGCCGAGCGCCTTGGCCGCGGTCGCGTTGTCGAACAGCACCAGGCTGCCGCCGGCCACCACACTGCCGTTGGAGGTGTCGAAGATGCCGCTGATCGTCTGCTGGGTCACGCGGCCGTCGGTGGACAGCCGGGCGGACTCGCCGACCTTGTAGCCGGTGCGCTCGGCGGTGCGGCTGTCCAGCGCGATCTCACCGGCCCGCTTCGGGGCCGACCCCTCGGTGAAGTCGTAGCGGACGTCCTTGCCGTCCGGGCCGGGGAAGTGGTTGGCGCCGGTGGTGCCCCAGTCCTGGCCGACGAGCTTGCCGTTCTTGTCGGCGAGCGCCGTGAAGCCGGAGACGTCACCGATCACGGACGCGGCGCCGGGGAGGTCCTGGACCTTCTTCAGCAGGGCGTCGGTGAGGACGGGCTTCTTCTTGGCGTCCTGGGCGCTGCCGGAGGAGTCGGACGGGCGGGAGTGGTCGGGCTGAATGGCGACCGACACATGGTCGAAGCTCTTCGCGGACTTGTTCTTGAAGGCGTTGCCGACGGTGTCGGAGAAGACCAGGGTGCCGGAGACGAAGGCCACGCCGAGCATTACGGCGAGCACGGTCATCAGCAGCCTGGCCTTGTGCGCGAGCACATTGCGCAGGGCGGTACGGAACATGTTTCTGTCAGTCCTGGGGTGGGGGCGGCCGGAGGGAAGCGAGCGCGTACGGACTCGTGCGGGTCAGCTGGTGCGGCCCTTGGAGTCGAACTCCTTCATCCGGTCGAGGACGCCGTCCGCGGTCGGGTGCAGCATCTCGTCGACGATCCGGCCGTCGGCCAGGAAGATCACGCGGTCCGCGTAGGAGGCGGCCACCGGGTCGTGGGTGACCATGACGACGGTCTGGCCCAGCTCGCGCACGGAATTGCGCAGGAAGCCCAGCACCTCGGCGCCGGAGCGCGAGTCCAGGTTTCCGGTGGGCTCGTCGCCGAACATGATCTCGGGACGGCTGGCCAGCGCGCGGGCCACCGCGACGCGCTGCTGTTGGCCACCGGAGAGCTCCGTCGGGCGGTGCTTGAGGCGCCCGGACAGGCCCACCATCTCGATGACCGTGTTCAGCCACTCCTTGTCGGGCTTGCGGCCCGCGATGTCCATCGGCAGCGTGATGTTCTCGGCGGCGGTGAGCGTCGGCAGCAGGTTGAACGCCTGGAAGATGAAGCCGATCTTGTCCCGCCGCAACTGCGTGAGCTGCTTGTCCTTGAGGGTGCCCAGCTCGGTCTCGCCGATCCGTACGGAGCCGGAGCTGAAGGAGTCGAGACCCGCGACGCAGTGCATCAGCGTCGACTTTCCGGAGCCGGACGGGCCCATGATCGCGGTGAACTCACCCTGACGGAAGTCCACGGTGACCCGGTCCAGGGCGACCACCTGGGTCTCGCCCTGCCCGTAAACCTTTGAGAGTTCCGTGGCGCGTGCGGCCACCGCGGTGGTGCGGTGGGCGGTGGCGGTGGGGGTGGTGGTCACGAGATGGCGCTCCTGTTTGGGACGTTTGAAGGGACCCCTTCATCGTCCCGTCCGTCCGGCGCCCGCGGATCAGCCCTCGTGCCCGTTCGGGTGGCCCTCTTGAGTCGCATCGCCGGGCACGCCCGTCCTCCTTTGGTATGACGTCGTCCCTGACGCCGTGCCGGGGGCCGTCCCTGAGCCCGGGCGAGGTGCGCGCAGTCGAGTTTGCGCCTTTCCCGCAGGCGGCCCTTTGTGCCCGTACACCGCCTCCGGCATGTGCCGACAGCGCATTGCCTGCGCTGACACACCCTCAGGCGCCCATAAAATAAGACAACATCGACCGGGTGTTCCGCTGTTCGGGGGAAGCGTCCGGATAGGCTCTGACCCGCGAATTGTGGAGCCGCGCACCTTGCCCGGATGGTGGAATGCAGACACGGCGAGCTTAAACCTCGCTGCCCTCACGGGCGTGCCGGTTCAAGTCCGGCTCCGGGCACCAGCCGTCGTAGGGCCCGACTCGGGCACCGGAGCCGGATGCCGTCGGAAAGGGCCACGGCCCGTCCGGGCTTCGGACGGGCGGGCCAGTCACACGATCCCTGATCTCTGACTCTCTGATCCCTGATCGCCGCGACCGCTGATGTTCCGTTCGAGACGACTGGTCTAGGACCAGCCGTTGTCGAGCATGACCGCCGGGCCGGGGGCGGACCAGCCGTTGTCGAGCTTGACCGCCGGGTCGGTGGTGGACCAGCCGTTGTCGGCAACAGTCCGGCCGGGGGTGGACTCCACGGCAGAGTGGCCGATAATGAGCGCCAGTGCCGTGGCGAAACCAGAGACAATCAGGGCGATTCGAGCAGTGAACGACTGCATGTGGAGTGTCCTTTAGTGAGAAGCCTGAAGGTGCGGACAGAGCGTCGCTGTGCGTCGTTGAGCGGCAGATTCCGATCCGGCCGGGTCCCGGTTGCCTTCGACGCCGTCAGCTTGCCGTCATCGCGGGCAGCCCGGCAGAGCATCTGACCCGCTGTATTCACGCCTGTCGCAAACACGAGGGGGGAACGCGATGGAGACGTTCGAGGAGGGAGCGCCGGCCGCGGAGCTGACCAGCGACGGCCTGAGGCTCTATGAGTACGCGGCCGGAGTGCTGTCGTTCACCCCGGAGGAGGCCCGCTGCGCGCTCGGCCTGGACGAGACGGAGCTGTCCTCGGCCGTCGCGCGGCTGGAGGGCCTGCGGCTGCTGCGGCGGGACGCCGACCACCCGGACCGGCTCACCGTGGTCTCGCCGCAGTTCGCGGCCGGGCAGTTGCTGTGGCCGATGGAGCGCCAGATCCGCCAGCAGTCCGAGAGCGTGGAGCGCATACGGACGGCCCTGTCCGCGTTGGGCCCCTGCTACCAGAACGGCCGGCAGCGCCAGCAGTCCAGGGAAGTGGAACTGCTGACCGATCTGGCCGACGTACGGCGGCTGATCGACCAGCTCACGGACAACTGCCGGACCGAGGCGCTCCATGTGCAGCCCGGCGGCGCCAGGGACCCGGAGGCGCTGCTCAAGGCGCGTGGCAGCATGGGGCGGCTGCTGGACCGCGGAGTCAGCAGCCGTTCGATCTATCAGCACCCGGCCCGCTACAGCCAGCACACGGTGGAGTTCGCCGAGTGGATGATGGAGCGCGGGGCCGAGGTGCGGACCCTGGCGGACGGGCCCGACCGGATGCTGATCTACGACCGCAAAGCGGCCGTGGTCAGCGTGCAGGGCGACTCCGCGCACGCTGTCGTCGTGTACGAGCCCAACCTGGTGGCGTTCATGGTGTCGTCCTTCGAGACCGCCTGGCGGGCAGCCGAACCCTTCCCGGTGGGCTTCGACCGCGAGTGGGCCAAGCAGGTCTCCGACGATCTGCGTCAGTCGATCGTCCGGCTGCTGACCGAGGGTCTCGACGACAAGGTCATCTCACGCCGGCTGGGCATGTCGGTGCGGACCGTGCAGCGTCACGTGGCCGAGATCATGCGCTCACTCGACGCGAAGAGCCGCTTCCAGACCGGCTATCTGATCGGTCTGGACAGGGGAGGCGCCCCGCTCGTGGAGCCGGGCGCGGTCACGACGGGCGGCTCACCACGGCGCGGCGGCGCTGCTCCTGGGGCGGCCCACGCCCCGGCGGCTGTGTCCGAGGGTCATCGCACGAATCACACTCGGGGTGATCTTTCCTTCGAGTAGCGGCTCCAGGACCGTGCCGAGCGCCGTCGCGAGGTGCAGGTTCTCGTCGTCCTCGGCGTGTGCCCGGGCCCGGGCGGCGGCCAGTTCCTTCCAGGCCAGGCCGGCCGGCGGGGCGCCGGGCAGGGTCATCACGTACTCGTACTCGGTCTCGTAGGGGCCGCTGTGCGGCGCCCGGATCCACCACGGCGGCGGGAACAGCGGCTCGGCCGCGCCCGGCTGCCCCAGCGGCGGCACCGGCGGGACGACCAGGCGAGGGGCCCGGCCGGTGAGCCGGGCCACGGCGCGCAGGGCCGCGTCGGCCGGGGCGGCGTCCCCGGCCAGGCGCTCGCTGGGCAGTTCGAGGCCGCCGCCGGGCAGGACGCCGAGGAGCCAGGGCTGCCGGCCGTCCGGGCCGGGGCCGGGCGTACGGGCGTACACGAAACAGCGCAGGCCGAGGGCGGCGGAGTGGACGGGGATCACCGGGCGGGCAGCCGGTCGGAGAGGCCGAGCACCAGAAGGGCCAGGTTGACCCCGGGCCTGCCGAGTTCCTCGCTGTAACGGTCGATGACCACGTTCTCCTCGGCCAGCGAGGTCCGGGAGCTGCCGGAGCTCACGCGGGCGCGGGTCTGCTGCCGGGCGGCTGCCGCGCGGCGGCCGACGAGGCGGATGATCTGCTCGTCGAGGGTGGCGATGTCTTCGGACATGGTGCGCTCCAGTTCCGGTTCCTGGTCTTGGCGGTGAGGTCGGTGGGGGTCAGCCGGCGGGTACGAGATCCGGGTCGGTGGGGGCGGAGGTGGTGCCGCGGGTCCCGCGGCGCAGGGTGGTGAGGGCGACGAGGCCGCAGAGCGCGGCGAGGGGCAGCCAGACCCAGGCCGCGTGGTCCGTGGTGATCAGGGCGATGCCGATCGAGGGGCCGAAGAGCATGCCGACACCCATCATCGAGTTGCACAGGGCGCTGGCGCGAGTGAGCTCGCCGTCGGGCACCTTGGAGATCAGCCAGGGGTGGAAGGAACAGGAGTACGCGCACTCGCCCAGGGCGAAGAAGACGGCGTACAGCAGCAGTCCGGCGAGCTGGAGCGGGCCGGCGCCGAAGGCGGTGACACCGGCCAGGACGAGGCCGGTGGCCCACAGGGCGACGGCGATGCGCAGTCCGTGCTCCTCGGGGCGCTTCTCCAGCAGCTTGGTGATCGGGCGCTGGCAGCCCACGATGACCACGACGTTGAGGGTGAGCATCACGGAGATCCAGCCGATGCCGGTGTCCATGAGCTGGTCGGCGACCAGCGGCGCGGTGGCCTCGAACTGGCTGTAGCCGATGAGGTAGGCGCCGAACTGGAAGAGCGCGGCGCCGAGGGCGGCCCGGACGAGCAGGGCGGTGCCGAGCGCGGGGGCGGCGGGGGCCGCCGGGACCTCGGTGTCGCCGGCCTTGCCGTCCTCGGCGCTCTGTACGCTTTCGGCGCTCTCTGCGCTCTCGGCGTTTTCGGGGGCCTCGGTCACCTCCGGGACCCGGCGGGCCAGTCCCAGGGCGAAGGCCACCGGGAGGTAGCCGACCGCGTTGGCGATCAGCAGCCAGGTGATGGCCTCGCGGGAGAAGACGGTGAGGAAGAGCCCGGCCACCAGGGACCCGGCGGCCAGCGTGGCGTTGAGGATCTGGTAGCGGCGGGCGAAGACCTGGCGCCGTTCCCCGGGCGGCACCAGGGAGTTGACGATCGGGATGATGGCGGCCATGAAGCAGCCCTGCCCGGCACCGCCGAGGACGGCCGCGGCGCCCGCGGCGACGAGCGTGTCGCCGCGGGTCAGCAGGAGGAAGCAGCCGAGCCACAGGAGCAGGCCGGTGATGCCGAGGGCGTGTCGCGGAATCCGTACGGCGGCCGAGGCGAGCAGCAGCGAGACGGCGAGGTTGGCGATGCCGGAGACGCCGTAGTAGACGGCGACGCCGGTGGTGCCGATGCCGGGCTGGGCGGCCAGGTGGATGCCGATGAACGGGAAGACCATGCCGTAGCAGAACGACGACAGGCCGTGCAGGACCAGGATGCGGTTGACCGACCTGCGGCGCAGAGCGGGCAGGTCGCCGGACGTCTGGGGCATGCGGGTACGTACCTTCCGGTGAGATCAGCGGGATCAGCGGGATACGAGCGCGAGCACCCGGGCCGGGCTGCCGGAACCGCCGACGATGGGCAGCGGCGCGGCGATCAGCACGGCGCCCTGCGGGGGGAGCCGGTGCAGGTTGCGGAGCTGGGTGACCCCGTACTTGCCGGCGCCGTGGAAGTACCAGTGGCAGGGGTACGGCTGGTCCCCGAACTCGCCCGCCTGGCCCGCGTCCGTACCGACGGTCTCCACGCCGATGCCGATGATCCCGGTCTCCTCGGCCAGCCACTGGGCGCAGGAGGGCGAGATGCCGGGCGTGTGCCGGTCGTTGAGGAAGGCCTCCTGGGAGCCCTGCCGGGACTCCCAGCCGGTGCGGTAGAGCAGCCAGCCGCCGGGGGCGAGCGGGCCGTACCGCTCCTGCCATGCCTCGACGTGGTGGCGCTCCAGGAGGAAGTCGGGGTCGGCGGCGGCCTCGGCGGAAAAGTCCAGTACGGAGGCCGGGCCGACCAGGCGCTGCGGGGGGACCTGGGAGACGTCGTCGAGGTCCTTGCCGG
The DNA here is from genome assembly GCF_000429085.1 of Streptomyces flavidovirens DSM 40150. GTDB lineage: Bacteria > Actinomycetota > Actinomycetes > Streptomycetales > Streptomycetaceae > Streptomyces > Streptomyces flavidovirens. The sequence continues at coordinate 108,790 of NZ_AUBE01000002.1, read as the reverse complement.
TGAGCCAGTGGATGGGGGCGTCGAAATGGGTGCCGGTGTGCTCGGAGAGGCGGATGTTGTTCCAGTAGACGGTGGGGCCGGCCTCGTCGTAGTGGGAGATGACCTCGCGCTCGAAGGCCCAGGGCTGGCCGCGCTCCGGCGGGAGCTGGATGAGCGGGGTCTCCTCGGAGAGCGGCGAGGTGAGGTCGACCACTTCCACCGAGCCGTCGAGCAGGCCGGTCAGCAGGGGGGCGAGGGTCTGGGTGTCCACGGAGGCGGGCATGTCACTTCTCCCCGGTCGTGCGGGCGATGGTGGACCAGTGCCGGTAGTCGGGGTGCTGTCCCCGGACGACCGAGTCGTACAGCTCCTGGAGCTTGCGGACCGTCACGCCCGGGCTCCCGTCGCCGACCGGTATGCGGTCGAGGCTGGTGACGGGGGCGATCTCGGCGAGGGTGCCGGCGACGAAGATCTCGTCGGCGGTGTAGAGCTCGGTGCGGTCGATCTCACGGCGCTCCATGGGGATGCCGAGTTCCCGCCGGGCGAGCTCGCCGATGGTGGCGACGGTGATGCCTTCCAGTACGCCGCTGGTGCCGGGCGGGGTGATGAGCTTGCCGTCGTGCAGCATCGCCACGCAGGAACCTGGGGCCTCCGAGACGCTGCCGCGCTGGTTGAGCAGGAGGGTGGTGTCGTAGCCGTTGCGGATCGCCTCGTGGTGGGCGAGGCGGCTGTTGTGGTAGTTGGCGCCCGCCTTGATGCGCGGCGGCATGGAGTCGTCGCTGATGCGGCGCCAGGAGGAGACGGTGGCGGACAGGCCGCTCTCGAAGCCACGGCCGCGCGGGGCGCGGGTGGTGGTGATGTGGACGCCGGCGTCGTCGGTGTGGCTGAGCGGGTCCGCGTTCGGGCCCATGTTGAAGTACGAGACGACGCAGATGTGTGCGTCCTCCTCGAAGCGGTTGGCCTCCAGGACGTCGAGCACGCCCTGCTTCAGCTCCTCGTCGGAGAAGGCGATCTCCATGCGCAGGCTCTTCATCGAGCGGCGCAGCCGGGCCAGGTGCTCGTCGATCCGGAAGACCGCGAGGCCCTCGCCGTCGGGGCGGCGGTAGGCGCGCAGCCCCTCGAAGACGTTGGCGCCCCAGAAGGCTCCCTGGGAGCGGGCGTGGACGGTGCACTGGTCCCAGTCGACGACGGTGCCGTTGAGCCAGGCGTGGGTGGGCAGTTCGGGTGTGGTCACTTCATGCTCCTGCGCGAGGGTGAGGGGCGGTCAGACGGTGGCGGGGACGCGCGGCGCGGCGGCCGGGGCGGCAGCGGGAGCGGCGGCCACGGCGCAGCGGGCGAGGGCGGCGCCGAAGGTCTCGGGCCGGCCGGCGTCGGCCAGTGCGCCGAGGTGGCCGTCGGGGCGGACGATCAGGCAGGTGCCCTCGTCGGCCCGGTACGCCCCGCGCAGCACGCTGTCGCGGTCGCGCAGCACGGTGACGCCCTCGGGCATGTCCGCCGCGGAGCCGGCGGCCGGTACGGCGAGTTCGCCCTCGCGCAGGACCACGATCAGGTTCGCGGTCAGGCCGCGGGTGTCGGCGAGCGCCCGCTCGGCGAAGGCGCGCGCGGCGTCCCGGTCCGGGGCGAAGTACAGGCCGGTGAAGCCGGCGCCGTACAGCTCGCGGACGCGGCCGGCGCCGGGGGCGTCGATCCGCGCGTCGGGGGCGAAGGCTCCCATCAGCGGGTGGCGGCCGGCGGACTCCACGACGGGGGAGTCGACGTAGGTGTGGGGCTCGGCCATCCTGCCGCTGTTGACCTTGTCGCGGGCGCCCTGGAAGGGCTGGGAGAGGAACAGCAGCGCCTTGCGCGCGAGCCGGCGCGCCAGATTCGGCGGCACCATGAACTTGATGGTGGCCTCGGTGACGGCGAGGTTCTCCCTGGCGGCCGCGTAGCGCTCGTCGTGGTAGGTGTCGAGGAGCGCGTCCCCGGCTTTGTCCTGCATGACCAGGGCCAGCTTCCAGGCCAGGTTGTCGGCGTCCTGAATACCGCTGTTCATGCCCCGTGAGCCGTACGGCGGCAGGGAGTGGGCGGAGTCGCCGGCGAAGAAGATCCGGCCGATGCGGAACTTCTCGACCACGCGCTGGTGGAAGCGGTAGGTGGACAGCCAGTCGATCTCGTAGTCGACGTCTCCGATGACGGCGCGCACCCGCCGGTCGAAGCGGCCGTCCGCGCGCTCGGCCTCGATGTCGGTCTCGGGGGCGAGCTGCCAGTCGATGCGCCAGATGTCGTTCGGCTGCGGGTGCATGACGAGCTGACGGCCCGGATTGAAGGGCGGGTCGTAGTGGAAGTGGCGCTCCTTGGCGAGCGGCAGTTTCACCTTCAGGTCGGTGATCAGGAAGCGGTCCTGGTGGCTGTAGCCGGTCCACTCGACGCCGGTGAGCTTGCGCATCGGGCTGCGGACGCCGTCGCAGGCGACGACGTACTGGCAGCGGTAGTCGCGCGGGCCGTCCGGAGTGTCGGCGACGACGGTGACGGTGTCGCCGTCCTGCTCGACGCCGGTGATCTCGTGGGCCCAGCGGACCTCGGTGAGCGGGTCGGCCTCGACCTTCTCCAGCAGCAGTTGCTCGATGCGGAACTGGGAGATGTTCACGAACGGGCCGTAGCCGATCCGGCGGGTGTACTCGGCGGCGCGGATCTCCTTGCCGCGCACATAGGTACGGGCCGTGGTCCAGGTGACGCCCTCGGCGCCGATGGTCTCGGCGCAGCCGAACTTGTCGAGTACCTCCAGCACGTCGCCCTGGATGAGGCACGCCTTGGAGCCCTGCTTGCGCAGCTCGGGGTCGCGCTCGAAGAGGACGCTCGGGATGCCGAAGGAGGCCAGGCGGGCGGCCAGGGCCATACCGACGGGCCCGGCACCGACGATGCCTACGGGGATCAGGTCGCTGTTCATGCTGCCTCTTCGCTCTCTGTACGGGGTGCGGCGGCGGTGGGGGCGTCGGTGCCAGGGGCGTCGGCGTCGGGCGTTTCGGTGACGCTGCGGAAGACCGGGATCTTCCGTACCGAGCTGAGATACGGGGTGCCTTCGGTCGCGCCGGTGCCCGAGCGGGTGCCGAGCATCCGGACGGCGATCCGGTAGTGCGTCTGGCGCCAGCGGCGCAGGGCGCCGGCGAACCCGAGCATCGAGGCGGTCAGCAGGTCGCGGTCGGCGGCGCTGAAGCGGATGTCGGTGAGGGCGGCGCCGCAGGCTTCGTCGAGGGTGGGCTGGCCCGCCAGGATCCGCCCGCGTACCTCGGGGGTGGAGCGGTAGGCGGGGGAGTCCAGCCGGTCCTGGTCGGGGACCCGGCACAGGGACTCGACCAGTTTGTAGTTGCGGGACTGGATGGCGCTCGCGCCGTCGGTGAACTCGCGGAAGACGCGGAAGGATTCGACCTGCATGGTGGCCAGCAGCGAGAACAGCGGGGCCGACTCGGCGAGAACGGTCTCGGCGACCGCGAGGTGCCCGGTCGCGTCCCCGGTCCGGGCGCCGTCCAGGTCCCCGATGGCCGTACGGATGCTCAGGGCCAGCAGCGCGAAGGTGGTCTCGAAGGTCTGGAGCACCCGGATGAACATGTGCTCGTCGTGCGATATGTAGACCGGCAGCATGCTGAGCTTCAGCACCTGGCGCTCGTGCGGGTCCAGCAGTTCGCCGTCGACGAGCTCCCACAACTGGGCGGCCTGGCCGGCCGGGTCGGCGGCGGTGAGCCGCTCGCCGTACCCGAGCCTGGCCAGTGCGGGCTTGGCCACCCGGACGGCGAGCCGGCAGCGCTTCTCCACCATCCGGGCGTCGGGCCGCATCTCCGGGAGCCACGCGGTGCGCCCCTCGGCGGCGGCCAGCTCGAACCGCAGCAGGTCGGCGAGGAGCTGGACGGTCAGCCGGTCACGGGTGACACGGGCGGCCGGGACGGCGCCCGGCCCGTCGTCGGCGGTCGGCAGGCCGAGCACGCTGAGTGAGGTGTACGTGGGGTAGTCGTACCGGCCGTCCCACTTGTCGAGCGCGGTGTCCAGGAACCGGTCGAGCAGCAGCCGGTGGGCCGCGTCGGCGGGTGTGGGCGCCAGCGGGGGGAGCCGCTCCCTGGCCAGGGCGAGGGACTTCAGGATCTCGTCACAGACGAAGTGCTTACCGACGCGGTGGAACTCGTGGGTCACCGCGGGGTACGGAAACCGGCTGGGTACGGGATCGGCCAGCCAGTCGGTCAGCTCTTTCACGCTGCGGGTCTCACCTTCGGGAGTGGGACGGAAAGGGCGGGGCCGGTCAGTGCGCGGAACTCGCGCATGGCCTGGCAGAGGGCCTCCACGTCGTCCGTGGAGTTGTAGTAGTGGAAGGACAGGCGTACGACGGGCCCGCGCGGGCTTACGGCGATGCCCTGGCCGGCCAGCCAGCCGGCGAGGGCGCGCGGGTCGGCGTCGTACAGGCCGAGGTGGGCGCCCTGCAGTTCCGGCGTCTCGGCCTTGCGGACCCGTTCGCCCTGGGCGACGAGGGTGCGCGCGGTGCGGTCGGTCAGCGCGGAGATGTGGCGCCGTACGTCGGCCAGGTCGACGCCCCGGAACAGCTCCAGCGCGGCGTTGGCGGCGTACACGGCGGACACCGCGGGGGTACCGGTCTCGAAGCGCCGGGCGATGGCCGGGAAGTCGAGCCGCAGCGGGTTGAACGCCATCGGCTCCCCCCGCCCGAACCAGCCGGTGAGCTGCGGGTCCTGATCTCCCGTCAGGCCGGAGCGGGCGTAGAGGAAGGCCAGGCCGGGGAGTCCGGCGAGGTACTTCATCGTCCCCGCGACGAGGTAGTCGCAGCCGATGTCGGCGACGTCCACCGGCATCACGCCGACGGCCTGGTAGGCGTCGACGAAGGTCAGCGCCCCGGCGGCCCGGCCGGCTTCGACGATCTCCGCGACCGCCGGCCGCTCGGCGAACTGGTAGGTGGACATGGGGACCGACACCAGCGCGGTGCCGTCGCCCACGGCCGCCAGGTAGTCGGCGGGCCGGATGCGGCCGGTTCCCTGGTCGCCGGTGAAGATCACCCGGGCGCCGCGCGGCTGCTGGGCGAGCCAGACGTGCGCGACGGACGGGAACTCCTCGACGGTGGTGACGATGTCGACGCGGGTCTCCAGGGAGAGCGTGGAGACCACTTGGTAGGCGCCGATGGAGGCGTTGGGCAGGATCGCGATCTGGTCCGGGCCCGCGCCGATCAGGGCCGCGAAGCGCTGCCGGGCCTCCTCGATCTCCTCCTCGAACCGGGCCCAGGGGGCGCCGTGGGCCGCGACCGCCTCCTGCATCCGCTCCAGCGCCTCGTCGACGGCGTCGGACCGGGCACCGAGACTGCAGCTCGCCAGGTGGACCGTGCGCTCCAGCATCGGGAAACCGCGGCGGAAGGCGGCGGCCGTGACGGGTGCGACGGCGGGGGCCATGGGGGCCTTGGGGGCCGGGGAGGGCGCGGTGGCCGCGCCGGCGCGGCTCATGCCGTACTCGCTGCGGCGGGCGGCACGCCCCCGCCTCCGGTCACCGGACAGACCGGCGGCGCGACCTCTTCGGCGTATTCGGGAGCCGGTTCGGCGTCACCCATGGGGCCGGTCAGGGTCAGCTCGGTCCGCAGTTCCCACAGTCGCGGGAAGAACTTGTGGCTGATCAGCTTGGCCAGGAAGTCGACCGGCGCGCCCTTGGTGCCGACCACGGAGTGGCCGATGACCCGCGTGGCCATCTTGTAGTGCTGGGCGCGCCACAGCGAGATCCGCTCGTCCCAGTCGATCATCGCCTCGGCCAGCCGGTACTCCGCGGTGTCGTGGCCGTTGGTGTAGACCTCCACGAGGTCGGTGCCGCGAGCCTCGATCAGCCGGTGGAAGGACTTCTCCAGGTCCTGGCTGACCAGCCGGGCCGTCTTCCAGCCCGGAGACTCGAAGCCCGAGCCGTGGCCGAGGACGGTGCGGATGATCTGGAAGTCCGAGGGCGCGAGGTGCCGCATCATCTCGAGCTGGTCGGCGGTCATGCGTACGCCGAGTGAGGCGCGGCCGAGCAGCCGGGCCGCGGTGTCAAGCTGCCCCGCGTCGATCTGCCGGCCCGCCTCCGCGACCTCGTAACAGGCGAGCTTGAGCCACAGCTCGGTCGACTGGTGGACGACCTGGAAGAGCATCTCGTCCCGGTGGATCATGTCCTCCGGGCGGCGCTGAAGCGACAGCAGAGTGTCGGTGCGCATGTAGCGCGTGTAGTCGTTGTCCCCTTCTCCGGCGAGTACGGGAACCGAGTAGTCCTTGGACACGATGCTCCTGTCAGGCGTTCGTCGTGGACAGCGCGAGCGGCTCGGCGCGTACCCGGAAGTCCGTGGCGGTGGCGGTGATGGCGGCCTCGGCGGCCGCTCCGTCGGCAGCCCGGAACCGGAAGCGGCCGCCGACGTGCTCGTAGTAGGCGTCCGCGTCGGGCAGTACCTCGCCCGGATGCAGGACGACCTCGGCGTACGGGCCCCGGGCGCGGCCGGTCATGGAGGTCGACTCGGTGATCCGGCACGGCCGTTCGGCCGGGGCGGGCACGAGCATCCAGCCGGCCACCTCGTCGGCGGCGTACGGCGCGGCGGCTGCCCGCGGCACCGGCGGCAGCGGGCGGTCGAGCTGGAGCTGCCAGGCGGCGTGCATCAGGTCGTAGCCGTGCACCTCGCGCCAGAGGAAGGGGATCTCGGCGCCGCCGACGCGGGCGCCGCACTCCAGGAAGCGGCATACGGTGCGCCCGTCCGGGCCCCGGTCGATGAACAGTTCGAGGTGGAAGACGGTGGCGCGGTCCGGGGAGAGTGCGCCGAGGTAGGCGGTGGCGGCCCGGTCGATGGCCGCGTTGACCTCCGGGTCGTCGATCTCGACGGAGCCGAGGAAGGTGCCGCCGCGGAAGCCCAGGCAGGTGTTGAGGTAGCGGGAGGCCCGCCAGGCCAGCAGCCGCTCCCCGTCGAAGACGCCGTCCACATGGGAGATCGGGGCGTCCACGAAGGCCTGCACCAGCATCGGTTCGCTGTCCAGGTCCAGGCCGGCGACCTGCTCGGGGCCGTCCACCCGGACCACGCCGGCGCTGGAACTGCCCGTGCGCGGCTTGACGATGACCGGCCAGCCGGCGGCCGCGCCGAAGGCGAGGACCGCGGCGGTGTCGGTGGCGGCGGCGAACGCCGGCACGTCCAGGCCGGCGTCCGCGACGGCCCGGCACATCACGTACTTGTCGCGGAAGACGATCTGCGACGGCTGACGGGGGCCCGGAACGTCCCACTCCTCGCGGAGTGCCGCGCCGACCAGCAGGTCGTCCTCCTTGAGGGCGACGATCGCGGCGGGCGGGCCGTAGCGGGCGGCGAGCGCGCGGACTTCGGCGCGGACCCGCTCCAGGTCGTCGGTCGCGGGAACCAGCACGACCTCGTGGGCCTCGACCGGTACGGAACCGGTCCCGACCTCGGTGGTCACATAACTGACCCGGTTCTCGGCGTGGTCGATATAGCTGGTGAATTCCGCGTATCGCTCGCGCCAGCGGTTGATCACGACAATGTGTGGACGGTCGGTCATATCCGGGACTCCTCGAATTCGACTTCCGGGCAGGTGAATACGCAGGTGCCGCGGGTTCCGGGATTCGCGTACGTGATGACGGAGCCGTCCTTTGGCTGCAGGGCGCGGCAGAACGCGCCACCAAATCCCCGGGGGGTGACGAAAATCCCCCAGTTCGCGACCCATTCCCCGGTGCGCCCGGTCTCCGGGTCGACGACCGGCTCCAGGGCCGGTACGACCAGCTCCTGCGCCACGTAGTCCCGTACGGCGGTCGCCTCCAGGGCCGCCTCCCACTCGGCGTCGGTGACATCGCGGCCGATGACGACGCCGTCGGCGCTGTAGCCGATGCCGGGCTTGAGGACGAGCGCAGCGCGGTGCGTACGGGCGTGGGCGAGGGCCTCCTCGGAGCCCTCGGTGCCGAGCACCCAGGTGCGCGGCAGCACCCGGTCGACCAGCTCCCGCTCGCTCTCGCTCAGTGCGGCGCGGACGGCCGGCAGGTGCAGCAGGCCGAGCGCGGCCTTGCTGGTGAACAGGGCTCCTTCGAGCGGGGTGAACAGGGCGCTGCGGCGGGCCGCGTGGGCGCGGTTGACCCGCGTCAGGGCGGCGCGGGCGACCGGGTCGCCGGCGATCTGACCGGCGGCGAAGTAGCGCAGGACGACATCGACGGGGCGGCCGCGCAGGACGAGCTTGCCGTCCGCGCCCTCGGTCAGCTCCTGGATCTCGCCGAGCAGCAGCTCGATGCCGTGCCGGCTCATGTCCTCCTGGATGGAGAGGAACACGCTGTCGTGGTCGCCGAGCGCGCCCGGCCCCTCGATGAGCGCCACCACCGGGCTCACCGGGTCGGCGCCCACGCCCGCGGCCGCCGCGCGCAGCTCGGCCACCAGGTGGTCCATGGTGTCGGTGTGCCCCAGGGCGTTGGCCTCGGCGAAGGAGCGGAAGGCGGGCACGTCCAGGAAGGCGCGGTTGAGCTGGGCGCTGTCGACGCCGCCGAGCTCGCTGCCGACGTTCAGCTCCAGCAGCCGGAAGCCGGTGCCGTCGTGGAAGGCGTCGGCGCGGGCGTACAGCAGGGGGTCGCCGGTCGCGCCCTCGCTCATCACCTCGATCAGCTCCGGCGGCAGTCCGATGGCCGCGCCGTAGCGCGCCAGGTCGCCGTCGAAGCAGCGGCGCGGCAGCGAGACGAGGGTCCGGAAGACGGCGGCGAGGTCGTCGGCGAAGGCGCGGATCTCACGCTCGGAGACGAAGATCGGGCGGGGCAGCAGCACGTGCCCGTACGCCTTGTCGTATTCGGCGGGGACGGTGGTCTGCGCGGTGAGGGTGCGCAGTCCGCTGTCCGGGTCCGCTGATTCAGAGAGGTAGCGGACGGTGGCTGAATTCTCCATGGGCGGTCTCCATTTCTGCCGGATCAGGGCATGCCGGATCGCGGCGCGAAGGGGAAGCCGCCGAATGCGGCGGCGGCACCGGAAATACCGGGTGGACGGGAAAACGGGGCAATGGGGAATCGCGTGAACGTGAAGAACGCGAAATGGATGCGAGCGTTGGGGCGATCCGCGGTGACGTGATTTCACTGTGGCACCGGGCGCGGCCGCCGGCGCCGCCTGCCGGGCCGCGCGTTTACGGCTGTCGTGAATACGCCAGGGAGGTCCCGGCGGACAGAACGGGGCAGAAAGGGGCGTACCGCGAGGGTGGCGGGTCGCGCCGGTTGCGCACCGCCCGGCCTGCTGCTTACCTACTGCTCACTGCAGGGGCCCCGCGCCCCTCCGGACGATCCGCGGTGACACCGGACCGTCCACAAGGGAGAACAGCCCATGCCCCGCCTGCAGTTCGTCATCGCCAGCACCCGCCCCGGCCGCGTCGGCCCCTCCGTCGCCGCCTGGGCCATCGAAGAAGCCCGCCGCCACGGCGGTTTCGACATCGAGACCCTCGACCTCGCCGAGATCGGCCTGCCCTTCCTCGACGAGCCCGAGCACCCCTCCGAAGCCGCGTACGTCCACCAGCACACCAAGGACTGGAGCGCCACGGTCTCCCGCGGCGACGCCTACGTCTTCGTGATGCCGATGTACAACGGCACCTTCACCGCACCGCTGAAGAACGCCGTCGACTTCCTCCACCACGAGTGGCAGGGCAAGCCGGTCGCCCTCCTCAGCTACACCGCCGGCCCCTCCGGCGGCGCACCCGCCGTCGAGGCACTCCGGCCGATCCTCGCCCGCATCGGCTTCCGCCCCACCGAGCGCAGCATCTCCGTCCCCGGCATCGCGGACCTGACCGGCCCCGACGGGTTCCGGGCCCCGGCCGGTCTCGCCGGCGAACTGACCGGCGTACTCGACGAGCTGGCCAAGCTGCTCGCCGACACCGACGCCGCCCCGGCCCAGGCCTGAGAGGAGCAGCCATGACCGCACCGTCCCTGCCGTCACCGTCTCTGTCGTCACCGTCCCCGCCGTCACCGTCCCCGCAGTCCGCGCCTGTTTCCGCCGGTGTCTCCGCCGAGCGCCTGGTCGTCGTCGGCAGCGGCGGCCGCCCGTACCGCGAGTACTCCTTCCAGTCCCTGCACGCGCACTACACGCTCTGCGCGGTGCTTTCCGCCGAGCCGACCTGGCAGCGCGACTACCTCGACTCGTACGTCGTCACCGACCTGTCCGATCCGGTCGCGATCGCCGATGCCGTACTCCGTCTCGCGGGCCCCGAAAACGCCCCCCTGGCCCTGCTGACCTGGGACGAGACCGCGGTCGAAGCCACCGCCGAGGCCGCCGCCAAGCTCGGACTGCCCCAGCTCTCCGCCGAGGCCGCCCGCCACTGCCGCGACAAGTACGCCACCCGCTCGCTGATGGCCGAGGCCGGCCTCCCGGCCGTCCGCCACCGGCTCGTCACCACCGCGGACCAAGCCGTCGCCGCCGCCGGCGAGTTCGGCTATCCCGTCGTCCTCAAGCCCCGCGCCCTCGCCGGGAGCATCGGTGTGACCCGCGCCGACGACGAGAGTCAGGTACGGGAAGCCTTCGCGCTCGCCGACGGTGCCGCCTTCGCCACGCTCCCCACCGGCCACGGCATCCTCGTCGAGGAGTACCTCGACGGCCCCGAGATCAGCATCGACAGCGCCGTCCACGACGGCGGCGTCCACATCGTCCACATCGCCCGCAAGCGGCTCGGTTTCACGCCGTACTTCGAGGAAGTCGGCCACCTCGTCACCGCCTCGTACGACGACGAACCATGGGCGGACGAGGTACGCGCCCTGGTGACCGGCGCCCACCAGGTGCTCGGCGTCACCACGGGCGTCACCCACGCCGAGGTCCGCCTCACCTCACGCGGCCCGCGCCTCATCGAGCTCAACGCCCGGCTCGGCGGCGACCTCATCCCCTTCATCAGCACCTTCGCCACCGGCATCGACCTGGTGAGGGCCGCCGCCGAACTGTCCTTCGGCCGCCTTCCCGACCTCACCCCGACCCACGACCGCACCGCCGAAGTCCGGTTCGTCTACGCCGACACCGACGGCGACGCCCGCGCGCTCGACCTCACCGACGCCGCGGCCGTACCCGGCATCGCGCACACCGCCGTCCTCGCCGAGCCCGGCACCACGCTGCTGCTGCCGCCCCGTCAGGCCATCCCGCGGCTGGCCGCGCTGATCGCCACCGGACCGGACGAGGACGCCTGCGGGCAGGCCCTCGACCGTGCCGAAGCCGTCGTGGACCGTGCGGTGGACCCGCTACCGAGAGCGGAGGCCGGCGCGTGACCTCTCCTGTCGCCTTTTCCGCCCCTGTCGTCGCGGGCGTCGTTCCCGGACCCGAAGCTGCACGTGTCCTGGCCGCCGCGCACGCCTACGTTCCGCTCTACATCGAGCTGCTCGCCGACACCCTCTCCCCGGTCACCGCGTTCGCCCGGCTGTGCGGCCCCGGCCTGGAGGAGCCCGGTCTGCTGCTGGAGAGCGTCATCGGGACCGACAACAGCGTCGCGGTCGCCCGCTACTCGTACATCGCGCACCACACCCGCCCGGTCCCGCTCGGCGACGGTGACCCGCTCGTCGCACTGCGGCCACTGGCCGACCGCGACGTCGCGCGCGTCCCAGGCCTGCCGCCCTTCCACGGCGGCGCAGTCGGCTACCTCGGTTACGAGAGCGCCCGCCACTTCGAGAGCCTCCCCACTGCCGCCGGACCCGGTCCGGGCATGCCGGAGTCGGTGTTCCTGCAGGCCGACGACCTGGTCGTGTTCGACCACGCCACCCGCCGGCTGCTGATCACCACACTCCACGACACCGCCGCCGAGACGTACGAGGACGCCGCCGGCCGGCTCGCCGCCACCCGCGACCGGCTGTTCACCGACCAGCCGCACCAGCCTCACGGTCCGGGCGGCGGCGGGGCGAGACCGCTCGCCCCCGCCCGTACCGCCGAACAGCAGGACCGTTCCGCCTGGCGCGCGCACACCAGCGAGGAACGCTTCCTCGACATGGTCGAAACCGCCCGCGAGTACATCCGGGCCGGCGACATCTTCCAGGTCGTGCTCTCCCAGCGGTTCACCAAGCCGCTCGCCGCCGAACCCCTCGACGTCTACCGCCACCTGCGCGCCGTCAACCCGTCACCGTACATGTTCCACCTCGCCGTCGGCGGCGGCCGACACGTCATCGGCGCCTCACCGGAACTGCTGGTGAAGGTCGAGGACGGCAGGGCGCAGACCCGCCCGCTCGCCGGTACCCGCTGGCGCGGCACCGACGCCGCGACCGACGCCGCCCTGGAGGCCGAGCTGCTCGCGGACGAGAAGGAACGCGCCGAGCACGTCATGCTCGTGGACCTCGGCCGCAACGACATCGGCCGGATCGCCGCGCCCGGCACCGTACGGGTGGACAAGCTGATGGAGGTCGAGCGCTACTCGCACGTCATGCACCTGTCCTCGACCGTCAGCGGAGACCTCGCCGACGGCCGCACCCCGCTGGACGCGCTGCGCTCCACCTTCCCGGCGGGCACCGTCTCCGGCGCCCCCAAGATCCGGGCCATGGAGATCATCGCCGAGCTGGAGGACGAGCGGCGCGGCGTCTACGGCGGCGCCCTCGGCTTCATCGGCACCGGCGGCAGCCTGGACACGGCGATCGCCCTGCGCACCCTGGTCATCGCCGACGGGAAGGCCTGGGTCCAGGCCGGCGCCGGGGTGGTCGCCGACTCCGACCCGGCCGCCGAGTACCGCGAGACGCTCAACAAGGCGCAGGCCCTGTTCGCCGCCGTGGAACGGGCGGAGGCCTCCGCATGAGCCACCTCCGCACGAGCCGGCAGGCCCGTGTCCCGGTCCGCGTCGCCGTCGTCGACAACTACGACTCCTTTACGTACAACCTGGTCCAGTACCTCGCGCAGGCCGGCGCCGAACCCGTCGTCCACCGCAACGACAGCGTCACCACCGGTGAACTCGCCGCCCACGACGCCGTCCTGATCTCGCCCGGCCCCGGCACCCCGGCCCGGGCCGGCGTCAGTCTCGCCGCCGCCCGCGACCTCAGCGGCCGCCTCCCCCTGCTCGGCGTCTGCCTGGGCCACCAGTCCATCGCGGGGGCATTCGGCGCCGACGTGGCGCGGGTGGGCCCGGTGCACGGCAAAACGGAACGTGTACGGCATGACGGCACCGGCGTCCTCGCCGGCCTGCCCGACCCGTTCACCGCCACCCGCTACCACTCGCTCGCCGTCGACAGCACGACCCTTCCCGACGAGCTCATCGCCAACGCCTGGGCCCAGGACGGCACGGTCATGGGTCTGCGCCATCGCACCCATCCGACGTACGGGGTGCAGTTCCACCCCGAGTCCGTCCTCACCGAGCAGGGCATGCGCATCGTCGTCAACTTCGTCGAGTCCGTAGAACAGCTCCACTCACACCCACTTGAGGGGGTCCGGTGAAAACCGCGCTGCGCACCCTGGCCGAGGGCGGCCGGCTCACCCGCGAACAGGCCGGCCGGGCCATGGCCGCCGTACTCGGCGGGCAAGCCACCCCCGGCCAGATAGCCGGCTTCGCCATGGCGCTGTCCGCCCGGCGCGCCGACATCGAGGAGATCGTCGGACTGGTCGCCACCGCCCGCGCCTTCGGCGCCCGCCTGACCGGCGACGGCCGGGTCCTGGACACCTGCGGCACCGGCGGCGACGGCCACGACACGTTCAACATCTCCACCACCGCGGCCGTCGTCGCCGCGGCCTGCGGCGTCCCGGTCGCGAAACACGGCAACCGCAGTGCTTCCTCCACCTGCGGCAGCGCCGACGTCCTCGAAGCGCTGGGCGTACGCATCGACCTGGGACCGGCCGAGGCCGCGGCCTGCCTGGCCGAGGTCGGCATCACCTTCCTGTTCGCGCCGGTCTTCCAGCCCGCCTTCCGGTACGCGGCCGGGCCCCGCCGGGAACTGGGCGTACGGACCGTCTTCAACGTGCTCGGGCCGCTGTGCAACCCGGCCGGCGCCCGCTACCAGACCCTCGGGGTGTCCGACCCGGCCCTGCTCGAAGTGATGGCCGAAGTCCTGCACCGGCTCGGCACCGAACGCGCCCTGGTGTTCTGCGCCGACGACGGCCTGGACGAGCTGAGCACCTGCTCGCCGTCGCGCGTGGTGGAACTGACCGACGGCAGCACCACCTCCTACCGGCTCGACCCCGCCGACCTGGGCCTCGCCCGCGCCACCCTGGCGGACCTGCGGGGCGGCGACGCGGCCGCCAACGCGGAGACCGTACGCCGGATCCTCGCGGGCGAACCCGGCCCGCGCCGGGACATCGTGCTGCTCAACACGGCCGCCGCACTGCGCGCGGCCGGGCAGTGCGAGGACTGGCAGGCGGGCATCGCACGGGCCGCCGAGGCCATCGACAGCGGCCACGCGGCCGCTGTCCTGGACAGGTGGGTGGCGGCGGGCGCCCGGCCCGCCGCACAGGCCGCCGCATGACACCGCGACGCGAACAAGGAGCACCACGTTGACCAGCCAGTCCGTCATGCCCGACCTGCTCGGGGAGCTGATCCGGGCCGCGCACCGCCAGACGGCGGCCCGCAGGGCCGAGGTCCCTCTGACCGAGGTGGAGAGCAGAGCACAGGCCGCCCCCGCCGTACGGGACTTCGGCGCGGCTCTGCGGGCTCCGGGGCTGGGCGTCGTCGCCGAGCTCAAGCCCCGCAGCCCGCTGAAGGGCCCCCTCACCGACGACTACCGGCCCGCCGAGCTGGCCCGGAGTTACGAGGCCGGCGGCGCCTGCGCCCTCTCCGTCCTCGCGCACACCGAGGGCTTCGGCGGCCACCCGGCGGACCTCGCGACCGCACGGGAGGCCGTGGGCCTGCCCGTCATGCGCAAGGACTTCATCGTCGACGAGTACCAGATCGCCGAGGCCCGGGCGTACGGCGCGGACGCGGTCCTGCTCGTGGTCGCCGCCCTCACCGAGGACCGGCTGGCCGAGCTGTACGCCTACGCCGAAGACCACGGCCTGCACGTCCTGGTGGAGGTCCACGACGAGACCGAGGCGCGCACCGCGGTCGGCCTCGGCGCCCGCAACATCGGCGTCAACCACCGCGATCTGCGGGACTTCCGGATCGACCTCGGCCTCACCGGCCGGCTCCGGGCGCAAGTCCCGGCGGACCGTGTGCTGGTCGCGGAGAGCGGCGTACGAAGCCCGGCGGACGCCCGGCGGCTGCGCGCCGACGGGGCGGACGCGGTGCTGGTCGGGGAGACCTTGATGCGCTCGGCCGACCCGGCGGCGGCGGTGGCGGAACTGAAGAACTCGCAAGCGCACGGAACCACTCAGGAGAGGTCATGACGACGACCACCGACACGCCGGCCACCTCGTTCGTTCCCGCACCGGAGGGGCACGTTCCCAACGCCGGGGGTTACTTCGGTGACTTCGGCGGCAAGTTCATCCCGGAGGCGCTCGTCGCCGCGGTCGACGAGGTCGCCGCCGTCTACGACAAGGCCAAGTCCGACCCGGAGTTCGCGGCCGAGCTGAACGATCTGCTCGTCAACTACACCGGCCGCCCCAGCTCCCTCACCGAGGTGCCCCGCTTCGCCGAACACGCGGGCGGCGCGCGGATCTTCCTCAAACGGGAGGACCTCAACCACACCGGCTCGCACAAGATCAACAACGTTCTCGGCCAGGCGCTGCTCACCAAGCGCATGGGCAAGACGCGTGTGATCGCGGAGACCGGCGCCGGACAGCACGGGGTGGCCACCGCCACCGCGTGCGCCCTGTTCGGTCTCGAATGCACCATCTACATGGGCGAGATCGACACCCAGCGCCAGGCGCTGAACGTGGCCCGGATGCGGATGCTCGGCGCCGAGGTCGTCGCCGTGAAGTCCGGCAGCCGCACCCTGAAGGACGCCATCAACGAGGCGTTTCGCGACTGGGTCGCCAACGTCGACCGTACGCACTACCTCTTCGGCACGGTCGCCGGACCGCACCCCTTCCCCGCCATGGTCCGCGACTTCCACCGGGTCATCGGCGTCGAGGCCCGCCGCCAGATCCTGGAGCGCGCCGGACGCCTGCCCGACGCCGTCGCGGCCTGCGTCGGCGGCGGCTCCAACGCCATCGGCCTCTTCCACGCCTTCATCCCCGACACGGGCGTACGCCTGGTCGGATTCGAGCCCGCCGGGCACGGCATCGAGACCGGCGAGCACGCGGCCACCCTGTCCGCCGGTGAGCCCGGCATCCTGCACGGCTCGCGGTCGTACGTCCTCCAGGACGAGGAGGGCCAGATCACCGAGCCGTACTCCATCTCGGCGGGTCTCGACTACCCCGGCATCGGCCCGGAGCACGCGTACCTCAAGGACACCGGACGCGGCGAGTACCGCGCGATCACCGACGACCAGGCGATGCAGGCCCTGCGCCTGCTCTCGCGCACCGAGGGCATCATCCCGGCGATCGAGTCCGCGCACGCCCTGGCCGGCGCCCTCGGCCTGGGCAGGGAGCTCGGCAAGGACGGCCTGATCGTGGTCAACCTGTCCGGGCGCGGCGACAAGGACATGGACACGGCCGCCCGCTACTTCGGGCTGTACGACTCCGAGGGAGAGAACAAGTGAGCACGGCCAGTGACAAGACCGGACGCATCCAGTTGCTGAGCGACACGCTCGCCAAGGCCGGGTCCGAGGACCGGGCCGCCCTCATCGCCTACCTCCCGGCCGGGTTCCCGACCGTGGACGGCGGCATCGACGCGGTCAAGGCGGTCGTCGCGGGCGGCGCGGACATCGTCGAGATCGGGCTGCCGCACAGCGACCCGGTGCTCGACGGCCCGGTCATCCAGACCGCCGACGACATCGCCCTGCGTGGCGGGGTGAAGATCGCCGACGTGCTGCGGACGGTTCGGGAGGCGCACGAGGCGACCGGGGCGCCGGTGCTCGTCATGACGTACTGGAACCCGATCGACCGCTACGGCGTGGAGCGCTTCACGGCGGAGCTGGCGCAGGCGGGCGGCGCGGGCTGCATCCTGCCCGACCTGCCGGTGCAGGAGTCCGCGCTGTGGCGCGAGCACGCCGAGAAGCACGGCCTGGCCACGGTCTTCGTGGTCGCACCCAGCAGCAAGGACGAACGCCTGGCGACCATCACCGCGGCCGGTTCCGGCTTCGTCTACGCCTCCTCGCTGATGGGCGTCACAGGGACCCGCGAATCGGTGGGCGACCAGGCCCAGGAGCTGGTGCGCCGCACCCGCGCCACCACCGGGCTTCCGGTCTGCGTCGGGCTCGGGGTCTCCAACGCCGTACAGGCCAAGGAGGTCGCCGCCTTCGCCGACGGCGTGATCGTCGGCTCGGCCTTCGTGAAGCTGCTCCTTGACGCGCCGGACCTGCCCGCCGGGCTGGCCGCCGTACGGGCGCTGGCGGGCGAGCTCGCCCAAGGGGTACGCGGGAGCTGACTCAGGCATGCCTCCGGTTCGCCATCGGCCGGGTGAAAGATCCTCCCCTGGCACTAGGGTGTTCCTTTTGCTTTCCCATTACTCTTGTCCCAAGGCCACGCAGGGTGGCCATGGAGGAGTGAGATGAGGAGCAGCAACCCGGTCTTCTCGCGACGGGGCTTCAGCCGCGACAACGGCACTGCGGGCTTCAACGCGGCACCGCAGGCCGGGGGCCCCGCCGTCGGTACGGCGCAGGGCAACCCGTACGCCCAGGGCGCCCCGGCGAACCCGTACGCGACGAACCCTTACGCGACGAACCCCTACGCCCCCCAGGACACGCAGTACGGCGCCCCGCAGGCGCCCGTACGCGGCAACGTCATGACGATGGACGACGTCGTCGCGCGGACGGGCATCACGCTTGGCCTCGTGGTCGCCGGCGCCACCGTCGCATGGGTGATGAATGTCGGCCTCGGCCTGGCCATCGGCGCCGCTCTCGTGGCGATGGTGCTCGGGCTGGTCCAGTCCTTCAAGCAGAAGCCCGTTCCGGCGCTGATCCTGGCGTACGCCGCTTTCGAGGGCATCTTCCTCGGCGCCCTCAGCAACTACGTGAACACGTACGTGGCCGACGGCGCGCCGATGCAGGCGGTGCTGGGCACGATGGCGGTCTTCGTCACCATGCTCTTCCTGTACAAGACCCGGATCATCCGGGTCACCCAGCGCTTCACGCGCTACCTGATGATCGCCGCGATCAGCTTCATCGTCCTGACCTCCGTGAACCTGCTGTTCATGGTGTTCGGCGGCGGTGACGGCCTCGGCTTCCGCAGCGGTTGGATGGGCGTCATCTTCGGGGTCGTCGGTGTCCTGCTCGGCGCGTTCTTCCTCGCCATGGACTTCAAGCAGGTCGAGGACGGCGTCGCGTACGGCGCTCCGCGCGAGGAGTCCTGGATGGCGGCCTTCGGCCTCACCCTGACCCTGGTGTGGATCTACCTGGAGATGCTGCGGCTGGTCTCCATCCTCAGCGGCGACGACTAGCACAGCCAGTCGCCCCCGGGCACATGCGGAAGGGCCCGTCCGGCATTCGCCGGGCGGGCCCTTCCGCATGCCGACGGCCGCGAGGGCCGACGGATCTAGAGCAATCGGCGGGCGGCGCGCCTCAGGTCGTACTCGTGGATGATCGCTTTCGCGTGGCCGTAGGCGAGATTGTGTTCACTGCGGAGCCAGCTCACCTTCTCGTCGAAGCGGAAGAGGGCTGGGCCGTCGTCCACGGCGCGGAGCCAGTCGGACACTTCACGACCGGTGCAGTGGGGGATTCGGGAGAGCAGGTTCTGATGGGTCTCTTCGGAGAAGACTTGGGACATTCGGCGCCTCCGGACGCATTGCGCGAGTGCTCCTTCATGTCACCGTGCCTGAGTGTTCGCCCGTTGGCAACAGTCCCGTGTGGGCGCGTAGGGTCGCGGCGTGCTCGATACAACGCCCCTGACCGCCGCCGTGGACCGATTCGCCGACCGGCTGCGCGCCGCCCCGCAGAGCCGCCTGCAGCGCGGCGCCGCCGCCGAAGGGCTCGCTCTGGCCAGGGAATTGTCCGTACGGGCGCAGCGGGTCGAGGAGCCGGGGGCAGAGCCGCGGATCATGCCGGACGCCGGCGTGTTCGCGGTGGCCGACCAACTGACGGTCGCCGGTCATGATGTGGCTCAGGCGCTGGAAACGGCCCCGTCGGCCGAGGCCGGACTGGACGAGGCCGTGCGTCTGGTGAAGGCCGCGGCGGCGCGCGCCGGGGTCTGAGCGCCGGGGTCTGAGCGGGGCGGAAAGCTAGATCGACGCGATGACCCGGTCGGCGAGGATGTAGACGCTTTCCTCGCCGCAGGAGAAGGTCAGGGCGTACGCACCGGAGATGCCGGAGCCGCCGAGCAGCACCGGGGACTCGCCGCCGCGTACGAACTCGGCGAGGCGCTCGGCGGTCTCGCGGTGGCCGGGGGTCATACAGAGCGTCGTACCGTCAGTGAAGACGTACACGTCGAGGGTGCCGAGGGGACCGGGGCGCACGTCGGCGAGCGCGGTGCGGGCGGCCGCGAGCTCTTCCAGGCGGGTCACGGTGCGCTCGTGGTCGGCCACGACGGGTGTCTGGACCGGTACGAAGTCGGGGTGCGAGGGGTGGCGGCGGCGGGCGGCCGCGAGCTCGGCGGAGTCCTCGGGGAAGGCGTCGGCCGGCTCCAGGTCGTCGAGAGCGTCCAGGGCTTCCATGGCGTCGGGGCCGTCGAGGGATTCGAGCGCCTCGTACGCGTCGAACGACTCAAGGCCGGTGAAGTCCGCCTGGCGCGGGACGAAGAACGGGGGCGTCTCGTCCCCGAGACCGGTCAGACCGCCCAGCAGCGAAGGGGCGTCCGCGGCGTCGCGGGCCTCCTGCGCGGCCCAGAAGGCACGGGCCTCGGCCAGCTCGCGCTCACGCTCCTCGGCGAGCGCTTCGGCTACGGCCTCCCGTATGCCCTCCGCGTCGGCGGCACGGGTCTGCTGGGGGACGGCGGCCCCGGAACGGCCGAACGCGGCCGCGGCCGTCAGCTCGGTACGCAGGGCCTTGACCTGCTTGCGCAGTCCGTGGACTGCGTGCAGAGCAGCGGCGCCCACGGCCGTGGCGGCGGCTGTGGTCAGCAACAGGGCAAGAGGCATGGCGCTCACTGACGTACTCCCGGTTTCATCGATCCCCCGACTTCCTACATCAGCTTGAGGTGAGTGCGCGCCATCTGTCAGTGCATTACGTCACGAAATGGACAGGTCTTTTGCTTGGCGGTTTCGCCAGTAACCACCCTTGACCTGGGGGTATGCCTCTCCCCCAGGAGATACATCACATCCTGGGGGAGATTGGGTTACGAACCGGGTGCGGCCGGGGTGGCGGGGACGGTCAGCTGAGGCGCTCGATGACCATGGCCATGCCCTGGCCGCCGCCCACGCACATCGTCTCCAGGCCGAACTGCTTGTCGTGGAACTGGAGGCTGTTGATCAGCGTGCCGGTGATGCGCGCGCCGGTCATGCCGAAGGGGTGGCCGACGGCGATGGCGCCACCGTTGACATTGAGCTTGTCCAGGTCCAGGCCGAGGTCCTGGTAGGACGGGATGACCTGGGCGGCGAAGGCCTCGTTGATCTCCGCGAGGTCGATGTCGCCGATGCTCAGCCCGGCGCGCTTGAGCGCCTGCTTGCTGGCCTCGACCGGGCCGTAGCCCATGATCTCGGGCGACAGCCCCGAGACACCCGTCGAGACGATCCGCGCCAGCGGCGTCAGCCCCAGCTCCCGCGCCTTGGTGTCGCTCATGATGACGAGGGCGGCGGCGCCGTCGTTGAGCGGGCAGCAGTTGGCGGCGGTGACACGGCCGTCGGGGCGGAAGACGGGCTTGAGGCCCTGGACGCCTTCGAGGGTGACGCCGACGCGCGGCCCGTCGTCCTGCGACACGACGGTCCCGTCGGGGGTCGTGACCGGGGTGATCTCGCGCTCCCAGAAGCCGTTCTTGATGGCCTGCTCGGCGAGGTTCTGCGACCGTACGCCGAACTCGTCCATCTCGGCGCGGCTGATGCCCTTGAGACGGGCGAGGTTCTCGGCGGTCTGGCCCATGGCGATGTACGCGTCCGGGACGAGACCGTCCTCGCGCGGGTCGTGCCAGTCGGCGCCCTCGCTCTGCGCGACGGCGGCGGTACGGGCCTCCGCCTCGGCGAACACCGGGTTGTGGGTGTCGGGCATGCCGTCCGAGCTGCCCTTGACGGAGCGGGACACCATCTCGACACCGGCGGAGATGAAGACGTCGCCCTCGCCGGCCTTGATGGCGTGCAGCGCCATGCGGGAGGTCTGGAGGGAGGAGGAGCAGTACCGGGTGATGGTGCAGCCCGGAAGGTGGTCCATGCCCATCTGTACGGCGACGATCCGGCCCAGGTTGTGCCCCTGCTCGCCGCCGGGGAGGCCGCAGCCGAGCATGAGGTCGTCGATGTCGCGGGGGTCGAGCTCGGGCACCTTGGCGAGGGCGGCCTGCACGATGGTGGCGGTCAGATCGTCGGGCCGCAGGTCCTTCAGCGAGCCCTTGAAGGCGCGGCCGATGGGCGAACGGGCGGTGGAAACGATCACGGCTTCGGGCATGACGGCTCCATGAGGGCGAGGCGAGTGGGCACGGCTGATTGGGAAGTTACCCGCACGTATGGCTCGGGTCATCGTGCGGACGATGTGATGCGGGCCTCTTTTCTAAGCGCCCGCTCAGTGGGGCGTGGGTTGTTTCCCCTCCCCGCCCCTTCCCACTGTGACATTGTGCGGCTCCGCCGTGAGAGGGGCGCTGCCCCAGCCCTCCCCCGCAGCGCCACAGGCAACCCGCGCCACAGGCAACCCGCGCCGGACCCGCCCCCGCGCGCCCCCTCCCCCTCAAAGCGCCCGGCGCGGCTCCGAGGGGGAGGGGGCCGGTTCCGTTGTGGCCGGGAGGCGCCGGCGGCGGCGGTGCTTCAGGAGGGCCCAGGGCGCGCGGGCGGCCGTAACCTCCGTGCCGGCGGCAGACGCCGCCTCCGCCGCCGCCTTCGCCACCGGCAGCATGTCCTCGTCCCGCGAGGCGTCCAGCCGGTCCGACTCCGGCCACAGTCCGAGCGCCGCGCACACCGTCGGCAGTACGGCCATCGCCGCGGTCGCGTAGCCCTCCGCCGAGGGGTGGTAGTTGTCGGGGCCGAAGAGCTCGCGGGGGTTCGCGAGGAACTCCGGCCCCAGCAAGTCGCCCAGCGACACCGTCCGCCCGCCCTGCTCCACCGCCCCGATCGTCTGCGCCGCCGCGAGCTGCCGCGACACCCGCCGGGCCAGCCACCGCAGCGGCTGGTAGACGGGTTCGATCGTGCCCAGGTCGGGACAGGTGCCGACGACCACCTCCGCCCCCGCCGTGCGCAGGCGGCGTACCGCCGAAGCGAGATAACGGACGGACTGCGTGGGCGGCATCCGGTGCGTGACGTCGTTCGCGCCGATCATGATCACGCAGACGTCGGGAAGCCGCTCCCGGTCCGCCAGTACGACCGTGACCTGCCGCTCCAGGTCGTCCGACTGCGCTCCGGGCTGCGCCACATTGCGCAGCACGACCGGCCGTTCCGCCACCGCCGCCAGACCGGACGCGAGGAGCGCCCCCGGCGTCTGCCCGGCCCGGCGCACGCCCTGCCCGGCCGCCGTCGAGTCCCCGAGCATCGCGAGCCGCAGCGGGGCGTCCATGGGATACCCGGCCAGCGGCATCCCGTACAGACCGTCCGCCAGTGGCGGTACGGGCGCCCGCCCGCCGCCCACCGACCGCTTGGCCAGTTGCACCTCGGCAAGGAAGATCCCGACCGCCGCCGCGCCGACCAGCCCGATCCCGCCCCCTCCGTACGCCGCGCCAGCGGCGATCCGCCGTGCCACCCTTGCTCTCGACACAGTCGCAGCCACCTCCTCCAGGCCTCGAAGCCTCCCGCTCGCTCCGCTCAAGTGCTTACTGCCCGGTAGTGGGCGCTCTTCAATCGCGCCCGAACGTGAACGCGCCGTTGTCGGCCCTTTACGCTGGGCGGCACCATTACGGAGAACCCGGAGCGCATCGTGCAATTTCACGACTCGATGATCACCCTCGTCGGCAACACCCCGCTTGTGAGGCTGGGCAGCGTGACGGCCGGCATCCAGGCAACAGTCCTGGCCAAGGTCGAGTACTTCAATCCCGGCGGATCCGTGAAGGACCGGATCGCCCTGCGCATGATCGAGGCGGCGGAGGAGAGCGGCGCGCTCAAGCCCGGCGGCACGATCGTCGAGCCGACGTCCGGCAATACCGGTGTCGGCCTTGCGATCGTGGCCCAGCAGAAGGGTTACAAGTGCATCTTCGTCTGCCCGGACAAGGTGTCCACGGACAAGATCAATGTGCTGCGCGCGTACGGCGCCGAGGTCGTCGTCTGCCCCACCGCTGTCGACCCCGAGCACCCCGACTCGTACTACAACGTCTCCGACCGGCTGGTCAGCGAGACGCCGGGCGCCTGGAAGCCCGACCAGTACAGCAACCCGAACAACCCGCGCTCGCATTACGAGACGACCGGTCCCGAGCTGTGGACGCAGACGGACGGGAAGATCACGCACTTCGTCGCGGGCGTCGGCACCGGCGGCACGATCACCGGGACCGGCCGCTACCTGAAGGAAGCCAGCGGCGGCAAGGTCAGGATCATCGGCGCGGACCCCGAGGGCTCGGTGTACTCGGGCGGTTCGGGGCGGCCGTACCTCGTCGAGGGTGTCGGTGAGGACTTCTGGCCGTCGGCGTACGACGCGAGTGTCACGGACGAGATCGTCGCGGTGTCGGACAAGGACTCGTTCCAGATGACGCGCCGCCTCGCCAAGGAGGAGGGACTCCTTGTCGGCGGCTCCTGCGGCATGGCGGTCGTCGCCGCGCTGCGGGTGGCCGAGCGGCTCGGCCCCGACGACGTCGTGGTCGTACTGCTGCCGGACAGCGGCCGCGGCTACCTCAGCAAGATCTTCAACGACGAGTGGATGGCGGACTACGGCTTCCTGGAGGAGTCGGGGCCGCACGCGAGCGTCGGTGACGTCCTGCGGTACAAGGAGGGCGACATGCCGAGCCTGGTGCACATGCACCCGGAGGAGACGGTGGGTCAGGCGATCGAGGTACTGCGCGAGTACGGCGTCTCGCAGATGCCGATCGTGAAGCCCGGCGCGGGCCACCCGGACGTGATGGCCGCGGAGGTCATCGGCTCGGTCGTCGAACGCGAGCTGCTGAACGCCGTGTTCGCGCAGCGCGCGCAGCTCGGGGACCGGCTGGAGCAGCACATGAGCCCGCCGCTGCCGCAGGTCGGCTCCGGCGAGCCGGTGGAGGACCTGATGGCCGTGCTGGGCGGCAAGGGGCAGCACGACGCGGCCATTGTGCTGGTCGAGGGGAAGCCGACGGGTGTGGTGAGCAGGCAGGACCTGCTGGCCTTCCTGGCGAAGCCCCAGGGGTCGTAGCGGGAGTTGGGCCAGGGGGGCGCCGGGGATCTGGGCCGGGCTCTGAGCCGGGAGGCCGGACGCCGCAGCTTCGCGAAAGTGGTACGAGGGTGACACGTCCGCGCAGCACTGGCTTAACACGCCTCGGGCACCTTGGTTGTTGTCGGCGTCAAGGACAACGGAGCGGCTCCCGGAACTCCATGGACGCCTGGACACGAAGCCGGCCCTGAACCCGGCCCGTGTCCCTCGCGGGGACCGCCGTCGTCCCGCCCCCTGGGCAACCGGGGGTGCGGCGGTCCCCGCGATATCTTTTTGGCCCCCCTCCCCGAGAGCCTCAAGCCGGCGGCAGCAGCGTCCGGTCCGGGATGTGCGACGTGTCGCGCCGCGCCAGCAGCCAGTACAGCAGTGCCGGTACGGCCAGGCCCACCACCCACGAGATGTCCGCGCCGCCCAGTGGGGCCACCAGCGGCCCGGTGTAGAAGTGGGTGACCAGGAAGGGGAGCTGGACGGCGATGCCCACGGCGTACACCGCCAGCGCGTCCCAGCGCCACGCGCCGTAGCGGCCGTCCGGGTCGGACAGGGCCGGGATGTCGTAACGCTCGCGCGAGATCAGGTAGTAGTCGACCAGGTTGATCGCCGACCACGGGGTGAAGAACGTCAGCAGGAAGAGCAGGAAGTCCTTGAACGACGTCAGGAAGGTGTCCTTGCCGAGCAGCGCCACCGCCGTGCCCGCCACCATGATCGCCGCGATGTACGCCGCCCGGCCGCGCGGCGAGAGCACGCGCTGACCCCGGAAGCCGCTGATGCCGGTCACCATCGACATGAAGCCGCCGTACGTGTTGAGCACGTTGATCGTCAGCTTGCCGAGCGCGATCACGAAGTAGAGGAACGACGCGACCAGGCCGGTGCCGCCGAGCGCCACGACGTAACTCACCTGCCCCGCCAGGAACGCGTCCCCCGCCGTCGCCGCCACCAGCACCCCGAACGTCATCGACCTCCCCCACAGCCTTAAGGGCGTGGGGGCACCCCCTTCGACCCCAGCGCCGAGCCGCCGAGCGTCCACCAGAAGGTGGCGCGGCCGCTCGTCGTGCGCGGGAGGTAGCGGGAGTAGTCGGCGACGTACGGGCCGAACGCGAGTTGCCAGGACGCGGACAGCGACACCGCCAGCAGGAACATGGGGAGGGAGAAGGAGTGGTCCGCCAGGACCTCTGCGAGGTCGACGCGGTCCAGCAGGCGGAAGCCCAGATACACGAACGCCAGCGCGCAGACGACGCTCGCCACCCGCCCGAGCGCGTGGATGACGCGGTAGCCGATGGCGGCCATCACGGCGGTGACCGCCGCGAAGATCACGATGCCCGCCGTGTCACCGAGGCGGGTCAGTTCACCGACCGCCTGGCCGGCCAGCACGCTGCCGCTGGCGAAGAAGCCGACGTACATGACGATGACCAGGAGGAGGGGGACCACGGCTCCCTTGACGCCGAACTGGGCGCGGGACTGGATCATCTGGGGCAGGCCCAGCTTCGGGCCCTGCGCCGAGTGCAGGGCCATCACGGCGCCGCCGAGTACGTTGCCGACGAGCAGGCCGACGGCCGACCACAGGGCTCCGCCGCCGAACACGACCGCGAGCGCGCCGGTGACGACGGCGGTGATCTGGAGGTTCGCGCCGAGCCAGAGGGTGAACTGGCTGAAGGCGGTGCCGTGCCGTTCGCTGTCCGGTACGCCGTCGATCGAGCGGCGCTCGACCAGGGAATCGGCCATGGAGAGACTCTCCTTACTTCGTGAGGCGGTGGGCGGCGGCCCAGGCGTTCGCGACGTCCTCCGGGTCCTTCTTGTCCTTGTCGACCTGGCGGTTGAGCTCGGTCAGGTCCTCGGTCGTGAGGGCGTTGCCGAGGCGGGCCAGTGCCTTGCGTACGGTCGAGTCCGCCTTGCGGTCGGCGATCAGCGGCACGACGTGCTGGCCGGGGATGAGGTTCTTGGGGTCGGTGAGGACGACCCAGCCCTCGGCGAGGATGTCCGTGTCGGTGGTGAAGAGGTTCGCCACGTCCACGTCGCCCTTCTTGAGCGCGCCCTTGACCAGCGGGCCCGAGGAGTCCAGGGACTTGAACTCCTTGAACTCCACGCCGTATTCGTCCTTCAGGCCGACGGCCCCGACCGTGCGCTTCTTCACCTCGGGGGCCGCGCCGATGACGAGCTTCCCGTTGTGCCTGGCCAGGTCGGCGAGGGATTTCAGCCCGTACTTCTCGGCCGTCTCGCGGGTGACGGCGAAGGCGTCGGAGTCCTCCGCCCTGCCGTACGGGAGGATCTGGAGGCCCCTGGGGAGCGCGACGGCGAGGGCGTTCTGCATTTCGCCCTCCTCCGTCTCCTTCGCCTTCGCGTCGAGGTAGTGCAGGAGCGCGCCCTGGTATTCGGGGAGCAGGTCGATGTCGCCGCCCTTGAGGGCCGGGATGAGGATTTCGCGGGTGCCGAGGTTCGGACGGACGGTCGTCCTGATCCCGGCGGCGCCGAGCACGGCGGCGTACAGGTGACCGAGGATCTGGTTCTCGGTGAAGTTGGCGGTGCCGATGGTGACGCCGTCGGCGCTGGAGCCGCCGCCCCCGGCCCCGGCACCTCCCTCGCCTTCGAGGGAGGTGATGCCGCTGCTGCACGCGGCGACGGCGGGGACGGTGGCGGTGGCGAAGAGGCCGCCGAGCAGGGTCCTGCGGTTCATGGAGGGCTCCATCAGTGGGCTGCGTGGTGGCGGTGGCGGAACAGGGCGCGCTGGAGTCCGGCCAGGACCAGGTCGAGTACGACGGCGATGACGGCGACCAGCACCGCCCCGCCCAGCACCTGCACGAGGTCGCGCTGCGCGAGCCCGTCGAAGACATACCGGCCCAGGCCGCCGAAGCTGACGTACGCCGCGATGGTGGCGGTGGCGACGACCTGGATCAGGGCCAGGCGCAGCCCGGTCATGATCAGGGGGAGGGCGAGCGGCAGTTCGACCTGGAAGAGGACCTGGTGGGCGCGCATGCCCTGCCCACGGGCCGCGTCCTTCACGTCGGCGTCGACGGCGGTCATGCCGGCGTACGTGTTGGTCACGATGGCGGGCACGGCGAGGGCGACCAGCGCGACGTACACCGGGGTCATGGACAGACCACTCGCCAGGAAGACCAGCACGACCAGGCCGACGGTGGGCAGGGCGCGCCCGAACGACGACAAGTTGATGGCGAGGAAGGCGCCCCGGCCGGTGTGGCCGATGAGCAGGCCGACGGGCAGCGCGATCACGGCGGCCACGAGGGTGGCGATGAGCGAGTACTGGAGGTGCTCGGCGAGGCGGTGCGCGATGCCGTCGGGGCCTGCCCACTGCTCGCCGCTGGTCAGCCAGGAGCCGAGGTCGGAGAAGAGTTCGTACATGATTCAGGCCCCGCGCTTCCTGGTCCAGGGAGTGAGCACGTACTGGACGGCGACCAGCAGCGCGTCCGCGACCAGCGCGAGCAGGAGGGTGAGCACGACACCCGTGATCACGGGGGTGGGGAAGTTGCGCTGGAAGCCGTCGGTGAAGAGCTGGCCGAGTCCGCCGTCGCCTATGTACGTCGCGACGCTCACCAGCGAGATCGACATGACCGTCGCGATGCGTACGCCCGCCATGATCACCGGGAGCGCGAGCGGCAGCTCGACGGTGAGCAGGGTGCGCAGGGGGCGGGTGCCCATGGCCCTGGCGGCCTCGCGGACCTTGACGGGTACGGCGTCCAGGCCCTCGACGGTGTTACGGAGCAGCACGACCAGCGTGTAGACGGTCAGGCCGACGACCGTCGTCGTGCGGGTGAGGCCGGTGACCGGGAGCAGCAGCACGAAGATCGCGATGGAGGGGATGGTGAACAGGACGTTGGACAGGCCGAGCAGCAGCCCGCGCAGGGGCCGGATGCGGTGGGCGACGACGGCCAGCGGGAGCGAGATCAGCAGGCCGAGGGCGACGGCGGTGAGGGCGGCCTGGAGGTGGGAGACGGTGAGGGTGGCGAGGTCGCTCGCGTGGTCGGATATCCACGCCCACTCGACGGTCATGCGGTACGCCGCTGGAGTGCCGCGTGGGACGCGGGGGCCTCGTCCGCAGCCCGTGACGCCGGGCGGGTAGCTGTGGCGTGCGCCGTGCCCGCCCGGTCGTGGATCTCCTCGCGGGAGGTGACTCCGGTGAGGACGCCCTCCGCGTCCACGCGGGCCACCAGACCGCTGGGGGACGCCACCGACTC
Source organism: Streptomyces flavidovirens DSM 40150 (assembly GCF_000429085.1). Classification (GTDB taxonomy): domain Bacteria; phylum Actinomycetota; class Actinomycetes; order Streptomycetales; family Streptomycetaceae; genus Streptomyces; species Streptomyces flavidovirens. The sequence goes on along the minus strand of NZ_AUBE01000002.1, from coordinate 80,335 downwards.
GTTGAGCGCCGACAGGAGGGAGTCCCCGTCGGACAGCGGCCGTACCGGTACCAGCGCGGCCTCACCCGCCGTGCCGCCGGTGCCGGACATGGCCGCTGTCGCCGGGTCCAGCCAGCCCAGCGGCCTGCCCTCGGCGGAGGTGACAAGCTGCCAGCCGGCCTGCGGCGCCGGCTTCTCGCCGGCCCGTACCGTCGTCGCACGCCGCTGCGGGACATCAGCCAGTGTGGTCAGCGACAGCAGCTTCAGGCCCCGCTCGGCGCCCAGGAAATCGGCCACGAAGCCGTCGGCCGGGCGGGCCAGCAGCTCGGCGGGCGGGGCGCACTGGACGAGGTGGCCGCCGGTGCGGAAGACGGCTATGCGGTCACCGAGGCGCACCGCTTCGTCGATGTCGTGCGTGACGAAGACGATGGTCTTGCTCAGCTCTCGCTGGAGGCGCAGCAGCTCGTCCTGGAGCTGGGTGCGCACGACCGGGTCCACCGCGCCGAACGGTTCGTCCATCAGCAGTACGGGCGGGTCCGCCGCCAGCGCCCGCGCGACGCCCACGCGCTGCTGCTGGCCGCCGGAGAGCTGGTGCGGGTAACGCCTGCCCGCGCCGGCGGTGAGGCCGACGGTCTCCAGGAGTTCCGAGGCCCTGGCCCGCGCCTTCTTGCGGCCCCACCCCAGCAGCAGCGGGACGGTGGCGATGTTGTCGAGGACGGTGCGGTGCGGGAAGAGCCCCGATTGCTGGATGACGTATCCGATGCCGCGCCGCAGCTCGGCGGCGTCTGCTTCGAGGATGTCCCTGCCCGCGACCCGGATGGTGCCCGAGGTCGGGTCGACCATGCGGTTGATCATGCGGAGGGTGGTCGTCTTGCCGCATCCGGACGAGCCGACCAGGACCGTGATGCCGCCTTCCGGCATCTCCAGGCTGAGGTTGTCGACCGCTGTCGTGCCGTTCGGGAAGCGCTTGTGGACTGCGTCAAATTTGATCATCGGCCATCCCTTGCCGGGGCTGTATATGGTCATGCAGAGTTCTTGGTGTCTGAATAGATGTCAATGCTCTGAGGTAAATCACTGGTTACGGCCGACCGGTGGGCGAGACGAGCTGTCCGAAAAGGAGGCGTTTGCGAATGAAGTCGTCCCACATGGTGGTCGTCCTGGACGGGCAGAGCCTCCCCGTCGCCGACGTCGTCCGCCTCGCCGACGGCGTCGCGCGCCCCGTCCCCGGCACCGAGGCCATGAAGCGCGTCGAGGACTCCTGGCACGCCGCCCGCGAGCTCGCCGCGTCCGGCCGCGTCTACGGCCGCTCCACCGGCGTCGGCGCCAACCGCTCCGAGGCCGTGCCCAGCGAAGCCGCCGCCGACCACGGCCTGCGTCTGCTGCGCAGCCACGCCGGCGCGATCGGCGCCACGCTGCCCGCCCGCGAGGTACGCGCCATGCTCGCCGTCCGCGCGAACCAGCTCCTCGCGGGCGGCGCGGGCCTGCGCCCCACCGTCGTGACCGCCCTGTGCGAGGCGCTGGAGTCCGGCGCGTACCCCGTCGTCAACGAGTACGGCTCCGTCGGTACGGGCGACATCGCGGCCCTGTCCCAGGTGGGCCTCGCTCTGGCGGGCGAGCAGCCCTGGCTCGGAAGCGGTACGCCGCCCGAGGCCCAGCCGCTCGACAACAACGACGCCCTCGCCCTGATCAGCAGCAACGCCCTCACCCTCGGCCAGGCCGCCCTCGCCCTCGACGAACTGCGCCGCCTCATCACCGCCACCCAGGTCGTCGGCGCGCTCTCGCTCCTCGCGGTCGACGGCTCGTACGAGGCGTACGCCGAACCCGTCCACGCGGCCCGCCCGCACCCCGGTTCGTACGCCGTCGCCGCCACCATGCGACGGCTCCTCGGCGCCCCCGAGCGGCCCACGCCGCCACTGGGCCGCATCCAGGACCCGTACGGCTTCCGCTGTCTGCCGCAGATACACGGGCCCGCGCAGGACGCGGCCGACCTGCTGGAACGTACGCTCGCCGTCGAGATCAACGCGGCCGCCGAGAATCCGCTGATCTGCCCCGAAGACATGTCCGCCTACCACCACGGCGGCTTCTACCTGTCCCAACTGGGCCTGGCCCTCGACCATTTCCGGCTCGCCGTCACGCAGACCGCCCGGCTGTCCACCTCCCGGCTCTCCGCGCTCAACGAGCCGGCCTTCACCCGACTGCGCCCCTTCCTCGCCGACGGCGAGCCGGGCAGCTCGGGCGTGATGATCCTGGAGTACGCCGCCGGGGCCGCCCTCGGCGACCTGAGCGCCCTCTCCGCCCCCGCCTCGCTCGGCCACGCCGTGCTCTCGCGGGGCGTCGAGGAGCAGGCCAGCTTCGCCTCGCTCGCCGCACGCCAGGCGCTGCGCGCCGGCGACGCGTACCGGCATGTCGTCGGCTGCGAACTCGTCGGCGCCGTCCGGGCCTTGCGCCAGCGCGACCTGCGTCCCGACCCGCAACTGCCGGTCGGCCGGGCCTTCGCGCTCGCGGACGGCGCGCTCGATTCCGACCAGGTGGACCGCCCGCTCACCGATGATGTGACTGCGGCGGCCGCGCTGCTCGACCAGTTCACGGACCTGTGATGCCGGACCTGAGACGCAGGGACTTGTGATGCGCGGACGCACGGATGATGTAGGGAACTCTGAGGGGGATGGCATGAGCGACAGCCCTGCCGCACGACTGCAGCAGCTCTTCGACGGGCACCGGCTCACGCCGACCCAGCGGCGCATCGCGCACTGCATGGTGCGCCGGGCCGCCGATGTGCCCTTCCTGTCGAGCGTGGAGCTGGCCGAGCTGGCCGGCGTCAGCCAGCCGTCCGTCACACGCTTCGCGGTCGCGCTCGGCTTCGACGGCTACCCGGCCCTGCGCAAGCACCTGCGCGAGGTCGCGCCCACCGAGCCCTCGCGGGGCGAGGACAAGTACAACGAGTACCAGCAGGCGGTCCAGGCCGAGATCGAGAACCTCAAGCACCTCTCCGAGCTGCTCGCCGACCCCCGCCCCGTCGAGGAGGCGGGCCGTATCCTCGCCGCCTCCCGCCCGCTGCCCGTGCTCGGCCTGCGTGCCGCGTCCTCGCAGGCGCGCGGCTTCGCGTACTTCGCGGCGAAGGTCCACCCCGACGTACGCCTCCTCGACGAGAGCGGCTCGATGCTCACCGACCGCATCGACGGGGCCCGCCGGGCGGGCGCGAGCGCGCTGCTGTGCTTCGCCCTGCCGCGTCATCCGCGCGAGGTCGTGGACGCGCTGGCGTACGCGCAGGAGCAGGGCCTGACGGTGGTGACGGTCGCCGACTCCGCCTTCGCGCCCGTGGCCGCCCACAGCGACCTGCTGATCCCGGCGGCGGTCGGCACGGGCCTGGCCTTCGACACGGCGTGCGCGCCGATGCTGCTGGGGCGGGTGCTGCTGGAGGCGATGTGCGACGACCTGCCGGACGCGCAGGCGCGGCTGGAGGAGTTCGACGCGAAGGCGGCGGCGCGCGGACTGTTCGTCGAGTAGGGCCCCGCCCCGCGCGTTCTCGGCGGTTTTTCACCCGGCGCTCAGAATCCGGCATTACCCTCCCCGACTGGAAACAGTCGAACCCGGCAGGGAAGAGGCGGTCGTGGGGCGCGCAGAGCAGGCGCAGTCGTTGGCGAGGGTGGCGGTGGTCGTACGGGCCGGGGCGGCGCCGCTGTGGTGGCTCGGGCTCCTGGCCGCCGGCATCGGAGCGCTCGTCCCCGGACTGACCGGGCGCAGGATCGGGCTCCTGGCCGGAGCCGCGCTCTTCGTGGTCGCGGCCGCGGCCACCGCACTGGCCCGCAGGGGCCGTTACGCCGCACTGGCCGCCACCGCGACCCGCGCCGCCCGCCGCGACTTCCTCCAGGACCGCTCCGTGACGGCGCGGGCCTGGCGCCGCAACCGCCGCTGGTGGCTGGCGGCCGCCTTTCTCGCCGCCGTGGGAAGCGCCTTCGCGCTGCCGGGCGCGGGCGGACTGCTGATGGCGGGCGCCGGCGCCGGGCTGTGGCTGAAGGCCGGTTGGATCGGCCACCGGGAGCGCGCGGAGGAGACCCTCCTGTGGGTACGTACCGACTGGCTCGGCAGCGGTCCCGCGGCCAAGCGGGTCACGACGTACCGCACCACCGGCATCGCGGCGGGCGACGCCGCGCCGGGCGGCGCGCGGCGTCGCCCGGCAGCGGCGGCGGTGGTCACACGTCGAGTTCGGCCTCGATCTTCCTGAGCTGGTGGCGGGCCATCGCGAGGTTGGCCCGCGCCTTGTCGAGCGCCAGGTAGAGGAACAGGCCGTTCGCGCCGCGCCCCTTGAGGAGCCGGATCAGGTGGTACTGGCCGCCCAGGGTGATCAGGATGTCCTCGATCTCGTCCTTGAGGCCCAGGTGTTCCATGGTGCGCACCTTGGCGCGCACCACATCGGTGTTGCCCGCGGCGGCCACCGCCAGGTCGAGGTCCTTGCCGCCGCCGAGCGTGCCGAGGGCCATGCCGCTGGTGTAGTCGACCAGGGCGACACCGAGAGTGCCCTCGATGCCGGTCATCGCTTCCTTGAGCGCGGTTTCGGTGTTGGCCATGAGCGTCGCACTTCCTTTTCGTCCGGTGGGGTTCTTGGCTGCTGCTGTGGTGCGTTTGGTCGCGGTCATGCGTTCTCCCGCGCGCTGTCGACCAGGGCACCGATGCGGGCGCCGGCCCGGCGGCCCTCCAGGTGCAGCCGGCCCACGTTGGCGCGCGGCTCGGCGAGGAGCGTGAGGACGGCGGACGATCCCGCCGCGTAGGTGGCCACGTAGCCGTCGTCGCCGCGCACCAGCAGCTCGCGGAAGGCGCCCCGACCGGTCGCCTCCGTCAGCCGCGTCGCGACACCGAGCGCCGCGGCGGTGAGCGCCGCGACCCCCTCGGCCTCCACGGCCGGGGTGTCCTGGGCCAGTACGAGGCCGTCGACGCTCGCCGCCAGTGCTCCCGTCACGTGGGGCACCCTGGCTGTCAACTGGCGCAGCTCGTCGAGCACTTCCGGTTCGGCCGTCATCAGCTTTCTCCTTTCCGCGCGTTGTCTCAGGGCGCGCCTCATGACGCGGCGACGGGGGCCGCGACGCCGACAGACCGGGGAATCACAGGCTTGCCTCCAGGGCGTCGCGCAGCCGGCGCAACAGGGCGGTGTCCGGGTCGTCGCCGGTCCGCGCGACCCGGGCGGGCACGGGCGGCGGGGGCGCTGGGGTGTCCCGTGGGGTGGCGACCGTGCCCGCCGCAGCGAGCCTTCGTACGTCGATCAGCGTGTGGAACGCCGGCCGGCCCAGGGCCCGCGCGATGTCCCCCGGCGTGCGTTCGCCGTCCGCCAGGTCGAGTACGGCGCGCTGCCTGGGGGTGACGGGCTGCTCGGCCGGGCCGGTACGGCGTACGACAGGGGCGGTGTCGGTGTCCGGGTACGGCCAGAGGTCGTCAAGGAGCTGTCTGCGCCGCCGCGATTCACGCTCGACCACGGCGGCGGGGACCGGGCGTATGCGGCCCAGCCAGTGCGCCGCCCCGTACCGGAAGCGGGTCGGGCCGCTGCCGGGGGCCAGCGCGAAGAAGGCGGCGTCGAACAGCGCGCTCAGATGGCAGAGTTCGAGCTCGCCGCCGGCCAGCCGTCCGCTGTCGACGAGGAAGCGCCCGACCCCGCCCCGGCTGCCCGCCCGGTCGACGGCCTCCCGCCAGTCCTCGGCGGGCAGCCGCCCGGCCGACGTCAGCAGTACGTCGATGCCGGGCGCGGCCGGGCTCTCGGCGTGCACGACCTGCCCCTCGACGAGGTAGAGGGTCCCGTGGTCCCGCAGCAGGGCGCCGGTGGCGCGCTCGGCGGCCAGCCGGACCAGCATCGGGGACACGGCAGCGGTCATCCCAGGACCAACTGCTCTGCGAGGCCGCGCAGGCGTAATCGGGCCAGGGCCAGATTGCCGTCCTCGCGGTCGAGCCACAGGTGCAGGAAGACGCTGCTGTCGAAGGCGGTTTCGACGTAACGCAGCAGGTGGTAGCCGCTCGGGGCGGTGATGATGACGTCCTCGACGGGCCGTCCGTCGGTGGAGAACGCCCGCTGCTCGGCGGCCATCCGGGCCAGTTCCGCCGTCTGTGCCGCGGTGGCCTCGTGGTCGCCGTCCGGCGAGTCCCCGACCGTGCCGAGCGCGAGCCCGCTCGTCCAGTCCACCAGGGAGGCTCCGCGGGCGCCGGGCACGACCATCGCCGCGAGCAGACATTCGTCGATTCCGGGCATGCGGAACCCCCCTTCCGGTGTGGCACACGGATGCGGACTGCCGGACACATGTTCTGCGGCAGTGACGAGGAGACTACGTACAGGGAGATGTCCCGGCACCTGGTTCTGGCATTTTCCATACGCACATGCCAGCTAGCTTTCGCCTCGTGCCTTCATTACTGCTTTATTGATCGCCCAGAGACCGATTCCGATCAGAATGAGTACGCCTGCGCGGATGTAGACGTCCGCGGGCCGGTCCGCCAGCGGGCTGGCGAGGATGATCGCGGTGATCGCGCCGAGCACGGGCAGGGCCGTCGGCGTACGGAAGTGCTGGTGCGCGACGCGGTCCTTGCGCAGGACCAGTACCGCGACATTGACCACGGCGAAGACGCACAGCAGAAGGAACGCCGTCGTGTCGCCGAGCCCCTCGATCTCGCCGGTCGACACCAGCCCGATCGCGAGCAGCGACACGAACACGATGCCGACGACGGGCGTCCGGCGCCCGGACAGGACCCGGCCCATGGCGCGCGGCAGGATGCGCTCGTTGGCCATGCCGTAGCAGAGTCGCGAGGCCATCATGATGTTGATCAGCGCGGAGTTGGTCACGGCGAACAGCGCGATCAGCGCGAAGAGCTTGGGCGGGAAGTCGACCCCGCCCGCCTTCACGACCTCAAGCAGCGGACCGCTGGATTTCTGGAGCGTCGTGTAGTCGACGAGCAGCGAGGACACCAGGGCGACCAGGACGTAGATGGTGCCGGTGACCGCGACGCCGATGAAGATCGCCTTCGGGAAGGTGCGGTGCGGATCCTTCGTCTCCTCCGCCATGTTGACCGAGTCCTCGAAGCCGACGAAGGCGAAGAAGCCGAGCGCGGTGGCGCCGAGCACGCTGGTGAGCAGTGCGTAACCGGTGCCGGACGCCTGGAACTCGCCGAGCCGGGCGGGCTCGCCGCCGCCGGTGAACACGGCGTACGCGCCGATCACCAGGATGATCGCCAGGCCGGTCACCTCGACGAGCGTCAGCACCACATTCGTCTTCACCGACTCCGACACGCCGCGCAGGTTGAGCGCGGCGAGTGCGACGACGAAGAGGATCGCGACGAGCGTCGGCGGCACGGCGTCCGTGAACTCCGCCAGGTAGTCGCCGCTGAAGGCGCGGGCGGCGGCGCTCGCGGACGACAGGCCCGAGCACATCACCATGAAGGCGATGATGAAGGTGAGGAACGGGACCTTGAAGGCCTTCTGGGTGTAGAGCGCGGCGCCGGCCGCCTTCGGGTACTTGCCGACGAGTTCGACGTACGACGCCGCCGTCAGGATCGCGACGACGAAGCCGATCGCGAAGGGCAGCCACAGCGCGCCGCCGACCTTCCCCGCCACTTTGCCGGTGGTGGCGTAGATGCCGGTGCCCAGGATGTCGCCGATCACGAAGAGGATCAGCAGCTTGGGCCCGAGAGCCCGCTTGAGCGGCGTGTCGTCGACGGTGCCGGATGCTTCGGAATTGCTGGTCATGGGAGCTCCCCCGATGTCGGTGTGGGGGAGTTTCTGCCCGGTGCGAGGCGACTGATGCCAGGGCCGGGGCCAGGCGGACTACAGCAGCGCGTCGGCGTGTGCCCCGCCCGACTCGGTGACGATCTCGGCGAGGGTCTGCGGCGGCCGTACGACGCTGAAGCGGACGCCGCCGGGGCCGGCGGTGAAGCCGTGGATGCCCGCCCTGGCCAGGCTGTTGTAGGCGTAGTGCGCGGCCATGTAGTACGCGCCGGTGTCCAGCACCGCCGCGTAGTCGCCCTGGCCGAGGAGCGGCAGCAGCCGGTTCTCGGCCAGCAGGTCGCCCGCGAAGCACGCCGGGCCCGCCACGTCCTGCGCGACCGGCGGACCGGCCTTCGGCAGGCCCTTCGCGTCGTACGCCGCGATCCGCAGCGGCCAGGACTCCGGGGCGTACACGGTCCGGGTCGCGATCTGGACGCCGGCGTGGGTGATGGCGATCGGCCGGTCGCCGGAGGTCTTCGCGTACTCGACGCGGGCGAGGACGGTGCCGTGCTTGGCGAGCAGCGAGCGGCCGAATTCGGTGACCAGGCCGTAGCGCCCGTCCAGCAGTCCGGGGACGTGCTGCTTGAGGAGGCGGGCGTAGTCGGCGTACGTCGGAGTCGCGGCGTCGGAGGCGAAGTTGACAGGGAGGCCGCCGCCGATGTCGACGGTGTCGATCTGCCGCCGTCCGGCCGCCGCGTTGATCTCCTCGGCGAGTTCGTACGCCGCCGCCACGCCCCGCGCCATCAGCTCCAGCGGCAGCCCCTGCGAACCGGAGTGCGTGTGCAGCCGGGTCAGCCACGGCCGGTCCAGGTAGGCGCGTACGACCCACGCACGGGCGCCGGGGTCGCGCAGCGCCACGCCGAACTTGGAGGTGGCGGTGGCGGTGGAGAGCGCGCCGATGGAGCCGCCGCCGAGCTGCGGATTGACGCGCAGGCCGACGGGGGAAGTGATGGGGCCCGCCTGGGCCAGCGCGTCGATGCGCGCCAGCTCCTGCGGATTGTCGGCGTTGACCGCGATGCCCAGCGCCAGGGCCTCGCTCAGCTCGGCGGGGGTTTTGGCGGGGGAGTCGAGGACGGTGTGCGCCGGGCGTACGCCGGCGGCGCGGGCCAGGGCCAGCTCGCCGGGGCTCGCGACTTCGGCCCCGATGCCGCCGTGCTCGTACAGCAGCCGCAGGACGGGGACCAGCGGCGTGGCCTTGACGGCGAAGGCGTGCAGGACCGGGGTGCCGGGCGGGGTGACCTCGTCGAACGCGGCGCGCAGTGCGGCGGCCGAGGCGCGGATGCCGGTGACGTCGAGCAGGCCGGCGAGGGGCAGGCCGGGGCCGACGACGCCCTGCTCGACCGCGGCGCGTACGGCCTGCTCGCGGCGCGCGGCGGCTGCCGTGCCGGGGCCGGTGTCCGAGCCCGTGCCGGGGCCCGTGTCGGGGCTTATGTCCGAAGGCATGTGTTCAAGCCAACCACCCACTCGAACGCCGCGCAGGCGCCCAGACGTATTGACTAGCTCTATTCATCTCGCCAGGATGTGAATAGACGCCAATGCAGTCACTCGCGAGGAGGCACACCATGTCAGGACCCCGACCCGTACGGGCACCGCGCGGTACGGAGCTGAGCGCCCTGGGATGGCAGCAGGAGGCCGCCCTGCGCATGCTCCAGAACAACCTCGACCCCGAGGTCGCCGAGCACCCGGACAAGCTCGTCGTCTACGGAGGCACGGGCAAGGCGGCCAGGGACTGGCGCTCGTTCGACGCCATGGTGCGCACCCTGAAGACGCTGAAGCAGGACGAGACGATGCTCGTCCAGTCCGGGCGGCCGGTCGGCGTCATGCAGACCCACGAGTGGGCGCCGCGCGTGCTCATCGCCAACTCCAACCTGGTCGGCGACTGGGCGAACTGGGAGGAGTTCCGCCGCCTGGAGGCGCTCGGCCTGACCATGTACGGCCAGATGACCGCCGGGTCGTGGATCTACATCGGCACCCAGGGCATCCTCCAGGGCACGTACGAGACCTTCGCGGCCGTAGCGGCCAAGAAGTTCGGTGGCAGCCTCGCGGGCACCATCGCTCTCACCGCCGGCCTCGGCGGCATGGGCGGCGCCCAGCCGCTCGCCGTGACCATGAACGACGGCGTCGCCATCTGCGTCGACGTCGACCCGCGCGCTATCGAACGCCGCATCGAGCACCGCTACCTCGACGTGAAGGCCAACAGCCTGGAGCACGCCCTCCAGCTCGCCGTCGAGGCCCGCGACGCCCGCAAGCCGCTCTCCATCGGCCTCCTCGGCAACGCGGCGGAGCTGCTCCCGCGCATGCTCGCCGAGGGCGCCCCGATCGACATCGTCACCGACCAGACGAGCGCCCACGACCCGCTCGCGTACCTCCCGGTCGGTGTCGACTTCGACGACATGGCGTCGTACGCCGCCGAGAAGCCCGCCGACTTCACGCTGCGCGCCCGCGAGTCCATGGCCAGGCACGTCGAGGCCATGGTCGGCTTCATGGACGCCGGCGCCGAGGTCTTCGACTACGGCAACTCGATCCGCGGCGAGGCCAAGCTGGCCGGCTACACGCGCGCCTTCGACTTCCCCGGCTTCGTACCGGCGTACATCCGCCCGCTGTTCTGCGAGGGCAAGGGCCCCTTCCGCTGGGCGGCCCTGTCCGGCGAGGCGTCGGACATCCACAAGACGGACAAGGCGCTGCTCGACCTCTTCCCGGAGAACGAATCGCTGCACCGCTGGATCAAGATGGCCGGCGAGCGCGTCCACTTCCAGGGCCTGCCGGCCCGTATCTGCTGGCTGGGCCAGGGCGAGCGTGACAAGGCGGGCGCCCTGTTCAACGACATGGTCGCCGACGGCACCCTCGCCGCCCCCCTCGCGATCGGCCGCGACCACCTCGACTGCGGCTCCGTCGCCTCGCCCTACCGCGAGACCGAGGCCATGCTCGACGGCTCCGACGCGATCGCCGACTGGCCGCTGCTCAACGCCATGGTCAACGTCGCCTCCGGCGCCTCCTGGGTCTCCATCCACCACGGCGGCGGCGTCGGCATGGGCCGCTCCATCCACGCGGGCCAGGTCTCGGTGGCCGACGGCACGAAGCTCGCGGGCGAGAAGATCCGCCGCGTACTGACGAACGATCCGGGCATGGGCGTGATCCGCCACGTGGACGCGGGCTACGACATCGCGGAGAAGACGGCGGACGCGCAGGGCGTACGTGTCCCGATGCGGGAGGGCGAGTGACCTCCGTGGCGCCCACCGACGGCCCGCCGCACACCTCCACCTCGTTCCACGAAATGTGGGCGGACCTCAAGCCCATCGGCCGTAACGCGATCTCCGGCGGCTACCGCCGCTACGCCTGGACGGCAGCCGACCAGGACTGCCGCGCCTGGTTCAGGGCCCAGGCCGAATCCCGTGGCCTGACGTACGAGCTGGACCGCAACGGCAACCAGTGGGCCTGGCAGGGCGACCCCCTCGCCGGGGACGCGGTCGTCACCGGCTCGCACCTCGACTCCGTCCCGGACGGCGGCGCGTTCGACGGCCCGCTCGGAGTCGTGTCGTCCTTCGCCGCGCTCGACGAACTCCGCCGCAGGGGAGTGGAGTTCACCAAGCCGCTGGCCATCACCAACTTCGGTGACGAGGAGGGCGCCCGCTTCGGGCTGGCCTGCGTGGGCTCGCGCCTGGCGGCCGGGCAGCTCACGGTCGCCAAGGCCCACGAGCTCCGCGACGCGGACGGAACGACCCTCCCGCAGGCCATGGAGGCGGCGGGCTACGACCCGGCCACCATCGGCCCGGACCCGGAGCGCCTGGCCCGTATCGGCGCGTTCGTCGAACTGCACGTGGAACAGGGCCGGGCCCTCGACCTCACCGGCCACCCCATCGGCATCGCATCCGCCATCTGGCCGCACGGCCGCTGGCGGTTCGACTTCCATGGCGAGGCGAACCACGCGGGCACCACCCGCCTGGAGGACCGCCGCGATCCGATGCTGACGTACGCCGAGACGGTCGTCGCGGCCCGCCGCGAGGCGCGCCTGGCAGGCGCCCTCGCCACCTTCGCGAAGGTGGCGGTCGAACCGAACGGCGTCAACGCGATCCCGTCCCTGGTGCGCGGCTGGCTCGACTCACGCGCCGTTGACCAGGAAACTCTCGACCAGGTCATCGCCGGCATCGAGCGGGCGGCACGCGAGAACGCCACCCGCTCCGGCACCGACCTGCACATCACCCAGGAGTCCTTCACCCCGGTGGTGGAGTTCGAGCACGCCCTGCGCGACGAGCTCGCGAAGCTCCTCCACAGCGAGCGCGGCGACATTCCCGTCCTCGGCACGGGCGCGGGACACGACGCGGGTATTTTGTCCGCTTCGGTCCCGACCGCCATGCTGTTCGTACGGAACCCCACGGGCATCTCGCACTCTCCGGCCGAGTACGCCGCCGAGGACGACTGCGTCGCGGGGGTCATCGCACTCGCCGACGTACTGGAGGGGCTCGCGTGCACGTGACCTACTGGCTGGAGCACGCCTGGCTCGAGACTTTCGTCGAGCCGGGCGTGGCCCTGGACGTCGTGGACGGCCGGATCACAGCCGTACGCAAGGACGTCCCCGCCCCGCCGCCCGGCGCCACGGTCCTGCGGGGCCTGACCCTGCCGGGCTTCGCCAACACCCACTCGCACGCCTTCCACCGGGCTCTGCGCTCCACGGTGCAGGTGGGCTCGGGCACGTTCTGGACCTGGCGGGAGGTGATGTACGGGGTGGCCTCACGGCTCACCCCCGAGACGTACTTCAACCTGGCCAGGGCCGTGTACGCCGAGATGGCGCTGGCCGGGGTCAGCGCGGTGGGGGAGTTCCACTACCTCCACCACGCACCCGGCGGCACCCCCTACGCCGACCCCAACACCATGGGCGAGGCGCTGATCGCAGCCGCCGCCGAGGCCGGCATCCGCATCACGCTCCTCGACACGGCGTACCTCGCGTCGGGCTTCGGCACGCCGCCCAACCGCCAGCAGCAGCGCTTCTCCGACGGCACGGCCGACGCGTGGGCGGAGCGCGCCTCGCTGCTGAAGGACCGCGAGCACGCGCGGATCGGTGCGGCCATCCACTCGGTACGCGCGGTTCCGGCGGACCAGCTCGCGACGGTGGCCGCCTGGGCGCAGGCCCGCGTGACACCGCTCCACGTACACCTGTCGGAGCAGACCGCCGAGAACGACGCGTGCCTGGCCACGCACGGCCGCACCCCGACCCGCCTGCTGGCGGACCACGGTGTACTGGGCCCGCGCACCACGGGCGTCCACAACACCCACCTCACCGACGAGGACATCGCCCTCCTCGGCAGCACCTCGACCGGCACCTGCATGTGCCCCACGACGGAACGCGACCTGGCCGACGGCATCGGCCCGGCGACCCGCCTCCAGAAGGCCGGCTCCACGCTCTCCCTGGGCAGCGACAGCCACGCCGTGATCGACATGCTGGAGGAGGCGCGGGCGATGGAACTGAACGAACGCCTGCGCTCGCGTACGCGCGGCCACTGGACGGCGGCGTCGCTGCTGCGCGCGGCTTCCGCCGACGGCCACGAGGCGCTGGGCTGGCACGACGCGGGCACGATCGAGACCGGCGCCCTGGCGGACCTCACGACGATCGCCCTGGACTCGGTCCGGACGGCGGGCCCGCTGCCGCGGCTGGGGGGCGAGACGGCGGTCTTCGCGGCGTCGGCGTGCGACGTACGCCACACGATCGTGGCGGGCCGCCACATCGTCCGCGACGGCACCCACACCATGATCCCGGACGTCCCCAGGGCCCTGTCCGAGGCGATCACCGCCGTCTACAAGTAACGGTGGGCGGGCCGGGGGACGCCTGCGGCGGGCTTTCCCCACCCCGCCCCTTCCCGAACCGGGGGCAAGCCCCCAGACCCCCGGACGCCCTACGGGCGTGTCCTCAAACGCCGGACGGGCTGAATGGTTACCGCAACCCAATCCAGCCCCCCGGCGCGTGAGGAGCGGGGGCCTGGGGCGGAGCCCCAGCAACCCCCGACCACCTCCAGCCCTCCGGCGTTTGAGGAGCGGGGCCTGGGGCGGCGCCCCCGCACACCCCGGCCACCTCCAGCCCTCCGGCGTTTGAGGACCGGGGACTGGGGCACCTCCCCGACCCACCCTGGCCGCCTCCAGCCCGTCCGGCGTTTGAGGACCGGGGTCTGGGGCGGCGCCCCAGTTCGGGAAGGGGCGGGGTGGGGAAGAAGCCCCGCGCAGCGGCCCGCCCCCGCACCGCCCCGCGCAACGTACGCAACCGGGAGAAGACCCAGTGAGCACCACCCTCGTCACCAACATCGGCACACTCGTCACCAACGACCCCACCCAAACCCCAACCCAAACCCAAACCCCCACCCCCCTCGGCCTCATCCACAACGCCGCCGTCCTCATCGACGGCCCCCGCATCGCCTGGGTCGGCAGCGCCACCACCGCACCCCCCGCCGACACCGCCCACGACGCCCGGGGCCGCGCCGCGATCCCCGGCTTCGTCGACTCGCACTCCCACCTCGTCTTCGCCGGCGACCGCACCCAGGAGTTCAACGCCCGCATGTCGGGCCGCGCCTACTCCGCCGGCGGCATCCGCACCACCGTCGCCGCCACCCGCGCCGCGACCGACGAGGCGCTCGAAGCGAACGTCACCCGCTACCTCCGCGAGGCCCTGCGCCAGGGCACGACCACCTTCGAGACCAAGTCGGGCTACGGCCTGACGACCCACGACGAGGCCCGCGCCCTGCGCATCGCGTCGCGGCACACCGAAGAGGTCACCTACCTCGGCGCCCACATCGTGTCCCCCGACTACGCCGACGACCCAGCGGCGTACGTCGAACTCGTCACCGGCGAGATGCTCGACGCGTGCGCGCCCCACGCCCGCTGGATCGACGTCTTCTGCGAGAAGGGCGCCTTCGACGGCGACCAGGCCCGCGCCATCCTCACCGCCGGCAAGGCGAAGGGCCTGCACCCCCGCATCCACGCCAACCAGCTCAGCTACGGCCCCGGCGTCCAGCTCGCCGCCGAGCTCGACGCGGCCAGCGCCGACCACTGCACGCACCTCACCGACGCCGACGTGGACGCCCTCGCGAACAGCGACACCGTCGCCACGCTGCTCCCCGGCGCCGAGTTCTCCACCCGCGCTGCCTGGCCGGACGCCCGCAGGCTCCTCGACGCGGGCGCGACCGTCGCACTGTCCACGGACTGCAATCCGGGCTCGTCGTTCACGTCCTCCATGCCCTTCTGCATCGCACTCGCGGTACGCGACATGGGCATGACCCCCGACGAGGCCATCTGGTCGGCCACAGCGGGCGGCGCGCAAGCCCTGCGCCGTACGGACATCGGCCGCATCACCCCCGGCGCCCGCGCCGACCTGGTGCTCCTCGACGCCCCGAGCCATGTCCACCTGGCCTACCGGCCCGGCGTGCCGCTCGTATCCGAGGTCTGGCAAAGGGGCGTGCGTACGACGGGACACGCCGGGTAGGCGTCACCACGTAGAGGAGGGCCTGCCCCGGATAGCGCCTGGGGCAGACCCTCACTCACCTGCACGGCTTGAGTCGACGCGGTGTCACTCCTCCACCGTCAGGCCCTTGCGCAGCTTGTTCAGCGTGCGCGACAGCAGTCGCGACACGTGCATCTGTGAGATGCCGAGCTCTTCGCCGATCTCCGACTGCGTCATGTTGGCGACGAACCGCAGCGAGAGGATCTGCCGGTCGCGCGAGGGGAGTTCGGCGATCAGCGGCTTGAGGGATTCGACGAACTCGATGCCTTCGAGGCCGTGGTCCTCGTAACCGATGCGGTCGGCCAGCGCGCCCTCGGAGTCGTCCTCCTCGGGCTGGGCGTCCAGTGAGCTCGCGGTGTACGCGTTGCTCGCGGCCATGCCCTCGACGACCTCTTCGTTGGTGAGGTCGAGGCGCTTCGCGAGCTCGCTCACCGTCGGGGCGCGGTCGAGCTGCTGGGCGAGCTCGTCACCGGCCTTCGCGAGGTCCAGGCGCAGTTCCTGGAGGCGGCGCGGGACGCGGACCGACCAGGACGTGTCACGGAAGAAGCGCTTGATCTCGCCGACGATCGTCGGCATCGCGAAGGTGGGGAACTCAACACCTCTGCTGAGCTCGAAGCGGTCGATCGCCTTGATCAGGCCGATGGTGCCGACCTGGATGATGTCCTCCATCGGTTCGCTGCGGGAGCGGAACCGGGAAGCGGCGAACTTGACCAGGGCCAGGTTCAGTTCGACGAGCGTGTTGCGAACGTACGCGTACTCGTGCGTTCCCTCTTCGAGGGTTTCGAGGCGCCCGAAGAGCGTCTTCGACAGGGCCCTGGCGTCCAGCGGCCCCACCTCGGCGTACGGGGGGATCTCGGGGAGGCCTTCGAGCCCCTCCGGTCCGGTCTCGGTCTGCTCGGGGAGGGCGGGCGGGGCGGGCGGGGTTGCCGACGGCGCGGTCTGCCGCACGGGGCGCGTACGCGCTTCGTCGAGCCGGGGTGACATGGTCTCCTCCATCGTTCTCGGCATATGGCTGCCGATGCCGATACGTCTGCGTGCGATGTGCGGCGCCTCCATAGCCGGTCGTGTTGGTTGTGTCCCTACTAGCCCTACCCGCTCTCGACCGGCACTTGCAAGTCCCGTATGTCTGAATTGGTGGGTATTGGAGGGTTCTTCGGGTACCGATCGGCGTGCAGAAGGCGTAGTGTTCTGGCACGTCAATGACAGGCACGACTGCGAAGAGGGACGAGACGGACATGGAGCGCGGTACGGTCGGCAGCGCGAACCGGGGTCGGCTCCGGGTCGCAGTTCGGACCGAGGGCGAGAGTGAGATTGTCACGCCGGCGGGTGAGCTCGATCACCACACCGCCGAGCTGCTCCGTGAACCTCTGGACCATGCACTCGAAGCAGGGCGTGCGCGGTTGGTCATCGACTGTTCCGCGCTTGAATTCTGCGATTCCACCGGGCTCAATGTGCTGCTCGGTGCGCGCCTCAAGGCCGAGGCGGCCGGGGGAGGGGTTCATTTGGCCGGGATGCAGCCGGTAGTGGCCAGAGTCTTCGAGATCACCGGGGCCGAGGCCGTCTTCACCCTCCACGAGTCGCTCGAAGACGCGATGGAAGAGTGAGTTCCGGTCGCAGTGGCGCCTCCTGCTGACCGTTTTCGTCGGCCGCGTCACTGGTCCGTACCGAAAAGTGGGTGTTCTCACCGTTCGGTCGGGCAGGAGGTCTCTGACCCTGTCGGCCCCAGGGAGCTCAGAATGCTCCCGCAGTCCTTGCAGCGATGAATTTGATGAATTGGCGAATCGGTGAGGTGAAGCGCTGATGAGCACCACCCGGCAGCCTCGGTCGGGCGACTCCGGCCCGGAGTCGGCGAGCCACGGCCCGGCCTCCGCCGCGTCCGCCGTCGGCCAGGCGCGTTCTCTGGCGCTGAGCAGTGCGAGCGGCATCGTGCCGCTCGCTCGCGACTTCACCCGCCAGGCGCTGTACGACTGGGGCTGGCTCCCCGCCTCGTCGGCCGACCGGCGGGCCGCCGCCGAGGACGTCCTGCTGGTCGTCTCCGAGCTGGTCACCAACGCCTGCCTGCACGCCGAGGGGCCCGAAGAGCTGCGCGTCGCCTGCGACGGCAAGGTGCTGCGCCTCGAAGTCGTCGACCGGGGCGCGGGCCAGCCCGCCCCGCGTACACCGCACCGGGCGGGGCGGCCCGGCGGGCACGGCATGTTCATCGTGGAGCGTCTGTGCCTGGACTGGGGGGTCGAGCGGGCCCCGGAGTCCGCCGGCAAGACCGTCTGGGCGGAACTCGCCGCTCCGGCGTAGTCCGCCCGGAGTTACCGGCGGTTCGTAGTCCCTCCCGCGCACGCCGATCCGGCGTGCGCTTTGTCTTCCCTCGGCAAGACCGCAGGCGTACCTTGACGCCCAATCTGATGTGTCGTCAGTAACGTGTCTTCCGGTATAAGGGGACTTGAGGTGTCGTACCAGAAGCGGACAACTCTCGTGCTGACGGCGGCGGTTGTGGCCTCGGTGGTGCTGCTGGCAGCCCCCGCGGCCCATGCCGACGTCGTGGACGTCAACTACCAGTGCAAGACGCCGATCGGGAACAAGGGAGCCGTCTCCCCGATCGACATCAAGGGCGTCAGGAGCGGCAGCGCGTACAAGCTCACCATGTCCTTCCAGAAGGGCGTCTCGTCCAGCCCCGTGGAGCTGGGCAAGGGAGCGATGAAGCCGAGCGCCGTCATCAGGCTGGGCGGCGCGGAGAGCGGCACCGTGCCGGTGTCGGGCCCGCCGAATCCGGCCGCCATCCCCGCCAACACCCCCATCAAGATAAGCGACTTGACCGGTACGTACACGCCCGGCAAAAGCGGCAAGGTCACCTTCACGGCGTCCGTCCTGACCATCAAGGCGCTCGGTACGACCACCACCTGCACCCCGTCCAACAACCCGAAACCGTCGCTCGAACTCGACGTCAAGGGCTCGGGCGGCGGCGGCGGCTCGGGCGGCTCCTCGGGCGGTACGTCGCCGAACACGGCCGGCGGCTCTCCGGGCGAGCTGCCGAAGACCGGACCGCTGGACTACGCCCTGGCGCTCGGCACGCTCGGCGGCACGGTCCTGCTGACCGGGGCGGCCGGGGCGCTGTGGCTGACCCGGCGCGGCCAGCGGCCCACGGGCTGAAGCGGCCCGTGCAGTCGCCGCGCCGGGCCCGTCACACCGGCCGCCTCGTCGCCGCCGCGGCCGTGGCGGTGCTGTGTGCCGCCCCGCTGTCCCCGCCCGCCGCCGCGTCGGACGACGCGCCGGCCTGGACGGCGTCCCCCAGCGGCGGCGGTGGTGGCGGTGGTGACGGCGACGGCGACGGAGAAGGCAGGCCGTACTTCTACCTGGAGGGCGTGGCCGGCACCGTCTTCGAGGACAGACTGGCGCTGACCAACCCGGGCAGGAAGGCCGCCACAGTCCGCCTGCGCGGCAAGGGGAATGAGGGCAGCGGGAGCTGGATCGCGCTCGCCACGGCCGAGGTGAGGATCCCGCCGCGCACGCGCGCGGAGGTCCCCTTCACGGTGACCGTGCCACCGGGCGCGGCGCCCGGCGAGCACCCCGGCGCGATCGCCGCCTCGGACGGCGGCCGCACGACGGACGTACCCGTCCACCTGCGCGTCAGCGGCCCCACGCTGGCGGCGCTCACGGTCGAGGACGTGACGGTACGGGGGCAGGGCGACGGCGCCGTCATCCGGTACGCCCTGGTCAACCGGGGCAACACCGTACTGACCCCGCGCCTGGCCGTACGCGCAGAAGGCTTCCTCGGCGGCGAGATCCTGCGCCGCGCTTCCCGCACCCTGCCGGAGCGCCTCGCCCCCGGCGAACGCGTGGAGCGCACCGAACCCTGGCCCGGCGCCCCGGCCCTCGACGCGGTGGACGTCCACCTGACCGCGACGGCGGCGGGCGGCGCACGCGGCGAGGCGACGGCGACCGCGTCGTTCGTGCCCCTGGGCGCGGTGGCGGGCACGGCGCTGCTGGTGGTGGTGCTGGTCGCGGGTGGAACAGCGGTACGGCGCGTACGCCGCAGCGCGAGACCACTGACCCCGGACCCGGACTCGACGCGGCCCGAACGACCTCTGGCGAAGGCAGGAGCAACAACGTGACCCCCGCCACACCGGCCACCACCCCCGCCCCTGCCGGCCGTCCCGGACCCCGGCCCGCTGTCCCCGCGGGCCCGGGCGGCGCGCAGTCGCCAGGCGGCGCCTTCGGCTCTTCACGCGGTGCGAAGCAGCCGCGCGCGGGGGTGTGGGGGCGGCGCACCCACGGCTTCTTCCCGCCCGCACAGCGGGCACAGGGGGTCTGGGGGCCCGCCCCCAGTTGTGGGAAGGGGCGGCGTGGGGCAAGACCCCCGGCCCGCGCCCCGAGGGCGGTAGCGGTGTTGCTGGCCCTCCTGACCGCGCTCGTCCTCATCCCCACCGCCCCCGCCGGCGCCGACCCCGACAAGCCGCCCGAGGTCACACTCAGCGAGCAGGAGGCCGGCAAAGGCGGTGACATCACCGTCAGCGGGACCGGCTGGCGGCCCGGAACCCTCCTCATGATGCTGATCTGCGGCCAGTCCTCACCCGGCAGAGGCGTCATCGGCGGCACCAACTCCTGCGCCAACTCCGACGGCCGCGCGGTGACCACCGACTCCAACGGCGGCTTCCGCAAGAAGATGCCGGTGGCCGAGCCGCCCAGGCCGTGCCCGTGCGTCGTACACGTCGCCACCGTCACCGGCGGCGAACCGGCCGCCGTCGACGCCCGGTTCGTGGTCGCCGGCCACCCCGTCGAGCCGCTTCCGGAGCCCGGCGAGGGCGGAAAGCTCGCCGTGCTCGCGGCGGCCCGGCTCGACGGTTCGGGCTCCGTACTGACGTGGTTCGGCGCCCCGCAGGCCCGCAGACTCGTCGTCACCGTCGGCAATCTCGGCTCCGACCCGGTAAAGGACCCCGTCTTCCGCATCGGCACCTCGCACGGCGTCTTCGCCCCCCAGTGGGAGGAACGCCAGTGGCGGGGCACCATCCAGCCCGGCAGAAAGGCCCGCGTCGAGCTCGACGTACAGCTTCCGCCCGGCGCGCACGGCGACTACCTCGTCTCGCTCAAGTACGGGCAGAAGGTACTGGCCGAGCAACCGTGGGGCGTGGGGCGGCCATGGGGCGTCACGCTCTTCTGGGTCCTGCTGTGCGTGGTCGTCCCGGCCGCGGTGTTCCGTATCGGCATGGCGGTCGTCGACAAGGTCCGGCCGCCGCGCGGACCGAGCGGCCGCCACCGCCCGGCGGGCCCCGCGGCCCGGACCCGTACGCCACGCGCACAGTCCGCCCCGTCCCCGCCCTCCACCGCAACCACGGCCCTCCCCTGGTTCACCCCGGACAACGCGCCGGGCCCGCACCCCCGGATCTCCGCACCGTCCCAGCCTCAGAACAGTCCGACGACGAAGGGAAATTCGTGACCACGCAACGGAGGATGAGCGCGGCCGGCGTCGCGCTGATGCTCGGCGGCGCGGGAATCCTGCTCGCGGCGAGCCCCGCGCAAGCAGCCGAAGTCTCGTACAAGACCGAGTGCATACCCCCACCCATCTCCGGCATGCCGCCCGTACAGGGCACCACGAAGGTGCTGATCACCGCACCGGCGGAGGCCAAGGTGGGCGACGAGGTCGAGGTGGTGTGGAAGACGGTCGAGGCCGCTTCCAAGAACCCCGACGTCATCGACCTGGAGAAGAACACCGTCAAACCGACCGGCACGGTCAAGGTCGGCGGCGCGGCGACCGCCGACCTGAAGATGGAGGGCCCGCGCCAGAACCCGCCGATCCCCAAGAACAGCCCGATGGTACTGCCGGACATGAAGGGCACCCTGAAGCTGGAGAAAGCCAGCGAGATCACGCTGACGCCCGACGCGTACAACATCAACGTCAGCAAGCCGATGTCCACGGACACCAAGTGCACCCCGAAGGAGACGGTCAAGGCCGCCGCGACCATCAAGGTGACGGAGGGCGGCGGCAGTACGGGCGGTACGTCGTCCAGCGGCGGTACGTCGTCGTCCGGTGGCGGTACGGCTTCCGGTGGCGGCACGGCATCGTCCGGCGGCAGTACGGCGTCCGGCGGCACCAGCACGTCCGGCGGTGGCGGCGACGGCGGCCAGAGCGACTTCCCCGGCAAGGAGGTCACCGTCGCCTTCGCGTGCAAGTCGCCCGGCCCGGCGAACATCAACTCCAAGGTGACCATCAACGCCAAGAAGAACGGCGGCAGTTACGACCTCGTCGTCAAGACGGCCAAGGGTGTCATGGACAGCCCTGCCGCACTCCCCGCGGGCGCCCTGAAGCCGTCCATGGCGGTCCTCCTGGGCGGCGCCGACAAGGGCGTCGTCCCCGTGACCGGGCCCCCCAACAAGGACCCGCTCGAACAGGGCAAGCCGGTGGACCTGCCGGACATGACAGGTACGTACAAACCCGGCGCCAGCGGCAAGACCACCCTCAGCCCCGGCACGCTCACGATCGACGTGACCCTGGGCGGCCAGAAGATCACCATCCCCTGCACGGTCCAGGGCAAGGCGGAGGTCTCCCTTGAGCTCGACACCGCCGCCCAGCCGGGCGGCGCGTCGGGCGGCGGCTCCACCGGCGGCTCGGCGGGCGGTTCGGCTGGCGGCTCGCCCGGCGGCGGTGACGCGGCGGCCGGCGGAGGCGGCACCGACTCCGGCGGCGGCCTCGCCGACACCGGCGCAGCCGACAACGGCGGCCTGCGCGCGCTCGGCCTGGTCGCCGGCACGGTGATCCTGCTAGGCGGCGCGGTGTTCACGTTCACCCCGTGGCGCCGACTGCGCGGCATGCGCTGACCCGTGGCGTACGTACACGGGTGTCCGGGACCGCCTCGCGCGTCCCGGACACCCACCCCCGCCGCTAGGCGGTACCCGTACGGCAACGAGGGCAGGCGCAGACCGGAAACCGCTCCATCGGCTCGATCGGCACCACGTCGCGCGCGGGTGAGTACGTCGTACGCCGCCCCCAGGTCAGCCCGCTGTCGCGCGACACGCGCAGCGTCATCGACGCGCCCGCTACCACTGGCCGCCGTACCTGGCCTGCTTCTGCCTCAGCCATTCCCTCACCTGTTCTGTCTCGGACGCGGAGGCGGCGCGCAGGTCGTCGGCGCGGATTGTGGCGACGAAGTACACGAACCTCACTCGCCGCCACTCACCTTCGACGCCGATGACTTTGCCGGGGCCGTAGACGTCGGTCCCGGTGTGGGCGACGTAGCAGCCCTGCTCGTACGGCGTTTGCATAGCGCGCTGCCTCTCGATTTCACTCTGTGTGTCGAATCGTTCACAGCGTGAGGCCGTCCCGAGTAGGCTCGCCAGTGGTTGAGGCGTGACAACGCCCATGGCACCTGCGGGAGTTGCTGATGGCCATCGAGGACAATCCCGAAGTCCGGGTCCGTTACGGCGAGGAACTGCGCAACCGCCGCGAAGCGGCCGGGCTCACCCAGGAGGAACTGAGCGTGCTGGCGATCATGTCGCGCACGCACATCGCCCACATCGAGGCGGGCCGCCGCCGCCCGAGCCTTCAGGACGCGCGGCGCCTGGACCAGGTTTTGGAAACGGGCGGACTTTTCGAGCGCTTTCTGCCGACGCTGGACGGCCGCAAGGTGGCCGAGCACTTCAAGGAAGCGTTGGAGTTCGAGGGGCAGGCGACATCGATCCGGGTGTACGCACCGAAGTTGATCCCCGGCATTCTTCAGACGAAGCGGTACGCATGCGAAGTGCTCAGCTCGGGCCATTCGCCACAGAGCGATGAGGAGCGTGACAGCCTGCTGGTCACGCGACTGGAGCGGGGGCGCATACTCGAAGACTTTCACTCGCCGGTGGTCTGGGCGATGTTGGACGAAGCGGTGCTGCGGCGCCCCATCGGCGGTCCGGCGGTCATGTGCGAACAGCTCCGGCACGTAGTGGCCTTGGGAGAGAGCCGGCGCATTCGTGTGCACGTGCTGCCGTTTTCAGTGGGAGCTCACGCTCTGCTGGAGGGAGTTGTCTCACTCATGTGGTTCGAGGAATTGCCGCCCGTTGCGTACGTGGAAGGCCTGAACACGGGCCGAGTGTGGGAACTGCCGTCGATGGTGCGTGACTGCCAGGTGGCCTACGATCACGCCATGAGCGACGCGCTGTCGCACCGTAAGTCCCTGGCACTGATCAGGTCCGTCGCGGAGGATTACGACCATGAAGCGCAGTAGGCACATCATCCCCGACGCCTCGGTACTGCCCGTGTGGCGCAAGTCCAGTTTTAGCGGCGGCGAAAGCGGGGCTTGCCTCGAAACCAGCGACCCCGCCGCCTACGCCGCCTGGCGCAAGTCCACCCACAGCGGGGGCGAAAGCGGCGAGTGCCTCGAAGTCAACGACGCCGCCTGCCCCGCCCACGTCCCCGTCCGCGACAGCAAGAACCCCCACGGCCCGGCAGTCGCCTTCGCCGCCCCGGCCTGGACGACGTTCGTGACCGCCGTCCGCGCGGGCGACCTCGGCCCCCGCTGACGCCGAAGGGCGCGAAAAGGCCGGGTGCGGCACGCTGTCGCGTGCCGCACCCGGCCTTTGTTCCGTGAGTGACCGGCGTCAGGTCGGATCAGGTCAGTGCACGCCGCCCATGAGCGGCTGCACCTTCCTGCGGTACATGAAGATCGCGAACCCGCCGAGCATCGCGATGGCGCCCTGGCTGGCGAACCACCACGTGGTGTCGGTCGGCGCGCCGACCAGTTGGAGCAGGGCGATCACCGAGGACCCCGCGGTCACGGCGAGGAACCAGACACCCATCATCTGGGACGCGTACTTGGCCGGGGCCAGCTTCGTCGTCAGTGACAGGCCGACCGGGGAGAGGGTGAGCTCACCGACGGTCTGGATCAGGTAGACCGCGCACAGCCACAGCGGGGTGACCTCGACGCCGCCCGCGGACGCCGCCTGGGCGAGCATCATCACGAAGAACGAGGCG
Organism: Streptomyces flavidovirens DSM 40150; assembly: GCF_000429085.1. Taxonomy (GTDB): domain Bacteria; phylum Actinomycetota; class Actinomycetes; order Streptomycetales; family Streptomycetaceae; genus Streptomyces; species Streptomyces flavidovirens. The sequence goes on along the minus strand of NZ_AUBE01000002.1, from coordinate 56,197 downwards.
CCGATCATCACCAGGCCGAAGGCGAACTTACTGAGGGTGCTCGGCTCCTTGGCGCGGCGGGAGAGCGCCACCCAGAGCCAGGCGAAGACCGGGGCGAGCGCCATCACGTACAGCGGGTTCAGCGACTGGAACCAGCTCTCCGGGAAGGAGAAGCCGAGCATCGAGCTGGCGGTGTTGTTCTTGGCGAACAGGGTCAGCGTGGAGCCGGTCTGGTCGTAGATGCCCCAGAAGGCGGCGGCGGCCACGAAGAACCAGACGTACGCCGACACCCGCGACCGCTCGACCGCGGTCAGGTCGCTGTCGCGCTTGATGCGGATGATGTAGAACGCGGGCAGGACCAGACCCAGGATGGTCAGCGGCCACAGGACCCAGTCGATGGTGAACTGGCCGCTGAGACCGACGAGGGTGTACGCGACGGCCGCGACGGCCAGCCAGATCAGTGCCTTGCGGATGATGCCGGCGCGGTCCGCGTCCGACAGCGGGGCCGGGACCTCACTCGACTCGGGCGCCAGGTTGCGGAAGCCGAGGAAGTAGAAGGCCAGGCCGATGGCCATGCCGACACCGGCCATGGCGAAGCCGTAGTGCCAGTTGACCTTCTGGCCGACCCAGCCGATGGTCAGCGGGGCGACGAAGGCACCGAGGTTGATGCCCATGTAGAAGATCGTGAAGCCGCCGTCACGGCGCGGGTCGTTCTTGTCCCGGTACAGGTGGCCGACCATCGTCGAGATGTTGGCCTTGAGGAGACCGGAACCGGCGGCGATGAACGCCAGGCCGATGAAGAACGACACCACCGTCGGCAGGGCCAGCAGGAAGTGGCCGACCATGATGATCGTGCCGGAGACCGCCACGGTCTTGCGGGCACCCCACACGCGGTCGCCGAACCAGCCGCCCGGCAGGGCCAGCAGGTAGACCATCGCGTTGTACACCGAGTAGATCGCGATGGCGGTGCCCGCGTCGAAGCCGAGACCGCCGTCGGCCACCGCGGCCGACAGGTAGAGCACGAGCAGGGCGCGCATGCCGTAATAGCTGTAGCGCTCCCACATCTCGGTCATGAACAGGTTGGCCAAGCCGCGGGGGTGGCCGAGGAAGGTTTTCTCGACGGCAGGAGTACTGGCCGAGTCCTTCGTCAGGCTGGACGCCATGGTCGATCCTTGCTTGCTCGGGACGCGTCGGCCTCGTGAGCGGTACGCGCCCGGTGGGGGGCGGCCGGCGTCGCGCGAGGGCCCGGCCCATGGTCATTCACCGTGCGGGACGGCGATACCGATCCCGCGCAGAAATCGAACCCTTTGGCGTGTTTCGCTGTCCAAAGGGCTCAGAGTCCTGCTACAGACGACTCGCCACGATACGCCACGACACCGGCGCATATGGAAGTACTTGAGAGATGGATCACAGGTTGCGCCGGAACCAACAGACGTAATTCGAAGGTCGATACCAGGATCACATCCCACGGCCGCAGGACAGAACGATCATGTGGTGACCGGCCGCGGCCTGTCCTCCTCGCGGACTACCATCACTCCATGACCCGTGTACTGCTCGCCGAGGACGACGCATCCATCTCGGAGCCACTGGCCCGCGCCCTGCGTCGGGAGGGTTACGAGGTCGAGGTGCGCGAGGACGGCCCGTCCGCGCTCGACGCCGGTCTCCAGGGCGGCGTGGACCTCGTGGTGCTCGACCTGGGGCTGCCCGGCATGGACGGCCTGGAGGTCGCCCGCCGGCTGCGCGCCGAGGGCCACGCCATCCCGATCCTGGTACTGACCGCCCGCGCGGACGAGGTGGACACCGTCGTCGGCCTCGACGCGGGCGCCGACGACTACGTCACCAAGCCGTTCCGGCTCGCCGAGCTCCTTGCCCGCGTACGGGCCCTCCTGCGGCGCGGCGCCAGCGAGCCCGCCCCCGCGCCCTCGACCCACGGCGTACGGATCGACGTGGAGTCGCACCGCGCGTGGATGGGCGAGGAGGAACTCCAGCTCACGGCAAAGGAGTTCGACCTCCTGCGGGTCCTCGTCCGGGACGCCGGCCGCGTCGTCACCCGCGACCAGCTCATGCGCGAGGTCTGGGACACCACCTGGTGGTCGTCGACCAAGACCCTCGACATGCACATCTCGTGGCTCCGCAAGAAGCTCGGCGACGACGCCGCCAACCCGCGCTACATCGCCACCGTGCGGGGCGTCGGCTTCCGCTTCGAGAAGAGCTGACGTACACACACAGCCATGCGCCGCCGCCTGATCAACTCCACGCTCGCCGTAGTGCTCGTCGTCATCGCCGTCTTCGGCGTCTCCCTCGTCATCGTCGAGACGCGCACCATCAGCAACAGCGCCCAGGAGAGCGTCGACTCCGAGGCGGTGCGCCTGATCAGCGTCGTGGAGAGCCGCGTCCTCGGTGAGGAGAGCGTCAATCCCAGCGTGCTGGGTGATCAGATCCACCCCAGGCGGTACGCCCGCATCGAGCTGCCGGGCCGCGCGCCCATCGAGATCGGCGAACGCCCCCGTGGCAGCGTCATCACGGGCGTCGAGCGGGGCGATTCCGGCGAGGTCGTCACGGTCATGGAGTCCCGCTCCACCGTCACCGACGAAGTCGGCCGTACGCTCATGATCATCGGGGCGGTGGCGCTGCTCGCCGTCATCGCCGCGGTCCTGCTCGCCGTACGCCAGGCGAACCGGCTGGCCTCCCCGCTCACCGACCTCGCCGAGACCGCCGAGCGCCTCGGCTCGGGCGACCCGCGCCCCCGCCACAAGCGGTACGGCGTACCCGAGCTCGACCGGGTCGCCGACGTGCTCGACTCCAGCGCCGAACGCATCGGCCGGATGCTCACCGCCGAGCGCAGGCTCGCCGCCGACGCCTCCCACCAGCTCCGTACGCCGCTGACCGCCCTGTCCATGCGGCTGGAGGAGATCACCCTCACCGAGGACCTGGACACGGTGAAGGAGGAGGCGACGATCGCGCTGACCCAGGTCGAGCGGCTCACCGACGTCGTGCAGCGGCTGCTCACCAATTCCCGCGACCCGCGCACCGGCTCCGCCGTCGCCTTCGACCTCGACGAGGTCGTCAAGCAGCAGATCGAGGAGTGGCGCCCGGCCTACCGCAGCGCGGGCCGCGCCATCGTGCACTCGGGCAAGCACGGCATGCGGGCCTTCGGCACGCCGGGCGCGGTCGCCCAGGTGCTCGCCGCGCTGATCGAGAACTCCCTCATGCACGGTGGCGGTACGGTCGCGCTGCGTACCCGCGTCACCGGCAATCAGGCCGTCATCGAGGTGACCGACGAGGGTCCCGGCGTGCCCGCCGACCTCGGCGCGCGGATCTTCGAGCGCAGCATCAGCGGCCGTAACTCCACCGGGATCGGCCTGGCCGTCGCGCGCGACCTGGCGGAGGCGGACGGCGGGCGCCTCGAAATGCTCCAGCAGCAGCCGCCGGTGTTCGCGCTCTTCCTGAGCAGGGTGACGCGCCCCAAGGGGGAGGAGGAGCCGCCGCCGGAGCCGCCGCCCGAGCCGACGGTGAGGTGACGTCAGGTGACGTCAGGTGACGTCAGGCGTACGTCAGGTGACGCGGTCGCCTTCGACGACCCGCGGGTCGTCCAGGAACGGACCCGCCGCCTGCCGGGCGTCGCGCGCCACCGGCAGCTTCTGGAAGACCCAGGTGCGGTACGACCAGAACCGGAAGACGGTCGCGATGCCGATGCCGAGGAACTTGAAGGCGTTGCTCTGGAGCGGGCTGTCCCAGCCGAAGCCGGACGTCGCGACGTACAGCACACCGCTCTGGATCACCAGGCCGATCGCGCTGAACAGCAGGAAGAGGGTCAGCTCCCGGCTCTTGTGGTCCTTGTCGCGCTCCCGGTACGTGAAGTAGCGGAAGCCCAGGTAGTTGAAGCCGATCGCCACGACTGTGGCGATGATGCCGCCGGGGACGACCGGGACGTCCATGAAGTGGCACAGCAGGTTGAACAGCCCGAGGTCCACCAGGAGCCCCAGCCCGCCGACGGTGCCGAACTTCGCGAACTCGCGCGCGAGCCGCTCCAGGCGCCTGCGCATGGGGCCGCCGTCCCGTCCACTCATGGTGTTCGCAAGCCCCGTTTCGGTCGAAGTCGTCGACGTTCGGTCATGTCGTCAACCCAGCCATGCTAACCAGCGGCTTCCGGGGATGTCCGGCGCGAGGGTGAGAGCCGGGCGCGGACAGGGGCCCGCGGGCCTGCGGATACCCTGGAGGAGTGACGTTCCCCGTAGTCGGCATGGTCGGTGGCGGTCAGCTCGCCCGTATGACCCACGAGGCTGGTATCCCCCTCGGCATCAGATTCAAGCTCCTCAGTGACACCCCCCAGGACTCGGCGGCCCAGGTCGTCAGCGATGTCGTCATCGGCGACTACCGCGATCTGGATACCCTGCGCGCTTTCGCGCGCGGCTGTGACGTGATCACTTTCGATCACGAGCACGTCCCGACCGAGCACCTGCGGGCCCTGGAAGCGGACGGCATCCCCGTCCGGCCGGGGCCCGACGCACTGGTGCACGCCCAGGACAAGGGCGTGATGCGAGCGAAGCTCACGCAGATCGGAGCGCCTTGCCCGCGCCACCGCATCGTGAGCGACCCGGCGGACGCGGCGGCGTTCGCCGCCGAGACCGGCGGCTTCCCGGTGATCCTCAAGACCGTGCGCGGCGGATACGACGGCAAGGGCGTCTGGTTCGTACGCGGCGAGAAGGACGCGGAGGAGCCCTTCAAGGCGGGCGTCCCGGTCCTCGCGGAGGAGAAGGTCGACTTCGTACGGGAACTGGCGGCGAACATCGTCCGCTCCCCGCACGGCCAGGCCGTCGCCTACCCCGTCGTCGAGTCGCGGCAGGTCGACGGAGTCTGCGACACCGTGATCGCCCCGGCGCCCGGCCTCTCGGAGGAGCTCGGCGGCCAGGCGCAGGCGCTGGCGCTGCGCATCGCCAAGGAGCTCGGGGTCGTCGGCCACCTCGCCGTCGAACTCTTCGAGACGGCCGACGGCCGCATCCTCGTCAACGAACTGGCGATGCGCCCGCACAACTCCGGGCACTGGACGCAGGACGGCGCGATCACCTCGCAGTTCGCCAACCACGTGCGGGCCGTCCTGGACCTGCCGCTCGGCGACCCGCGCCCGCGCGCGAAGTGGACGGTCATGGCGAACGTCCTCGGCGGCGACTACCCGGACATGTACCAGGCGTACCTGCACTGCATGGCGCGCGACCCGCAGCTCAAGATCCACATGTACGGAAAGGACGTGAAGCCCGGCCGCAAGGTCGGCCACGTCAACACCTACGGCGACGACCTCGACGACGCGCTGGAGCGCGCCCGTCATGCCGCCGGCTACCTGCGAGGAACGATCACCGAATGACGACCTCTGCTGCTCCGTCTGCTGCTCCGTCTGCTGCTTCGTCGCCTTCCGCTCCCGTAGTCGGCATCGTGATGGGGTCGGACTCCGACTGGCCCGTCATGGAGGCGGCGGCCAAGGCGCTGGACGAGTTCTCGATCCCGTACGAGGTCGACGTCGTATCGGCGCACCGGATGCCGCGCGAGATGATCGCGTACGGCGAGGATGCGGACGGCCGCGGCCTCAAGGTGATCATCGCGGGCGCGGGCGGGGCGGCGCACCTGCCGGGCATGCTGGCGTCGGTGACGCCGCTGCCGGTGATCGGCGTACCGGTCCCGCTCAAGTACCTCGACGGCATGGACTCGCTGCTGTCCATCGTGCAGATGCCGGCGGGTGTCCCGGTCGCCACGGTCTCGGTGGCGGGCGCGCGCAACGCGGGGCTGCTGGCGACCCGCATGCTCGCGGCGCACGACCCCGAACTCCTCGCCCGCATGCGGGAGTTCCAGCAGGAGCTGAACGACCAGGCGACGGAGAAGGGCAAGCGGCTGCGCGCGAAGGCGCAGGGCGCGGACTCCTTCGGCTTCGGCAAGTGACGCCGGTGGGGGCGGAGTACGGCCACCTGGTCGCGCGGGCCCGCGAGCTGCTCGCCGCGTACCCGGTGGTCGACGGGCACAACGACCTGCCGTGGGCGCTGCGCGAGCAGGTCCGTTACGACCTGGACCGGCGGGACATCGCCACCGACCAGTCGGCCTGCCTCCACACCGACATTCCCCGCCTGCGGGCGGGGGGTGTCGGGGCGCAGTTCTGGTCCGTGTACGTACGCTCCGACCTGGCCGGGGACGACGCGGTCAGCGCGACGCTGGAGCAGATCGACGTCGTCACGCAACTCCTGGCGCGCTACCCGGAGCACCTGGTGCGGGCGGTGACGGCCGACGACATGGAGGCGGCGCGCGCCGACGGGCGGATCGCCTCGCTGATGGGCGCCGAGGGGGGCCACTCGATCAACAACTCCCTCGCCACGCTGCGCGCGCTGCACACGCTGGGGGTCCGCTACATGACCCTCACCCACAACGACAACATCGCGTGGGCGGACTCGGCGACGGACGAGCCGGGGGTGGGCGGGCTCTCGCCGTTCGGCCGCGAGGTGGTCCGCGAGATGAACCGCGTCGGCATGCTGGTGGACCTGTCCCACGTGGCGGCCACGACGATGCGGGCGGCGCTGGCGGTGTCGGTGGCCCCGGTGATCTTCTCGCACTCGTCGGCGCGGGCGGTGTGCGATCACCCGCGCAACATTCCGGACGACGTACTGGGGCTGCTTCCGGGGAACGGGGGTGTGGCCATGGCGACGTTCGTGCCGAAGTTCGTGCTGCCGGAGGCGGTGGAGTGGACGCGGCGCGCGGACGAGAACATGCGGGCGCACGGCTTGCACCACCTGGCGACTACGCCGGACGCGATGAGGGTGCACGCCGCGTTCGAGGAGGCGAACCCGCGTCCGGTCGCGACGGTGGCGACGGTCGCCGACCACCTCGACCACATGCGCGAGGTCGCGGGCATCGACCACATCGGCATCGGCGGCGACTACGACGGCACGGCGTTCACCCCGGCCGGCCTGGAGGACGTGGCGGGCTACCCGAACCTGATCGCGGAGCTGCTGCGGCGGGGCTGGTCGGAGGGCGACGTAGCCAAACTGACGTGGCACAACGCGGTACGTGCGCTGCGCGACGCGGAGTCGGTCGCGAAGTCCCTGCAACACCGCCCGCCGTCGAACGCGACCCTGGCGGAACTGGACACGTAGCGGGGTCTGGGGTCGCCTTTTGCGGGGGCGTTGGGGTCGGTGCCGCGCCGGAGCTTCTGGGGGTCGCCTTTTGCGGGGGCTTCGGGGGCGGTGCCGCGCCGGGGCGTCTCCTCGGGTGCCGAACGTTCGGGTAGGTGTTGGTTCGTTCGCGGTGGTTGCGTTCGACACCCTGCGGGGAGCGCCCCGACACGTCCCCTCCCCGGCGGCCTGGCAAGCGAAGCGGGGTGATACGCCCCCCGGCACGACTGAGGCGCCCCCCTTGCGGGGGTCCGAGGGCTTGCCCCCGTTTTGGGAAGGGGCGGGGGTCCGGGGGTCTGCCCCCGTTTCGAGGAGGGGCGGGGTCGCCGTGCCGCCTGCGCGGCGACCCCTAGGCCCCAGCCTCCGGGGGTCCGGGGGCTTGCCCCCGGTTTCGGGAAGGGGCGGGTAGGGGAAGCCCCGCGCAGCGGCCCCCGGCCCCCGCCCACGCGCAGCGGCCCCGGCTCCGCCCCGTGCTGCGGCCCTACGACCCCGCCACGCGCTGCGGCTCCCGGCTGCGCCCGGTGCTGCGGCCCCCGGCCCCGCCCCGTGCTGCGCCCCCGGCCCCGCCCCGTGCTGCGCCCCCGGCCCCGCCCCGCACTGCGGCCCGCCTCGCCCCGCCCCGCGCTGCGGCCCCCCGGCCCCGCCTACGCTGCGCCCCCGGCCTCGCCTACGCTGCGCCCCCGGCCCCGCCTCGCCCCGTGCTGCGGCCCCCGGCTGCGCCCACGCGCTGCGGCCGGCCCGTGCTGCGGCCCCCCTGGCTTCGCCCGCGCTGCGGACCCCGGGCCCCGCCCACGCGCTGCGGCCCTCCGCCCCCCGCAAGGCCCGTACCCCGAACGCGCCATCCGCCGTGAAGCCTCGGCGTTGTCGTGTCACCGTGGCCGTACTTCGTCCATGAATTCGGAGTCCCGTCATGGCAGATCTGCAGGACGACCCGCACACCTCGTCCACCGCCGCGGTCGGCGAGCTCGACCGAATAGCGCGGACGGTCGTTCCGGAGCACGCGGAACCCGCGCCTCCGGAGTCCTTGGCCCAGGCCGCGCCGCCCGACGAGCTCGACGAGATCGTGTTCGAAGGGGCGGCGTTCGATGAATCCGAGCCCGCCCCACCACCCGCCCCCGAGGACAGCCTCGGCCGCGCCCGCGCGCTCCTCGTCGAGCACCCCGTCGCCGACGGGTACAACCACCTCGCCTGGACCCTCGGCCAGCGCCAGTGGCACGACCTCGAACTGGGCGAGACCACCCTGGACACCGACATCCCCCGCCTGCGCACCGGCGGCGTCGGCGCTCAGTTCTGGTCCCTCCACGTCCCGGCTGAGTACGCCGGCGACCGGGCCATCAGCGCCACCCTCGAACAGATCGACCTCGTCAAGAAGGTCGTGGCCGCCTACCCCGAGGGCCTGCGTCTCGCCCTCACCGCCGGTGACATGGCCGACGCGCGCAACTGCGGACGCATCGCCTCGCTCCTCGGCCCCGTCTCCGGTCACGCCCTGGGCGATTCCCTGGGCACGCTCCGCGCGTACCACGCACTCGGCGTACGCAGCCTCGCGTTCGCCGGCACGCGCTGGGCGGGCGCGAAGGGGGAGGGGCTGACCCCCTTCGGGCAGGAAGTCGTACGGGAGATGAACCGCCTCGGCGTACTCATCGACCTGACCGGCGCACCCGCCGAAACCGTGCACGGCGTGCTGTCCTTCAGCCGCGCCCCGGTGGTCCTCTCGCACTCGGGCGCCCGCGCACTCACCGACACCCCGGCGAACGCCTCCGACGACGTACTGCGCGCCCTCACCCCCGACAAGGGCGTCTGCATGGTCGGCTTCGCCCCCGAACAGACCGTGCGCCGGGTCGCCGACCACCTCGACCACGTGCGCGAGGTGGCGGGCCGGGAGTGCGTCGGACTCAGCGGCATGTACGGGGCGGATGTGGCCGACGTACCGCACGGAGAGGACCTCCGGGACGTCTCGTGCTACCCGCATCTCATCGCGGAGCTGTTCGACCGCGGCTGGGACGAGGCCGACCTCGCCCTGCTGACGTGGGGCAACGCGGCACGGGTGGTACGGGACACGGAGTTCATCTCCCGCGCCACCCGCCGTCGCCGCCCCGTCCCCGTCACCCCGTGACGCCGGCCGCTCAGCAGCGACTCCGGCCCGCCGTGCGAGGCCGAGGGCTGCCGGTGGGCGTACTACGACCGCAGCCCGGCGGGCCGGAGCCGCTGGTGCACGATGGCGGTCTGCGGCAGCCGCGCCAAGATGCGCAAGTACCGCGCCGGCCGCGCCCCCAAATCGTCCTGACGGGCGGCGGTAAGCGAAAGGCGGCCTCCCGACTACGCGACCGTGATCGGCGTACTCGGGAGGGCGCCCCACCCATGCCTGGAGGCGTTACGCCTTCGGCCGCCCCATCGCCCGGTACGTCCAGCCCGCCCCACGCCACAGCTCCGGGTCCAGCGCGTTGCGCCCGTCCAGGATCAGCCGCTCCGAAGCCACCTCGCCCAGCACCTCCGGGTCCAGCTCCCGGAACTCGCGCCACTCCGTCAGGTGCAGCACCACGTCCGCGCCGCGCACCGCGTCCACGGCCGTCGGCGCGTAACCCAGGGTCGGGAAGAGGCGCTGCGCGTTCTCCATGCCCTTGGGGTCGTAGACCGTGACCTGGCCGCCCTGGAGGTGGATCTGCCCGGCGACGTTGAGCGCCGGCGAGTCGCGTACGTCGTCCGAGTCCGGTTTGAACGTCGCACCCAGCACCGCGACCCGCTTGCCCAGGAAGCCGCCGCTGCCGCCGACCGCCTCGCGCGCCAGCTCGACCATGTGCCCGCGCCGCCGCATGTTGATCGAGTCGACCTCGCGCAGGAAGGTGAGTGCCTGGTCGGCGCCCAGCTCACCGGCGCGCGCCATGAACGCCCGGATGTCCTTCGGCAGGCAGCCGCCGCCGAAGCCGATGCCCGCCCGCAGGAACTTCTTCCCGATCCGCTCGTCGTACCCGATCGCCTCGGCCAGCTTCAGCACGTCGCCGTCGGCCGCCTCGCACACCTCCGCCATCGCGTTGATGAACGAGATCTTGGTAGCCAGGAAGGAATTGGCGGATGTCTTCACGAGCTCGGCGGTCGGGAAGTCGGTCACCACGAAGGGAGACCCCTCCTCGATCGGACCGGCGTACACCTCGCGCAGCAGCTTCTCCGCGCGCTCGCTCTCCACGCCCGCCACGATCCGGTCCGGGTGCAGCGTGTCCTGTACGGCGAACCCCTCGCGCAGGAACTCCGGGTTCCACGCGAGCTCCGCGTCCGCCCCCACGGGGGCGAGCTCCGCGAGCAGCGCGGCAAGCCGGGCGGCGCTGCCGACCGGGACGGTCGACTTGCCGACGACGAGGGCGGGGCGCGTCAGGCGCGGCGCGAGCGAGGCGAAGGCGGACTCGACGTAACTCATGTCGCACGCGTACTCACCGTGCTTCTGCGGCGTGTTCACGCACACGAAGTGCACGTCGCCGAACGCGCCGACCTCCTCCCACGAGGTGGTGAAGCGCAGCCGGCCGCTCGACCCTTCGATCCCCGCGACATGCTTGCGCAGCAGGTCTTCGAGCCCCGGTTCGTACATCGGGACCTTGCCGGCCGCCAGCATCTCGATCTTCTCGGGCACGACATCGAGGCCGAGGACCTCGAATCCCAGCTCAGCCATGGCCGCGGCGTGGGTGGCGCCGAGGTACCCGGTGCCGATCACGGTGATCTTGAGGGCCATGGAGTGCTCCAGAGAGGTGCGGGCAGACATTCGGCGACCGAGCATAGTCGGGCGTGCCCACGGGAACCTGTTCCCGAGTTCCCGCCTGTCGGCAAGCTCACGTATCCCTGCGGGCGGCCTGCCCCCTAAAATTGGGTTACTTAACGGTAGTTAGCATCCTTGGGGAGTGAGAGACCTTGGCAGGCTCGCCTGATTTCGACCTGTACCGCCCGTCCGAAGAGCACGACATGCTCCGTGACGCGGTGCGCTCGCTCGCCGAGGCGAAGATCGCGCCGTACGCCGCAGAGGTCGACGAGGAGGCCCGCTTCCCGCAGGAGGCGCTGGACGCCCTGGTCGCCAACGACCTCCAGGCCATCCACGTCCCCGAGGCCTACGGCGGCGCGGGCGCGGACGCCCTGGCCACCGTCATCGTCATCGAAGAGGTCGCGCGCGCCTGCGCCTCCTCCTCCCTGATCCCGGCGGTCAATAAGCTCGGCTCGCTCCCGGTCATCCTGTCCGGCAGCGAGGACCTGAAGAAGAAGTACATGACGCCGCTCGCCAAGGGCGAGGGCATGTTCTCGTACGCCCTGTCGGAGCCGGACGCGGGCTCGGACGCGGCGGGCATGAAGACCAAGGCCGTCCGCGACGGCGACCACTGGGTGCTCAACGGCGTCAAGCGCTGGATCACCAACGCCGGCGTCAGCGAGTACTACACGGTCATGGCCGTCACCGACCCGGCCAAGCGCTCCAAGGGCATCAGCGCCTTCGTCGTCGAGAAGTCGGACGAGGGCGTCTCCTTCGGCGCCCCGGAGAAGAAGCTCGGCATCAAGGGCTCGCCGACCCGCGAGGTCTACCTCGACAACGTCCGCATCCCCGCCGACCGCATGATCGGCGAGGAGGGCACCGGCTTCGCCACCGCGATGAAGACCCTGGACCACACCCGCATCACGATCGCGGCCCAGGCCCTCGGCATCGCCCAGGGCGCCCTCGACTACGCCAAGGGCTACGTCCAGGAGCGCAAGCAGTTCGGCAAGCCGATCGGCGACTTCCAGGGCGTCCAGTTCATGCTCGCCGACATGGCCATGAAGCTGGAGGCCGCCCGCCAGCTGACGTACGCGGCCGCCGCCAAGTCCGAGCGCGTCGACGCCGACCTCACCTTCTTCGGCGCCGCGGCCAAGTGCTACGCCTCCGACGCGGCCATGGAGATCACCACAGACGCGGTCCAGCTCCTCGGCGGCTACGGCTACACCCGCGACTACCCGGTCGAGCGCATGATGCGCGACGCCAAGATCACGCAGATTTATGAAGGCACGAACCAGGTCCAGCGCATCGTCATGGCGAGGAACCTTCCGTAGCCCGGTTTCCGCAAGTCAGGTGCTCGTGACGGCATCGGCACGACGAACGTCCCCCGGCGTCCCGCCGGGGGACGTTTCGCATCGGCGGGCAGGTTCACCCGCAACGTCTCGCCGTCGGAGGACTCCCCGGTCCGGTCGTCGTGATCGAGGGCGACGTAAGGCCATGAAGTGAGCGAGCCGTAGTCGTCCCCCAGGGCCTGCACGACCGTGGTGGAGCCGTCCGTGAATGACACCAGGCAGCACAGGTTCAGGTCCGCGCCGGCACTGGGCAGCCAGTTGAGATTGGCCTGTAGGACCCCTCGCCCGGCGATCCGCGCTTGCGGATCGGCCCTGGTCAACGCGCGCGGTGGCGAGTCGGTCCCGGCCGGGGGTCGCGGCCCGCGCAGCCGGATCACTCCTCGCGGGCGGTCGTCGGCGCTCATGAGCCCCCAGTCGGCACGTGCCCTCGGTTACGTGGGTCAGGATTGTATGCCTGGTGTCACAGGTGTGGGGTACGCTCTGCGCCCACGGCGGCACGTTCCGTACGGTGGTGCTGTGAGGGGGCGAAGGCGCTTCGAATCGCTGGGGAGCGAGGAGCGCGCGGCGGGGAGCCCCCCGTGTTTCTCTCATAGGGGTGGGCATGCCCGTAGGGGCTTTGGCGGACCGTCACACGGTCTCCCAGCAGATCAAACAGCTTGCGGACGAGTCGGGACTCCTTCCCCGGCGTGCTGAACTCGCCGCTCTCGCCGATGCGTTAGGCGCGAAGGATGCCGCCGCGCTCGACCCGTGGGCGGACCTCGATCTGCTGCACGCCTACGCGAGACCGGAGAGCATCCGCCCGGCCGCCGGTGCCGGGGAAGAACACAAGGCGTGGTCCTGGCTGGAGGCGGTGCTCGGTGCGCTGGTCTTCGCGCCTCTGATGCTGACCTGGTACGGACTGACCCAGGCGTCCAGCGCCTACCAGGCCTTGACGGGAGCCGATCCGAAGGCCGCTGCCCGGCCGTTCCTCCAGTTGTGGCAGTCCGGTTTCGAAGGACACCTGACCGGTGCGTTCACCTTCGGTCACGTCGCGATGGGAGCCACCGTCGCGATCGCGTTGCTGTTCGCGCTCGTGCTCGTGCATGGCTTCCGGCGGGCCGCGGTCACCCGCCGGGAGGAGGCCGCGCAGCGAGAGGCGGAGAGGCTGATACGCCGTCTCGTACCGGTGCTGACGCAGGCACAGCTCGTACTGAACGTGCACCGCATGGCCTCGCCGCAGCGGTTCGCCGCCGAACTGGCCGGCGCCGCGGCCACGCTCACCCGGCTCGGGACTCGCTCGGCCAAGGCGCAGAAGGAACTGTCTGCCGCGGCCGTTGTCGTGGGCGAGGCCGTTGAGCAGGCCGAGCGCCGCCTCGCCGGTATCGACACGTCGGTACGCCCCCTGGAGGACGCGGCCGAGCGCATCGAGGAGGCCGTACGGGGGAGTGGCAAGGATGTCGAGGCCGCGTTGAGCGGCAGTGGCGTCATGGTCCGAAACGCCCTGGAAGACGTACGGGGCACCAGCGGCGAGGTGCGTGATGTCATCGGCCGGGCCGGTGACCGGGTCGAGGATTCGGTCACCGCGCTCGCCGCGTCGCAGCGCTCGTTCACCACCGGCATCGAAGTGGTCGCCGATGTGTCCGCCCAGGTGCTGGCGCGGCTTGGCGATGTGGCTGAGGAGTCCGCCCGGAGCGCGGCGCAATCGCAAGCGGCCGTACGTCAACTGGCCGAGCACGCCGCGGCGTTGGGTGAGGTGGCGGAGCGGTTCGGCCACCTCGTGGATGCTCTGCGCGACGTACCGCTGCCGGCGCCGCCGCCCGCGCGGGACACTGCGGCGCTGGAGCGGCTGCCGGAGGACGCCGCACCGTACCGGGCCGACGCGCGATGAGGGCGCCGAGATTCAACCCGCTGCATCTGGCCGGCTGGCTCTTCGCGGACATGCTCCTGGTCCTGGCCCTGGTGGCGATGGGTGACCAGGGTGACCCCCTGGCGTCCGAGGCCGCGGCGAAGCCTTCCGCTTCCCCCTCCGCGAAGCCGAAGCCTTCGAAGCCTGCGAAGCGCACAGGTCCCCGAGCCGTGATGAACAAGCCGGTGAAGGTGGCCATCGACGCGGCCCCCGGCGACAAGGACCGCATCACACAGCGGCTGCGCGCGGTAACCGCCCCGCATCGGGGCCGGCAGGCGGCGTTCGTCCTCACCTTCGGGCGCCATGCGGATCCCGGTGCGGGAGGCGATTACGCCCACGAGGTCAACTCCCTCCTGAAGAAGGCCCGGCCGGACATGTTCAAGGACGCCACCACGCGTGACTTCTGGAAGGGCGGGGCCTCCGCGGGGCACGCCGACATCGAAATTTACTTCTACACCTACTGACCGGCACCACCGGAGGTACGAGACCGTGCAGATTCTCCCGTTCTACCTGCTCTGTGACGAGTCGGGCTCGATGTCCGGCGACCCGATCGAGGCGATCAACGAGGCCTTGCCCGAGCTGCATCACGAGATCAGCACCAATCCGACGGTCGCGGACAAGACGCGGTTCTGTCTGATCGGCTTCTCCAGCAGCGCCAATGTGCTCCAGCCGCTCGTCGACCTGAGCGACATCGACGAGGTTCCGGCACTGGCGGCCGGCGGGCTGACGTCGTACGGCGATGCCTTCCGTACGCTGCTGCGGTGCATCGAGGCGGATGTGGCCGCGCTCAAGGCGGAAGGGCACGAGGTCTACCGCCCGGTCGCCTTCTTCCTCTCCGACGGAATCCCCACGGACGACGGCTGGGAGCAGGCGCACAAGGAACTGACCCAGTCGCGGTTCTGCCCGAAGATCATCGCTTTCGGCATCGGGGACGCGGAGGCCGCGACCATCGGTCAGGTGGCCAACTTCCGTGCCTTCATCCAGCAGGAGGCCAAGGTGTCACCGGCCCAGGCTCTGCGCGAATTCGCCTCCAGCCTGACCCGTTCCATCGTGCGGTCCGCGAGCAGCATCGCCGCCGACGGAGGGTCCGGCTTCTCCCTGGCCGTGGACGAGACCGTACCCGGCTTCTCGACCGTGTCCCTCGACAAGCTCTGAGGGCGACGATGCAGCAGGAGAGTGCGGACGGGGTTGCGGAGTGCGGCGACCCGTTGCACGAGACGTGGAGTTCGGTGGAGTCGATCGTGTCGCACGGTCCCTCGCAGCCGCAGCCGCAGCCGCAGCCGCAGCCG
>NZ_AUBE01000002.1:0-40813 GCF_000429085.1 Streptomyces flavidovirens DSM 40150 | reverse complement strand
CGCAGCCGCAGCCGCAGCCGCAGCCGCAGCCGGACGCGGAGCCGGCCGCCGCGTCGGCGGCACCCGTGCGTGACCCGGCTCCGGCTCCCGAGCCGGAGCCCGGCTCCCCCGGCACTACGCGGCCCCCCGTGCTCCAAACCCCGTGGCACAGTGGCAGCAAGCCGCCCATGTACCCGCCCGTCCCCCAGGGACTGCCGGGCGTGGGCGCCGACCCGGAAGCCGCCGTCCTGCCCGACATCGTCGTGGACGGTGCGGCGTACGGTCCCTTGACCGTACGGGCCGTGTCGGTCCGTGGTGACTCCCACCGGTATCTGGGCGAACCCCGGCAGGACGCGCTGTGCGTCACCAGGATCGGCAGCCCCGGCACAGGGGAAATGCTCCTCCTCGCCGTCGCCGACGGTGTCGGGTCCGCGCCCCGCTCACACATCGGGTCCAATGAGGTCTGCCGCCTGGCGGCCATCTACCTGGACAGGGAGGCGGCAGGTCTGTCCGCCGCGCTCGACGCCGGTGACGGAAGGACCTTCGCGGAGCTGGCCGACACAGTGGTGGGCCAGATCGCCGCGCTGGTCACGGACCGGGCGGTGAGTGCCGAGCACGATCCCGGAGCGTACGCCACGACTCTGCGAGCCCTGCTCGTCCCGCTCGACCCCGCCGTACGCAGCCGTGGATTCCTCGCCGTCGGAGACGGCGGAACGTCGCTGCTGCGAGAAGGCGCCTGGCAGCTGGACATCACGGGCGAGGAGGGTGAGGGCTCGGGGATGATCGACACCCGTACGTCCGCCCTCCCGTTCGCCCGCACCGCGGTGACACGGCTACTGGGACCCGCCCGGTCCGGTGACGTTCTCGTGCTCTGCACCGACGGTCTCTCGACCCCCCTGGCGGGAGAACCGCAGATGCGTGAGTTTCTTGGCGCGGCGTGGGGGAGCGGCGACATCCCCGGCCCCGCCGACTTCCTCTGGCAGGCGCAGTTCAGAGTGAAGTCGTACGACGACGACCGCACCGCCGTCGTCCTGTGGGAAGGCACCGCGTGAGCGTTCACGACGGAGCCGACGTACCGTACGCGTCCCTGAAACTGCTCGCCAAGGCCGGCGACGGCGGACAAGGGGAGGTGCACGCGGTCGGCGGTCCCGGAGGGCTCCTGTACAAGAGCTACCGGGAGCCGCACAAGCTCAACGGCGCTGCCCTGGCTGCCCTGGTGTCCCTCCGCCAGGCGCTGGCGGCTGCCGACCGCGACCGGCTCGACCGCGAGACGGCGTGGCCGCTGTGCAGGGTCACCGACGGCGGCCGGGTCACCGGGTTCCTCATGCACAGGGCACCCGACGTCATGACCTGGCAGACGTCCAGGGGGAGCAGCAAGCTCGTTGAGCTGACCTATCTGCTGCATCCCCCCAAGGCCGCCTGGCAGCCGGTCCGCCAGCCCTCTCCCGCGGAGCGGTACACGCTGGCGGTCGTGCTGGTGGAGCTGTTCCAGTGGCTGCACGCGATGGGCCTGGTCATCGGGGACGTGTCCCACGCCAATGTGCTGTGGACCCTGCGTCCGGCCCCGGCCGCGTACCTGCTCGACTGTGACGGAATCCGTCTCGTCGGACAGCGCCCGGTGCTCGACCAGGCGGACACTCCCGACTGGCACGATCCCCTTGCCCCGCCCGGAACGGTTTCCGTCGACAGCGACCGTTACAAGGCCGCACTGATGATCGGCCGGGTTCTCGCCCAGGATGCCTACGCGTCACCGGGCAAGTCGCTGAAGCCTGTGCCGGGAGTACTGGACGACCGCCGGGAGGCGGCGGTGCTGCGCCTGTGGGAGCAGGCGGCCGGTGCGTGCGGAACCCGGCCCGACCTGGGGCAGTGGCGTACCGCTCTGGCCGGACGGGACACGATCAAGCTGATCGCGGCCCGGCCGGCCCCGCGCCCCGCGATCGACCGGTCGAAATTCGACGGCGCCAAGGAGCGGGGCACGATCAGCCTGCGGGACTGAGCACCACGCCGAAGGGGCTGGGACGGTGATCCGTCCCAGCCCCTTCGGCGTACGCACCCGCCGGCTCTAGCTGCCCTTGACGGTGACCTTCTCGTCGTTCTTGAGCTGGTCCACGAGCTGGGCGACCTTCGCCTTGTCCCAGACCAGGTTGCCGCCGTTGCTGCCCGCGATCGGGATGTTCATCGACGTACCCTCGCCGCCCGTGACGCCCTTCATCGCGAAGAACATCTGGCCCAGGGACCACAGGCTCATGTCCTTGTCGACGATGAGCGTGTCGAGGCCGGCGCCCATGGTCGGGTAGAGCTTGAACGGGTTGAGGATCGTGCCCGGCGTCGCCGTCTGGCTCGCCAGGGCCGCCAGGAACTTCTGCTGGTTCTTCGTGCGGTCGAGGTCGCTGCCCGCGAACGCGTACCGCGTGCGGACGAAGGCCAGGGACTGCTCGCCGTCGAGGGTCTGCTTGCCCGCCTGGAAGTCGGCGCCGGACTTCTTGTCCTTGAACGCCTTCGGGATGTCCATCTCCACCCCGCCGATCGCGTCCACGATGTTGGCGAAGCCGGCGAAGCCGATCTCGACGTAGTGGTCGATGCGCAGATTGGTGTTGTGCTCGACGGTACGGACCAGCAGCTCGGGGCCGTCCTCGGCGTACGCCGCGTTCAGCTTCACGCGCCGGCCCTGGGCCGGGAACGTCTTGCCGGACTCCGAGCCGACGAAGGAGGGGATCTCCACGTCCGAGTCGCGCGGCAGCGAGATGAGAGTCGGGCCGTTGGAGCCGTCGTGCAGGATCATCATCGAGTCGGTCCGCTTGCCCTCGGCCGACCCGGTGTGCAGCTTCTTCTTGTCGTCGGCGCTCATGCCCTCGCGGCTGTCGGAGCCGACGATCAGGTAGTTCGTGCCGTCACCGGCCTCCGGCCGGTCGATGACCTTCGCCAGGTCGACCTCGCGCTTGAGCTTGCCGTCCGCCCAGAAGTACGTGCCGATGGAGACGGCGAGGAGCACGACGACGAGCGTCAGTGATCCGACCTTGATACGGCGTCTCCAGTCCGGCGCCGGACCGACGCGCGGCCCGCGGGGCGGGCGGCCGCCACCGCCGTACACCTGGCCGGTGTTGTATCCGTCACCGCGGGAGCCCTGGCCGTAGCCGTCGTCGTACCCCTGCGACTGCGGCGGCACCGGGTGGTGCACCGGAGGCACCGGGGCGGCGGGCGGCGGGACCTGGCCGCGCTGGACATGCCTCATGACCCGCGCGCCCTCGGGCTGCGCGCCGCCGCTGCCGCGTCCGTGCGGGTCGCTGCGGTCGTTCCATCCGTCCGGCCAGTCACTCATGCGGACCAGTGTGCAGGCAGGGGGCGGGTCGCTTACAGGGCGGGTGGGAAATCGGGGCAGGGCTGTTGCAGAGCTGATGCAATGCGCCCCGCGCATAAGGTGGAGGGCATGACAGATCAGCCCCAGCACCCGGAAGGCGATATTCCGGGCAAGCCCACTGCCGCGTCCCGCACCACGCTCAGCCACATCATGACGGGCAGCGACACCAACCTCCTCGGCACGGTGCACGGTGGCGTGATCATGAAGCTGGTGGACGACGCGGCGGGCGCCGTCGCGGGACGGCACTCCGGCGGGCCGGCCGTTACCGCATCCATGGACGAGATGGTCTTCCTGGAGCCGGTCAGGGTCGGGGACCTGGTTCATGTGAAGGCCCAGGTCAACTGGACCGGCCGGTCCTCGATGGAGGTCGGCGTACGGGTCCTGGCCGAGCGCTGGAACGAGTCGACCCCGGCCACGCAGGTCGGCAGCGCCTACCTCGTGTTCGCCGCCGTCGACGCGGACGGCAAGCCCCGCCGCGTACCGCCCGTCGTACCCGAGACGGAGCGCGACCGGCGCCGCTACCAGGAGGCCCAGATCCGGCGCACGCACCGCCTCGCGCGGCGCCGCGCGATCAAGGAGCTGCGGGACAAGCGCGCCGCCGAGGGCCTGGACACGGAAGGCTGACGCGCCGGCCATTGGCCGACGACCAGGTACGGGCCGACGGCCAGGTGCGGGCCGACCACGAGGCGCGGGCCGGCGACGTTACGGGCAGACGACCTGGTCGCCGGTGACCGTGCCGAACTCGCCCCGGTACGGGTCGTCCGCCCGTACCGCCCGCACCCCCTTGAAGTCCGTGCCCGCCAGCACCTTCAGCAGCCCGCCCTGCCCCTCCACCGCGCGCAGGTCGCATCCGGGCAGCGCCGCCTGGAGCGACTTCGCCGAGCGGTCCCAGCGCGGGTCGTACGTGACGAGCGTGCGCTTCACGTCCTGCCGGTCCGCGTCCTCGGGCGCACGGGTGGTCTTGAAGCCGGTGGACCGCAGCGCGTCGTCCACCCGCTTGCCCAGGCCGCGGGTCAGCGTCCCGTTGTAGACCTGTACGGCGATCTGCTGCGGCGCCACCTCGACGACCGTCGTCTTCTTCGCGGGCCGCGGCGGCGCGAGCGGCTTGTCGTCGCGCAGGGCCTGGAACAGCTTCCTGGACTTCTCCTCGTCCCACCTCACGGTCGAGCCGATGCCCTCGACGGGCGGATTGACCCCCGCGACCGGTACGGACGCGAACTCCGACGACGAGGGAGTGAAGCCCCGCATCGCCTGCCCCAGGGCGAGGATCTCCTCCGTACCGAAGCCCTTGTCCGCCCGTACCGAACCGAGCAGCGTGGACGTCACCTCCCGGAACTTCACCGGGTTCAGCAGGACGCCACGCGTGCTCGCCCTGGCGATGAAGGCGGCGAGGAAGCGCTGCTGGCGTTGCATGCGGCTGAAGTCGGAGGCGCCGTCGATGTGCCGGGAGCGTACGTACTGGAGGGCCTGGCCGCCGTCCAGCCGGTGGGTGCCGACGGGCAGGTCGAGGCCGGTGTAGTCGTCCTTGAGCGGGCGGACCGTGCAGACCTCCACCCCGCCGAGCACGTCGACCGTCTTCATGAAACTGGTGAAGTCGACCTCCAGATAGTGGTCGATCTTCACCTTCGTCATGTGCTCCACGGTCCGTACCGTGAGTCCGGGACCGCCTTCCGCGTACGCCGCGTTGAGCTTCGCCGGGTGCGCGTTGTGGTGCTTGCCCGTGGACCGGTCGGTGTGCTCGGGCACCTGGGCGTAGCTGTCGCGCGGCAGGCTCACGATGCTCGCCCGCTCCCGGTCGGCGGAGATGTGCACCACCATGATCGTGTCGGTGCAGTGGCAGGGTTCACCGCCCAGCCGGTACTTCCGCTTCTCCTCCGGCGTGATCTTGTCGCGGCCGTCGGTGCCGACGAGGAGGATGTTCGTGCCGTGGCCGGCCGCGGGGCGGTTCTTCATGTCCTTGAACGGGTCGACCCGCTCGATGCCGGTCTCCATCCCCGTGACGACCGCGTGACCGATGCCTCCCGCGCACAGCACCAGGACCGAGATCGTGGTGAACAGGCGCATCGACCACTGCGGGCGCTCGTCCTGCCTTCGGCTGCGGCCCTGCGGTGGACGGGGCGACTTGGGCACGTGGGAAACCTCCGCGAAGGCAAGGGGGGATCACGGGCAACGTAAGCCCATACGATCAACGACTCCGGGCAGCGACGCGGCTGCCGCGCGACCGTGTCCCCCGTTCGCGGTAACGTGACCCCGATATGAACGCCACACCCGCAGTCTCCGTGATCATGCCGGTCCTCAATGAGGAGCGGCATCTGCGCAACTCGGTCCGTCACATCCTGGAGCAGGATTACGACGGCGAGATGGAGGTGGTGATCGCGATCGGCCCGTCCTCGGACCGGACCGAGGAGATCGCCGCCGAGCTGGTACGGGAGACCGCCTCCAGCACACGCGCCCGCGTCCACACCGTCCCGAACCCCACGGGCCGTACCCCAGCGGCGCTGAACGCCGCCATCAAGGCCTCCCGGCACCCCATCGTGGTGCGGGTCGACGGCCACGGGATGCTCTCGCCGAACTACATCGCGACCGCCGTACGCCTCCTGGAGGAGACCGGCGCGCAGAACGTCGGCGGCATCATGCACGCCGAGGGTGAGAACGCCTGGGAGGACGCGGTCGCGGCCGCGATGACCTCGAAGATCGGCGTCGGCAACGCGGCGTTCCACACGGGCGGCGAGGCCGGGCCCGCCGACACCGTCTACCTGGGTGTCTTCCGCCGCGAGGCCCTCGAACAGCAGGGCGGGTACAACGAGGAGTTCATCCGCGCCCAGGACTGGGAGCTGAACTTCCGGATCCGCGAGGCGGGCGGCCTGATCTGGTTCTCGCCCGAGCTGCGCGTCCAGTACCGCCCGAGGCCCTCCGTCAGGGCCCTCGCCAAGCAGTACAAGGAATACGGCCGCTGGCGCCACGTCGTCGCCCGCTACCACGCCGGCTCCATCAACCTGCGCTACCTCGCCCCGCCGACCGCGGTCTGCGCGATCGCCGCGGGCATCGTCGTCGGCGCCGCGCTCACGCCGTGGGGCTTCGTGGTCCCGGCCGGCTACCTGGCCGCGATCACGGCGGGCTCGGTCCCGGCGGGCAAGGGCCTGTCGCTGAAGGCACGGGCGCGGATCCCGGTCGCCCTGGCGACGATGCACATGTCGTGGGGTTACGGCTTTCTGACGAGCCCCCGATCCCTCGCGAAGAAGGTCATCGCGAGCCGCCGCCCGGCGGTGCGGACGGCTGCGGCCGAGGCGCGGACCCAGGCGTAGTACGTACGAGGAAAAGCCCCGGCCACGCGGTATGCGCGTGGCCGGGGCTTTGTCGTATCACCGCACCCGCTACCAGGTGAAGCCCGGCTGCACCTCCATGCACGCCCCGGTGTCCTCGCCGTTCAGCGCGCGGCCGGACTTGAGGGCTTCGTCCTTGCCCTTGTCGTCGTCCTTCGCCGCCGACTTGGGGTACGTGCTGCCGGTGCGCCAGTCGGCGCCCACGACCAGCGTGACGCCCGAGACGTCGGTGGACTTCTTCACCGAACCGGCCGGCAGGCCCAGGGACTTGGCGACCGCCCGGGCGTCGCCCTCCAGGTCGACGCTCGGGAAGTAGACCGTCGTCCGCTCCTGCGGGTTGCGCTGCGTGTCGGCCTTCGCCTGCGTGAAGCCCTTCTCGGCGAGTACGCCGGCGACCGCGGCGGCGCGTCCCGTCGCCGCTCCGAGGGCGTCCGTGTAGGTGCCGTTCTGCACCATGATCCCGATCTCCGCGTCCGGGGCGGCCGGGTCCTTGGATGCCTTGGGCTTCTGCTTCTTCGACGCCTTGCCGTCCAGCGGGGTGTCCTCGCGGACCATCTCGAAGAGCAACTCGGCCTCGCCCGGCTTGGGGAGGACCCGGCCGCCTTGAGGTATCCACGGCATGGTGGCCATGGTGATGCGGGCTGCCGGGACCTTCTTGAGCTCCTCGCCGAGGTCGTACAGCTTCTTGACGGTGTCGAGCCGCTCGTCGACGGTGAGCGCCCGCGTCGCGGACTCGGCCAGCTTGCGCAGCTTGTTCGGGTCGCTGAGCTTCGTGCTCTTCTTCAGCTCGCGGACCATCGAATTCATGTACATGTGCTGGGCGTGCGTACGGGCGAGGTCGGTGCCGTCCTCGAAGCCGTAACGGGTCCGCAGCCACTGGAGGGCCTGCTCGCCCTTGATGTAGGTCGTGCCCTTCTTCAGCTTCAGGCCCGAGCCCTTGCCTTCGGGGTTGCGGGATTCGACGTTGTCCGTGACGCAGACCGGGACGCCGCCGATGGCGTCCGCCATGGAGACCACACCGGAGAAGTCGATCATCATGAAGTGGTCGATGGTGATGCCGGTCAGCTCGTACCAGGTCGCGACCGTACAGCCAGGACCGCCGCGACCGAGACTCTCGTTCGTCATCCGCAGATTCGTGGTCGCCGGATAGACCTTATCCGTTTCCGGGTCCGTGCACTTGGGCATCTTCAGCAGCGTGTCGCGCGGCATGCTGATCACCGAGATGTTGCTGCGGTCGGCGGAGAGATGCAGCAGCATCTGTACGTCGGCGAGCGGCGGGCTGTCGAAGGTGTCCTTGGCGCCGCCGAGCCGCTTGTTCTCGTCGGAGTTACGCGCGTCCGAGCCGATGAGCAGGATGTTCAGCGGGGTCTGGCCCGCCGCGTTGACCTGGTGACCGGCCATGGGCTTGTCACCGAGGTTGAGTTCTTCCTTTCTCAGGATGCTGTTGAGGTGGCGGTAATAGAGGTATCCGGCGCCGGCCGTGCCGAGTATCAGCAGGGACAGCACGGCGGCGACCCAGCGCAGGACCCGCCGTTTGCCGCGACTGCCGCGCCGCTGCCCGCTCCCGCGCTGCCGGGGCGGCCCGGTGCCGCCGGCGGCGCGGCTCACCGGGGCCGGCGCCGTGCCGTCCGCCGCCCCGGCCGGCCCGTCCTCGTACAGGCTGTCGTCCCAGCCTCGTTCGCCGGCGTCCCGGACGCCGCGCCGCGTCCTCACCCCACGCACGCTGTTCTGCCCCACCCCTGGCCCCCCTGTCGCTCAGGCGCGCCGCATCATCCGGTGACCCGGTTTCACTTGGCGCAGATCTTCTTGTCTGCTTCGACCTTGTCCACCTCGGGCGCCTTCACCGGACCCGAGATGGGCACCCCCTCGCCCTTGAAGTCGGCGCCGAGAGTCAGGACCATCGCCTGCATCTCGCCGGCGTCCTCGGTGCCCTTCTTGAGCGCCGTGGCGGGCAGACCCATCAAATCCGCGAGCTTGCGTGCCTGGTCGGCCTGGTTCGGTGCGTACTCAAGAGTAGTCTTGTCGATCTTCTCCGGGGCGTTGCTCTTGTTGGTCGACTTGAGCACGCCCTTCTCGACCTGCAGCCAGTTGAGGGTCTTCTGCGCGGCTCCGGCGGTCTCGCTGCCGTTGTAGACGTCGACGCGCACCTCGGAGGCTTCCGCCCTCGGGCCCTTGAGCAGCGCGGCCTGCTTGCCCTTGGCGGCCTTCTCCTTCTTCTTCACCTCGGTGAAGGAGGTGTCAGTCTGGATCATGCTGAAGACCTGGGGTGCCTTCACCGGGTCCAGTACGACGGTCGCCCTGACCTGCTCATTGGGGTTGTCGATCACGGGGATCGTCGTAAACGTGATGTTCTTGAGGTTGATCCGGCCCAGTTCCTCGGCGAGACCGGTCAGCTTCGGGATGTCACCGATCGCCTTGTCCACCGTGAGCGCTTTGGTGGCCGCGTCCGCGAGCGCGAGCATCCTCTTCGGGTTGCCGAGGGTCTCTTCCTTCATCTTGCGGATCATCGAGGCGATGAACTGCTGCTGCATCTTGATCCGGTCGAGGTCGCTCTCGTTGCCGAGGCCGTGCCGGTTGCGGAGGAACGCGAGCGCGTCCTCGCCCTCCAGCGTGTGGTCCCCCGCCGCCAGATCGAGCTTGGAGTACTGGTCGTCCTTGATGGGCTCGGTCAAACAGACGTCTACACCGTCGATAGCGCTGGTCAGCGTCTTGACCGCGTTGAAGTCGGCCATCATGAAGTGGTCGACCGGGATGCCCGTGAGCTGCTTGACCGTGCGCATGGTGCAGCCCGGATCACGGCCGGCCACGCCGAAGCTCTCGTTGAACTTCGTGTACGCCTTGCCGGGAATGATCTTTGACGAGCCGTCCGGCTGCTTGGTGGGGCAGTCGGGGATGTCGGTCTTCAGGTCGCGGGGGATGC
Source organism: Streptomyces flavidovirens DSM 40150 (assembly GCF_000429085.1). Classification (GTDB taxonomy): domain Bacteria; phylum Actinomycetota; class Actinomycetes; order Streptomycetales; family Streptomycetaceae; genus Streptomyces; species Streptomyces flavidovirens. The sequence goes on along the minus strand of NZ_AUBE01000002.1, from coordinate 31,233 downwards.
TCAGAGCGGTCGCGTTGGTGCGGTCCTCGGACACGTGGAAGAGGAACGTCGTGTCGGCGTGACCTGTGGTGTTCTCCCGGTCCCCGTAGCCCTCGTTGCCCTTGCCCGTGCGCTTGTCCGTGCCGATGATCAGGATGTTGAGCGGCCCGTCCTTCAGGGAGCCGCCGTTGGCGGCGTCACCGACGTCGACCGAGTTGATGTTCCCGTTGAGGCGGTCGTAGACGACGTACGCGCCGACCGAGACGCCGACGAGCACGAAGCCCATGACGCCGCCGGTCCACAGCATCGCCTTCTTCTTGCCGGACTTCTTCGCCTTGCGCTTGCGCCGGCCGGCCTGCGGGTCGGAACCGCCGGAGCCCCTGCCGTCGGAGCCGTTCGCGGCCCGGCGACTGCGCTGGACCGGAACCTGCCGCCGGGGGGTGGCGGTTGCCTCCCGTACGGCGCCTCTTCTGGACCGGGGACCCCGGGGAGGAGATGCCGGTGACTGCCCTGCGGATTGGTCCAGTCGCAATTCGTAATCACCGGTGGCCGGGTTGAGCACCCACTGGTCTGCGGGGTCGATTTCGTCGGCCCGCCCACGGTTTTGCGCATCCACGGTTGCTTGAGTCCTCCGTCGGGTGCCACACGAGGCGCCTCCCCCAGGCCCTCTGGCGTTCTTTCCAGCAGTGCGACCTCAGGGCCGGAAGCACCGGATCGCGTCACACTATCTGCCCAGTTCAGCGCGGAGCGACGTCCGTGACAAATTCCACTCCCCTTACAACTGGGCAATACGCCCAATCCAGCTCTGTTGATTGGCCGACCTTGGCCATGGCTTTACTCGCACTCGTCCGTGGCGGCATTGCTGCCGGTGAAAGTCGGCGTCGGAGCCGGACTCTCCGAGCCCACATCGTCCGGCTTCTCGTCGGCCGGAGACCCGCCTTCCTTGTCCGGCTTCCCGGAGTCCGCCGGTACGACCGAGACGGGCGCGTCCTCACGCAGTTGCTCGAACAGGCGGCCCGCGGCCGGCTCGACGAGCTCGTCGCGGTTCGGGTCTCGCGCGTACGGCTGCCGGGGCACCGTCATGAACTGCACCTGCGCGGTGGGGATGTCCCGCATGCCGCGCACGAGGTTGTACAGGTCCTTGAGCGAATTGAGCCCCGGATCGGTCGTGAGGGACTTCGTCGCCTCGTCGAGCACCGGGTAGAGCCTGGTCGGATTGAGCAGTACGCCGTTGCTCTGCACCTTGTTCACCAGCGCGCCGAGGAAGCGCTGCTGGCGTTCCATGCGCTCGGTGTCGCTGCCGTCGCCGATGGTCTTGCGGGCCCGTACGAAGCCGAGGGCCTGCTCGCCGTTCAGCTTCTGGCGGCCCTTGTCCAGGCGCAGAAGAGCGTCGTCGTCGTCGATCGGCTCCTTGAGGCAGATCACGACGCCTTTCACCGCGTCGACCATCCCCTTGAAGCCGGCGAAGTCGATGACCATGTGGTGGTCCACGCGGATGCCGGTGAGCCGCTCGACCGTACGGATCGTGCACGCCGTACCGCCCGACTCGAACGCCGAGTTGAACTGGGTGAACTGCTTCTTCGTGCGCGAGCCGTCGGGCTTGCGGCAGCTCGGGATTTCCACCATCAGGTCGCGCGGCAGCGAGACGGCGGTCGCGCTCTTACGGTCCCCGGCCAGGTGGAGCAGGATCGTCGTGTCCGAGCGCTGGGTGCCCTTGTCCGGGCCGTACTTGCGATTGTCCTTGCCGGAACGGGTGTCGGAGCCGATGAGCAGGATGTTCTGGGCGTCCAGCGCGATCGGCGTGGGGCGTTCCCTCTCGTACGCCTCCAGCTCGGCGGCGGCGGTGGTGTCCGTGGTGATGTTGCCGTCGAGCTTCCGGTAGAGCCACGAGCCGACGCCGGCCGCGAGGAGGAGTACGAAGGAGGCGCCGAGGGCGGTCCAACGAAGCCAGCGCCGCGCGTCGTTGGCGTCAGGGCCGGCATCGGCGCGACGGCCTTCCCAGCCCCGGCCCTCGCCTTCCCCCGTACCCTCCGTGGCCCGGTCCTTCGCCTCGTCCTCCCCGGCCGGGTTGTCCGGTCGGGAGGGCGTGCCAGCACTGTCGGTCACGTCTGCGTCCATCCTTCACGGAGTCGGCGGCGCGCTGGGGCCGCCGGTCGCAGGGGTAGACGGCTGAACCTCGCGCTTGGTTGTGCGGTGCGTACCGTCGATCATCTACCGGAGTCCGGCGCTCCGGCCGGAGGGCTCGGCAGCCGGTGGGCCGGACGGGTGGCCTTCAGGGCGCTTGTAGTACCGCCGTGTTGGTGACCCGCTCGCTCTCGATCCGCTGGGCGAGGCCGTCTTCGGAGAGCCGGCCGAGATTCCGGCAGAGCACCACGGAACCCCCGACCGCGAGCGGCGCGAAGAGGCCCGAGGACAGCCCCTCCCAGGTGTCGTACGCCAGCCCCGACAGCACGCGTGCCCCACGGCCGAGCCCGAGGGTTTCCGCGTCCGCGCGCGCCCGGTCGACCAGCTCGGCGCCCGTGAGTTCCGTACCGCCGACGCGCAGCGCGGGCTCATCCGGGTCCACGGGGGCGTACGGCGCGAAACGGTCGCCCTGCCCCGGCACCTCGACGGCGTAGTCCGCGAACCCGGCCGGCGACTGCGGGAAGCGGCCTCCCAGGGGGCGCAGGGCGAGCGCCACGCGCTCCCCGCCGCAGGCCCGCGCCTCCTCCAGCGTGTCGGGCCCGCTGACCACCAGATCGGCGCCGGCCGGGTCCGCGCCCACGTCGGCGACCACACCGACGGACGAACAGGCGAGCAGCCAGACGGCGGTCTGCCAGTGCGCGGGCAGCAGCAGCGCGAGCCGGTCGCCGGGGGCGGCGGCGAGGTCGCCCTGGAGCAGATTGGCGGTCTTGGCCACCCAATTGGCGAAGGTGGCGACGGACAGTTCCACGCGCTCGCCGGTGGCGTCGTCGTAGAAGGTGACCAGGGGGTGGGCCGGGTCCGCGGCGAGCGCGGATCGCAGCAGGTCGGCGGGGGTGCGATCGGTGGCGTTCACTCGCGCAAGAGTACGCCGCGCCTTCGTGCGGAGGGTTGCGCCGCCGGGGTGCGGGAGGGGCGGCCGTACACCGGTTCGGCCGACGAACCGTCAATTCCCCAATGGACATATTTGTCTGGTTATGTCCAAGATCTGCTTCATGCGTGCATTCCTTGCTTCCGCGATCGGAGTCGCGTGCACCGCCGCTCTGGTCCTGCCCACCGCTGCCCTCGCCGCTCCGGCCCCCGCCGTCCCCGCAAGTGCGGCGCCACCGGGCTCCACCCAGTCACTGCCACTCGTGCCACTTCTGTCGGACGCTCCGGGGGACGACCGGGCCGCGGGCACCGTCCCGCAGGGCCTGACGGAGCGTGACGCCAAGCCGTTCTCCCTGGTCGGGGTCATCTGGAACGACCCCGAGGCCGAACTCCACGGCACGGTCCAGGTCCGTACCCGCTCCACCGGGACGGGAGCCTGGTCCGGCTGGCAGTTCCTGCAGACGCACCATCACGAGCACGCCGCCGACCCCGGTACGGTGGAGCGCGAGACAGGGAAGGTCCGCGGCTCGACCGCGCCCCTGTGGGTCGGCGCGAGTGACGGCGTAGAGGTACGGGTACGGCCCGAACGCGACGCAGCCGTACGCGGCGCCGCCCCCGCCCCGCTCCCGTCCGGCCTGCGCCTCGAACTGGTGGACCCCGGCGACGACCCCCCTGCGGGCACGACGACCACCGCCGCTGACGCCGCCGAAGACAACGCCGACGACGCGGCCGCCCAGACCGGCGCCGCCGACGACGCGGACGACCCCCGGACCTCGGTCCTGACCGCGGAGGACGCCGCGGCCTCGGCGGTCAACGCCGACCTCGTACCGCTCGGCGCCACCGAAGTACCGGCCCTCAGCAAGGCGGAGACGGAGGCCCAGACCTTCGTACTCGGCGGAAAGCCCCGCATCGGACCCCGCCCGCGCATCGTCACCCGCAAGGGATGGGGCGCGAACGAGCAGCTCCGCGAGCGCAACTTCGTCTACACCAAACGCGTCAAGGTGGCCTTCGTGCACCACAGCGCGACCGGGAACAACTACAGCTGTTCGCAGGCCGACTCCGTCCTGCGCAGTATCTACCGCTACCACGTCAAAAGCAGTGGCTGGCGTGACCTCGGCTACAACTTCGCCATCGACAAGTGCGGGAACATCTACGAAGGCCGGGCCGGGGGAGTGGCCAAGCCCGTCATGGGGGCGCACACTCTCGGTTTCAACACCAACAGCACGGGCATCGCTGTCCTCGGCACATACAGCAAGACCAAACCACCCGCCGCCGTGGTGAAGGCAGTTGCCGGCCTCGCCGCCTGGAAGCTCGGTCTGTACGGCGCCGACCCGCGCGCGATGACCACGCTCAAGTCCGGTGGCGGAAACCGCTACAAGAAGGGCACCATCGCCAAACTCCATGTCATTTCCGGACACCGCGACGGAGTATCCACCGACTGTCCGGGAGTCCACCTCTACAGCAAGCTCGACGAGGCCCGGGCCGACTCGGCCCGACTTCAGGGCCGCTGACGGGGCGGCCGGGGCCTGTCGAACGGTCTGCATACACTGGCCTGCCCGTACCCGGCCGGCCCCAGCAGGAAGCAGAGACGACAAGGTGACTGAAGCGATCCTCCTGGTCGGCGGCAAGGGCACCCGGCTGCGCCCGCTCACCGTGCACACGCCGAAGCCGATGGTCCCGGCGGCAGGCGTGCCCTTCCTCACCCACCAGCTGGCCCGCGCGCGGGCGGCCGGAGTCGAACACATCGTCCTCGCGACGTCGTACCTCGCCGAAGTCTTCGAGCCGTACTTCGGCGACGGCTCCGCGCTGGGCCTGCACCTGGAGTACGTCACCGACGAAGAACCACTGGGCACCGGCGGCGCGATCCGCAACGTGGCGTCGCGCCTCCACTCGTCCCCCGACGACCCGGTCCTCATCTTCAACGGCGACATCCTCACGGGCCTCGACATCGGTGCCCTGGTCTCCACGCACACCACATCGGGCGCGGACGTCTCCCTGCACCTCACCAGGGTCGAGGACCCCAGAGCCTTCGGCCTCGTCCCCACCGACCCCACGGGCCGGGTGACGGCGTTCCTCGAAAAGCCCCAGACCCCCGAGGAGATCGTCACCGACCAGATCAACGCGGGGGCGTACGTCTTCCGCCGCTCGGTCATAGACACGATCCCCGCGGGCCGCCCCGTCTCGGTGGAACGCGAGACCTTCCCGGACCTCCTGTCCTGCGGAGCACACCTCCAGGGCATGGTCGACTCGACGTACTGGCTGGACCTGGGCACCCCCCAGGCCTTCGTCCGGGGCTCGGCCGACCTGGTACTGGGCCGGGCCCCGTCCCCGGCGGTGCCGGGCCGCTGCGGCGACCGCCTGGTCCTGCCGACCGCGTCCGTCGCCACGGACGCGAAGCTGACCGGCGGCACGGTGGTGGGGGAGGGCGCGGTAGTGGGCGAGGGCGCCCGCATCGACGGAAGCGCGATCCTCGCCGGGGCTGTGATCGGCGCGGGCGCGGTGATCACCGACTCCCTCATCGGCGCGGGCGCCCGGGTCGGCGCCCGTACGGTCGTGTCCGGCGCGGTGGTCGGGGACGGCGCGACGGTGGGCGCGGACAACGAGCTGCGCGAGGGCGTACGGGTGTGGTGCGGCGCATCGCTCCCCGACGCGGCGCTGCGCTTCTCGTCGGACCAGTAAACGGCCGGCAGCACCCGCCCCACGAAACCCGTAGGCTCGAAGCCACGCACCCCTCCCGCCCCAAAGGACCACCACCGTGTCAGGCCGCTTCGCGCCCCGCCCCGTAACCCGCACCACGGTGCGGGACGGCGACACGACGGTCCCTCCCCAGACACCACGCGAACCCCCCGCGGGCACGCAGGCCGGACCCGCCCGGACCCGGACCTGGACGCCACCGTGGCCACTGGACCTGGGCCTGGTCCTCGGACCACTCCGCCGCGGCCCGGCCGACCCGACGTTCCGTACGACCCCCGACGGCGCCTTCTGGCGGACGTCCCGCACACCGGCGGGCCCGGGCACCCTGCGGGTGGCCGCACGCGGCGGTGCGGTGGAGGCGACGGCCTGGGGCGAGGGAGCCGAACAACTCCTCGACCAGCTCCCGCCCCTCCTGGGGTCGCTGGACGACCCTTCCGCCTTCGAGCCGCGGCACCGCGTGGTCGCCGAGACCTGGCGCCGCCGCCCCGGCCTGCGGCTGGGCCGCACCGGCCAGGTCCTCGAATCGCTGATCCCGTCCATCCTGGAGCAGAAGGTCACGACGGACGAGGCCTACCGGGCGTGGCGCCTGCTGCTGCGCAAGTACGGCGAACCCGCGCCCGGCCCGGTGGACGGCCGCATGCACGTCATGCCCTGCCCCCGCACCTGGTCCCTGATCCCCTCCTGGGAGTGGCACCGGGCAGGCGTCGACAGCAAACGCTCGGCGACGATCCTGCGAGCGGTACGGGTGGCGAGGCGCCTGGAGGAGGCGTCCGAGATGCCCCTTGTTGAGGCCTCGGCCCGCCTGCAACTGATCCCGGGCATCGGCCCCTGGACGGCGGCGGAGACCCTGCAACGCAGCAACGGAGCCCCTGACGCGGTGTCGGTGGGCGACTACCACCTCCCCAGCATGGTCGGCTACGCCCTGGCGGGCGACCGCGACGCGGACGACGAGGCGATGCTGGAACTCCTGGCCCCGTACGCCGGCCAACGCCACCGAGCGGCCCGCCTGATCCTCCTCTCCGGCACCACCCCGCCCCGCCGGGCCCCCCGAATGACCCCGCGCAACATAGCCGCGCTCTAACGACCAACCCCCAACCCCGCCCGCGCCTACGAGGCGCAGCTTCCCCCTACGCCGACCAGCAACTCCCCGACGCGCATGCGCACAACCCCCGCCCCCGCTCAGCGCACCTCGATGTACGCCGCCGAATCCCTCGGCGCCCGTTCCTTCGGCGGTGTCGCCGCGTGGCCCACCGCGACCGCGCCCATCGGGTCCCAGCCCTCCGGCAGCCCCAACACGCCCCGCACCACTTCACGGCAGAACATCGTCGACGAAACCCACGCCGACCCCAGCCGTTCCCCCGCCAGCGCCACCAGGAAGTTCTGCACACCCGCCCCGGCCGCGACCACGAACATCTCCCGCTCCGCCGCGTCCCGACGAGCATCCCCGTACACATGCGAGCCGTCCATCACCAGGCACGGCACCACCAGATAGGGCGCCCGGCGCAGCACATCCCCCCGCCGCACCCGCTTCGCGATCGACTCCTCCGACTTCCCGTCGGCCCGCAGATCCGCCACCCAGGCATCCCGCATCGCATCGAGCAGCGCCCCCCGCGCCGCCTCCGACTCCACCAGCACGAAGCGCCAGGGCGTCGTGTGATGCGGCGCGGGCGCGGTAACAGCCGCCGCGACCGCGCGCCGTACCGCCCCCGGATCCACCGGCTCGTCCGTGAACTCCCGCACCGTACGCCGCAGCGTCACCGCTTCCCGTACAGCCTCGGACGTCCCGAGCCGGAACATGTCGTCACCTGCCGACCGGACCAGGTCACCCGTGCCGCCGTCCTCCTCGCCCACCACCCGCGAAAGCCCCCGCACCACCGCGACCGGCAGCCCCTCCGCCTTCCCCTTCACCAGATCACCGGCGGCCGCCAGTTCATCCCCGACAGCGACGACCGTCACGTTCAGCGGATTGCCGTACGCATCAGTCCCGCCCCGCAAATCATCGAGAACCCGGACACCCGCTGCCCCGATCGCGACATCCGTCAGCCCGTTGCGCCAGGGCCGTCCGAAGGTGTCGGTAAGAACGATCCCCACGTCCACGCCCAGCGCGTCCCGCAGCCCGCTCCGGATCCGCCGCGCCGAGGCGTCGGGATCCTCGGGCAGCAACAGCACGGTCCCGGCCTCGGTGTTGGACGCGTCGACTCCGGCCGCGGCCATGACCAGCCCCTGCCGGTTCTCGACGATACGAAGCGTTCCGCGCCGTGCGACCACACGTACCGTCTCGGCGTCGATGGCGGCGTCACGGTCGGCCGCCTGTACGACGCGGCCCTCCGCCTTGCTGACGATCTTCGAAGTGACGAGCAGGATGTCCCCGTCGACGAGCCCGGGCCCGGTGGCCGCGATGAGCTTGGCGATGTCGTCCCCGGCCCGCACCTCCGGCATCCCACCGAGCGCCCACACCCGATACCCCACAGCTCCGCCCGCCCCCTCCGAGCCCACAGCTCCGCCCGGACCCACAGCTCTGCCAGGACTCACGGCCCCCTCCACAACCCGCCCCGCCCCCTGCGCCGGCACCACCGAGCTCACCCCCGAACCTCCTCGGCCAGGACCAGCGCCTCCCGCGCCATCGCCGCGGTGGCCTCCACGTCGGTCATCATCAGCGGAACGGCCCGGCACCGGATCCCCGCACTCTCCACCTCGTCCACCACACCCGCGTCCACAGTGTCGACAAGCCACCCGTCGAGCAGCCCCGACCCGTAGTGCCGGGCGACAGCCGCAGCGGTCGACTCCACGCCGACCGCGGCCAGCATCTTGTCGGCCATGCCCCGGACAGGCGCGTCCCCGACGATCGGCGAGAGCCCCACCACCGGCACCCCCGCGTCGGCGATCGCCTCGCGGATGCCGGGCACGGCCAGAATGGTCCCGACGCTCACCACAGGATTGGACGGCGGGAAGAGAATCACGTCGGCCGAACCAATGGCCTCCAGGACCCCCGGCGCCGGCTTCGCCTGCTCCGCGCCCACCGGCACGACCGCGTGCGCGTCCACCGACGCGCGCAGCTTCACCCAGTACTCCTGGAAGTGAACGGCCTTGCGCTCCCCGCCCACATCCACGGCGACATGCGTCTCGATACGGTCGTCGGACATGGGCAGCAGCCGAACCCCCGGCTGCCACCGCTCGCACAGCGCCTCCGTCACCGCGCTCAGCGGATATCCCGCGCCGAGCATCTGCGTACGGACGATGTGCGTCGCGAAGTCACGGTCGCCGAGCCCGAACCACTCGGGTCCCACGCCGTACGCCGCGAGTTCGCCCTTCACCTGGAAGGTCTCGTCCGCACGCCCCCAGCCCTGTTCCTCGTTGATGCCACCGCCGAGGGTGTACATCACGGTGTCGAGGTCGGGGCAGACCTTGAGCCCGAACAGATGAATGTCGTCACCGGTGTTGCCGATGACGGTGATGTCCGCGTCAGGCGCGGCCGACTTGAGGCCGCGGAGGAAGCGAGCGCCACCAATACCGCCTGCCAGAACCACAATGCGCATGCACAGCAGTCTGTCAGGCCGGTACGACATCCTGTGACTGGGCGGCCGGGGAGGAGCACCGCGCCGAGTGCATCGGCATCTCGGAGAGGCCGGGGAAGTAGACGTGCAGGCTGACCGCCGGCTCCAGCGCGTCGTTGACGACCTCGTGGACGTACCCGGGCGCGAACACCCGCTGCGAACCCGCCCCGAGGGTGCGCCGCACCCGCCCCGTCCCCGCGTGCTCGGTCAACTCTCCGTCGAGGACGGTCAGTACGCCGGACGACGGCCCGTGATCATGCATACCGCTGCCCTGTCCGGGCACCCAGCTCAGCAGCCAGACCTCGTATCCGGGTCCGGTACGCAGCCGGTGGTACCAGCGGCTGGTCGCGTCGTACGAAATGAGGTGCTCCCATTGCGCGCAGTCGGCGGCGATGGAACGGGCGAGGCCGGCGAACTCGGCGACGGTGGCCGGGTGCTCGCGGGCGGGCTGGAGGAGGTGCTGGACGGCGAGGATGTCGCCGGCGATCTGGAGGTCGCTGTCGCTGTTCATGGTGCGGGGGTTCCTCGGCATGAGAGTGCTGGGGTGTCGCAAGGAAAGGTGTCGCAAGGCAAGTGCAAGACCAGATGCTGCGGAGGCGTTACGCAGAGTCAGGCACAGTCAGGCAGATTCAGCTGGAGCGCGGAGGCTTCAACAGCTGGAACAACAGCAACAGCAACAGCCGAAACGGACCTGGGCAGCACGACGGAACCCACAGGTGTGGGTTCGGAAGAGCACTGCGGTCACTGGCATGCCTTCAAGGAGACCCGCTTGCTCACGCGCTGTCAACCTCGTGACCGTTTTGGGGGTAATGTTTCACCTCATCCGGTTAATGGATGTGGAGAAAGGTTTGTGCAGCCGAGGGGGCGGAGATGTGGCGCATCAACCGCGCAGGCAAACCTCGTTGAGGCGTCGCAGCCGGACTGTGATTCGGATCGCTTCCGCGGGCCGACCGCAACAAGATCAAACCCGCCCGCGTCTCACCCTGGTGAGGGGCTGTGGATGAGCCAGTGGCATGTGCTGCAGCTTTTACCGATTTGAACACTTTCCGCATAGCTTTGGTTCCGCCGGGTGAATAACCGGCTCAATAGCAGATCTCGGCTTGACTGCCTCGGATCCGCACACTTGTAATTTCACTCGTGTCGTTCGGCCGAAAACGGCAACGACTACATCACGGGGAAGCAAAGACAGACGAGGGGCGCACATGACCGAGCTGTTCCAGCAACTGCTGGTCGAGGACGCGGACGAGGAAATCGGCTGGCAGGAGCGCGCCCTGTGCGCACAGACCGACCCCGAATCCTTCTTTCCCGAGAAGGGCGGCTCCACCCGCGAGGCCAAGAAGGTCTGTCTCGCCTGTGAAGTCCGCTCGGAATGCCTTGAGTACGCGCTCTCCAATGACGAACGGTTCGGAATCTGGGGCGGTCTGTCCGAGCGCGAACGCCGGCGACTGAAAAAGGCCGCCGTCTGACCGCCCGACTGTCACACACAGTCGCGACCCACCGGGACCCACCGCGATCCACCGCGACACCGGCCGCGACCCGGCCCCGCGCCCGACGCCTTATTGACCAATTGGCACAAGCGTGCACGTATCAACCGGTCCGTCGCCCGGCCCCCGGCCGCAGGCGGCGGACCGTTGTGCTGCCCAGCCGTTAGTGTGGGGCGCTGTCCGAGACGCAGCAACCGCCCCCAAGGGTCGCGCGCGTCGACGCAGTCAGACAGCAGCCTTCCGGGGGGCGACCCCCGGACCCCGGCCGGAGGGCCCGTACCCCGATGTCCGTGCACAGCCAAACGTCGGCGCCGTACGCGGCGGCCGCTCCCGAGTTCCCCCGCCATGTCGTCACCGCCGTGCTCGTCTCCCACGACGGAGCGCGCTGGCTGCCCGACGCCCTCGCCGGGCTCCTGGGGCAGGAACGCCCCGTACAGAACGTCGTCGCCGCCGACACCGGCAGCGCGGACGACTCCGCCGAACTGGTCACCGAAGCGATCGGTCCCGAACGCGTACTGCACCTCGCGCGCCGCTCCGGCTTCGGCACCGCCGTCGACGAGGCAGTCCGTACCGCTCAGGTGCTCACCCCCGAGGAACTGCCCTACCTGAAGCGGCCCAGCGGCTGGGACCCGGTGAGCAGGTCCTGGCGCGACGACGCGTACGACCTGCCCGAACTCCCGCACGGCGAACCGGTGCAGTGGCTGTGGCTCCTGCACGACGACTGCGCGCCCGAGCCGGACGCGCTCGCCGAACTGCTGCGCGTCGCCGACTCCGACGAGCACGCCGCGATCATCGGCCCCAAGCTCCGCGGCTGGTACGACAGGAAGCAGCTCCTCGAAGTCGGCGTCTCCATCGCCAACAGCGGCCGCCGCTGGACCGGACTCGACCGGCGCGAACAGGACCAGGGCCAGCACGACCAGGTCCGCTCCGTACTGTCCGTGTCCACCGCCGGCATGCTCATCCGCCGCGACGTGTGGGAAGAGCTCGGCGGGTTCGACCGCCGGCTTCCCCTCATGCGCGACGACGTCGACCTGTGCTGGCGCGCCCACGCCGCCGGCCACCGCGTCCTCGTCGCCCCCGACGCCGTACTGCGGCACGCCGAGGCATCCGCGCGCGAGCGCAGGCCCATCGACTGCGCCGGCCGCTCCGTTGCCAGCCCGCACCGCGTCGACAAGGCGGGCGCCGTCTACGCGATGCTCGTCAACGCGCGCGGCGCCCTCCTGCCGTACGTCATGCTGCGGCTCGTCTTCGGCACGCTCCTGCGCACGCTCGCCTACCTCCTCGGGAAGGTCCCCGGACAGGCGGTCGACGAGGTCACCGGCCTGATGGGCACCCTGCTGCGCCCCGGCAAGATCCTCGCGGCCAGAAAGCGGCGCGGAAAGGGAAAGGTCGACGCGAGCGAACTGCGGCCCCTCTTCCCGCCGACCGGCGCGACCGTCAGAGCCACCTTCGAACAGGTCGCGGGCAGCCTCGGCTCCCGCTCCGAGCCCGACTCCGCCTCCGGTTCGCGGCACGGCGTCGTCGAGTCGGGCCCCGGCGGCGACGACGCCGACTACATGGAGATCGAGCAGTTCGCGCGGCTGAAGCGGATCGCCCGCAAGCCGGGCCCCGTGCTCTTCCTCCTGCTCCTGTTCGTCTCGCTCGTCGCCTGCCGCGGCCTCCTCGGCGGCGGTTCGCTGGCAGGCGGCGCACTGCTGCCCGCGCCCGCCGACGTGTCCGACCTGTGGTCGCGGTACGCCGATGTCTGGCACCCCATCGGCACCGGCGGCACCCAGACGGCGCCGCCCTACCTCGGCGTCCTCGCCGGCCTGTCGGCCGTCTTCCTCGGCTCCACCGGGCTCGCGCTCACCGTGCTGCTGGTCTGCTCGGTGCCGCTGGCCGGCCTCACCGCCTACTTCGTCTCGCGCCCGCTCGTCGAGTCCCGGCTGCTGCGCGCCTGGGCGGCCGTCGCGTACGCCTTCCTGCCCGCCGCCACCGGAGCCCTCGCGACCGGCCGGCTCGGCACGGCCGTCCTGGCGGTACTGCTGCCGCTCATCGCCCGGTGCGCCGTCTCCGCGAGCGGTTTCCGCGCCGGGGGCGCGCGCTCAAGCTGGCGCGCCGTCTGGGCGTACGCGCTCCTGCTGACCTTCGCCACGGCGTTCACGCCGGTCGTGTGGCCGATCGCCCTGGTGCTCGGCATCGGCGTACTGGCGCTGCGGCGCGGCGACATCACGGCGTACGGACTGCGCTTCCTCGCCTCGCTCGGCACCCCCGTCCTGATGCTCGCCCCCTGGTCGCTCTCCCTCCTCACCAGCCCCGCCGGCTTCTTCCGCGAGGCGGGCCTCGACTTCAGTACGGGCCCGGCCGGCGCACTCGACCTGCTCGGCGCGAGCCCCGGCGGCCCCAGGGCGACGGGTGGGCTGCTGCTCATCGGCATCGTCCTCGCAGCGCTGGCGGCTCTGCTGCGCAGTGAGCGGACGTATCCGATCCGCACCGCGTGGGTGGTGGCGGTCGTCGCCCTCCTCTTCGCCGTGTTCGCGAACAGGTCCGAAGGCGGCTGGGCCGGACCCGCGACCCTCGTTTACGGCCTGGCGCTCATCGGCGCCACCGTCCTCGGCGCGGACGGCGCGCGCGAACGCGTCGCCACCCAGAGCTTCGGCTGGCGCCAGCCCGTCGCCGTACTGATCGCCTTCGCCGCGGCGGCCGGACCGCTGCTCGCCGCCGCCGGCTGGATGATCGGCGGCGCGGCGGGGCCGCTGGAGCGGCGGGACCCGGTGCAGGTGCCGGCGTTCGTCGCGGAGGAAAGCGGCACGCGCGACCAGGCCCGCACCCTCGTCCTCGGGGGAACGTCGGCCGCGAAGGTCTCGTACACGCTTGTACGCGGCTCCGGAGCCCGGCTGGGTGACGGGGAACTCGCCGCGGCGGGCGGCAGCAGCCCGCAGCTCGACAAGATCGTCTCCAACCTGGTCGCGGGCTCCGGCGCCGACCAGGCCGACCAGCTCGGCGGGTACGCCGTCCGTTACGTCCTTGTACGGGACGGGGCGCCGCGCGCGATGAGCCGCGTCCTCGACTCGACCCCCGGCCTGAGCCGGCTCAGCCAGCTCGACGGCAGCGCGCTGTGGCGCGTCGACCGCCAGGTCGCGCGGGCCACGATCGTCTCCGGCAAGGCGGGCGACGAGCCGCTGTCGGTCGCGTCGAGCACGGTCGAGGCACACACCACGATCCCGGCAGGCGAGGCCGGCCGGGTACTGCGCATCGCGGACTCCGCGGCCGAGGGCTGGCAGGCCACGCTCGACGGACGCGTATTGGAGAAGAAGACCGTCGACGGCTGGGCGCAGGGCTTCGAACTGCCCGCCGAGGGCGGCCGGCTCGACCTTACGTACGAGGCCCCCGTCGCCCACACCGTGTGGATCTGGACCCAGGTCGGCCTCTGCCTGCTCCTGTTGGTGCTGGCCCTGCCGGGCCGCCGCCGCGAGGTCGACGACGACCTGCCGGAGGAGGAGATCGACGTACCCGTGCAGCCGGTGGCGGGCGAGGGCCGCCGGGCGCGCAGGCTGCGCGCGGCGGCGCAGACGGAAGCGCCGCACGCCCCCCAGACGGACGCGCAGGAGGATGACGGGGACCAGCCCCCCGCCGACCCGTACGGTCAGCCGCCCCAAGGGCAGGACGGGACCGCCGTGTACGCGTCCGTACCCCAGCAGCAGCAGCAGCAACAACAGCAGCAGTACGGCGAGTGGGACGCGCAGTCGTACGCGGGCACCGAGTACGGACAGCAGCAGCAGTACGGCGGCCAAGAGCAGCACCAGGGTTACGGCGGCGAGCAGTACCAGGGCGACCCGTACCAGGCGGCCGGGCAGTACGGCGACGGCGGGCAGTACCAGGCGGACCCGTACCAGCAGGCGGACCAGTACCCGTACCAGGAAGGCCAGTACCCGGCGGCCGACCAGTACCAGGAGGGCCAGTACGACCCGTACGGCTACGGGCAGCAGCAGCAGCCGCAGCAGCATCCCTACGCCGAAGGCAACGAGCCCGAGCAGCGTCCCGACGGGAGCAACAACCGATGAACCGCACCACCCTCTCCCTCATGGCCGCCGTCACCGCCCTCGCCGCGGTCACCGGGTTCGCCGTGGTCTTCGCTCCGGAGGACGGCACGACCGGGGCCGCCGCCGGCACGGCGACCCCGGCGCGGATGCCGGTGGAGCGCTCCAGCCTGCTGTGCCCCGCGCCCAGTACGTCCGAGGTTGCGGAGACGGCGTACACGTCGTTCACTCCGGCGGGAACCGGCGCCGCGGACGCGAAAGCGGGCTCCGCCGCACTCGTCCCGACGGACGCGACCCTGGCGGCCCCGGACGACGGCAAGGACAAGAAGCAGGACAAGGACAAAGACAAGGACAAGGACGCGGGAAAGACGGAAGCGAGCAAGCCGGTCCTCTCCCTGAAGGAGCCCGGCAAACCCGTAACCGCCGAGGCGAACACCGCCGAGGCCCCCGCCCTCGTCGGCTCGGCCGACGGCCGCCTGGCCCCCGGCTGGGCCGCCCAGCAGACCACCAAGGTCAGCGCGGGCCAGGGCCGGGGGGTGCTCGGCGTCAGCTGCACCGCGCCCGACACCAGCTTCTGGTTCCCCGGCGCGAGTACCGCCGACGAGCGGCAGGACTACGTACACCTCACCAACCCGGACGACACCGCCGCCGTCGCCGACATCGAGCTGCACGGCAAGGACGGCGTCCTGGAGTCGGACTCGGGGGAGGGCATCACGGTGCCGGCCAGGTCGAGCGTGCCCGTACTGCTGTCCACGCTGAGCGCCGACAGCGCCGAGGACGTGACCGTCCACGTCACCACCCGCACCGGCCGCGTCGGGGCCGTCGTGCAGGCCGTGGACGAGGAGGGCGGCAGTGACTGGCTGGCCGCGTCGGCCGAGGCGTCCGGCAGCGCTGTGCTGCCCGGTATCCCGGCGGACGCGACGTCCGTACGCCTGGTGGTGTTCGCGCCCGGTGACGACGACGCCGACCTCAAGGTGCGGCTCGCGGGCCCAACCGGTTCGATCACGCCCGCCGGCCACGAGACGCTGCACGTCAAGGCGGGGATGACCACGGCCGTCGACCTCAAGGACGTCACCAAGGGCGAGGCGGGGTCCCTGCTGCTGAGCCCGGCCGCACCGGGGCGCCCGACTCCGGTGGTCGCCGCGCTGCGCGTGGTGCGCGGCAAGGGCGCCGCCCGGGAAGTGGCGTACATCCCGGCGACCGGGCAGGTGGGCGAGCGGGCCACGGCGGCCGACAACAGGGCGAAGGGGTCGGTGCTCTCACTGACCGCGCCCGGCGCCGCGGCCGAGGTCAAGGTGACCGCGTCGGCGGGCAGCGAGGCTGGCGAGGCGGTCGTCAAGACGTACAAGGTGAAGGCGGGCACGACGCTCGCCCTGACGGAGCCGCCGGTGCCGTCCGGGCTCAAGGGCTCGTACGCGCTGACGGTCGAACCGCGGTCGGGCGGCCCGGTCTACGCGTCGCGGGCGCTCGAACTGCCCGAGGACGGCGTTCCGATGTTCACCGTGCAGACGATGCCGGACGACCGCGGGACGGTCGCGGTGCCGGAGGCGGAACAGGATCTGTCGGTACTGGACGACTGACCGGGCCGGACTGACCGGGCCGGAGGACGGGCGGGCGGGCGGGCGCCGGCATTCGCCCGCCCGCCCGCCGACCGGTCAACTCCGCCCAGCCGTTCCCCCCTACCCCTCAGTCCTGCCCGTCCCCGTACCGCGGATCGACGGATTCCGGTGACAGGCCGAGCAGTTCCGCCACCTGTTCCACGATGATCTCGTGCACGAACATGGCGCGCTCGTCGCGGCTCTTGGTCCGGATCTCGACGGGCCGCCGGTAGATGACGATCCGCGCCGGATGCGCGCTCGTCGCGGCGATCATGCCGCCGAGCGGCACGGACTCCGCGGCGTAGGGGCCGGAATCGTCGCCGCCGGCGGGCGGCACGTCGAGCACCAGGAAGTCGACCTCGGCGAGCTGCGGCCAGCGCCGTTCCAGGCGCTCGACCGAGTCCTGCACGAGGTCGCCGAAGGCGGCGGCCCGGCTGGTCGAGAGGGGCACCTGCGGCGGGGCCACGGGGCCGCGCATGCCGCGCCCGTGGCGGTCGCGTCGCCGCGGCCCGGGGCCGGCGGGGAGGGGAGGTACGGGACTGTCCATCACTGACGCAGGGTAGCCCTCATCGGGACGGTTGAATCGCGCCGGAGGGGTGGCATGGGGCATGTCGCATATTGAGCATTCCAGCCAAGATTGGGCTCGATTTCACGCCCGTACGCGACCGTCGATCTCGCATCGCTTGTCGGCATTTGCCCCAAGTGGCGACTGGTCACGGCCCGGTCACCGGCTGTGCCCACCGGCCTCCCCGCAGGTCAGGGCAGTTGCGCAAGGGGCCGCTGGGGCGAAGTGAGACCCGCGACACGGTGGAGTGACGTGGGGGAGAGTCGTCGCGGCCCGCTCAAGAGTGCGGTACCGTCCAACGTCGTGAGCCCTGTACGTCGCTGTTCGCGCACCGCGTGCGGCCGCCCTGCCGTCGCGACACTGACGTACGTCTACGCGGACTCGACCGCAGTCCTCGGCCCGCTCGCCACCTACGCCGAGCCCCACTGTTACGACCTGTGCGCCGAGCACTCGGATCGGCTGACCGCGCCGCGCGGCTGGGAGGTTCTCCGGCTCGTCGACGGCTCGGCCCCTTCCCACCCCAGCGGCGACGACCTCGAAGCGCTCGCCAACGCCGTACGTGAGGCCGCCAGGCCGCACGAACGCGCAGCGGAAGCGGGCGGCGGGCCCCGTGCCGCGGACCCGATGGAGGTCGCGCGCCGCGGGCACCTGCGCGTACTGCGCTCCCCGGACTCCTGAGCAGGCTCCTGAGCGCCTGCGGGTAGCCTCAGGGCACCAACGGGGACTTCAGGAGGGCTGACCGTGGCTGCTGACCGGGCTGATCTGTCGCAGATCGTCAAGGCGTACGACGTGCGCGGAGTGGTTCCCGATCAGTGGGACGAGTCGCTGGCGGAACTGTTCGGAGCCGCGTTCGCGCAGGTGACGCAGGCCGATGCGATCGTCACCGGGCACGACATGCGGCCCTCGTCGCCCGGTCTCTCGCGGGCGTTCGCGCGCGGGGCGGCGGCGCGCGGAGTGGACGTGACGGAGATCGGTCTGTGCTCGACCGACCAGCTCTACTTCGCCTCCGGGCAGCTCGGGCTGCCGGGCGCGATGTTCACCGCTTCGCACAACCCGGCGCAGTACAACGGCATCAAGATGTGCCGGGCGGGAGCGGCGCCGGTGGGGCAGGACACGGGACTGGCGGAGATCCGCGCACTGGTGGAGGAATGGTCAGCGCAGCCGGCGACGCCGCCCGCCGCGCGTACCGGAACCATCACTCACCGCGACACGTTGTCGGACTACGCGGCCCATCTGCTCTCTCTCGTCGACCTGTCCTCGATACGCCCCCTCAAGGTCGTGGTCGACGCGGGCAACGGCATGGGCGGCCACACCGTCCCCACGGTCTTCGCGCCCCTCCCGCTGACGCTCGTCCCCCTCTACTTCGAGCTGGACGGCACGTTCCCGAACCACGAGGCCAACCCGCTCGACCCGAAGAACCTCGTCGACCTCCAGGCCAAGGTCCGCGAGACCGGCGCCGACCTCGGCCTGGCCTTCGACGGCGACGCGGACCGCTGCTTCGTCGTGGACGAGCGCGGTGAGGGCGTCTCCCCGTCCGCGATCACGGCGCTGGTCGCCGCGCGCGAACTGGCGCGCAACGGGGGCAAGGGGGCAGTGATCCACAACCTGATCACGTCGTGGTCGGTCCCCGAGGTCGTACGGGAAAACGGCGGCACCCCGGTCCGTACCCGCGTCGGCCACTCCTTCATCAAGGAGGAGATGGCCCGCACCGGCGCGATCTTCGGCGGCGAGCACTCGGCGCACTACTACTTCCGGGACTTCTGGAACGCGGACACCGGCATGCTGGCCGCCCTCCACGTCCTCGCGGCTCTCGGCGGTCAGGACGGCACGCTCTCCGCCCTGGTCGCGGAGTACGACCGCTACGCGGGCTCCGGGGAGATCAACTCCACCGTGGACGACCAGGCGGGCCGCATGGCGGCGGTCAAGGCGGCGTACGCCGGCCGCGAGGGAGTCACCATCGACGAACTCGACGGCCTGACGGTCACCGCAGCGGACTGGTGGTTCAACCTCCGCCCGTCGAACACGGAGCCGCTGCTGCGCCTGAACGTAGAGGCGAGGGACGAACCCACGATGACCAAAACCCGAGACGAGACCCTGACCCTGATCCGCGCGTAGCCGGCTTAGCGGGCGGCTGCCCATCACCGGGTCACCCCCGCTCGGTCACCCCGCCCGATCAACTCGCCCGGTCAACCGCGCCCGGTCAAGCCCACCGGTCAACCGCGCCCGGTCCCCCCGCCCGGTCCCCCCGCTCGGTCCCTCCACCCGGTCAACCGCGCCCGGTCAAGCTCACCCGGTCAAACCCCGCCGCCGGCGATCGGCCCCGAGCCGCGCCTGCGGCGTGGACCGCCGATTCGGCACGGTATGCGCGCGCCATGATCGTCGCACTGGCGCGAGGCTGACTACGGCGAGCCTGGTGCTTGGCCTGCGCTCAGACGTGCGGTGCGGACCATTCGCTCGTCCCGCGCACGCCTGCGCCGCGTAGCTGCCGCCTTCGGCGTGCGGGGTGCACCCGCAGCCGCACCCCGCCCCCACCCTCCGGGGCCTGGGGCTTGCCCCAGTTTCGGGAAGGGGCGGGTAGGGGACAAGCTCGCGCAGCGGCCGTCTACCCGCACCCGGCCACCCCCCGCCCTGCCCCCTCACCCACCTCACCGGCCCCCGCGCCCACGCCGCCCCGCACCGGCCTGACGCACCCCCTGCTCCCCTCCGAACACCCACCACCCCACCCCAAACGCAACCAGCGACGAGGAACACCCACGTCCCGCCAGCCCGCGCCGCCCCCCACCCGGCGGTAGGCTGACCTGGCCCAATCCGTACCCGTATCCGCATGCTCGAAGGGACCCACCCCATGCCGCTCGAAGCCGGCCTCCTGGAGATCCTCGCCTGCCCCGCCTGCCGCGCGCCCCTCAGCGACGCGTCCACCGCGGAGACCCCCGAGCTGATCTGCACCAGCAAGGACTGCGGCCTGGCCTATCCGGTACGGGACGGCATCCCGGTACTCCTCGTCGACGAGGCCCGCCGCCCCGCCTGACGCAGCCGGCCTGAACGCAGCCCGCCCGACGCGCCCTGCCGCCCGCACGCCCCGCCCGCGCCGGCCGCCCGCGCCGCCCGCACACCCCCGCCCTGCCTGACGCCCCACCCACCACCCCCGCGCAGCGCCCCACCACAGGCCACGCGCCCGGCGATCGGAGGCCCGCACCATGCTCGACGAGTCGTTGCTCGACGACCCGGAGTCCCTGGCCCGAGCCGACCACCGCGGCCTGCTGCGCGGCGCCGCCGAGGCAGGCGCCCGCGTACGGACAGCCGCCCGGCACGCCACAGAGGCCGGCCTGGCCGAGATCAAGCCGGAGGGCCGCCCCCGCGCCGTACTGATCGCGGGCCCCGGCACCGCCGCGAACGGCGTGGCCGACCTCCTCGCCACGCTCGCCGGCGCCTCCTGCCCCGTAACCCGGCTGCACTCGACCGGAGTCGCCCCCGCCGCCGGCGCCCTGCGCTGGACGCTTCCGGGCTGGGCGGGCTCGGTCGACCTGCTCCTCCTCGTCACCCCGGACGGCGCCGAACCCGGCCTCGCGGTCCTGGCCGAGCAGGCGTACCGCCGCGGCTGCACGGTCGTCACCGTGGCCCCGCAGCGTTCCCCGCTGAGCGAGTCCGTCAACGGCGTGCACGGCCTGGTCGTACCGATGGCGACAGCCCCGTACGAGGAGTACGACGAGGGCACCGCCACCGGCCCCGGCGCACTCTGGGCGCTCCTCACCCCCCTCCTCGTCCTCTTCGACCGCCTCGGCCTGATCACCGCACCCCCGGACACCCTCCGCCTCGTCGCCGACCGCCTCGACCGCACCGCGGAACGCTGCGGTCCGGCCATCGCGATGTACAGCAACCCGGCTAAGACGCTCGCGTCCGAGCTCGCCGACTCGCTCCCGCTCATCTGGACCGAGGGCGCGTACGCCGGCCCCGTCGGCCGCCGCTTCTCCTCCGTACTCGCCGAACTGGCCGGCCGCCCCGCCCTCTCCGCCGAGCTGCCGGAGGCCCTGCCCGCCCACGGCGTACTGCTCTCGGGAGCTTTCGCCGCCGGCGCCGACCCCGACGACTTCTTCCGCGACCGCGTCAACGAGGCACAGGCACTGCACGCCCGAGTGGTGCTCCTGCGGGACCGCCCGACCGGCGGAATGACCGCGGCCCCCGCCGCCCGCGAACTCGCGCTGAGCCACGACACAGCCATCAGCGAGATGGAACCGGAGGACGGCAGCGAGCTGGAGAACCTCGCCGAGATGCTCGCCATCACGGATTTCGCCGCCGTTTACCTGGCGCTCGCTTCCGCAGGCGGATCATGAGCACCAGCACCAGCACCACCTGACCGCAGCCGGCCACCTCCCAAACGCCACAAGGCCACTGGCCCTCACCAAGGTCACCACACCCAGGGGAAGCCCCATGGACCGCCTCTCGAACACCGTGCGCCCCTACGCCTGGGGCTCCACGACCGCCATCCCGGCCCTCCTCGGCACCGCCCCCACCGGCGAACCCCAAGCCGAGATGTGGATGGGCGCCCATCCGGGAGCCCCCTCCCGGATCGACCGCGGCGACGGCAAGGGCGAACAGCCGCTGTCCGCAGTCATCGACGCGGATCCAGAAGCGGAACTGGGCGAGGCCGCGGTACGGAAGTTCGGCCCCCGCCTCCCCTTCCTCCTCAAAATCCTCGCGGCCGGCGCCCCCCTCTCCCTCCAGGTCCACCCGAACCTCGCCCAGGCGAAGGAGGGTTACGCAGCCGAGGAGTGCGCCGGGGTCCCGATCGACGCCCCGCACCGCAACTACAAGGACGCCAACCACAAGCCCGAACTGATCTGCGCGCTCACCCCCTTCGAGGGCCTGTGCGGCTTCCGCGCCCCCGCCGAGTCGGCCGACGTACTCGCCGCGCTCGAAGTCGACTCCCTCAAGCCGTACGTCGACCTGCTGCACGCCCACCCCGAAGAGGCCGCCCTCCGCGAGGTGCTCACCGCCGTACTGTCGGCGGACCGCGCCGAAATGGCCGAGACCGTCACGTCCGCCGCGGCCGCCGCGAACCGCCTGGGCGGCGCGTACGCCCCGTACGGGATCCTCGCGCACCACTACCCCGGCGACCCGGGCGTCATCGCCGCCATGCTGCTCAATTACGTACAACTGCAGCCCGGTGAGGCCCTCTTCCTCGGCGCCGGCGTCCCGCACGCGTACCTCAGCGGCCTCGGCGTCGAAATCATGGCCAACTCGGACAATGTCCTGCGCTGCGGCCTGACCCCGAAGCACGTGGACGTCCCCGAACTCCTCCGCATCGTCCGCTTCGAGGCCCGCGACGCCGGCATCCTGCGCCCCGAGGCGTCGTCCTCCACCGGCGAGGAGCTGTACGACACCCCGATCGACGAATTCCGTCTCTCGCGCCACGTCCTGGCGCCGGGCGCCACCCCGCGCACTCTCCCGTCCGGCACGCCGCAGATCCTGCTCTGCACGGCAGGCGAGGTCCGCGCGGGCGAACTGACTCTCGCGCCGGGAGAGTCAGCGTTCGTACCAGCAGGCGAATCGGTCGATTTGTCCGGTACGGGCACACTCTTCCGCGCCACAGTGGTCGCCTGACGTACCGTCCGTACGGGCAGCCGCGGCAAGCTGCAACAATGTGCGGCCGTACGGCGGCGCCAGGGCCGCGGCACCAAGGAAGGGACATCCGGCACCCATGAGTGCGTCAGGCGGAACCAAGGCGATCGTGGCGGCACTCGCCGCCAACCTCGCGATCGCAGTAGCCAAGTTTGTGGCGTTCCTCTTCAGCGGCTCGTCCTCGATGCTCGCGGAGAGCGTGCACTCGCTCGCCGACTCGGGCAATCAGGGCCTGCTGCTGCTCGGCGGCAAGAAGGCCAAGCGCGAGGCGACCCCGCAACACCCCTTCGGCTACGGGCGCGAGCGCTACATCTACGCCTTCCTCGTCTCGATCGTGCTCTTCTCGGTCGGTGGCATGTTCGCCATCTACGAGGGCTACGAGAAGATCAAGCACCCGCACGAGATCGAGTACTGGTACTGGCCGGTCGGCGTGCTGGTCTTCGCGATCATCGCGGAGACCTTCTCCTTCCGTACGGCGATCGTGGAGTCGAACCGGACGCGCGGCAACCTGTCCTGGAAGGACTTCATCCGTCGCGCCAAGGCGCCCGAGCTGCCGGTCGTCCTCCTTGAGGACCTCGGCGCTCTGGTCGGCCTGATCCTGGCCCTCGTCGGCGTGAGCCTGGCGATCGTCACGGGCGACGGCGTCTGGGACGGCATCGGCACCCTCTGCATCGGTGTCCTGCTGATCATCATCGCGATCGTCCTGGCAGCCGAGACGAAGTCGCTGCTCCTCGGTGAGGCGGCGGGCACGGAGGACGTGGACAAGATCCAGGCCGCGCTCGTCGACGGCGACACGGTCACCCGCGTCATCCACATGCGTACGCTCCACCTCGGCCCCGAGGAACTGCTGGTCGCCGCCAAGATCGCGGTCCAGCACGACGACACGGCCGCCGACGTCGCCCACGCGATCAACGCGGCGGAGGACCGTATCCGGGCGGCGGTCCCGATCGCCCGCGTGATCTACCTGGAGCCGGACATCTACAGCGAGACGGCGGCAGCGGCGGGCGAGAACCCGGCCAACACGCCGGGCGGCCCGTCCGCACACTGACGCCCGCAACACCCACACGACGAAGGCCCCCGCCGTCCACCGGCGGGGGCCTTCTCGCTGACCGGAACCGCCCGGTCGCCCGGAACCCGGCTCGGAACGGCGCTGACCACGCCACTGCCCAGGCCCGAACCCCCGGACACCCGGACGACCGGCTGGACGCCGAGCCCTCGGCGCCCCGGCCAGGAGCGAGCAGAGGACCACGTCGCGGCGCCGACCGGTCGCCCCTGGGACGACTGTCCGTCCGTACGACGACTACTGAATCTCGCCCAGCACCCGCAGAATCGCCGCCTCGTCCGGCGCGGCCGAAAGCCGCTCCCGGAAACCGGTGTTCATGAGCTTGCGCGAGAGCAGCGCCAGGATCCGCAGGTGCTCGTCGCCCGCGGCAGCCTCCGGTACGGAGATCATGAAGACGAGCTTGGCCTTCGTACCGTCCAGCGAACCCCACTCGATGCCTTCGGCGGACCGGGCGAACCCCACGACAGGCTCGCTGACCGCATCGGTCTTGGCATGCGGAATGGCGATCTCCTCACCGAGCCCGGTCGTTCCCTGCTTCTCCCGGGCGAGCGCGACCCGTACCAGCTCGTCGACGTCTCGTACGTGGCCGGAGGCGGCCAGCATCTCGGCCATCTCCCGGATCGCGGCGTCCTTGTCGCGGGAGCCCAGCAGCACCTTGACGGTCTGCCCGGTGAGGTACCCGGACAGCACGCGACCGCGCTCAGCAACCGCAACCGCAGCCCCCACAGCCCCCACAGCCCCAGCTTCCCCCGCTTCCCCAGCCCCCACAGCCCCCACAGCCCCAGCCTCCGCACCCACGGCACCATCACCAGCGCCCGCACTCATCCCAACACCGGCAACCGCGGACCCAGCCGCCACCTCTCCGCCCCCGGCCCCACTCCCGACCGTGACCGCCACCGCCACGCCGCTCCGCCGGCTCCGCTCCTTGATGCCGATGAGCGCATTGGTGGTCACCGCGGTGACCACCACCCCGATCGCCACCGCCACAAAGAACATCGGCACGCCGCCCACCGCGCCCAGCCCGGCGACGATCGGCCCACCGTGCGGTACGGCGTCCGTAACCCCGGCCATGCCGGCAATCGCACCCGCGACCGCCCCACCGAGCATGTTCGCCGGAATCACCTGCGCGGGCCGCGCCGCCGCGAACGGGATCGCACCCTCCGAAATCCCGAAGAGCCCCATGAAGAGCGCGGCCATTCCCGTCTCGCGCTCCTGCTCCGAGTAGAGCTTGCGCCGCATCAGCGTGGCCAGCCCCTGCCCCAGCGGCATCACTGGAATCGCGGCAGCGCACATCCCCATCACCGTCTGGTTGCCGGTGGCGATGAGCCCGGCGCCGAACAGGAAAGCGGTCTTGTTGACCGGCCCACCCATGTCGAACGCGATCATGAGCCCCAGAATCGCGCCCAGCAGAATCGCACTCGTGCCGGTCATCCCGCTGAGCCAGCCCGTCAGATGCTCAAAAACCCAGGCAATGGGACTCCCGATCACGTACACGAAGAAAAGCCCCAGCGCCGTAGTCGCCAGGATCGGAATCACGATGATCGGCATGATCGGCCGGGCGAACTTCGGGACCTCGACCTTCTTGATCCACAGCACCAGGTACCCGGCGAGGAACCCCGTCACGATCGCGCCGATGAACCCGGCCCCCGCCTCCGAGTCGTACAGCGAGCCGTCATTGGCGATCCAGCCACCGATCATGCCCGGCACCAGCGCGGGACGGTCCCCGATGGCGTACGCGATATAGCCGGACAGGACCGGCACCATCAACTTGAAGCCGATGACCCCGACGTTGTTGACGTCCATCCAAAAGGAATCCTTCGGGATGACCAGCCCCTCCGGCGTCGCATGCCCGCCCAGCGCGAGCGAAATGGCGATCAGCAGCCCGCCGACCACCACGAACGGGATCATGTAGGAGACGCCGTTCATCAGCGCCTTGTACGCGACGCTCCGCTCCTTGCCCCCACACCCACCGCTTCCTCCGCCGCCGCTGAGCGCCGCATCGGCAGAACGCTCAGCACCCCCGTCCCCACCCGACGCCCCCTGCACGGGCGCGGTCCGCACCTGCTCGATCAGCTGCTCGGGGTGGCGAATACCTTCCGCCACCCCCACAGCCAGCACGCGCTTCCCGGAGAACCGGCTGCGGTCCACGTCCTTGTCGGCCGCGATGATGACGCCGTCCGCCTCTCTGACATCGTTGTCAAAGAAAACATTCTCGGCCCCGATGGAGCCCTGCGTCTCCACCTTCATCTCCACGCCGAGACGCTCGGCGGCCTGCGCCAGCTTCTCCGCCGCCATGTACGTGTGGGCAATACCGGTGGGGCAGGCGGTGACAGCGAGCAGCTTCGGCCGCTTCTCGCCGCTCACGTCTCCATCCCCCGAGGGGCGAGCCGGATCAGTCACGTGAATCTCCTGTCGCGCATGTGTTCCCGATGCGATGCACAGGCATGGTGCTACACGATCCGGCCAGACCAAAAGCCCAGAAAGAACCCTTCGGGGCCGCCCGTCACCCCCACTCCCTGGCGCAGTCCTGACCAGGGCGGCTGGGGACCACTGGGCCGATCGGTGTAGATTCGTGACCTAGCCAGACGTCGCTGCTGATGGCGGTCGGGCGGTCCCGTGGACCGGCCGAGGGAGAGAGGGCCTCCGACGGACTGCGCTGCGAGCGCCGGGCACTCGTATGCCCGCCGCCGCAGAGTCAGCCGTACCCGCCTCGACCCATAGCCACGAGGAGCAGCCCGCATGACGACTGTCGCAACCGGCCAGGACTTCAAGGTCGCCGACCTCTCCCTCGCCGCCTTCGGCCGCAAGGAGATCACTCTCGCCGAGCACGAGATGCCCGGCCTGATGTCGATCCGCAAGGAGTACGCCGCCACCCAGCCGCTCGCCGGCGCCCGCATCACCGGTTCGCTGCACATGACCGTGCAGACGGCCGTCCTCATCGAGACGCTGGTCGCCCTGGGCGCCGAGGTCCGCTGGGCCTCCTGCAACATCTTCTCGACCCAGGACCACGCCGCGGCCGCCATCGCGGTCGGCCCGAACGGCACCCCCGACGCCCCCGCCGGCGTCCCGGTCTTCGCCTGGAAGGGCGAGACCCTGGAGGAGTACTGGTGGTGCACGGAGCAGGCCCTGACTTGGCCGAACACGCCCACCGGCGGCCCGAACATGATCCTCGACGACGGCGGTGACGCCACCCTCCTCGTCCACAAGGGCGTCGAGTTCGAGAAGGCAGGCGCCGCGCCGGACCCGTCCACCGCGGACAGCGAGGAGTACGCCCACATCCTCACGCTCCTCAATCGCACCCTCGGTGAGAGCCCGCAGAAGTGGACCCAGCTTGCCTCCGAGATCCGCGGCGTCACGGAGGAGACCACCACGGGCGTCCACCGTCTGTACGAGATGCACCGCGACGGCACCCTCCTCTTCCCGGCGATCAACGTGAACGACGCCGTGACGAAGTCGAAGTTCGACAACAAGTACGGCTGCCGCCACTCCCTGATCGACGGCATCAACCGCGCCACCGACGTCCTGATCGGCGGCAAGGTCGCCGTCGTCTGCGGCTACGGCGATGTGGGCAAGGGCTGCGCGGAGTCCCTGCGCGGACAGGGCGCCCGCGTGATCATCACCGAGATCGACCCGATCTGCGCGCTCCAGGCGGCCATGGACGGCTACCAGGTGACGACGCTTGACGAGGTCGTGGAGATCGCCGACATCTTCATCACCACGACCGGCAACAAGGACATCATCATGGCCGCGGACATGGCCAAGATGAAGCACCAGGCCATCGTCGGCAACATCGGTCACTTCGACAACGAGATCGACATGGCCGGCCTCGCCGCCATCCCCGGCATCGTCAAGGACGAGGTCAAGCCGCAGGTTCATACTTGGAAGTTCCCCGATGGCAAGGTCATCATCGTCCTGTCCGAGGGCCGCCTGCTGAACCTGGGCAACGCGACCGGCCACCCCTCGTTCGTGATGTCCAACTCGTTCGCGGACCAGACCCTGGCCCAGATCGAGCTGTTCACCAAGCCCGAGGAGTACCCGACCGACGTCTACGTGCTGCCCAAGCACCTCGACGAGAAGGTCGCCCGACTCCACCTCGACGCCCTCGGCGTCAAGCTCACGACGCTCCGCCCCGAGCAGGCCGCCTACATCGGCGTCGAGGTCGAGGGCCCGTACAAGTCCGACCACTACCGCTACTGAGCCACACGCAAAGCACTGAACGCTCAGCAGCAGTAGCTGTCAGGCAGGCCCCCGCACCCCCGTGCCGGGGGCCTGCCCCGTGTCGGACCCGAAGAGTTCGGACAGACCCATGCCCCGCGGCCGATATTCGCTTCACGACCTCCACGACCACACCCCCCTGGGTGAAGAACACTTCCACTGCGCCCCCGGCCCCTCCGGCTGGCGTTACGTCGCGCAGATCACCACCCCCTCCAGCGACCACGCCGGCTCCGTCGACCTGGCCATCGACGAACTCGGCCGCCCCATCCGCCTGGAACTGCACTCCTCGAGCTGGCAGGTCCGCGGCGCAGCCATCGACGGCGTCACCTGGGTCCGCACCGACCCGACCGGCACTCACGCCACCGAAGGCAACGTCCGCGCCCACGCCTTCACCGGCACATCCCCCGCCTTCCTCATCGCCACCACCCGCCTCCTCCGCCTCACCCCCGGTTCCCCTGCCACCCGCGTCCGCCTCGTCGCCTTCACCGATCCGGTCCTGGCTCCCCGCACGATCGACCAGTCCTGGGCCCTGCTGAAGAGTGAAGCGCATGCCACTGACAACGGCCCCCTGATGGTGGACGAATACCAGGTCAACGCCCTGGACACCGGCGAGCAGCACCACATCTACATCGCAGGCGACGTGGTCCTGTCAGCCCCCGGCATCGAACTGGAACACCTGGAAACCCCACCCTCAACGTTCTCCTGAGCCCTCCAACGCCGAGAACAAGCCCGCACCAGCGCCCCAGCCCCCAGACCAAGCCGCCCCACACCCGCAAAACCGCGACCGAACCGGCCCGCACCACCCTCCTCTCCAGCCGGTCTGTCCTCCACCACATCAGCCCGTCCGGCGTCTGAGGACCGGGGTCTGGGGCGGAGCCCCAGTTACGGGAAGGGGCGGGGTGGGGGAAGAAAGCCCGCCACCCTAAGCAGGCGGCGCAAACCCCGTCCGCGACGACGAGCCCCCCGCCTCAGGCGCAGCGGCCACCCCCACCCCAGCCCCACCCCCAGCCGGGACCGGAACCGGAGCGCCGGCCACGCCAGCCGCACCCCCACCCGAGCCAGCCGCACCTCCACCCGAGCCAGCCCCACCAGAACCAGCCCCATTCGAACCGACCGCACCCCCACCACCACCCGCCCCCACAAACGCCCGCCGCGCATCCCGCGCCTGCCGCTCATTCACCACGGCCGCCAGGTACGCCGCCGCCGGCACCTCCCGCGGCGCCGGCGCCCCCGTACGCGCCGCCAGATCCCCGGCAAGCCGCTCAGCCATCGACCGGCTCACCTGCGGATCCAGCTGCCCCATCCGCGTCAGGTACTGCCGTATCGCAAGCCACAGCCCATCCGGCACCCCCGACAGATCGAGCCCGGCGAACCGCCCCACCAGCCACGGCGGCGGAGGCGGCACCACACCCACCCGTCCCGCGGACACCCGTTCACGTACGACGAGAGTCCCCGCGAGCACATCCCCGATCCGCCGCCCCCGCTCGGACACCAGCGAAGCAATACACGCGATGACCCCGAACGTCATCAGGATCTCCACGACCCCCACCGCCCCCCGGACCAGCGCATGCCGGAACCGGATCGGCCCCCCGTCGTCCCGCACCACCCGCAGCCCGCACGCCATCTTCCCCAGCGACCGCCCATGCGTGAGCGTCTCCACCGCGATCGGCGCCCCGACCAGCACCAAAAGAAATGACGCCACGGCAATCGCCATACCGGCCGCCTCGTCGAGCGAGGCGGTGGCTATCGCCAGCCCCACCGACACACTCAGGTAAACCGTCCACACAACCGCCATGTCGATCGCCAGAGCAAGCGCCCGGCTCGGCAGCCTCGCCGGCCGCAGCCCAAGTACCACCGCGTCGCCCGTAACAAGCTCACTCACCGGAAACCCACCCTCCGCCACCCATGGCCGCTCTGCGCCGCCCCATCCCTGCCCCCTGAATCCCCAGTCTGCCAAGCTGGCCCGCAGCACGCGCCGCGTAGTACGGACCGTACGGACCCAGTGCCTGGAGCAGCAGCCGATCATGGACCTCGACGTCTTCGTCACCGCCCACCACGCAGAGTGGGACCGACTGGACCACCTCCTGCGCCGCGGCCGCCGCCTCACCGGCGCCGAAGCCGACGAACTGGTCGCCCTCTACCAGCGCACGGCCACCCACCTCTCCCTGATCCAGTCGAGCGCCCCGGACCCCACCCTCACCGCACGGCTCACCCAACTCGTAGCCCGCGCCCGCGCCACGGTGACCGGCACCCGCCGCGCGTCCTGGCGCGACGCCAGCCGCTTCCTGACCGCAGGTTTTCCCGCCGCGATCTACCGCACCCGCCACTGGTGGATCCCCACGGCCCTGCTCTCCATCGCCGTGGCCGCCGTGATCGGCTGGTGGATCGGCACCCACCCAGAGGTCCAGTCAGCAATCGCGGCCCCAGCAGAACTCCGCGACATGACCCGCCCCGGCGGCCAGTACGAGACGTACTACTCCAGCCACCCCGCCGCTTCCTTCGCGGCCCAGGTCTGGACGAACAACGCCCAGGCAGCAGCCATGTGCCTGGTCCTCGGCGCCTTCCTCTGCTTCCCGGTGCTCTGGATTCTCTTCCTCAACATGCTGAACCTCGGCGTGGCCATCGGCCTGATGTCCTCGGCGGGCCGCCTGGACGTCTTCCTCGGCCTGGTCATCCCGCACGGCCTGCTCGAACTCACCGCAGTGTTCGTAGCCGCCGGTACGGGCCTGCGCCTCGGCTGGACCCTCATCGACCCCGGCCCCCGGCCCCGCCGTGCCGCACTCGCCCAGGAAGGCCGCGCAGCGCTCGGCATGGCGATCGGCCTGGCCCTGGTTCTCTTCGTCTCCGGCCTGATCGAAGGCTTCGTTACGCCGTCGGGCCTGCCCACCTGGGCCCGTATCGCCATCGGCGTCGTCGCCGAGCTGGCCTTCCTTGCGTACGTCTACATCCTGGGCGGCCGAGCGGTCCGAGCCGGCGACCGCGGCGACGTCGAACAGGCCGACCGCAGCGCCGAGCTCCCCACCGCCGCGTGATGTGCGTACGGCCCCTGCGAGCTGGTACTGTCCTGTCCTGCCCACAAGAGCTGTTGACATGGCTGGCGTGGGGAGGTAGGTTTTAACGGTTGCAACGAGCGGACATGCTCACTGGCAACCCTTAGTGTCTGTCTCGCTCTCCAGTGGAGTCACCTCCCCGAGAGCCTCTCGATTCATATTCGAATCACGAAGCCGATTAGCTCGGCGGAAATGCTTCTGATAAAGTCGGGGACAAGCCGAATGGCAAAAGGCCACTTCAACCGGCCGCCAGAAACAAACTCCGAACCGGAAACGGAACGGGAAACGGATCTGGTAGGGTTGGAAACACGAAATACCGAACGAAAGCCCGGAGGAAAGCCC
>NZ_AUBE01000001.1 GCF_000429085.1 Streptomyces flavidovirens DSM 40150 | reverse complement strand
GGGGCCGGGGTGGCGGGGGCCGTGTGCGCCTCAGCCGCCTGCGGATCGGGGGCGGGCGCTTCGCGCACGGGTGCCTCGGCCACGGGAGGCGCCTGGGGCGCCGTCGGCGCTTCGGTCCGGGGTTCGGCAGCCGGGTGGGGCAGCGGGGCGGCCGGGGCAGGGGCGGCGGGCTGGGGGCGCGAGGCGCCGGTGCCCACCGGGCGTATCGCGGACACGGAGCGGCTGGGACGGGTCGCGCCCGCCCCCGGTATCCGGTCCTGCGCCGGGTCCGTGCCCTGACCGGGCGGCTGCTGGGATCCCGCGCCCGGCTTTCTGCGCGGCTTGAACCAGCCGCCGCTCTCACTCTCACCGGAAGTGCCGTTGCCGGCCGACGTGGTGGTCGGAGCGTCCATAGATGTGCCTCGCCTCGAACAGCTTTCGGTCGGTCTGTGCACTTCCGGGACCGGAACGTGCCCTGGTCTTCCCCGCTCTGCCTCAGGTCTGTGCTTCAGGTCTGTGCTTCAGGTCTGTGCTTCAGGTCTGTCGACCGCCCACACTAATCACGCCGCTGGCCCCATTTGGGGCGAGGCGGACAAGTGTGACATTGCCCGCACTTTCCGTTGTCGCAGCATGCCAGGCACCACTCCCGCATCGGACAAAGACCAGGAAGTCCGGGCATGCGAACCCGTCTTCTGGTTAGGCTGCTTTTGCCCCATGCCTCACCGAGTAAGGACACCGGCAGCAAGCCGGAGTCGACACTACCGGCGGTAGCCCGGCACACAAGCCCCCTGCCACGGCTACCCGCACTCGCAGGTTCCCGACCGTTCTGCGGCCAATTCCGAATTACCGGCCGGACCGCACCAGTTCGTATGCCTCACGCAAATCACCTCCCTGATACGCAAGCGCGGCAATTTCCGACACATGGTGATCTGCGTTGACCGCCACCGAAAGTGGCACCGCCGCAAAGATCTCCGCGTCCGACATCGAATCCCCATAAGCCACGCAGTCACTCCTCAGCAGCCCGAACTTTTCGCAGAGCAGATCTGCGATCTTCACCTTCGCGGCCGCGTTCAAAATCCCCGCCCGCTCCACCGGCTCCAGGAAGGGCACCGCCGGCCAGCGCGAACCGTGCGCCGCATGCGCACCCCACGCCAGCAGCCGCTCCACGAAGAAGTCCGGCGACAGGGAGATCACGGCGCAGTACTCACCGCGCGAGCGGATGTCCGCCCACACCTCCTCGATGCCCGCCAGCCAGGGCGCCCCCTCGAAGGCCGCCTCCACCTGCGCCTCGGTGAGCTCCCCCCACAACTCCCTGGCCCGTACGGCGAACTCGTCGGGCGCCAGGGCCCGCAGCAGGAAATCCCGCTCCAGCTCGGCGATCTCGGCGCTCACCCCCAGCTGACGGGAGATCTCGACTGCCGCCGCCGAGCCTCGCATCAGCGTTCCGTCGAGATCAAAGAGGTGAAGTCGCGTCATGTACGCCGAGGCTAGTACGCGCGGTAACTCCCTCTGTCAGGCACCGGACCCGCCCCTCACCAGACACCGTGTTTCACGTGAAACCACTCACCCGCGGCGGTCGGCGTCGTCCAGCGGCCACCTCCCCTTCACGTAAAACGGTGGACGGGCGATCGTGCGTCAGCCAGCCTGATCCAATGCCGACTTCCCTCGCCGCTCTGCCCATCCGCCGTCTGACCCCGGCCGATCTCACCGCCTGCGCCGACCTCGCGGAAGACCGGGGCTGGCCACGCGAAGAGCACAGATGGGGACTGCTGCTGGCAGCCGGCACCGGCTACGGCATCGACGCCCCCGAAGGCAAAGGCCTCACCGCCGCCGGCATCCTCACCTCGTACGGCCAAACCACCTCGTACCAGCCCGGACTCACCGCGATCGGCATGGTCCTCGTCGCCGAACGCCACGCACGGCAGGGCATCGGCCGCCACCTGATGCGGCACCTCATCGCGGAAGCAGGGGACACCCCGCTCACCCTCCACGCCACACCCCACGGCCTCCCGCTCTACGAAGAGCTCGGCTTCACCGTGACCGGCAGGGCCGAAATGGTCCGCGGCCACTTCCGGCCCTCCGGCACACCGTCCGGCGTACCGACCCGCCCCGCCACCGCCGACGACCTGCCCGCCATCCTGCGCCTGGACGCCGAGGTGTTCGGCCTGGACCGCACCCACATGCTCACGCGGCTGCCCGCCTTCGCCGACCAGATCCGGATCGCCGAGGACCAAAGCGGCATCACCGGATACGCCGCCGCCTGGCCCAATATGCAGACCCATGTCGTGGGCCCGCTGATCGCCAGGGACACCGAGACCGCCAAGGCCCTGATCGCCTCACTGGCCGCCGGTACGGACCGCCCGCTGCGCACCGACATCGACGTACGGCACGAGGAGCTGCTGGCGTGGGTGAAGGCGCACGGCCTGGAGCCGGTCACCTTCAACACCGTGATGACCTACAAAATCCCCGCCCTCCCCGGCGACTGGACCCGCCGCTTCGCCCCTCTGACGATCGCGGCGGGCTGACGTCGGCGGGCCCGGCCCTCCTCCCCGTTACCCGCCGAGCGCCTCGACCGCGGCGGTCGCGAAGCCGTGGTCCTGATCGGGCGCTCCGCCGCCCACACCGACCGCCCCGATCAGGCGGCCGTCACGGTGGACCGGCACGCCGCCCGCGATGAACAGGAGCGGGCGGTCGAGCGCGGTCGGCAAAGTGTGGAAGAGCCCGCCGGGCCGCACCGCGCGGGTGCGGGTGCGGTGGTGCTCATGGGTGACTCCTCGAATGATCGGTGGGGTGATTCAGGGACGTGCGGCGGCAGCGGTGACAGCGGCCGGCTCCGGGGCCGATCCCGTGACGACCCGGCTGCGGGCATCCGTGCGGCGCTCCAGGGCACTGGACAGGAACGCGAGGCCGAGAGCCGAGGCGGCGAGCACCGCACCGACCCAGTTGGGCGCGGTGTAGCCGAGGCCGGCCGCGATGACGAGGCCGCCGAGCCAGGCGGCGAGCGCGTTGCCGAGATTGAACGCGCCGATGTTGACGGCGGAGGCCAGGGTGGGGGCGCCCGCCGCCTGGTCCAGGACCCGCTTCTGGAGCGGCGGAACCGTCGCGAAGCCCAGCCCGCCGATCAGCACGATCGTGACCGCTGCCGCGATCTGGTGGTGGGCGGTGACCGTGAAGAGGGCAAGGATCACGGCGAGGGCGCCCAGGGACACGTACAGCAGCGGCATCAGCGCGCGGTCCGCGAACTTGCCGCCGATCAGGTTGCCGCCGACCATGCCGAGGCCGAAAAGGACGAGCAACCAGGTGACGGACCCGGCGGAGTAGCCGGCGACGCCCGTCATCATCGGCGCGAGGTAGGTGATCGCGGCGAAAACACCGCCGAAGCCGAGCACGGTCATCGCCATGGCGAGCAGAACCTGGACGTTACGGAAAGCGGCGAGCTCATGGCGCAGCCGCACGCCCTCGGGCTTCGGCGTCTGCGGTACGAGACGGGCGACGCCCGCGAGACCGAGCACGCCCAGCGCCGCCACCGCGGCGAAGGTGATGCGCCACCCGTAGCTCTGGCCGACGAACGTGCCGAGCGGGACGCCGACGACGTTGGCGACGGTGAGGCCGGTGAACATCATCGCGATGGCGCCGGCCCTCTTCTCCGGGGCGACCAGGTCGGCCGCGACGATCGACCCGATACCGAAGAACGCCCCGTGCGCGAGGGACGCGACCA
The DNA here is from genome assembly GCF_000429085.1 of Streptomyces flavidovirens DSM 40150. Classification (GTDB taxonomy): domain Bacteria; phylum Actinomycetota; class Actinomycetes; order Streptomycetales; family Streptomycetaceae; genus Streptomyces; species Streptomyces flavidovirens. The sequence goes on along the minus strand of NZ_AUBE01000001.1, from coordinate 581,757 downwards.
CGCGGCCGGTGAGCATCACGCCGAACGACGGCGCGAGCGCCGAGAGCAGATTGCCCGCGATGAACAGCCCCATCAGCAGCATCAGCATGCGCTTGCGGGAGATCCGGGTGCCGAGGACCGACATCAGCGGAGCACCCAGCACGACACCAAGGGCGTAACCGCTGACCAGATAGCCGGCGGTGGGGATAGAGACACCGAAGTCGGCGGAGACCTCAGGCAGCAGGCCCATGATCACGAACTCTGTGGTGCCGATACCGAACGCCCCGATGGCCAGGGCGAGGAGGGCGAGTGGCATGGCCAGACCTTCCAATAGATTGCACATGCACTTTACGAGCGCCCACAATAATTGCAGACGCGGGCTATATGCAAGCGCGGTCTATTGCGTACGTCGTCTACCCTTGGCTCAAGCAGCTCCGGAAGAGGAGAGATCCATGCCAGCCACAGACCCCGCACTCACCGCGCTCTCCCAGGGCTGGTGCGCCCTCTCCCTGCTGCACGGCAGGATCGACGCCCACATCGAAAAGGCCCTTCAGAGCGGCCACGGCCTGAGCGTGCGCGAGTACTCCCTCCTCGACGTCCTCAGCCGCCAGCACAACGGCCCCGGCGGACACCTCCGCATGCAGCAGGTCGCCGACGCCGTCGTACTGAGCCAGAGCGCCACCACCCGCCTGGTCACCCGCCTCGAAGACCGCGGCCTGCTGACCCGCTACCTCTGCGACACCGACCGGCGCGGCATCTACACCGACGTCACCGAGGCCGGCCAAGCCCTGCTCACCGAAGCCCGGCCCACCAACGACACCGCCCTGCGCGAGGCCCTCGACGAAGCCGCGAAAAACCCCCAACTCGCACCGCTGGTCAGGGCCGTAGAAGAGCTACGGGTCCCCGCGTAACCGCCCAAGCTGCGGAAACTGCGTAACCTGCGCCCCATGAGCGATCTCGAGATACGCCCCGCAGCACCCGGCGACCTCCCGGAAATCGTCGCCATGCTCGCCGACGACCCCCTCGGCGCCCAGCGCGAGTCCCCCGACGACCTCACCCCGTACACCACCGCCCTCACCCGCCTCGCAGTCGTCGCCGTACGCCAGGGCCGCGTCGTAGGCACACTCCAGCTCACAGTCATCCCCGGACTGTCCCGCCGCGGCTCCACCCGCTCGATCATCGAAGGCGTACGCATCCACGCCGACGAACGCGGCAGCGGCCTCGGCACCCAGCTCATCGAGTGGGCCATCGCCGAATCCCGCCGCCAGAACTGCCAGTTGGTCCAACTGACCTCCGACCACACCCGCACGGACGCCCACCGCTTCTACGAGCGACTCGGCTTCGAAGCCACCCATGTCGGATTCAAGATGAGTACCTGAAAACCGTTTCTTTATCCGATTTGACTCGTTGCCCCAAGCAAGTGGGGCGGCCGTATGTCCGGATCCCGTCCCCACACTCGAACGGGCCCCAAAGGCCCAGAAGGAGACGAGCCGGATGGTCAACGAAGTGGCCCTGCTGGAATCCAGGACCCTGCGCAACAGCGTCGCTGAACGCACGGAAGCGCTCGACAAAGTCAAAGCGCTCACACTGCTCCCGGACGGGACGCATGTGACAACGCAGATGGTCGCCACCTACTTCGAGGTGGTCGAGACCACCGTTCGCAGCATGGTGAGCGACCACCGCGAGGAACTTGAGTCAAACGGCTACCGCCTCGCGACCAGCGAGGAGGCTCGTGCCTTTAAGGCACTAGCCTCCGTAGACCGCTTCACGAGCAAGGTCGGACTGTTCACGAGAAGGACCGTGCTCAACGTCGCAATGCTGCTGCGCGACAGCATCGTCGCACGTCAGGTGCGTACGCACCTGCTCGACGTCGAGGAAATGCAACGCTCGCAGCCTGTGGATAACTTTGTCCACAGGCTTGCCTCGCTGCTCGACGAGCACATCACCGAAGTCCTCGACCAGCGCCTGGCTACGCACAGCGAGAGGGAGGTCGCCGAGATCGCGGAGGGCGTCTGCCGCACCACGATCGGCCGCACCGTCGTCCCACTGCTCAACGCCGCGGTCCAGAACGACGGTGAGCACCAGGGCCGCATCCAAGCGCTCGAGGAGGAGGTAACCCACCTCCGGCGGGTACTGCGCGAACGCGAGGCAGCCGGATCAATGGGCGCACTCGACGCCATGAACCCACGCCAGTTCGAGCAGCACATCGCCTGGCTCTGCCGACGCGACGGCTGCGACCGCGTAACGGTCACCGGCGGCCACGGCGACACCGGCGCGGACATCGTCGCCTACACCCCCGACGGGCGGCGCATCGTCGTTCAGTGCAAGTCCCGCAACCCCGGATCGACCATCGCCAGCGGCGACGTCCAGCAATTCATCGGCATGGCCAAACTCGAATACAACGCCGACATCGCACTACTCGTCGCCACCTGCCCGTTCACCCGAGACGCCCTGCTGCTGGCCGCGCGCCACGACGTAACAGCGGTCCACCGCGGCCTGCTCGAAGCATGGAACAACGGAGCCAAGCTGCAGATCCTCAACAGCGTGTCGTAACGGCACTCTGCCGGAACAGCCCACACAGCGGGCCCGAAGTCGCAACCACAACTTGCGGCTTCGGGCCCGCTCGTACTCTACCCGTGCGCCACCCGCACACCCCGTTCCACGTGAAACATCACAACCCCCGCCAGCCGCCTTCGTCCACCCCACCAGGAACCGCGTCCCCCGGCTCGTACGGCTCCCGCGTGAAGACGAACGACCCCAGATCAAGATGGCTCACCGAACCGTCCTCCCGCCGCACCACCCGCAGAGTCTCCCCCAAGTAATAACCGTCGAGGCCGGTCCAGGTGCCGTCCGGCCGGGCCGCGAAGCGTGAGCCCCGGCCGTTGCCCCGCAGCGGCTGAAGCTCCAGGCCCCGGTCGGCGGCAAGGAAGAGGGCGTACGACGACGTGCCCCAGAACCAAGGGCCCGTCAGCTTCAGCAACTCCTGGTCCACCTCCGGCAACGGACGCCACGGCTCCGGAACGCGCGGCTCAGCCTCAACAACGATGCGGATCAGGTCGGCCGCAACCGCCGGAGCGGACACCCCCGACGTGGCGTTGACGAGCGCCACCGCGGCCACCCCGTCCTCCACGCTCACCCACAGACCCGCCACAAAGCCCGGCAGCGACCCCGTGTGCCCCACCAGCGTCCGACCGCCGCTCTCAACGATCTGCAACCCCAGCCCGTAGCCCCCGGCCACCTCCCCCGGTCCCGCAGGAGCAGCCGACGTACGCATCTCCCGTACGGACTCGGCGCTCAGCACCTTCGCATCACCTGCGGCAAGAAACGCGGCGAAACGGCAGAGGTCGGCAGTCGTCGACCAGAGCTGACCGGCCGGAGCCATCAGCCCCAGGTCCACCGCCGGTTCCGGCAGCATCACATCCGCCCACGGATGCACCGCCCAGCCCCCGGCATGCGGAGCCACGGGCTGTGCGCTCGTACGCCGCATGCCCAGCGGCTCAAGAACCTCCCGCCGCAGCACCTGCGCCCAGGACTCACCCCGAACCACCTCGACAAGCCGGCCGAGCAACGTGTAACCGGGGTTGGAGTAGTGGTGAACCCGCCCAGCCGGATGCATCCGCGCCTGCTCACCCAGCACATCGGCCAGCTCGGGACGCGAAGTGCCCGGCGTCCGCTCCCACCACGGCGCCGGCGTCTCCGCCGCCAACCCCGCCGTATGACTGAGCAGTTGCGCAACAGTCACCTCACCCGCAACCCCCGTACCCGGAAGGTACTTCTCCAGCGGATCACCGAGGTCGAGCAGGCCCTCGTCACGCAGCCGCAGCACCAGCACAGCGGTGAACGTCTTGGTGATCGAACCGATCCGGTACTGCGTATCCGCATCCGGCCCATGCCCATCGACACAGGTACGGGAACCCGTCCACACCATCTGCCCGTCGCGCTGCACCGCGGCGACCAACGAGGGCGCCCTGCCCTCGGCCTGAGCGGCGGCGATGCGGTGCAGGAGGGCGCGTTGCGTACTGGGAAGCAGCTCTTCGAGCGGAGACATCATGGTCAAGACCTACCGGCCCCACCCCACCCCCGTCGACCTCTTTCTCAGCCTCCGCGTCATCCACTGCCGCTTGTCTTGACCCATGGGGACAGAACAACGACACGTTCGCGGCCCGGCCTTCAGTCGAGACAGAACTCGTTGCCCTCGATGTCCTGCATCACGAGGCACGACTCGTTTTCTTCATCGGCAGTCAGCAGTCGCACACGTAGCGCGCCGAGCGCGACCAGTCGTGCGCATTCGGCCTCAAGTGCGGCCACGCGCTCTTCACCCACAAGCCCGACGCCGACCCGCACGTCAAGATGCAGCCGATTCTTGACGACCTTGCCCTCGGGAACGCGCTGAAAGAACAGTCGCGGGCCCACACCCGAGGGATCAGCGCACGATGCGAACGCCGGCCCCTGCTGCTCAGGCGACAGCGAGCGATCGAAATCGTCCCAGGTAGTAAACCCCTCCGGCGGCGGCGGTACGACGTACCCCAACACCTCGGACCAAAAACGAGCGACGCGCTCAGGTCTTGCGCAGTCGAAGGTGACTTGGAACTGCTTGATCGATGCCATCGGTCCACCGTAGTGGCGCGTGCTGTTCGCCGAGACCTTAGGGCGCCTCTTTGCAGATGTAGGGTCTCGCCGCTCGTGACATGTCGATCTTGCGTGACCTGGGCGTTCTTGGCTGTCTCACGGCCTTGTCACCCGTGATCAGTCTCAAATCCGTGGCATTTCCTCGCGAGGGCGAGGTCGAGATCAGCCGGCTTGCCCGTGTCGGCCGAGTGCACCACGCTGAGCCCCGAGCACGGGGACTACCGGCGAGCCCAGATCGCGCACCGATGAGTTTCCCGAGCCGCGCTGGTCTATACGCCGGACACCCACGGACGGAAGGCTGGGCCATGCGGAAACTGATCTACGGCATGAACCTGACTCTGGACGGCTACATCGCCGCGGCCGGCGACGACATCGCCTGGAGCGGACCGCCGAGCCACGAGCTGTTCCAGTGGTGGCTCGACCACGAGCAGGCGAGTGGCCTGTCGCTGTACGGGCGCAAGCTGTGGGAGACGATGAGCTCCTACTGGCCGACCGGCGACCAGCAGCCCAACGCCACCCCGGCGGAGATCGAGTTCGCGCGGAACTGGCGGGACACGCCGAAGGTGGTGTTCTCCTCGACGATCGACAAGGTCGACTGGAACACCCGCCTGGTCACCGGCGACGCGATCGCCGAGATCACCCGGCTCAAGGCCGAGGACGGCGGCCCAATGAACATCGGCGGCGCAACGCTTGCCGGGGCGGCCATGCGCGCCGGGCTGATCGACGAGTACGTGATCGCCGCCCATCCGGTCCTGGTGGGCGGCGGCACGCCGTTCTTCACCGCGCTGGACAGCTGGGTGAACCTGAACCTGGTGGAGACGCGGACGTTTCCCGGCGGCGTGGTCCTGACCAGGTACGAGACGAGGCGCTGAGCAGCTTCCCGCTGTCTCGCGGCTTGGATGGGAGTTTCCTCTCACCGTCGTGGCATTTCCTCAGCCCGGATCGTCTGGGCGGCTGCGGCGACGCGTTTCCCGAATCGGGTCAGCTTCAGAGCGAGCAGAGTGGGCTGGGGAGTCTCAGATCCGTGGCCAGTCGGCCACGGGTTGACCAACGGCCGTGAGATTCGGCCACGCCGTCTGAGATCCCACATTCAGAGCCTCAGATCTGTGCCATGTCCACAAAGCGCGAATAGTGCCCCTGGAACGCCACCGTGATCGTCGCCGTCGGACCGTTACGGTGCTTGGCCACCATCAGGTCCGCCTCGCCCGCTCGCGGCGACTCCTTCTCGTACGCGTCCTCACGGTGCAGCAGGATCACCATGTCCGCGTCCTGCTCGATGGAGCCCGATTCACGCAGGTCGGAGACCATCGGCTTCTTGTCCGTACGCTGCTCGGGACCACGGTTCAGCTGCGACAGCGCGATCACCGGGAGTTCGAGCTCCTTCGCCAGCAGCTTGAGGTTTCGGGACATGTCCGAGACCTCCTGCTGACGGCTCTCCGCCCGCTTCGAACCACCGGACTGCATCAGCTGCAGATAGTCGATGATCACCAGCTTCAGGTCATTGCGCTGCTTCAGACGACGGCACTTCGCCCGGATCTCCATCATCGAGAGGTTCGGCGAATCGTCGATGTAAAGCGGCGCCTGCGAGACGTCCGGCATCCGGCGCGCGAGCCGCGTCCAGTCCTCGTCCGTCAGCGTGCCCGAGCGCATGTGGTGCAACGCCACCCTGGCCTCCGCCGAAAGCAGACGCATCGCGATCTCATTGCGCCCCATTTCGAGGGAGAAGATCACGCTGGGCAGGTTGTTCTTGATCGAACAGGCTCGCGCGAAGTCCAGCGCCAGCGTCGACTTACCCATGGCAGGACGAGCCGCGATGACAATCATCTGGCCGGGGTGCAGGCCGTTCGTCAGCGAGTCGAAGTCCGTGAAACCGGTCGGCACACCGGTCATCTCACCCGTGCGAGAACCGATCGCCTCGATCTCGTCGAGCGCGCCCTCCATGATGTCGCCGAGCGGCAGATAGTCCTCGCTGGTGCGCTGCTCGGTGACCGCGTAGATCTCGGCCTGGGCGGCGTTCACGATGTCGTCGACATCGCCGTCGGCCGCGTATCCCATCTGCGTGATCTTCGTGCCCGCCTCGACCAGCCGACGCAGCACGGCCCGCTCATGGACGATCTCGGCGTAATACTCCGCGTTGGCCGCCGTCGGCACCGTCTGCACCAAGGTGTGCAGATACGAGGCGCCGCCGACCTTCGTGATCTCGCCGCGCTTGGTCAGCTCGGCGCCCACGGTGATGGGGTCGGCCGGCTCCCCCTTGGCGTACAGGTCGAGGATCGCCGTGTAGACGGTCTCGTGGGCAGGGCGGTAGAAGTCGTGGCCCTTGAGGATCTCCACCACGTCGGCGATGGCGTCCTTCGAGAGCAGCATGCCGCCGAGAACGGACTGCTCGGCATCGAGGTCCTGAGGGGGTACTCGCTCAAAGGCAGGAGCCCCGCCCTCCCAGCCACCCGTCTCACCGCCGCGGTCATGCTGCTCGTCGCGGCCCTGGCCCTCGCCGCGCCGCCGACGGGAGGGCAGACGGTCGCCGGGACCGCTGTCGGCCCAGGGGTCGTCCAATGGCTCGGAAATGCTCACCGGGCCACCTCCTCCCGTCCGCTGCGCGGACCTCGCTGTGCCACTCTTTCTTACGGCACGGCTCTGACAAATGAGACGCCCGACTCCGGTTCCGGCGCATCGAGTTCGACGAGCTTCCGGGGCCGGAACGGAAGGCGGGCGCCGCACCACGGTAGGCCCGCGGGCACCGTCAGCCAATCTTGTTATCCACAGGCTGTGTGGACGAAAGACCAGTTGCTGTGGAGAACTCCACAGAACCTGTGCACGGACCGGGGGACAGCACTGTGGACAAACTCATACGGCCCCCGCCCCTACGTCGCTGACCTGCCGTTTCTTCATCCACGGGCTGTGGGGAAGAAAAACTTTGCCACCTGGTTCAAGATCAGAACAAACAGCGCACAGCCGAACCCCGTAAGCACTCGTGCGTAAGGACTGCAATGCCATTGCATCTCTTACCTGTGGAAGATTAGATTGACCCTATGACTCAGGCCCCCACGGCAGCGAAGAACAGTCGGCGCCGGCACGACCGCGAGATCATCGCGCTCGCCCTTCCGGCGTTCGGCGCCCTGGTCGCCGAGCCCCTTTTCGTGATGGTCGACAGCGCGGTGATCGGCCACCTCGGCACCCCACAGCTCGCCGGTCTCGGTATCGCCGCCGCGCTCCTGATGACCGCCGTGAGCGTCTTCGTCTTCCTGGCCTACGCGACCACCGCCGCCGTCGCCCGTCGCGTCGGCGCGGGCGACCTCCAGGCGGCCATCCGGCAAGGCATGGACGGCATCTGGCTCGCCCTTCTCCTCGGTGCCGCGGTGATCGCGGTCGTCCTGCCAGCCGCCCCCTGGCTCGTCGACCTGTTCGGCGCCTCCGACACAGCGGCTCCGTACGCGATCACCTATCTGCGCATCTCCAGCCTGGGCATCCCCGCCATGCTCGTGGTGCTTGCCGCCACGGGTGTCCTGCGCGGACTCCAGGACACGAAGACACCGCTGTACGTGGCCGTCGGCGGATTCACCGCCAACGCCGCCCTCAATGTCGGCCTGGTGTACGGCGCCGGGCTCGGCATCGCCGGTTCCGCGTGGGGGACCGTGATCGCCCAGTGCGGGATGGCCGCCGCCTACCTCACGGTGGTGGTACGGGGCGCCAGGAAGCACGGCGCCTCCTTGCGTCCCGACGCGGCCGGGATACGGGCCTGCGCACAGGCCGGTGCACCACTGCTGGTCCGTACGCTCTCGCTGCGTGCCGTCCTGATGATCGCGACCGCGGTGGCCGCCCGGCTCGGGGACGCCGATGTCGCGGCCCATCAGATCCTTCTGTCCCTGTGGAGTCTGCTGGCCTTCGCTCTGGACGCGATCGCCATCGCGGGCCAGGCGATCATCGGCCGCTACCTGGGGGCCGGCGACGCCAAGGGGGCGCAGGAAGCGTGCCGGCGGATGGTGCAGTGGGGCATTGTCTCCGGGGTGGTGCTCGGTGTGATGGTGGCGGTGTCGCGGCCGTTGTTCATCCCGCTGTTCACGAGCGACGAGGTGGTGCGGGACGCGCTGCTGCCGGCCCTGCTGGTGGTGGCCGTTTCCCAGCCGGTCTCGGGAATCGTCTTTGTGCTGGACGGTGTGCTGATGGGCGCCGGTGACGGCCCGTATCTGGCGTGGGCGATGCTGGCGACACTGGCGGTCTTCACGCCGGTGGCTCTGCTGGTACCGGTGCTCGGCGGCGGGCTGACTGCCCTGTGGTGGGCGATGACGCTGATGATGGCAGTCCGGATGGTGACGTTGTGGCTGCGTGCGCGGTCGGGCCGCTGGATCGTCACGGGCGCCACGCGCTGACGCCGGCGCGCCGGTGTTTCACGTGAAACGACGAAGGGCCGCACCCCGTGGGGTGCGGCCCTTCTGACTGCTCTGCGATGCGCAGCGCTTAGGCGGCGACGACCTCGACGCCGAGCTTCGCGGCGACCTCGGCGTGCAGGCGCACGGAGACCTGGTGCGAACCAAGGGTCTTGATCGGGGCGCCGAGCTCGACGCGGCGCTTGTCGACCTCGGGGCCACCGGCGGCCTTGATCGCCGAAGCGACGTCGGCCGGGGTGACGGAGCCGAAGAGACGGCCGGCGTCGCCGGAGCGAACGGCCAGGCGCACGTTCACGCCTTCGAGCTTGGCCTTGATCTCGTTGGCCTGCTCGATGGTCGCGATCTCGTGGATCTTGCGGGCGCGGCGGATCTGCGCCACGTCCTTCTCGCCACCCTTGGTCCAGCGGATCGCGAAACCACGCGGGACCAGGTAGTTGCGAGCGTAGCCGTCCTTGACGTCAACGACGTCGCCGGCAGTGCCGAGGCCAGAGACCTCGTGGGTGAGGATGATCTTCATTTTTCGGTCACCCTTCCCTTATCGCGCGGTGGACGTGTAGGGCAGCAGCGCCATCTCACGGCTGTTCTTGACTGCCGTGGCGACGTCACGCTGGTGCTGCGTGCAGTTGCCGGTCACGCGGCGGGCACGGATCTTGCCGCGGTCGGAAATGAACTTCCGCAGCATGTTCGTGTCCTTGTAGTCCACGTACGTGACCTTGTCCTTGCAGAATGCGCAGACCTTCTTCTTAGGCTTGCGCACAGGCGGCTTCGCCATGGTGTTTCTCCTGTGTGATCAAGAAGTGGTGTACGGGCCCGCCCTAGAAGGGGGGCTCGTCCGAGTAGCCGCCGCCGGCGGAACCGCCGGAGCTTCCGCCCCAGCCACCGCCACCCTGCTGCTGACCGCCGCCGGCCGGTGCACTGCTGGCCCAGGGGTCGTCGGCGGGAGCGCCGCCGCCCTGCTGGCCGCCGCCGCCGGGGGCTGCGCCCCAGTTGCCGCCGCCCTGACCGCCTTGCTGGCCGCCGCCGTACCCGCCCTGACCGCCTCGGCCGGTGGTCTTGGTGACCTTGGCCGTGGCGTTCTTGAGGCTGGGGCCGACTTCTTCGACGTCCAGCTCGTAGACCGTGCGCTTGACGCCCTCGCGGTCTTCGTAGGACCGCTGCTTGAGCCGGCCCTGGACGACGACGCGCATGCCTCGCGTAAGCGACTCTGCGACGTTCTCCGCCGCCTGACGCCAGACCGAGCAGGTGAGGAACAGGCCTTCGCCGTCCTTCCACTCATTGGTCTGCTTGTCGAAGATGCGGGGAGTGGACGCGACACGGAACTTCGCGACCGCCGCACCGGACGGGGTGAAGCGCAGCTCGGGGTCGTCGACGAGATTGCCGACGACCGTGATGACGGTCTCGCCTGCCATGGGTGAACCTCTCGGCGGGGATTGCTGCTGGCTGCTTGTTGCTACTCGGACCCGATTACCGCTGAGCTACTGAGCTCAGTGGGTTTCGGGGCGGAGGACCTTGGTCCGGAGGACCGACTCGTTCAGGTTCATCTGTCGGTCGAGCTCCTTGACGACTGCGGGCTCGGCCTGCAGGTCGATGACCGAGTAGATGCCCTCAGGCTTCTTCTTGATCTCGTAGGACAGACGACGACGGCCCCAGGTGTCGACCTTCTCGACCTTTCCGTTGCCCTCGCGGACGACGGAGAGGAAGTTCTCGATCAACGGGGAGACAGCGCGCTCCTCGAGATCGGGGTCGAGGATGACCATCACTTCGTAGTGACGCATGTGGAACCCACCTCCTTTGGACTCAGCGGCCACGGTCGTTCCGTGGCAGGAGGGTCGTGATGCGTACGCAACGGTATCGGCCGCCACTGACAAGCCGCCTTCTTCGAGAGAGGAGGCTCGTTTTCTGGGTGGGCAGACACCGTGCAGACCGTACAGACTACCTGCTCACCGCCTTCCGGTTGAAATCCGGCCGGGAGGGGCCACAATCTGTACACATCGGGTGTGTGCGGCATCACGCTCGCCGCCTTCCAGCAGGAGGTGCCCCATGGCGCAGGCAATGCGACGACACTCCTCGACTTCTCTCCTCGAGACCGACGGCAAGCCTCATCCTCGCCAGGACACGCTGGTCGCGGTGACGGTGCTGCTGGGCGTGGTCGCCTTTGTTTCGGCGATGTTCCACGACCTGCATCTGCTCAGCTCCTGGGCGGGGCTGGTGGGGATCCTCACCGGTGCGTACGGCCAGTTCATCTCGGTGACGACGCGCGAGCGGACGTTGCTGATCATCGGTCTGGGTGCGTCCGCGGTCGGCTTCTATCTCGGCATGGCGCACGGTGGGCTGTTCGGCGGAGTGCTGGGATAGGCCCGGCTGGGTCAGCGGCCAGACGGGGCGCTCCATGGGCGCAGTAGGCTTCGGCGCGAGAGCCGGAGCCCCTGATCCCATGGGGACAGACCTGCCGAGGAGCGCCCCGCATGAGCCTGACCCTGAGGACCATCAGCCGAGAGCAGCATCTGGCGTATATCCAGAGCCTGCCCGCGGCGAGCCACTGCCAGGTCCCGGCGTGGGCTGATGTGAAGACGGAGTGGCGTTCGGAGAGCCTGGGCTGGTTCGACAAGGGCGGTGAGCTGGTCGGTGCCGGTCTGGTGCTGTACCGGCAGCTGCCGAAGATCAAGCGGTATCTCGCGTACCTGCCTGAGGGTCCGGTCATCAATTGGTACGCGCCGAATCTGGACGAGTGGCTGCAGCCGATGCTGGCGCATCTGAAGCAGCAGGGTGCTTTCTCCGTGAAGATGGGTCCGCCGGTGGTCATCCGCCGGTGGGACGCGCCGGCCATCAAGGCCGGTATTCAGGATCCTGATGTGAAGCGGCTGCGGGACATCGAGGCGACGCATATCGAGCCGCGTGCCTTCGAAGTGGCGGACCGGCTGCGGAAGATGGGCTGGCAGCAGGGCGAGGACGGTGGTGCGGGCTTCGGTGACGTACAGCCGCGTTACGTCTATCAGGTGCCGTTGGCGAACCGGTCGCTCGATGATGTCCTCAAGGGCTTCAATCAGCTGTGGCGGCGCAACATCAAGAAGGCCGAGAAGGCCGGTGTCGAGGTCGTCCAGGGTGGTTATGAGGATCTCGCCGAGTGGCAGCGGCTGTACGAGATCACCGCTGTGCGGGATCGCTTCCGGCCGCGCCCGCTGTCGTATTTCCAGCGCATGTGGACGGTCCTGAACAACGAGGACCCCAACCGCATGCGGCTGTACTTCGCGCGTCACAACGGGGTGAACCTGTCCGCGGCGACGATGCTGGTCGTCGGGGGGCACGTCTGGTACTCGTACGGCGCTTCGGACAACATCGGCCGCGAGGTCCGGCCCTCGAACGCGATGCAGTGGCGGATGCTGCGTGATGCGTACGCGATGGGTGCGACGGTCTATGACCTGCGGGGCATTTCCGATTCGCTCGACGAGACGGACCACCTGTTCGGCCTGATCCAGTTCAAGGTGGGTACGGGTGGGGAGGCTGTGGAGTACGTCGGTGAGTGGGATTTCCCGCTCAACAAGATGCTCCACAAGGCGCTCGACATGTACATGTCGCGCCGCTGATCCCTGCCTGATCCTGAATCCGTTTCCCTTCATACCTCTGACACACCGCAGCCACGAGAAAGGTTCCGGACCGGCCATGGCGCTCACCCTCTACGTCGACACCGCGCGCTGGCGGGCGCACCAGAAGTCCGTGCTCGATCAGTTCCCGGGAATCGTGCCGGTCTGCAAGGGCAATGGTTACGGCTTCGGCCATGAGCGGCTCGCGGACGAGGCGACCCGCTTCGGGTCGGACATCCTGGCCGTCGGCACCACGTACGAAGCGGCCCGCATCAAGGACTGGTTCGGCGGTGACCTGCTTGTCCTGACACCGTTCCGGCGCGGTGAGGAGCCGGTTCCGCTGCCGGACCGGGTGGTGCGTTCGGTGTCGTCGGTCGACGGGGTGCACGCCCTGGTCGGCGCCCGTGTCGTCATCGAGTGCATGAGCTCGATGAAGCGTCACGGCGTGAAGGAGGAGGAGCTGGGGCAGCTCCACGCGGCCATCGAGGACGTACGGCTGGAGGGCTTCGCCCTGCACCTCCCGCTGGACCGTATGGACGGCTCCGACGCGGTCGAGGAAGTCATCGGCTGGATGGACCGGTTGCGGGCGGCCCGTCTTCCGCTGCACACGATGTTCGTCAGCCATCTGAAGGCGGACGAACTGGCGCGCCTCCAGCAGCAGTTCCCCCAGACCCGCTTCCGTGCGCGTATCGGCACGCGGCTGTGGCTGGGTGACCATGAGGCGACGGAGTACCGCGGCGCGGTGCTGGACGTGACCCCGGTGGCGAAGGGTGACCGGTTCGGTTACCGCCAGCAGAAGGCGGCGTCGGACGGCTGGCTCGTGGTGGTGGCGGGCGGTACGTCGCACGGTGTCGGCCTGGAGGCGCCCAAGGCGCTGCACGGTGTGATGCCGCGCGCCAAGGGTGTGGCGCGTGCCGGTCTCGCCACGGTGAACCGTAATCTCGCGCCGTTCGTGTGGGCGGGCAAGCAGCGCTGGTTCGCGGAGCCGCCGCACATGCAGGTGTCGATCCTCTTCGTCCCCTCGGACGCGCAGGAGCCGAAGGTGGGCGACGAGCTGGTGGCCCATCTGCGTCACACCACGACGCAGTTCGACCGTATCGTCGACCGCTGACAGCCGCCGGCGTCAGCCGCCCGGCGGGGTGCTGCCCCATTGCACCTGTGGCCCCTCGCTGTGGTGCTGGGCATGCCGGGGCGGGTGCGCCGCCTTCCCCAGGACGAAGGTGTCCTCGGCTCCGTCGAGGAGACCGCCCGAGGGGTCGTCGGAGCCGTCGCGCCGTACGGCGTCCCGTTCGGGCATGAGGATGTCGCGTACGACGACGGCGCACAGGTAGAGCGTGGCCAGCAGGTGCAGCGCGATGGCGAGCTGGTAGCCCTCGGGGGGCAGTCCGCGCTGTTTGTCGCCGCTGGTGGTGTACGCGAGGTACATCCAGATCCCGAGGTAGTACATGACCTCGCAGGCCTGCCAGATGAGGAAGTCGCGCCAGCGCGGCCGGGCCAGGGCGGCGAGGGGGATGAGCCACAGGACGTACTGCGGTGAGTAGACCTTGTTGGTGAGGATGAACGCGGCGACGACCAGGAAGGCGAGCTGGGCGAAGCGCGGCCGGCGGGGCGCCGTCAGGGTCAGAGCGGCGATGCCCGCGCACAGTACGACCATCAGGAGCGTGGCGTACGCGTTGACGGCTTCGACGTCGAGCTGCTTGCCGGTGCGCTGCGTGATGATCAGCCAGAAGGAGCCGAAGTCGACGGAACGTTCCTGGCTGAAGGTGTAGAACTTCTTCCACCCTTCGGGGGCCAAGATCATGACCGGCAGGTTCACGAGCAGCCAGGCGCCTGCCGCGCCGAGCAGCGCGGCTGCGTACTCGCGGTACTTGCCGGCCCTCCAGCACAGCACGAGGAGCGGTCCCAGGAGCAGTACGGGATAGAGCTTCGCGGCGGTGGCGAGGCCGATGAGGATGCCGAAGGCCAGCGGGCGTCCACGGGACCACATGAGCATCGCGGCGGCTGTGAGGGCGACGGCGAGGAGGTCCCAGTTGATGGTGGCGGTGAGGGCGAGTGCGGGCGCGAGAGCGACGAGCAGGGCGTCCCAGGGGCGTCGTCGGTGCGTACGGGCGACGCAGACGGCGGTGATGGCGGCGCAGACCATCAGCATGCCCGCGTTGACCATCCAGTAGGCCTGTTCGCGCTCTTGTACGGGGCCGTCGAAGGGCAGGGTCAGCCAGGCGGCGACCTGCATGAAGAGACCTGTCAGGACGGGGTATTCGAGGAACTGCATGTCGCCGGTCAGGCGATCGAAATACGGTACGAGGCCGTCGGCGAATCCGCGTCCCAGATACAGGTGCGGGATGTCGGAGTAGCAGGCGTGCGTGTACTGCGAACTGGTGCCGCGGAACCAGGCCCACTCGTAGCAGGGGATCTTCTGCACCATGCCGAGCGCGAACATGCCGATCGCGACCAGGGCGACGACGCGGACCGGCGTGAGCCGGTCGGTGCCCAGCCTGGCCCACCTGCCGACGGGGCCGCCGATCAGCTCGCTGCCTGCCGCGGCGACCTTGTCCTGATGCGTGGGCCGTACGGGGGGCCGGTCCTCGTGCACGCTCGTCATGGGGGCCATCCTGCCGTACGGGGCTGTGCGTACGGGCTTGGCGTACGGGCTGGGTGTACGGCCGGGTGTACGGCCGGGTGTACGGGCTGTGCATACGGCGAGGGCCGCCGCACCGGGTGCGACGGCCCTCGTCAGGGGTGGGGTGGGGTGTGGCGTCAGCCGCCGCCTCCGCCGAACAGGCCACCGTTGCTGTTGCTGTTGCCGTTGCCCGGCTTGCCTTCGGTGCTGCCGTCGGTGGTGGTGCCGTCGGTGGTCCCGCCGTCGGCCGTACCGCCGTCGGTGGTTCCGCCGTTGTCGGTGCCGCCGGCGTCCATTCCACCCGAATCGGTGCCGCCCGCGTCCGTACCCGCGTTGTCGTTGCCTCCGCTGTCCTCGCATGCCCAGTCGAGCGGGTTGCAGGTCTCGGACTCACTCGGGCTCACGGACGGCGACGGGGTTTGCGAGGGCGCCTCGCTCGACGGAGTCGCGGAGGGCGTCTGGGACGGGGTCTGGCTGGGTGTGGGGGACGGCGTCGGGGACGGCGCGCCGATCGAGTCGGCCTTGTCGCCGAGCGGGGGAGCGACAGGGAAGTCCTCCACGTCCTGTCCCTTGAGCGCGTCGATCATGTAGTTCGTCCATACCTCTGCGGGGATGTCACCACCGTGGATGGACGGGACGCCGCCGGTGCCGTTCATGGAGAGCAGCTTGCGGGACTCGGGATCCGTACGGAACAAGGTCACGGCCGTCGACAGCTGCGGGGTGTAGCCGACGAACCAGGCCGACTTGTTCTTGTCGGTGGTACCGGTTTTGCCTGCCGCCGGACGGCCGAGCTTCTGCGCCTTGTTGCCGGTGCCCTCGTCGCTTTCGATGACGTTCTTGAGGACGTCGGTGACGTTGTCCGCGACCTCGGGGTCCATCGCCCGCTGGGACTTCGGTGGCTCGAAGCCGGGCTGCTCTTCGCCGTCCAGCAGGACCTTCTTCACGGAGTACGGCTCATGGTGCTTGCCGGACGCGGCGAAGGTGGCGTACGAGTCCGCCATGCGGATGGCGCTCGGGGTGGACGTACCCAGGAAGAAGGAAGCGTTGAAGCTGTCCATGGTGTCCTTGAGGATCCCGGTGCGCGTCGCCATGTCGGCCACCCTCTGGTGGCCGACATCGAAGCCGAGCTGCACGAAGGGGGTATTGATGGACTTCTCCATCGCTTCCCTGAGAGTGACGTAGCCGTAGGCCTTGTCGCTCTCGTTCTTCTGCCGGAACGGCTGACCGTTCTTGCCGGGAACCGGGGCCCCGCTCGGGTACTTGATCTCGATCAGGTCATTGGCGTTGTACTTGCTCAGCGGAGACAGCCCCGTGGGCCGGGTCTTGTAGGTGCCGTCCTGCATCGCCGCGGCGAGGACGTAGGGCTTCCAGGTCGACCCGACGGGGACGCCGGAGGTGTCGGCGTTGTTGGTGAAGTGCTTCTTGTCCCAGCCGTCGCCGCCGTACAGTGCGACGATCGCGCCGGTGTTCACGTCGACAGAAGCCGAGCCGAACTGGACGAACTTGTCTGTATCGGGGCGCTTCTTGGCGTCGAGGAACTCCTTCTTGGTCTTGTTGACCGCCTTCTCCATCGCCTCGACCTTCTTCTTGTTGAAGGTCGTGTAGATGCGATAGCCGCCACGCTCGAGAGCCTCCGGCGTGATGTTGGTCTGCTTCATCACGTACTTCTTGGCGGTCTCGACGAGGTAGCCCTTCTGGCCGCCAAGGCCGGTGGCCTGGTCGTAGTCCTTGAGCTTGGGGAAGGTCTTGTACTTGTCCCGCTCGGCCTGCTCCATCCGGCCCACCTCGACCTCGCGGTCGAGGATCCACTTCCAGCGGTCCTCGGCGCGCGCCCGGTTCTTCTCGGGGCGGGCGTTTTCCCCGATGCCGCCGTCGGGGTTGTAGAGGTTCGGCCCCTTGAGCAGTGCGGCAAGGAAGGCGCTCTCGTCCTCCTTGAGATCCTTGCTGTTCTTGCCGAAGTACGCCTGCGACGCGGCCTGGATTCCGTACGCGCCACGGCCGAAGTAGGCGGTGTTGAGGTAACCGGCCAGGATGTCCGGCTTCTTCATCGTGGCGCCGACCTTGACTGAGATGATGAGTTCGGTGAACTTCCGCTTCATCGTCTGGTCTTGGTCCAGGTACGTGTTCTTCACGAACTGCTGGGTGATGGTCGAGCCGCCCTGGGTTTCCCCGCCCTTGGCCATGTTGACCACGGCGCGGGCGATGCCCATGGGGTCGACGCCCCAGTCGTCGTCGAAGGACTCGTTCTCGGCAGCGATCACCGCGTCCTGCATGGACTGCGGGATCTCATGGATGGTCACGGTCTGGCGGTTGCGCTGGCCGCCGGTAGCGGCGAGCTGCGTCTTACCGTCGTCCCAGTAGAAGACGTTGTTCTGTGCCTCGGCCATGTCCTGCGCCTTGGGCGTATCGACCCACGCGAACGCCACCCCCATGCCCGCGACCGTGATCGCGAAGAATCCCAGGCAGGTGCCGCCGACCAGCTTCCACGACGGCACGAACCGTCGCCACCCGTATCTGTCCGAACGCGGGTAGTTGAGGAACCGGTCGTTGTCCGGCGGGCCTCCGCGGCGCCCCCGCCCCGAGCCGCGGCCGGTGGGCTCGGCGCCCCGACGGCGCGAGCCGCCCGCTGCGCCGCGCTGGGCGGCACGGCGGGCTTCCGCTCTGCCGCCGGGCGGACGCTCCTCTCCGTACGGACCGGACGACATCTCAGTGGTGCTGTGGGTGTCCCGCGTGGGGGCAGCGCGGCGGCCTGATGGCTGCTGGGCGGCTCGCCGGGCCGCGGCACGTCCTCCGTCCTGCGGCTGCGACGGTTTGCGACGGTGCTCGCTCATCGAACGACTACTCCTCGGGCAGGCGAGATCGCCTGGAAGCGGCAGGTGAGTTCCGGTCCCCCCGAAGTACGGACCATCCCGTGCTCGGGGTCGTCCGTACGGCCTCATGTGCATCCAGGACGAGGACGCTCCCTGGCGTCACTTGGTTCCCGGTGGTCTGCATGCCGCACAGACTACGCACGGTCAAAACCCACCCAGTGCCGATGTTCACCCCAAATCAGGCAAGTTGCGTGCATCGAATTGGTGATGTGACGCCGTTCACGATGGTCCCTCTTGTCCCATCGGCACGGTCGTTCTATCGTCTGGATGTATCGAGTCGATACATCAGCTCGGCATAAGGACCGTCGGCGACTGAGGAGGCGAAGGATGAGCAGGCGCTCAGGCATCCTCGAATTCGCCGTGCTCGGCCTGCTGCGTGAGTCCCCGATGCACGGTTACGAGCTGCGCAAGCGGCTCAACACCTCGCTGGGGATCTTCCGCGCCTTCAGTTACGGGACGCTCTACCCCTGCCTCAAGACGCTCGTCGCAAACGGCTGGCTGATCGAAGAGCCCGGCAGCGCTCCCGAGGACGCGCTCGCCGCTTCGCTCGCGGGACGCCGGGCGAAGATCGTCTACCGGTTGACGGCCGAAGGTAAGGAGCACTTCGAGGAGCTGCTCTCCCACACCGGGCCCGATACGTGGGAGGACGAGCACTTCGCTGCCCGTTTCGCCTTCTTCGGGCAGACGGAGCGCGAGGTGCGGATGCGGGTGCTCGAGGGTCGCCGGAGCCGGCTGGAGGAGCGTCTCGAGAAGATGCGCGCCTCCCTGGCCCGTACCCGCGAGCGCCTGGACGACTACACGCTTGAGCTGCAGCGGCACGGCATGGAGTCCGTGGAGCGCGAAGTGCGCTGGCTGAACGAGCTCATCGAGAGCGAGCGGGCGGGGCGGGATCAGCGACGGTCCGACCCCGGTGACCCGGCTCGTCACGACACCACATCTGGAGAGACGGACGGCCTGCCCCGGCACCGGGACGACACCGGTCCGGATCCGTCCGACGACACCGTCAAATGAGGCCCTGCACATCCGCAGGCCTCGTCGAGAACACAGGGAGCAACCGCCAATGGGTTCGGTTCGCGTAGCCATCGTCGGCGTGGGCAACTGCGCCGCCTCGCTGGTGCAGGGCGTCGAGTACTACAAGGACGCCGACCCGGCGGGCAAGGTGCCGGGTCTCATGCACGTGCAGTTCGGCGACTACCACGTGAGTGACATCGAGTTCGTCGCCGCGTTCGACGTCGACGCCAAGAAGGTCGGCCTCGACCTCGCGGACGCCATCGGCGCCAGCGAGAACAACACCATCAAGATCTGCGACGTGCCGAACACCGGCGTGAGCGTCCAGCGCGGCCACACCTACGACGGTCTGGGCAAGTACTACCGCCAGACCATCGAGGAGTCCGCCGAGGCGCCGGTCGACATCGTCCAGACCCTCAAGGACCGCCAGGTCGACGTTCTCGTCTGCTACCTGCCCGTCGGTTCCGAGGACGCCGCGAAGTTCTACGCGCAGTGCGCCATCGACGCCAAGGTCGCCTTCGTCAACGCTCTCCCGGTCTTCATCGCCGGTACCAAGGAGTGGGCGGACAAGTTCACCGAGGCCGGTGTCCCGATCGTCGGCGACGACATCAAGTCGCAGGTCGGCGCCACCATCACGCACCGCGTGATGGCGAAGCTGTTCGAGGACCGGGGCGTCGTCCTGGACCGCACGATGCAGCTGAACGTCGGCGGCAACATGGACTTCAAGAACATGCTCGAGCGGGAGCGCCTGGAGTCCAAGAAGATCTCGAAGACGCAGGCCGTCACCTCGCAGATCCCCGACCGCGACCTCGGTGCGGACAACGTCCACATCGGTCCGTCGGACTACGTGGCCTGGCTCGACGACCGCAAGTGGGCCTACGTACGCCTTGAGGGCCGCGCCTTCGGTGACGTCCCGCTGAACCTGGAGTACAAGCTCGAGGTCTGGGACTCCCCGAACTCCGCGGGTGTCATCATCGACGCCGTGCGCGCCGCGAAGATCGCCAAGGACCGCGGCATCGGCGGCCCGATCCTCTCCGCGTCCTCGTACTTCATGAAGTCCCCGCCGGTGCAGTACTTCGACGACGCGGCACACCGCGCCGTCGAGGCGTTCATCAAGGGTGAGGTCGAGCGCTAAAGCTCCGCCGGCTCGGGCTGCTGCGCCTGAACCTCAAGCGCAGGCCGATCGTCGAGGGTCCCCGGGCAATCCGCCCGGGGACCCTCGACGTGTGTGACCCTTGCTCGCATGCCCGTCGTACGTGATCTGCGCGTACTCCTGCGCCTGACCGACTTCCGCCGCCTGCTGACGGTCCGGCTGCTCTCGCAGTGCGCGGACGGCGTGTACCAGGTCGCGCTCGCCGCGTACGTCGTCTTCTCCCCCGAGAAACAGACCTCGCCCGGCGCGATCGCCTCGGCGATGGCCGTACTGCTGCTGCCCTATTCGGTGGTCGGCCCGTTCGCGGGTGTGCTGCTCGACCGCTGGCAGCGCCGGCAGGTCTTCCTGTACGGCAACCTGCTGCGGGCGGTGCTCGCCAGCGGCACGGCGCTGCTGATCCTCGCGTCCGTGCCCGACTGGCTCTTCTACGCCTCGGCCCTGTCCGTCACCGCCGTCAACCGATTCGTGCTCTCCGGCCTCTCGGCCGCGCTGCCACGCGTCGTGGACGCCGACCGCCTGGTCATGGCCAACTCGCTGTCCCCGACCGCCGGTACGCTCGCCGCCACCGCGGGCGGCGGCCTCGCCTTCGCGGTGCGACTGGTGGCGTCGGACTCCGACGCGGTGGTGGTGCTGCTGGGCGCCGCCCTCTATCTCAGCGCCGCCCTGTCGTCGCTGCGTATGGGCCGCGAACTGCTCGGTCCCGACCCCGATCAGGTACAGCCGCGCCTGAAGGCCGCCCTGGCCTCCACGGTGCGGGGTCTCGCCGACGGCATGCGGCACCTGTCACAGCGCCCGGCCGCGGCACGCGCGCTGGCCGCGATGACGCTGATGCGCTTTTGCTTCGGCGCGCTGACGGTCATGGTGCTGATGCTGGCCCGGTACGCCTGGTCCGACGGGCAGGAGGGAGGGTCCGAGGGACTGGCGCTGCTCGGGGTAGCCGCCGGGTTCTCCGGGGCGGGGTTTTTCGCGGCTGCGGTGCTGACGCCGTGGGCGGTGGGGCGGCTGGGACCGTACGGGTGGATGGTCATGTGCGCGGCGTCGGCCGCCGTACTCGAACCGGGCCTCGCGCTGCCCTTCTTGCCCGTACCGATGATGATCGCCGCGTTCGTGCTCGGCCTCACGACACAGGCCGCGAAGATCACCACGGACACGGTGGTGCAGTCGGCGGTCGACGACGCGTATCGCGGTCGGGTCTTCTCGATCTACGACGTGCTGTTCAACGTCGCCTTCGTGGGTGCTGCGGCAACGGCGGCGGTGATACTGCCCGCCGACGGCCGCTCGGCCCCTTTGGTGGTCACGGTCGCTGTCATCTACGCGGTGGTCGCCGCAACTTTGCTCCGCTGGAGGCGAGTTGGAGGCGTCTCATAGCGTGCGCGCGTCACACACTCGTATGCGCAGCGCACTCTCCGTGTCCCAAAGGGCCGGTGTTTCACGTGAAACACCGGCCCTTGCCGCGCTCGTCCGCCGTCATGTTTCACGTGAAACATGACTTCAGTTCTGCGCGGCCCACCACTCCTTGAGCGCCGCGACAGCCGCGTCGTGCTCCATCGGCCCGTTCTCCAGACGCAGCTCCAGCAGGAACTTGTACGCCTTGCCGATCTCCGGGCCTGGCCGGACGCCCAGGATGTCCATGATCTGGTTTCCGTCCAGATCGGGCCGGATGGAGTCGAGCTCCTCCTGCTCCTTGAGCTGCGCGATGCGCTCCTCAAGTCCGTCGTACGCTCGCGAGAGCGCGCCGGCCTTGCGCTTGTTGCGCGTGGTGCAGTCCGAGCGGGTCAGCTTGTGCAGCCGCTCCAGCTGCGGGCCCGCGTCACGCACGTACCGCCGCACCGCGGAGTCGGTCCACTCGCCGGTCCCGTAGCCGTGGAAGCGCAGGTGCAGTTCCACCAGCAGTGAGACGTCCTTGATCATGTCGTTCGAGTACTTGAGGGCGGTCATGCGCTTCTTCGTCATCTTCGCGCCGACCACCTCGTGGTGGTGGAAGGAGACCCTGCCGTCCTGCTCGAAGCGCCGCGTCCTGGGCTTCCCGATGTCGTGCAGCAGCGCCGCGAGCCGCAGCACCAGGTCCGGCTCGCCCTCTTCCAGGTCCATGGCCTGCTCCAGGACGGTCAGCGAGTGCTCATAGACGTCCTTGTGCTTGTGATGCTCATCACTTTCCAGGCGCAGCGCCGGCAGCTCGGGGAGTACGTATCCGGCGATCCCACTGTCGACGAGCAGCCGCAGACCCTTGCGCGGGTTCGGGGAAAGGATCAGCTTGTTGAACTCGTCACGCACCCGCTCGGCCGAGACGATCTCGATGCGCTCCGCCATGGCCGTCATCGCCGCGACCACCTCGGACGCCACCTCGAAGTCGAGCTGAGCGGCGAACCGGGCGGCGCGCATCATGCGCAGCGGGTCGTCGGAGAACGACTCCTCTGGGGTTCCGGGCGTGCGCAGGACGCGGGCCGCAAGGTCCTCCAGGCCGCCGTACGGGTCGACGAACTCCTTCTCCGGCAGCGCGACGGCCATCGCGTTCACGGTGAAGTCACGGCGTACGAGATCGTCCTCGATGCAGTCGCCGTAGGACACCTCGGGCTTGCGGGAGGTCCTGTCGTACGCCTCGGAGCGGTACGTCGTGACCTCGATCTGGTAGCCCGCCTTCTGGCATCCCACCGTGCCGAAGGCGATCCCGACCTCCCACACCGAGTCCGCCCACGGCCGGACGATCTTCAGTACGTCGTCGGGCCGGGCGTCGGTCGTGAAGTCCAGGTCGTTGCCGAGGCGGCCGAGCAACGCGTCCCTGACCGATCCGCCGACGAGCGCGAGACTGAAGCCCGCGTCCTGGAAACGGCGCGCGAGATCGTCGGCGACAGGGGAGACCCGCAGCAGTTCGCTGACCGCGCGGCGCTGCACCTGATTCAGGGCACTGGCATTGTCTTCGTTGGCGTTCGGCACAACAGAAAAGGGTACGTGCCCCGGCCGGCCGAAGCTTCCCCGTTTATTGCCGCCCGACAAGACTCTTCCGATCATGTGGAGCAGTGGGCAGCACTTCGCCACAGCGCACCTCGTTACCATGCGTGGACGCAAGAACCGACAACCAACACCGGCAGCAGACAAAGACTAGGGACGGGCGTGGGCGTGGCCGAGGCGGCAGACTTTCAGGGGATGGTTCCCTCACCTGCCCGCCGGTGGCTGCGGCGCACGGCAGGGCTGCTCGCGGGCGCCCCTCTGGTGGCGGGCCTGGTGTACCTCCCGGCGCCCGCGCACGCCGCCGAGGACGCCACCGGCTCACGCACGGTTGATGTGTCCCTCGACGCGCTGACCCCCGGAGCGCCGGTGGAGGGGGACAAGGTCACCGTCTCCGGCACGGTCACCAACAGGGGCAAGGAAGCTGTCACCGACGCGCATGTCGGGCTCAGCGTGGGACCGCGGCTCTCCGGCAGGACGGCGATCGACGCCGCGGCCGAACGCAGCCAGGAGCCCGACGGAAGTGCCCCCGCCGAGCTCGGCGGGAAGTTCACGAAGAAATTCGCGAAGCTCCCGGCCGGCATCAGCGAGGACTTCAGCATCACCGTGCCGGTCGACAAGCTCGAACTCGACGACCAGGGGGTCTACCAGCTCGGCGTGTCCCTGTCGGGACAGACCCCCAGCCGCCCGTACGAGCAGACGCTGGGCATCCAGAAGACCTTCCTGCCCTGGCAGCCCGACGCCACGGAGAAGAGGACCCAGCTCACCTATCTCTGGCCGCTGATCTCCTCGACGCACCTCACCGCCGAGACGGGGTCGGACGAGCAGCAGACCCCGGTCTTCGAGAACGACAACCTCGGCGCGGAGCTGGCCCCGGGCGGGCGGCTGAACCAGCTGGTCTCACTCGGCAACGAGCTGCCTGTCACCTGGGTCGTCGACCCGGACCTGCTCGCCACCGTGAACGCCATGACGGAGAGCTACCAGGTCAAGTCCGAGGACGGTGAAACAACCGTCGCGGGCAAGTACCAGGCCGTGGCCAACAAGTGGCTGAGCGATCTCCAGAAGGCGGTGGAGGGCCGGAAGGTCGTCGCGCTGCCGTTCGCCGACCCCGACCTGGCCTCGCTGGCACACCGCGGCAAGGACGTTCCGGGCTCTCTCAGTCACCTGCGGCGCGCCACCGATGTCGCCGCGACCGCCGTGCAGTCGATCCTCCACACAGAGCCCTCCACCGACTTCGCGTGGCCGGTGAACGGCGCCGTCGATCCGTCGGTCGTCGATGTCGCCACTTCGGCCGGCGCGCACAACGTGATCGCCCGCAGCGACAGCCTCCATGAGACGCGCGGCCTGCCGTACACGCCCACCGCGGCCCGGCCGATCGGCGGCGGCACCACCGCGGTCGTCGCCGACAGCCGGCTCTCGACCGCCTTCGAGGGCGACATGTCGAAGGCCGGGGACTCCACCCTGGCCGTACAGGAATTCCTCGCCCAGACGCTGGCGGTGACCCTCCAGGACGAGGAGAAGCAGCGCAGCGTCGTGGTCGCCCCGCAGCGCCTGCCGTCCGCGAGCCAGGCGCAGTCCATGGCGAGCGCCCTGCACAGCCTCGACGCGCAGCGCTGGTCGCAGCCGCTGGATCTGGTGGCCGCGGCGAAGGCGAAGCCCGACGCCCGTGCCACCACCGACGTGCCGGGACCGGCCTCGTACCCCCGGTCACTGAGCAAGCGGGAGCTTCCGGCCAAGGCGTTCCAGGACATCAGGACCACGCAGAGCAAGCTGGACAACTTCAAGGTGATCCTCACCGCCCCCGACCGGGTGGTCACCCCCTTCGGCAACGCCATCAACCGCGCGATGTCGACGTCCTGGCGCGGCGGCGAGCGCAAGGCCCAGAAGTACCGCGACGGGGTCCAGAGCTACCTGGTGAGCCTCACCGACGAGGTGCAGCTCATCCAGAAGTCCGACGCGACCCTGTCGGGGCGCAGCGCGACTGTGCCCGTGACCGTCCAGAACCAGCTGGTGCAGGGTGTAGAGCACCTCGTGCTGCGGCTCAAGTCGACCAAGCCCACCCGCCTCAGGCTGGACGGGGACCAGAGCGTCGCCGAGCGTCCGGTGAAGGTCGCGGGCGGTCACAGCCAGTCGGTGAAGTTCACGGCGACCGCCAACGCCAACGGCCCGGTCCCGGTGATCGCGCAGCTCTACACCGAGGACGGCACACCGTACGGCCGTGAGATGGAGTTCACGGTCGATGTGAACGAATTCACCCCGACCGTGATGCTCGTCATCGCCGGCGGTGTGCTGCTGCTCGTTCTCGCCGGCATCAGGATGTACTCCCAGCGCAAGCGCGCGGCGGCCCGTGAGGCCGCCGAAGGGGACGGCGGCGAGGGTGAGGACTCCGAGCAGGCGAGTGACCCGACACCGGACACCGGTCCCGAAAGCGTCGACCCGTCGGGCACAGGTGAGAAAGTGGACCGTTGAGCTACGCCGTGGCCGGCAGGCCGGGGACGATGAGGTGGGGTTGCGATGCAGCGTCTTGCCGGGGCACAGTCCCCGGATCCCCGGCCGGTACATCCAGCGGGGCACAGCTCGCCGGAACAGAAGCTCGAGGGGAGCACCAGTGAACGCGCCGTACGACGGTGACCGTGGACAGGGCGCGAGTGACACCGCGCCTTTCCGAGGCGTGCCCCCGGAGCCCCCGGCAGCAGGCCATGTGCCGTCGCCGCAGCATCCCGAGTCCGCTCCCGATTCCGCGCAGGAGCCCTACGCCGCCCCGGACCCGTATGTCCAGGACGCCTACAGCCACGACCCGTACCAGGCCCAGGACCCCTCCGCGCAGGACCCGGTGACGGAGGCGCTCTACGACCGCGCCTCGCACCCTCCGCCGCCGCCGGGCACCTACCCGGAGCCGCAGCCGCTGTACCAGCAGCCGGCCGCACCGCAGTACGCACCGGACCCGCACGTCTGGGCGCAGACCCCGGCGCCCGAACCGGACGGCCCGTCCCGCCACCTGCCGTACGGGGACAACCCCGCGACCACGGAGTTCGTGGGCGTCGACGACCTCGTCACGAAGGCGGGCGAGGAGATCCCAGGGCAGCAGGACGCGTTCGCCCACCTCTACCGCGACCAGCAGGCGCCCGGGCAGCCCGCTCCCACGGCCGCACCCGAGCCGGTGCCGGCCCCCGCGCCGCCCAAGAAGCCCGCCGGGCGCGCGGCCAGTGTGCTGAAGTCGAGTGCCCTGATGGCCGCGGGCACGCTGGTCTCCCGCCTCACCGGCTTCGTACGCAGCCTGGTGATCACCGCGGCGCTGGGCGCGGCCCTGCTCGGTGACACCTTCACCATTGCGCTGACCCTGCCGACCATGATCTACATCCTCACGGTCGGCGGCGGCCTCAACTCGGTCTTCGTGCCTCAGCTGGTACGCGCGATGAAGAACGACGAGGACGGCGGCGAGGCCTTCGCCAACCGCCTCCTCACCTTGGTCATGGTGGCGCTCGGTGCCATCGTGGCCCTCGCGGTCTTCGCGGCGCCACTGCTCATCCGCCTGATGTCCGTGCCGATCGCCGAAGACGAGGCGGCCAACAGCGTCGCAGTCACTTTCGCCCGCTACTGCCTGCCCACGATCTTCTTCATGGGCGTGCACGTCGTCATGGGACAGATCCTCAACGCCCGCGGCAAGTTCGGCGCGATGATGTGGACCCCGGTCCTCAACAACATCATCATGATCGCCACGTTCGGCCTGTTCATCTGGGTGTACGGCACCTCCGCCGAATCGCGGATGGGCGTGCAGACCATCCCGGACGAGGGCGTCCAGCTGCTCGGCATCGGCACCCTGCTCGGTCTCACCGTCCAGGCGCTGGCGATGATCCCGTACCTGCGCGAGACCGGGTTCCGCTTCCGCCCCCGCTTCGACTGGAAGGGCCACGGGCTCGGCAAGACCGTCAAGCTCGCCAAGTGGACCGTCCTGTTCGTCCTCGCCAACCAGGCCGGCGTCCTCGTCGTCACCCAGCTCGCCACCGCGGCGGGCAAGGCGTCGGGCAAGGACGGCGCGGGCATCCTCGCCTACTCGAACGCCCAGCTGATCTGGGGCATGCCGCAGGCCATCATCACGGTCTCCGTCATGGCGGCCCTGCTGCCCCGCATCTCCCGAGCCGCACACGACAACGACCCGGGCGCCGTCCGCGACGACATCTCCCAGGGCCTGCGCAACTCGGCCGTGGCGATCGTCCCGGTCGCGTTCGCGTTCCTCGCGCTCGGCGTCCCCATGTGCACCCTGCTGTTCGCGTCCACCGGCCACGAGGGCGCCCAGGCCATGGGCTTCACTCTGATGGCCTTCGGTCTCGGCCTCATCCCGTACTCCGTGCAGTACGTCGTCCTGCGCGGCTTCTACGCGTACGAGGACACCCGCACACCCTTCTACAACACCGTCATCGTCGCCGCCGTCAACGCCGCAGCCTCAGCAGCCTGCTACTTCGTCCTGCCCGCCCAGTGGGCCGTGGTCGGCATGGCGGCCTCCTACGGCCTGGCCTACGCGATCGGCGTCGGTGTGGCCTGGCGGCGCCTGCGCAACCGGCTGGGGGGCGACCTGGACGGCACGCACGTCCTGCGTACGTACGCCAGGCTCTCCGGTGCCTCCGTACCTGCGGCAATCCTCGGCGGCGCCGCGGCCTTCGGCATCATGCGGGTCCTGGGCAGCGACGCCCTCGGATCGCTCGCCGCACTGGTCGCGGGAGGCATCGTGCTGCTGGGAGTCTTCTTCCTCGCCGCGAAGAAAATGCGGATCGTGGAACTCAACGCCATGGTCGGCATGGTGCGCGGACGCCTCGGACGCTGAGCGGCCGGGCGGCCCCGCACAACCATCACCGGCCGCCGCGTGTCGTGCATAGCGCCGGACTGTGGGCACAATTGGCATGGCTGTTCAACAGCGCGCAGCAACGGATGGGGAGGCAGGAACGACGGTGGCGGAACGTAGCACGGCTGCCGTCGACGTGGCAGACAACAGCGGTGACGAACCGCTGGCCGCCAAGGCGGACAAAGCCACGGCCGACGGGGTGGCAAAAGCCCAGGAGCCAGCGGACGACAGCAAGAGCGACGCGGACAGTGAGCGCCAAGGCGCCGAACCCCCCATCGCCACACCTGAGCTGCACAGCGGGCACAAGCTCGCCAGACGCTACCGGCTCGAAGAATGCGTCACCCGACTGGACGGTTTCAGCAGTTGGCGCGCGGTCGACGAGAAACTGCGCCGCGCCGTGGGCGTGCACCTGCTCCCCGCGGAACACCCGCGAGCCAGGTCCGTGCTCGCCGCGGCCCGCTCGTCGGCGCTGCTCGGCGACCCCCGGTTCGTACAGGTCCTGGACGCGGTGGAGGAGAATGATCTCGTCTACGTCGTCCACGAGTGGCTTCCCGACGCCACCGAACTCACGGCGATGCTCGCCGCGGGTCCACTGGAGGCCCACGAGGCGTACCAGCTCGTCAGCCAGATCTCCCAGGCCATGGCCGCCGCACACCGCGAGGGCCTGGCCCACCTCAGACTCACCCCGGGCGCCATCCTGCGGACCTCCTCCGGCCAGTACCGGATCCGTGGTCTCGCGGTGAACGCCGCCCTGCGCGGCATCACCTCCGACCGCCCGCAGCGCACCGACACCGAGGCGATCGGTGCGCTGCTGTACGCAGCCCTGACACAGCGCTGGCCCTACGAACGGGACGCCTACGGCCTGTCCGGGCTGCCCAAGGGCGTCGGGCTGATCCCCCCGGACCAGGTACGGGCCGGCATCCACCGCGGCCTGTCGGAGCTCGCCATGCGGGCCCTGGTCAACGACGGCGCCACCGCCTCCCGCCAGGAGCCGCCCTGCACCACCCCCGACGAGCTGGCCAAGGCCGTCGCCGCGATGCCCCGCATCCGCCCGCCGGAGCCCACCTTCACGGCGCTGCCCGAGTACCAGCGCACCACCTACCAGCAGGGCACCTACAGCAGGCCGGGCCCGCACGCGGGGCTGCCCCCGGCCCAGGCCGTCACAGCCGTACCCCCACGGCCGCTCCAGAGCCGCACCGGGAAAGCCCTCAAGTGGGGCGTGGCCGCGCTGCTCATCGCCGCGCTGGGCCTCGGCAGCTGGCAGCTCGCGGACACGCTCCTGGACCGTGGCAACGACACCGGCGACACGAAGACCTCGCAGCCGAGCGACGAAAAGGCGCCCAAGAAGTCGGACCCCAAGCCGCTGCACATCGCCAACGCCACGGTGTTCGCCCCGAACGGCTCCGGAATAGAGCCTGAGGGCGTACCGAACAGCATCGACGGCGAAACCGGCACCGCCTGGATCACCGGGCAGTACCGCGATTTCGCCAATTTCGGCAACCTTCCGCAGCGCAAGGACGGCAGCGGAATCATCGTCGATCTCGGCAGCGTCAAGGACGTGTCCGGCATCGGCATCGACATGTACCGCAGCGGGCAGACCCTCGAAGTACTGGCCGCCGGTGAAGACGCCTCGGATCCAGCCACCCTCTCCGATTTCTCGCAGCGGATGACCAAACTCGCGCCGGCAGAAGGCAAGCTGGAAGCCACACTCGACAAGCCGGTCCGCACTCGGTACATCCTGATCCACATCACGTCTCTGCCGACCGACGGATCAGCCGACCGCTTCCGTGGCGGAATCTCGGAGATCAGGATCACAGGCTGACCGGTACACCAGGGGGAGGGAGCTCACCGTTGGACGATGCCGCGCTCAGCGACACAAGCGACCAGGAGCTCCTGGCCCGTCACGTCAAGGGCGACCCCGACGCCTTCGGTGAGCTCGTACGGCGCCACCGCGACCGGCTGTGGGCGGTGGCCCTGCGCACGCTGGGCGACCGCGAGGAAGCCGCCGACGCCGTCCAGGACGCCCTGGTGTCCGCCTACCGCGCCGCCCATACCTTCCGTGGCCAGTCCGCCGTCACGACCTGGCTGCACCGCATCACCGTCAACGCCTGCCTCGACCGCGCACGCAAGGCAGCGTCCCGCAGGACCGCGCCGGTCGACGACGCGGAACGCCTGGACCAGCTCCTGGAGCCCCACGAGTCCGCCGAGGCCCCCGCGGAACGCCAGGACCTCCACAGAGAGCTCATCGCCGCCCTGGCCACCCTGCCACTCGAACAGCGGGCCGCGCTGGTACTCGTGGACATGCAGGGCTACCCGGTGGCGGAGGCCGCCCGCGTCCTCGATGTGCCGACCGGGACAGTGAAGAGCCGCTGTGCGCGTGGCCGTGCCCGGCTGCTGCCGCTTCTCACTCATCTGCGCACCGGTGCCGGGGATAGCGAGGACGTCAGCGGGGGAAGGAACCGGACGCCCGGGACATCCGTCCCACCGGCGTCGGGACCGGAGAACGCAGGGCCAAGGGACGCGGGACCGAGTGGTCCTGCTGCTGTGAAGGGCGGAGGTGGGCGCGCATGACATCTACGGCCGGCACGACTCAGCATCCGGACGTCTCGGAGATCTCCGACCTCGCCGAGGGCCTCCTGCAGCCCTCCCGCACGGCGGAAGTACGCCGCCACCTCGACGAGTGCGCGCTGTGCACCGACGTACAGACCTCCCTGAACGAGATCCGCGGACTCCTCGGCGCCCTGCCCGGCGCACACCGGATGCCCGCCGACGTCGCAGGCCGCATCGACGCTGCTCTGGCCGCCGAAGCGCTCCTCGACGCCACGTCGCCTGAGGAGACCGCGCCTGTTTCACGTGAAACAGCGCCCGCACCACAGGCCGCCGAATCCGCCGCCGCGGCGGACCGCCCCGCCGGCCGCCCCCGCGCGGCCACCGGGCCCGGCCGGGACGGCAAGGCGAAGCACCGCCGGCGCACTGCCCTCATCGGCGCCGTGTTCGGTACGGCCGCCCTCGGCCTGGGCACGCTCCTGGTGCAGACGCTCCAGTCACCGGACAGCAAGGACCCCTCCGCCGACAGGAGCATCTCCTCCCCGAAGAAGACCGGTCCCACGTTCTCCACGACCGCCCTCGAGGACCGGGTCCACAGCCTGATCGCCAAGCAGCCGATGTCCCAGGGCGAGACGACGACCGAGAACGACCCCTCCATGGGCATCGAGTCCCACACCCCCCTGCGGAAAGCCGACGTGCCGGTGCCGCAGTGCGTCCAGGACGGCACCGGCCGCAACACCGTGCCGATCGCCGCGGAGGAGGGGACGTACGACGGCAAGAAAGCCTTCCTCCTCGTGCTTCCGCACGCCACCGACGTCACCCGCGTGCAGGCCTACGTCGTCGACGCCGCGTGTGAGGGGGCGGCTCCGCCGGCCAAGGGTGAGATTCTGCTGACACAGACCTACCCCCGCCGTTGACATCAGGCCCGAATGGGGTCGGACACCTCGGGAATGCATGCCCCGTAGGATCCGTTGGGTGGGGTGAGAGTCCTAGACAGGCCCCCAGTAGGCAGCAGGCAGTCCGCAGAGACGAGGAAATAACCCGTGAGCGACGTCCGAAACGTGATCATCATCGGCTCCGGGCCCGCCGGCTACACCGCCGCGCTGTACACCGCGCGTGCGTCGTTGAAGCCGCTGGTGTTCGAGGGTGCGGTGACCGCAGGCGGTGCTCTGATGAACACCACCGACGTGGAGAACTTCCCCGGGTTCCGCGACGGCATCATGGGCCCCGACCTGATGGACAACATGCGCGCCCAGGCCGAGCGCTTCGGCGCCGAGCTCGTTCCGGACGACATCGTGTCCGTCGACCTCACCGGCGACATCAAGACCGTAACCGACACCGCCGGCACGGTCCACCGCGCCAAGGCGGTCATCGTCTCGACGGGCTCCCAGCACCGCAAGCTCGGTCTGCCCAAGGAGGACGCCCTCTCCGGACGCGGCGTCTCCTGGTGCGCCACCTGCGACGGGTTCTTCTTCAAGGACCAGGACATCGCCGTGGTCGGCGGCGGCGACACCGCGATGGAGGAGGCGACCTTCCTCTCCCGCTTCGCCAAGTCCGTCACTATCGTCCACCGCCGGGACACCCTGCGCGCCTCCAAGGCCATGCAGGACCGCGCCTTCGCCGACCCGAAGATCAAGTTCGCCTGGGACAGCTCGGTCGCCGAGCTCCAGGGCGACCAGAAGCTCTCGGGCCTGACGCTGCGGGACACCAAGACCGGTGAGATCACTCCGCTGGCCGTCACCGGACTGTTCATCGCCGTGGGCCACGACCCGCGCACCGAGCTGTTCAAGGGCCAGCTGGAGCTGGACGACGAGGGCTACGTAAAGGTCGACGCACCGTCGACGCGCACGAACCTCACCGGTGTCTTCGCCGCCGGTGACGTCGTCGACCACACCTACCGGCAGGCCATCACGGCCGCCGGCACCGGCTGCTCGGCCGCACTCGACGCGGAGCGTTTCCTGGCGGCTCTGGCCGACACCGACAAGGTGGCCGAGCCCGAGAAGACCGCAGCCGCCTGACCCTCCCTCCCACACCCCACACCCCACCCCGAAGTTAAGGAGGCTGCCGTGGCCGGCACCTTGAAGAACGTGACCGACGCATCCTTTGAGGAGGACGTCCTCAAGAGCGACAAGCCCGTACTGGTGGACTTCTGGGCCGAATGGTGCGGCCCGTGCCGCCAGATCGCCCCGTCGCTCGAAGCGATCGCGGCCGAGCACGGCGACCAGATCGAGATCGTCAAGCTCAACATCGATCAGAACCCGGCCACCGCAGCCAAGTACGGCGTCATGTCCATCCCGACGCTGAACGTCTACCAGGGCGGCGAGGTCGCCAAGACCATCGTCGGCGCCAAGCCGAAGGCCGCTCTCCTGCGCGACCTTGGCGACTTCATCGGCGAAGAGGCCACCAAGGCCTGACCGCCGGCACTTTGTTTCACGTGAAACGCTTGTGGGCTCATCCTGACGGGGATGAGCCCACAAGCGTTTTCAGCGTCCTCACAGCGGACGGAGCACCGGCTCCTTCTGGACCGCCCCCAGCAGCCTGTCGAGAGCAAGCTCGACGTCTTCCTTCCAGGAAAGCGTCGTCCGCAACTCCAGCCTCAGCCGGGGATGCAGCGGATGCGGGCGTACGGTCTTGAAGCCGACCGACAGCAGATGCTCCGCAGGCAGCAGACAAGCGGGCTCCGTCCAGCGGGCGTTGCCAAAGGCCTCGATGGCCTTGAATCCTCTTCGCAGCAAGTCCTTGGCGACGGTCTGCACCATGACACGCCCCAGCCCCTGCCCCTGATAGCTCGGCATGATCCAGGCCGTCATCAACTGCACGGCGTCCGGCGACACCGGGCTGGTCGGAAAGGCCGTCGATCGCGGCACGTATGCCGGCGGCGCGTACAGGACGAACCCCACAGGAGCCTCGTCGACGTAGACGACCCGCCCGCACGACCCCCACTCCAGCAGGACAGCCGAGATCCAGGCTTCCTTCTCCAGCTCCGGAGTGCCCGCCTTTACCGCTGCTTCTCCACTGACTGGATCAAGTTCCCAGAAGACGCAGGACCGGCAGCGCTCGGGGAGGTCCGGAAGATTGTCCAACGTGAGCGGTACGAGCCGACGTCCCATGAAGGATGTTCCTCGCTTCCTTCCCCTGCCGCGTCACGGGCGGCTGCCAGCGCGCCACGTTCCCGGAGCAGACTGCCGACGAACCCGCCGACCGCTCCCAGACTCAGGCCCGCTGTGACCAGTTGGCTGCGACTCACCGATCGCATGGCCCCCGCCCTCCCTCTCAAAGTGAACCAAGGTGGATGCGCCGTACCAGAACGCATCGTATCCACCCCGCGATCGGACGGGTACCGAGAGAAAGCAAAGGGCGGGTCGTGTTCCAGATTGCTCCGGACACGGCCCGCCCCGCAAACAGCTTCCAGCCCAAGTTCAGCTCTCGCCGCCCGCGGCGTCCTCTGCGGTGAGCCCCTTCTGCAGGACCCGCCCCTCGCCGGGGGCGAGCGTCCCGAGGATCCGTTCCAGATCGTCCATCGACGCGAATTCGACGACGATCTTTCCCTTCTTCTGCCCCAGGTCGACCTTCACCCGGGTCTCGAACCGGTCGGAGAGCCGGGACGCGAGACCGGACAGCGCAGGCGACAACCTGGCACCAGCACGTGGCCCCTTCGCCTTGGGAGAGCTCTGCGGACGTGAGCCCATCAGAGTGACGATCTCCTCGACCGCCCGCACGGACAGCCCCTCGGCCACGATGCGGTGCGCCAGACGGTCCTGCTCCTCGGAATCCTCCACGCCGAGCAGCGCCCGCGCATGCCCGGCGGACAGCACACCCGCCGCCACCCTGCGCTGCACCGAAGGCGACAGCCTCAGCAGGCGAAGCGTGTTGGAGACCTGCGGGCGCGAGCGCCCGATCCGGTCCGCCAGCTGGTCGTGCGTGCAGTTGAAGTCCTTGAGCAGCTGGTCGTACGCCGCTGCCTCTTCCAGCGGGTTGAGCTGCGCCCTGTGCAGGTTCTCCAGCAAGGCGTCGAGGAGCAGCTTCTCGTCCTCCGTGGCCCGGACGATCGCGGGGATCCTCTCCAGCCCTGCTTCCCGGCAGGCCCGCCAGCGACGCTCGCCCATGATGAGCTCATAGCGCTCGGGCCCCAGCTGCCGCACGACGACGGGCTGGAGGAGCCCCACCTCCTTGATGGAGGTGACCAGCTCCGCGAGGGCGTCCTCGTCGAACACCTCTCGCGGCTGCCGGGAGTTCGGCTTGATGGAGTCCAACGGCAGCTCGGCGAAGTGAACCCCGGCCACCTCGTCGAGTTCCACCGGCTCCGGCTCCCGTGCCCGCAGGGGAGCTTCCGTTTCACGTGAAACGGGACTCGCAGGAAGCGAAGTCACCTTCGCCGCCGCCACCCCCCGCTCCGCGGTCAGCACCGGCACTGCTCCGGGAGACGTCGAAGCCGACCCTACGGGCGGGCTCGACGTCTCCTGCGAAGCGGCCGGGATCAGCGCGGCGAGCCCACGCCCCAATCCTCTACGTCGGTCACTCACTGGATCCCCTCCGACATGCTCTGCTGACTGTTCTGGCCGCCCACGTGGGCATGCTGCGGGTCGTAGTGCACCCCGACACCCCGCAGCGCGATCTCACGAGCCGCTTCGAGGTACGACAGGGACCCACTGGATCCCGGGTCATAGGTGAGCACGGTCTGCCCGTAGCTCGGCGCTTCCGAGATGCGAACCGACCGCGGGATGCTCGTCTTGAGCACTTCCCTGCCGAAGTGAGTACGCACTTCGTCGGCCACCTGAGAGGCGAGCCGGGTCCTTCCGTCGTACATGGTCAGCAAAATCGTCGACACATGCAGGTCCGGGTTGAGATGCCCCCGCACCAGATCGACGTTCCGAAGAAGCTGCCCCAGCCCTTCGAGCGCGTAGTACTCGCACTGAATGGGGATCAGCACCTCCGCGCCGGCGACCATCGCATTGACGGTCAGCAGGCCCAGCGAGGGCGGGCAGTCGATGAGGATGTAATCCAACGGCTGCTCGTACGCCCGGATCGCCCGCTGCAAGCGGCTCTCCCGCGCCACCAGCGACACCAGCTCGATCTCCGCACCGGCGAGATCGATGGTCGCCGGCGCGCAGAAGAGACCTTCGACGTCCGGGACCGGCTGGACCACTTCGGACAGCGGCCTGCTGTCGACCAGGACGTCATAGATCGAGGGAACTTCGGCGTGATGGTCGATGCCCAGTGCCGTGGAAGCGTTGCCCTGCGGGTCGAGATCGACCACCAGAACACGCGCGCCGTGCAGCGCGAGCGAAGCAGCAAGATTGACCGTCGACGTGGTCTTCCCGACGCCGCCCTTCTGGTTGGCCACCACCATGATGCGGGTCTGCTCAGGCCGGGGCAGACCCTCACCGGCACGGCCGAGAGCTTCTACCGCCAGCTGGGCAGCACGACCAATGGGGGTGTCGTCCATCGGGGGCGGTGTTTCACGTGAAACATCCTCCCCCACCGATTCGGTTCGGGGACCGGGGACCGGGTCGGTCATCGGTCCCGCGATGTTGGCGTCGGACCGCAAGGATTCACTCTCCTCGACTTCAGGCTCGCAATGCACAGAGCCTGCCATGCTTTCGGGGTCATGAACCAGCGAGGCCCGTTCTTCTGTGGAGGAATCCACCTCTGTGGACAACTCCGTACCCCTCACGGACCTGCGGTCGCGCGGTGCGGCAGCCGCACGACCGCGGCTGATGATTCCATGCAGCAGAGAGCGACGTTTCACGTGAAACACGATGCACCGGCAGCGCACCTAAGCCCTCACGACACTCCGCAATGCGTACGTATGGCAGCTTGTATGGAGCATCGCTGATAAAAAGGGCAGATCATCGCCGCCGACGCGTACGCGACGGCCGCGCGGCCTTGGCCCGCTTGGCCGCGAACCTCACCCCGCCGGGGCTCTCCCCCACCTCCACACGCACCACCGTGGACAGCGGGTTCACCACGCCCTCGCCCACCTGAAGCACTTCCGTCTTCACCACACCGAGCTTGCTCAGCGCGGAACGGGTGCTCTTGAGCTCCTCCTCGGCGGTGTCACCCTTGAGCGCCAGCATCTCCCCGTACGGACGCAACAGGGGGACCCCCCAGCCCGCCAGCCGGTCCAGCGGTGCCACCGCCCGGGCCGTCACCACGTGAACCGGCGGGAGCTTCCCCAGCACCTCCTCCGCACGGCCACGCACCACCGTCACGTGCTCCAGACCCAGCAGCTCCACGACCTCCTGGAGGAAGTTCGTACGCCGCAGCAGCGGCTCAAGGAGAGTGATCTTCAGGTCCGGTCGCACCAGCGCCAGCGGAATGCCAGGAAGCCCCGCCCCCGAACCCACATCGCAGACCGTGACACCTTCCGGGACCACCTCGGAGAGCACCGCACAGTTCAGCAAGTGCCGCTCCCACAGTCGCGGCACCTCGCGAGGACCGATCAGCCCTCGCTTGACGCCGGCGTCCGCGAGGAGTTCCGCGTACCGGACCGCCGCTGGAAAGTACTCACCGAATACCGCCCGTGCCTCTTCAGGCGCCTGGGGAAGCTCTGCTTCCTCCGTCACGGGGACCGTCCTTCCGTACCGCGCTACCGAACTGATGGCTGACTAACAGGCTGACAAAGATCGGCCCCGCCTGCGAACAGACGGGGCCGACAGACGTGACGAGGCCGGTCAGGCCGGGAGAACAACGACGAAGCGCTCCGGCTCTTCGCCCTCGGACTCACTGCGCAGACCCGCGGCCGCAATCGCGTCGTGCACGACCTTGCGCTCGAACGGCGTCATCGGGTCAAGCTTCACCGGCGCCCCGGTGCCCTTCACCTCATCCGCAGCCTTGGCGCCGAGCTCCGCGAGCTCCTCACGCCGCTTGGCCCGGAACCCCGCGATGTCCAGCATCAGCCGACTGCGGTCCCCGGTCTCGCGGTGCACAGCGAGACGCGTCAGCTCCTGAAGCGCCTCCAGGACCTCACCATCGCGCCCCACGAGCTTCTGCAGATCACGGCTACCCGTGTCACTGATGATCGAGACCGCGGCCCGGTCGGCCTCGACATCCATGTCGATGTCGCCGTCGAGGTCGGTGATGTCGAGCAGTCCCTCAAGATAATCGGCCGCGATCTCCCCTTCCTGCTCGAGGCGGGTCAGGGTGTCGCCACCCTCAGCGGCCACGGAGGTGGTGCCTTCCGTCACGGGATGGACTCCTTATTACTTCTTCGACGGGTGCTTGGGCCGCTGCTGGCCCTTGCGCTGCCCGGATTTGGCTTGGCGTGCGGAACCGGAAGAAGACTTGCCGGCCGTCTTGGGCTTGTCCTCCGGCTCTTCCTTCTGCAACGAGGTCTTCGCCGCGGACTCGGCGGCGGCGGCCTGACGCTGTGCCTTGGTCAGACGCTTGGGCTGCTGCCGCTTCGGGCCGGAATCCGGCGTCGTACCGTCCTCCGCCTCGACCTCGGGCTCACCCTTCGCCACCGTGCCGTCAGGCTGCACCGTCAGCCGCGCCATACCAAGACCCTTGACGAACCTGCGCTCGGCCTCATTGCGCTCACGGCCCTTGGCAGCGATCTGCTTGATGACATTGCGCTCACGCCGGCTGCGGACCTTGCCGTGCTTGACGATCGACTTCTGCATCCGCTCCAGCAACTGAGCCTGCGCCTTGCTGCCCGGAGTGGGGTTCCCGTGGATCACGTACATCTGCTGACCCATGGTCCACACGTTGGTGGTCAGCCAGTAGACGAGGACACCGACGGGGAAGTTGATGCCCATCACGGCGAACATCACCGGGAAGATGTACATCAGCATCTTCTGCTGCTGCATGAACGGCGTCTTGACCGACAGGTCGACGTTCTTCGTCATCAGCTGGCGCTGCGTGTAGAACTGCGACGCCGACATCAGGATGATCATGAGCGCGGTGATGACGCGGACATCGACCAGAGAGGCGTCGAACTTCACCATGTCCGCCGCGCTGTCCATGAACTTCGCCGCGATCGGAGCGCCGAAGATGTGTGCCTCACGGGCGCTGTTGACCAGGTCCTTGTTGAGCACACCGATCTCGTCACCCGAGGAGATCTTGCTCAGCACGTGATACAGGGCAAAGAAGAACGGCGACTGCGCCAGGATCGGAAGGCA
Organism: Streptomyces flavidovirens DSM 40150; assembly: GCF_000429085.1. Taxonomy (GTDB): domain Bacteria; phylum Actinomycetota; class Actinomycetes; order Streptomycetales; family Streptomycetaceae; genus Streptomyces; species Streptomyces flavidovirens. The sequence continues at coordinate 543,076 of NZ_AUBE01000001.1, read as the reverse complement.
CGAGGACAACGGGTTGGTACCCGTCTCCTTGTACAGCTTCATCATCTCTTCGGACTGACGCTGCTTGTCGTTCTTGTAGCGCTCCTGGATCTTCTTCATCTCAGGCTGGAGCGCCTGCATGCCACGCGTCGACTTGATCTGCTTGACGAACAGCGGGATCAGACAGATCCGGATCAGCACCACCAGGGACACGATGGACAGACCCCAGGCCCAGCCCGTGTCAGGCCCGAAGACCGCGCCGTACATCGTGTGGAACTGGACGATGACCCAGGAAACTGGGGTGGTGATAAAGCTGAACAGACTGGCAATCGTGTCCACTAATCAGGCTCCTTGAGCATTGGGCGAGGTCTCTGCGGCCGGGTTGATCTCAGCGGCGGAGTGCTGCCCGCCCTTGCTGCCGCGGCTGCCGCTCCACGCATTGCGCAGCGCTTCGTGCCAACGCGGACGCCGGCGCGGCGGAACATGGTCCACACCGCCCGGCGACCACGGATTGCACCGCAGAATGCGCCAGGCGGTCAGAGCCGTGCCCTTGACCGCACCGTGCCGGTCGATGGCCGTAAACCCGTAGTGAGAACACGACGGGTAGTACCGGCAGACAGGCCCGAGCAACGGACTGATCGTCCACTGGTACAACTTGATCAGAGCCAGCAGCGGGTACTTCATCGCGCGCCCCCTCCCAGCAGCCGCTCAAGCGCGGCATCCAGGTCTCGGGCCAGCTGTGCATGGTCGGCATCACCTGATCCGGGCAATGCCCGTACGACAACCAGGCTACCGGGGGGCAGCTGCGACAGACGGTCCCGGACCAGGTGGCGAAGCCTGCGCTTCACCAGGTTCCGCACGACAGCGTTGCCAACAGCTTTGCTGACGACGAAACCCGCACGCGGCTGGGAAACGCTCTCCCCAGACGCGTGCGGGTCCGTTGCACCGCTACTTCGCAGATGGACGACGAGGAGCGGGCGCCCGGCCCGGCGTCCTCGGCGTACCGCGGTCGCGAAGTCCTCGCGCCGCCTCAGCCGATTCTCGGTAGGCAGCACGTCATGACCTGTAGGTGATCAGGCGGAAAGGCGCGTGCGGCCCTTGCCACGGCGAGTCGCCAGGATGGCGCGACCGGCACGCGTCCGCATGCGGAGACGGAAACCGTGGGTCTTGGCGCGACGACGGTTGTTCGGCTGGAAGGTGCGCTTGCTCACTCGGGGGCTCCAGAAGTGGTGTGGTGGCGGGGCATCGCCTGGCTGTCACCGTGCGCCCACGAGGAAGCTCGCAACGCCCGTGTGCACCGCTTCACGATCACAGACCGTGATCTTTGCCCATCGGAGGCAGGCGGCAGCAGCCATCGACAACTCGACCTGGTCACGGTACGCGCGGCTACGCCATCCGGTCAAACCGACCCGTCACCAGGGTCCACTATGCACAGGCTGTGGACAACAACTTGATGCACCCAAGGACCCGCGACTACCGTGCATGAACTTGGATTCTTATCCGTTGTGTCCTTGCCTGTCCTTCCCATCCCGTCCCAAGAACCACACCTTCGTGGGACCTGTGAGAGAGCGTGCCCTGTGGCTGACGTACCTGCCGATCTTGCCGCAGTGTGGCCACGAGTGCTGGAGCATCTCCTCGGAGAGGGCCAGCAGGGGATCGAACCCAAGGACAAACAGTGGATCGAGCGCTGCCAGCCGCTCGCCCTGGTCGCCGACACCGCGCTGCTCGCCGTCCCCAATGAATGGGGCAAGCGCGTCCTCGAAGGCCGGCTCGCACCGCTCATCAGCGAGACGCTGAGCCGCGAGTGCGGCCGCCCGATCCGCATCGCGATCACCGTCGACGACTCCGCTGCGGAGCCGGCCCCGCAGCAGCAGCCGCAGCACGAGTCGTACGACACGTACGGACACCGGCCGCCGTCCGACGACCTGCCGACCGCCAGGCCCGCCTACCCCGACTACCGGCAGCCCCGCCACGAGCAGGGCTCCTGGCCCCGCCCGCAGGAGGACCACGGCTGGCAGCAGCCCCGGCTCGGCGGATACCAGGAACGCGACCCGTACGCCACCCGCCCGCAGCAGCACGACTACCGGCAGCAGGCACCCGAGCACCAGCAGTACGAGCAGCCGCACTACGACCAGCCCCGCCACGAACGCCACGAACGCCCCGAGCGCCGCGACCACCAGGACCAGCCCGCCCCCCACCGCAGCGGCGGCCCCGGCTCCTCGATGCAGTCCGGCGGCGCCCCCGGCCCCCTGGCCGCACAGGCCTCCACACCGGGCCCCGGCGAGCCGCACGCCCGCCTCAACCCGAAGTACCTCTTCGACACCTTCGTCATCGGCTCGTCCAACCGCTTCGCCCACGCGGCCGCGGTCGCCGTGGCCGAGGCGCCGGCCAAGGCGTACAACCCGCTCTTCATCTACGGCGAGTCCGGGCTCGGCAAGACCCACCTGCTGCACGCCATCGGGCACTACGCGCGGAGCCTCTACCCCGGCACGCGCGTGCGTTACGTGAGCTCCGAGGAGTTCACCAACGAATTCATCAACTCCATCCGCGACGGCAAGGGCGACGCCTTCCGCAAGCGCTACCGCGACGTGGACATCCTGCTCGTCGACGACATCCAGTTCCTGGCGAGCAAGGAGTCGACGCAGGAGGAGTTCTTCCACACCTTCAATACGCTCCACAACGCCAACAAGCAGATCGTGCTGTCCTCGGACCGGCCGCCCAAGCAGCTGGTGACCTTGGAGGACCGGCTGCGCAACCGCTTCGAGTGGGGCCTGACCACCGACGTACAGCCCCCCGAGCTGGAGACGCGCATCGCGATCCTCCGCAAGAAGGCGGTGCAGGAGCAGCTCAACGCCCCGCCGGAGGTACTGGAGTTCATCGCCTCCCGCATCTCGCGCAACATCCGCGAGCTGGAGGGTGCGCTGATCCGCGTGACGGCGTTCGCGTCGCTCAACCGGCAGCCCGTGGATCTCGGCCTCACCGAGATCGTGCTCAAGGACCTGATCCCCGGCGGTGAGGACGCCTCTCCCGAGATCACGGCAAGCGCCATCATGGCGGCCACCGCGGACTACTTCGGACTGACGGTGGAGGACCTCTGCGGGTCGTCCCGCAGCCGCGTTCTCGTGACGGCCCGGCAGATCGCGATGTACCTGTGCCGTGAGCTGACGGATCTCTCGCTGCCCAAGATCGGTGCACAGTTCGGCGGCCGCGACCATACGACCGTGATGCACGCCGACCGCAAGATCCGCGCGCTCATGGCGGAACGGCGCTCCATCTACAACCAGGTCACCGAGCTCACGAACCGCATCAAGAACGGCTGACGCGCCGCCGCAGCAGCCTCCAACCGCGCTCCGAAGGGCGCCCAGGGACGAACTCCCCGGGCGCCCTTCGTCGTTCCGCGCCTCCCCCGATGTTCGAATACGTGCCCGCGGGACTCCGTTCTCCACAGAACAGGGCAGGATGTTCCGTCCACACCCTGGGGACCCAGAAGTTGTCCAGATTGGGTCCACAGGTGCGGTTCCTGAGACTTCATCACCCCAGGTCAGGTGGTTGTGGATTTGTGGTCAAGCATCATCCACAGGGTGTGGACAGAAAATCTGTCCACAGGGGCGGATCTTGGTTGTCCACCGGCGGCCCACAGGCTGGACCATCTTGTGCACAGCTAATCCACACCTCTGTCCACTGTTCGGCAACGCGACACGGGCCCTCACCGGCGCGAGTGAAAGCGGTCACACCAAGGAGGCCGGTTGGGCTGTGGGGAACATGGGTAAAGCTGGGGACAGCGCTGGGGAGAAGTCACCCCTGCCTGTGCACCGAGTGTGTGTAACTTTCGGGCGTCCACAGAAACACCGAGTTGTCCACCGGCTCCGCCCACAGGCGCAGTGGACAAAAAAGTGGGCTTGACCTGCGCAAACGGGGTTATCCACCGTTTCCACAGGCCCTACTACTACTCCCACTTAGAGTTAGCTCGGAATTCGCTTGGAAGAAGGGCCTGTGCACAACTTCGGCCTGGAGCCGGCGACGCCTCTCGCCACGACTTGACCCCGAGCCGCACCGACTGTCGGTGCCGTGCGTCAGACTGGTCCCCGGCAACACAGCCAGACGACCCCAGACGACGACGGCCAGCAGGGCGAGCCAGCAACAAGCAGGAGGCGGTTCCGGTGAAGATCCGGGTTGAGCGCGATGTACTCGCGGAGGCGGTGGCCTGGACGGCTCGCAGCCTTCCGGCCCGTCCGCCGGTGCCCGTCCTCGCGGGCCTTCTTCTGAAGGCGGAGGACGGCGCGCTGAGTCTCTCCGGCTTCGACTACGAGGTGTCGGCGCGGGTCTCGGTCGAGGCGGACGTGGAGGAGGACGGCACCGTTCTCGTCTCCGGCCGGCTCCTCGCCGACATCTGCCGCGCCCTGCCGAACCGTCCGGTGGAGATTTCCACAGACGGTGTACGGGCGACCGTGGTCTGCGGCTCCTCGCGGTTCACCCTCCACACGCTTCCTGTGGAGGAGTACCCGGCGCTGCCGCAGATGCCGACCGCGACCGGCACCGTTCCCGGTGAGGTCTTCGCCTCCGCCGCTGCCCAGGTGGCCATCGCCGCCGGCCGCGACGACACGCTGCCGGTGCTCACCGGCGTACGCATCGAGATCGAGGGCGACAGGGTCACGCTGGCCTCGACCGACCGCTACCGCTTCGCGGTCCGCGAGTTCATGTGGAAGCCGGAGGACCCGGAGGCTTCCGCCGTCGCGCTGGTGCCCGCCAAGACGCTGCTGGACACCGCCAAGTCGCTGACCAGCGGTGACACGGTCACCCTCGCGCTGTCCAGCTCTGGTGCCGGTGAGGGTCTGATCGGTTTCGAGGGCGCGGGCCGGCGTACGACGACCCGTCTGCTCGAGGGTGATCTGCCGAAGTACCGGACGCTTTTCCCGACCGAGTTCAACTCGATCGCCGTCATCGAGACCGCCCCGTTCGTCGAGGCCGTCAAGCGTGTGGCGCTGGTGGCCGAGCGGAACACTCCGGTGCGGCTCAGCTTCGAGCAGGGCGTGCTGATTCTCGAAGCGGGTTCGAGCGACGACGCACAGGCTGTGGAGCGGGTCGACGCGAACCTGGAGGGCGACGACATCTCGATCGCCTTCAACCCGACCTTCCTGCTGGACGGCCTGAGCGCGATCGACTCGCCGGTCGCGCAGCTGTCGTTCACGACGTCGACGAAGCCGGCGCTGCTCAGTGGCAGGCCCGCGGTCGATGCCGAGGCGGATGAGGCGTACAAGTACCTGATCATGCCGGTGCGGCTGTCGGGCTGAGGCCCCTGCGGGCCGGGCGTAGGCTCGGTCTCGGGTACGAATCGCCACAACGCTTAAGGAATCTCTGATGGAGCTCGGTCTCGTCGGCCTCGGCAAAATGGGCGGCAACATGCGTGAGCGCATTCGCCGCGCAGGCCACACCGTCATCGGTTACGACCGCAACCCGGACGTCGCCGATGTCCACAGCCTTGAGGAGCTTGTGGCCAAGCTCAAGGGCCCGCGTGTGGTGTGGGTGATGGTTCCGGCGGGTGCCGCGACCCAGTCGACGATCGACGCGCTGGGCGAGCTGCTGGAGCCGGGTGACGTGGTCGTGGACGGTGGGAACTCCCGCTGGACGGACGACGAGAAGCACGCGGCCGAGCTGGGCGAGAAGGGCATCGGTTTCGTCGACTGCGGTGTCTCCGGTGGCGTCTGGGGTCTGGAGAACGGCTACGCGCTGATGTACGGCGGCGACGCCGAGAACGTGGCGAAGGTCCAGCCGGTCTTCGACGCGCTGAAGCCGGCGGGCGACTTCGGTTCGGTGCACGCGGGCAAGGTGGGCGCCGGTCACTTCGCGAAGATGGTTCACAACGGCATCGAGTACGCCATGATGCAGGCGTACGCCGAGGGCTGGGAGCTGCTGGAGAAGGTCGACTCGGTCACCGACGTGCGTGAGGTCTTCCGGTCCTGGCAGGAGGGGACGGTTATCCGCTCCTGGCTGCTGGATCTGGCGGTCAACGCGCTGGACGACGACGAGCACCTTGAGGGTCTGCGTGGGTTCGCCGCGGACTCGGGTGAGGGCCGCTGGACGGTGGAGGCGGCGATCGACAACGCGGTGCCGCTGCCCGCGATCACGGCGTCGCTGTTCGCGCGGTTCGCGTCGCGTCAGGAGGACTCGCCGCAGATGAAGATGATCGCTGCGCTGCGTAACCAGTTCGGTGGTCATGCGGTCGAGTCGACGAAGAAGTAAGTAGTTCAGAGCTGGGAGAAGGTCGGCGCACGCCATGCATGTCACGCATCTGTCGCTGGCCGACTTCCGCTCGTACGCCCGGGTCGAGGTCCCTCTCGATCCGGGCGTTTCCGTGTTCGTGGGGGCGAACGGGCAGGGGAAGACGAATCTGGTCGAGGCGGTCGGTTATCTGGCGACGCTCGGCAGTCACCGGGTCGCTTCGGATGCGCCGCTGGTGCGGATGGGCGCGGAGCGGGCGGTGATCCGGGCTGCGGTGACGCAGGGCGAGCGGCAGCAGCTGGTGGAGCTGGAGCTGAATCCGGGCCGGGCGAATCGGGCGCGTATCAATAGGTCGTCGCAGGTCAGGCCGCGTGATGTGCTGGGGATCGTACGGACGGTGCTGTTCGCGCCGGAGGATCTGGCTCTGGTGAAGGGTGATCCGGGTGAGCGGCGGCGGTTTCTGGATGAGCTGATCACGGCGCGGTCGCCGCGGATGGCGGGTGTGCGGTCGGATTACGAGCGGGTGCTGAAGCAGCGGAACACGTTGTTGAAGTCGGCGGCGATGGCGCGTCGGCACGGTGGCCGGTCGATGGACATGTCGACGCTGGATGTGTGGGACCAGCATCTGGCTCAGGTGGGTGCGGAGCTGTTGGCGCAGCGGCTGGATCTGATCGCGGTGTTGCAGCCGATGACGGACAAGGCGTATGAGCAGCTGGCGCCGGGTGGGGGTCCGGTGTTGTTGGAGTACCGGAGTTCGGTCGGTGGGGGCGTAGGTGCTGGTCAGTCGCGTGAGGAGTTGTACGGGCTGCTGTTGGCGGCGTTGGTGGAGGCGCGGAAGCAGGAGATCGAGCGGGGTGTGACGTTGGTCGGTCCGCATCGGGATGATCTTGTGCTGAAGCTGGGGGAGCTGCCGGCGAAGGGTTATGCCAGTCATGGTGAGTCGTGGTCGTACGCGCTGTCGCTGCGGCTTGCTTCGTACGATCTGCTGCGCGGCGAGGGCAATGAGCCGGTGCTGGTGCTCGATGACGTGTTCGCGGAGCTGGACGCGCGGCGGCGGGAGCGGCTGGCGGAGCTGGTGGCGCCGGGTGAGCAGGTGTTGGTGACGGCTGCGGTGGATGACGATGTGCCGGGTGTGCTGTCGGGGGCGCGGTATGTGGTGTCCGGTGGCGAGGTGGCGCGGGTATGAGCGGGCTGAGTGGTGCTAGCGGTGCCAGCGGTGCGGGTGGGGTGGGTGGGGAGTTGCCTCAGGAGCCGTTGAGGGTGCCTGAGCAGGCGAAGGCGTCGGAGGTGCCTCAGTCGACGGGGGTTGATCTGGCGCGGGTGGCGTTGCGTGCGGCGAAGGAGCAGGCGCGGGCGCGGGGGGCTGCGGCGCAGCAGAAGAAGCAGGCGCGGCGTGGTGGGGGTCTGCGGTCGGGTTCGGGGGCGGATGGTCGTGATCCGTTGGCGTTGGGTGCGGCGCTGGACCGGTTGAAGACGGAGCGCGGCTGGGAGATGCCGATGGCGGTCGGCGGTGTGATGGGCCGGTGGCCGGAGATCGTGGGTGGGGATCTGGCGAAGCACTGTGTGCCGCAGCGGTATGACGAGGACGAGCGGGTTCTCACGGTGCAGTGTGATTCGACGGCGTGGGCGACGCAGTTGCGGTTGATGCAGCGGGAGCTGTTGACGCGGCTGAACGCTGATCTGGGGCGGGACACGGTGCGGGTGATCAAGATTTGGGGGCCGGGTGGTCCGCCGCGTCGGTTTGGTGCGTTGCGGGCTCCGGGGAGTACGGGCCCTGGGGATACGTACGGGTGAGATGTGGCTGGGGGCGGGTGTCCGGGTGAGGTGTCGCTCACGGTGGCGGGTGCTTGACAGCTGGAAGCGCTGGATGCCCGTGTGAGCCTCTTGGAGCCCCTTCCTGGATATGGGGAGTCGGGCGGCGCCGGTTCAGGACGGCACATGGGTACTCAGGTACCGGCAAACCCCCATGAGTGTCTGCGCTACCGGTAGACTGGTAGACAATCCCGCCCGGCGTGCGGGATCCGTCGACTTATACAGAACGACGCGGCCGGTCCCGTTTGTCGGGGTTTCGGTCCGTGCTGTGCCAGAAAGGGCGCTTCGTGGCCGATTCCGGCGACCCCAACGAGAACATTCCGTCCACTGATGCCGGCGAGGGCGGCGAGGCCGCACCGCAGGGGTCCTCGTCGTACGACGCCAGCGCGATCACCGTGCTCGAGGGTCTGGACGCGGTCCGCAAGCGCCCTGGCATGTACATCGGCTCGACCGGTGAGCGTGGTCTGCACCACATGGTGCAGGAGGTCGTCGACAACTCGGTCGACGAGGCTCTGGCCGGTCATGCGGACACCATCCACGTGACGATCCTGGCCGACGGCGGTGTGCGCGTCGTCGACAACGGCCGCGGCATCCCCGTCGGCATCGTGCCGTCCGAGGGCAAGCCGGCCGTCGAGGTCGTGCTGACGGTCCTCCACGCGGGCGGCAAGTTCGGCGGCGGCGGCTACGCGGTCTCCGGCGGTCTGCACGGCGTCGGTGTCTCCGTCGTCAACGCGCTTTCCACCAGGGTTTCGGTGGAGGTCAGGACCGACGGCTACCGGTGGACGCAGGACTACAAGATGGGCGTCCCGACCGCGCCCCTGGCGCAGCACGAGGAAACCCAGGAGACCGGCACCTCGGTCACGTTCTGGGCGGACCCGGACATTTTCGAGACGACCGATTACTCCTTCGAGACGCTGTCGCGGCGCTTCCAGGAGATGGCGTTCCTCAACAAGGGCCTGACGATCACGCTCACCGACGAGCGCGAGTCCGCGAAGGCCACGGTCGGCGCCGACGACCCGGACGCCGAGGCGGCGGAGGAGCAGCCGGCGCGGACGGTGAAGTACCACTACGAGGGCGGCATCGTCGACTTCGTGAAGTACCTGAACTCGCGCAAGGGTGAGCTGATTCACCCGACCGTCATTGACGTCGAGGCCGAGGACAAGGAGCGGATGCTCTCGGTCGAGATCGCGATGCAGTGGAATTCGCAGTACACGGAGGGTGTGTATTCCTTCGCGAACACGATCCACACGCATGAGGGTGGTACGCACGAGGAGGGCTTCCGTGCGGCGATGACGGGTCTGGTGAACCGTTACGCGCGGGAGAAGAAGTTCCTGCGGGAGAAGGACGACAATCTCGCGGGTGAGGACATCCGTGAGGGTTTGACGGCGATCATCTCGGTGAAGCTGGGCGAGCCGCAGTTCGAGGGCCAGACGAAGACCAAGCTGGGCAACACGGAGGCGAAGACCTTCGTGCAGAAGGTCGTGCATGAGCACCTCAACGACTGGTTCGACCGGAATCCGAACGAGGCCGCGGACATCATCCGCAAGGCGATCCAGGCGGCCACGGCGCGTGTCGCGGCCCGTAAGGCGCGTGATCTGACGCGTCGCAAGGGTCTGCTGGAGTCGGCGTCGCTGCCGGGCAAGCTGTCCGACTGCCAGTCGAACGACCCGACGAAGTGCGAGATCTTCATTGTCGAGGGTGACTCGGCCGGTGGTTCGGCGAAGTCGGGCCGTAACCCGATGTACCAGGCGATCCTGCCGATTCGCGGCAAGATCCTGAACGTCGAGAAGGCGCGGATCGACAAGATCCTCCAGAACACCGAGGTCCAGGCGCTGATCAGCGCTTTCGGTACCGGTGTGCACGAGGACTTCGACATCGAGAAGCTCCGCTATCACAAGATCATTTTGATGGCGGACGCCGACGTCGACGGTCAGCACATCAACACGCTGCTGCTGACGTTCCTGTTCCGCTTCATGCGGCCGTTGGTCGAGGCAGGGCACGTGTATCTGTCGCGTCCGCCGCTGTTCAAGATCAAGTGGGGCCGGGACGACTTCGAGTACGCCTACTCGGACCGTGAGCGCGACGCGCTCGTCGAGCTCGGCAAGCAGAACGGCAAGCGGATCAGGGACGACTCGATCCAGCGCTTCAAGGGTCTCGGTGAGATGAACGCCGAGGAGCTGCGCATCACCACGATGGACGTGGACCACCGGGTTCTGGGCCAGGTGACCCTGGACGACGCGGCGCAGGCCGACGACCTGTTCTCGGTGCTGATGGGTGAGGACGTCGAGGCGCGGCGCTCGTTCATCCAGCGCAACGCCAAGGACGTCCGCTTCCTCGACATCTGAGTCGGCCGTGCAAGCCACCAGCCGCAGCTCGAAAGGACTTTGACCAGCAATGGCCGACGAGAACACTCCTGTCCCCGTGACGCCCGAAGAGGTGCCGCCCGTCGAGGGTGTGGGCATGCGTGTCGAGCCCGTGGGGCTCGAGACGGAGATGCAGCGTTCGTACCTCGACTACGCGATGTCCGTCATCGTGTCGCGTGCGCTGCCCGACGTGCGGGACGGTCTGAAGCCCGTGCACCGTCGTGTGCTGTACGCGATGTACGACGGCGGTTACCGGCCCGAGAAGGGCTTCTACAAGTGCGCCCGTGTCGTCGGTGACGTCATGGGTACGTACCACCCGCACGGCGACTCCTCGATCTACGACGCCCTGGTGCGCCTGGCGCAGCACTGGTCGATGCGTATGCCGCTGGTGGACTCCAACGGCAACTTCGGTTCTCCGGGTAACGACCCGGCCGCGGCGATGCGGTACACCGAGTGCAAGATGATGCCGCTGGCCATGGAGATGGTCCGGGACATCGACGAGGAGACCGTCGATTTCCAGGACAACTACGACGGCCGTAATCAGGAGCCGACGGTTTTGCCGGCGCGGTTCCCGAACCTGCTGATCAATGGTTCGGCGGGTATCGCGGTCGGTATGGCCACGAACATCCCGCCGCACAACCTGCGGGAGGTGGCGGCGGGCGCGCAGTGGTTCCTGGATAACCCGGACGCGGGTCACGAGGAGCTCCTGGACGCGCTGATGGAGCGCATCAAGGGCCCCGACTTCCCGACCGGTGCGCTGGTGGTGGGCCGTAAGGGCATCGAGGACGCGTACCGGACGGGCCGTGGCTCGATCACGATGCGCGCGGTGGTGGCGGTCGAGGAGATCCAGAACCGCCAGTGCCTGGTGGTCACGGAGCTTCCGTACCAGACCAACCCGGACAACCTGGCGCAGAAGATCGCCGACCTGGTGAAGGACGGCAAGGTCGGCGGCATCGCGGACGTGCGTGACGAAACGTCTTCGCGGACCGGCCAGCGTCTGGTCATCGTCCTGAAGCGGGACGCGGTCGCGAAGGTCGTCCTGAACAACCTGTACAAGCACACCGACCTGCAGACGAACTTCGGCGCGAACATGCTGGCGCTCGTCGACGGGGTGCCGCGCACGCTGTCGCTGGACGCGTTCATCCGGCACTGGGTGACGCACCAGATTGAGGTCATCGTCCGGCGTACGCGCTTCCGCCTGCGCAAGGCGGAGGAGCGGGCGCACATTCTGCGCGGTCTGCTCAAGGCGCTGGACGCGATCGACGAGGTCATCGCGCTGATCCGGCGCAGCCAGACGGTCGATGTGGCGCGTGAGGGCCTGATGGGCCTGCTGGAGATCGATGAGATCCAGGCGAACGCGATCCTGGAGATGCAGCTGCGCCGGCTGGCGGCGCTGGAGCGTCAGAAGATCGTCGCGGAGCACGACGAGCTCCAGGCGAAGATCAATGAGTACAACGCGATCCTCGCCTCGCCGGAGCGTCAGCGGCAGATCATCAGCGAGGAATTGGCGGCGATCGTCGACAAGTTCGGTGATGACCGGCGCTCGAAGCTGGTGCCCTTCGACGGTGACATGTCCATTGAGGACTTGATCGCCGAGGAGGACATCGTCGTCACGATCTCGCGTGGCGGCTATGTGAAGCGTACGAAGACGGACGACTACCGGTCGCAGAAGCGCGGCGGCAAGGGCGTGCGCGGTACGAAGCTGAAGGAAGACGACATCGTCGACCACTTCTTCGTGTCGACGACGCACCACTGGCTGCTGTTCTTCACGAACAAGGGCCGGGTGTACCGGGCGAAGGCGTACGAGCTGCCGGATGCCGGCCGGGACGCGCGTGGTCAGCACGTTGCGAACCTGCTGGCTTTCCAGCCGGACGAGCAGATCGCGCAGATCCTGGCGATCCGTGATTACGAGGCGGCGCCGTATCTGATCCTGGCCACCAAGGGCGGCCTGGTGAAGAAGACGTCGCTGAAGGACTACGACTCGCCCCGCTCCGGTGGTGTCATCGCGATCAATCTGCGGGAGACCGCGGACGGCAGCGACGACGAGCTGATCGGCGCGGAGCTGGTGTCGGCCGAGGATGATCTGCTGCTGGTCAGCAGGAAGGCGCAGTCGATCCGCTTCACGGCGACCGATGACGCGCTGCGGCCGATGGGACGTGCGACTTCGGGTGTGAAGGGCATGAGTTTCCGTGAAGGTGACGAGCTGCTCTCGATGAATGTCGTTCGGGCCGGTACGTTCGTCTTCACCGCCACCGATGGCGGGTACGCGAAGCGGACCCCCGTCGACGAGTACCGGGTTCAGGGGCGCGGTGGTCTGGGTATCAAGGCCGCCAAGATCGTGGAGGACCGGGGATCGCTGGTCGGCGCGCTGGTGGTGGAGGAGACGGACGAGATCCTCGCCATCACGCTCGGCGGTGGTGTGATTCGTACGCGAGTCAACGAAGTCAGGGAGACGGGCCGTGACACCATGGGCGTCCAACTGATCAACCTGGGCAAGCGCGATGCCGTTGTCGGTATCGCTCGTAACGCCGAGGCCGGTCGTGAGGCCGAAGAGGTGGAAGGTCCCGAGGGGGCGGACACCGACGCGGTCGAGGGCGATGCGGTCGAGGTTGCCGAATCCGTCGAGGGCGCAGAGCCTTCATCCGCCGGGGGCGCAGCGCCTTCGGCCGGGGAGCACGAGGAGTAAAGCGTGAGTGGAGCCACGGGCGCCGGAGCGGCCGCTTCCGAATCTGGAGCACCCGGTGCCCGTGGCTCTGCCACGGACTCCCAGGGGGGGACTGTGACCGATACGCGGGGGGCTCAGCCTCAGGGTTACGACGGGTCCGCGAGCGGGCCGTTGCCCAGTGAGCGGGAGCCGCAGGGGCAGGGTCAGCCGTCGCAGCCGTATCACCCGCCGCAGGCGTATCCCTCGCCCGCGGGCGGTGGTGGTACGCCGGGTGCTGGAGCCGTTGGCGGGGCGCAGGGCGCCGGGCAGCAGCCGGGTGTCGCCGCGGTGCGTCTGCCGCGTACGGGGGCGCGTACGACGCCGCGTACGCGCAAGGCGCGGCTGCGGGTGGCCAAGGCCGACCCGTGGTCGGTGATGAAGGTGAGCTTCCTGCTCTCCATCGCGCTGGGTATCTGCACGGTGGTGGCGGCGGCGGTGCTGTGGATGGTCATGGACGCCATGGGCGTCTTCTCCACGGTGGGCGGGACGATCAGCGAGGCGACGGGCTCGAACGAGAGCAACGGCTTCGACCTGCAGTCCTTCCTTTCGCTGCCGCGCGTGCTGATCTTCACGTCGGTCATCGCGATGATCGACGTGGTGCTCGCCACGGCGCTCGCGACGCTGGGCGCTTTCATCTACAACCTGTCGGCGGGCTTCGTCGGCGGCGTCGAGCTGACGCTCGCCGAGGACGAGTAGGACGCCGGCGGAACCGATTTTGGTACTGCCCCCGAGGTGCGCTAATCTTCAGGGGCAGCGCGGGGCTATAGCTCAGTTGGTTAGAGCGCATCCCTGATAAGGATGAGGCCACAGGTTCAAATCCTGTTAGCCCCACCGCGGACCTGAAAAGGTCGAAGGCCCGGCAGATCGAAAGATCTGCCGGGCTTTTTGCTGTGTGGCGTGCGTCAGTTGGGTACGTGTCCGGCGGGGTATCTAGGTCACCGATCGGTATCGGTCGGTGTGTATAGTCGGGCGCCAGAAGTCTCCTACGTCAAGGAAAGACGAGGTCGCGCGGTGAAGAAGCTTCTCCTGGTCGCACTGGCCGCCATCGGCGGGCTCCTCGTGTACCGCCAGATCCAGGCGGATCGCGCCGAGCAGGATCTGTGGACGGAGGCGACTGACTCCGTGCCCGCAGGTTCGGGTGTGTGAGACCCAGTAGTTCGAACACTGGCCCCGGTCGCTCAGCGGCCGGGGCTTTGTGCTGCCCGAATTCATCAAAGCAAATCATTGGCTTGCGGCAGCAAATGGTTGGTGGGGAGGCCGCGGCATGACGCGCCCGTCCTCGTGCGGTCGGGCAGCAAAGCGGACAACAAGGGTGATACGGCGGTCGGCGCAGACAGCGCTGGGGCCGGCGGGGCAGGATGGACCGGCACCGCGGCCGCCGCGTTGGCGGGTGGTGCTGTCGTCCTGGCCGCCGGGCTCGTGTGCGTGGCGATGCGGCGCGGGGCGGCCGAGGAGACGACGAGGGGTGGCGCGTGATGAGGCAGCGCAGCAGGGGCAGGGTGGCGCCGGCCGTGGTGGCGGCGCTGTGCGCGGTGGCGGCGCTGCCGGCGCAGGCGGTGGCGGCGGGTGAGCCCAGCCCGTACACCTATGAGCCTTCGGCGAAACCGGTCAGGGGGACGGCGAGCAGTACGGACTCCGAGCCGCTGAAGCCGGGCGGGACGTACCGGGACTCGATCAGGCCGGGCGGCAGACTCTTCTACCGTGTGCAGCTCGACGCGAAGTCCAACGCCTATGTGTCGGCGACGGCTGTGCCGAGGCCGGGCACGAAGGTCGAGTACGCCGACGAGCTGAAGGTGACGCTGCAGGACCGCGCCGGCAATTCGTGCAGCTACAACAGCGCGCAGTTCAGCTCGGCGGAGTTCGCGCGGCCGATCGGGACCTACGCGCACCGGACGATCGAGCAGGACAGCACCTCCTGCCAGGGCGCCGACACGTACTTCGTCCTGATCGAGCGGACCAGTAAGGCGACCTCGTCGAGCGAGCCGTGGGAACTGGAGATCCGGCATCTGACGGAGCCGCAGGTGAAGGCGGGCGGGGCGACCGCGGCGCCGGAAAGCTGGCCCAGCAGCTCGCCCGCGCCGCCTGGCGGCCAGGCCAGGGACCGCAGGGGCGGGTCGAGCTTCTACAGTGCGCCCGGTCTGTACGAGGGCGAATGGCGGGACAGGATCAAGCCCGGCGAGACGCTGTTCTACAAGGTGCCGGTCGACTGGGGGCAGCAGCTCTTCGCCAGTGCGGACCTCGGCAGCGCGGCGGGTGAGGGATATGTGTCCAACGCGCTGAGCATGGTGCTGTACAACCCGGCGCGGGGGCTTGTCGAGAGCGCGAGCACCATTTCCTACGACGGCAAGCAGAATTCGTCCGCGCTGGATCCGCTGCCGCCGGTGGCGTACGAGAACCGTTTCGATTCGTCCGACTCCGTCAACGGGATGCGGTTTCCGGGCTGGTACTACCTGAGGGTCAGCCTGAGCCCGGAGGTGGAGAAGGTGTTCGGGCCGCAGGGCCTCGGGCTCTCCCTGCGGGTGAACATCGAGGGCAGCAGGGGGAAGGGCGCCCCTGCCTATGCGGGGCCCGCCGGTCCCTTCCAGGTCACCGACGACGACCTGAGCGCCGCGGAGGAGGGGCAGAGCGCGCCCGCGGCGGTGAAGAGCGACACGATGCGGCTTGTCGCTGCCGCCGGGATCGGGGCGGGCACCGTGCTGGTGCTCGGCCTCGGGGTGTGGACGCTCGTCGCCCGGCGGCGCGCGGCGGCGGGGGCGGGCGCCGGAGCGGGGGCGGGGCCGGGCGCCGGTCCTGGCGTCGACCCTGGCATGGGTGCCGGGCATGACAGTGGGGCGGCTACGCAGTCCGGGCCGCCGGCCGCCTGGTAGGCAGCCGCACATCCGGGGCGGGCCGTCCGGGGCGGGCCGTCCGGGGCGGGCCGTCCAGGGCGGCCGTCGAGTCCGGCTCGGATCAGCTCTGGGTCAGTGCCCAGACGCCCACGGCGAAACAGACCAGCGCCAGCAGCAGCACCGGGACCGTCACCTTCGGGGGCGGTCCCAGCCGCTTGTGCGGGGTCTGTACGGGGTTGTGGGCGTCCCGCTGGGCCGGCGGGGTCGGTGGAGTGGGAACCTCCGGGCCCTGAGCGGTGTATGGACGAGTAAGGGCTTGTTCGTACTGCGCCGCGGCCGGGGGGACCTGGGAGGGGTTTTGCGCCGCGCCGGAAAGGGGGGAGGTCGCATGCGCGGGCAGGGGAGCGGGTGCGGGTGTGGATGTGGATGTGGGTGTGGATGTGGGGGTGGATGTCGGGATGGGGGGCGCCGACGGCTGCGCCGGGTGCGGCATGGGGGGCTGTTGCGGCGGTGCCAGGTGGAAGCCGCCCGTCTCCGGCATGGGCGACGGCTGCTGGGCGGGCTGCGCCTGGTGGTCGCCGCCCTGGCCGCCGCCCTGTAGGGCGCCGTGTACGTGGCTCCGGGGGCCGGGGGCCGGGGCGGCGGGCCCGCCCGGGCCGAAGCCGGGCGGGAGGGGGCCGATCTGGTCGAAGACCTCCACCGGCTCCTCGTCCGGGCCCGGCTCGGGCAGCATCTCGACGGCGGCGTTCAACGCCTTGCGCGCGCCCGTCGCCGTACGGAACCTCGCCTGCGGGTCGGGCTGCAGCATCCCGGCGATGACCTGCCACAGCGGCTCCGGGATGCCCTGCGGGGCGCCCGGTGTTCCGTACGTGGCGAAGAGCTCCACCAGGGCCTGGGAATCGGGTTTCTGACCCTGCACCAGGTAAAGGGCGACCAGGCCGACCGCGAACAGGTCGGCCGGGAAGTCCGGCTCCGCGCCCATCAACTGCTCGGGCGCGAAATAACCGGGCGTACCCACCACGTAGTTGGTCTCGGTGAGACGGGGCTCGCCCTTGCGCATCGAGATGCCGAAGTCGGACAGCCGCAGATGCGGACGCCCGGTGCCGGTGGCTTCCAGCAGGATGTTGGCCGGCTTTATGTCGCGGTGCACGACGCCTTCCGCGTGGACGGCGGTCAGGCCGGAGAGGAGCTGGTCGAGCAGGGTGCACACGAAGCGGGGCGGCAGCGGGCCGTAGTCGCCGATCAGGTGAGCCAGCGACCCGCCGCTCACCAGGTCCATGGTGAACAGCACCTTGTCGTCGTCCGCGGCCCAGCTTGCCGGGGCGAGGACGTGGGGGTGGTCGATCCGCAGCGCCTGCTCGCGCACGAAGCGCAGCAGCGTGTGCGCGTCGCTCTGCTGGAGCACCTTGGCCGCGACGTACCGGCGGCGCCTGTGGTCCCACGCCCGCCAGACCGCGCCCACTCCACCGCGCCCGATCGGGTCGATCAGCTCGTACCGGCCGGCGAAGATCTCACCCATCGCGCTGTGCCCGCCCCCGCTCCGCCTGCTTCAGCTCTGATGCGCCTCGTAGTGGGCGACCGCGTCCGCCGTGCGCCCGGCGCCGTACACCCGGAGGAACTCTGCCAGCTCGGGGTGGGTCGGGGCGAGCGTGTCCGCCGCATCTATGATGTCGCCGGCCGCCGCTACGCAGCGCAGCAGTGACTGGATCTCGCGCACCACGCGCCGCACGGTGGGCGCACCGGAACTGGCGGTGGTCTGGCCGGTGTTGCTGAGCACGGAGCCGCCCTGGGATTTCTTGATCTCTTCCATCCGGTCGGTGGCCTCGGCGGCGCTGACACTGCCGTCGGCGACCTGACCGGCCAGGTCCTGCAGAGCCTGGACACGCTGCACCACGGCCGGATTGCCGATCTTGGCGCGCTGGCCGCTCATGAGCTGGGACAGCATGGGCGCGGACAGGCCGAGCACCGCGGCGAGTCTGGCCTGATTCAGACCCAGATCGTCGATCAGCCGACGGAAGAGCGCCCCCAGCGGCTCCCCGTACCAACTGCGCTGAAGCTCTCTGGCTCTGGCCGTCGACTCCTGCTGCGCTGCGTCCATTGCGTCTCCCCTTCGCTGCTGCGAACCTCGCCGAGCATCTTACGGAGCGTGGTCGCGCACCGGGAGTCCCAATCCTTTTGCAGGATCAGGGGGGACACCCGGTACTCTGTTCTGCGGCGGTGGCCACGGTGCGGTTCCGGCCGGTCATGTCCACCCGTCCCCGGGGCCTTAGCTCAGTTGGTAGAGCGCTGCCTTTGCAAGGCAGATGTCAGGAGTTCGAATCTCCTAGGCTCCACAGAAGGTACGCCCTCCTGACCTGCGGAAACGCGGGTCAGGAGGGCGTTTTTTGTCTGGAAAGAGCGGTAAGGATCCGAGCCGGGACCGGGCCTTCACCGTGCAGTGCGCCCCGGCCGGCCGGCTCAGAAGTGCTGTTGCTTGGCTTCGGGCGGGAGGAAACAGGGGGTCGAGACGGAGAGCCGGATGGTGCCGGGAGGGTTCACCGAGTCCGCGATGATGAAGTAGCCCTCCTTGTCGTTCTTGCCGTACAGGATGGCCTCGGTCGTCTTGGGGCGCTCGGTGTGGCCCGTGATGCGCACTCCGTGAGCTTCGAGGGCCTTGCGGAGCTTGCGGACGGTGGCGATGTGCTGGTCCTCCCCGAGCTTGACGTAGGCGGCGTAGGTGAGGGTGTAGCGCCCGTCCTCCGGCACTTCGTCGTTCTGGCCGACGCAGTCCTGGAAGTGTTCCCTGGGGGCGGGATCGTCAGTGATCTTCACCTCCGCGTAGTGCGCCATGGCCGTCGTGTACTCCTTGGCCCAGGCCAGGGACTCCGCACGGCTCTTGCGCGGCAGGGGCTTGTTGATGTCATCCGCTTGCTGGGACATGCAGGCTCCGGTGAGGAGGGTGGTCAAGAGGGTCAGAGCTGCCACAGGGGCGCGTTTGCGGAACATTGTCCTCGGGAGGGTGACGGGGCGGACTGCGCCATGGTGCGGGTGGCACAGGGGTGCGGTCGCTGGGGGGGGCGGTGTCTACTCCGCGTTGCGCCTTGCGGGCGGTACGTACTCTCCGGGCTGCTGGCCGGCAATGATCTTGCCTTGGTTGGCCAGGCGCTGACTGTCATCGTCCCAGTAACCGCTGTGGCCGCTGGTGTCGGTTTCGAACCTGGTGCCACCCCAGTCGGGGTGGGTCGGCCCGCGGCCGAGGTTGGTGCCCTGAGCCCGGGCGATGGGGGCGTCCGAGGCCTGGCCGAAGTAGACGTTGTCCGTGTTGAGGTCCTCGCCCGGTCCACCGTCATGCCGGGGCTGCCGACCACGGCGATGCTGTCCGCGTCCAGGCCATCACCGCCGGACGCCGCAACGCCCACGGTGGTGCTTCCGTAGCTGTGACCCATGACGGTGAGATTCGCCCGTTCACCCTCATGGGAGGCCCGCAGGCCGTGGGTGAAGTCCCGCAGATCCTGGGCACCGTCCTCGGCCCGGCCGCTGCCTGCGACATCGACGTTCGCGGCTTCACCGACAGGCGCCTCGGGAGCGTCGTAGCCCAGCCAGTACACCGCGGAGGTGGAAGCCCCCGGGTCGGCGTCCTCGGCTGCGTCCTGGAGCTTGCTGATGCGGTTCAGTTGACCGCCGGCTGAGTCCATCGTGGTGGAAGTGCCCGGGACCTGGACCGCGACATTGTCCGCGGTGTCCGGGTTGCCCATGGCGATCACCGCTCTGCCATCGCCGCCCGCGTCGTGGTTGAGCAGGTACAGCTGCTTGTTCTGCGGGGCCCCGCGCTTGTCGAGCTCCGCCTTGAGGACCTCCAGATTGTGGCGGCGCTCGTCATTGCCGTGGACCCCGTACGCGTCGCCGCGGCGCAGTGCGTTGCGCTCCTGCTCCATGTGGAGCCGGTTGGCATCGTCGCGGACGTCGGAGGGGAGGCCGTCGGTGGCGCCGATCCGGTCCGGGTAGAGAGTGGCGTACTCCCGTTGCTGGGCAGGGTCCAGGCCCTGCCACCACTCAGCGGCGTCGTTGGGGTTGCCGGGTATCTTCGGCCCCTCCACCCCGAGCCGGTCCATCACCTTGTCGACGTCCCGCGCGGACTCCGCGGCCATCTGCTTGTTCTTCTGGTCCAGGACCTCGCCGTTGAGCTCCGCCAAGGCCTTCTGCGCCTCACCGCTGGCTTCCAGTGCGTCGTTCAGGGTCCGGTTGATCTCCACCTCGTAGTCCTGGCGTTGGGCTTCCTTGACCTGACGCTCGTACTGGGTCCTGTCGCTCCCGTCTTCCCGCGGGATCTCCCATTCCTTCGGCAGCCTGACGTTCCCGTCGTCGTCGATGCCGAAGCGATCACGCCACCGCCTGTCCCGTCGAAGGCTTCGAAATCCGCCGCCACCATCTGCTCGTTCCAGTCGTGGGTTTTGGCTGTGTCGTGCAGATTGAACGAGCCCGTGTCCAAGCGGTGGTACAGCCCGTTGAGCGCGAGCTTCCAACTGGCCTCGATCTCCTGGAGTTCCGCTCCGACGGCCTATCCCTTCGGGGACTCTGCAGCCGCCTTAGCATCTGCGACCGACTTGTCGATCGAGCCTTTCATGCCCTCGGCGACGGCATGCTGCGCGCTCGCGGCCGCATGCAGCTCCGACGGTTTCACTCGCAATTGGCCGGCCACCCGTGCCGCCTCCCCCGTGTCCCGTGAGGTCAGACGCGGGGCGCAACCCCTTGCGCGGACACGCTGTCTCTTTGCCTGTTCGCCAGACGCAGAGGGCTGAAGCCCATGATTCCGGGGTGCGGCTCGCCTTCGAAATTGCGATCGCAATTGAATGTCGGCGTGGGCCCATCAGTGGATTTTTTGTTCCGTGGGGTTCACAGCGCGGCGTCCCGCGCGAGCAGCGCCGCTTGTACGCGGTTCTCGCAGCCCAGTTTCGCCAGGATGCGGCTGACGTACGTCTTCACCGTGGCCTCGCTCATGTGCAGCCGCTTGCCCGCGTCCGCGTTGGACAGGCCCTCGCCGAGCAGCGCCAGGACGTCGCGCTCCCGGCCGCTCAGTGCCGTGACCAGCCGCCGCGCCTCCTCGGCGCGGCCCGGCGCCCGCCCGGAGGCGAGCTGCTCCACGACGTGCCGGGTCGCCCCCGGCGACAGATAGGCGTCCCCGGCCGCGGCCGCCCGTACCGCGCGGATCAGCTCCGCCGGCGCCGAGTCCTTCAGCAGGAAACCCGCGCCGCCGCTCTCCAGGGCCCGCAGGACGTTCTCCCGCTCGCCGAACGTCGTCAGTACGATCACGCGCGCCGCGGGGACCGCCCTGCCCAGCTCGGCGAGCGCGGTGAGCCCGTCCATCACCGGCATCTGAAGGTCGAGCAGCACGACGTCCGGCGCGTGGACGCGCGCCAGCTCGACCGCCTCACGGCCGTTGTGCGCCTCCGCCACGACCTCGATGGCCCGGTCCGAGGTGAGGATCATCCGGATCCCCGCCCGGATGAGGGGCTCGTCGTCCGCGATCACCACCCTGATGTGCGCAACCGTCACGCTTACCCCCACAGCTGCCGCTCATCTACTGCGCGACGTCGTACGACTTCTTCTCGATCAGCTTGCCGTCCCTGAAGCAGAAGCGGAACACCGGCTCCGCCGACACGCTGTCGGCGGCCTCCGAGGACGCGAGAACCAGGCAGTCGGACCCCTCGGGCTTCGCGGGCCCGCTGTCCTCAAGGCCCGACGTCATGAAGGAGTCCCCGTCCGGCAGGCCGTCGCGGACCTCCGTCTCCGACGTGCCGACCTTCACCGCTTCGAACTCACTCGGTTCGATCATGCCCCGCTCCGCCGATCCCGCGAGGAAGAACAGGCCGAATCCTCCCGCGACCGCCAGCAGCACCATGGCCGCCACCGCGATCCCGCAGCCCAGTGCCACCCCGCCTGCCCTGCTCCCGCGCCTGCCGCTCATCGTCAGCTCCCTCTGTACAACGGTCCAGTCCATTACAGGACCACCGTCGCTGACGGGGACCGACGGTGACTGCTGCCGAAAGTCGTCCCGCGCATCGACCAAAGGCGCGGCGAAGGACGCCGCGACCGTGGCCGGCGGCAGACCCTCGGCGCCGTACGGCAGGACTCCGGCGACCCGGAACCCCCCGCCGTCGGTGCGCCCCGCGTGGACCATGCCGCCGACGAGCCGGGCCCGCTCGCGCAGCCCCGTCAGGCCCTGCCCGCCGCTGACGACGTCACCGGGGTCCGCCGGGGCGGGGCCGTTCGCGATCTCGACGACCAGCGAGTCCGGTTCGTACCGCAGCTCGACGGTGATCGCGGCACCCGGCGCGTGCTTGTACGCGTTGGTCAGCGCCTCCTGCACGATCCTGTACGCCGCATGATCGGCGGCAGCGGCCAGCGGGCGCCGCACGCCCGTACACCGCAGCTCGACACTGTTCCCGGCCGCCCGCGCCGCCGCCACCAGGCCCTCGATGCCCGCCGCGCCGCGCGCCGCCGGGTGCGGGTCATCGACGGGCGGCGGGCCCTGAGCGGTGGCCGCGTCGTCCCGCTCCACTCCGTCGCGCAGGATGCCGACCACCTCGCGCAGCTCATGCATGGCGGCCACCGAAGCGTTGCGCAGTACGCCGACGCCCTCCCGCTGGCGGCCCGTCAGAGCGGGGTCGACCTCCAGGGCGCCGGTGTGCACGGAGATCAGCGCAAGCTGGTGGCCCAGGCTGTCGTGCATGTCCTGGGCGATCCGCTGCCGCTCACGCAGCCGCGCCTGTCCGGCCACCATGGCGCGCTCGCGCAGCAGTTGGGCGTTGTGCTCCTGGAGGGCGTGCAGCAGCGTGCGGCGCTGGGTCCAGTAGCGGCTGGCGAGACCGGGGACGACCGTCGTCGCGAGGAAGTACAGGGTGCTGAACAGGATCAGCGACAGCGGGGAGAACCGTGGCCACTGCGAGCTGACCCCGATGGCGATAGTCAGGACGTACGACGCGGTGAAGGCCGCCAGCGCCCGCCCGGCGCCCGGGATCCGGCGCCCCGCCGACCACCCCGACACCATCAGCAGCGGTCCGAATCCGGCCAGCACCCCGGCCGCTCCGCCCGAGATCACCAGCACACTGGCGGGCAGCCTGCGGCGCAGCAGCGACAGCACGGCGACGGCGAGGGCCGCGGCGAACTGCACAAGTCCCGTGCTGCCGATCAGCTCCTGGGTCCCGGCCGCCAGCAGCGCCAGGACCACGGCGAGGACGATCTCGCCCGCGATACGGCGCCCGGACCAGGCCTCGGGGCCCGCCAGCCACAACCGTGCGGCCCTGAACTTCGATGACACGTCCACGGTCGCACTCTAAGCAGCGGGCCGAGGCGGTCGCCGCACACTTTCGTCGCGCCCGGCCCCTACGAAAGAGAACACGGGAAGACAGCGCACGGAAGACAGCGCACGGGAAGACAAAAGACGGGTGCCGGGGACCCGAAGGTCTCCCGGCACCCGTCCGCACGTGATGTCAGTTGTTCTTCTTGTCGCGCTCAGCCGCCTGCGCTTCGGCCTCGGCCTGCTTGGCCTGGACCTCCGGGTCCAGCACCTGACCGCTGCCGTCGACCGAGGTCAGCGGCGACCGGTCGGAGACCTCGGTCGCGGCGGGGGGCTCGACCAGCCAGTCCGGGTTGGCCTGCTTGTCCCACCACTTCCAGGCCGC
Source organism: Streptomyces flavidovirens DSM 40150 (assembly GCF_000429085.1). Taxonomy (GTDB): domain Bacteria; phylum Actinomycetota; class Actinomycetes; order Streptomycetales; family Streptomycetaceae; genus Streptomyces; species Streptomyces flavidovirens. The sequence continues at coordinate 519,510 of NZ_AUBE01000001.1, read as the reverse complement.
GAAGGCGCCACCCGCCAGGACACCGACGACCGCGAAGCCCTTGACCAGCCGGCCGGCCCTGGCCCGCCGCTCGTGCTTCTTGACGAGCTTGCGGATGTCCTTCGCCGTGATCTGCCCGCGCAGGGCGGCCACGGCGGCCGCACTGCGCGCGGCGGCCTGCTCACGTACGGGCTGCGCGGCCGCCATCGCGTGCTCGACGCGCGGAACGGTGTACTCGGCGGCCTGCCGGGCCGCGTGCCGGGTACGCACGGCGGCCCGGTGCGCGGCCACGTCCACCTTCGGTGGCACGTGAGTGCGGGCCTGCTCCATGCGCGGCGCGACATGCACTCCGTACTGGACACGGGCCTGACGAGCGGCCTTGGACACCTTCGGCGCCAGCCGTACGCGGGCTTCGTGCGCATATTGCGTGGCGTGTTCCTTGGCCGTACCGGCGTAGGGCGCCACCACTTCCGCGGCGTGCAGCACGCTCTCCTTCGCCGATTCGGATGCGGCGCGCACGCTGTCGATGCGGGTCACTGGATCCTCCTCCTTGGTGGCGGTTCGGTATATCGCCTATCCACCGATTCCAAAATCATGCCCGCCGGAGGCCATCACGGCACGTGTGGGCGGGCATCCGGGTCATGGGCGGCGACTCGGGGCAATCTCCGGGCTCTCAGGGCAAGGTGGTGCGGGGCGGACGCGAACGACAATGCCACGGTTCGCCGCCCCGTGTGCCGGTTCGGCGGCTATTCGTCGTAAACCCTCCGTGCGAGGATCGGGAGACATCAGCAAAGACTTATGGAAGGCACAACGTGGCCGAGCAGCTTTACGCCACCCTGAAGACCAGCCGGGGCGACATCCGGATCCGGCTTCTGCCGAATCACGCGCCGAAGACGGTCAAGAATTTCGTGGAGCTCGCACAGGGTGAGCGGGAGTGGACGAACCCCGAAACGGGGCAGAAGACCACGGACCGGCTGTACGACGGCACTGTCTTCCACCGCGTGATCCGCGACTTCATGATCCAGGGCGGGGACCCGCTGGGCAACGGCACAGGCGGCCCCGGCTACGAGTTCAAGGACGAGTTCCACCCCGACCTCGCCTTCGACAGGCCTTACCTGCTGGCGATGGCGAACGCCGGACCGGGCACGAACGGCTCGCAGTTCTTCATCACTGTTTCGCCGACGATGTGGCTGACGGGCAAGCACACGATCTTCGGCGAGGTCATGGACGCCGCCAGCCAGAAGACGGTGGACGCCATCGTGACCACGAAGACCAACCCGCGCACCGCCCGTCCGCTCACCGACGTCGTCATCGAATCGGTGCTCGTCGAGAACAGCGGAGACCGCTGAGAGCGCTGAGACCGCTCGGACCCGCGAGGCCCGCCGCTGCGGGAACCAAACCGCCCCGCCCGTCCGTACTGGATAGGCGGGGCGTTGCGGTGAGCCGTACCGCCAAGAGGCACACCTAGGACCTGGGGACGGACCGATGGACCACTGCTACCGGCATCCGGGCCGCGAGACGGGCATCCGCTGCACGCGCTGCGAACGCCCCGTCTGCCCGGAGTGCATGATCAGCGCGTCGGTCGGCTTCCAGTGCCCGGACTGTGTACGCGAAGGCACGGGCACGGGCCACGCCCCGGCCGCGAGCCGCCCGCGCACGATCGCGGGAGGTACGGTCACCGCCGATCCACGGCTGATCACCAAGATCCTGCTGGCGATCAATGTGGCGATGTTCATCGCTGTGCTGTCGCGCGAGACGCTTGTCAACGATCTCGATCTCATCGGTCTCGCTGTCAGCCGCACGACCTTCCAGGTCGTCGGGGTCGCCGACGGCGAGTGGTACCGGCTGGTCACCTCGATGTTCCTGCATCAGGAGTTCTGGCACATCGGGTTCAACATGCTGGGCCTGTGGTGGCTCGGCGGCCCGCTGGAAGCGGCCCTGGGCCGTGCCCGCTACTTGGCGCTCTACCTGCTGTCGGGCCTCGCGGGCAGCGCACTCACGTATCTCATCGCCGCGCCGAATCAGCCCTCGCTCGGCGCCTCCGGTGCGATTTTCGGACTCCTGGGCGCCACCGCCGTCCTGATGCGCCGCATGAAGTACGACATGAGGCCGGTTCTGGTGCTCCTCGCGCTGAACCTGCTGTTCACATTCACCTGGTCCGGCATCGCCTGGGAGGCGCACCTCGGCGGCCTGATCGCCGGCACCCTCGTCGCGATCGCCCTGGTGCACGCCCCGCGCGAGCGCCGAGCGCTGGTGCAGTACGGCGCCTGTGGGCTGGTGCTCCTGGCGACCGTCGGCCTGGTCGTGGCGCGGACGGTCATGCTCACGTGAGCGCCGACGTCGACGGTTGTGCGTGAAGTTGTCCACAGCGGCCGCCGGACCTTGTGCATTCAGGGGGAACGGGTGGGAACAGGTGTGCCCCTCGTCGCTGAACTGGCTCTTCTCCAGTCGGGACAAGGGGCAGACCGTACGACTCAGATGGCCCCGGCAGTCACACCGGCGTCAACACCCTGTGAGTTATCCACAGATCGTCTGACCTTTCCCCACCGTGTGGACAACGCTGTGGATAACCTTTGGTCAGAGCTTGCGCGGGCGGTCTACTTCCACTGCGTGGAGACGCCGAAGCCGGCGGCGATGAAGCCGAACCCGACCACGATGTTCCAGTTGTCGAAGCTCTGGATCGGCAGGTCGCCCTCGGTCACGTAGAAGACCACGATCCAGGCGAGCCCGATGAGGAAGAGCGCCAACATCACCGGAGCCACCCAGCTGCGGTTCGTCAGCCGGATGCTCGTCGCCTGCTTCGAGGCCGCCGGCGGCGGCGTGAAGTCTGACTTCTTGCGGATACGTGACTTCGGCACGAGGGACTCTCCTGTCGATGCGCTGCGTTACCGCGCAGGGAACTGTGGCTGGTGCCCGGTGCGGGGCGACGGGGAAACACTGCCTCCCCCGGGCGTCCGTTAGCGTAGTGCTTCCGCGGCGTCGAAGGAGATAAGGGTACGTTGAGCAATTCTGCCGACTCCCCCACCGAGCCCGCCCGCCGCCCCGCCCTGCGGCCGGTCAGGCTGTTGACGGCCGGGGTTTTCGCGCTCGCCGGGCTGATCTTCGTCACCAGCTTCAATACGGCCAAGGGCACCAATATCCGTACGGATGCCTCGCTGCTGAAGCTCTCCGACCTGATCGACCAGCGCAGTCACAAGAACAAGGAGCTGGGCGAGACGACGGCGGCCGTACGCGACGACGTCGACGCCCTCGCTCAGCGCGGCGACAGCAGTACGCGGGCCGAGGACGCCAAGCTCAAGGCGCTGGAGGCGTCCGCCGGCACCCAGAAGCTCTCCGGCGCCGGCCTCACCGTCACCCTCGACGACGCCCCGCCGAACGCCACGGCCAACCCCGGCTACCCCGAGCCCCAGCCGAACGACCTGGTCATCCACCAGCAGGACCTCCAGGCGGTCGTCAACGCCCTGTGGCAGGGCGGCGCCAAGGGCATCAGGGTCATGGACCAGCGGCTGATCTCCACCAGCGCGGTGCGCTGCGTCGGAAACACCCTGATCCTCCAGGGCCGCGTCTACTCGCCGCCGTACAAGGTCACGGCGATCGGTGACCGGGATCAGCTCCAGCGTGCGCTCACGGCCTCCACGGCGCTCCAGAACTACCAGCTGTACGTCAAGGCGTACGGCCTCGGCTGGAAAGTCGACGAACACGAGGCGATGACTCTGCCCGGCTACTCGGGCACAGTGGATCTCCACTACGCGAAGCCCGTGAGCTAACGCCTGGGGGAGCCGGTGTCGGTGCGAGCAGTCGTCAGGACCTTCAGCGAGCTGTGCGTCACCGTGGGCACCCTGATCGTGCTGTTCGTCGTGTACGTGATGTTCTGGACCGGGATCAAGGCCGCCGACGCGAGCGACGGGCAGATCCACAGACTCCAGGGCACGTGGGCGCGCGGCCCGCTGCCCACCGCCGCCCCCACCGCGGCCCCCGAGGCCGCAGCTCCCGAGGCGTACGAGCCGGGCAGGCCCTTCGCCGTGATGTACGTGCCGCGCTTCGGCAAGGACTGGGGCTGGCCCGTCCTGGAGGGCACGCGGACGAGGACCCTCCAGAAGGGGCTCGGCCACTACGAGGGGACGGCGCGGCTCGGCGAGACGGGGAACTTCTCCGTCGCCGGTCATCGCCGTACGTACGGCGACCCCTTCAAGGACTTCCCCGGGCTGCGGCCCGGTGACGCGGTGGTGCTGACGGACGGGGCGACCTGGTTCACGTACCGCGTCGACAACACGCCGTACCGGACCGTTCCGAGCGACATCGGTGTGATCGACGACGTTCCCCGGAAGGCCGGTTTCGACGGTCCCGGTCGCTATCTGACGCTGACCACGTGCGAGCCGGAGTGGGGCAGCAGTCACCGGTTGGTCGTGTGGGCGCACCTCGACGCCACCCAGCCCGTGGAGGAGGGGAAGCCGCGCGCTTTGAGCGGCTGACCCACGAGCCCGCGCTGTCGCCCTTTACTCTGGGTTTCGACCGAACGGAAGGGACAGCATGTACGGCTGGATCTGGCGGCATCTGCCGGGCAACGCATGGGTACGGGCGCTGATCGCGTTCGTACTGATCCTCGCGGTCGTCTACGCACTGTTCCAGTACGTCTTCCCGTGGGCGGAGCCGCTGCTTCCGTTCAACGACGTGACGGTGGACGGGGGGTCGGGCCAGTGAGCGCGCGGATCCTGGTGGTCGACAACTACGACAGCTTCGTCTTCAACCTCGTCCAGTACCTCTACCAGCTCGGCGCCGAGTGCGAGGTGCTGCGTAACGACGAGGTGGAGCTGAGCCACGCCCAGGACGGCTTCGACGGGGTGCTGCTGTCGCCGGGCCCCGGCGCCCCCGAACAGGCGGGCGTGTGCGTCGACATGGTGCGGCACTGCGCCGGGACGGGTGTGCCGGTCTTCGGCGTCTGTCTGGGCATGCAGTCGATGGCGGTGGCGTACGGCGGTGTGGTGGGCCGGGCGCCCGAGCTGCTGCACGGCAAGACGTCTCCGGTGACGCACACGGGCGTCGGCGTCTTCGCCGGGCTGCCCTCGCCCTTCACGGCGACGCGCTACCACTCGCTGGCGGCCGAACCGCAGGCGCTGCCCGCCGAGCTGGAGGTCACCGCGCGTACGGCCGACGGGATCATCATGGGTCTGCGCCACCGGGAGCTGCCGGTCGAGGGTGTGCAGTTCCACCCCGAGTCGGTACTGACCGAACACGGGCACCTGATGCTGGCCAACTGGCTGGCGCGGTGCGGCTTTCCGGGGGCGGTGGAGCGGGCGGCCGGGCTCGCGCCGGTGGTGGGCAAGGCCGCCGCGTGACGGAGCTCCGCCCCGAGCACGACGCCGGCCGGGAAGCCTCGTACGAGCAGGGTGCGTACGAGGCGGCTGGCGCGTTCGAGGCGGCGGTGGAGCAGCTCGCGGATCCGCTGAACGATCCGCTGCCGGGGCAGGACCGGCCGGCTGCGGCGCCGGGTCCGGGTCCGGGGCCCGACGCCGGAGTGACCTCGCCGTGGTTCCGGCCGGCGACGGCGCCGCCCGCCGCGCAGCCGGTGAATTCCGGGTACGAGCAGCAGTACGAGCCGTACCGGCAGCCCGTGCGGCCCATGGAGTCCGCGCGGCCCGCGCAAGAAGCCGCGCAAGAGGCCGCGCACGAGGCCGTACGAGAGCCTCAGCAGCCCCTCCAGCAGCCTCAGGGGTCGTACGGCTCCCAGGGGCGGCCCCAGGGCTGGTACGGCGGCCAGCAGCCCGCAGCGGCCCCCGAGCCGATGCCCGTACCCCCGGCCACCTCGGCACCACCCGCCTCGACACCTGCGCCGGCCCCTCCGCCGCCCCCCGCTCCCGTCTTCGACGACGAGACCGTGGCCCTGCGGACGGACGACACCCGGCGCATGGCGGAGGCCGGGGCGGTACCGGTCACTGGTGGCCGCGCGGAGCGTCGCAGGGCGGCCAAGGGGAAGAGGGGCCGCGGCAGGGCCCCCGAGGCGAAGGGCGGGGGGAAGGCTGAGGCGAGCCCCGAGCCGCCGCGCTCCCGCCTTGAGGCCAGGCGCGCCGCCCGCGCCGCGAAGGACAGCCCGGCGGTCGTCGCCAGCCGCTTCTTCGGGGAGATGTTCATCTCGCTGGGCGTGCTGATGCTGCTGTTCGTCACGTACCAGCTGTGGTGGACGAATGTCCGTGCCGGTCTGTTCGCGGGCAAGGAGACGGACAAGATCCAGGAGGACTGGGCGAACGGCCGCAAGCCCGGCGCGTTCGAGCCCGGGCAGGGCTTCGCCATCATGCACATTCCCAAGCTGGACGTCGTCGTCCCGATCGCCGAGGGCATAGACAAGGCGAGAGTCCTCGACAACGGCATGGTGGGCCATTACGCGGAGGGCAAGCTCAAGACGGCGATGCCTTCGGACAAGCAGGGCAACTTCGCGGTCGCGGGGCACCGCAACACGCACGGCGAGCCGTTCCGGTACATCAATCAGTTGCAGCCGGGCGATCCGATCGTCGTCGAGACGCAGGACACGTACTACACGTACGAGATGGCGAGCATCTTGCCGCAGACTTCGCCCTCGAACGTGAGCGTGATCGGGCCGGTGCCGCCGGGTTCCGGTTTCACCAGGCCCGGCAGGTACATCACGCTGACGACGTGCACACCGGAATTCACGAGTACGTACCGAATGATCGTGTGGGGCAAGATGGTCGACGAACGGCCGCGCAGCAAGGGGCAGCCCGACGCGCTCGTCGGCTAGAGCGGGCCGGCCGGACGTATGAGACTCAGGACGGGGACGGGTGCGGTGGCAGCCAGGACGACCGATCAGGACGAGCAGACCGGCACGCCCGTGCCCGCGTCGGCACCCGCGGCGCGCAGGAAGCGCGGGCGTGTCGCGGGCGCGGTGAGCCTTTTCGGGGAGCTGCTGATCACGGCGGGCCTGATCCTCGGCCTGTTCGTCGTCTACTCGCTGTGGTGGACGAACGTGCTCGCGGACCGCGACGCGGACAAGCAGGGCAACGAGGTGCGCGACCGGTGGGCGGGCGGCCCCGGGGCCCTCGACACCAAGAACGGGATCGGTTTCCTGCACGTACCCGCGATGAAGAACGGCGAGATCCTGGTCAGGAAGGGCACCGACGCCAAGGATCTCAATCGTGGCGTCGCCGGTTACTACACAGACCCGGTCAAGTCGGCGCTGCCGCAGGACAAGCAGGGCAACTTCTCGCTGGCGGCGCACCGGGACGGGCACGGCGCGAAGTTCCACAACATCGACAAGCTCAAGGACGGCGACGCGATCGTCTTCGAGACGAAGGACACCTGGTACGTGTACAAGGTGTACGCGCAGCTCCCCGAGACCTCGAAGTACAACGTGGACGTACTGAAGCCGGTCCCGAAGGAATCGGGCAAGAAGAAGCCGGGCCGCTACATCACGCTGACGACGTGCACGCCGGTCTACACGTCGAAGCACCGGTACATCGTGTGGGGCGAGCTGGAACGCACGGAAAAGGTCGACAGACACCGCACGCCGCCGGCGGAGCTGAGCTAGCGTGCCGACCGGTTCTAAGCTGCAGCTCGCAGCTTAGAAAGAGAGTCAGGCGTCTCGCTTTCGAGAGTGACACGCTGTCACTCTCGCCATGAGCTGGGCCCGAAGTCGCAACTTCGACTTGCGACTTCGGGCCCTTTTTCGCGGACTGCTGTTAGCGCAGGACCTCCAGCATTGCCCCCGCGCTCCAGGTTTCCAGCAGGCCGCGGTGTACGGCGGTGATGCCAGCCTGTGCGGCGATGGCGAGTGACTCGGAGGTGAACGGGCAGGTCGCGGCGTACACGGCCACGTCCGCCGCGTGCAGGGTCTTGGAGCCGACGAACTTCTGCATCTCTCCACTCAGCACGGAGCGGTACGGAGCCCAGTGCTTGCACTGCACGACGAACCGGCGCCCGTCGGCCGTGCGACCGGTGATGTCCGCCCCTCGGTCGCCGCTTCCGCCGTGGATTTCTACGTCGGTGCAGCCGTCGCGGCGGAGCAGCTGGGCGACGTGTTCCTCGAACTCCCGCCAGTTCATGCCGTCGATGGAAGCCATCACCCCGGCGAGCCCGCGCTGCCCCTGCACGCGCTCCAGCCGTACCAGCCGTACGTCGTGCTGGACGAGCTTCCGCTCGATCCGCTGCACGTCGTCGCGGAGGGAGATGAGCTCCTTGCGCTGCTCGCCCGAGGATTCGATGAGGGCGTTGAACATGGGGACGACGGCCTTGCCGAGGATGTGGGTGATGCGTCTGTCGATGCGGTCGTCGAGGGGGTCAGGGGTTGTGTGGACAAAGTTATCCACAGGTTGAGTGCGGGCGATGTATTCGGCGTCGAGAAGGTACGTACGCACCTGACGTGCGACTTCGCTGTCCCGGAGGAGCATGGCGACGTTGAGGACTGTGCGCCGGGAGAACAGTGCGAGGGTCGCTGTGTGCGACGGGTTCCCACTGAGGTCCTTGAAGGACCTCAGTTCTGTACCTGCCAAAACACGGTATCCATTCGACTCGAACTCCGCCCTGTGGTCCTTCACAAGCGACTTGATCGCTTCCATGCCGACCTGGAAGTAGGTGGCGACCATTGCGGTGGTGACGTGCATGCCGTCCGGCAGTAGCGACAGGGCCTTGACCCTGTCGAGTACGTCGGTTCGGGCGGCCACGCTTTCGCGCAGTGACTTCGACTCCAGTAGAACGGTTTCGTTGAACACGGTTCCTTGCCCTTTGCTCGCTGGCTGGACCGAGTTGCTTGCAGCAACTCAGTGGTGATCTGCTCAACGAGTCCGTACATATGAAGACACGATCGGGTTTCGGCGAGTCGTTCGACGTCTCCCACTGAGCTCCTTGAAGGAGCTCAGTGGGAAGCAAGAAGGGCCGTGGACTTCTCTCGAAGTCCACGGCCCTTCCGCGTGCTGCCGCCGGCGGGCTAGTCGCTGTCGCCGCCCCGGCCGAAGCCGCCTCCGAAGAGGCCGCCGGCGTCGTTGCCGCCGTTGTTGCCGCCGCCGTTGTTGCCGCCGTCACCACCACCACCGCCATCACCCGCGGTGGTCAGGTTGACGGCCGTGCCCTTGGGGACCTGCTGGCCGGCCGCGGGCTGGGTGAGGACGACGATGGCTTCGTCGTCCTGCGGCTCGGTGATCGTGCCGACGGTCAGGCCGGCGTCCTCGATCGCCTTGCGGGCGTCCTTGAGCTTCTGGCCGGCCACGGGCGGTACCGCGACCTGCTCCGGCTGGGCCGGGGCCTTCGCGACGGTCAGGGTGACGGTGCCGCCCTTGTCGGTCTGGCTGTTGCCCACGGGGTCCTGCTTGATGACCGTGTTCGGGGGCTGGGTCGACTCTTCCTCGACGCGGGAGACCTGGAAGCCGAGGTCGGTGAGCTGCTTGCTGGCCGCGTCGAAGGGCTGGCCGACCACGGGCGGGACATCGGCCTTGGTGGACTTGGCGATGGAGAGGGTGACCGTCTCGCCCTTCTCCGCCTTCGTGCCGCCTTCGGGGTCCTGATCGATGACCGTGCCGGGCGTCTTCTCGGACTCGACCTGCTTGGTGTCGACCTGGAAGCCCTTGGACTCAAGGTTCTGGGTGGCCCGGTCCTTCGACTGGTCCATGACGTCGGGGACCTCGATCTTCGGTGCGCCCGTGGAGACGACGACCGTGACGACCGAGCCTTCCGCGACCTCCTGGCCGCTGTCCGGGGACTGGCTGCAGACCTTGCCCTGGGGCTGCTCCTCGCACTCCTTGCGCTCTCCGACCTTGACCGTCAGATCGGAGTTGGTGCCCAGTTCCTTCGCCTTGGCGAGGGTCTCTCCGACCAGGACCGGCACCTTGACGTTGCCCTTGTCGCTGTCGGGGCCGAAGACGGACTTGCCGATGAGGATCGCGCCGACGAGGACGAGGATGCCCGCGAGGACGAGCAGGATCGTCGAGGTGTTGTTCTTCTTCTGCTGCCTGCGGCGGTCCGGGCGGTCGTCGTAGCCGTAGCCGCCGTCGTCCGGGTTGACCGGCGGCAGCATCGACGTGGGGGCGCCGCCTCCGTCGGCCGAGCGCAGCGCCGTGGTGGGCTGGTCGTCTCCGTGGCCGCCGTAGCCGCCGTAACCGACCGAGCCGAGGGCGGCTGTGGCCGCTACGGGCTGGCCGTCGAGGCAGGCCTCGATGTCGGCGCGCATCTCGTCGGCGGACTGGTAGCGGTAGTCGGGGTCCTTGACCAGCGCCTTCAGGACGATGGCGTCCATTTCAGGCGTGATCTCGGGGTCGAAGTTCGACGGAGGCTGCGGTTCTTCCCGTACGTGCTGATAGGCGACCGCGACGGGGGAGTCGCCGATGAACGGCGGCCGTACGGTCAGCAGCTCGTACAGGAGGCAGCCCGTCGAGTACAGGTCGGAGCGGGCGTCCACCTGCTCGCCCTTCGCCTGCTCCGGGGAGAGGTACTGGGCGGTGCCGATGACCGCGGCGGTCTGCGTCATCGTCATGCCGGAGTCGCCCATGGCGCGGGCGATACCGAAGTCCATGACCTTGACCTGGCCGGTGCGCGTCAGCATGACGTTCGCCGGTTTGATGTCGCGGTGGACGATCTGGGCGCGGTGTGAGTACTCGAGCGCCTGGAGGATGCCCACGGTCATTTCGAGTGTGCGCTCGGGCAGCAGTTTGCGGCCGGAGTGCAGCAGCTCACGCAGGGTGGAGCCGTCGACGTACTCCATCACGATGTACGGGATGGAGACGTTGTCGACGTAGTCCTCGCCGGTGTCGTAGACCGCGACGATCGCCGGGTGGTTCAGAGAGGCCGCCGACTGGGCCTCGCGGCGGAACCGGGCCTGGAAGGACGGGTCGCGGGCGAGATCCACCCGCAGCGTCTTCACGGCGACGGTGCGGCCGAGCCGGGTGTCGTGCGCGATGTAGACCTCGGCCATGCCACCACGGCCGAGCACCGAGCCCAGCTCGTACCGGCCGCCGAGGCGACGCGGCTCTTCCATAGCTAATCCAGCCCTCTCCGTCTGTCCCGACCGCACCTGTGTGTGGTCCGGCGGTGTGCTGTCCGCGCATACGGTACCGGGCGGGCCGAACCTGGTCCGCCCGTGACTGTCAGCTGATACCCGACCGGTACCGCGACGTGGGCGTACGCGGCTGTCAGGTGACCGGCGTCACTTCTCCCTGTCGAGGACCGCCTGCATCACGTCCTTCGCGATGGGGGCGGCGAGACCGCCGCCGGAGATGTCCTCGCGGTTCGCGTTGTCGTCCTCGACGACGACGGCGACCGCGACCGGGGAGCCCTGTTCGGTCTTGGCGTACGAGATGAACCAGGCGTACGGCTTCTCACTGTTGTCGACGCCGTGCTGCGCGGTGCCGGTCTTGCCGCCGACGGTCACGTTGGGGATCTTGGCCTTGGTGCCGGTGCCCTCGTTGACGACCGTCTCCATCATTTCCTGGAGCTTCTGGGCGTTCTCGGGAGAGAGCGGAGTGCTCATCTCCTCGGGGCTCGTCCTCTCCAGGACGTCCAGGTTCGGGTCGGTGAGCCGGTCGATCATGTACGGCTTCATCAGCCGGCCGTCGTTGGCGATGGCGGCGGTCACCATGGCCATCTGGAGCGGGGTGGCGGCGGTGTTGAACTGGCCGATGGAGGACAGGGCGGTCTGGGCCTTGTCCATGTCCTTGGAGAAGACGCTCGCATTGGAGCGGACGGGGACGAACTGCTGCTCGTTGAAGCCGAACTTCTCCGCCGTCTCCAGCATCTTGTCGTTGTCGAGGTCGGCGCCGATCTTGCCGAAGACCGTGTTGCAGGACCACTGCAGGGCGACGCGCAGGCTTGCGTTCTCGCACGGGTGGTTGCCGTCGTTCACCAGGTTCTTGGTGGACAGCGGCAGCCTCCACGGCAGCGGCGACTCGGTCTTCGCGTCCACGTCGTCGTACAGGCCGTGCTCCAGGGCGGCGGCCGCGGTGACGACCTTGAAGGTGGAGCCGGGCGGGTAGGTCTCGCGCAGCGCCCGGTTCGTCGTCGGCTTGTCCGGGTCCTTCTCGTACTTCTGCCAGTTCTTCACGTCCTCGTCGGTGTTGCCGGCGACCTTCGAGGGGTCGTACGAGGGGGTGCTGGCCAGGGCCAGGATCGCGCCCGTCTTCGGGTCGATCGCGGCGACGGCGCCCTTGCGGCTGCCCAGGCCCTTGTAGGCGGCGCGCTGGGCGGCGCCGTTGAGGGTGGTGACGACGTGGCCGCCCTGCTTCTTGTCACCGGTGAACATGGAGAGTGTGCGGTCGAAGAACAGGCGGTCGTCGGTGCCGGTGAGGATGTCGTCCTCGATGGACTCGATCTGGTTGGAACCCATCCGCTGCGAGGTGAAGCCGGTGACCGGCGCCCACATCGCACCGTCCTTGTAGGTCCGCTGGAACTTGAAGTCGCCGCTCCTCGACTCCTTGGACCCGGTGATCGCCTTGCCGTCGACGATGATGTCGCCCCGCTTGTGGGCGTAGCGGTCGATCAGGACGCGGCGGTTGTTGGGGTCCTTGGCGAGCTCGTCGGCCTTGACGTACTGCACCCAGTTGACGCGTACGAGCAGGGCGAGGATGAGCAGGCCGCAGAAGATCGCGACCCGGCGCAGGGGCTTGTTCACGGGCGGACCACCTGGGTCATCTCGGCGTCGGACGTAGGTGCGGGGGCGGGCGCGGGCCTGCGCGCGGTGTCGCTGATGCGCAGCAGGATGGCGATGAGTGCCCAGTTCGCGATCACGGAGGAGCCGCCCTGTGCGAGGAACGGCATGGTCATGCCGGTCAGTGGGATGACGCCGGTGACGCCGCCCGCGACGACGAAGACCTGGAGGGCGAAGGCGCCGGAGAGGCCGATCGCGAGGAGCTTGCCGAAGGGGTCGCGGGCCGCGAGTGCGGTGCGTACGCCGCGCTCGATGAGCAGGCCGTACAGCAGGATGATCGCCATGAGGCCGGTGAGGCCCATTTCCTCGCCGACGGTGGCGAGGATGTAGTCGCTCTTGGGGGCGATGCCGCCGATGAGGCGGGAGTAGCCCTGGCCGAGTCCGGAGCCGAAGAGGCCGCCGGAGCCGAAGGCGTAGACGGCCTGGGCGGTTTCGGTGACGCCGCCGTCCTGGAGGGCGAGAGGGTTGAGCCAGTTCTCGACGCGGGACTGTACGTGGCTGGCGAAGGAGGCGACGCCGACGGCGCCGGCGGCGCTGAGGGTGAGGCCGAAGACGACCCAGCTGGTGCGTTCGGTGGCGACGTACAGCATGATCACGAAGAGGCCGAAGAAGAGCAGCGAGGTGCCCAGGTCGGTCTCGAAGATCAGGATCATCAGGCTGAGGGCCCAGATGGCGAGGATCGGTCCGAGGTCGCGGCCGCGGGGCAGGTACATGCCCATGAAGCGGCGGCTGGCGAGGGCGAGTGCGTCGCGTTTCACCATGAGGTAGCCGGCGAAGAAGATCGCGATGATGATTTTCGCGAACTCGGCGGGCTGGAGTGAGCCGACACCGGGGATGGTGATCCAGATCCGTGCGCCGAACTTGGCCGGGAAGAACATCGGCAGGATCAGCAGCACCAGGGCCACGACCATCGAGATGTACGTGTAGCGCTGGAGTACGCGGTGGTCCTTGAGGAACAGCAGGACGCCCAGGAAGAGGGCGACGCCGAGCGCCGACCAGATCATCTGCTTGGGCGCCATCGCGCCGCCGAGCGCGTCCGTGGTGATGGTCGGTTCCAGGTCGAGCCGCCAGATCAGCACCAGGCCGAGCCCGTTGAGCAGGGTGGCCAGGGGCAGCATCAGCGGGTCGGCGTACGGTGCGAACTTGCGCACCATCAGGTGCGCGACGCCCGCGAGCAGGCTGAGTCCTAGCCCGTAGCCGAGCATGCCGGCGGGCAGGCTGCCGTCCTTGGCGAGGCCGACGTTGGCGTACGCGAAGACCGGGATGATGACGGCGAACGCGAGCATCGCCAGCTCGGTGTTGCGTCGGCTCGGCGCTTCGATCGCGCCGATGGTGGTCGTGTTGGTGACAACGCTCATTTGGTAAGGCCCCCTACGGCTTTACGGCTTACCGCACTGCGAGACCAGCTTCTGCTCTTCCTCGGAGAGGCTGGGGCCAGGAGTGGGCGGAGCTGTAGCCGTCGGAATTTTCTGGGTCTTGGTGGTCTGGGTGGTGGCGCCGGAGCCGGTTGTTCCGCCGGCTTCGCCCTCGCCCGTACGAGCGTCGTTCTCGCGCTCTGCCTTTTCGCGCTCTGCCTTCTCGCGGTTCTCGCGCTCGATCCTGCGGCGTTCCTCGTCCTTCTTGCACGCGGAGGCCTGGGTGCCGAGTTCGGTGACCTTCTCGCGCGCGTCGGCGAGGCTGCCCTCGGTGATGGTCTCCTCGACCTGCTTGCGCTGGTAGGGCGGGAGGTACTTGAGTTCGATCTCGGGGTGGTCCTTTTCGACCTTCGAGAGGGAGACCCAGGCGAGGTCCTGGCTGATGCCCCGGTAGAGCGCGACGTGTTCGTCGTTGGCGCCGACGTAGTACTGGGTCTGGGTCCAGCGGTAGCCGCCGTACAGCCCGCCGCCTACGACGGCGAGCGCGAGGAACACGAAGAAGGATCTTTTGAGCCACTTGCGGCCGGTGCGCGGCTTGAGGAAGTCCTCGTCGCTGTACGCGCCGAAGGTGCCGTCGGGGGCACCTCCGTAGCCGCCGTTGTCACCACTGCCGGGAGGGCCGAAGGCGCCTCCCGGTGCGGGCTGCTGGGGAAGGGGCCGACCGAGGCCCGCCGCGCGGCCCGCGGGGGTCTGCATGGCGCCGCCGTCGTGGGCCTGGAGCTGGTTCTCGGCGACCGCGCCGACGACGACCGGCGTGTCGTTGAGCTGCCCGGCCAGGGTGTCGTTGCCGTCGACGTCGAGGACGTCCGCGACGATGCAGGTGATGTTGTCGGGTCCGCCGCCGCGCAGGGCGAGCTGGATGAGCTCCTGCACGGTCTCCTGCGGGCCGTGGTAGCTGGCGAGCGTCTCTTCCATCGTCTGGTGGGAGACGACACCGGACAGGCCGTCGGAGCAGATCAGGTAGCGGTCGCCGGCCCGGACCTCGCGGATGGACAGGTCGGGCTCGACGTGGTCGCCGCTGCCCAGCGCGCGCATCAGCAGGGAGCGCTGCGGGTGGGTGGTGGCCTCTTCCTCGGTGATGCGGCCCTCGTCGACGAGGCGCTGCACCCAGGTGTGGTCCTGGGTGATCTGCGTCAGTACGCCGTCGCGCAGGAGGTACGCCCGTGAGTCGCCGACGTGTACGAGGCCGAGGCGCTGACCGGTCCACAGGAGGGCGGTGAGCGTGGTGCCCATGCCCTCCAGTTGGGGGTCTTCCTCGACCATCATGCGCAGCTGGTCGTTGGCGCTCTGCACGGCGGTGCCGAGCGAGGTCAGGATGTCCGAGCCGGGTACGTCGTCGTCGAGGGTGACCAGGGTCGAGATGACCTCGGAGCTGGCCACCTCGCCGGCGGCCTGCCCTCCCATGCCGTCGGCGATGGCGAGAAGGCGTGGGCCGGCGTAACCGGAGTCCTCGTTGCCTTCCCGGATCATGCCTTTGTGCGATCCGGCGGCGAAGCGCAGTGACAGACTCATGCGCACCTCGCCCGTCGGCTCCGGGTACATCCGCACGGTGCCCACCCTCCGGTCGGGAGCCCGCGGTGATCCGTTGTGGGGACCGCCGCGGCTCGCTCGCTCCGCTCGCTCATTTTCGTACTACTTCCGCAGCTCGATGACGGTCTTGCCGATGCGGATCGGCGCGCCCAGCGGAATGGGGGTCGGGGTGGTGAGTCGGGTCCGGTCGAGATACGTGCCGTTGGTGGACCCGAGATCCTCGACGATCCACTGGCCGTCACGGTCCGGGTAGATCCTGGCATGACGGCTGGACGCGTAGTCGTCGTCCAGCACGATCGTCGAATCGTGCGCCCGCCCCAGCGTGACGGTCTGCCCCTGGAGGGCCACCGTCGTGCCGGTGAGTGTGCCTTCGGACACCACCAGTTTTGTGGGGGCGCCGCGGCGCTGGCGCTGCTGCGGCGGTGCCGCAGCCTGTTGCTGGCGTCCGGCCTGCTGCGGTCTGGCGTCGGCGGACGCGGTGCGGCGTGAGCCGCGCTGCGTGACCCGCGTACCGAACAGATCGCTGCGGATGACCTGGACGGCCACAATCACGAACAGCCACAGTACGGCCAGGAAACCTAGCCGCATGACCGTCAGGGTCAGCTCTGACATTGCCCCCGCTTCACCCTTCGGCTTGCCGATAAACGATGGTCGTGCTGCCCACGACGATCCGCGAGCCGTCGCGGAGCGTAGCGCGGGTGGTGTGCTGTCCGTCCACCACGATCCCGTTGGTGGACCCGAGATCCTGGATCGTCGGGGGCGTTCCGGTCCGGATCTCACAGTGCCGGCGCGATACGCCGGGGTCGTCGATCCGCACGTCTGCTTCGGTGCTGCGGCCCAGCACCAGCGTCGGGCGGGACATCTGATGGCGGGTGCCATTGATCTCGATCCAGCGCCGCGTCTGCGTGCCCGGCATCGGGCCGGGGCCCGCGCCGGCCGGTCTGCCGGATACGGCTGCCGGTCCGCCGGGCCTGGCGCCGGGCGGCGGGGCCGCGGGCATGGGGGGCGCTCCGGGGGCGGTCGACGGCGGGTAGCCGTAGCCGCCGCCACGGGGGGCGGCGGGTGCGGGGGCGGGACGGCCGGGGGCCGGGCTCTGCGGCGGGGCGGACTGCGACGTACTCGATGCGAGGGTGCGGCTGCGTACGCGGTAGAGACCGGTGTCGAGGTCGTCGGCGTTCTCCAGGTGGACCTTGATGGGGCCCATGAAGGTGTAGCGCTGCTGCTTCGCGTAGTCGCGGACCAGGCCGGAGAGCTCGTCGCCGAGCTGGCCGGAGTACGGGCTGAGCCGTTCGTAGTCCGGGGTGGAGAGCTCGACGATGAAGTCGTTGGGGACGACGGTCCGCTCGCGGTTCCAGATGGTGGCGTTGTTGTCGCACTCGCGCTGGAGGGCGCCGGCGATCTCGACGGGCTGGACCTCGGACTTGAAGACCTTGGCGAAGGTGCCGTTGACCAGACCTTCGAGACGCTGCTCGAAACGCTTCAGGACTCCCATGGGGCACCTCCTCCGTCGTTGTCGTCCTGGTACTGCTTACTGATCGTATCCACGCGTCGGGAAATCGGCTGGTTCCCCTTGTCTGCACAGTGGATGAGTGTCACCTCTCACAGGGATCGTAGAGGTGGCCCACTGACAGTGTCCCGCACCCGGGGAGCACTCTGGAGGAGTGGGTGACGGGCGGCGGCGTTCCTTTGCCGTCGCCCTGCGTCGTTGCCTTCCTCGTTCCCCACCTCGTTCCCCTCCTCGGGTCCCCCTGAACAACGGGTGTGAATCCACCCTGGCCACCGTGCTAATCTTCTGCATGTCGTCAGGCGCTCGCACAAACCAGTGAGAGAATCGAACGGCACCACTCATGCGCGAGTGGCGGAACGGCAGACGCGCTGGCTTCAGGTGCCAGTGTCCTTAGGGACGTGGGGGTTCAAATCCCCCCTCGCGCACTTTTGAGAAACCGACGAAACGGGTCTCGGCAGGTGACGGAAGTCGCCCGCGGAGGCCCGTTTCGCGTTGTCCGTTTCGCGTTGTCCGGATCGAGTGGTGTGGGTCGGGTGGTGCGGAGGTCAGCCGCAGCAGGTGCTGCCCTGCTGCTTGGCCAGGGTGCCGGCGTCGGCCTTGACGACGTACACCTCCCAGGGTTCCCGGCCGGGTCCGTGGACCCAGACCTTGTCCTGGAGGGCGTAGCAACAGGTGGTGTCCCTCTACTCCGCCGTGGTCAGGCCCGCGTGGGACAGGCGGGCGATGGACGCGGCGAGGTCGGGGACGCGCAGGGCGAGTTGTACGCGCGACATGGTGTGCCTCCTGCCGGGTGAGTGGGGTGGGGAGCTCAGCAGCCGCCGGAAGTGGCCGGGGCCCCTGAGCCGATCTGGAAGGTGGAGGGGGCGGCGCAGCAGCCGCCTCCACCCTGGGGCTCGGCCGCACCTGGCTCGTCGAACAGGCCCGCGCCGCCGCAGACGCCGGTCTCCGGGAGTGTCAGTTCGACGCGTTCGGCGGCTTCCTGGTCGCCCGCGAGGGCGGCCGCGATGGAGCGGACCTGCTCGTAACCGGTCATGGCGAGGAACGTCGGCGCGCGGCCGTAGCTCTTCATGCCGACCAGGTAGATGCCCTGTTCGGGGTGGGACAGTTCCTTCACGCCGTGCGGGTAGACCGTGCCGCAGGAGTGCTGGTTGGGGTCGATCAGCGGGGCCAGCCCGGCCGGTGCCTGGAGGCGCTCGTCGAGGCCGAGGCGGAGCTCGGAGACGAACGAGAGGTCGGGGCGGAGCCCGGTGAGGACGATGACCTCGTCGACCGGGTCGAGCCGGCGGCCGTCCTGCGCCACGAGGACCACCTGGTCGCCGGACTTCTCGACGGCGCTGATGCGGAAGCCGGTGGCGGCGGAGGCGTACCCGTCGTCCACGGCCGCCTTGGCGGCCAGGCCCAGCGCGCCACGCGCCGGAAGCTGGTCGGCTCCGCCGCCTCCGAACGTGTCACCGCCGATCCCGCGCCGCAGGATCCACACCGTGTGCGTCCCGTCCGTCTCCTTGGCGAGATCGGCCAGGTACGCGAGCGCGGTGAACGCGGAGGCGCCGGAGCCGATCACGGCCGTGCGCTTGCCGGCGTAACGGGCCCGTACGACAGGGTCGTTGAGGTCGGGTACGCGGTAGGAGACGCGGTCGGCGGCCGCGCGCTCGCCGAGGGCGGGCAGGCCGTCGCCGCCGATCGGGCCGGGGGTGGACCAGGTGCCGGAGGCGTCGATGACGGCGCGGGCGGTGAGCCGCTCCTCCGTACCGTCGGTGTTCAGGACGTGGACGGTGAAGGGCTGCTGTTCACGGCCGGCGTCCACGACCCGGTCGCGGCCGAGGCGGGACACACCGGTGACGCGGGCACCGAAACGGACCTTGTCGCCCAGGACGCCGGCGAGCGGCTGGAGGTAGTCCGCGGCCCAGTCACCGCCCGAGGGGTACGTCGTACCGTCGGGCGCGGACCAGCCGGTCGGGGCGAGCAGCTTCTCGGCCGCCGGGTCGACGACCTCGGCCCAGGTGGAGAACAGCCGCACGTGGCTCCACTCGCGGACGGCGGCGCCCGCGGCCGCTCCGGCCTCCAGGACCAGGGGCTCGATGCCGCGCCCGACGAGGTGGGCGGCGGCGGCCAGGCCGATCGGGCCGGCGCCGATCACGACGACCGGAAGCTTCTGCTCGCTCATGACTGCGGTCTCCTTGGTGGCGGGGCTGTTGGGGAGGTGGGGGCGCGACCGTAAGGGCGACACGTCCCTGTATCGAAGTGTGTCTATGTCATGAGGCTCGCACCTGCATAGACCCTTGTCAACATAGACGCGTGTCGAATTAATCTTGCTGGTTCCGGGTCTGGAGGGGTGAGGTTGGTTCGATGCGTGTCAACATAGACGTATGTCGAACGCAAAGGTCCTGCCGCTGCTGGAGCCGGACATCGTGCCCTGCTGCCCGCCGCTGAACGAGCGCCCCCTCACCGCGGACGAAGCAGTACGCACCGCCGCGATGTTCAAGGCACTCAGCGATCCCGTTCGCTTGCGGCTCTTCTCGGCGGTCGCGTCGCACGAGGGCGGGGAGGCATGCGTGTGCGACATCTCCGACGTCGGCGTTTCCCAGCCCACCGTCAGCCATCACTTGAAGAAGCTGAAGGAAGCGGGGCTGCTCACGTCCGAGCGCCGGGGCACCTGGGTGTACTACCGCGTGGAGCCGTCCGTGCTGGCCGGGATGAGTAAGGTGCTGGGACAGTACGCCGCCTGACCAGTTCAGCGGCCACTCTTCTTTTTGGGCGACGGCGGGCGGGCCGGGGGATTCCCGTGCGATCCCCGCACCGGGCGAGGCACTCTACGCAGGTGCCTTCACTTCCCCCTCAGCGCTCCACGGACAGTGCGCCGGCCGGACACATGATCGTGTGCGGTGACGACGCCTTGGCCCACCGGCTGGCCGCGGAGCTCCGCGACGTCTACCGGGAGCGGGTCGTGCTGGTCCGGCCCGGCGGCGGACCGGCGCTCGGCCCCCGGCTCGCCGTGCCGGGGCAGGGCCGGGCCTCCGCCCTCCTGGGGCGGGTGTCCGCCGCCATGACAGGAACGCCACCCGCCCCCGAGGCGGCTGATCCCGCCACCGTGGAGGCCGACGAGCCCACCGAGGCGGTGCTGGCCTCTGCGGGCGTGGCACGGGCCGCCGCACTGGCGCTCGTCTACGACGACGACGAGACGAACATCCGGGCCGCGCTCGCGGCCCGCCGCCTCAACCCCGGTCTGCGCCTGGTCATCCGGCTCTACAACCGCAAGCTCGGCCAGCACCTGGAAGAACTCCTCGACCAGGCCGCCTTCGTCGCCCTGCCGGACCTGGACGCCGCCGCCCTCGACGCGTCCACCACCGTCCTCTCCGACGCCGACACCGCGGCGCCCGCCCTGGCCGCCACCGCCGTCGCGGGCACGAGCAAGGTCGTCCACGCCGACGGGCTGCTGCTGCGTGCGGTGGAACGCACCCCGCCCGGACGCGGCGAAGTCGCCGATCCCGGCCTGTGCACCCTCGCCCTGCTCTCCGCGACCACCAACGACCCGGCCGGGGAGGAGGGTTCGGACAGCAGCGGCACGGCAGGGCCCCAACTGCTGCCCGACCCCCGCACCGTCACCGCCGCCACCGGGCGCGGAACCATCGTCCTCGAAACGGTGACCCACACCGGCCCGGTCCTGCCGGCCGGCCGTCTGGCGGGCCGGGGTGTCCCGCTCTCCGAGCTCTTCTCCCGCCGCCTGCGCTGGGCCGTCGCCGGCACCGGCCTGGCGGTCCTCGCCCTGGCGGTCGCCGCCTGGCAGGTCACGGACGACGGGCTCCTGCACGCCGCCTACATCACCCTTCTCGACCTCTTCTCCATCAACGACCCCGCCGTCGGCGAGTCCACGGCCCGGCAAGTGCTCCAGCTCCTGTCCGGACTGGTCGGTCTCGCCCTCCTGCCGCTCCTGGTGGCCGGAGGGCTGGAGGCGCTGGGCACGTTCCGCGGTGCCGCCGCCCTGCGCCGCCCGCCGCGCGGCCTGGCCGGCCACGTCGTCCTGCTCGGCCTCGGCAAGATCGGCACCCGGGTCCTGGCCCGGCTGCGCGACCTCGACATCCCCGTCGTGTGCGTGGAGGAGGACCCCGAGGCACGCGGTGTCGCGCTGGCCCGCCGCCTGCGCGTCCCGACCGTGATCGGCGACGTGACGCAGGAGGGCGTCCTGGAAGCGGCGAAAATCCACCGCGCGCACGCCCTGCTCGCCCTGACGTCCTCCGACACCACCAACCTGGAGGCCGCCCTCTACGCCCGTACGGTCAAGGCGGACCTGCGCGTCGCGCTGCGGCTGTACGACGACGACTTTGCCACCGCCGTCTACCGCACCCTGCGCGCCGCCCACCCCGACGCGCTCACCCGCAGCCGCAGCGTCTCCCACCTGGCCGCCCCCGCCTTCGCCGGAGCGATGATGGGCCGCCAGATCCTCGGCGCCATACCGGTCGAACGCAAAGTGCTCGTCTTCGCCGCACTCGTGGTCGCCGGCTACCCGCAACTGGAGGGCCGTACCGTCGCGGAAACCTTCCGGCCCGGTGCCTGGCGCGTCCTCGCCCTGGACACCACCGCCCCCGCCGACCGGCGCCCCGACCTGTCCACCCCGCACCCGGCCGACGGCGAACAGCGCCCCACCGGCCTGGTCTGGGACCTCCACCCCGGTTACGTACTCCAGTCCCAGGACCGTGTCGTCCTGGCCGCCACCCGCCGGGGGCTGGCCGAACTGCTCGGCAGGCACCCGCAGCCTCGTACCGGTCCGGGGACGCCCGCACAGCGCTGAACCGGCTCCTGCGCGGGCCCCGGTACGGCGCGAAGGGTCACAGCGGCTGGTCCGGCCAGTCCAGCAGGCGGGCGCCGACCACCGCCGTCTGCAGGGTGTAGCGGTCGCCGGGGTCACCGGGGTCGGCGCCCGTCAGCCGGCGGATCCGCTCCAGCCGGTAGGTCATCGCCCTGGCGCTCAGGGAGAGCCGGCGGGCGGCTTCGGCGGCCACGCACCTGGTGTGGAAGTACGCGTCGAGGGTGTCGATCAGCGGCTGCGCTCCGCCGCGGGCCTGCTGGAGCGGGCCGAGGACGCTGCGTACCAGGTCGGCCATCGCCTGCCGGTCGCGGGTGAGGACCGGGTAGACCAGGAGGTCCGCGGCGTGCAGCACCGGGGCCTCCAGGGGCAGGCGGGCGGCCAGGTCGAGGGCGTTGAGTGCCTCCTCGTAGGAGTGGACCACTCCGCCGACGCCCGGGTGGGGGCGGCCGATGGCCACCTGGCCGCCGTCGGTCGCCGCGTACGCCTGCTCGGCGAAGAAGCCGAGGACGTCGGCCTCGTCGCCGGGGGCGATGCAGATGAGCCGGCCGTTCTTCGTGGTGAGCAGGATCCGGCGGTTCGCGAAACGGGCCGCCAGGGACGCCTCGATGCCGCGGGTGACCGCGTAGCCGTCTTCGTACGGTTCGGTGCCCCGGGCCACGGCGACCGCGTGCGCGTGGGACAGCAACAGCCCGAAACGCTCGGCTCGTTCGGCGAGCCGACCGGCGTCGCTGCGCCCGTGGAGCAGGTCGTCGATGAACTCCCGCCGGGCGGCCTCCTGTTGGCGGATCGCGAGCCGCTGGGCCCGCTCATGGCCCTCGGCGAAGGCGTCCACGGCCTGTTCCACCGCCGCGAGGAGGTGGTCGGCGCTCGCGCCCCGCAGGCTCGCCCGTACGTCCTGGGCGGCGGACAGGTGGGCGCGCACCAGGAAGCGCAGTCCGAGGCCGGCCTCGGCGGCCCGCTCACCCTGCGCCCGCAGCGTCGCCAGCTCGTTCCGGGTCAGCCGCCTGCCGGTGGCGCAGGCACCGGCCAGGATCTGGGCGTACCCCTCCAGGTACGCCTCGGCCGCGTCCCGGTCCGCCATGTCCCTCCCCGTTCTGACACGCCGTTGGCACCTTCCTGACGCGTGGACGTCAAGGGTGCCACGCCGTGCGCGGAGGGGCGCGCTGCCTACCGGGTGGTGGTGATGGCTGTGGGTGCGAACTTCTTGCGCCAGGCCAGGGATACGTACACGAGCGCGACCAGGGCCGGCACCTCGATCAGCGGGCCGACGACACCCGACAGGGCCTGGCCGGAGGTGACGCCGAAGGTGGCGATGGCGACCGCGATGGCGAGCTCGAAGTTGTTGCCCGCCGCGGTGAAGGCGAGGGTCGCGGTGCGGTCGTAATTCAGGCCGATGACCTTGCCGAGCAGGAACGTGCCGAACCACATCAGGGCGAAGTACACGAGCAGCGGAAGCGCGATCCGGGCCACGTCCAGCGGCTGCGAGGTGATCGTCTTCCCCTGGAGGGCGAAGAGGATGACGATCGTGAACAGCAGGCCGTACAGCGCCCAGGGGCCGATCTTCGGCAGGAAGGTGTTCTCGTACTTCTCCCGGCCCATCTTCTGCTCGCCGAAGCGGCGGGTCAGGAAGCCGGCGACGAGCGGGATGCCGAGGAAGATCACGACGTTGAGCGCGATCTTCCCCATGGAGATGTCGAGGTGCTCGCCCTCGCCGAGGCCGAGCCAGCCGGGCAGCAGGTCGAGGTAGAGCCAGCCGAGCAGGCCGAACGCGATGACCTGGAAGACCGAGTTCAGGGCGACGAGGACGGCGGCGGCCTCACGGTCGCCGCAGGCCAGGTCGTTCCAGATGATGACCATGGCGATGCAGCGCGCGAGGCCGACGATGATCAGGCCGGTGCGGTACTCCGGCAGGTCCGGCAGGAAGATCCAGGCCAGCGCGAACATGATCGCCGGGCCGGCGATCCAGTTGATGACGAGCGACGAGATCATGAGCTTCTTGTCGCCGGTGACCGCGTCGAGCTTGTCGTAGCGGACCTTCGCCAGGACCGGGTACATCATGATCAGCAGGCCGGCGGCGATGGGCAGTGAGATGCCACCGATCTCGACCTTGGCGAGGGCGTCGTTGAGGCCCGGGATCAGGCGGCCGAGGCCCAGTCCCAGTGCCATGGCAAGAAGAATCCACACGGCCAGAAAGCGGTCCAGTGTGGAGAGCTTCGCGACGACCGAGGCTTCGTCGGTGGTCGCGGGTGCTTCGGTGCGGGTCACGGACAGGCCCTCTTGTTCTCGGCGGCGGTACGGGAGGCTTCGGCCAGCTCGGCGAACTGGTCGGCCAGGTGGGCGATGACGTCGGGCCGGAGCTTGTAGTAGGTGAACCGGCCGCACGGCTCGGTCTCCACCACCCCGGCCTCGCGCAGGACGCGCAGGTGGTTGGAGAGGTTCGTCTGCCGGGCGCCGGTCTCCTCGACCAGGTGCGTGGTGCAGAGGGTCTCGCGGGCGAGCAGGGTCACGATCCGGAGCCTGAGCGGATCGGCCAGCACCCGGATCAGTTCAGTGTCGACTGACGTCATCATGGGCTGATACTGTCACATCAGTGGCCGCTGATGCCATCGGGTGTTGTGCCATCGGGTGCTGATGTCCCGGCGCCTGATGTCCCGGTGCCTGATGTCCCCGGCGCTTGATTCCGTCGTGAGACAAGAGAGATCCCTGATGTCCGAGAAGCCCTCTGTGCTGTTCGTCTGTGTCCACAACGCGGGCCGCTCCCAGATGGCCGCCGCCTGGCTCAGCCACCTGGCGGGAGACCGCGTCGAGGTCCGCTCGGCGGGGTCCAGCCCCGGTAACGCCGTGAACCCGGCCGCCGTCGAGGCGATGCGCGAGGTCGGCATCGACATCTCCGCCGAGACGCCGAAAATCCTCACGGCCGAGGCCGTGAAGGAGTCGGACGTCTGCATCACGATGGGCTGCGGCGACACGTGCCCCGTCTTCCCCGGCAAGCGCTACCTCGACTGGCGGCTGGAAGACCCGGCCGGGCAGGGCGTTGAGGCCGTACGCCCGATCCGCGACGAGATCAAGACGCTCGTCGAGGGCCTGATCGAGGAGATCGCCCCCGAGCCCTCGAGGTGAGCGTCGGCACGGGCGTACGGAGCGTGCACCGGCGGGGTAGCGGCAGGTGGGGCGGCCGCGTCATCGCCTGCCGGCGCGAACGTTAGGCTGGCGCGGATGGGGCCTCATCGTCGATCACGATGAGGCCCGTTTCTGTTGCTGCTTGCGGTCGGTTTCGGGGCGGGGGAGTTCGTGGTGGCCCGTAGGAAGGCCGCCGGTGTGGTGGCCGTGGTGTTCACGGCGCTGGCCGGTGCTCAGCAGGCGTTGCTGGTGGCGGGATTCGGCGGATGGCTGCCGGGGTGTCAGCCGTGGCCGTACCTGCTCGTCGCGGGCCCGGCCTGGCTCATATCCAGGCCACTGTGGGGGGAGCGAATACCCCCGCGGTGGCTGCGGGGTCTGGACGTGTTGCGGCGGGTGCCTGTCCGGGCGTACGTCGTGGGGGTGCTGGCGGTGGCCGCCGGGGTGTGGGCGGTGCTGCAGGATTTCGAGCCGTACCTCGGTCATGAGGAAGCGGTGTACGCGAACAAGGCGCGCTCCTGGGTGAAGGGGACGCCGGACGCCGGGTGGGGCGTCTACCGGCCCGTCGGGCTTCCGGCACTGGGGGCGCTCGCGCTGTGGCTGTACGGCGGTGCGGGTGGCGGGACGGGCGTTGCCGACGGGGTGGGGGCCCTGCGTGCGGTGACGCTCGTACTGGTGCTGGGGACGCTGACGGTGACGTATCTCGTCGCGGCCGCCTGGACCTCGCGGCGGCGCGCGGTGGTGATCGTGGTGGTGCTGCTGAGCGGGCTGGGGTTTTTGCGCAGGGTGCCGGAGTACCTCAATGACATCGGGGCGACCGGGCTGCTGCTGATCGTCGTCTTTCTGCTGGTGCGGGCGCAGGAGAAGGAGGGGTCGCGGGCGCTGTGGGGGGTGTCGGCGGTGGCGCTGGCTGCCTTTTATCTGCGGTACGGCGTGGTGGGGAACCTGCTCGCTGTGGGGCTGGCGGCGGTCCTTGCGTACGGCCCGCGCGCGTGGATGGCCCAGGGGCGGCGGCTGGTGGGGGCGGCCGTGGTGCTGGTGATGGGGCTCGTACCGCACTTCTGGCATGCCGTACGGGAGACGGGCTCGCCGCTCGGGATGATCCTCTCGGCGACTTCGCAGGCCAATCGCGCGTACGTGGGCGACGGGTTCGTCTACTACCTGGCGGTCTTTCCGTACCGGCTGGCGGGGGACCTCGGTGCGGTGGTGATGGCCGCGGGGCTGTGGGCGGCCGGGGCGGCGCTGCGGCGGGTCCTGGCGGGACGCGGCGGCCGGTGCGGGCAGCGGCCGGACGACCGGCGGCGGGACGACCGGCGGCGGGTGTTCCTGGGGACGGCCGCTGTGCTGGTGTTCGTGGTCCTCGGCATGGCGACGGACGGGGAGCCGCGGTTCGTTTACCTGGCCGTGGTTCTGCTCACCGTGCTCGGTGTGGAGGCGGTGGCCGGGCTGGCGGGGGCGGCGTGGAGTGCGCCCGTGCTGGCCGCCGTGGCCGCGTTCGCCGGGCTCACGGTGCTCGGTACGGCGCAGGTGGTGGCCCACGGCGCGATGCCGGGGCCGACCCGGCTGGCCGGGTCGACGGTGCCGGTCGCGCGGGAGATCGGGGCGGCGGCGCAGGGGCGGCCATGCCTGGTGGTGACGGGGTACGAGCCGGAGTTCGGCTGGTACTCCGGGTGCGATGCGGTGACGTACGCGCAGTACCGGACGATGCGGGTTCCCGAGGGGACGCGGGTGAGCCTGGTCGTCTTCGAGCGGGGGCGGCTGCAGCCGGACGCGGCGGGGCTGGAGCGGCTGGCGGCGGGGCGGGAGAGCGACGTACGGACGATCGGGACGGACGGGGCCGTGGGGACGGCGACGGTCGTCACGCTGCGGTAGGGGCGGCTCCTGTCTGCGGTGGGGTGGCTCCCCGTCTGCGGTGGGGTGGCTCCCCGTCTGCGGTGGGGGGTGGCTCGCGTCTGCCGGTCGGCCATCGGCCGGACTCGCGGTGGCTCGCGTGGTCGTCGGGGCCTGACCTCAGTTGTCCAGTTGTCCAGTTGTCAGTTGTCCACAGGGGGAGACGGGTGTCGGCGGGCGGCGGTACGGTCGTGAGCAGTTGATGTTGGAGCGGGGGGAGGCGGCGCACCATGGCCGGGAACGAGACGGTGGTGTCCGAGGGGCGTATTCCGGTGGTGCCTGGCTTCGCCCGGTGCACGGCGGACGGCTCGCCCACGGAGTCGCCCAAGGACAGGGGCAAGGCGCTGCGGGCACGGGTGCCCCGGACCTCGCACGATTCGCTGGTGCTCGCCGCGCAGCGGCCCGACGCGGTGCGGGCGGTCGAGGAGTCGAACCGCGGCCGGGTGCCGGAGCTGACTCCGATACGGGTCGGACGTATGGCCGCCTCCCCCTTCGCCTTCCTGCGGGGCTCGGCCGGGCTGATGGCGCACGACCTGGTGGGTACGCCCGTCACCGGAGCCGGCGCACAGATCTGCGGTGACGCGCATGCGGCGAACTTCGGCCTGTACGGCGATGCGACGGGCCGTCTGGTCATCGACCTGAACGACTTCGACGAGACCGCCGTCGGCCCCTGGGAGTGGGACGTCAAGCGGCTCGCGGCGTCACTGGTGCTGGCAGGGCGTCAGACGGGGGCCGACGAGCAGATATGCCGGCAGGCGGCTTTCGACGCGGTCGGGGCGTACCGGCGCACGATGCGGCTGCTGGCCAGGATGCCGGTGCTGGACGCGTGGAACGCGATCGCCGACGAGGAGCTCGTCTCGCACACGGACGCGCGCGATCTGCTCGGCACGCTGGAGCGGGTCGCGGAGAAGGCCCGTAACAACACCAGCGCGCGCTTCGCCGCCCGCGCGACGGCCGAGGGGCCCGGCGGGACACGGCGCTTCGTGGACGCACCGCCGGTGCTGCGACGGGTGCCGGACGGGGAGGCGGCCGCGGTCGCCTCGGCGCTGGGCGGGTATCTCAGGACGCTCCCCGAGGACCGGCTGCCGCTGCTCGCGCGGTACGCGATCCACGATGTGGCGTTCCGGGTGGTCGGCACAGGCAGCGTCGGTACCCGGTCGTACGTGGTGCTGCTGCTCGACCACCGGGGCGAGCCGCTGGTGCTCCAGGTGAAGGAGGCGCGTGCCTCCGCGCTGACGCCGTATCTGCCTCTCGCCGGCTTCGACGTACCGGAGGCCGGGCACGAGGGGCGGCGGGTGGTGCTCGGGCAGAAGCGGATGCAGGTGGTCAGCGACAGTCTGCTGGGCTGGGCCGAAGTGGACGGGCGGCCGTTCCAGGTGCGCCAGTTCAGGAACCGTAAGGGCAGTGTGGATCCGGCGGCGCTGGAGCCCGGTCAGCTGGACGACTACGGGAGGATGACCGGGGCGCTGCTGGCGCGGGCCCATGCGCACAGCGTCGACCCGCGGCTGGTCGCCGGGTATTGCGGGAAGAACGAGGAGTTCGACGAGGCGGTGGCGCGTTTCGCGGTGGTGTACGCGGACCGTACGGAAGCGGATCACGCGGATCTGGTGGCGGCGGTCAAGGGCGGGCGGATAGCCGCCGAGTCCGGGGTGTGACGAGGGGCCGGCCGGGGCCTGACCGCGTCTGGGTAGGAGGGGCTGAGCGGAGGGGCTGAGCGGGGGTGTGAGCACGGGTGGCCCGGCCGCCCGTACGCTGGGCGGGTGACTCAGGAAGCTCCCGGGGAGCCGACGACCCGGAACGACGACGCGCAGGGCCCGCACGCGGCCGGGTACGAGGCCGCCGGTGGACAGACCGCCGGCAGCGACAAGGGTGCCGAAGGCGCTGACGGCACCGAACAGGTTCCGGCTCGGGGCCGGACTCAGGACCAGCGCGAGGACGGGGTCCGGCGCGAGAACGGGGTCCAGGACCAGGGCGGCCAGCACCAGCGCCGGGACCAGGACCAGGGTCAGGCTCCTGAGCGGCCGGAGGCGCGGCTGGAGAGGGCCGTGCGCGCCGCCGAGCAGGCGCTGATCGAGTTCGAGATCGCGGTGGAGACCTTCCGGGTCGAGGTGGAGAACTTCTCCCGGCTCCATCACCAGAAGCTCGGTCCGATGTACGCGCGCCTCGACGAACTGGACGCCCAGATCGCGGAGGCCACGGCCGCCCGTACCGGGGACCCCGAGGACCGCCGCAGGGCGGACGAGGCACGGGCCAACGTCATGCCCATGCCCGGTGTCGAGGAGCTGTTTCACGACTGGATGGACTCGGACGGCCTGTCGCCCGAGGCGTCGGCGATGCTCACCGAGCAGCGGGTGCAGCCGCCGAAGCGGGTCAGGCCGACCGAGGAGGCGCGCAAGCTCTACCGCGAGCTCGCCCGCAAGGCGCACCCTGACCTGGCGCAGGACGAAACGGAGCGGGGCCGCAGGGACGAGTTCATCACGCGGGTCAACGCCGCGTACGGGCGCGGCGATGTGGACCAGCTGCGCGCGCTCGCGGAGGAGTGGGCCGCGGGGCCGGTGCCCGAGGAGCAGCAGCCGGAGCGCGACGAGCTCTACGCCCGGCTGGAGTGGCTCTCCCAGCGCAAGGAGCTGCTGTCCCTGATCGCCCAGGAGCTGGAGGACAGTGCCATCGGCTCGATGCTGCGGATGGCGCCCGAGGATCCCGACGCGTTGCTGGACGAGATCGCCGAGCAACTGCTCGCGCGGGTCTCCGAGCGTGAGGCGGATCTGGCGAAACTGGTGCAGTAGGTTGCCGGACGAGCCCCGCCGATGAGAACACTGTGTATGTACGTGTATGTACGAGAGAAGGCATGACCCATGAATTTCGCCCCCCTTCCTTCCGTCGACGCCGCGGCGGTGCCGGCCGACGGCTTCGTGCTGGATGTACGGGAAAACGACGAGTGGGCGGCCGGTCACGTCGAGGGCGCACTGCACATCCCGATGAGCGACTTCGTCGGCCGCTTCGGTGAGCTCACCGAAGCGGTGGAGGACGGCCGGCGGGTGCATGTGATGTGCCGGGTCGGCGGCCGTTCCGCGCAGGTCACCCAGTACCTGGTGCAGCAGGGCGTGGACGCGGTGAACGTCGACGGCGGGATGCTCGCCTGGGACGGCGCCGGACGCCCGATGGTCACCGACAGCGGAAACCCCGCCTTCGTCCTGTGACCCGGCCGGGCCGGTTCAGCTGAGGGGATGGGCGGCCAGCAGGTCGCCCAGTGCCTCTTCATGGGCGGCGGCCGGGCCGAGTGAGAGCTCGATCTGCTTGGCCCACGCGTGGTAGCGGTGCAGGGGGTAGTCGGTGTCCGCGCCGAAGCCGCCGTGCAGATGCTGCGCGGTCTGGACGACGCGGCGTACGCCGTCGGACGCCCAGATCTTCGCCACCGCCACATCGCTCGTCGCGGGCAGGGCGCCGTGCGATCCCGTGGCCAGCCGCCAGGCGGCCTGCCAGAGGGTGACTTCCATGGCGCGCAGGTCGAT
This sequence comes from Streptomyces flavidovirens DSM 40150, assembly GCF_000429085.1. Taxonomy (GTDB): domain Bacteria; phylum Actinomycetota; class Actinomycetes; order Streptomycetales; family Streptomycetaceae; genus Streptomyces; species Streptomyces flavidovirens. Next base: position 489,119 of record NZ_AUBE01000001.1, on the reverse strand, counting down.
GTAGCGGTCGGCCGCCTGGACGGCCACGGCCTGGAAGGTGGCGACGGGAAAGCCGAACTGTTCACGCTTGCCCGTGTACTCGCTCGTCATGGCCAGCACGCGCTCGCCGAGCCCGAGAGCCAGTGCGCAGGTGCCGGTGGTGAGGAGATCGCGCAGCCACTCCCACCCGCCCTCGGCGTCGATCATCTGGTGGGCGGTGATCCGTACGGCGTCGAGGCGGACCTCGGCGAAGCGCTCGCCGCTGGTGGACACCTGGTCGGCGAGAGTGACGCCCGCGTGGCCGCGGGGGACCAGGGCGAGAACGGCGCGGCCCGTGCCGGTGTGCGCGGGCACGGCGATACGGTCCGCGCTCTGCGCCCAGGGCACGCCCGTCTGGACCCCGTCGAGCAGCCAGGAATCGCCGTCCTGCTGCGCGGTGACGGCCAGCTCGGCCGGGTCATGGCCGGTACGGCCGTTGGCGCCGGCTGTCAGGACCAGCTCGCCACGGCCGACACGGGGAAGGACTTCGGCGGCCAACTCCGCGCTGCCGTAGGCCTGTACGGCCATCGCGACCGCGCTGGTCTCCAGCAGCGGTACGCGGGCGAGCACCTTCGCCGCCTCGCGCAGGACGAGGCAGAGGGCGACGGGGTCGAGGCCCGCTCCGCCGTGTTCCGGCGCCAGGACCAGGCTCAGCAGATCGGATCCGGCGAGCCTGGCCCACAGGGGCCGGTCGAAGTCCTCGGCCACCGCGCCAGGGGTGAGCGCGGGGCTCGGCACCTGGTCGGGCGCGACGCCCGAGAAGACCGCCCTCGCCGCCTCGACGGCCGCCTGCTGCTCCTCGGTGAAGGTGAAGTCCACGTCCTTGTCCTCCCCGTGCCCCGGATTCCGCGTACACACCCGACATCTGACGGAGCGTCAAGATAGAACACGTTCCTGGAAATGAACACAGCCTGGAAATGAACACAGCCTGGAAATGAACACAGCCTGGAAATGAACACAGCCTGAGGCAGTACGCGGTCGGAGCGGGGATACCTCAGCGGTCGAAGTCCAGCTCCACTTCCGGCGTCGCCGGATGGGACTGGCAGGCCAGGACATAGCCCGCTTCGGTCTCCTCCGGCTCCAGCGCGTAGTTGCGGTCCATCCGCACCTCGCCGGAGACCAGGAAGGCCCGGCACGTCCCGCAGACCCCGCCCTTGCAGGCGTACGGCGCGTCCGCGCGGCTGCGCAGCACCGTCTCCAGCAGTGATTCGCCGTCCAGTACCGGCCAGTTGCCCGACCGGCCGTCGAGCGTGGCGGTGAGTGTGCTGCTGGTGGCTGCCGTAACCGGGCTGCTCGTGACCGTTCCCGTTCCGTCGTCGACGTGGAAGATCTCCTCGTGGATACGGTTTCTGGCCACGCCGAGGCCGCGCAGCGCCCGCTCCGCGCCCTGGACGAGACCGAAAGGCCCGCACAGGAACCAGCCGTCCACGTCCGCCACCGGCAGCAGCGCGGGCAGCAGCCCCGTCAGCCGCTCCTCGTCGAGGCGGCCCGACGGCAGGCCCGCCTGCTGCTCCTCGCGGGAGAGGGCGGTGACCAGCTGGAACCGGTCCGGGTACCGGTCCTTGAGGTCGGCCACCTCCTCCAAAAACATCGTCGAAGCCGCCGTGCGGTCACTGCGCACCAGGCAGAAACTGGCGTCCGGCTCCCGCGCCAGCAGCGTCGCCGCCATCGACAGCACCGGCGTGATGCCGCTGCCGCCCACGATCGCGGCGAAGCGGCCCGGACGCGGCTCCAGGATGAAGCGGCCGGCCGGCGCCATCGCCTCGACCGTGTCGCCGGCGGCCAGTTCCTTCAGGGCGTACGTCGAGAAATCGCCGCCGTCGACCAGCCGGATGCCCACCCGCAGCACCGGCTCCCGCGGCGCTTCGGTGGCCGGGGCGCAGATCGAGTACGTACGGCGGATCTCCTCACCGGCCACGACACGGCGCAGCGCGATGTGCTGGCCGGGTTTGTGCCGGAAGGTCTCGCGGAGCTCTGGCGGCACGGCGAGGGTGACGGCCACGGAGTCGTCGGTGAGCCGCTCGACCTCGCGGACCCGGAGCGGATGGAACCCGGCCCGTCCGGCGTCTGAGGACAGCATCTACAACTCCTTGAAGTGGTCGAACGGTTCGCGGCAGGAAACGCAGCGGCGCAGCGCCTTGCACGCGGTGGAGGAGAACCGGCTGAGCAGCTCGGTGTCCGTGGAGCCGCAGTGCGGGCAGCGCACCGACAGGGTGAGGGGCACGGGCCCGCCGTCGGTGGGCTGCGGGCGCGGCGGGGCTATGCCGAACTCCGCGAGCTTGCGGCGGCCCTCCGCGCTGATGTCGTCCGTCGACCAGGCGGGGGACAGGACCGTGCGGACCGAGACCTCCGGTATGCCGTGCTCGTGCAGCGCACGCTCGATGTCCGTGGACATCACCTCGATCGCCGGGCAGCCGGTGTACGTCGGTGTCAGCTCGACCTCGACCCTGCCGGGCCCGAAGACGTGGACGGCGCGCAGGACGCCGAGCTCCTCCAGGGTGAGCACCGGCAGTTCGGGGTCGGGGACCGAGCCCGCGACCCTGCGCAGCTCGGCCTCCAGAAGCGTTTCGGTCACCATGTCGCCCCCGGGTGGCTGCGGTGCAGGTGCTGCATCTCGGCGATCATGCGCCCGAACGGTTCGGTGTGCAGCCCCTGGCGGCCCGCTCCCGCCGACCAGGCGCCGCTCTGCGGCCCCTCGGGCACGGTCAGCGTCGCCCGCTCCAGCACGGCGCCGACCGATTCCCGCCAGCCGGCCTCCAGCTTCTGCCAGTCGACGTCGACTCCCTCGACGGGCTGGAACATCTCGCCCGTGAACCGCCACAGCGTGTCGCAGCCCCGCTGCATCCGCTCGTGACTTTCGGCCGTGCCGTCGCCGAGGCGCAGTGTCCAGTGCTCGGCGTGGTCCTGGTGGTACGCGACCTCCTTGACCGCCTTCGCCGCCAGCGGGGCCAACTCTCCGTCCCCGGCCGCCAGTTGCCCGTACAGCAGCCCCTGGTAGGTGGAGAAGTACAGTTGGCGGGCGATGGTCTGCGCGAAGTCGCCGTTCGGCTGCTCGACCAACTGGAGGTTGCGGAAGGCCCGCTCCTCACGGAGGTACGCCAGCTCGTCCTCGTCACCGACGAGGGAGAGCAGGATCCGTGCCTGCCCCAGCAGGTCCAGCGCGATGTTCGCGAGGGCCACCTCCTCTTCGAGCACGGGGGCGTGTCCGGCCCACTCCCCCAGCCGGTGCGAGAGCACCAACGCGTCGTCGCCCAGGGCGAGGGCCGCGGGTGCGAGTGCGGCGGTCACAGGTACTCGGTTCACAGGTGCCGCACCCCTTCCGGGATCTCGTAGAACGTCGGGTGACGGTAGGGCTTGTCGGCGGCCGGTTCGAAGAACGGGTCCTTCTCGTCGGGCGAGGACGCGGTGATTGCCGACGACGGCACCACCCACAGCGAGACGCCCTCGGACCTGCGGGTGTAGAGGTCGCGGGCATTGCGCAGGGCCATTTCCGCGTCCGGCGCGTGGAGACTGCCGGCGTGGGTGTGGGACAGTCCGCGGCGCGAGCGCACGAAGACCTCCCACAGGGGCCAGTCGGAGTTCGTCATGCTGCTGCCTTCCCGTGCTTCGCGGCGTACGCGCTCGCCGCCTCCCGGACCCAGGCGCCCTCTTCGTGCGCCGTGCGCCGCTGCGAGATCCGCTGCTCGTTGCAGGGACCGTTGCCCTTCAGTACGTTCCAGAACTCGTCCCAGTCGATCGCGCCGAAGTCGTACTGCCCGCGCTCCTCGTTCCAGCGCAGGTCCGGGTCGGGGAGGGTGAGCCCGAGCGCTTCCGCCTGCGGGACGGCGATGTCGACGAAGCGCTGGCGCAGCTCGTCGTTGGAGTGGCGCTTGATCTTCCAGGCCATGGACTGCGCCGAGTGGGCCGACTCGTCGTCCGGCGGGCCGAACATCATCAGGGACGGCCACCACCACCGGTCCACCGCGTCCTGCGCCATGGCGTGCTGCTCGGGCGTGCCCTTGCTGAGGTGGAGCAGCAGCTCGTACCCCTGCCGCTGGTGGAAGGACTCCTCCTTGCAGATGCGGACCATCGCGCGGGCGTACGGGCCGTAGGAGCAGCGGCACAGCGGCACTTGGTTGGTGATCGCGGCGCCGTCCACCAGCCAGCCGATGGCGCCGACGTCGGCCCAGGTCAGGGTGGGGTAGTTGAAGATCGACGAGTACTTCTGGCGGCCGGAGTGGAGCTTGTCGAGGAGCTCTTCGCGGCCGGTGCCCAGGGTCTCGGCGGCGCTGTAGAGGTAGAGGCCGTGCCCGGCCTCGTCCTGCACCTTGGCCATCAGGATCGCCTTGCGGCGCAGTGAGGGGGCGCGGGTGATCCAGTTGGCCTCGGGCTGCATGCCGATGATTTCCGAGTGGGCGTGCTGGGCCATCTGGCGGACCAGCGAGGCCCGGTAGGCGTCGGGCATCCAGTCCCGCGGCTCGATGCGCTCGTCCGCCGCGACCGCGGCGTCGAACGCCGCTTCGTACGCGGCCGTCCGCTCCGCCTCTCCGGCCTGCGCTTCAGCCGTCGTACGGTGCGCAGCTGCTGTAGCCATCCGAGCCCCCTGCCGTCCCTGCCGGCTTCTTCCCCGCCGGCGTCCCGACCGACCGATCGTTCGGTTCGATGACTTCAATGGTGAGTCGACGGCCCGTAGGGTGTCAACCCTGTGGATAACTGATGGGGGACCGACGGTGATCGGGGCGGGATGGATTCGTACGACGACAGGGGCGTGACCGCCGGGCGGGAAGGGGCTTCAGCTCCGGCTGGCACAGAGGCCCCGGAGGCCCCGGACGCCCCTCGCGCCCCAGGCATATCCGGTGGCGGTGGCGGTATCGCGGCTCTGTCTCTGCCGTACCAGGCAGTGGCAGCCCTGGCGCTCGCCGTCGCCGGCGTCATCGCCTGCGTGCACATCGGGATGGCCTTCCTGCACGTCGCACCGTCCAACACCCTCACCAAGCAGAACGGCGAGGCGATCGACGACTGGGTCTACCCGGAATTCGAGCAGAACTGGAAGCTCTTCGCTCCCAATCCGCTCCAGCAGAACATCGCCGTACAGGTGCGGGCGCAGGTCCGAACGGCCGACGGGCAGTGGAAGACCACCGACTGGATCGACCTCTCCGCCCAGGACGGCGAGGCGATCCGCGGCAATCTGCTGCCGAGCCACACCGTCCAGAACGCGCTGCGGCGCGCCTGGGACTTCTACACCGCCTCGCACGACAACGCGAACAAGCCGAACGGTATGCGCGGCGTCCTCTCCGAGCGTTACGTCCGCCGCACCGTCATGCTGCGGCTCGCCCGGCAGGACCTGGGTGGCGAGGTCGAGCGGATACAGGTCAGGTCGCAGACGTTGTGGGTGAAGGCGCCGTCGTGGAGCGAGGAGAAGACGAACACCCGGCCCGCCCATCGGGTGCTTCCGTGGTGGCCGGTGACCGATGCGGACCTGCCGGAGGGTGCGCGGCGCGCGTCGGAGGCGGCCCGGTGAACTCCTCCGTCCGTACTCCTGTCGCGCCCGGGGCCGCTGGCGCCCGTAAGCTCGCGCGCGCCGTTCAGCGCGTCACCTCCACCGCCCTCGGGCCGTACCAGAGCGCCGTCGTGCGGATCGGGTTCTCGCTGACCTGGCTGCTCTTCCTGCTCTGCGAATATCCGCACCGCCGTGAGCTGTACGGGCCGGACGGGCCGTGGAGCTGGGACATGGCCCAGAAGCTGATAGCGAACAATCACGCTTTCACCGCGCTGATGTGGTCGCAGAGCACGGTCTGGTTCGAGGTCGTCTACGGGCTCGCGATCGTGTCGGCGGCGTTGCTGATGCTGGGCTGGCGTACGCGGACCATGTCCGTCCTCTTCATGATCGGCGTGCTGTCGCTGCAGAACCGCAGCATCTTCATGGGCGACGGCGGCGACAACGTCATCCACCTCATGGCGATCTACCTGGTGCTGACGCGGTGCGGGCAGGTGTGGTCGCTGGACGCGCGGCGCGGTGCCCGTCGCCCGGACCGGGTGGGGCCCGTCCTGTGGGGCGCGCTGGGCGCGTGCCTCGCCGCGCTGACGTTCACGGGTGAGCTCAGCGGGGGCTGGCTGCTGATCTTCTGGGGTCTGCTGGTCGTACACGCCCTGTGGTGGGCGGCCGGCCGCTACGCGCCCGGGCATCCGCGCGTTCTCCTCGACGTCATCGCCAACCTCCTCCACAACGCCGGTCTCTTCGTGATCATGGCGGAGGTCTGTCTCGTCTACGCCACCGCCGGCTGGTACAAGATCCAGGGTTCGCGCTGGCAGGACGGCACCGCGCTCTACTACCCGCTGCACCTGGACTACTTCTCGCCCTGGCCGGGGCTTTCCGGGCTGCTTGCCTCCAGCGGCGTGATCGTGATGCTGCTGACGTACGGGACGGTGGCCGTGCAGGTCGCCTTCCCCTTCACGCTCTTCAACCGGCGGGTCAAGAACGTTCTGCTCGCGGTCATGATCGCCGAGCATGCGGCGATCGCTGTACTGCTCGGGCTGCCCTTCTTCTCGCTCGCGATGATCGCCGCCGACGCGGTCTTCCTGCCGACCGGCTTTCTGCGGCGCGTCGGCCGGTGGGCGGCGCGGGGACGGGCCCGGGTGCTGGGGCGCAAGCATGATGCGGATGCGGATGCGGATGCGGCGCCGCGCAAGCAACCCCGGCAGCAGGAGCAGGTCCGTACGCTCGTCGAGTGAAGACGAGGCGTCCGGCCTGGTCACGGGCTCCCCGTAGGCTGAGTCCATGACTGAGGACGTGGCCGGGGCTGTGGTGCGGCAGTGGCGTGAGGCAGAGCCGAACGCCGTTCTGCTCGACGGTTTCCATGCCCTGAAGCACGCGCTCCGCTTCGGCGCGGAGGTGCGCCTGACGGTCGCGAGCGACCGGCAGGCCGTGCTGGCGCTCGCGCGGGAGCTGGCCGACGACCTGTCGGGTGTGCTCGCTGAGTCCGTTGTCGAAATCCCGGCGCGCGCCTTGCGTGAGCTGGTTCCGCGGGTTCACACGACGGCGGTCGCCGCACTGGCGGTCCGGCGCGACGCCGGAGCGAACGCGCAAGCGCTCTCCCGGCTGCCCCGGCTTGCCCCGATCGTCGTGCTGGACAACCCCCGCAATCTCGGCAACGTCGGAGCGGTCGTCCGGCTGGCTGCCGGTTTCGGCGCCACGGGCGTCGTCACGACCGGCGACATGGACCCGTGGCACCCCAACGTCGTGCGTGCCGGAGCCGGGCTCCACTACGCCACGGCTGTCGAGCGCCGGAGCCTCGACGAGCTGCCGCCGGGCCCGCTGTACGTACTGGACCCGGAGGGCGAGGACATCCGGTCCGTCGAGGTCCCCGACGACGCGCTCATAGCGTTCGGCTCCGAGCGGCACGGGATCTCACCGGAGTTGCGCAGCCGGGCGACCAGACTGGTGGCTCTTCCCATGAGACCGCAGGTGTCCAGCTACAACCTGGCGACCAGTGTGGCCATGACGCTGTTCCACTGGGGCGGGCCGCCCGCCGTCGCCCCTGTGTAAGCGGACGACGGCGGGCGTGGGACGGCGGAAAGCCGGCCGGTTACGCCTGCCTGCGGACCTCCACCACCCGGAAGCGGTTGGCCACGAAGGCCGCGTCGCACAGGGCGGCGTTGGCCGCCGGGTTGCCGCCCGAGCCGTGGAAGTCCGAGAAGGCCGCGGTCTGGTTGACGTAGACCCCGCCCGTCAGGTTCAGCGAAAGCTGCGCCGACTCCTCCAGGCAGACCTCCTCGATGGCGGCCTCCGTCACCTGCGAGGTCGTGTACGCGCCCACCGTCATCGCGCCCTTTTCCCGCACCGTACGGCGCAGCAGTTCCAGGCCGTCCTCGGTGGAGTCGACGGCGACCGCGAAGGAGACCGGGCCGAAGCACTCGGACATGTACGCCGCTTCCGCGTCCGGCTTGGCGCCGTCGAGCTTGACCATGACCGGCGTACGGACCACTGCCTGGGGGAAGTCCGGGTTGGTGATCTCCCGTGAGGGCAGTGCGACTTCGCCCAGTCCCGCCGCCGCTTCGAGGCGGGCCTTCACGTCGGGATTGACCAGTGTGCCCAGCAGCGCGTTCGCGCGGGCGTCGTCGCCCAGCAGGCCGGCGACGGAGGCCGCGAGGTCGGACACCACCTCGTCGTAGGTCTTCACGCCCGCGTCCGTCCTGATGCCGTCCCTGGGGATCAGGAGGTTCTGCGGTGTGGTGCACATCTGGCCGCTGTAGAGGGAGAGGGAGAACGCCAGGTTGGACAGCATTCCCTTGTAGTCGTCCGTGGAGTCGATGACGACCGTGTTGACGCCGGCCTTCTCCGTGTAGACCTGCGCCTGGCGGGCGTTGGTCTCCAGCCACTCGCCGAACGAGGTGGACCCCGTGTAGTCGATGATCCGGATTTCGGGGCGGGTGGCGAGGGTCTTCGCGATGCCTTCGCCGGGGGCCTCGGCGGCGAGGGCCACCAGGTTCGGGTCGAAGCCGGCTTCGGTGAGGACCTCGCGGGCGATCCGGACGGTGAGGGCCAGCGGGAGGACCGCTCGGGGGTGCGGCTTGACCAGGACCGGGTTTCCGGTGGCCAGGGAGGCGAAGAGGCCCGGATAGCCGTTCCAGGTGGGGAAGGTGTTGCAGCCGATCAGCAGCGCGATGCCGCGCGGGACCGCGGTGAAGGACTTGCTCAGGTTGAGCGGGTCGCGTTTGCCCTGCGGCTTGGACCACTCGGCCACGCCGGGGGTGCGGACCTGCTCGGCGTACGCGTACGCCACGGCCTCCAGGCCGCGGTCCTGCGCGTGCGGGCCGCCCGCCTGGAACGCCATCATGAAGGCCTGGCCGCTGGTGTGCATGACCGCGTGCGCGAATTCGTGCGTACGGGCGCTGATGCGCGACAGGATTTCGAGGCAGATCAGGGCGCGGTTCTCGGGGCCGGCCTCGCGCCAGGCGCCCATGCCCGCGCGCATCGCCGGCAGCAGCACGTCGATGTCGGCGTGCGGGTACTCGATGCCCAGTTCCGGCCCGTACGGCGACACCTCGGCGCCCGTCCAGCCGTCTGTGCCGGGCTGGTCGAGCTCGAAGCGGGTGCCGTGCAGGGCCTGGAAGGCCGCGAGGCCGTCGGCGGCGCTCAGGCTGCCGTTCTCGCCGTACGCCTTCGGGTGCTCGGGGTGCGGGGACCAGTACGCCCGCGTGCGGATCGCGTCGAGCGCCTGGTCGAGCGTCGTCCGGTGCTTCTCGGACAGCTTGGAAGTGGTGAGTTCGGCGGCCACGGCGGACCAACTCCTCGTCGAGCTGGGCAGGGACAGGCGGACACGAGATACAGTAACCGAACGATCGGTCGGGACAAGAGGGCCCGGTAAAACCTGTGGATAACTCATACGGGAGGATCGGGGTCATGACAGCTATCGATCGAGCCCGCACCGTCGCCGTCGTCGGCACCGGCACCATGGGTCAGGGCATCGCCCAGGTCGCCCTCGTGGCCGGTCACCCGGTGCGTCTCTACGACGCGGGCCCCGGACGCGCACGGGAGGCCGCCGAGGCCGTCGGCGCCCGCCTGGAGCGGCTCGTCGAGAAGGGCAGGCTCGACCGGCGGGACGCGGACAGCGCCCGCGCCCGGCTGCACACCGCCGACGACCTCACCGAGCTCGCCGACGCCGCCATCGTCGTCGAGGCGATCGTCGAGCACCTGCCGGTCAAGCAGCAGCTCTTCACGGCGCTCGAAGCGATCGTCACTGACGACTGCCTCCTCGCCACCAACACCTCCTCCCTCTCCGTCACGGCCATCGCGGGCCCCCTGAAGAACCCCGGCCGCTTCGTGGGGATGCACTTCTTCAACCCCGCGCCGCTCCTTCCCCTCGTCGAGATCGTCAGCGGCTTCGCGACCGACGAGACGAGCGCCACGCGCGCGTGGGCGACGGCGACCGCCTGGGGCAAGACCCCGGTCCGCTGCGCGGACACCCCCGGTTTCATCGTCAACCGCATCGCCCGCCCGTTCTACGCCGAGGCCTTCGCGGTGTACGAGGAGCAGGGCGCGGACCCGGCCACCATCGACGCCGTACTGCGGGAGTCGGGCGGCTTCGCCATGGGCCCCTTCGAGCTGACGGACCTGATCGGACAGGACGTCAATGAAGCCGTCACCCGGTCCGTCTGGGAGTCGTTCTTCCACAGTCCCAAATTCGTCCCTTCCCTCGCCCAGCGCCGCCTCGTCGAGTCGGGCCGCCTCGGCCGCAAGTCGGGCCACGGATGGTTCCCGTACGGCGCCGAAGAGGCGGCGAAGCCCGCCCCCCGGACCGCCGGGCCCGAGGAGGCCCCCGCGGCCGTCACTGTCGTCGGGGACCTCGGCCACGCCGGCGTCCTCGTCGCGATGATGGAGGAGGCGGGCATCGCCGTGGAGCGGGTCGAGGCGGGCGGACCGTACATCGAGCTGCCGGGCGAAGGGCAGCTCGTGCCGGCCGACGGACGGACTTCCGTCGAGTACGCGGACGTTGTCTACTTCGACCTCGCCCTCGACTACCGCGGCGCCACCCGTATCGCCCTGTCCGCCTCAGAGGACACGTCCGCGCGGGCGGTCGCCGAGGCCACCGGCCTCTTCCAGAGGCTCGGCAAGGACGTCAGCGTCATCGCCGACGTTCCCGGCATGATCGTCGCTCGTACGGTCGCCATGCTGATCGACCTGGCGGCGGACGCCGTCGCGCGGGGCGTCGCGTCGCCCGAGGACATCGACACGGCGATGCGTCTCGGGGTCAACTACCCGCTGGGACCCGTCGAATGGAGCAGCGCGCTCGGCCAGGACTGGGCGTACGACCTGCTGAAGAACCTGCACGAGTGCTGCCCCACCGGGCGCTACGCCCCGTCCCTGGCGCTCCACCGGCAGGCGTTCGCCGCCAAGGAGGAGGGCGCCTGATGACCACGGCCAAGCGCGACACGTACACCCCCGAGACGCTGCTGACCGTCGCCGTCCGGGTCTTCAACGAGCGCGGTTACGACGGCACGTCCATGGAGCACCTCTCCAAGGCCGCCGGCATCTCGAAGTCCTCGATCTACCACCACGTCGCGGGCAAGGAGGAGCTGCTGCGGCGCGCGGTCAGCCGCGCCCTCGACGGGCTCTTCGGGATCCTCGACGAGCCGGGGGCGTCGCGCGGGCGGGCGATCGAGCGGGTCGAGTACGTCACGCGGCGCACCGTGGAGGTGCTGATGGCCGAGCTGCCGTACGTCACGCTGCTCCTGCGCGTGCGCGGCAACACGAAGGCCGAGCGCTGGGCCCTGGAGCGGCGCCGTGAGTTCGATCAGCGGGTCGCGGATCTGATGAAGGCGGCGGCGGCCGACGGCGATCTGCGCACCGATGTGGACATACGCATGGCGACGCGGCTGCTCTTCGGCATGATCAATTCGCTGGTGGAGTGGTACCGCCCGCAGGCGGCCGAAGGCGGTGGCGGGGTGGACGGGGAGCAGCTCGCGGAGACCGTGGTGCGGCTGGCCTTCGACGGGCTGCGGACCAGCCGCTGAGTCTGCTCACAGCTCCTGCGGCGGATGGGGCGGTTGTGGTGAGGTGGCCGCGTCGAGGTCTGTTTCCTCGAAGACCAGCAGGGTGCGGGTGCTGAGCACCTCCGGTATCGACTGGATCTTCGTCAGTACGAGCTCGCGCAGCGCTCTGTTGTCCGCCGTGTGGACCAGCAGCAGTACGTCGAAATCGCCGCTGACCAGCGCGATGTGCGCGGCGCCGGGCAGTTCCTGAAGCCGTTCGCGGACCGTGCGCCAGGAGTTCTGCACGATCTTGAGCGTGATGTACGCCGATGCTCCCTGCCCCGCCCGTTCGTGGTCCACGCGCGCGCTGAAGCCGCGGATCACGCCGTCGTCGATGAGGCGGTTGATGCGCGCGTAGGCGTTGGCGCGCGACACGTGCACGCGCTCGGCGACGGACCGTATCGACGCGCGGCCGTCCGTTTGGAGCATCCGCAGGATGTCGCGGTCGATGGCGTCCAGCCGGCGTGCGGGCGGGCCCGCTCCCGCGTCGGCCATTTGTTCAGCTGCCATGTCCCCCCGCCTCCCTCTCATGGACGACCTGCCCCTATCCCAGGCTGTGCGGAACCGTTTGTCCACAGGCTGAAGGTGCCTGTAGCCAAATTGCATCCACGACCGAACAATCGGTAGGTGAGGCACACCACATTGCTGTGCCTTCTCACCGCTCCCACGAGGAGGTGCACGCGATGAAGAAGAGCACCATGACGGTCCGCCCGGCCGAGCCGGTCCAGGATCTGCCCGGCGCCGCCGCCTACAGGCCGACCCCTCCCCCGGCCTGGAAGCCCCGCACGGGCCCGGCCCCGCTGCTCCCGGACAGCGAGCCGCACCGTGTGCTCGGCACCGACGCCGCGGACCGGCTCGACGCCGGGCTGATGCGGCGGCTGTACGCGGAGCTGGTCCGCGGCCGCAGGTACAACGCGCAGGCGACCGCCCTCACCAAGCAGGGCCGCCTCGCTGTCTACCCCTCCAGCACCGGCCAGGAGGCCTGCCAGGTCGCGGCCGCGCTCGTCCTGGAGGAGCGGGACTGGCTCTTCCCCAGCTACCGGGACACCCTCGCCGCCGTGGTGCGCGGACTGGACCCCGTACAGGCGCTGACCCTGCTGCGGGGCGACTGGCACACCGGTTACGACCCGCGCGAGCACCGCATCGCGCCGCTGTGCACCCCGCTCGCGACGCAGTTGCCGCACGCGGTGGGCCTGGCGCACGCCGCGCGGCTCAAGGGCGACGACGTGGTCGCGCTCGCCATGGTCGGCGACGGCGGGACCAGCGAGGGCGACTTCCACGAGGCGCTGAACTTCGCCGCTGTCTGGCGGGCACCGGTCGTCTTCCTCGTGCAGAACAACGGCTTCGCGATCTCCGTGCCGCTCGCCAAGCAGACCGCCGCCCCGTCGCTGGCCCACAAGGCCGTCGGGTACGGAATGCCGGGCCGGCTCGTCGACGGCAACGACGCCGCCGCCGTGCACGAGGTGCTGGCCGAGGCGGTGGAGCGCGCCCGCCGGGGTGGCGGTCCGACGCTGGTCGAGGCGGTCACGTACCGCATCGAGGCTCACACGAACGCCGACGACGCGACCCGCTACCGGGGCGACGCCGAGGTCGAGGCATGGCGTGCCCACGACCCGGTCCAGTTGCTCGAGCGGGAACTCACGGAGCGCGGAATGCTGGACCAGGACGCCGTACGGGAGGCCCGCGAGGCCGCCGAGACCATGGCCGCGGAACTGCGCGAGCGCATGAACGCGGACGCGGTGCTCGACCCCATGGATCTCTTCGCGCACGTGTACGCCGAGAAGACCGCGCAACTGCGGGAGCAGGAGGCCCTGCTGCGGGCCGAGCTCGATGGGGAGGACGAGCGATGACGACGGCAGCGACGACCGAGGCCGAGGCGAAGCCCGCCAAGCCCGCGACGATGGCGCAGGCGCTGGGGCGGGCGTTGCGTGACGCGATGGCCGAGGACCCGTCCGTCCATGTGATGGGCGAGGACGTGGGCGCGCTCGGCGGGGTCTTCCGGGTCACCGACGGGCTCGTGAAGGAGTTCGGCGAGGACCGGGTCACGGACACCCCGCTCGCCGAGGCGGGGATCCTGGGAACGGCCGTGGGCATGGCGATGTACGGGCTGCGGCCGGTCGTCGAGATGCAGTTCGACGCGTTCGCCTATCCGGCGTTCGAGCAGCTCATCAGTCATGTCGCACGGATGCGCAACCGGACGCGCGGCGCGATGCCGATGCCGATGGTGATCCGCGTGCCGTACGGCGGCGGAATCGGCGGCGTCGAGCACCACAGCGACTCGTCCGAGGCGTACTACATGGCGACTCCGGGGCTCCATGTCGTGACGCCGGCGACGGTCGAGGACGCGTACGGGCTCATGCGGGCGGCGATCGCGTCGGACGACCCCGTGGTCTTCCTGGAGCCGAAGCGGCTCTACTGGTCGAAGGCGGCGTGGTCGCCGGACGCGCCCACCGCCGTCGAGCCGATCGGGCGTGCGGTCGTACGCCGCTCCGGGCGCAGCGCGACGCTGATCACGTACGGGCCGTCCCTGCCCGTGTGCATGGAGGCGGCCCAGGCGGCCGAGGCGGAGGGCTGGGACCTCGAAGTCGTCGATCTGCGCTCGCTCGTGCCCTTCGACGACGAGACGGTGGCGGCTTCGGTACGGCGTACCGGCCGGGCGGTCGTCGTCCACGAGTCCACCGGCTTCGGCGGGCCCGGCGCGGAGATCGCCGCCCGGGTGACGGAGCGGTGCTTCCACCATCTGGAGGCGCCGGTGCTGCGGGTCGCCGGGTTCGACATTCCGTATCCGCCGCCGATGCTGGAGCGGCACCATCTGCCGGGCGTGGACCGGGTGCTCGACGCGGTCGCGCGGCTCCAGTGGGAGGCGGGCAGCTGATGCCACACGCTTTTGACATGGCGAGTCTGGAATTCAAGCTGCCCGACCTCGGCGAGGGGCTGACCGAGGCGGAGATCGTGCGCTGGCTGGTGGAGGTGGGCGATGTGGTCGCCGTCGACCAGCCGGTGGTCGAGGTCGAGACGGCCAAGGCGATGGTGGAGGTGCCGTGCCCGTACGGGGGCGTGGTGACCGCCCGTTTCGGTGAGGAGGGGACCGAACTGCCGGTCGGCTCGCCGTTGCTGACGGTCGCGGTGGGGGCGGCGGCGCCGTCCCGGGCCCCGGCTTCCCCTGAGGCGGAATCCTCGGGGAATGTGCTGGTGGGATACGGCACGGGGGCGGCCGTCGCCCGGCGGCGGCGTATCCGGCCGGTCGCGGCGGCCGGGTCCGCGGCGGCCGGGTCTGCGGCGGCGGCCGACACAGCCGTTGAGACCGACGGTCCTGTGCCGGTGATCTCTCCGCTGGTCCGGCGGCTGGCGCGCGAGAACGGGCTGGACCTGCGGACGCTCAAGGGCTCCGGGCCCGACGGTCTGATCCTGCGGTCAGACGTGGAGAGCGCGATTCGTGGGGCGAAGGAGGTGCCTGTGCAGGCGCCGGCCCCGGCAGCGGCACCGGCGCCTGCGGTCGCTGCCGTGGGTGAACGCGTCCCGCTGCGCGGGATGCGCGGCGCCGTCGCCGACAAGCTGTCGCGCAGCCGGCACGAGATTCCGGACGCCACCTGCTGGGTGGACGCGGACGCCACCGAGCTCATGGCGGCCCGTACGGCGATGAACCAGGCGGGCGGGCCACCGGTGTCGGTGCTGGCGCTCCTCGCCCGGATCTGCACGGCGGCCCTCGCCCGCTTCCCGGAGCTCAACTCCACGGTGGACATGGCCTCCCGCGAGATCGTGCGCCTCCCCGGCGTGAACCTCGGGTTCGCGGCGCAGACGGAGCGGGGGCTGGTGGTTCCCGTCGTACGGGATGCGCATGCCCGCAATGTGGACGAACTGAGCGCGGAGTTCGCCCGGCTGACGGAGTCGGCCAGGGCGGGGTCGCTGACACCGGCGGAGCTGACCGGTGGCACGTTCACCCTGAACAACTACGGGGTCTTCGGGGTCGACGGGTCCACACCGATCATCAATCACCCGGAGGCGGCGATGCTGGGGGTCGGGCGGATCGTTCCCAAGCCGTGGGTGCATGAGGGGGAGTTGGCGGTGCGCAAGGTGGTGCAGTTGTCGCTGACGTTCGACCACCGGGTCTGTGACGGGGGGACGGCGGGCGGGTTCCTGCGTTACGTGGCGGACTGCGTGGAGCACCCGACCCTGCTGCTGCGCACGCTGTAGCCCGCTGCGGGGGGCCCTTTCCCCACCCCGGCCCAGGCCCCGGCCCGCCTGGTGGCAACCATCCAGCGCGTCCGTCGTTTGAGGACACGCCGCAGGGCGTCCTGGGCGGGGGCGGGGGCGGGGCCGGGGGGTGCCCCCCCTTCGGGAAGGGGCGGGGTGGGGGAAGAACAATCCCGCCCCGCATACTCGGGGGCATGACCGCGACCGCGTACGACGCCATCGTGTTGGCCGGAGGGGCCGCCAAGCGGCTCGGCGGGGTGGACAAGCCCGGTGTGCGCGTGGGCGGGCGGACGCTCCTCGACCGGGTGCTGGGCGTGTGCCGCGGGGCCGGGACGACCGTCGTCGTCGGTGGGCGGCGGGCGACCGTGCGGTCCGTCGAGTGGGCGCGGGAGGAACCGGCCGGGGGCGGGCCGCTGGCCGCGCTCGACGCCGGGGTGCGGCGTACCACCGCTCAGAGCCTGCTCGTACTCTCCGCCGATCTGCCCTTCATCCGGCGCGCCACGGTTCAGCGGCTGCTCGACGCCCTGGAGAGCGGTGGGAGTGACGTGGCATTGCTCGTGGACGCGGGCGGTCGGGACCAGCCGCTCGTCGCCGCCTACCGCGCCGAACCGCTGCGCCGTGAACTGGCCCTCCTCGCCACCGAGCACGGCGGGCTCTCCGGGCTGCCGCTCCGGCTGCTCACGCACGAACTCGACGTGACGCGCGTCGCCGCCGGGCCGCTCGACTCCTTCGACTGCGACACCTGGGAAGACATTGCCGCAGCCCGGTCCAGGATCAGGGAGCATGGGCACGTGCTGGATGAATGGATGACCGCAGTCAAGGACGAACTCGGCATTGAGCTCGATGTCGACATCAACGTCCTGCTCGACCTCGCCCGCGACGCCGCGCACGGTGTCGCCAGGCCCGCCGCCCCGCTCACCACCTTCCTGGTCGGTTACGCGGCGGCGAAGGCGGGCGGGAACGGGCCGGAAGCTGTCGCCGAGGCGGTCCGCAAGGCCGCCGCCCTCGCCGCCCGTTGGGCCGCTGAGGCGGAGGAAGAGGCCAAGGGAGAGGCCACGGGAGAGGCCAAGAGGAACGGCGCGGAAGACGGCGCGGAAGACGACGCGGAAGACGGCGCGGGGTGAGCCAGGAGGATCGCGAGGTCGACGAGGCGCTCGCTCTCGTCAGCCGGGCGCCGCAGGCGGCCCCGGATCCTGCTGCGGAGGGGGGCCGGGACTCGGGTCAGCCGGGCCAGGAGTCCGGTCGGCCCGCCACCCCGCCCGCGCCCCCGTCCCGTACCGGCGCCATGCCCTGGGGTGAGGCCCGTGCCTTCGCCGAACGGCTCGGCGGCGCGACCGCGCCCCGCGCGCGGCGGATGACGCTCGCGCAGGCCCTCGGGCAGGTCCTCGCCGAGCCCCTCGACGCCCTGACCGACCTGCCGTCCTTCGACAGCTCCGCCATGGACGGCTGGGCGGTCGCGGGGCCCGGACCGTGGTGGAGCGTCGAGGAGGGCGGTCAGGTGCTGGCCGGGCACGCCGCACCCGGAGCGCTCCCCGACGGTGCGGCCGTACGCATCGCCACCGGCGCCCGTGTCCCGCCCGACGCCACCGCTGTGATCCGCAGCGAGCACGCCCGGCTGGACGAGGCCAGGGGGCGGCTGTACGCACGCCGGGAGGTCATCCAGGGGCAGGACATCCGGCCGCGCGGCCAGGAGTGCCGTACCGGCGACCAGTTGCTGCCCGCCGGCGCGCTCGTGACCCCCGCCGTCCTCGGGCTCGCCGCGGCCGCCGGTTATGACGGGCTGTCCGTCGTTCCCCGGCCGCGCGTCGAAGTGTTCGTACTGGGCGACGAGTTGCTGAGCGAGGGCCTGCCGCACGACGGGATGGTCCGGGACGCCCTCGGCCCCCTCCTCGACCCCTGGCTGCGCGCCCTCGGTGCCGACGTGATCGGCACCCGCCACCTCGGCGACGACGCCGACGCGCTCCACCGGGCCGTCACCGCCTCCCAGGCCGACCTCGTCGTCACCACGGGCGGTACGGCCGCCGGCCCCGTCGACCACGTCCACCCGATACTGCGCAAGGCGGGCGCCGAGCTGCTGGTCGACAGTGTCGCGGTCCGGCCGGGCCACCCGATGCTGCTGGCGCGCCTCGGCGGGGGCGCCGAGGGCCGGTTCCTGGTGGGCCTGCCCGGCAATCCGCTCGCCGCCGTGTCCGGGCTGCTGACCCTCGCCGAGCCGTTGCTGCGCGCCCGTGCCCAACGGTCGCCCGTCGCGTCGTACTTCTCGCCCGTACGGGACGATGTGAACGGCCATCCGCACGACACCCGCCTCGTTCCCGTCGTCCACCGCGCACGGGGCAGGGACGCGGACGGGGCGGAGCAGGCCGTGCCGCTGCACTACAACGGCCCGGCGATGCTTCGCGGCATTGCCGCCGCCGACGGCCTGGCCGTCGTCCCGCCCGGCGGTGCACGGGCCGGCCAGGAACTGGAAATCCTCGACCTGCCCTGGACAGAAGGACGTTTCACGTGAAACTTCCCGGCCACGATGCGATGGCCAGGCACGCCGGCGAGCATCTCGTCACCGCTCGGATCAGGCTGCCACGCCGTATCGTCGACCGCCCGCTGCGGCAGGTCGGCAAGCGGCTGCTGATGGCGCTGGGAGTCCTGGTGCTGACGGTGTTCATCGTCTACTTCGACCGCGCCGGCTACCACGACAACGCCGACGACAGCATCGACTTCCTCGACGCCGTCTACTACTCCACCGTGACCCTCTCCACGACGGGGTACGGAGACATCGTGCCGCACAGCGACAGCGCCAGGCTCACCAATGTGCTGCTGGTGACGCCGCTGCGCGTGCTCTTTCTGATCATCCTGGTCGGCACCACTCTCGAAGTCCTCACGGAGAGGACGCGGGAGGAGTGGCGGCTGAACCGCTGGAGGGCCCAGTTGCGCGACCACACCGTCATTGTCGGGTTCGGCACCAAGGGCCGTTCCGCGATCCAGACCCTGGCCGCCACGGGGCTCAGGAAAGAGCAGATCGTGGTCGTCGACCCGAGTGCCAAGGTCATCGAAGCGGCCAACGCCGACGGGTTCACGGGTGTCCTCGGCGACGCGACCCGCAGCGACGTACTGCTGCGCGCCGAAGTCCAGCGGGCCCGCCAGATCGTCATCTCGACCCAGCGCGACGACACGGCGGTCCTGGTCACGCTCACCGCGCGCCAGCTCAACCGGGGCGCGAAGATCGTCGCCGCGGTCCGCGAGGAGGAGAACGCGCCGCTGCTGCGCCAGTCGGGCGCCGACGCCGTCATCACCAGCGCCAGCGCGGCCGGCCGTCTCCTCGGCCTTTCCGTGCTCAGCCCGAGCGCCGGCACGGTGATGGAGGACCTGATCCAGCAGGGCAGCGGTCTCGATCTCATCGAACGGCCGGTGATAAAGGCCGAGGTGGGGCGGAACGTACGGGAGACCGACGACCTGGTGGTCAGCGTCCTGCGCGGCCACCGGCTGCTCGGTTACGACGACCCCGAGGCCAGCCCGCTCCAGCTGACCGACCGGGTGATCACCATCGTGCGCGCTTCGCCCGGCGCCGCGACCGCGGGGGAAATGCGGGTGACCGCGCCGGAGTGACGGAGCCCCGGAGACCTGGAGACGGGGAGTGACGGAGGCCCGCAGCCCCGGAGACCGGGGTGACGGAGCGCCGGACCGACCGGGGAGCCGGAGTGGTTCCTACCGGTTCGGAGTAGCCTCGCGGCCATGTATGCGATCACGATCCCTGAACCCGGTGGCCCCGAGGCGCTCGTATGGGCGCAGGTCCCCGATCCCGTACCCGGTGAGGGCGAGGTCCTCGTCGAGGTCGTCGCGAGCGCCGTCAACCGCGCCGACCTGCTGCAACGCCAGGGCTTCTACGACCCGCCGCCCGGCTCGTCGCCGTACCCCGGCCTCGAATGCTCCGGGCGGATCGCCGCCCTGGGGCCCGGTGTCTCGGGCTGGTCGGTCGGCGACGAGGTGTGTGCGCTGCTGACCGGCGGCGGGTACGCCGAGAAGGTCGTCGTACCGGCGGGGCAGCTGCTGCCGGTGCCCGGCGGCATGGACCTCGTTACGGCGGCTTCCCTGCCCGAGACGACCTCGACGGTCTGGTCGAACGTCTTCATGATCGCCCACCTGCGGCCGGGCGAGACGCTGCTGCTGCACGGCGGCGCGAGCGGCATCGGCACGATGGCGATCCAGCTCGCCAAGGCGGTCGGCGCGCGGGTCGCGGTCACCGCGGGCAGTCCGCAGAAGCTGGCACGGTGCGCGGAGCTGGGCGCCGACATCCTCATCGACTACCGCGAGCAGGACTTCGTACAGGAGCTCCGCAAGGCCACCGACGGGGCCGGGGCGGACGTCATTCTCGACATCATCGGCGCCAAGTACCTGGACCGGAATGTGAAGGCGCTCGCCGTCAACGGCCGCCTCGCGATCATCGGGATGCAGGGCGGTGTGAAGGGCGAGATCAACCTGAGCGCGCTGATGAAGAAGCGCGCCGCGATCACGGCGACGACGCTGCGGGCACGCCCGCTGGGCGAGAAGGCGGCGATCGTCTCGGCCGTACGGGAGCACGTCTGGCCGCTGATCAGTACCGGCCGTGTGCGCCCCGTCGTGGACCGCGTCGTGCCGATGGCCGAGGCGGCGGAGGCCCACCGGGCGCTGGAGGCGGGCGACCATGTCGGCAAGATCCTGCTGACGACGGGCTGAGCGGCCGGGATGCCGGGAAAGCACGCATGAGAAAGGCCCGCACCGCCGTCATGGCAGTGCGGGCCTCCGGTCACCCCTGACAAAAGCTCAGAGATACGAGCTCAGAGATACGAGCTCAGAGTTGCGAGTGCAGAGGTACGGGGGCTCAGAGGTACGGGCCCGAGCGCACCGGCCCGTGACCGTCCTCCTGGCCGTCGTCCTCGTGGCTCGCGCCCGGCGGAAGCGCGCGCCGCATCTGCTCCAACTGCGCCCGCGCCGCCATCTGCTGGGCGAAGAGCGCCGTCTGGATGCCGTGGAAAAGGCCTTCGAGCCACCCGACCAACTGGGCCTGCGCGATGCGCAGTTCCGCCTCGGACGGAATCGCCTCGTCCGTGAACGGCAGGGAGAGCCGCTCCAACTCCTCGACGAGCTCGGGCGCGAGGCCGTCTTCGAGTTCCTTGACCGAGCTGGCGTGGATGTCCTTCAGCCGTACCCGGCTCGCCTCGTCGAGAGGAGCCGCCCGTACTTCCTCCAGGAGTTGCTTGATCATGCTGCCGATGCGCATGACCTTTGCGGGCTGTTCGACCATCTCTGTCACTGGCACCTCGCGCGACTCGTCGTCCGCGCCGCCGAGAGCCATTCCGTCCTGCCCTACGACCAGGACATGGGGGCTCTCCTGCGACCGTTCACTCCTCGGCATCTCCATGAAGCCATTCTCTCGTACACCTGCGTCACCACACGGTGTGCCCCCGCACAGGGGTGATCCACCCTGTGCGGGGGCACGGAAATCAACCGCGTGTGTCAGCCCGCCGCGCGCCGCGCCACCGCGGTGCGGGACCTGGTGACGAGTGCGGCGAGGAGCGCCGCGCCCACGGGTACGGCGACGAGCAGCGCCGCGAGGGTTTCCCAGGGGACGACGATCGGGACGTACGGCGCGTCGTTGACGCCACCCATACCGGCGTCCAGGGCCTCCTCGTACCACTTGAGCTGCTGGCGTTCCTCGGTCAGCCGCAGCCCGATCGCGGGCAGTACGCCCGCCGCCGAGCCGAGCGCCACGCCCATCGCGGCGACCACCCCGCACTGGAAACCGCTCAGCGTCCTGCGCACCCGCGGGGGCGCGCCGACCGCGGCGAGGGTCTTGAGGTCGGGCTCGGCGTCGGTCTGGGCGAGGCCCGTGGCGATGCCTGCCGCGCCGATGGTGACGAGTCCGGCAAAGATGGCCAGGGCCAGCAGTTCGATGCTGTTGTCGCTGGTGTAGCCCTCTTCGACGTACAGGCCGCCGTCGGTGCCCAGCGCGTCGAGCGCCGCTTCGAGCTTCTGCTGCTGCGTGCTGTTCGGCAGTTCGTCGGTCGAGAAGTACGCGCCGACCGGTGCGGTGTTGAGCCCGGCGGCCTTTGCCGCCGGGGCGGGCAGGATGACCTTGAGTCCGTACGCCGTGGCCGACTGCGGGGCCTGGTGGACGGGGAAGAGCTTGATCTCGCCAGGGGCGTCCTTGCCCTTCTGCACCATCAGGTCGGCCTTGTCGGTGTCGGTGATCAGCTTGATGCCGACCTGGCCCTTCTCGACGTTGCGCCGGTCGAAGGAGACCGCCTTGCCGCTCTTGAGGGCGCTGAAGGCGGCCGGGTCGTCGACCGCGAGGACCGACAGCAGCTTCTCGTCGGCCACGAGGACGTCGTACTCGGCGTACTGCCCGTTCTCCTCGCAGCGCCAGTCCTTCGACAGCTTGCGGCGCTCGGCGGGCGTGAGCTCCTTCGAGCCCGGAGTGCCCTCCGCCCACAGGGCGCAGCGGTTGTCCTTGGGCGTGAAGATCTCGTACCGTCCGCAGCCCTTGGCGTCGCTGTACGGCGTGCAGCCGGCGTTGCCCACGACGATCCGGTCGACGTCGGCGCGTACGTCGACGGGGAAGTGCTTCTGGACGGCCGCGCGGATGGCCGGCACGTCACGGCCGCCGCCCTCGGCGTTCAGCACGGTCACCACGCCGTGCGGGAGGCGCGCCTCGTACGCGGCGCGCTGCTGGACGTCGTCGCTGGCGGTGTACGTCGCCACCGCGACGGTGCCCGCGACGGCGGCCAGCACGGCGGCGACGGCGGGGGCCGTTCGGCCCCGGTTGCGTACGGCGTCGCGCAGGGCGAGGCGCGGGGACAGCGGCAGCCACCTGCCGAGCTTGCCGAAGAGGCCGACCAGGGCGGGGGTGAGCGCGACGATGCCCAGCTCGGCGAGGGCGCTGCCGCCGGCGACGACGGCGACGTTGTCGGTGGCGGTGGCGCCGTACAGGGTGATGGTGATGCCCAGGCCGGCCGCGATCAGGCCGATGACGGGCAGGACGCGGCTGGAGCGGCGTACCCCGCGGCGGCCGGTCAGCGAGGCCAGTACGGACTGCCGGGACGAGGTGATGGCCGGGACGATCGCGGCGAGCAGGCCGGTGAGGACGGCGAGCAGGCCGATGCCGATCAGCTCCAGCGGGCGGACATCGAAGCTGCCGAACCGCTTGCCCATGTAGTCCTCGAGCAGCGGCCGCAGCGCGAAGGTGAGGAGCAGGCCGAGGACGGTGCCGACGACCGCTGCGGCGACGCCGATGACCAGGCCGCCGGAGAGCACGATGGCGCGGATGTGGCGGCGGTCGCCGCCGTTCGCGCCGACGAGGCCGAGCTGGCGTGCGGAGCGCCGGGCGCCGACAGCGAACGCGGGGCCGGCCAGCAGGCAGATCTCCAGCATGGCGAGGCCGACGACGGTGGCGACGACGGCGAGCGCCGCGGCTTCGGACGCCGCGCTCTGCTGGTAGTTGGACCAGCCGTCCTGCTGGTACAGCGGCACGTCGGAGTTGGCGGGAGGGTTGAGGGCGACGGCCCGCGAAATGACCGAAATGCCTTGGCTGTTGGCCTTTTTGACCATGTTCCACGTGAAACCGTCGCCGCCGACGGAGACCAGGTACGTGCTGCTGGTCTCCGCGCCGGGCAGGTCGTCGGCCTTCAGCGCCTTGTCGAGCGGCGCCAGGAAGGTGCCGGGCGGGGCGAGTACCTCGTCCGCCTTCAGCGCGTCGGGGAGTTCGTACGAGCCGACGATCCGGTACTCGGTGTCGAGCCCGCGGGCGGCGACCGTCGAGCCCACCTTCAGGCCGCCGGCCTGAAGGAAGTGGGTGGTCGCGGCGACCTCGCCGGCCTTGGCGGGGAACCGGCCCTCTTCGAGGGTCATCATGCCCCTGGTCATCGGGTCGGTCGCGTCCAGCTCGTGGATCACGGCGTTGAGCAGGCCGTGCCCGGTACGGAGCTTGCCGCTGCCGTTCGAGTCCTTGAGCGTCTTGGCGCCCGCCGGGAAGGCGGCCCGGATGTCACCGGGACCCTCGGGCCAGATTCCCTCTCCGTAGTCCTTCACCGGCGCCTTGTTGAAGCCGTCGGGGGCCTGGAGGATCGGCACGCCGCCCATGCCGGGGTCGCTCATGCGGGCGTCGGCGGCGCCAAGCCCGCGTTCCATCTTCTGCTCGGCCGAGAGGTCCGCGCTGCGCAGGGTCACATCCGCGGCGCTGACGCCCAGGATCGGCAGGGCGATCATGGCGAGTACGAGGGAGCTGCGGCCCTTGAAGCGCCAGGCGTCACGGCGGGCGATGCGCACCGCCGCCACCCATGAGTGGTACCAGCGGTTCACTGTGCGGCCGCCTGCCCGGAGAGCAGGGAGTCGGCCTGGCTGCGCAGGGTCTCGTCGACGACGGAACCGTCGCGCAGGAAGACCACCCGGTCGGCCCAGGCCGCGAAGCGCGGCTCGTGGGTGACGAGGATGCCGGCGGCGCCGGCGTCGCAGCGGGCGCGCAGCAGCGCGAGTACGGACTCGCCCGTCTCGGAGTCC
Organism: Streptomyces flavidovirens DSM 40150; assembly: GCF_000429085.1. GTDB lineage: Bacteria > Actinomycetota > Actinomycetes > Streptomycetales > Streptomycetaceae > Streptomyces > Streptomyces flavidovirens. The sequence continues at coordinate 464,870 of NZ_AUBE01000001.1, read as the reverse complement.
AGCGCGCCGGTCGGCTCGTCGGCGAGGACGAGGCGCCGGTCGCCCACCAGGGCGCGGGCGATGGCCACGCGCTGCTGCTGGCCGCCGGACATCTCGTCGGGGAAGCGGTCGGCGAGCTGGCCGAGGCCCATCTCCTCCAGCGCGGCGACCGCGGAGACGCGGGCCTTGCGGGCGGACACGCCGTCCAGTTCGCGGGGCAGGGCGACGTTCTCGGCGGCGGTCAGGGCCGGTATGAGGTTGTAGTCCTGGAAGACGTAGCCGATGCTGCGGCGGCGCAGGGCGGCGAGTTCCTTGCGGCCGACGGTCGTGATGTCCGTACCTTCGACGACGACCCGGCCCGACGTGGGGCTGTCGAGGCCGCCCGCGATGGTGAGCAGGGTGGACTTGCCGGAGCCGGACGGGCCCATGACGGCGACGAGTTCACCGGGAAAGACGGAGAGGTCGACGCCGCGCAGCGCGTGCACCTCGGTGGCGCCGCTGCCGTGGACGCGGGTGAGCTGCTCAAGCCGGAGGACCGGCTGCTGTGACTCATGCGGCTCTTGGGGCTGCTGTGACTTCTGGGACATGGGTCCGGGCATGGCTTCGGGCATGAAGGGGTCCCCCCTGGGACGGGATGGTCGTGTTGCGACGCGGCTTATCGCCGTGCGCTGCGAGACGTCGAGGTGTTGCGAGCGGTTCCGGTATCGGTGGTGCTGACGGCTGGGGCGAGCGGGTCTTCCCCGGCAGCCGTGCCGGGTGACGCGGCCGCAGGAGTGTTCCCGGCCCTGCGCGCGGCCGTCGCGGAGAGCCGGGCGAGCCGGGACTCGGAGTGGTCGAGCCAGCGTGCCTCGGCCTCGGTCTGGAAGATGAGCTGTTCCAGTACGAGCAGCCAGGCGACGTCGTCGCGCGCCTTCTCGCCGTCCGAACCCTCGACGGCGACGAGGGCCCGGGCCTTCAGGCGCGTGTAGTCCTGCATCGCCCTGAGGGTGGCGTGGCGCTGGGCCTGGATGACGGCCCGGATGTCGACTCCGGGGGCGCCGACGGCCATGGCGAGCTTGATGGCCAGCTCGTCGCGGGGCGGGCTGGCACGGTCGACGGGCCGCTCGAACCAGCTCCTGAGCTCACCGCGCCCCGCCTCCGTGATCGCGTAGAGCGCGTGGCCGGATCCGTCCTCGCCGTCCTGGACGACCATGCCGTCGCGTTCGAGACGGCCCAGGGTCGTATAGACCTGGCCGACGTTGAGGGGCCAGGTCGCGCCGGTGCGCGACTCGAACTCGGTACGCAACTGGGAGCCGTAACGGGGCCCGTGCTCAAGGAGGGCAAGCAGCCCGTGACGGATCGACATACCGAGTATGTATACCGAGTATGTTGGCAAAGCCACAACCGCCCTGAGAGGGACGCCGCGCGTAGGTCTTGAGAGGGACGGCCGCAGGACGACCGAGGGATAGCCAAGGGACAGCCGGGAGACAGCCGCAGGGGGACCGACCGTACGACCGCTCAGCCGCGCCGCAGCCGAAGCCCCAGGAACCCCAGCCCCAGTCCGACCAGAGTGAGCCCCGCTCCCAGCGGCAGCACATGCACGCCCAGCGGGTCGGACTGCGCCACGACCTGCTCGGACCCCTCGTGCGCGCCGCCCGGCGAGTCGGGGGGCGACGCGGCCGGCTCGTGCGCGGGGTCCTCCAGCGCCTCTTCGTGTACGTCCCGGCGATTCGGCGCGTACGACTTGCGGGGGGTGGCCGAGGCGCTCGCCGACGCGGAGGCGGAGCCGGACGCGGACGGGCTGGGCGTGCCCCGAGGGCTGCCCGACGGGCTGGCGCTGCCGCTCGGGGACGCCTCCTCACCCGCCTCCTCACCCGCCTCCTCGCCCTCGCTCGGCTCCGCGCTCTTCTCCGGTGCCCTACCCGGCCGCTCGCGCCCCTCACCGGCCGACCGCCCCGCCAGGCTCTCGGCGGGCGGGGCGGCGGAGGCGTAGGGCCCTTCCGGCATGTCCGGCGCTCCGGCGCCCGGCAGCAGCTCGCGCTCTTCGGCGTCGTCCGGGATCGCCGCCGGCCCGGACGTGGACGCGGGCACAGGCCCCGGCGGGTGCTCCTCTGCGTACGCCCCCGAAACCGGCAGCATCAGCACCACCGCCACCCCCACCGCTGCGAACCGGACAGCCATGGGATTCCGCCTCCTGACCCGAACGCGCCCGACCACGAGGTGAGCCGGACCACTGAGACAACTGAGACAACGGACTCAGCGTCACACGCCGCACCGTGTCCGGCACGCCGGGTCACACGAAAGGGGCCCGGCGCGCACGAAGCGCACCGGGCCCCGCACGCGTCCCAGCCGGTCCGCGCGAGCGTTCGGCCTAGTCCGAGGGCGGGTTGCCGGTGGAGACCTCGACCTCGATCGTGGCGTCCTCGGGGTCGATGTCGGAGCCGCTCTTGGGGTACTGGTTGAGCACGATGTCCTCGCCCCAGGTGGGGTTGTCGACCCTCGTCTCCTTGATCTTCCAGTTCGCCGCCTGGAGGCACAGCTTGACCGAGCGGAGGTCCTTGTAGAGGAAGCTCGGCACCTCGACCTTCTCCGGGTCGGTCGCCGATTCCCTGCCCGGCGAGCAGTCCGTGGTCTCCATCGTCCGGCTGCGGTCAGGGCCCTTGTAGCCGGGCTTCGCCGCCACCTCGCTCTGCGGCGGGTCGTCGGTCGTCACGTCGCCGCCCTTGGAGTCGTCCTTGAGGGAGATCGCGGTGATCACGCCGCCGATCGCCAGCAGTACGACCGTGATCGCCCCCACGATCACCGGCATGTTCCGGCCACCGCCGCCACCCCCGCCGCCACTGCCGCCCGGATTCGGCGACGTACTGGGCGACATCGCGTACGGCGGAGGCGTCTGCCCACCCTGGTGCTGCCCGCTCTGGTGCTGTCCGCCGTGCTGCTGCATGCCGTGCGTCGCGTACGGAGCCTGCGCCGGCGCCGGCGTCGGATACCCGTACGCAGGCTGCGCGTGGCCGGGAGCGGGCGTGTGCGGTCCGTACGGTCCCGGCGGCGGCGTCGGCTGGTAGGGCGTCTGGACGTTGCCGCTCTGCGGGTAACCCCCCTGGTCGACCGGCGGGAAGACGGCGGAACCGACCCCGGACCCGCTCTGCGAGGGACCGCCGGCGATGATCACCGGCGCGGCGCCCGCCTGGCCGGAACCCGACACCCGCGCGCACTCGTCGCGCATCGCGGCGGCGCTCGGGAAGCGCTCGTTCGGGTTCTTCTTCAGCGCCCGCGCGACCAGCGCGTCGACGCCGGGCGGGACCGACCGGTTGATCGACGAAGGAGCCACCGGCTCCTCCTGGACGTGCGCGTACGCGATGGCGAGCGGCGAATCCGCGTCGAACGGCAGCCGCCCCGTCACCAACTGGAACAGCATGATGCCGACCGAGTACAGGTCGGAGCGCGCGTCGACCCCGCGCCCCAGCGCCTGCTCGGGCGACAGATACTGCGGCGTACCGACGACCATGCCGGTCTGCGTCATCGACGTGACACCGGACTGCATGGCGCGCGCGATGCCGAAGTCCATGACCTTGACGACATTGCGCTTGCTCATCATCACGTTGCCGGGCTTGATGTCGCGGTGGACCAGGCCCATTTCGTGACTGGTCTCCAGCGCGGCCAGCACATCCGATGTGATCTTGAGCGCTTTGTCGGTGGGCATGGCGCCGTACTGCTCGATGTCCGCCTGGAGTACGGAGCCGAGCGGCTGCCCCTCGACGTACTCCATGACGATGTACGGCATCAGCGCGCCGTCCAGCTCGTCCTCGCCGGTGTCGAAGACGGAGACGATGTTGGTGTGGGAAAGCTTGGCGACCGCCTGCGCCTCGCGGCGGAACCGTTCGCGGAACGACTGTTCGCGCCCCAGTTCCGTGTGCAGCGTCTTGATGGCGACCTGGCGGTCGAGTGCGGAGTCGTACGCGAGGTACACCGACGCCATGCCGCCTTCTCCGAGCAGGTCGCGCAGCTGGTACCGCCCGCCCGCGACCGAGCCGCCCGCGTAGCGGCCCTGTCCGCCGTCCTGGCTCATGACTGTGCTTCCCCCTCAGCGCAAGATTTACGGGCCAAGTCTGCCCGAGGGCACTGACACGTCAAGCGCGGTGCCCGTTCCGTGACCGTACGCGCCAGAAGCGTCGCGCAAGCGTTACAGCGGGGGTGCAGCGGGGGTCCGGCACGGGCCCGCGCGGGTCCGGAATTTGCACGGGTACATCGGCAACGGGTTTGATGGCCGGTCCATCTCGAACCGGGGCGTCGCGCGGAGGCTGTAGCGTGACGTGGCGGAGCACCTTGAGGCCCAGACCTTGAGACTTGAGGCCCATGAGGACGACCGCGGACGCGACGCGGACAGAAACGACGGCGAGGACTGATGGCACCCGAACCCGAACCCGAGGGAAGCGGCGGCGGAGTGTCGGACGCCCCGGAATCATGGGGTATGGGCGGATTGGTCGGCGATGGTCGCTACCGCCTGACGCACCGCCTCGGCCGCGGCGGCATGGCGGAAGTGTTCGCCGCCGAGGACGTACGGCTCGGCCGTACCGTGGCAGTGAAGCTGCTGCGCTCCGACCTTGCGGAAGACCCGACATCCAAGGCCCGGTTCACCCGTGAGGCACAGTCGGTCGCCGGCCTGAACCACCACGCGGTGGTCGCCGTGTACGACTCCGGCGAGGACCAGGTCGGCGGCAGCGTCGTCCCCTACATCGTGATGGAGCTCGTCGAGGGCCGGACGATCCGCGAGCTGCTCCAGAACGCCGAGGCACCGGGCCCCGAACAGGCCCTGATCATCGTCTCCGGCGTACTCGAAGCGCTCGCGTACAGCCACCAGCACGGCATCGTGCACCGCGACATCAAGCCCGCGAACGTGATCATCACGCACAGCGGTGCGGTCAAGGTCATGGACTTCGGCATCGCCCGCGCCCTGCACGGCGCGCAGTCGACCATGACGCAGACCGGCATGGTCATGGGCACCCCGCAGTACCTCTCCCCCGAGCAGGCGCTGGGCAAGGCCGTCGACCACCGCAGCGACCTGTACGCGACGGGCTGCCTGCTGTACGAGCTGCTCGCGCAGCGGCCCCCGTTCACCGGTGAGACCCCTCTGTCGGTGGTCTACCAGCACGTGCAGGACATCCCCGTACCGCCGTCCGAGATCTCGGACGTGGCGCCGCCCGAGCTCGACGGGCTCGTCATGCGCTCCCTCGCCAAGGACCCGGACGACCGGTTCCAGAGCGCCGAGGAGATGCGCGGTCTCGTCCAGTACGGCCTGTCCATGCTCCAGGAGCAGGGCAGCCACACCGGCGTGTGGAACACCGGCCCGGTCGCGATGCACGAGGGCGGCCACACCCCGGCGGGCGGCGGCACGTACCCGACGACGGCGATGGGTCACCCCCACCACGGCGACACCTCGCAGATGCGGGCCGGCGGGGCGATGCTGCCGCCGGTGAACCCGGACGACGGGGCGTACGACGGCGGGCACGGCGGCAACAGGGGCCGCGGCAAGATGTGGATGTTCGCGGTGCTCGCGATCATCGCGATCACGGTGGGTGTCGCCTTCGCGGTGAACCGCGCGGCCGACAACGGCACCGAGGAGCAGAAGGACAAGGCTCCGACGGTCTCCGACACCCCGACCGAGTCGGAGAAGAAGCCCTCCAAGTCGCCCAGCGACGATGGAGGCCAGAGCTCGCCCGACACCGATCCGGGCACCTCCTCGACCGGCGGCCACCAGCCGAGCTGGACGCCGTCGGACATCCCGTCGACGCCTCCGAGCAGTACGCCGTCGAACGTGCCCAGCGATCCGCCGTCGAGCCCGTCGCAGACCGCTCCGGGCACGTCGACGGACGGCGGCACGGACAACGGCGGCACGGACGTGGGCGGCACGGACGGCGGTGGTACGTCGGACGGCGGCACCAGCGGAGACCCAGGCACGGACCCGGGCGGCACGGACGCCGGCGGCACCGACGCGGGCGGCACGGACGCCGGCGGCACGGACGCGGGCGGCACCGATCCGGGCGGTACGGACGCGGGCGCCACCACCCCCTGAGTCCGCACGCCTCACCCGGCGAACGCCTCGCACACCGCCTCGTACTCCTTCGTCCACCACACCGCCAGGGCCGACGCCGCAGGAAACTGCGGGTCGGCCCTTCGGTCGTGCCGCTGGTAGCGCCAGCGCAGTATCCAGAAGTCGTTGAGCCGCTCCCACCACACCCGGTGCACCGCGGCCGCCAGCTCCTGCGCCCCCGCCCCGGCCGCCCGCCGGTACGCCGCCGCGTACGCCCGTACCTTCGCCAGCTCCAGCTCCCCGTCCGGCCGTACGAAGAAGATCGCCGCGGCCCGTACCACCTCCTCCGCGCGCGGCTGCACAGCGAGCCGGTCCCAGTCGACGATCGCGGCGGGCTCGGCGCCCCGGTAGAGCAGGTTCAGCGGATGGAAGTCGCCGTGCACCCATCCCGTGGCGGGCTCGGTGACCGGCGGGGGCCGCCGGTGCGCGTGCCGTTCGAGGAGCGCCCGCCGTTCGACGAGGCGGTGCTCGGCCAGTACGTCGAAGGCGTCGCGGTGCCGCTGCCCGCGCGCCAGCGTCAGCAGCTCGTCGATCAGGGCGAAGGTGTCGGCGGGGTCGGCGCAGTCGTGCCTGCGCAGGTCCGCGTCCTCCAGCACCCGGTCGGGCATCACCCGGTCGAGGCAGGTGTGCACGAGCCCCAGGAGCGCACCGAGGCGCCGTGATTCCACCGTCGTGAGCTGGGCGCCGTCCCGGTGGCGGCCGTCGATCCACGGGTGCAGGGCGTAGCAGCGGCCGCCGATCACGGTGACGGTGCGGCCATGGGCGTCCTCGACGGGCGGGGCGACGGGGACGCCGAAGGCCTGGAGGTGGCGGGTGGCGCGGTGCTGGCGCCTGATCGTGTCGCGGTCGCCGTCGAGGTGGTGCTTGAGGAAGTAGTCGCCGCGCGTGGTGACGAGGCGGTAGCCGCGGTTGAGCAGGCCCTGGGCCACGGGTTCGCAGGAGAGCGGGTCGCCCGCGTCGCGGTAGCGGCGCAGCAGGTCACCGACGGGCGGCGGAGGGGCGAGTACAGATGAGCGTGGCACCCGCCAGATGTTAGATCACGAAATCACAGAGCGTGCTCGCGCCGTCGCTCCGGAGCGCTGTTGAGGGTGTGCGCGGTGACGAACTGCGGCTCGATGCGCAGGTAGACGGGGTCGAAGAGCTCGCCGCCGACGTAATGGGGGCCGCGGCCGAAGAGCTCCAGCTCGGCGGTGGCCGGCTCGAAGATCTCAGCGGTGCCGGTGCACTGGACGGCCCACAGGGTCTCGTCGCCGGGCACCGGCACATGGAAGTTGTCCGCACCGTACGCGACCACACTGCCGTGGCAGGCCTGGTGGTGGTTGAAGCCCGCATGCATGCGCAGCAGCACGCGCCCCTGTACGACGATGTGGCGGGCGACGGCAAGGAAGGGCAGGGCCCGCATGCTCGTGGCGACTCGGCCGTAGGGGACACGGCGGAGGAGTTCGATGGCGCGTAGGTCCTCGGTGGGCATGCCCCTCACTGTCGGGCACCGGGGAGGGCCGTAAAAGGGACGGAAGTCCCGAATGGCGTACGTGTGGCCGGCGTCTCTCCTCCACTCCTCCGGCTAGCGTCTCTCCTCCGCCTGCTTGCGCGCCACATAGGCGGCGGCCTGCGAGCGGCGCTGCATGCCCAGCTTGGAGAGCAGGCTGGAGACGTAGTTCTTGATGGTCTTCTCCGCCAGATGCAGCCGCTCGCCGATGACCCGGTTGGTCAGGCCCTCGCCGATCAGGTCGAGGATCTTGCGCTCCTGCTCGGTGAGGTTCGCGAGCCGGCTGTCGCCCTTGGTGCCATCGCCGCCGCCGTCGCCGTTGCCCGAACGCAGGCGCTCCAGGACGCGGGCGGTCGCCACCGGGTCGAGCAGCGACTTGCCCGCCGCCACGTCGCGTACGGCCGCCAGCAGTTCGTTGCCGCGGATCGCCTTGAGGACGTATCCGGACGCACCGGCCATGATGGCGTCGAAAAGTGCCTCGTCGTCGGCGAACGAGGTCAGCATCAGGCATTTGATGTCCGCATTCTGCGAACGGACTTCCCGGCACACCTCCACGCCGCTTCCGTCCGGCAGCCGTACATCGAGAACGGCCACGTCCGGACGGGTCGCAGGGATCCTGACCAGGGCATCTGCGGCCGTACCGGCCTCGCCGACCACCTCGATGCCGTCCTCCACGGACAGCAGCTCGTGGACGCCGCGCCGGACCACCTCGTGGTCGTCGACGAGAAATACGGTGATTTTTCCATCTTCGGGCACGCCGTCATCCTTACATGCGAACTCTTCCCGTGCCGTGGGTCGCCGGGATAACGTGCCCCTGTTCCGGCGGCCCGCAAGGCTGTGACCAGTGGTTGTTCCCGAATTCTTCGATTTACTTGGATTTCCAAGCAAAATCGCAGGTCAAATGGGGTTTCGCAGTTATGCGAAGCACTGGGTAACGTTCCTTTGGCAGGGCGTTTCGCCGGGGCACCTGTCACACCTGTTCCCGGCCGAGTCGCACCCACCCCGTGCACGAGGACGCAAGCAGGTGAGCCGCACTGGTCACCGGCAGACCCCGGGGGCCGGACAGACGGAGGAGCACGCACGTGACCGTGGAGAGCACTGCCGCGCGTAAGCCGCGACGCAGCAGCACCAAGCGCGTCAGCGCCAAGAAAGCCCAGCAGTCCGACCCGGCCCAGCCGGAGCTCGTACAACTGCTCACCCCCGAGGGCGAGCGCGTCGAGCACCCGGACTACTCGATCGATCTCACCCCGGACGAACTGCTCGGCCTGTACCGGGACATGGTCCTGACCCGCCGCTTCGACGCCGAGGCCACCGCGCTCCAGCGCCAGGGCGAGCTGGGCCTGTGGGCCTCGCTGCTCGGCCAGGAGGCGGCCCAGATCGGCTCCGGACGCGCTCTCCGCGACGACGACTACGTCTTCCCGACGTACCGCGAGCACGGTGTCGCCTGGTGCCGTGGCGTCGACCCGACCAATCTGCTGGGAATGTTCCGTGGCGTCAACCACGGTGGCTGGGACCCCAGCACCAACAATTTCCATCTGTACACGATCGTCATCGGCTCCCAGACGCTGCACGCGACCGGTTACGCGATGGGGGTCGCCAAGGACGGCGCGGACTCCGCTGTCGTCGCCTACTTCGGCGACGGCGCGTCCAGCCAGGGCGACGTCGCTGAATCGTTCACCTTCTCCGCGGTCTACAACGCCCCGGTCGTCTTCTTCTGCCAGAACAACCAGTGGGCGATCTCCGAGCCCACCGAGCGCCAGACCCGCGTCCCGCTCTACCAGCGCGCGCAGGGCTTCGGCTTCCCGGGTGTCCGGGTCGACGGCAACGACGTACTGGCCTGCCTGGCCGTGACCCGCGACGCGCTGGAGCGCGCGCGCCGGGGCGAGGGCCCGACCCTGGTCGAGGCCTTCACGTACCGCATGGGCGCGCACACCACCTCCGACGACCCGACGAAGTACCGGGCCGACGAGGAGCGCGAGGCGTGGGAGGCGAAGGACCCGATCCTGCGCATGCGTACGTACCTGGAGAAGGCCGGTCTCGCCGACGCGGCCTTCTTCGAGGAGCTGGAGACGGAGTCGGAGTCGCTGGGCAGGCGGGTCCGCGAGGCGGTGCGGGCGATGCCCGACCCCGACCAGATGGCGATCTTCGAGAACGTCTACGCGGACGGCCACGCCCTCGTCGACGAGGAGCGGGCGCAGTTCGCCGCGTACCAGGCGTCCTTCGCCGAGTCAGTGGAGGGCAAGTAGCCATGACCGTACAGTCTGTACAGAAGCTCCCGCTCGCGAAGGCGATCAACGAGTCGCTGCGCAAGGCCCTCGACACCGACCCCAAGGTCCTCATCATGGGCGAGGACGTCGGCAAGCTCGGCGGCGTCTTCCGCGTCACCGACGGGCTCCAGAAGGACTTCGGCGAGGAGCGGGTCATCGACACCCCGCTCGCCGAGTCCGGCATCGTCGGTACGGCGATCGGCCTGGCCCTGCGCGGCTACCGCCCGGTCGTGGAGATCCAGTTCGACGGCTTCGTCTTCCCGGCGTACGACCAGATCGTCACGCAGCTCGCGAAGATGCACGCCCGCTCGCTCGGCAAGATCAAGATGCCGGTCGTCATCCGCATCCCGTACGGCGGCGGAATCGGCGCGGTCGAGCACCACAGCGAGTCGCCGGAGGCGCTGTTCGCGCACGTCGCCGGCCTCAAGGTCGTCTCCCCGTCCAACTCCTCGGACGCGTACTGGATGATGCAGCAGGCCATCCAGAGCGACGACCCGGTGATCTTCTTCGAGCCGAAGCGGCGCTACTGGGACAAGAGCGAGGTCGACACCGAGGCCATCCCCGGCCCGCTCCACACGGCACGCGTCGTGCGCGAGGGCTCCGACCTGACGCTCGCGGCGTACGGCCCGATGGTGAAGGTCTGCGCGGAGGCGGCAGCGGCGGCGGCCGAGGAGGGCAAGTCCCTCGAAGTCGTCGACCTGCGGTCGATGTCCCCGATCGACTTCGACACGGTCCAGACGTCGGTGGAGAAGACCCGCCGCCTGGTCGTGGTCCACGAGGCCCCGGTCTTCTACGGCTCGGGCGCCGAGATCGCCGCCCGCATCACGGAGCGGTGCTTCTACCACCTGGAGGCGCCGGTGCTGAGGGTGGGCGGCTTCCACGCGCCGTACCCGCCGGCGCGCCTGGAGGAGGAGTACTTGCCGGGGCTTGACCGGGTACTCGACGCCGTCGACCGCTCGCTTGCGTACTGAGGAGAGCCGTGACGATGACTGAGACTTCCCAGCGTTTCCGCGAGTTCAAGATGCCCGACGTGGGCGAGGGGCTCACCGAGGCCGAAATCCTCAAGTGGTACGTCCAGCCGGGCGACACGGTCACCGACGGCCAGGTGGTGTGCGAGGTCGAGACGGCGAAGGCCGCCGTCGAGCTGCCCATCCCGTACGACGGCGTGGTGCACGAGCTTCGCTTCGGCGAGGGCGTGACGGTCGACGTCGGCCAGGTGATCATCACGGTGGACGTGGCGCCGGGGACGCCGGCCGAGGCGGCTCCGGCCGCCGCTCAGGCTGCGGCTCCCGCGCAGGCCCCCCCTCAGGCTCCGGTGGCGCAGCCCGCTCCCGCGCAACGGGAGCCCGAGGCGGCCAAGCCCGCCGCCCGCCAGCCGGTGCTCGTCGGCTACGGCGTCTCCGAAGCCTCCACCAAGCGCCGTGCGCGCAAGGGGACGGCGGCTCCGGCGGCCGCGGTGGCGGCGGTCCAGACCGAGCTCAACGGCCACGGGCCCGACGCCGCCACCACGGCGGTGCCCGCGTCGCGCCCGCTGGCCAAGCCTCCGGTCCGCAAGCTCGCCAAGGACCTGGGCCTCGACCTGGCCACGATCACCCCGACCGGCCCCGACGGGATCATCACCCGCGAGGACGTCCACGCGGCGGCCGCGACTTCGGCGGCCGTGGCGCCGGCGCAGCCGGCGGCGCCCGGGCCCGAGCCGGCCGCGGTCCCGGCACCGGCGCCCGCCGCTGCCACCGCCGGTGCGGCCCGTGAGACCCGTACCCCCATCAAGGGCGTACGGAAGGCGATCGCGTCGGCCATGGTGAACAGCGCGTTCACCGCGCCGCATGTCACGGAATTCATCACCTTCGACATCACGCGCACGATGAAGCTCGTCGAAGAGCTGAAGTCCGACAAGGACATGGCGGGCCTGCGCGTCAACCCGCTCCTCCTGGTCGCCAAGGCGTTCCTGGTCGCCATCAAGCGCAACCCGGACGTCAACGCGGCCTGGGACGAGGCGAACCAGGAGATCGTGCACAAGGAGTACGTGAACCTGGGCATCGCGGCGGCCACGCCGCGCGGCCTGATCGTCCCGAACATCAAGGACGCCCAGGCCAAGACCCTGCCGGAACTCGCGGCGGCGCTGGGCGAGCTGGTGGCGACGGCCCGCGAGGGCAAGACGTCACCGGCGGCGATGCAGGGCGGCACGGTGACCATCACCAACGTCGGCGTCTTCGGCGTCGACACCGGTACGCCGATCCTCAACCCGGGCGAGTCCGCGATCCTCGCGGTCGGCGCGATCAAGCTCCAGCCGTGGGTGCACAACGGCAAGGTAAAGCCCCGTCAGGTCACCACCCTGGCACTCTCCTTCGACCACCGCCTGGTCGACGGCGAACTGGGCTCAAAGGTCCTGGCAGACGTGGCGGCCATACTGGAACAGCCGAAACGCCTGATCACCTGGGCCTGACGGCCACACGTGTGCGGCGCCGAGTCAAGCTCGGCGCCGCACACGTGCGTGACCGTCCGCCCCGTTCCGGGATGCGGACGGCGCTTTTGTTGAACACCTGTTGTATCTATGCTGTGCGCATGCCTGCCGCGCCCGCCCTCACCGCCATCAAGCAGCCCCCTGCCGCCGAGCGCGTCTACGCCCATGTCAAGAAGGGCGTACTCGACCGCCACTACGAAGGCGGCACCCTCCTCACCGAGGGCGACCTCGCCGACGCCGTCGGGGTGTCCAGGACGCCGGTGCGCGAAGCGTTGCTGCGGCTCGAAGTCGAGGGGCTCATCAAGCTGTATCCGAAGAAGGGCGCCCTCGTCCTCGCCGTCTCCGCCCAGGAGATCGCAGACGTCGTCGAAACCCGGCTGCTCGTGGAGGAGTTCGCGGTACGCCGCGCCGTACCGGCGTCCCCCACCCTCATCGCCCGGCTCGAAGAGCTGCTGGAGGAGCAGAAGCAGCGCGCCCGCGAAGGGGACCTCGCCGAAGTCGCCGTCACCGACCGGTGCTTCCACGCCGAGATCGTCCGCAACGCCGGGAACCAGATCCTCTCCCGCCTCTACGACCAGCTCCGCGACCGCCAACTGCGCATGGGCGTCACCATCATGGAGGCGCACCCCGACCGCATCGCCAAGAACATCACCGAGCACGCCGAGATGCTCGAAGCCATCAGGGCCGGTGACGCCGAAGGCGCCGCCCAGTGCGTACGCCGCCACGTCAGCCGGGTCAGGGTGCTCGTCCGGGGTGAGGACCGGTGAGGTGGAGTTCCAGGCCGGGTTCCAGAAAGGGGATCGCCGCTCCCGCCGTTTCCCTGCCCGGCGATCCGCCCGGCGGCCGGCGTGCCGCCGCCGTCTGGGGGATAGGTGTCGCCGTCTACTTCGTCGCCGTCATCTTCCGTACGAGCCTGGGCGTCGCGGGCCTCGACGCCGCTGACCGGTTCGACGTCAACGCCTCCGCGCTGTCGACGTTCTCGATCCTCCAGCTCCTCGTGTACGCGGGCATGCAGATACCCGTCGGCCTCCTCGTCGACCGCCTCGGGACCAAAAGAGTCCTGACCCTGGGCGTCGTGCTCTTCACCCTCGGGCAGGCCGCCTTCGCCTTCTCCCCCTCGTACGGCATGGCCCTCGCCGCCCGCGCCCTCCTCGGCTGCGGCGACGCGATGACGTTCATCGCCGTACTGCGCCTCGGCGCCCGCTGGTTCCCCGCCCGCCGCGGACCGCTCATCGCGCAGCTCGCGGGCCTGTGCGGGATGGCGGGCAACCTCGTCTCGACGCTCGTCATCGCGCGCCTGCTGCACGGCGTCGGCTGGACCGCCACCTTCGCGGGCAGCTCGCTCGCCGGTGTGCTCGTGCTCGTACTGCTGCTGCTGTTCCTCAGGGACCACCCCGACGGCCACGAGCCGGCGCCCGCCGAGCACGCGGGTGCGGCCTACGTCCGCAAGCAGATCGCCGCCGCGTGGCGCGAGCCCGGGACCCGGCTCGGGCTGTGGGTGCACTTCACGACGCAGTTCCCCGCGATGGTGTTCCTGCTGCTGTGGGGCATGCCGTTCCTGGTCGAGGCCCAGGGGCTCTCGCGCGGGACGGCCGGTGAGCTGCTGACGCTCGTCGTGCTGTCCAACATGGCGCTGGGGCTCGTGTACGGGCAGGTCATCGCCCGCCACGGCGCCGCCCGCGCACCGCTCGCCCTCGGCACCGTCGGGACCACCGGCCTGCTGTGGGCGGCGACCATCGCGTACCCGGACGACCACGCCCCCATGTGGCTGCTGGTGACGCTCTGCGCGGTGCTCGGCGCCTGCGGTCCCGCGTCGATGATCGGCTTCGACTTCGCCCGGCCCGCCAACCCGCCGGAGCGTCAGGGCACGGCATCCGGCATCGTCAACATGGGCGGCTTCGTCGCCTCGATGACGACGCTGCTCGCGGTGGGCGTGCTGCTCGACGCGACCGGCGACAACTACCGGATCGCGTTCGCCTCGGTCTTCGTGCTGGAGACCGTCGGGATCATCCAGATCCTGCGCCTGCGCAAGCGGACCGCCCGCCGGGAGCGCGACCACCTGGTCGCCAGCCGCGTCGAGGCGGTGCACGTCCCGGCGTGAGGGGGACCGCGGTGAGGGCCCGGCTGCCGTGAGGTCCGGCCGCCGTTACGGCGTGACCGCGAAGTTGCGCAGGATCGCGTCCGCCAGCCCCTGGTCGCCCTCGACCTTGACGCGGTCGGCGACCGCCTCGTGGCGGACCCGGCCGCAGGCCAGGCGTACGTACGTCTCCCAGTCCAGGGCGATCGTCGCCAGCGGGCCCAGCGACGGCGTGCCGTCGACCGTGCCGCGGCCGTCCGCGTCCACGCGGACCGTGCGCATGAACTCGACCGGGCCGTGTACGTCGAAGACGACCGCGGAGTTCGCGGGCGCGCCCGCCTCCTTCGCGACGACCTTCGGCAGGCCGTGGACGAGGATGTCGCGGGCGACGATCGCGCCGGGCGAGTCGAGGTTGCCGGGCCGGCCGAAGGTCGTACGCAGGTCCTGCTCGTGCACCCAGGTGTCGAAGGCCCGCATCCGCAGCGCCAGTTCCAGCGTCTGCTCGGCGCCGAGCGGGGCGCGGACCATGGTGTCGGGGGACCGGGTCTCGTTGCGGAGCTGACGCTGGCGGCGGATGATCGTGTACTCGAGCTCCGAGGTCATCTCCGGCGCCGTGTGGTGGCGTCGTACGTCGACCTGCATCTCCATGTACCGGGCGAACTCCGAGGTCACGTGGTACAGGTCGCGCGGCAGCGAGTGGATCGGCCGGGGGTCGCCGAGCATCTCGCTCTCCATGCCGATGATGTGCGAGACGATGTCGCGCACCGACCAGCCTGGGCACGGCGTGCGGCGGTTCCACTCCGCTTCGACGAGCGGTGTCACCAGCTCGGATATCGCTTCGATGGAGTGGGTCCAGGCTTCGGCGTATGTCTGGAGGCTGGGATGGACGGTCACGGGACCCCTCGTGCGGTTCACTTGCGGGCGGGCTGGACTTGACGGTGCGTGCCGGACTGCGTGGGAGGCTCGCACGCTAAGTTACGCTGCCCCGTGGCACCCTGGCAGTGCTTTGGTGTGACGATCGTAGGCCCGTGTTGACGGCTCGAATGCCAGGACGGTGGTAGTGTGCGCGCCTCCCTCATCCAGATCGCAGTAGACCAGGACGAATCGGTCAATTCCCGTCGGCAGCGCGTCGCTTCGCTCGTGCGCGAGCAGCGTGAGCAGCGCGGTGCGGATCTCGTGGTCCTTCCCGAACTGTGGCCGACCGGAGCCTTCGCGTACGAATCCTTCGTCGAGGAGGCCGAGCCGCTGGAGGGCCCGACGTACGACGTGATGTCGAAGGCGGCGGCCGACGCCGGGGTGTGGCTGCACGCCGGGTCGATCGTCGAGCGCGACCCCGAGGGCCCCCTCTACAACACCTCCCTCGTCTTCGCTCCCGACGGCGAGCTCGTCCGTACGTACCGCAAGATCCACCGCTTCGGCTTCGACAAGGGCGAGGCCGTGATGATGGGCGCGGGCGAGGAACTGGTGACGGTCGCGGCCGCGGGCCTCACGTTCGGCCTGGGCACCTGCTACGACCTGCGCTTCCCCGAGCTCTTCCGCGGCCTCGTCGACGCCGGCGCGCAGGCCTTCGTCGTCCCGGCCGGCTGGCCCGCCAGGCGCCGCGAGCACTGGACGCTGCTGGCGCGTGCCCGCGCGGTCGAGAACCAGGCGTACGTCCTGGCCTGCGGCACCGCCGGCACGCACGCGGGGGTGGAGCAGGCGGGGCACAGCATCGTCGTGGACCCGTGGGGCGAGGTGCTGGCCGAGGCGGGAGCGGCGGAGGAGACGCTGGTCGTGGACCTCGATCCGGCGAAGGTGGCGTCGACGCGGGAACAGTTCCCGGCCCTGAAGGACCGGCGCCTGCGGTAGGTGCGGTGGCGGCGGGAGTGCGGGTGAGCGGTGCGGGTACGGGTGCCTCTGGCGCTGTTCCCCTGCCCGCCGCCCCTGCCCGCCCCACTGGGGCGCTGCCCCAGACCCCGCTCCTCAAGCGCCGGAGGGGCTGAGAGTTGCCGTTGCGCGGCAAACTTGCCCACCCCGCGCGGCGGAGCCGCAAATGTCGCGGCCCGGAAGGGGCAGGGTGGGGATCAAGCACCGCAGGCACCCGTACCCGCACCGCTCAGCCGTCGCCGCGCTCCTTCTCCGCCATCCGGATCACGCACACCGCGACCGCGATCAGCAGCGCCGCGTCCGCGTCGTCCCGTACGACATCCACCGCGTACGTGTCCCGCACCCGCAGCCACTTGCGCGAGATGCGGGCCAGCAGCTCGCCGTCGTGCTCGACCGAGAACTCGCGGTTGAGCACGCGGCCGGTGACGTCCAGCTCGGTCCCCCCGGCCAGCGTGACGCGGTAGTGGTTGCGCAGCAGCGACAGCCGCTTCTTGCGTACGGTCGCGAGCGTCTGATCGTTCCGCTCGATGGTCATCGCATCCCGGATGCTGAGCACCTTCGCGCGCAGCGTGATGAGGACCCGGCCGGCCGGATCCTTGATCTCCAGGGTGTCGCGCAGCCGCAGCGCCTTGCCGTCGACGAGGAAAGCATGGCGGCCGTGCTCGTCCTCGATCCAGTAGTCGTCACCGATGCCGAAGATTTTGTCGCGTACGAGGTATTTCATGTGATGAGCGCTACCCCGCAGTGGCGACCTCGCACCACACGTACTTCCCGGCCGACCCGAATGCGGCAAAGCGGGGATGGCACCCTGGATCCATGAACGACGCCGCCGCCCCCAGTCCCCGCCGTGCCCGTGTCCGCGCCCCCGAACTGATCGGCAAGGGCGGCTGGCTGAATACGGGAGGGAAGGAGCTGACCCTTTCCGACCTGCGGGGACGCATCGTCATCCTCGATTTCTGGACATTTTGCTGCGTCAACTGCCTGCATGTCCTGGACGAGCTGCGGGAGCTGGAGGAGAAGCACCGGGACACGGTGGTGATCATCGGGGTCCATTCGCCGAAGTTCGTGCACGAGGCCGAGCACGAGGCCGTCGTCGACGCCGTCGAGCGGTACGGCGTGCACCACCCGGTCCTCGACGACCCCGAGCTCGCGACCTGGAAGCAGTACGCCGTACGGGCCTGGCCGACGCTCGTCGTCATCGATCCCGAGGGGTACGTCGTCGCCCAGCACGCCGGTGAGGGGCACGCGCACGCCATCGAGAAGCTCGTCGAGGAGCTGGAAGCGGCTCACGAGGCCAAGGGGACGCTGCGGCGCGGGGACGGGCCGTACGTCGCGCCCGAGCCGGTGGCGACCGACCTGCGCTTCCCCGGCAAGGTGCTGGTGCTGCCCGGCACCGGCACCGGCACCGGGAACTTTCTCGTCTCGGACACCACCCGGCATCAGCTCGTCGAGCTGGAAGCCGACGGCGAGACCGTCGTACGGCGCATCGGCGGGGACGGCGACTTCAAGGAGCCGCAGGGGCTCGCGCTGCTGCCGGACGGGCGGGTCGTCGTAGCCGACACCGTCCATCACCGGCTGCGTACGTACGACCCCGCGAGCGGCGCGATCGAGACCGTCGCCGGTACCGGAAAGCAGTGGTGGCAGGGCTCCCCCACCTCGGGGCCCGCCCGCGACGTCGATCTGTCCTCGCCGTGGGACGTGGCCTGGTGGCAGGGCAAGGTGTGGATCGCCATGGCCGGCGTACACCAGCTCTGGACGTACGACCCCGAGGCGGGCACGGTCCAGGTCGCGGCCGGGACGACCAACGAAGGGCTGGTGGACGGGCCCGCCGCCGAGGCCTGGTTCGCGCAGCCGTCGGGGCTCGCGGTGTCGCCCGACGGTGACCGGCTGTGGGTCGCGGACTCGGAGACGAGCGCGCTGCGGTACGTCGACAGTGAGCTGGTGGTGCACACCGCCGTCGGGACCGGGCTCTTCGACTTCGGGCACCGGGACGGCGCGGCGGGTCAGGCGCTGCTCCAGCATCCGCTCGGGGTGACGGCGCTGCCCGACGGTTCGGTGGCGATCAGCGACACGTACAACCACGCCCTGCGGCGCTACGACCCGGCGAGCGGTGAAGTCACCACGCTCGCGACTGACTTGAGGGAGCCCAGCGACGCCGTGCTCGTCGGTGACGACATCGTCGTCGTCGAGTCCGCCCGGCACCGGCTGACCCGGCTGCGGCTGCCCGACGAGGCGGTACGCGTGGAGGCCGTCGCACACCGGACGCAGCGTGCGGCGACCGAAGTGGCGCCGGGGAAGCTGCGGTTGGACATCGTCTTCCAGGCACCGAGTGGTCAGAAGCTGGACACGAGGTACGGGCCTTCGACGCGGCTGCTGGTGTCCTCGACCCCGCCCGAGCTGCTGAGCGGCGGCGAGGGGGCCGGAACCGACCTGAACCGCGACCTGGACCTGAACCCCGAGGTCACCGAGGGCGTGCTGCACGTGTCGGCGATGGCCGCTTCCTGCGACGACGATCCGGCCAATGAGTACCCGGCGTGCCACGTCCACCAGCAGGACTGGGGCGTGCCCGTCCGCGTCACCGCGGAAGGAACGCCCCGGTTGCCGCTCGTGCTCGCCGGCATGGACGGCTGAGCGGTATGGACGGCTGAGCGACCGGGGCCCCGGGGTCCGGTCCCTCCAGGGGCCGGTCTCTTCCGGGGGCCCGGCGCTGTGAACGGCCGCTGCCGGGCCTCAGGGGTGGTGGTGCTGGTCGTCGGACACGACGGTGGTGGTCGGGGGGACGACCATGCGGCGGCGCCTGGCGACGCTGGCGTAGACCGCGACCCCGATGATCCCGACGAGCATCATGATGACCCCGACGAGGGTGAGGTTGACGCTCTCCATCTCCCAGTCGGTGGCGAAGGCGAGTATCGCTCCGCCGGCGATGAGGAGAATGAATCCTCCCAGTCCCATGAGTTCCGCCTCCCTGTCGGCCCGGCAGTTCCGGGCCGGTGTACGTCCTTCGCGTACCCGGCCCTTCAACGTACAAGCCTGCGAACGGGATTCGGGATTCGTTTTCGGGGACTAGGACTGGGGATTCGGGAGTCAGCCTTCCAGGAACGCCGTCATCGCGTTCGCCAGCATGTACGGGTCGTCCGCCCCGCACAGCTCACGCGCACTGTGCATCGACAGGATCGCGACGCCGATGTCGACGGTCTGGATGCCGTGCCGGGCCGAGGTGATCGGGCCGATCGTCGTGCCGCACGGCATCGAGTTGTTCGACACGAAGACCTGCCACGGCACGCCCGCCTTCTCGCACGCCGCCGCGAACACCGCCTGGCCGCTGCCGTCCGTCGCGTACCGCATGTTGACGTTGACCTTGAGGATCGGTCCGCCGTTGGCGCGCGGGTGGTGCGTCGGGTCGTGGCGCTCGCTGTAGTTGGGGTGCACGGCGTGCCCCGTGTCGGACGACAGGCAGATCGTGCCGGCGAAGGCGCGCGCCTTGTCGTCGTAACTGCCGCCGCGCGCGAAGACCGAGCGCTCCAGTACGTTGCCGAGCAGCGGGCCGTCGGCTCCGGTGTCGGACTGCGACCCGTTCTCCTCGTGGTCGAAGCCGGCGAGCACCGGAATGTACGGAAGGGGCCCCTGCGGCCCGTCCGACGCGGCGCTGACGGCCGCCAGCGCCGCGACCCCCGCGTGCACGGAGAGCAGGTTGTCCATGCGCGGCCCGGCCACCAGCTCGCGGTCGCGGCCGAGGTAGGACGGCGGGTCGATGCTGTGCGCCATCAGGTCCCAGCCGGCGACCTCACCCTCGGCCAGGCCCTCTTCCTCCTCCAGGAACCGGATCAGGTCCCCTTCGTGTACGTCCCCGAGGCCCCAGATGGGCTGCATGTGCCGCTGCTTGTCGAGCTTGAGGCCCTCGGTGTTGACGGAGCGGTCCAGGTGCACGGCGAGCTGGGGCACGCGCAGCAGTGCCCGGTCGATGTTGACCAGGCGGTGCGATCCGTCGCGCAGCGTCAGCCGGCCCGCGATGCCCAGGTCGCGGTCGAGCCAGGTGTTGAGGAGCGTCCCGCCGTAGATCTCGATGGCGATCTGGCGCCAGCCCTCGGCGCCGATGTCGGGCAGCGGCTTAACGTGCAGGTGCGGGGAGTCGGTGTGCCCGCCGATGATCCGGAACGGGGTGCTCGCCTCCGCGCCCTCCGGTACGTACCAGGCGATGATCGCTCCGCCGCGCAGCACGTACTTGCCGCCCGTCGACCCGTCCCACGCGTCGGTCTCCGCCACCTGCCGGAACCCGGCCTTGTCCAGTCGCTCGGCGGCGTTCGCCACCGCGTGGTACGGCGACGGGCTGGCCGCCAGGAAGGACATCAGGTCGTCTGTGTGGCCGCGGTCGAAGCGGAGGGGTGCGCGCATGGGGTTCACCATAACGAGGGTTAACCGTGGGTACGCAGCGCCCGCCTCGGAGCCCCAGCGCCCGCCCTCGGAGCCTCAGTGCCCGCCCGCAGACCCCCGGTGCCCGCCTCAGAGCCCCGGTGGCCGCTCGAACCGCCGCTGTATCGTGCGGCGCTCCCCGCGGCGCACCTGCGGCAGCATCCGGGGGATGCCCGGTGGCCGCTGCTGCTGGCGACGGCGGCCCACGCAGAACAGGCAGCCCTCGCCGGGGGGTGCGGTCGGGTCGATGGGTGAGCCGGGGTGCTCGGCGCAGCCCGACGCGTTGCGCGGCCGGGAGAGCTCGCGGGCCACGATGAAGGCACGGTGCAGGGTGTCCGCGAGCTCCACGAACTCCTCACCGGGGGAGGAGACGGTGACGCTGAAGGCACGGTCGTTGACCTGCTGGACGTACCCCTTGAGCACGTCCAGCGTGTACGGCGGATCCGGCACGGGGTAGCCGAGGCGGCGCTGTTCGGCGGGGGCGGGCACGCTGCGCTCACCGCGGCGGCGGCGGTCGTTGCACAGCAGGCAGCGGCCCCACCCGGCCGGGGCCTCGGGGTCGATGGCGCCGTTGGGGTGCAGCTCGCAGCCGGTGTAGCTCTTGACGGGGGCGAGGTCGGCGGCCGTCTTGAAGGCGACGTACAGGGTGTCGGCGACCGGTTCGTACTCCAGCGGGTGGGAGCCGTCGTACAGGTCGCCGATCTGGTCGCCCACAGAGCCGAGCTTTCCGCGCAGCTCACTGAGCGCGTACGGCCGGCCGGCCGGGACGGAATAACCACCCCTGCGGGGTTCCATGGAACTCATGCCCACCAGAGTCGCACGGGGCACTGACAACGGGCCGGGCACAGAGTGCCCGGCCCGTCGCCAGAGGGTTTTTCAGGTGGCTGTGGTGGTTAGAACGCCGCCTCGTCCAGCTCCATCAGGGACTGGTCGACGGACTCGGCCAGGGCGCGCTCGACACCGACACCCGGCAGGACGTTCGCGGCGAAGAACTTCGCCGCCGCGATCTTGCCCGTGTAGAACGGCACGTCCTTCGGGGAGGCGGTCGGCAGCTTCTCGGCGGCCACGGCAGCGCCGCGCAGCAGCAGGTAGCCGACGACGACGTCACCGGAGGCCATCAGCAGGCGGGTGGTGTTCAGGCCGACCTTGTAGATGGACTTGACGTCCTTCTCGGTGCCCGCGAGGTCCGTCAGCATGGTGCCGACGATGGCCTCCAGGTCCACGGCCGCCTTGGCGAGGTGGTCGCGGGCCACGGCGAGCTCCTCGCCGCCGGTGCCGACCGCGAGGAACTTCTTGATGTCCTCGGCCAGCGAGTTCAGCGCCGCGCCCTGGTTGCGGACGATCTTCCGGAAGAAGTAGTCCTGGCCCTGGATCGCGGTCGTGCCCTCGTACAGGGTGTCGATCTTCGCGTCGCGGATGTACTGCTCGATCGGGTACTCCTGGAGGTACCCGGAGCCGCCGAACGTCTGGAGCGACTGCGCGAGCTGCTCGTACGACTTCTCGGAGCCGTAGCCCTTGACGATCGGCAGCAGCAGGTCGTTCATGGCGACGAGCGCCTTGGTGTCCTCGCCCGCGGCCTCCTTCGCCGTGATCTCGTCCTGGACGGACGCGGTGTGCAGGACCAGGGCGCGCATGCCCTCGGCGTACGCCTTCTGCGTCATGAGCGAGCGGCGCACGTCGGGGTGGTGCGTGATGGTGACCTTGGGCGCGGTCTTGTCCATGAAGTTGGCGAGGTCGGGGCCCTGGACGCGCTCCTTGGCGTACTCCAGGGCGTTCAGGTAGCCCGACGAGAGGGTGGCGATGGCCTTCGTGCCGACCATCATCCGGGCGAACTCGATGATCATGAACATCTGGCGGATGCCGTCGTGCTTGTCACCGATGAGCCAGCCCTTGGCGGGGTGCTGGTCGCCGAAGGTCATCTCGCAGGTGTTGGACGCCTTGAGGCCCATCTTGTGCTCGACGTTCGTGGCGTAGACGCCGTTGCGCTCGCCCAGCTCGCCGGTCTCCCAGTCGAACTCGAACTTCGGGACGAGGAAGAGGGAGAGCCCCTTGGTGCCGGGTCCCGCACCCTCCGGCCGGGCCAGCACGTAGTGAAGGATGTTCTCCGACATGTCGTGCTCACCGGACGTGATGAAGCGCTTCACGCCCTCGATGTGCCAGGAGCCGTCCGCCTGCTGGATGGCCTTCGTGCGGCCGGCGCCGACGTCCGAACCGGCGTCCGGCTCGGTCAGGACCATCGTCGAGCCCCACTGCTTGTCGACGGCGATCTGCGCGATCTTCTTCTGCGCCTCGTTGCCCTCCTCGAAGAGCACGCCGGCGAAGGCCGGGCCCGAGGAGTACATCCAGACCGCCGGGTTGGCGCCGAGCAGCAGCTCCGCGTACGCCCAGATCAGCGAGCGGGGAGAGGTGGTGCCGCCGATCTCCTCGGGGAGGCCCAGGCGCCAGTACTCGCTGTCCATGAAGGCCTGGTAGCTCTTCTTGAAGGACACCGGTACGGGCGCGGTGTTGGTGGCCGGGTCGAAGACCGGCGGGTTGCGGTCGGCGTCCTCGAAGGAGGCGGCGAGGTCGTTCTCCGCGAGGCGGGCGATCTCGTCGAGGATGCTCTTGGCGGTCTCGACGTCCATCTCCGCGAACGGGCCGGTGCCGTACAGCTTGTCGCGGCCGAGTACCTCGAAGAGGTTGAACTCGATGTCGCGGAGGTTCGACTTGTAGTGACCCATGGCAACGGCTCCGTTAAGGATCGGGAGGCAGGTTCCTCGTACATCTACTACTGGTAAGTAGCTACGATGATGCTACCCGTCGGTAATAAGGCGCAACCCCTTCCGGTGATGTGTGACTGAGTACGCTTGCGCGCATGTACGGCTACGACCAGAACCAGGGTGGACAGCAGCAGCAGTACGCGCCGCCGCAGCCTCCGCCCCAGGGCGGCTACGGCGAGCAGCCGCTCTACCCGGAGCCGTCACCGCCCTCGCTCGCCGACGCGGTGCGCGCCTTCACCACCGGATCGCTGTCCGCCGAGGACTTCCAGCAGATCTTCGCCACGTCGAAGGTCTACTGCCCGCGCGGTGACAATCCGGGATTCCTCGCGCTGCACAACACCCAGCAGCCGGTGATCCCGATGTTCACCTCGCTCAAGGAGCTGCGTAAGTACGCGGGCAAGGAGTCCAAGTACTTCGTGATCACCGGTGCGGAGGTGATCGACCTGCTGCCGACCGGATACGGCTTCGTCCTCGACATGGAGGGTGAGCACCGGATGGTCTTCGACGCGAAGGCGGTGGAGCAGATGGTCGACTTCGCGATGCGGCGGATGTACGGCTGAGCGGATGTGCGGCTGAGCGGACGTCCGTACGTGGAACCTTCATCGCTCCTGCGGTTGGTGTGCCCGAGGGCCCTCGAAGGAGGAGTGCCGGAGTGTGATGCCATAGCGTGCTCACGCCAAGCACTCGCGACGTCACGGGGGAACTTCCGCATGACCTATCCGCCGCAGCAGGGCCCCGGCCCGTACGGCCAGCCCTACCCGCAGGGTCAGCCTCCGCAGCAGCACCCGCAGCAGGGGTATCCGCCCCAGCCGGGCTACGGGTACCCGCAGCAGCCGTACCCGCCCCAGCAGCACTGGAACGCGCCGCCCCCGCCGGCCCCGCCCTCGCGGGGCGGCGGTTTGGGCGCCAAGAAGATCTTCCAGATCGTGGCCGGCGTGATCGTCGCGATCATGTGCGTGGTCGGCTACTTCGCGAGCCAGAACGACGCCGACCACGCGGAGGCCGGCGACTGCCTCAAGAACAACGGCACCACGGTGAGCCCGGACCTCCAGGTGGTGGAGTGCGGGGGCTTCGACGCCGAGTACAAGGTCGTCGAGGTGATACCCGACACCCTGGAGACCTCGAAGTGCGAGGGCAAGTCGGACATCGGCTACCAGGAGCGGCAAACCGGCCGGCGCAGCTCGGGCAAGCAGTTCGTGCTCTGCATCGACGAGATCAAGGAGTAGGGACCGGCGGCACGCGCGGAAGCGGTGCCCGTAAGCAGGAGACGTCCGGGAGGAATTCCTCCCGGACGTCTCCTGTTGTGGGTGGCAAGAAGTTCTACGTTCAACTAAAGTGACGTACAAGGAGGCCCGCCATGCCCGCAGTAACCGTTGAGAACCCGCTGACGCTGCCGAAGGTCGCCGCACCCGCCGACGCCACAGCGCGTCCTGTGCTGGCCGTGATGACCGCTCCGGGCGGTTTCGAGGGTGAGGGCTTCCCGGTACGCCGTGCCTTCGCCGGCATCAACTACACGTACCTCGACCCGTTCATCATGATGGACCAGATGGGCGAGGTGGAGTATCAGCCAGGAGAGCCGAAAGGGACCCCCTGGCACCCCCACCGCGGCTTCGAGACGGTCACGTACCTGATCGACGGCACCTTCGTCCACCAGGACAGCAACGGTGGCGGCGGCACCATCCGCAACGGCGACACCCAGTGGATGACCGCCGGGTCCGGCCTCCTCCACATCGAGGCGCCGCCGGAGTCGCTGGTCATGTCCGGCGGTCTCTTCCACGGCCTCCAGCTGTGGGTCAACCTGCCCGCCGCCGACAAGATGATGGCTCCCCGCTACCAGGACATCCGCGGCGGCCAGGTGCAGCTCCTGACCTCACCCGACGGCGGCGCGCTGCTCCGCGTCATCGCGGGCGAGCTGGACGGACACCAGGGTCCTGGCATCACCCACACTGCGATCACGATGATCC
This sequence comes from Streptomyces flavidovirens DSM 40150, assembly GCF_000429085.1. Lineage (GTDB taxonomy): Bacteria > Actinomycetota > Actinomycetes > Streptomycetales > Streptomycetaceae > Streptomyces > Streptomyces flavidovirens. Next base: position 439,525 of record NZ_AUBE01000001.1, on the reverse strand, counting down.
ACGCGACGTTGCGGCCGGGTGCGGAGATCACGCTGCCCTGGCGCGCGGACTTCAACGGCCTGGCGTACGTCCTGGCCGGGCGCGGCGCCGTCGGTACGGACCGCCGGCCCGTCCACAAGGGCCAGACCGCGGTCTTCGGCGACGGCGGCTCGCTGACCGTACGGGCGGACGAGCACCAGGACTCGAACACCCCGGACCTGGAGGTCGTCCTCCTCGGCGGGCAGCCGATCCGGGAGCCGATGGCTCACTACGGTCCGTTCGTGATGAACACCCGGGAAGAACTGAAGCGTGCCTTCGAGGACTTCCAGCGGGGCCGTCTCGGCACCATCCCCGCCGTCCACGGCATGGGTGAGTAAAGAGGTCTGCGCGGACCGCCCGGTTGACGGCCAGTCACCCGGGCGGGTCCCTCCGGCGGGCCGCCGCGCGCCGTTCGTGATCCGCTGGGGCGGTGCAGACGACTCAGCCGCTCCTTCCCGAGTCCGCACGCCGGGTCGCCGCCTGGTGTGTTGTCGTGCTGCTCGTCACCGGGGTCACCGCGGTCGGCGTCTGGCTGTGCGTCACCTTCAAGACCGCCGTCACGCCCGTACTGCTCGCCATCCTCGGCACGGCGCTGCTCGGGCCCCTGCACCGGCGGCTCATCAAGATGCGGCTGAACCGGTCGCTCGCCGCCGGGCTCACCTGCGTGGCGGTGGTCGCCGTCGTGGGCGGAGCGACGTACATCGTCGTCAGCGCGCTGGTCGAGACCGGCGACCAGATCCTCGCATCGCTCCGGCAGGCGGCCAGGGACCTGTCCAAGCACCTCGGGGCGGCCGGCACCTCCCTCGACGATCTGGCCAAGAACGCCAGGGAGCTGCTCGGGAAGTTCGGCGGTACGGCGGCGTCCGGGCTGATCACCGGGCTGAGCGTGGTCGGTGAGATGACCGCGGTCGCCATCCTCGCGCTGCTGCTGATCTTCTTCTTCCTGCGGGACTCGGACAAGGCCGCCGGCACCCTCAAGTCGCTCGCGCCCGCCTCGACCGGCGAGACCGTCGAGGCGATGGGGCGCCGCGCGTTCGAGGCCGTCGAGGGCTTCATGCGCGGTACGACGTTCATCGCGCTGATCGACGCCCTGCTCATCACCATCGGGCTGCTGGTCCTGCGGGTGCCCGGCGCGGTCGGCCTCGGCGCGCTGGTGTTCGTCGGCGCGTACATCCCGTACCTCGGCGCCTTCATCTCCGGCGCGGTCGCGGTGCTCGTCGCGCTCGCCGACCGGGGGTTCGTGATCGCGCTGTGGGCGCTCGGGGTCGTACTGGCCGTACAGGTGCTGGAGGGGCACGTCCTCCAGCCCGTGATCCAGAGCCGGACCGTCCAGATGCACCCCGCCGTGGTGATGCTCGCGATCACCGCCGGGGCGTCCGTCGCCGGCATCCTCGGGATGCTCCTCGCCGTGCCGCTGACGGCGGCGGTCTTCGGGGTGATCGGGGAGATGCGCCGCGGGGAGTACGAGCGGCCCTCGCCCGGTGGCGGCGAGCGGCAGCCGCGCTCGTAGCGCGTCCGGTTCACCGCGTCAACGCCCTGCGGGAGCGCCCCGACACGTCCCCTCCCCGGCGGCGCGATATCGCAACGCCGCCACAGTCGGCCCCTCCGGCGTTAAAGGTTGCGTGAGTCGTCGTCCTCGTACAGCTCGAACCAGATCGACTTGCCCTCGCCCTTCGGGTCCACCCCCCACGCGTGCGCGAGCATCTCCATCAGGATCAGGCCGCGCCCGCTGGACGCCATCTCCCCCGGCCGCCGTTTGTGCGGCAGCTCGTCGCTGGAGTCCGTCACCTCGACCCTCAGGCGCCGTACGCCCGGTTCGCCCTTCGCCTCGGCGATCAGCAGCGCGTCGCCGTCCGTGTGCACCAGGACGTTGGTGACCATCTCCGAGACCATCAGCACGGCCGCGTCGAGCTGCTCCCCGTCCGCCCAGTCGTGCAGCAGGTCCCGCAGTTGCTGCCGGGCGGCGGCGATGCGTTCGGGCTCGGCCTGGGCCACGGTCAGCGCCGTACGCCGGACGGGGGCCAGCGTCACCGTCGTACCGGGTCCGCAGCCGCAGCCGTTGCCCTCGCGGCACAGCAGCAGTACCGCGATGTCGTCCTCGCGGCGGTCCACGAGCGGGCCGGTCGTGTGGTGCGAGGAGGGGCCGTGCACGCCCGATACGAGGGCGTCGGCGAGCTTCTCCAGGCTGTCGCCGGTGTGCTCCTCCATGATGCCGCGGAGCCTGGCCCAGCCGGTGTCCAGGTCGTGGCCGCCGGTCTCGATCAGGCCGTCCGTACAGATCATGATCGTCTCGCCCGGTTCGAGGACGAGGCGGGTCGTGGGGTAGTCCGTGTCCGGGACGATGCCCAGCGGCAGGCCGCCGGCCGTCGGCCGGACCAGCACTGTGCCGTCGCTCAGGCGCACCGCCGGTTCGGGGTGGCCCGCGCGGGCGATGTCGAGGTGGCCGGTGGCGGGGTCGGCCTCGATGTAGAGGCAGGTGGCGAAGCGCGGGCTGGAATAGTCGCCGGGGTCGTAGGTGTCAGCCCCCGGAAAATCGTGCAGCCCGTGCAGGAAGCGGGACGCTCGGGAGAGGACCGCGTCCGGGCGGTGCCCCTCGGAGGCGTACGCGCGCAGGGCGATCCGCAACTGGCCCATCAGACCGGCCGCCCGTACGTCATGGCCCTGTACGTCGCCGATGACCAGGGCTATTCGTCCGCTGGGCAGCGGAATCATGTCGTACCAGTCTCCGCCGACCTGGAGCCCGCCGCCGGTCGGCACGTACCGCGCGGCCACCGTCATGCCGGGGATCTGCGGTCCCAGCGTCGGCATCATCGAGCGCTGGAGGCCGAGCGACAGCTCGCGTTCGTTCTCGGCGACGGAGGCCCGTTCCAGGGCCTGCGCGAGCATCCTGGCGACCGTCGTCAGTACCGAGCGCTCGTCGGGGGTGAACGCCACGGGATGCGCGAAACCGGCCATCCAGGCGCCCATGGTGCGCCCGGCCACCGTCAGCGGCACGAAGGCCCAGGAGCGGCGCTCGGGGTTGCGGGCGAGGGGGCGGCCGGCGGGGTAGCGGCGGCTGTACTCCTCGGGGGAGGAGAGATAGATGGCCCGGCCGGTCCGTACGACCTCCGAGGCCGGATGGTCGGTGTCCCGCAGCATGTCCGTGAAGGGGAGATCGTCCTCCGGCCCGTACCCGTGGTGCCCCAGGACCGTGATGCGGCTGCCCGACGAGCCGAAGACGGCGAGGCTGTCCGGTGAGAACCCCGGCATGGAGAGCGAGGCCGCCACCCGCAGCACCTCGGCCGTCGACCGCGCCTCCGCGAGCGCCCGCCCCGCGTCCAGCAGGAACGCCTCGCGGGAGCGGCGCCAGTCGCCGGTGACGGGGGTGTGGGCGGCGTCGCCCGGCCGGGGCTCGGCGACTTCCTGGAGGGTGCCGAAGAGCTGGTAGTCGCTGCCTTCGATCACCGGCTTGGAGCGGCTTCGTACGGTCCTGAGCAGCCGTCCTTCGGTGTCCATGATCCGGAGCCGGGCCTCGGCGAGGGTGCCTTCGGCGACCGCGAGGTTGACGACGCCGTTGATTTCGTTCCAGTCGACCGGGTGGAAACGGGAGCGTACGGCGGCCTCGGGGAGCGCCACGGGCTCGGCGGGCAGCCCGAGCAGCCGGGCGGCCTCCGCGTCGAGCGTGACGACCCCGGATGCGTTGTCCCAGCGCCACAGGCCGGTCGCGATGGCGGCCAGGATGTCCTCGGTACGCATTGCTTCATCTTTACAGGTCGCGGCCGGACCGGCTGGGTGAGTCCCCCTGCGGACCCGTCCCGTACGGCAAATAAAAAGGCAAATTAAAGGGAACGCGCCGGGCGGTAACCTTGAGTGCTCCGACTACCCCGAATCCCGAAGGCTGGATGAACGACGATGCATCGGTACAGGTCCCACACCTGCGGCGAGCTCCGCGCCTCTGACGTCGACACCGACGTCCGGCTGAGCGGCTGGCTGCACAATCGTCGAGACCTGGGCGGCATCCTCTTCATCGATCTGCGCGATCACTACGGCATCACGCAGCTCGTCGCCCGCCCCGGCACCCCGGCGTACGAGGCCCTCGACAAGCTCAACAAGGAGTCGGTCGTCCGCGTCGACGGCCGGGTCGTCTCGCGCGGCGCCGAGAACATCAACCCGGACCTGCCGACCGGCGAGATCGAGGTCGAGGTCGCGGAGGTCGAGCTGCTGGGCGCCTCGCAGCAGCTGCCGTTCCAGATCAACACGGACGACGGGGTGGGCGAGGAGCGCCGCCTCGAGTACCGCTTCCTCGACCTGCGCCGCGAGCGCATGCACCGCAACATCATGCTGCGTACGGCCGTCATCTCGGCCATCCGGCACAAGATGACGGCGCTCGGCTTCAACGAGATGGCGACGCCGATCCTGACGGCGACCTCGCCGGAGGGCGCGCGGGACTTCGTCGTCCCGTCGCGTCTGAACCCCGGCAAGTTCTACGCGCTGCCGCAGGCGCCGCAGCAGTTCAAGCAGCTCCTGATGATCTCGGGCTTCGACCGGTACTTCCAGATCGCGCCGTGCTTCCGCGACGAGGACGCCCGCGCGGACCGCTCGCCGGGCGAGTTCTATCAGCTCGACGTGGAGATGAGCTTCGTCGAGCAGGAGGACGTCTTCCAGCCGATCGAGAAGCTGATGACCGAGCTCTTCGAGGAGTTCGGGGGCGGCCGCCACGTCACGTCGCCGTTCCCGCGGATCCCGTTCCGCGAGGCGATGCTGAAGTACGGCAACGACAAGCCCGACCTGCGGGCTCAGCTCGAGCTCGTCGACATCTCGGACGTCTTCGCGGGCTCGGAGTTCAAGGCCTTCGCCGGCAAGCACGTGCGTGCGCTGCCGGTGCCGGACACGGCGGGTCAGTCGAGGAAGTTCTTCGACGGGCTCGGTGACTACGCCGTCGAGCACGGCGCCAAGGGCCTCGCCTGGGTGCGGGTCGGCGAGGACGGTTCGCTCAGCGGCCCGATCGCGAAGTTCCTCACCGAGGAGAACGTCAAGGTCCTCACCGAGCGCCTGTCGCTGGCCCCCGGCCACGCGATCTTCTTCGGCGCGGGCGAGTTCGACGAGGTCTCGAAGATCATGTCGGCCGTACGGGTCGAAGCGGCGAAGCGCGCCGGGCACTTCGAAGAGGGCGTCTTCCGCTTCTGCTGGATCGTCGACTTCCCGATGTACGAGAAGGACGAGCTCACCGGGAAGATCGACTTCTCGCACAACCCGTTCTCGATGCCGCAGGGCGGCCTTGAGGCCCTGGAGACCCAGGACCCGCTGGACATCCTGGGCTGGCAGTACGACATCGTCTGCAACGGCGTCGAGCTGTCCTCCGGCGCGATCCGGAACCACGAGCCCGAGATCATGTTCAAGGCGTTCGAGATCGCGGGTTACGACAAGGAGACCGTCGAACGCGAGTTCGCCGGCATGCTCCGCGCCTTCGAGTTCGGCGCCCCGCCGCACGGCGGCATCGCTCCGGGCATCGACCGGATCGTGATGCTGCTGGCCGACGAGCCGAACATCCGCGAGACGATCGCCTTCCCGCTGAACGGCAACGCGCAGGACCTGATGATGGGCGCGCCGACGACGCTGGACGAGGCGCGGCTGCGGGAGCTCAACATTCAGCTCCGGAAGCCGGTTTCGGAGAAGTAGCAGGGTCGAGCCACCGAGAAGGGGCCCGGAACCGACTGGTTCCGGGCCCCTTCTTTGGGGCTGCGGGGTCGTGAAGGACCGAAGAACCTGCTCCAGACGGCGCCGGCCGCCCCCTCGGCGGATCGTGTCGAGGAGGTCACCGGGTACTGGACTCTCTTACGTTCGGCAGCAAGCAGAAGGGGACGAGATGAAGCGCCGGAACCGAACGATGGCTCCGCTGACCGCGCTGCTGACGGCCGCCGCACTCCTGGCAACGGGCTGCGGCACCACGACCACCCCCCGTGCCCCGGGCGCCGTCGCGGACCCCGGCACTCCCGCCCCCGGACCGTCCGGGGGCAAGGCCGGCAAGGCCGGCAAAGCCGCACCGCAACCCCGCAGGTCGCCCCGCCCGCTCCGCACCCTGCCGGGCCTCGGCCCCAAGACACTCAGCCAGGTCCCGGACGACACCCGCCAGGCGCTGGTCGTCACCGGCGAGGGCCGCGACGAGAACCGGGGCACGGCGGTCCTGTACGAGCGCGAACGCCCCGGCGCCGCCTGGCGGCCGGGCACCCCCTGGCCCGTCCACAACGCCGTACGCGGCTGGACCGACAGGCACGTCCAGGGGGACCTGCGCTCCCCCATCGGCGTCTTCACCCTCACCGACGCGGGCGGCCTGCTCCCCGACCCCGGCACGAAGCTGACGTACGACACGGGCCCGGCCTTCACCGCCCGCGGCACGGGCTCCGAGGGGGAACCCCTGGCGGGCGCCTTCGACTACGTCATCGCCATCAACTACAACCGCAAGCCCGGCACGACCCCGCTGGACTGGAACCGGCCCCTGGGCGCGTCCAGGGGCGGCGGGATCTGGCTGCATGTCGATCACGACGGGCCGACGCAGGGCTGTGTGTCGTTCGCCCGGCCGGTGATGAAGGAGCTGCTGCGCACCCTGGACCCGGCGAAGAAGCCGGTAGTGGTGATGGGCGACAAGTCGTCGCTGCGGAGGTGAGGACGGGCGGTCCCGGCCGCCCGCCCCCACCGGCGTCCGGCCCTACGCGTTGGCCGGCTCCGGCGAGCCGCCCGCGCCGGGCTCCAGCTCCGCCGGCGTGTCCTCGCCGGGCCCGCGCTGACTCGGGATCACCGACATGAGGCCGGCCGTCATGAGAGCGCGGCGTTCGTCGGCCTCGGCGCACAGGGCGAGGGCGGCCGCGTTGAAGCGGACCAGGGAGGGCGGGTCGCAGGGGCCGAGGAGGTGCGCCTTCAGCTCCGCGCGGGCCTCCTTGTGGGGGTCCTTCTCCGGGTGGCGTACGGACTCCAGGAGTTCCGGGACGCCGGACGCGTCGGGGGTGAGGACGGTGGCGGCGCGCACGGTCGGGAAGCTCGCCCGGAAGTCCGCCTCCGTCATGCCGCTGGTGTTGGTCACGGCGTACGGCTTCTCGCTGTGCAGGTAGTCCGACACCACGCTCGACACATCGCTGATCAGCAGGTGGGCCTGGTTGAAGCAGCTGTAGAGGCCGAGGCTCGGGGTGACGACGATCTGGTGCTCCCACTCGGGGAACGACGCCCAGTACGCCTCCTCCCAGGCCTCCGTGGCCGCCGCGACGAGCGCCGCGCGGCCCTCCTCGGGCCTGCCCTGGAGCATCATCCGCTCCAGCTCGTCGGCCCCGGCCCGCAAGTCGCTGCTGGTGAGCCGGTCGAGCTCGGCCCTGCGGCGGGCGGCTTCGGCCACCGCCTCCAGGTCGGGGCGGGGACCGGAGCGCCTGGCGGCGGCCTCGGTGATCAGCGCCCGGATGCGCCGGTCCGCCGCGCCGGCTGCCGGGTCGACGGAGCCGGTCATCGGGTGCGGCTTGTAGAGCAGCCGTACGCCCTCGTCGTCCAGGAGCGCGCGGACGAGGTTCTCGCCGGCCAGGACGACCGAGGTGTTGCGGGGGTTGCCGTCCCAGCCCTCCCAGGTGGGTGCGTACAGCACCGTCGTGTACGTGCTCTCGGGAGCGCCCGTCCAGGGCTGGATCGGGGCCAGCTGCGGGCGGCCCACCTCCACCACGTCGTTGTCGTCGACGCCTATCTCGGCGAGCCGGTAGCGCTCACGGGCCGCCGGGCCCGCCACCCACACCTCGTCGTACGCCTTGGCGTACGGGTTGCAGCTGGACAGCTTGTCGCTCTCGCCGTGGTTGGTGAAGGCGTGCTTGATGGAGGGGATGCGCAGCACCTGCGAGGTCTTACCTGAGTTCGCCGGGTGCAGCATCATCGCCAGCGTCGAGTTCTCCAGGGCGAACAGGTGCGAGACGCGTGGGATGCAGAGGATGGGCACGTCCGTGGCCTGGATCTTCTGCACCATGAAGCGTTCGCGCAGCACGATCAGCGGTTTGCCGTCCAGTGCGGCGAGCGTGGAGAGCCACATGTTCGCCTGGTACGCCGACGAGGTGCCGCCGGAGAAGTACATCGCCACGGTCGGCCGGTACTCCGCGAGCCAGGTGTCCAGCCACTCCAGGGTCTGCTCGGTGTTCGCGGGGCGCTTGCCCGGCAGCAGCCACGTGGCCAGGTGGACGGTTCCGGCCGCCATCAGCAGGAGGGAGACGCCGATGCCGGCGGCGCCGCCGTGCAGGTCCCCGGTCACGGCGGTGACGAGCAGTCCCGTCGTGGCGGGCGCCGAGAAGGTCAGCAGCCGGTGGCCCGGGCGGCGGGCCAGGAGGCGCGGCGGAGCGGCGCGCAGCCGCAGCGCCGAGGTGTCGATGTTGCGGGTGACGACGGGCAGCGTGCGGGTGCGCCGGACCAGCACCGCGATGGCCTGGCAGGCGAAGTGCAGTGCGTAGACGAGGAGCAGCGCGACGGTCAGGGGAGCCTGCTCGCGCAGCGGATCGATGCCGTCGATGCGCAGCAGGCCGAGCAGGATCAGCATGTCGCGCAGCAGTTGCCGGACGGTGACGTCGAAGCGGATTCTGCTCAGCACCGAGAGCAGCAGGGGCTGCCGGTGCCGCAGGTACAGATCGAGGGCGAGGCCGGCGGCGGCAGCGGTGACGAACACCGGCACCTGGGCCAGCAGAGCGCCGAGCAGCTGCGCGCAGAACGCGGCTGCCATCGCGAGCAGCGCGGCGAGCTGCTTGATGCGGCGGGGGGACGGTCCGGCGGAGAGCATGGTGAGTGGACTCCTGGCGGGGAGAGGTGATCGGCCGGGGGAAGCCGTTCTGGGGAGCCGCGTCGGCGCGTCCGCGTGGGGGTGGGGCGGCAGCGGCGGTGGGGGGTCGGCGGGTGACCGTATGCCGTGCTCGGGCGTCGTCACGACGCGCCGCGGACGGCAATCACCACGGATGCGGCACATGCCAGTGGCATGGGAACCGCATCCGGGCGCCCTGCCCGCCCTGCCCGCGCGTATGTGCGGACAACGCGGCGGGGCCGGTCCGGGAGAGTGTCCCAGACCGGCCCCGCCGCGCGGAAGCTCCTGTTCCGATTACACCTTCTTCGGCTCCTCGAGGCGGGGGAAGAGCACCGCGCCCTTCGTCACCGTCACGCCCTGCCGGAGCCGGCCCCAGTCGGCCGCCTCCTGGAGCGGCTGGTCCGCGAGCGCGCCCAGTACGGGCTCCGCGCCGAGGGAGTCCCACAGCTTCTGGGACGTCTCCGGCATGACCGGGTTCAGCAGGACCGCGACCGCGCGCAGCGACTCCGCGGCGGTGTAGAGGATCGTCGCCAGACGCGCCCGGCCCTCCTCGGAGGTGTCTTTGGCGACCTTCCAGGGCTCCTGCTCCGTGATGTAGCCGTTGACCTGCTTCACGAAGTCGAAGATCGCCAGGATGCCGCCCTGGAAGTCCAGCTCCTCGCCGATCTTCCGGTCCGCCTCGGCGACCGCCTTGCTCAGGCCGTCCTGGACGGCCTTCTCCGCGTCACCCGGCACCGTGGCCGCCGGCAGGGCGCCCTCGAAGTACTTGCCGACCATGGCCGCGACGCGCGAGGCCAGGTTGCCGTAGTCGTTGGCCAGCTCGGAGGTGTAGCGGGCGGTGAAGTCCTCCCACGAGAAGGAGCCGTCACTGCCGAACGCGATCGCCCGCAGGAAGTACCAGCGGTAGGCGTCCACACCGAAGTGGGAGGTCAGGTCCTGCGGCTTGATGCCGGTCAGGTTCGACTTCGACATCTTCTCGCCGCCGACCATCAGCCAGCCGTTGGCCGCGACCTTGCCCGGCACCGGCAGGCCCTGCGCCATCAGCATGGCCGGCCAGATCACCGCGTGGAAGCGCAGGATGTCCTTGCCGACCAGGTGCACGTTGGCCGGGAACGTCTCGTCGAACTTCGCCTGGTTCGCGCCGTAGCCGACGGCCGTCGCGTAGTTGAGGAGCGCGTCGACCCACACGTAGATGACGTGCTTGTCGTCCCACGGGATCGGGATGCCCCAGTCGAAGGTGGAACGGGAGATCGACAGGTCCTGCAGGCCCTGCCTGACGAAGCTCAGGACCTCGTTGCGGGCGGACTCCGGCTGGATGAAGCCGGGGTTCTGCTCGTAGAAATCGAGGAGCTTCGGGCCGTACTCGCTCAGCTTGAAGAAGTAGTTCTCCTCCTTGAGGATCTCCACCGGCTTCTTGTGGACGGGGCACAGCTTGGTGCCGTCCTCGGTCTCGATGAGGTCGCCGGGGAGCTTGTACTCCTCGCAGCCCACGCAGTACGGGCCTTCGTACCCGCCCTTGTAGATCTCACCCTTGTCGTACAGGTCCTGCACGAACTCCTGCACACGGTCCGTGTGCCGCTTCTCCGTCGTACGGATGAAGTCGTCGTTCGCGATGTTCAGGTGCTCCCAGAGGGGCCGCCAGGCCTCCTCCACGAGCTTGTCGCACCACTCCTGGGGCGAGACCCCGTTCGCCTCGGCAGTGCGCATGATCTTCTGACCGTGCTCGTCCGTGCCGGTGAGGTACCACACCTTCTCGCCGCGCTGACGGTGCCAGCGCGTGAGCACGTCCCCTGCAACGGTCGTGTAGGCGTGGCCCAGGTGAGGAGCGTCGTTGACGTAGTAAATGGGGGTCGATACGTAGAAGGCCTTCGCGCCTTCGTTCGTCCCCTGCTTCTCGGATCCAGTGGCCGCCATGGGCGAAATCCTAACGGTCCATGGATGATCCACTCACACGCGTAACCGGGGGGTGAGACGGCGAAGGCGGTGCCGGTCCCAGGGGGACCCGCACCGCCTTCGCCGTGGCGCGTGCTGCTTACGCCTTGAGGCCGGTGACCAACTGCGCGTACAGCTCGGCGTCCGCGACCTTGCGCGGGGCGGGGCCGGCGTGGAAGAACGCGGCGTTCGGGACGTCGAGCTTCCGCAGGAAGTCGAAGCCCTTGGCGTCGTGCTCACCGAACGCGACGAACTGCCAGAACAGCGGCTTGCCGGCGGCGTCGGCCAGGGCCTGCTTGGCCGGTCCCTTGGCGTCGGGGGCGCCGTCCGTCTGGAACACCACCAGAGCGGGGCGGCCGCTGCCGGACTTCTCGTGGTGCGCGACGACCTCTTCGACGGCGCGGTGGTAGCTCGTACGCCCCATGTGCCCGATGGCGGCGTGCGCCTTGTCCACGAGACCTTCGTACGCGTCGAGGCTGACGTCGACGGTGCCGTCGATGTCGGTCGAGAAGAAGACGACGTGTACGGCGGCGTTCTCGTCGAGGTGGGCGGCGAGGGCGAGCGTCCGGTCGGCGAGGTGCTGGGCGCTGCCGTCCTTGTAGAACGGCCGCATGGACCCCGACCGGTCGAGGACCAGGTAGACGTCCGCCCGCGTCCCGTGCAACTGCGCGGCACCGAGTGCGGCACCGGCGGCCGCGTAGTGCGCGACGAGCGCGGGCGCCCGCGACTCGACATCCCCAAGCGAAACCGCGGCCTCCCCACCCACCGCCTCCGCACGGCCCGCGACCGACTCAGCCGCGACCTCGGCGGTCGGCCCGGCGGAGGGCTCTGCCTCCGGCTCGGTGTGCGTTTCCGGTACGGCGACGGCCGCAACGGTGAGCTGCGGCTCGGCCTCGGGCTCGGTCTCCGCGACCGGCTCACCCTTGGCGGCCTCGGACGTGACCGTCTCCGGCTCGATGCCGGCCGTGGCCGGGGCGGCCTCGGTGGCGACCGGCTCGGGCTCGGCCGTGACCTCGGCGGTCGGCTCGGCCTCCGGCTCGGCGTCGGCCGGGGCCGGAGCTGCCACCTCTGCGGCGGCTTCCTCACCTGCGGCTGCGGCTGCGGTCGGCTCGGGCTTGGCCTCGGGCTCGGCTTCGGCCGTGACCTCGGCGGTCGGCTCCGTTTCTGTCTCAGCGGCGGCCGTGGCCTTCGTGGCGGGCTCGGTTTCCGGGGTGGCGTCGGCGGTCGCGGTGGGTTCCGCGACCGGCTCGGCCTCGGCCTGCGGCTCGGTGCCGGCCGGGGCCGGAGCTGCCACCTCTGCGGCGGCTTCCTCACCTGCGCCTGCGGCTGCGGCTGCGGTCGGCTCGGGCTTGGCTTCGGCCGTGACCTCGGCGGTCGGCTCCGCCTCCGTCTCGGCGGCCGCCGTGGCCTTCGTGGCGGGCTTGGTTTCCGGGGTGGCGTCAGCGCTCGCGGTGGGTTCCGCGACCGACTCGGCGTCGGCCTGCGGCTCGGTGTCGGCCGGGGCCGGAGCTGCGACCTCTGCGGCGGCTTCCTTGCCTGCGGCTGCGATCGGCGGGGTGTTGGATTCCCCGGTGGGCTGCGACGGGACCGGGGCCGGGGCCGAGGGCTTCGGGGTGGACGGGGTGGACTGGGCCGGGACGTTCGGTCCCGGTGCGGGGGTCTTCGTACGGGACGCGGACGGATTGTCGAAGGCCGCCGCCACCAGGTCCGACGCGATACCCGGCGTCGACTTCCTGGCCGGCTGCTCCGCCGCGGTCGCCGTGGCCGACGCCTCCTCCTCGTTGACCGGGGCCTGGGCCGGGGCAGGTACCGACGCCACCGTCTCCCTGGCCTCGGCGGTTGCGGATTCCGGTTCCGGCGCGGTGGCCGGGTCCGGCTTACGTTCGGCCTGGGACGGAACGGAAGCTGCCGCCGAGGTCTCCCGTGCCGGCGGCTGCTCGTTGCTCTCCGCTCGATCGCGTCCGAACACCTTGCGCAGCAAGCTCCGAATGCCCATGGGCGAGGCCTTTCGCATGAGTTGGGTGCGATGCACGCCCGCACCCGGCGGATGATCCCTGGCCAGGGCGGACACGTAAGGTTAGCGGCCCCGCCCGCCGATCTTCGGGAGGGTCAGCCGTGCCGTTCCACTTCCAGGCGCGCGCGGCTCGCATCGGCGAACACCGATGCCAAACGCGCCCCCTCCGGCCGGCCCGGCGCGAAGAGACCGGCCGCGTCGGCCCGTACCACCAAAGTCTCATGCGCGTCGATCACTTCCGAGACGCCACGCGTCTCGATCGTGTCCCACCAGGCGTCGAGATTCCGCCCGAACCACTCCGGCAGCCCGCACGGCCCGGCCACCGCGTCCCAGAAGTCGTCGAGTGAGTCGAGCGGCAGGCCCCGCAGGTCCACCTTGAGGTGATCGCCGCGGTCGTCCGTCAGGTCATCGGCCTCGTCGTCGCGCATGAGCCGGAGCCTAGCCGTCAAGTCAACTTCCGCCCGGCCGTCCCCCATTCACCTCACGTTCACCCCAAGGCTGCCGGAACGCGCACGTACGCCCCTAACGTCACGGCCGGAGACATTCCGACCCACCGTGTCGGCGCAGGGCGCGCCGCACCACAGCCCGTACAGCCACAGCCCATATGGAGGGGTCCGTGCGCAATCTGCTGCCGCTGCTCAACTCGCCGCACTCGGGTGGGCGCTCCGCGCTGACCTGCCGCTACCGGTGCGGAGACGCCTGTTTCCAGGACGTCCCGAACACCAGCGACAACGAGTACGCCGGTGACGTCATAGCCGGCGCTCTGTCGAGACGATCGATGATGCGCGCCGCCGCCGTGGTGACCGTCGCAGCAGCCGCCGGGACCTCGGCCCTCGCCGGCCCCGGCACGCCCCGGGCCGTGGCCGCCGGGAGCACGCGTAAGCCCCCGGCCGGCCGGACGGACGGCGCCCGCGGGCTCCGCTTCGCGCCTGTCGCGCCCAACACCGCCGACGCCGTCACCATCCCCGACGGCTACGCCCAGAACGTCGTCATCCGCTGGGGGGAGCCGATCCTGCGCGGCGCGCCCGCCTTCAACCCGGACAAGCAGTCCGCCAAGGCGCAGGCCGGCCAGTTCGGCTACAACAACGACTTCCTCTCCCTGCTCCCGCTGCCCGGCGAGCACGGCCGCCAGGTACTCGTGGCCAATCACGAGTACACGGACGAGATCCTGATGTTCAAGGGGTACGACCCGGCCAAGCCCACCCGCGAGCAGGTCGAGACCGCCTGGGCCGCGCACGGCCTGTCCGTCGTCGTCGTCCAGGAGGAGCGCAAGTCCGGCAAGCTCACGCCGGTCACCCGCCACCACCTGAACCGTCGCCTCCACACGACCTCCGTCTTCAGGCTGACCGGCCCGGCCGCCGGCAGCGACCTCCTGAAGACGTCCGCCGACCCGACCGGCACGAAGGTCCTCGGCACGCTCAACAACTGCGCCGGCGGCACCACCCCCTGGGGCACCACGCTCCACGGCGAGGAGAACTTCAACCAGTACTTCGCCAACGGCTCCAGCGCCACCGACAAGCGCTACGGCATCTCCACCGGCGCCACCGAGCGCAAGTGGGAGCTCTTCGACAAGCGCTTCGACGTCAAGCAGGAGCCGAACGAGCCCCACCGTCAGGGCTGGGTCGTCGAGCTCGACCCGTACGACCCCGACTCCACGCCCCGCAAGCACACCGCGCTCGGCCGCTTCAAGCACGAGGCCGCACAGCCCCGCCTGACCGCCGACGGCCGCCCCGTCGTCTACATGGGCGACGACGAGCGCTTCGACTACTTCTACAAGTTCGTGTCGTCGAAGCGGATGAAGAAGGGCACCTCGCGGGCCGCCCGCGAGCACAACCTCACCCTCCTCGACGAGGGCACGCTGTACGTCGCCAAGCTCACCGGCGACAGCCCCGCCACCGAGATCGACGGCACGGGCAAGCTCCCCAACGACGGCGAGTTCGACGGCAGCGGCGTGTGGATCCCGCTCGCCACCGGTAAGACCTCGCACGTCCCCGGCATGACCGCCGAAGAGGTGTACGTCTTCACCCGCGTCGCGGGCGACAAGGTCGGCGCGACCAAGATGGACCGCCCGGAGGACGTCGAGCCGAGCCCTCGCACCGGCCGCGTGTACGTCGCGCTCACGAACAACACCGACCGCGGCAAGACCGGCAAGGCGGGCGCCGACGAGGCCAACCCGCGCAACCGCAACAAGCACGGCCAGGTGCTGGAGCTGGCCGAGCACTGGGACGACCCGGCGTCGGACGGCTTCGCCTGGCGGCTGTTCCTGGTCGCGGGCGACCCGGACGACCCGGCGACGTACTTCGCGGGCTTCCCGAAGGACAGGGTCAGCCCGATCTCCTGCCCGGACAACGTGGCCTTCGACCCGCACGGCAACCTGTGGCTCTCCACGGACGGCAACCAGCTCGGCTCCCACGACGGCCTGTTCGGTGTGGCGACGCGCGGTGAGCGTCGCGGTGAGCTGAAGCAGTTCCTGACCGTGCCGAAGGGTGCGGAGACCTGCGGTCCGGTCATCCAGGACCGCCGCGTTCTCGTCTCGGTCCAGCATCCGGGCGAGGTCGACGGCGCGAGCGTCGAGAAGCCCGCGTCGGCGTGGCCGGACGGACCCGGCAAGCTCGTCCGCCCGTCGGTGGTGGCGGTCTGGCGCAAGGACGGCCGCGACATCGGCGTGTGACCGGTAGCCGTATGACCGGTAGCCGTGTGACCGGTAGCGGTGAGAGGGGCTGAGACCTGCCGGCGACGGCGGGCCTCAGCCCCTCCCGCGCTCCTGGCCCACCTGCTCGCGCCACCTCACGTACTGCTCCCGAGCGTCCCCCGTGTACGACCACGGCACCCGCGCCGCCAGCCCGCCCAGCAGGGCGAAAGCCTCCCGTGCCACCTCCGGGAGCCCCGCGTAACAGGCCGCATGCGCCAGGTGGTTGAGCTCTCCGACCTCCTCCGGGCGCACGGGACCGGGCGTGCGCCCGCCCAGCCACCGCTCCCTCGTCCGGCGTACCTCCGTCACCGCCAGCTCGTGGTGCCAGTGCTGGTCGAATCCGCGCACCGGCCGGCCCTTCGCCGCCGCCGCGATGTACCGGTACTCCTCCACCCGCGCGATCTGCACCAGCACCGGCAGCGGCGACCCTTCGGGAGCCGCGCCCGCCGCGTCGCGGGCGAAGTCGTACATCCGGCCGTGCGTGCCGTGCCAGCGCGCCGAGTGGTAACGCAGCAGCTGCACATGGCCCTCGATGTTGTACGGGTCGCGGCGCCGCAGCTCCTCCCACCACTCGCGCAGCTCCGCCCGGCCGACCCCGTCGCCGTACAGCCGCGCGACCGTCAGCAGCGAGACCCACGGCATCGGGTCGGCGGGCCGTGCGTCGGCCGCGCTCAGGCAGGTCATGACGGCGACGTCGATACGGGTGCGGTCGACCTCGGTGCCGCGTCCCGCCTCGATGGCCTGGTTGAAGACGCGTACGACCTCGGTGGCGGCCCGCAGCACGGCGGCGTCCGGGTTGTCCGGTTCGGCCGCCCGCCACGCCTCGACGACGGAGCTGGCGGCCGCCGCGTACGAGAGCAGGCGCAGCCGGTGGGTGCGCAGGGGCCAGTTGTCGCCGGTCGCGTGCAGCAGATTGCGTACGCCCTGCCAGCGGCCGATGACGATGTCCTGCCGGGCCGCGGTCAGCGGCCGGTCGCCGAAGTCCGGGTCGAAGTCGGGTGCGGAGCCGGAAGAGAAGTGGCGGCGCAGTGCGGCCATCGGGACACCTCCTGCTCAGAGAGAAGAGACGGTCAGTAGTCGGTGGGGAGGCCGGCGTCGGCGTAGTCACCGCGTTCCGCACCGGAGTTGACGTGCACCGCCTCGATCTCGATGGCGCGGGTGGCGTCGAGCCGCGCGGGGCTGTAGTACGTACTGCCCTGCCGCCAGTACCAGAGCATCGGGACGACGCCGGCCGCCAGGGCGCCGAGGCCGATCGTGACCGCCGCCGCGCTGAGCTCGGTGAGGGAGGCCGCGAAGACGCAGAACATGAACACCGATCCGAGCAGCGGCCAGGCCCCGCCGAGCAGGAAGTCCTTCGGCGAGGCGAGCAGCGTCTTGCGGTAGGCGACGACGGCGGCGAGGCCCGCGAGCCCGTAATACAGCGTGGTCTGTAGGCCGATCGCGGCGAGCGCGTCGGACATGATCTCCTCGGTCGAGCCGAGCGCGTTCGAGGCGACGAAGAGAACGAGCGCGACCGTCCCCACAACCGCGCCGGCGACCCACGGGGTGTTCCACCGGCGGTGTACGAGGCCGAGCGCGGCCGGCATCGTACGGTCGCGGCCCATCGCGAAGAGCGAGCGCGTGACCTGGATCAGGGTGGTTTCGAGGGTGGCGATGGTGGAGAGCACCACGGCCAGGACCATCAGCTTGCCGCCGATGCCCGGCCAGATCGCGTCACCGAGGACCGCGAGCACGTTGGTGTCGTGGGCCGAGATCTGCTCAGTCGTCAGAATGATGTTGATGGCGATCGTGAAGACGACGAAGAGAAGAAAGACGACGCCCACGCCCACGAGCGAGGCGAGCCCGGCGGTGCGGCGGCTGTTGCGGGTCTCCTCGCTGAGGTTGCTGGTGACGTCCCAGCCCCAGTAGTAGAAGGCGGCGATCAGGGTGCCGGCGGCGAAGCCGGTGAAGCCGTCGAAGTGGCTGAAGCCGAGCCACGACCATTCGAAGGCGGCCGCTGAACCCCGGTGGAAGAGGGCGCCGACCACGAAGAGGACGAGGATCACGAGCTCGACACCGGAGACCAGCAACTGGGCGCGGGCGGAGAGGCGGGCGCCGCCGAGTACGACGGCGAGCATCAGCAGGAACCAGCCGGCGCCGGCCGTGGTGGCGAGCGCGGTGTTGGACGCGAGGTCCGGATCGAACAGGGAAAGGGTCATCTGACCTGCGGGAAGCGAGCCGGCGACCATGAAGATGGTGGCGGCCACGACGAGCGCCCAGCCGCTGATGAAGCCGAGGAACGGGTGCAGGGTCCGGCCCACCCACGAGTAGGTGGCGCCCGCGTTCACGTCGATGCGGCCGAGGCGGCCGAAGGCCAGGACGATGCCGAGCATGGGTATCGCGCAGTACAGCAGCGCGGCCGGACTGGCGAGGCCGACGGCTCCGACGAGCACGGCGGTGGTGGCGGCGAGGGAGTAGGCGGGGGCGCTGCCCGCGACGGCCATCACGATCGTTTCGAAGGTGCCGAGGGCGTTGGGCTGGAGCCCTCTGCCGGAGTTGCGGCTCATGCTGTTCTCAACTTCCAGAGGTGTGCCGGGCACCACGGGAATCCTCTGTCCCCGTTGTGCGGCACGGCATTTGGCGACAAGTCAGAGATGTGGGCCCGGAGTGGAGGAGCCCCCTCCGGGCGGGAGATGGTGCGCATAGTAGTGCGGTCGGCGGGGAAGCGGGCACGGAGCTGGTGGCGGTCGTACCCTCGGTGGCATGGCTTCGGACGACGTGAATACCGGGACCGTACGTATCGACGTCTGGATCTGGTCCGTACGGCTCACCAAGACCCGCGCCCAGGCGGCGGCGGCCTGCAAGGCGGGCCACGTCCGCGTCGGCGGCGAGCGGGTCAAGCCGGCGCACGCGCTGAAGGCGGGCGACGAGGTGCGGCTGTTCCACGCCGGGCGGGAGCGGGTCGTGGTCGTCTCGCGGATCATCCGCAAGCGGGTGGGCGCGCCGGTCGCGGCCGAGTGCTACGTCGACAACAGCCCGCCGCCTCCGCCGCGCGAGTTCGTCGCACCGGTCGCGGTGCGGGACCGGGGCGCGGGGCGGCCGACGAAGCGCGACCGGCGCGAGATGGAACGGCTTCAGGGGCCGAAGCCGGCGGCGGGCTGACGGCTGGCAGAGTGGGGCACATGTCGTCGACTTCTCCGCGCCGTCCGTGCCCGGTCTGTGGCCGTGAGGTCGCGGTGGTCGCGGGCCGCTTCGTACGCCACGATCCGCGCACGCGGGCTGCGGTGGCGGAACTGACGCTGTGCGCGGGCTCGAAGCGCCCCGCGCCGCCGGCTGCGGCACAGCGCACCCTGGACGGCTACGAACCACCACCCTTCCCCGGCCAGCTCCCCCTGTTCTGAGCGAACGCATGCACGACCCGCTGCGCGGAGCTTTCCCCACCCCGCCCCTTCCGCTGTGACACTCTGCGGCTCCGCCGCGTGGGGGGCAAGCCCCAGACCCCGAAGCCCCCGCCACTACCCCCGCGGCCGTGCCGGTGAAGCCACCGCTCTCGCTGCCGCTACCTCCTGGCGCAGCGGGGCCAGGACCGATTCGTCGTCGCGGGGGAGGTCCGTTCGTACCTCTACCAGGGTGTCGCTCGCCCGGAGCCCCGCCGCCAGCTCGCGCAGCTCCCGTGCCACCTCGGCCACTTCCGTCTCGTCCGGCGGCTGCGCCCCGTGGTTGATCCGGACCCGCGCCGCCGTCGTCGCGTCCACGATCCGCTCGGTCGCGACCACCAGCGGCCACCACGCCGCCGCCCGGCGCCCGGTCGGCGGGGGCTCCGTCAGCGCCCGCTGGAATTCGGAGCGTACGACCGACAGGTCCCGGTAGAGCCGGCGCCGCAGCCGCTGCCGCTGCCGTTCGCCCTGCGGGTCCGGCGGACCGAACGCGCACTCCACGTAGCCCGCCGTGTCCGCCACCGTGTCCGCCAGCCGCGCCCCCACCCGCGTGTTCCAGCTCTCCGGCCACAGCAGATACCCGGCCAGCAGCGCGATTGCGCACCCGATGAGGCTGTCGTACAGCCGCGGCAGGACCAGCCCGAACCCCTGGTGGTTCAGAATGTCCGACAGCAGCAGGATGACCGGCGTGATGGCCGCCGTCTGGAACGCGTACCCCTTCGCCGTAAACGCCGGGATGAGCGCCGCGAGCACCAGCATCACCGGTACGTCCCACCACCCCCGCTCCAGCTCCGCCAGAACCGCCGCCGCGACCACCAGCCCCAGCGCCGTCCCGAACGCCCGCTGCACGGCCCGCGAGAACACCGACCCGAAGTCCGGTTTCAGTACGAACACCACGGTCAGTGCCACCCAGTACGAGCGCGGCACGGCGATCAGCGAGACCAGCGCCTGCGCCAGCCCGATGCACAGGGCGAGCCGCAGCCCGTAGCGCCAGGACTCCTTGGACAGCAGCACGTTCCGGGTGGCGCGGCGCACCCGTGCGCCGAGCGCCGACGGACGGCCGAGCCGGTCGTCGAGGGTGCCGGCGTCGGGGTCCGCGCTGAGTACGACGGCGGCCGCGTGCCGCAGCGCGTGGTCGACGGCGCGCCCGGACTGCGACGTCGGCTCGGGCAGCCGCAGTTCCAGCTCGGAAACGCCGCCCGTGCGGCCCTGCGCGACCGCGTCGGCCAGCTCCCGTACGGCGGCCGGGATCTCGGGCGGCAGCGGCCGCCGCCGCAGATGCGCGGCGGGCGCCGACTCAAGGAGTGGCACGACGACGTTGAGCTGCGCGAGCAGCCGGACGAGCGGACTCCGCCGCCCGTGGTCGCGCGCCCGCCGGGCCAGGACGAGGTCGTACGCCGTGTTCAGGGCCTGGGTGACGGCCTGACGGCCCGCGTCGTACGTCTCGGTGTCCCGCCCCGCCGCCTCCAGCAGCCCGGCAGCCGCCCGGTACGTGTCCGCGACCGCGTCCCGCTCCGGCACCCCGCCCCGCAGCGGCCAGGCGATCAGCGTCAGTACGAGAACGAAAAGGCCGCCCAGGGTCAGCAGCAGGGGCGCCGTCCACCAGGGGTCCGGCATCGGCAGCCCGGCTCCGACGACCGCCTGGAGCAGGAGCAGCAGCCCGGACACGGACGCGACCGCGCCGATGGTCGAGATCATCCCGGACACGAGGGCGACCAACGTCAGGACTCCGACAGCGAGCCACCCGTGCCCGTACGCGAGCGTTCCCAGCGTGACGCCGATCGCGCCGAAGAGCTGCGGCACGGCGATGTTGAGCAGGCGCATCCGGTACGCGTCGGCGGTGTCGCCGATGACGCCGGAGAGCGCGCCCATCGAGACGAGCGCGCCGTACGTCGGCTCGTCGACGGCGAATCCGACGGCGAGCGGAGCGGACATCGCGATCCCGGCCCGCACGACGGCGGCCCACGGCACGGGCGCCGACTGGGGCCGCAGCCCCTGCGTCAGCCACTCGGGCGGCGTCAGCCGACCCCCTGCTCTCTGCTCAGCCATGCCCTTAACAGATCGAAACTGATCTCCTTATGCAAGTCTCCGCCCGATCCAAACTTCTCCACAGGCTGTGGACAAGGCGCTGGGACGCAAGGGTGCGGGTCTCAAACCGCGAAGCTCAGCTCTTGTAGTTCTCCACCTCGTCCGCCGGCCGCACCCGCGCCTCGCCCGGGTCCTCGCCGAACTCCGACTTCGCGCGCCGCTGGCGCAGCAGGTCCCAGCATTGGTCGAGCTGCACCTCCACGGCCTTCAGTCGGGCGCGCTCGGCGTCGTCGAGTCCCAGCTTCCGGGTGGAACGCTCGCGCAGTTCGCGCTCCTCACCGACCAGGCTGCTGATGTTGTCGAGAATCTTCTGGTTGGCGTCTCGCCTGTCTTCCATGTTCTCCATGGCGGACTCGCCTCCGTCGGATCGTTCGGGTCCACCCCTCACCCACCCCAGCACACCTCGCGCCGCTGTGCAGCTCAGCGACGCGACGATCAGCGGCGCGACGATCAGCGGTCCAGTCCCGCGAGGTGGGCGCGGAGCACGGCGTTGAAGGCCTCAGGACGTTCCAGGTTCGGCAAATGGGCCGCCGACTCGATGACGGCGAGCGTAGAGCCGGGGATCGCGGCATGCATCGCCTCCGCGTCCGCCACGGGCGTGTACGTGTCGTCGCGTCCCACGACGACCAGGGCGGGGACACTCACGCGGGTCAAAAGGTCGCGGTAGTCGGGCCGCTCGGCCCGCCCGCGCAGGGCGGCCGCCGCGCCCTCGGGGGAGGCGGCGGTCATCATGCGGTGGACGTGGTCCGCCGCCTCGGTGTTGTACGGGGCGACCATCGTGTCCAACACCTCGTCGGCGTACCCCTTCATGCCCTCGGCGAGGAGGCGGTCGGCGGCGGCGTTGCGCGACCGCTTCCCGTCCTCCGTCTCGGCGGCGGGGAAGGTGTCGGCGAGGACCAGGCCGGTGACGCGCCCGGGGAAGAGGCGGTAGTACTCCATCACGATCTGGCCGCCCATGGAGAGCCCGCCGAGTACGGCGCGCTCGACGCCGAGGTGGTCGAGGAGGGCCGCGATGTCCGCGGCGAAGGTGGAGAGCGGGGTGAGGCCCGCGACGACGTCGCTTTCGCCGTAACCGCGCAGGTCGGGGGCGATCACGCGGTGAGTGGGGGCGAAGGCGTCGATCTGGGGGGCCCACATGGTGCGGTCGAAGGGGTGGCCGTGGACGAGGACGAGAGGAGAGCCGGTGCCCTCATCGGTGTAGCCAACGGTGATGCCGCCGGCGGCTGCGAGCTGTGCGGTTGCCATGCCAAGGAGGCTAGGCGCGGTCAACTACGCGGTGCAATAGGCTCTTTGCTCTCGGTGCAATGTGCCGAATGGCAAGTGGGGGAACGGGAGAGTGGTGGCCGTGGCGCAGGACTTCCGACGGGTGGCCGATCAGGTGGCCGCCGAGATCGCAGCGGGCCGGCTGCGCCCCGGCGACCGGCTGCCCACGCAGCGCGCCTTCGCCCGCAGCCGCCGGATCGCGAATTCCACCGCGATCAGGGTGTACGGCGAACTGGTGCGGCGGGGCCTCGCGGTCGGCGAGGTGGGCCGCGGCACGTTCGTACGGGCCGCGCCGCCGTCACCCGGACACGCGCTCGCGGAGGAGCCGGCGGCAACGGGGAGCCCCGCCGGGCGCCCCATGGTCAACCTGGAGCTCAACTACCCCGTGGCGGACGGCCAGTCGCAGCTCATGGCGCAGTCGCTCGCCGGCCTCCTGCGCCCCGACGTACTCGAAGCGGCCACCCGCCCGGCCGCCGCCGACGGCACCCCGCAGGCGCGGGAAGCGGCGGCGTCCCTGCTGGCCAGAGGCGGCTGGCGGCCGGAAGCCGGGCAGTTGCTCTTCGCGGGCAACGGCCGGCAGGCCATCGCCGCGGCCATTGCCTCGTTCGTACGCCCGGGGGGTCGGCTCGGTGTCGATGCGCTGACGTATCCGCTGGTCAAGGCGGTCGCGGAGCGGCTCGGGGTGAGTCTGGTCGCGATCGCGGCGGACGGTGACGGGGCGGACGGTGACGGCCTGTGCCCCGAGGCGCTGTACGCCGCACACCGGAGCGCCCCGCTCAGCGCGGTGTACGTACAGCCGACCCTGCACAATCCGACATCGGTGACGATGAGCGAGGAGCGAAGGGCCGAACTGGCCGAAGCGTGCGCGCGCTTGGACATCGGCGTGGTCGAGGACGCCACCTGGGCCTTCCTCGCCGCCGAAGCCCCCGCTCCCCTGGCCGCCCACGCACCCGCCCGCACGGTCCTCGTCGACAGTCTCTCCAAACGCCTCGCCCCCGGCCTGACGACCGGCTTCCTGGTCGCACCCACCGATCGCACCGGCCTGCTGGCGGACGCCCTGCGCTCCGGCGCCTGGACCGCCGCCCGCTTCAACCTGGAGGCCGCCACCCGCTGGATCACGGACGGCACGGTGGCCACCGTCACCGCCGCCAAGCGCGCGGACACCGAGGCCCGCCACCGCCTCGTACAGCGCCACCTCGGCGGCTTCCGCATCCGCACGGACCCCCGCGCGTACTACTGCTGGTGGGAGCTGCCCGCGCCCTGGCGTACGGACACCTTCGTCGCGGCGGCCGCGGCACGCGGCATCGCGATCACCCCCGGCCAGGCCTTCGCCGTACCGCCGCACACCGCTGCGGACGCGGTGCGGATCGGCCTGGCGTCGCCGCCGCGCGAAATCCTGGCGTACGCGCTGGAAAAACTCGCGGAGCTGGCGGCACAGGGCCCGCCGGGCGGCCCGTAGATCCACTTGCCGACCACCTCCCACGGGTGTGACCTGGTAGCGAGGGCGGGGTGTGCGTGTGCGCTGCGGAAGGAGTGCTGCGATGGCTGGACATGCGGCGATCCCGGACCGGTCACGCAGGCCGGTCAGTCCGTCAGGCCAGGAATCAACCGAACCAACCGGAGCCGGAGCCGGCTCCGGCTCCGACTCCGGCGTACGACGCCACCGGGGCATCGTGCCGGTGGTGCTCGGCGCGGTGTACGGAATGTACGCGTCCTTCCTCGCCCGCGACGCCGGCCCGGTCACCGGCTGGAACGTCGGTTTCGGTGTGCTGTGCGCCGTGGTCGTGGCGGCCCTGTGCTTCCTCCTCGGACGCACCGAGGGCGCGCTGATCCCCCTGGTCCGCGCCGCCGCCTACGGAGCGCTTTTCGGCGTCGCGATCGGCTTTCTCCACAGCCTGGCCGGCAACAGCATCCTCGACTCCGTGATCGTCGGAGGGGCGACCGGGGCCGGGCTGGGGGCCGCGGCGTTCTATGTCTTCTACACGCGGGAGTGAGCCGTAGGACCAAAGGACGATTACTTCCGGGCTCCGGGGCGGTCAACACTGGGTAAGACGATCCGACGACCCCTCGGAGGGGCGGAAGACATGAGTGGACACCCCGGCCCGGAGCTCGCCATCGAGACGGCGGGCCTGGTCAAAGTATTCGGTGAGAACCGGGCCGTCGACGGCATAGACCTGGCCGTGCCGGCCGGCACCGTGTACGGCGTACTGGGGCCCAACGGCGCCGGCAAGACCACCGCCGTGAAGATGCTCGCGACGCTCCTGCGACCCGACGGCGGCGAGGCCCACGTCTTCGGCAAGGACGTGGTGCGGGAAGCCGACGCGGTACGCGGCAGAGTCAGCCTCACCGGCCAGTACGCGTCGGTCGACGAGGACCTGACGGGTACGGAGAACCTGGTGCTCCTGGGCCGCCTCCTCGGCCACTCCAAGCCCGCCGCACGCGACAGGTCGGCCCAGCTTCTGGAGGCTTTCGGACTCGCCGAGGCGTCCGACCGGCAGATCAAGAACTACTCGGGCGGCATGCGCCGCCGTATCGACATCGCGGCGAGCATCCTCAACACCCCCGACCTGCTGTTCCTCGACGAACCGACGACCGGCCTCGACCCGCGCAGCCGCAACCAGGTGTGGGACATCGTCCGGGCGGTCGTCGCCCAGGGCACGACGGTGCTGCTGACCACGCAGTACCTGGACGAGGCCGACCACCTGGCTTCCCGTATCGCCGTGATCGACCACGGCAAGGTCATCGCCGAGGGCACGAAGGGCGAGCTCAAGGCGTCGGTCGGCTCGGGCTCCGTACACCTGCGACTGCGCGATCCCGCGCAGCGCCCGCAGGCCGAGCAAGTCCTGCGCCGGGCGCTGAACGTCGCCGTACAGCTCGATCCGGACCCCGTCGCCCTGACGGCGACGGTCAACGGACACGCGAGCGACCTCGGCGCGGCGGAACAGGCGGCGCGGGCGCTGTCGGAGCTCGCCGCGTCGGGCATCACGGTCGACAACTTCGCCCTGGGGCAGCCCAGCCTGGACGAGGTCTTCCTGGCGCTGACCGACCGGAACACGAAGAGCGGCAAGACGAACGACTCGGTGGACGACTCGACGACAGGAGTGCGGGCATGAGCACCGTCGCGACCAAGGACAAGGGCCAGGGCCCCGACGAACTCACTTTCCAGGCTCCGAAGGCGGAGGAGCTCGCCGCGCTGCTCGTGAGCAAGGACCGCCCGCCGCGCCCGAGCGCGCTCTCCGCGTCCCTGACCTTCGGCTGGCGCGCCATGCTCAAGATCAAGCACGTGCCGGAGCAGCTCTTCGACGTCACGGCTTTCCCGATCATGATGGTGCTGATGTACGCGTACCTCTTCGGCGGGGCACTCGCCGGATCGGTCGGGGAGTACGTCCAGTTCCTGCTGCCCGGCATCCTCACCATGAGCATCGTGATGATCACCATGTACACGGGCGTCTCCGTCAACACCGACATCACCAAGGGCGTCTTCGACCGCTTCCGTACGCTGCCGATCTGGCGCCCGGCGCCGATGGTCGGCTACCTGCTCGGTGACGTGATCCGCTATCTGATCGCGTCCGCCGTGATGCTGGCGGTCGGCCTGATCATCGGCTACCGGCCGCAGGGCGGCGCACTGGGCGTCGCCGCGGGTGTGGCGCTGCTGATGGTCTTCTCGTTCGCGTTCTCGTGGATCTGGACGATGTTCGGCCTGCTGCTGCGCACCGAGAAGTCGGTGATGGGCGTCAGCATGATGGTGATCTTCCCGCTGACGTTCCTGAGCAACGTCTTCGTTGACCCGAGGACGATGCCGGGCTGGCTCCAGGCGTTCGTCAACAACAGCCCGGTGACCCATGTGGCGACGGCGGTGCGGGAACTGATGGCGGGCAACTGGCCGGCCGCCGACATCGGCTGGACGCTCGGCTGGTCGGCGGTGCTGCTGGTCGTGTTCGGCACGGTGACGATGCGTCTGTACAACCGTAAGTGACGGCCCTTCTTTACTCCACCTTTGCCATGTGGGAACCAGGTCGCTCCGGGGAACGTTCACCTCACAGATCGCGAAGGCAATCGACAGCCGTACAAGCCGAGGTGGCACCAATGGTGATGTGGGACCGGATCAAGGACCAGGCCAAGAGCTTCCAGCAGTCCCAGAGCACGCGGGGCACGGGCGGAGGGCACGGCCAGGGCGGGGCCCACGGATCGGGCTCGGCCTCCGGCGGGTCCAAGGCCCAGCTGATCGGGCTGTTCAAGACCCAGCTCGCGTCGGTCAAGACCGAGCTCAAGAGCGGCGCCTACCGGGACGCCAGCATGGCGATGTGCGCGCTGGTGGCGGCGGCCGACGGGCAGGTTGAGCCGGCGGAGCGACAGCGCGTGGAGGAGCTGATCGTCTCCAACGAGGTCCTGCAGAACTTCCCGGCGGACCAGCTCCGCCAGCGCTTCAACCAGCATGTGGACCGGCTCCTGGCCAACTTCGAACTGGGCAAGGCCGACGCGCTCCAGGTCATCGCCAAGGCCGCCAAGAAGCCCGCGGAGGCCCGCGCGGTCATCCAGACCGGCATCGTCGTCGCCGGTGCCGACGGTCACTTCGAGCCGTCCGAGCAGTACGCCATCCGCGAGGCCTGCGCCGCTCTCGGCGTGCCCCCCACGGAGTTCGGCATCTGAGCGGGTACCGACGGACGATCCGGGTGCGCGTCCTCGTAGCCGACGCGCCCCGGATCGGCCGACGTGCCTACGATGCCCCCACGGCGTCGAGCGGCTCCGGGCCTGCGGACAGCGATCACGGCCATGTGCGGTCGATACGGTCGGACCGCACGGCGTAGGCAGCGGGGCCGCCTCGGGCAACCGCACTCAGGCGGCAAGACGCACCACTGCCCGGCACAGAGCGTCCACCTGCTCCGGCTCCATCTCGTATTCGTACGCGATGTCCTCGACCGACTCCCCGGCCTCCCACAGGTCTGTCAGCGCCTTCACAGGTACCCGGTTCGCCTCGATCACGGGAAGCCCGTGTCCGAACCGCGGGTCGATGACAACAGGGACCGTGGCCGGGTACTGCCGCAACTGAAGGCTGAAGGGGAATTCGTCCCCCGCCTCCCACGACAGATAGCGCAGATACTCCGCGACGACCTCGTGGATGGGAGCCTGCCCGTCCCGAGCCCTTCGCAGGTCACCGAGTCCGTGCTCGACAAAGATGTCCACTCCGTCGGTCGCGATCCGCTTCGAGACCAGGCCGTAAGGGGTGTCGAAGGCTGCTCGTACTGCCTCGGCCGCTTCGTGGATCTCACTCATCCGCAGGCCAAGATCCCGCAACGACCGGAGCACGTACGCCTCGGCGACGGCGACGAACGGCACTGAAGGCTGCCCAGGGCCTGCTGGGTCGACCCGATGGACCAGTGGCGCGCCGGCCGCTCTGCCCCTCAGCCAGCTGTGCAGCGTCGACTGCGGAATCTGGAGGTACGAGGCCGTCTCCGCAGGTGTGAGGAGCCCATCCGTGAACCTGTCGATCACGACCGTCTCCTCTCCGCCGATCCCGTTGCTCAAATCCTTCCACATCGGCATGCACGGCGGGCCTCAGCTCGTACCCGTCGCTGGAACCGGGCCGCGGGGTGGGTACTTCGCGAGGTGGGTCTTCCAGGCCGCTTCCTGGCGGCAGTGGCCGCACTGCGTCTCGTCGCCCAGGGGGCGGAAGACGTGTTCGTGGCCCGGCCCCTCGCAGGTGATGAGTGGCCTCGGCACGCGGTCCGTCTGCGGGGGTCCCTCGGGCCTGCGGGGTACGAGGGCCCGCTCCTGCGGCATCTTCACCGTCAGCCGGTGCCGCAGGAACCCGACGGCGGACCGGACACCGTTGGGCGGCAGCGCGCTGGTCAGCGCGTAACGCAGGTCCGCCGGGCTGATGCCTCTGCGCAGCCAGTCGGCCGCGATCGTGGAGAGCGTACGGGCCTCGCTCTCGCCCAGGTGCAGTTCGCGGCGCGACTGCCGCAGGGACAGCAACACGCCCTCCGCGACAGCGCGTTCCTCGTCGGCTTCGGCTTCGGCTTCGACCTGGGTCACGGGGGGTGGGTGGGGAGTGTTCTCTTCCCTGTTGTTATCCCCTGAAGGGGAGTCACCGACTACCTGAGGCGCCGGGTCACCGACCGTCCGCATGTGCGTACTCGGTACGTCGCCGTCCCGGACGGCCGCCGCCTCCTCGGTGGTGAGGTGGACGTTGGTGAGGAGCTGGTCCGTCACCCACCGGCCGCGCTCGTTCTGGTGCCGCCACTCATGCAAGTACCCGCACGTGGTGAGGAGTTGCTTGACCTTCTGGTACGCCCGGCCCTTGATCCCGAGCCGCTCCGCGTGCGCGCTCAGCGGCTTCTCGTACGAGCCCTCGGGGAGCCCCTGTACGTACAGAAGCAGGATCTTCGCGTCGCTGTTCAGACGCGGGTGCTGCACGACGTCGTGCGAAGCCTTGGTGTAGCGCCGAATGGGCGCGATAGCATGCCGAAGCATCCTCGGGACTCCCTTTTAGTCCTCGAAGGTGAAGGTCCTCGGATTGGTGTTCGCAGCACCGCCGGGGACCGCCCCGCGTCCGGACGGACACGAAGCGTGATGATGCGGTCACCGTACAGCACCGCGCCCAACTCCCGCATATGCCCAGCGAAATGCCCCCACCGACAGGTGAGGGCACTCGGCTGCTGCGGTACGTGCGGTCAGGCGCGGGCGTACGAGACGAACGCGGCCCAGGAGTCGGGCGCGACCGCCAACTGCGGGCCGTCGGTGACCTTGGAGTCGCGGACGTGGATGGTGTCGGGGTGCGCAGCGATCTCTATGCACTGACCGCCCTCGCCATCGCTGTAGCTGGACTTCCGCCAGTCGTAGGCGACTTCGAGGCACTCGCCGCCCTCGCCGCCGCTGTAGCTGGACTTGAACCAGTGGAGCTCCGTGGTGTTCATCGTTCTCCCAGCATCTTCTCGATCAAGCCCAGTGAGTCCCCAGGCGTCAGGGCCTGCGCCCGGATGATCCCATAGCGAGAGGCGAAGGAGTGGACCTCTTCCAAGTCGGTGATCAGCCGGGGATGCCCGTAGCTTTCGGTGTACGCCACCTGTTGGCGCCCCTTGGGCGTCAGCAGGGTGAACGGACCTCCCACGCTTGGGTGTTCCTCTCGATCAGTCGGCATTACCTGTAGTTCCACGGTCCGCAGTTGCCCTATGCGCAGCAGGTGTTGGAGCTGGCCCCGATGAACAGCTTGTCCGCCGATGGGGCGTTGAAGTACGGCTTCCTCCATGATGAAGCTGAAGGTCGGGGAAGGCCACTGTTCAAAAATTTGCTGTCGCGCCAAGCGGTCAGTCACTCGCTTGCTGATGGTTTCTTCGCTCAGTAACGGCCGTCGTTGGGAGAAGATCGCCCTGGCGTAATGCTCTGTCTGTAGGAGCCCGAGTACGACCTGATTGCTGTAATCGAGCAGCTCAACCGCCTCCGCCTCCAGTTTCGCGTAGCTCCGGTACCAATCAGGGTGTCGCGTTCGCGCCTTTTTCTGCGCCTCCCGCACATCCGCCATCGCCGCCCGCAGCACCCCGCCCGCCTTCAGCGCGTCATCGGCCCGGTCCAGGAACTCCGGCTGCGGGGTCCGTACGCCCCGTTCCATCGCGGAGATGAGGTCGAGCCCGCAGTGGGTCGCCATGGCCAGTTCGCGCTGGCTCATGCCGAGGTTCTCGCGCAGCACCCGGATCTGTTTGCCGATCGCGCGGAACAAGTGCGCGGTGCCGTCCGCCTCCGAGGGCAGCTCGGGGCGTGGTTCCTGGTTCGCGGATTCCGTCATGCCGTACCGCTCTCTCGGTCACGGCCGACGTGCCGTACATCGTGCCGTGCGTACCCGTACAGTTACCCAGCGTCCAACGGTCATACCTGGCCAGGGTACGGCCGGGCAGCCACGCTCTGTCACATGAACGCCGAAATCGCTTCCGTCACCGCCGAGTTCGTCCAGCGCTTCAGCTCCACCCGTCGTGGGGCCCGGCTCGCGCGTGTTCTCGCCGTCCAGCAGCTCGACGCCTGGGGCGTGCCGTTCGGCACGCCGCCCTCCGACGCCGTCGCCCACGTCGTGGCGGAGCTGGCCGCGAACGCCGTGACGCACGGGCACGTACCCGGCCGGGACTTCGAGGTGCGTCTCCTGCTGCTGCGGGGAGGGCGGGTCCGTATCGAGGTGGCGGACACGCGGGGTGAGCGGTGGCCGCGTGCCCGCCCCGGTGGGGACGGCGAGGGCGGGCGCGGACTGCTCGTGGTGGAGGCGCTGGCGGACACGTGGGGTGTGACGGAACGTAACGTCGGCAAGGTCGTGTGGGCGGACCTCGCCGTCACATGAACCGGAGCCCGCGGCTCATCCCCGCCGGTCAGTCGGCCACGGCCTCGATGGGGAGAACGGTGCGGCCTCCGTGAGCGGGGTGACCGATGTGAGGGACAGGCCCGCGCGGTGGCACACGTCCTCGAAGTCCTTGCGGGTGCGCTCTCTGCCGCCCACGTTCATCCGTCCGTGACCGTGGTGAACCGGCCGAAGTCGAAGGCGCGCGGCAGCGCGGCGGCGGTCTCCGAGACGGCTTGGCTCATCGCCGCGTTGAACTGCGCGGACAGCTCGGGGTGCTGGGCGAGGTGACTGAAGAAATCCGTGCCGAAGAGCCCGCCGACCAGCTCCACCACCCTCAGCCGGACCGCTGCGCGCAGGGTCTGCGCGGCCATGCTCCCGAACGCGAGACGGACGATCAGGTCGCGGAGCCGGCCATGCCTGCTGCCCGGACATCGGTGTTCGCCACAGGTGCTTTCCTTCCTGCGTGTGGGTCTTCGGGGTGGGCACCGGCTAGCCGGCGGACGACGCATTCATACGGGCCAGGGCGCCCGGCGTGCACCCGGCGAGGGCCAGTACGTCGCGATGGAGATGGGGCTGGTCGGCGTATCCGCACGCCAGGGCGACGTCGCTGGCGCTCTCGCCCGCGCGGAGTGCTCGGGCGGCGTGGTCGAAGCGGACCAGCATGGCGGCACGCTTGGGGGTGAGGCCGGTCTGGGCACTGAACCTGGACCACAGCCGCTTTCGGCTCCAGCCACAGGACGCGGCGAGCTCACCGACCCGTATCCGGCCCCGACGGGCCACGATGGTGTCCCAGGCAGCGGTGACCTCGGGCGACATCGACGGTGCCCCCGCAGCCCGCTGCGTGAGGAACTCGTTCGTCAGTGCGAGGCGTTCCTGCCACGTCCTGGCGTCGGTCAACTGCTCGCGCAGGCGTCGCTCGT
The DNA here is from genome assembly GCF_000429085.1 of Streptomyces flavidovirens DSM 40150. Lineage (GTDB taxonomy): Bacteria > Actinomycetota > Actinomycetes > Streptomycetales > Streptomycetaceae > Streptomyces > Streptomyces flavidovirens. The sequence continues at coordinate 408,071 of NZ_AUBE01000001.1, read as the reverse complement.
GCCGCCCCCACAGGTCGTCAAGGCCGGTGACAGACCCGTCCAGTTCGCGTGGGGAGACGCCCAGCAGCGCATAGGCGGCACGGGGTGACAAGCACACTTCGACGCACTCGACGCGCTCGCCGCGGATGCGGGCCGGGCCGGGCGACAACGAGGCAACGAGGCTCCTCATGGGCTGCTGCCCAGTGGCGCTCTCCACCGTGAGCGGGTCGCCCCCGAGCCCGATGACGACGATCACGGCGGGCTGGGGGAGCACCCGCATGTCCAGCCCGGCGGCGACGCGGTCACGGAATCCGGCCATCCGGACGCCGTCGAGGGACGGGCCGCCGAGCGGGCGGGCGACCTCCCAGCCGTTCTCGGCATCGCGATCCACGGGTGCGGCCCCCACTTCGTGTCTGCGCATGCCTCTACCGTCGCCGACTTCGGCGTCCCTGTCTTGGACGAAAGTTCCGCCGCCGAAGGCCCCTCCACCACGGACCGGGTCCCTACCCCCGCACCCCCGTCACAGAATCCCGCGTCTCGTCAGGGGCCGGTAGGCCGGACGCCCGTGTCACGGGCGTCCCGCCGGCCCCCCTCCCCCGCCGCAGGTGCGAAACCAGGGGCTCTGTCCACCGTGCGGCCAGCGGCCCCAGGATCACCAGGATCAGTACGTACGCCGCGGCGATGGGGCCGATCCGGGGCTCCGTCGCCACCGCCAGGCCCGCGATCACGACCGAGAACTCGCCACGGGCAACCAGCGCCCCGCCCGCCCGCAGCCGGCCGCGCCGACCGATGCCGGCCCGCCGCGCGGCGTACCAGCCGGTGGCGATCTTCGTGAACGCCGTCACGACCGCCAGCAGCAGCGCGGGCAGCAGCACCGGCGGAATGTCCGCCGGATCGGTCGACAGACCGAAGAAGACGAAGAAGACGGCCGCGAAGAGGTCCCGCAGCGGCGTCAGCAGCCTGCGCGCACCCTCCGCCACCTCCCCCGACAGTGCGATTCCGACGAGGAACGCCCCGACCGCCGCCGAGACCTGGAGTTGCTGCGCCACTCCGGCCACCAGCACCGTCAGCCCCAGCACGACCAGCAGCAGCAGCTCCGGGTCGTCCGACGACACCGCCCGGCTGATCAGGCGCCCGTGCCGCAGCACGACGTACAGGACGAGGCCGACCGTACCCAGCGCGATCAGCAGCGTCACACTGCCGCCCGCCAGGCCGACGCCCGCGAGCAGCGCCGTCAGCAGCGGCAGGTAGACCGCCATCGACAGGTCTTCCATCACCAGTACGCCGAGCACGGCCGGTGTCTCGCGGTTACCCAGGCGCCCGAGATCCGTGAGCACCTTGGCGATGACACCTGACGACGAAATCCAGGTGACACCGGCCAGCGCGACCGCCGCCACCGGCCCCCACCCCAGGATGAGCGCGGCGACCGCGCCGGGTGTCGCGTTGAGGACGAAGTCGACCGCTCCCGACGGATATTGCGTCCGCAGGCTGTTGACCAGCTCGGACGCGCTGTACTCCAGGCCCAGCAGGAGCAGCAGCAGGATGACGCCGATGTCGGCGCCGACAGCCACGAAGTCCTCGCTCGCGTCGAGCGGCAGCAGCCCTCCATGGCCGAACGCGAGCCCCGCCAGCAGATAGAGCGGAATGGGGGAGAGACCGACCCGGCCCGCCAGTCTGCCCACGAGGCCGAGGACGAGGATGAGCGCGCCGAGTTCGATCAGCAGCGCGGTGGTGTTGTGCACGGCTCAGCCCCCCGCGATGATCTCGACGAGCGCGTCGACGCCCTCACGGGTGCCGACGGCGACCAGCGTGTCCCCGATGGACAGGCGGAAGTCCGGTCCCGGGGAGGGTGTCGCGGCGGTCCGCCGGAGTACGGCCACGATGGAGGCGCCCGTACGCGAACGGGCCCGGGTTTCGCCGAGCGTCCGTCCGACGTACGGCGACTTGCTGGTCACGTGGATGTGCTCGGTGACGAGGTCGATCCCGTCCGTGCGTACGACGTCGATGGGCGCCGCGTCGATCAGGTGGGCGAGGGCCGTGGCCTCCTCGGACGACAGGGGTACGGAGAGCAGACAGGCGTCGGGGTCGTCGCGATCGTAGAAGCCGATGAAGCGCCGGCCGTCGTTGTGCACGACCACCGAGATGTGCTGGCCGCCTTCGGTGGTGAAGTCGTACTGCGTACCGACTCCCGGCAAGGTGGTCCGGCGCGTGCCCATGATCTGCCTCCCGGTCTCCCTCCCGGTCCCCCTGCCCGATCCGCTGCCCAGGGCTGCGGCACGTGCGGACTTCCGGGCACAGCGGCCGAAAGTGACAACTGGGCGACCGGCGACTTTGCCTTGCCATTACCCTACTCCGGACCTGTGCGGGGCTCCTGTTGGACGTACGCCCAGCTCAGCCGCACACGGCGAAGGCGGCGGCGTCCGCGTTCCGGGAGCGCCGCCGCCTCGTGTGCCGTGCTGTGCCGTGCTGTTAGAGGCCGAGCGATGAGTGGGAAGCCATCAGGGGCGGTGAGTGACCCTCGGGTCCTCTCCGCTCCCGTGGTCGGCGTCGCCGGCCTCACCGCCCGCGCCGGACTGCTGCGGCTCGTGCCGTCCGGGGGACGTGGCGGCAACGTGCGGTTCGGACGAGCGGGCGACTTCGGCGCGCACCATGGCGTTCAGGGCGGCGTACGGGTCGATGGGCATGATGAACGTCCTCACGGTCGGGGGTGGTTCGGCGCTTCACTGGAGCGGCGGCGACGGCGGCCCAGTCGGCCGGTCGGCCGCGCGCGGCCCCCTCAGCAGCGCAGAACCACGCACCGCCGCACCGCGAGCCGCGACGGCGGCGCATCGACCGGCCCCCCTGGCGGCCGGACAGGGCACAGGTGCCGCTGCCGTGTCCGTGTACGTGTCCGTGTACGCCGGTACGACGCTCCCGCCCCCGCCGCCCGGCCGTTCCCGCCGTTACGCACGTGCCGCCGCCGGGCGCCCCGAGTGCTGTGTCCGGCCCCGCGCACTTCACTGTCGGCGGCGTCCGACGGCTGCCCCTCGGCCCCGGAGCCGCTGCCACTTCCGCTACCGGTTCCGTTTCCGGTTCCGTTTCCGGAGGGAACTGTCTCGGCAGCCAGTGACACCGGCGGCCGGGCCTGCCCGGCCCCGCCCTCCCCCCGTACCACCGCGAGAACCGAGGTGAGCACCAGCACCAGCAGCACTACCAGCACCATCACCGCACGGCCACGCACCGCACGGCCACGCACCGCACCGCCGCGCGCCGCGCGCGGGACATGGCACATGGCAGACATGTGCCTCTCGTCCCACGGGCGGGCCGGTTCGTAGCCGTACGAGCGCCAAGTCCCCTCCTCCGGGCTAGTGCCGTAAGACTTTCGTCACGCACATGCCGAGGTCGGAGCCGTCTTCCGGGCGTTGAATGGGGGGCATGAGGCGCACACTCGGCAAGCCCGTGGTCATCGGAGTACTGCTCGTCGGCATGGTCGTGGCCGGCGTGGGCCTGTACTGGTTCCAGCCGTGGAAGCTGTGGGTGGACGACACGGTGCGGGACGAACTCCCCGTCGCGGCCCCCGCCACCACGGTGCCGGACGCCAAGCCCGACACCGAACCCGAGGCCCCCTCCACCCGTCCCTCCACCCCGCCCGCCCTCCGCACCCTGGCCGCCGGCACCCTGATCAGCCACGAGCACAGCACCACCGGCACGGCGAAGATCATCCGGCTCCCCGACGGCACCCGCACCCTCCGTCTGGAGAACCTCGACACCAGCAACGGCCCCGACCTGCGCGTCTGGCTCACCGACGCCCCGGTGAAGGAAGGCAAGGCGGGCTGGCACGTCTTCGACGACGGGAAGTACGTCAGCCTGGGCAAGCTCAAGGGCAACAAGGGCGACCAGAACTACGTGCTGCCCGCCGACCTGGACCTGAAGGGCCTGACGAGCGTCAGCATCTGGTGCGACCGCTTCGACGTGTCATTCGGCGCCGCCGAACTCGCCGCCACCCCGGCATGAGGGCCCGGCATGACCGCCCGTCTCAGCCCGGCAGCCACATGGCGAACGCCACGACACTGCCCCGCGCACCGTCCACCCCACCCGTGATCACCAGCCGGTCCGTGATGAGCCGCGTGAGCCACAGCCCCCGCCCGCAATGGCTGCCGGCCAGGCCCGGCGCCAGCTCCGGGATCACGGAGGAGGCGAAGCCGGGCCCCGAGTCGCTGATCGCGCATTCGAGCGCGCGCGGGGACCCGGCGCAACGGTGCAGCAGCAGCCGGCCGCCCCCGCCACCGTGCTCCACCGCGTTCGTCGCCACCGCGTCCGCCGCGAGGACGAAGTCGCCCCGCCGGGGCTCCGCCAGCCCCGCCCAGGCGGCGTACTCGTCGACCAGTACGCGCAGCCGGGGCATGTCCTCCCGGCTGAAATCGAGCTCCAGCAGCCGCTCCTGCGGCCCGCCCCCGTTACCGAGGTGCACCCCGTCCCTCACCATGCCCGGACCGCCTCCGTCAGTGTGGGGCGGATGTCTGCCCGTTCACGCATCGCTTCTGGGGGTCCCTTCTCGCCTCCGCAACCCTAGGGATAGCGGACGAAGTTGAGTACCCGTACGCGAAGTCGCGCAACGACACCCGAACGGAGCGCACCACGACCGGCGCGCTTCGCCGGGTCCCGAACAGGATGACAGGGGCGGGAGCCCGTCCTAGGATCGCCGCACGGCATCGCGTGTCGGTCACCGGCCGGGTGAGGCATGGAGGTGCCCGTGAGTTTGCCTTACGGAGGCATTCCACAGTGCCAGTGCAGTTGAATCACACCATCGTTCACGCGCGGGACAAGCGGGAGTCCGCCGAGTTCTTCACCCACATCATGGGCCTGGAGATCTCGGCCGAATGGGGCCCGTTCATCGCCGTCGAGCTGAGCAACGGCGTCACCCTCGACTTCGCCACCATCCCCGCGGAGTCGATCACCGTCCAGCACTACGCCTTTCTCGTCACGGAGGAAGAGTTCGACGGGATCTTCCAGCGCGTCCAGGACGCCGGAATCACGTACTACGCCGACCCGCACGGCAAGCAGCCGGGCGAGATCAACCGCAATGACGGCGGCCGCGGCATGTACTTCATGGACCCGTCGGGCCACGGCCTGGAAGCGATCACCCACCCGTACGGCAGCGGCGGCGAACAGCAGTAACGGCCGTACTCCGTGAACTCCTCCGGGTGCCGACGGAATTCCGTACGCGCGCGCTAACCCTCATCAGCACGGGCGAACGTTGTAAGGGGCCGTCCGAGTGGGCGCGTATAAAGGTTGCCGGACGAACTCGGAGGAGCGACGAGTGGCCAGTGCGACAGATGCCGTCAGCACACTGATGGTGCAGAAATTCGGAGTAGAACCAGCGGCTGTCCGTCCCGAGATCCCACTCTACGAATTGCGCATGGATTCACTCGCCCTGGAAGAATTCCGCATCCTCATCGAGGAGCAGCTCGAAATCGACCTTGAGGACGCCGCGCTGACCTCCCGGAACACCGTGGGTGAGCTGGTCGAAGTCGTAGAACTCGTACACAGCAGGACACTCCGATGAGCAGGCCGGTGAATCCGCCCTTCACGGCGGCGGTGACAGGACTCGGCCTGGTCACCGCGGCGGGGGCCGGGACCGACAACGTGTGGCGAAACGTCACGCGAGGTGTGGTTGCGGCCTCCTCCGTGGGCCCGCGCGAGGAACTCCGGGACCTTCCCTGCGACTTCATGTACGCCATCGGACCGGACCTCCTCGACACCACGCGACTCCTCGGCGTGGCGACCCAGCGGCTGATGGACCGGTTCGCGCAGCTCGCCGTACTGGCCGCGCGCGAAGCCGTCGCGGACGCCGGCCTCGATCCCTCGGTCTGGGACAGCGGCCGGGTCGCGGTCGTCATCGGGTCCGCCCATGGAGGCCTCCCCTTTTACGACGAGCAGCACACCGCGCTGACCACCAAGGGCCCGCGCCGGGTCTCCCCCAAACTCGCCCCGCTGACCGTCGTCAACAGCGCGGCCAGCAGCGTCTGCATGGACCTCGGCGTCCGTGGGCCGAGCATGGCGGTCTCCACCGCCTGTTCCTCGGGGACCGTGGCGATCGGAACCGCGCACCAGATGCTGCGTACCGGCGCCTGCGACATCGCCATCGCCGGCGGCGCAGAGTCGGTCTGCTCACGCTTGCTGATCGCCAGCGCCTGCCAGATGAAGGCGGTGTCCACCCGCCGCGACGATCCCGCCGCGGCCTGCCGCCCGTTCGACGCGGACCGTGACGGGTTCGTCGTCGGTGAGGGCTCCGGGCTCCTCGTCATGGAACGCCCCGAGCACGCCACGGCGCGCGGCGCCCGGATCCGGGCCGGCATCGCCGGATACGGCGCGACCAGCGACTCGTACTCGGCCGTCGCCCCCGACCCCGACGGCAAGGGCATCGAAAACGCGCTGCGCACCGCGCTGACGGACGCGGGCGTCACCCCGTCGGACATCGGCCACGTCAACGCGCACGGCACGTCGACGGTGTTCAACGACCTCATCGAGGCGACCATGCTGCACCGGCTGCTGGGCGCGGACCCGCTGGTCACCTCGACCAAGGCCATGACCGGCCACACCCTGGGAGCCGCCGGGGGTATCGAGACCGCCCTGACCGTGCTCGCGCTGGAGCACCAGCTCGTACCGCCGACAGCCAACCTGGAGTCGCTCGACCCGCGCGTCCCCGTCGAGGTGGTCGCCAAGGCGAGCCGTCCCGCGACGTTCGACTGCGCGGTCAAGACATCGCTCGGCTTCGGCGGCCACAACGCCGCGCTGGTCCTCACCCGCGGCTAGTCGGGAAGGAGAAAGGGAAGGAGAAGGAGCATGCCCGAGGAAACCGTCCGCTCGCTGTCGGTGAACGGGGTGCGCTACTCCTACCGCCTGCTGGAGCGGACCGGCCCCGTCACCGGCCCGGTCACCGAACCCGTCGTCGTCCTCGGCGGCGCCCTGCAGGGGATGCTCGGCTGGCCCCAGATGGAGGGGCGGCTGGGCCCGGTGGCGAACGTCGTGACCGCCGACCTGCCGGGCATGGGCACTGCGGCACCGCTGCCGCCCGGACCGAGCGCGGACCTTCTGTGCGCCGCCGTCACCCGGATCATCGACGATCTCGGCGTACCCCGCGTCAACCTCTTCGGTTTCTCCTACGGCGCCGCACCCGCCTTCCGGTGTGCGCAGCGCGATCCGGGGCGCATCGCCCGGCTCCTCCTCGGCGGGGTCCCGGCGCACATCACGGACGCCCAGCGGGCCCACTGGCGGCGGGCCACGGACCGGCTCGCCGCCGGGGACAGGGACGGGTTCGCCACCCTGGTGACGGAAGCGCTGATGTGTCTCGACCCGGAGCGTTACGTCGCCCGCAGGGACCTCGCGTACCGGTACGTCAAGCGGTCCATGCTCCACGCCGTCACGCACTCCCCGCACGCCGCGGATTCCGTGTACCGCTCCCTCGGCGACCGGCCGGACTTCTCGGGTGGCCTGTCCGGCGTACCGGCGCTGGTGTTCACCGGGGAACACGACACGGTGACATCGGCAGAACGTCAGCGGGCCTTCGCCGCCACGATCCGGGGGAGCCGGTTCACCACCATCCGGGACGCCGATCACTGGGTCGTACTCGAAAAGGCCGAAGAGGTCGCGGACTTGGCGCTGCGCTTCTTCACCGACCGTCCGCTGGAGCCCGGCGGCTACCTGGCGTCGGTTCCGCAGCAGGAGCGCGTGTCCGGTCGCAGTAAGGCCTGAGCAGCTCCCGTCCGACGGCTTCTCCTTACGCAGAGTGCGCGAAAAGTTGCGGAGCGTTGTCACCGGTTGCACGGTGGCGTTGTCCCCACTCTCCAACGACCTCACGTAAGGACACTCGCATGCGCATTTCCCGAACCGCTGGCCTCGTTGTCTCCTGCGCGGTGTGCGGGGCGCTGGCGTTCGGCTCGGCCGGGGCCGCAGCGGCGGCCCCGATACCGGCTCCGCCCACCTCGAACGGCTCCGTCGTCGCAGAACCGCTTCCCAACGCCGAGAAGCTCGCCGCCCCGGTGAAGCTGCTCGGTCAGATGGCCGGTGTGCTGGTTCCCACTACCAACATGCTCAATGCCGTCATCGCGGCCGGAAAGCTGTCGCCGGAAGAGGCCGCCAAGCACGCGAAGGCGATGGAGGAGGCCCTGAAGGCCTTCCCGAAGGCATCCCCGTCCCCGGCAACTCCGCTCTCCCCGCCGGAACACGCGGCCCCTGTCTTCCCCGACACCCCGGCCGGTGGGGGGTCGGCACCCGGCATGCCCGGTCCGTGGTCCGACGCTTCCGCGGCCGACCCGGCCATTGACCTCCAGGTGAAGGCGGTCGCCGACCTGCGGGTCAGTGTCGACGTATTGCTCAAGGCTGCGGCGAAGGGTGACGCGAAGGCCGTGACACCGGCCGTCGAGGCCACGATCAAGGCCACCAGCAACCTGGTCGGTGTCATCGTCATGGGCGGCGGCCTCCCGAAGCCCGACCTCGCGGGGATGCCCGCGCAGCCCAAGGGCTGACGGTTCGACCGAGTGCCCGGTTCTTCCCCGTGGGAAGGCCGGGCATTCGGACGTTCGGGTGACAGTGGAATGCCAAATTCTTTTATTGAGTTTCCTCGGCACGGGCGGGTCGTTACCGATGTCGACGGCGACTTGCGCAGGTGACCGACAGACCTGTGCAGGTGTCGCTGCCGGAAAGGTTCCTCAATGAAATATATGAAAAGCGCCACCTTTGTCGCCGGCTCGCTCATCGCCGTCGGTTTCGCCTCCCCGGCACTTGCGGAGGCCACATCGGAGGGAAAGGCCGGGTATGCCCGTGGCGCCTTCTCCGGGAAAAAAGTACAGGATCCGATGAACGTCTGCGGCAACACCGTCAACGTCATCGGCCTTCTCAACCCCGCCGTCGACAACGTCTGTGTCAACAAGTAGTTCCCAGGCCGAAGCCCAGGAAATCGGCTCGTCCGCAAGCATGAAAGACAGGGAATGGCAAAGCGACAGGTTTTGAGCAAAGGCGTGTTCGCTGCGGCGGCTGCCTCCGGAATGCTCGCCATGGCCGGCGGCTACGCTCACGCGGATACGGCCTCCTATGGCGAGACCACAAACGCGTCGGGCAGCCTGTCCGGCCACAACGCCCAGAGCCCCGTACAAGTTCCGGTGAACGTGTGCGGCAACACCGTCGACGTCGTCGGCGCCTTCAACCCGGCCGTGGGCAATGAATGCGCCAACATCGCGTCGAACGCGCCCGAGATGGGCCACTCCGAGATGGGCTACCCCGGCATGGCCGAGTCCGGTATCAACGAGTCCGGCATGGATGTATCCGGCCAGGGCTACCCCGGCATGGCGGACTCCGGTATCAGCGAGTCCGGCATGGGCCACTCCGGCATGGGCGGCCCCGGTGGCGACGGGTCCGGAGAGTACAAGGGTGAGGAGCCGCCGTGCGACGAGGAGAAGCCGCCGGCCGGTAAGCCGCCCGTCGACAAGCCGCCCGCCGGTAAGCCCCCCGTCAAGGTGCCGCCCAATGACGGGCCCGCCGAGGCACCCCGTGGCAAGCCCCCGGTCGAGGTGCTGCCGGCCGCCGACGGCCCTTCGTCCCCGGTCCCGGTCCCGGTCGTCGCCGACACGCCGGCCACCGACGAGCACGCGGTGCTGGCCGAGACGGGCGCGGGCGAGGTTGGCATCGCCGGCGCGTTGGGTGCCCTGCTGATCGGTGGCGGTGCGCTGGTGTTCCGGCGTACCAGGGCCAGGGCTCGGGCCGCCCAGGTCTGAACCGCGGAACAGCAAGCCGACGCGTTGATGCCGACGCGTTGATGGAGCGGCCTCTCTCCACGGGAGCCCGCTCCATCGTCGTGACCGGCTGCTTTTTTGGTTGCAGGCATCCGGGTGAATCGGCAAGAGGCGCTGCAGGGCTGAGTTTCTCTCCGTCCAGGCGCTCGTTATTCCCGGTGTAAGTGACATGGACCAGCAGCGGTCGAAATGTCACGGGTTCGCTGTTCGCTGATTTACGTCGCGTGAAGAGGGATTACTGAGATGAAGTACATGAAGGCCGCTTCCGCCATCGCCGTTTCGATGATCGCTGCTGGCGCTGCGGCGGGAGCGGCGTCTCCGGCTATGGCCGATGACCACCGCACGTCGAACTGGAACTCCCCTGCTCACGGTCTGACCAACTCCCTGAACAGTCAGCCTCTCGACGGCGGCCGTGTCGTCGGATCCATTCCGCGCACGGCGGTCGGTGCCGCTCAGACACTTCAGGACGCCAAGGACGGCGTGCCGAAGAAGCTGGTGCAGGACGTGGCGGGCTCCGCCAAGAAGAGTGGGGCGGTCGACGGTCTGCCGATCGGCGGCTGAGGCTACGCCCGTGCTTGCTCCGCGGTGCGGAGGCCGGGTGTACGTCAGTCGGCGGTGCGGTCGGATGGGGCCTTGCGGATGGACTCCGCGAGGCCCCTTTTGCGTGTGCGTGTGCGTGTGTGCGTGTGTGCGCGTGTGGCGTGTGGCTACGTGTCTCGGACGCCCAGGCGCAGGTGCTCGATGTGGTAGACGGCCTCGTCCAGGAGCTGGGCGACGTGGTCGTCGTACAGGCTGTAGACGATCCGGCGGCCCTGCCGCGCGCCGGTGACCAGGCTCAGCGCGCGCAGCAGGCGTAGCTGGTGCGAGACCGCCGACTGCTCCATGCGCACGGCTTCGGCCAGCTCCGTCACGCCGCACGGGCTCTGGCGGAGGCGGGTCAGGATCATCAGGCGTGACGGAGTGGCCAGAGCCTGGAGCGTGGCGGCGATGGTGGCGGCGGCGTCCGCGTCGAGATGACCTGTGGGCGTGGCGCGTTCGTCGACTCCGTGTCCCATGGGGCCATCGTATCGGGGGTGTGTTATGAGCTATGGCTGAAGACCTCTTCATATATTCCGTTACGCTGTGGGGGTCCGCTGCGTGTGTGGGTGTGTGCGTGTGTGCGCGCGCCTGTGCTTTCCGACCCCGAGAGGTGTCCTGTGGTTTCCCCCCTGCTCGACGACCGGCCCGCAGCGCGGCTGCTTGCCCCGCCTGTGCCGTCGCGCCGTACGCGACTGCTCGCGCTGCCGGAGGTGCGGTGGGCGGCCCTGTCCGCCGTCGCCTTTCTGCTGGCCTTCCCGCTCGATCTGGCCGGGGCGCCGGGATGGGTGTGGGGGCCGCTGTACGCGGTCTGTTACGCCGCTGGGGGCTGGGAGCCGGGGTGGGCCGGGCTGGTGGCGCTCAAGGGGCGGAGGCTGGACGTCGATCTGCTGATGGTTGTCGCCGCGATCGGGGCGGCGGCGATCGGGCAGTTCCTCGACGGGGGGCTTCTCATCGTCATTTTCGCCGTGTCCGGTGCGCTGGAGGCGCTGGCCACGCGGCGTACGGCCGACTCGGTCCGGGGGCTGCTGGATCTGGCGCCGGCCACCGCCGTACGGCTGCGGGGTGCGGACGGGGACGACGAGGAAGTGGTGGGGCCGGAGGAGCTGCGGGTCGGGGATCTGGTGCTCGTACGGCCGGGGGAGCGGCTGCCTGTCGACGGCACGGTGGTCGACGGGGTGAGCGAGGTCGACCAGGCGACCATCACCGGGGAGCCACTGCCGGTGAACAAGGAGCCGGGGGACGAGGTGTTCGCGGGCACCCTCAACGGCACGGGAGCGCTGCGCGTCCGCGTGGACAAGGACGCGTCCGAATCGGTCATCGCGCGCATCGTGGAGATGGTCGAGGAGGCGAGCGAGACCAAGGCGCCTACGCAGTTGTTCATCGAGAAGATCGAGCAGCGGTACTCGGTGGGGGTCGTGGTGGCCACGCTGGCGTTGTTCGCGGTGCCGCTTGCGTTGGGGGCCGACTTCACCCGGACGCTGCTGCGGGCCATGACGTTCATGATCGTTGCCTCGCCTTGCGCGGTGGTGCTGGCGACCATGCCGCCGCTGCTGTCGGCGATCGCCAACGCCGGGCGGCACGGGGTGCTGGTCAAGTCGGCCGTGGTGATGGAGCGGTTGGGTGACGTTACTCGGGTGGCGCTGGACAAGACCGGGACGCTTACGGAGGGGGCGCCTCGGGTCGCGGAGGTGCGGGTGCGGGGGGATGGGGGTGGTGGTGGGCTGGGTGAGGACGAGGTGCTGGCGCTGGCTGCCGCTGCGGAGTATCCGAGCGAGCATCCTCTGGCGCGGGCCGTCGTGGCTCTGGCTAAGGAACGTGGGCTGCCCGTTCGTGCGGCTGAGGATTTCTCGTCGGTGCCGGGGCGGGGGGTTCGGGCGGTCGTGGGTGGGCGGGACGTTCGGGTGGGGAGCCCGTTGGCCTTGTTGGGCGGCGGGGCGGCGTCGGTCGTGGGTGCTGTGGGTGCTGTGGGTGCCGTGGGTGCTGTGGGGGAGGTGGAGAGGAGTGGGCGTACCGCTGTCGTCGTGCTGGTCGACGGGGTTCCGGCCGGGGTGCTCGGGGTTGAGGACCGGGTGCGGGTGGGGGCGGGCGAGGCGGTTGCCGCGCTGGGGCGGCTCACCGGGTCCGCGCCGGTGCTGCTGACCGGGGACAACGAACGTGCCGCCGAGCAACTCGCCGGTGGGGTTGGCATTACCGAGGTACGGGCCGGGCTGTTGCCGCAGGACAAGGTCGCCGCCGTACGGGAGTGGGAGGCGGCGGGGGAGAAGGTGCTGGTGGTCGGTGACGGGGTCAACGACGCGCCCGCGCTGGCCGCCGCGCACAGTGGCATCGCGATGGGGAGGGCCGGGTCGGATCTGGCGCTGGAGACGGCTGACGCGGTGGTGGTGCGGGACGAGTTGGCGACGGTGCCGGCGGTTGTGGCGCTTTCGCGGCGGGCGCGGCGGTTGGTTGTGCAGAACCTTGTTATCGCGTCGGTTTGTATCGGGGTGCTGGTGATCTGGGATCTGGCGGGGCATTTGCCGCTGCCGTTGGGGGTGGCGGGGCATGAGGGGTCGACGGTGCTGGTGGGTCTGAACGGCTTGCGGTTGCTGCGGGAGGCGGCTTGGCGGGGGGCGGTACGGGACGCGTAGCGGGGCTCGGCGGGGTCGGGGTGTGGGGAGCCCCGCGCTTTGGGGTCGGTGCCGCGCCGGGGCGTCTCCTCGGGCGTCGAACGTTCGGGTACTGCGTTGGTTCGTTGGCGGTGGTTGCGTTCAACGCCCTGCGGGGAGCGCCCCGGCACGTCCCCTCCCCAGCGGCCTGGCAGGCGAGGCGGGGTCGGGGGTGGCCGTCCTGGCGGGGTCTCGGGGGTGGGCGAGCGCGTTGGTCTGGGGGATGGTGACCGTTACGGTCGGGGGATGAGTGACGACCTCGTACGCCGGTGGGGGTGGGGGCGGGGGTTTGTGTTGGCCTCGTTTGCTGTGATGGTTGGCGGTCTCCTGGGTTTCCATTCCGCTGTGCCTGATGTGGCCGGGCGGCCCGGCAGTCTTCTGGAGACGTTCCTGCCCTGGCTCGGCGTCGCCGTACCCGTGCTGCTCGTCCTGTCGCTGCTGCGCCGCTCGCTTGTCGGACTGGCGGCGCTGTTGCTGCCCGTCGGTGCGTGGGTCGGTGCCTTCGGTGGGATGGTGATCGGTGCGGACGAGTCGGCGTACGACCTCGTCGCGGTTCAGCACAATGTGAGTGACGAGAACGCTGATCCGGCAGGTACGGCTCGCGCCCTGATGGAGACGCATGCGGGGCTCGTTGCCGTGGAGGAGCTGACCGCCGGCGCTTTGCCGGTGTACGCCTCGGCGTTCGGCGCGGAGTATCCCCACCACGGGGTGGTGGGCACGGTCGGGCTCTGGTCGAAGTACCCGCTGACGGACGTGCGGCCGGTGGACATCAAGCCGCGGGGGGTGGGCGCGGGTTGGAACAGGGGGCTGCGGGCCGATCTGCGGATGCCGGGACGGGAGCCCGTCGCGGTGTACGTCGCTCACCTGCCGTCCGTACGGATCGGGCCCACCGGATTCCGCTCCGGGTGGCGGGACGAGAGCGCGGGCCTGCTGGGGGCGGCCATTACCGAGGAGCCACGGGAGCGGGTGATCCTGCTCGGCGACCTCAACAGCACGGTGGACGACCGCGGGCTGGACCCGGTCGGCGAGCACCTGAGCACGGCCGAGGGTTTCGCCTTCAGCTGGCCCGCCTCCTTCCCCGTGGCGCGGATCGACCAGGTCATGACCCGGAAGGCGACCGTCACCAAGGTGTGGTCACTGCCTGCCACGGGGAGCGACCATCTGCCGGTCGCCGCTCGCATCAGGTGGTGACGTTATCGCCGTGTGGCCAGGAGGAGCGTCCACCAGCCCTGGCCGTCACGGGTGCTCATGCCGACGCCCGCGTGGTGGTAGGCGCAGGTGAGCATCGCGGCGCGGTGTTTCGGGCTGTTCTTCCACAGCCGGAGGGCCGTGGCCGCTTTGGGCTTCGAACGGGCGAGGTTCTCGGCCACCCGGTGCCACCTGTACCCCTCGTCCGTGAGCCGGTCGCCCGGACGGGACGCGTGGGCGCCGGTGTGGGACAGCTCGCCGACGCGTGCCATGTAGTCGCTGTGCCGCTGGGCGGCTCTGGTCACGGCGGGGTGGGTTCGTAGCGGCCGGCAGCCGTTACGGATCCGCTCGCGGTTGAGGAGGCGGACCAGGGCGGCCTGGGCGCGCGGTCGGTACGTGTGACCGGTGGGGGGCTGCCACGTCTCTTCCCAGGGGTCCGGCAGTGACGGCGTGTGCTTCTCGGCCGGAGGGGGCGGCTCGGCGGTCGTGGCGGCAGGTGTGGTGGCCGCCAGCGAGAGCAGCAGAAGGACGGTCGTCGCGCGGCGTCTGACTTTTCGGTCCGTCGGTCCGCGCACGGCTGCCCCTGTCTCTTGGCGATTACGGGACCAATCGTGTCAGAGGCTGACGGCCGCGCAGATCTTCTTGCCCCCTTCGGGGGACGGGGTGACCGTGACGAAGCGGGCCAGGAAGTTGACCAGGGTCAGGCCGTAGCCGCCTTCGTAGCCGGTGATGTCCGGGTGGCGGGGGCGGGGCCGGGACGGGCTGGGGTCCTGCACGGTGATCTCGACGGTGTGCGGGTTCGCGGTCAGGCCCAGCCTTGTGATGCCGCCCGCGTGCCGCAGTGCGTTGGTCACCAGCTCGGAGACCACCAGCACCACGTTGTCGGTGGTCTCCTGGGTGGGGGCGGGGGCCAGGTCGGACAGGAACTCGCGAGCGGTGTCACGCGCCTCGGCCGCCGTGTGCGGCCGGGTGGTCTTCTCGGCGACGCCGGTGCTTCGGTCGCAGGTTGTCTGCGTGCGGTTCATGTCGTTCACCCCCGTTTGATGGAAAGCCGTGCTCTGGTGGTCCTGGGGCTTCTGCCCCGCTTTACGGTGCGCTAACTTCGCGTCGCCCGGCCGAACCAGTCCAGGCAGACGACGAGGGCGTCGTCGTCGGCGTCCGCGTCGGTATCACGGTACGAGGCCAGCTCCTGGAGGACCGCACGGGGTACCGCGGCGGCGGGCAGGAGGCTCGTGGCCTGGATGGCTCGCGCGAGTGCGCGTTCGCCGTACGTCTCGCCTGCCCGGGTGGCCGCGGCGTACACACCGTCGCTGACGAAGATCAGCCGGTCGCCGGGGAGTACGCGGAATTCCTGGGCGACGTACGCCGTCTCCTCGAACATGCCGAGCGGGAGCTGTGCCTCGAAGGGCACGCGCTCGACGGTCTTGTCGCGCTGGCGCCAGAGCTGGGGGGAACCGGCGTCGACGACCTGGGCGTGCCCGGTGGCCAGTTCGAAGGAGAGCAGGAGGGTGGAGACGTACGCCTCGCCGTGGTGCTGTCCGTAGATGGCCTGGTCGGCGAGGGCGGCCTGGTCGGCGATGCCGATGCCGGCGCGACGGGCGTTGCGCAGCGCGTTGACGGCGAGGTTGGTGAGGAGGGAGGCCTCGATGCCCTCGCCCATACCGTTGGTGACGGTGAGGGTGAGGGTCTCGGCGGTGGTGGCCCAGTCGAAGTTGTCGCCGTGGATGGCGTACGCCGGCTCGAGCTGGGCCCCGATGGCGTACTCCTGGCGGGAGCAGGCGCGGCCGGGCAGCAGTTGCCACTGCATTTCGGCGGCCAGCGTGAGGCGGCTGACCCGGCGGGCCTGGAGGTACAGGTCGGTGTCGCGCTCCGCGACGACGATTTCGTGCCCGAGGAGTTCGGCGACTTCGGTGAGTTCGTCGATGGCCTCGGGCGTGCATCTGTGTTTGGGCAGGCGCACGGTCAGGATGCCGAGTCTGTCTCCGCGGACGGTCACCGGCAGGTGCAGGTCGATGGTGCCGTTGTGGGCCACGTACTGCCCGTACGGCTCCTGGCTGCCGAACGCGCGGCCTTCGGGGCTGGAATGGACCGGGAGGGCCGCTTCGGTGTGGGGCAGGGCGGCTACGGGCTGGAGGACCGTGAGGCTGTAGTCGGCCATCAGGAGGTTGACGTCGGTCGCTTCGTAGTGCTCGACCAGTGCGGCACGTGCCGTATCGAGGAGGGCGTGCGGTGCGGCGGTGCGCACGGCACGCTCCACGGCCAGGAAATGCGTCACGAGTCGTGGTCCTCTTTTGTCGGGAGTGGAGGGGAGTTGGGCTGTTCGGGGACGGTGCAGCGTAACGGTGTGAAGGGGGCTGGGTGTGCTGACTGTTGACAAGTGGCAACTGTCTGGCCTGGGGTGATTCTGCCGCACCGTCGGGGAAGCCGAGTCGGGTTGTTTGGCTTTCGCTGAGGGGCCGGTGGTGCGGTTCGCCGATACGGCGTTGGTCAACGCACTTTCGCGGGTGCGCGCCGGACTCGGGGACCGTCTGCGGACGGTCGCGCCCTCGGCGCTCGTGACGTGCCTGTCCTAGGCGGGGCGTACTACGCGCATGCGGGAGTCGCCCTCGGCCGCGCCGCCGCGGTCGATCACGTCGGCGGCGGCGTCCCGGAACGCGGCAAGGCCCTTGGCCAGTTGTGCGAGGGCTTCGGGAGACATCCGGTCGAGTACGGGGGCGAGTTCGCTCACCTGGCACTCGCGCACCTCGTCGAGCAGGGCGCGTCCTGCCCTGCTCAGGTGGAGCTCGACTTCGCGGCGGCTGGCAGGGCTCAGGTGGCGCTCCACCAGTCCGGCCGCCTCCAGGCGGTCGCACAGCCGGCTCGTCGCGGGCGGGCTGGACCCGAGCGTCGCGCCGAGGGACCGCAGGTTGCCGCCCTCAAGGCGCTCGATCGCCAGCAGCGCGCGCAACTGCGACGGCGAGATGGGCCCGGACGGAGCCTTGAGCTGAGCCCTGCCCCACAGGACCGCAAGCAGATCCGTCACCTCGGACGCGGTGTGCGCCGGGTCTGGCGGGGTCGACGGTCTGCGGGGCATCGCTCCACTGTGCCACCCCTGGGGTGGCGCTGTCAGTACGGGGCTGTGAACGGGCGGCGCGGCCGTCAGCGCTCGTCGACGAGCATCCCGCTGCGCAGCCGCTTCAGTACGCGCGTCAGGAGCCGGGAGACCTGCATCTGGGAGACGCCGAGCTCCGCTCCGATCTGCGCCTGGGTCATCTCCTGCCCGAAGCGCATTTCGACGATGCGGCGGTCGCGGGCGTCGAGCTGCTCCAGGAGGGGTGCCAGGGTGTGGAGGTCCTCGACGGTCTCGATGGCGGGGTCCGGTGCGCCGAGCTGGTCCGCGAACGTCCGCCCGTTCGCGTCGGGGCCGTCAGCGCTGTCGTTGGGTGCGTCGAGGGAGCCCGCGGTGTAGCCGTTGGCGGCGACGAGGCCCTCGATGATCTCTTCCTCGGAGAGGCCGAGGTGCTCGGCGAGCTCCGGCACGGTCGGATCGCGGTCCAGGCGCAGGGAGAGTTCCTCCTTGGCCCTCGCCAGATCGACGCGCAGTTCCTGGAGGCGCCGGGGCACGTGGACGGCCCAGCTCGTGTCGCGGAAGAACCGCTTGATCTCGCCGACGATGTACGGCACGGCGAAGGTGGCGAAACCGACCTCGCGGCTGAGGTCGAACCGGTCGATGGCCTTGATCAGGCCGATGGTGCCGACCTGGACGATGTCCTCCATGTCGCCGCTGCCGCGGTTGCGGAAGCGGCCGGCGGCGAACCGTACGAGGGACAGGTTCATCTCGATGAGGGTGTTGCGGGCGTACTGGTACTCGTGTGTGCCCTCTTCGAGAACCTGCAGCCGGTCGAAGAACAGCTGCGACAGTGCTCGGGCGTCCTTGGGTGCGACCTTGCCGGCGTCCTCGATCCAGGGCAGCTCCCCGACCGTCTCCACGTCGGCGGCAACATCCTGCCCGGTCACCATCGTCGTCGTCCTCGTCATCGTCCCAGCCCTCCCGGTTGTCGGACCCTTCAAGAACCGCTCCTGCCCCGGACTCAAGATCTCAATCCACATTACTCTCCGCGTTTGTGTGGCGAAGATCTGGTAACACTCCGTAGTGAAACAGCGGAATCCTCGGGAGAGGAAGCCCCACGAAAGGCGGGAACTCATGTCTACGGGCGTTGTGGCCCTTCTGGGTGTGGTGGCCGCGATCATCACGGCCCTCCTGCTGGCCCGACCGGTGGCGCAGGCCGGCCCCGGCGATCCGCGGCGCGGGTCCGGGCCGGAATCCGACGAGACGGCCGCTCGGCACGGCGGGCCGCGCGTCAGAAGTCTGACGCTGGAGGCGCGTGAGCAGTACGCGGCGCAATGGGCGGGGATTCAGGAACAGTTCGTCGACGCGCCGGGACCGGCCGTCGTGCGGGCCGACCAGTTGCTGGGCGATCTGGCGCGCGACCGGGGCTTCCCGGCCAAGTCCCTCCAGCGGCAGTACGAGGCGCTGGCCGCGCACTGCCCCCGTGAGGCGGGCGCCCGTCGCCTGCTCCACGCGGCCGCCGCACGCGCGGCGGCGGGCGAGGCGGACACCGAGACGATGCGCCAGTCCCTGCTGGCCGGACGCGCGCTGTTCGCCGAGCTGATCAGGACGCGGCCGCACGACGAGGGGGCCCGCGAGATCCGGGCGTCCCAGCACCCCGCCCGCCGCCCCTGGCTCCCCGCCCAGCGCGTCGCCGCGCACACGCGGGCCGACTGAGGCCGCGTGTACGGCCGGGTGCGGCCAGGGGCCCCGCCGGACATGCGGCGGGGCCGCCCTGTTCCACTTGCCGTACGGGGTCAGCCGTCGACCGGGAGATTCGCGTGTCCGATCAGTCCAAGCCTTTTCTGTACGTCGTCGTCTGCGCGGCAGGGGTCGCCGACGGTGTCGGGGAGCTCATCACCGCCGCGCAGGAGCAGGGCTGGGACGTCGGGGTGATCGCCACGCCGCAGGGCCTCGGCTTCATCGACGCGCGGGCGGTGCAGAAGTGGACCGGCCGGCCGGTCCGCTCCGCGTGGCGCTCGCCCGGCGATCCGCGGCCCTTCCCTCCGGCGGACGCGATAGCGGTCGCGCCGGCCACGTTCAACACCATCAACAAGTGGGCCGCGGGCATCGCCGACACTCTCGCTGTGGCCACCCTGTGCGAGGCGTACGGCTCCGGCGTACGCACCGTCGTCGTGCCCTGCGTGAACCCGGCCCTGGCCGCCCATCCCGCGTACCGGCAGAGCATCGAACGGCTGCGGGGGATGGGCGTCCTGGTGGGCGGGGGCGGCGGGCCGTTCCGGTGGGAGGAGGCGCTGGAGCTGCTCGCGGCGCGCGGGCCGGGCTCCCTGACGGCCGCTCAGCCGGTGGCCGCCGAGGGCGAATGACGGCGGGCCGGCTTACTGGGGGGACTCCGCGGTGGTCTCCGGGCCGGGCTTCGGGGTCTCGGCCGAGCTGGGGTCCGGCGACAGCCAGGCCATGCCGACGAGTACCGCCACCAGGAAGGCGACGGCACCGGCGATCGCACTCGCGACGCGGGGGCGGCGGCGTACGAACTTCCGGGTGCTCGGCCGCTGCATGGGCGGCGCCGCGCGGCGCCGGGACGCCGGGCGCGTGGTGCCCGTGGAGGGCAGCGAGTACGTCGTCGTGGCGCGGGACGCCGGGTCGGTCGCCGGGAGCGGCGGGGGGAGGGGCTCGGGGTGGCCGCGCCAGGAGTCCTGGCGGAACCAGTCGGCGACCTGTTCGGCCGTCGGCCGGTCCTCGGGCTGCTTGGCGAGCAGCCCCAGCAGGTACGTCTCGAAGGGGCCGGGTACGTCGACGCCGAGGGTGCGCGGGGGTACCGGCACGGCGTCGACGTGCTGGTACAGCGTGCCGGTCGCGGTGTCGGCCTGGAACGGCGGGCGGCCCGCCAGCAACTGGTAGAGGACGCAGCCGAGGGAGTACATGTCGGAGGCCGGGCCGGCGGGTCTGCCCAGCGCGCGCTCCGGGGCCAGGTAGAGGCTGGTGCCCACGATCTGGCCGGCGGTGGTGAGCGCCGTGGCGGGGTCGTCCACGAACTGGGCTATGCCGAAGTCCGCGATCTTGACCGTACCGTCGTGGCTGGTCATCAGGTTGCCGGGCTTGATGTCGCGGTGCACGACTCCCTGACGGTGGGCCGCGGCCAGACCCGCGGCCGCCTGGGCGGCGATGCTCGCGACCCGCTCGGCCCTCAACGCACCCTCGGAGACCAGTGTCTGAGCCAGACTCGTGCCCTCGACGAGTTCCATGACGAGGTAGAAGCGGTCCTCCCACGCCCCGAAGTCGAACACCGCCACCAGGTGCGGATGGCTCAACCGGGCGGCGGTCTGGGCCTCCAGGCGGAATCGGGCCGCGGCCGACGCGTCGGCCCCGTTGCCCAGCAGCAGCTTGACGGCGACTGGCCGGCCCAGCACCTCGTCCGTGGCCCGCCAGACCTCACCCATTCCGCCCCGCCCGATGGGTGTGTCCAGCCGGTATCTGTCCGCCACCAGCACTTGCGCACCAACCCCGATTCACTCTGACAATCTCAAGGCTGCTGAACCTACTTCACCCCGTTGTCGCCCCTTCCGGTGAGGGCGGAAGTTACGTGAAAAGGAACGTGGCGGCGGTGGCCGCGCCGAGGGCCGCCCCCGCCACCGTCTGCGCGACGGTGTGGTACCGCAGGGCGACTCGGGACCAGCAGACCGCGGCGGTCATGACGTGGGCGAGCAGCCACCACGGGGAGTGCACGACGGCGAGCAGGGTCACGACGGCCGACGCGACCGCCGAGTCCACCGAGATCTTCCAGACGGTGTTCACGGTCAGGAGCAGGACGGTCATCACCCAGAGGCCGAGCATCGCGAACAGGATGCCGGTGGGGGCCCGGCCGAGGACCATGACGACCGAACCGGCGCCGACGGAACCGAGGATGACGAAGAAGATCGGGGCCCGCTTGGTGCGGTCGACGACGTGCCGGTCGCCCCACGTTCCGCGCTTACGCTCCCACTCGATGTACCCGGCGGGGACGAGACCGGCGCACAGGGCGCCGAGCAGGCCCCACAGCAGCCCGGTCCAGTCACCGGCGGCGGCGAGCCCTATGCCGAGCATGCCCGCGAGCAGGACGTTGCGGGGCTGGAGGGCGTCGGTGACGGTGCGGGCTGTCGCTGTCGCCGCCGTCGCTGTCGTCGTTCGGGTGTGGGTGCGGGTGTTCACGTGCTTCTCTCCTGGATCGGGGCCTTCGACGGGGGCTACCCCCACCACCGGTGTCCTGCCTGCCGCATGGGCAAGGGCGCCTTGGTCAACGAACCCTTGGGCCATGACGACTTACTCTCCCAGAGCCACCAGGACGCTTCTCCTCGCACTCTCCGCCGCAGCCGTCGCTTCCACCCTGACCGCTGCCCCTGCCGCCGCGGTCGCTGCCGTCGGAGGCGCTCCCGTCGAAGGCGCTGCCGGCGGTGTACGCGCCCTTGCGTGGAAGCCCTGCGCCCGGGTCAACGGCCCTGCCGACCAGGAGTGCGCCCGGCTGCCCGTACCGCTCGACTACCGCGACCCGGACGGGCGGCAGCTCACTCTCGCCGTGTCCCGCCTTCGCAGCGACCGGCCCCCGGCGCGGCGCGGGACGCTGCTGGTGATCGCCGCAGGGCCCGGCGGCTCCGGTGTGCAGCGGCTGACGCAGAAGGGGGCGGCGCTGCGGAAGGAGATGGCAGGCGCGTACGACATCGTCAGCTTCGACCCGCGTGGCGTGGGCGGGAGCACCACGGCGAGCTGCGGGCTCGACGAGGGCGACCGCCACCTGGTGACCCTGCGCCCCTGGCCGGGTAAGGACGGCGGGATCACCGGCAGCCTGGCGCGGGCCCGGCGGGTCGCCGCCGCCTGCGACCGCAACGGCGGCGCTGTGCTGCGCAGCTTCACCACGGCGAACGAGGTACGTGACATCGACCGCTTCCGGCGGGCGCTGGGTGAGGACAGGCTCTCGGCCTGGGGGAGCTCGTACGGAACGTACGTGGGGGCGGTGTACGCGCAGAAGTACCCGCAGCACACCGACCGCTGGGTGCTGGACAGCAGCGGGGACCCCGACCCGTCCCGCGTCGCGCGGGGCTGGCTGGCGAACATGTCGGTGGGCGCGGAAGACCGTTTCCCCGACTTCGCGGCCTGGGCGGCGGACCCGGCGCGGGACGACGAGGGGCTGCGGCTGGCGCGGCGCCCCGAGGACGTACGCCCGTTGGTGCTCGCACTGGCGGCGCAACTGGACCGGGAGCCGAGGGCATCGCAGACGCCCGGCACCCCGCTGACGGGCAACCGCCTGCGCCAGGCCCTCCAGAACGCTCTGTACAGCGACAACGCCTTCCCGCAGGTGGCCGGGCTGATCAAACAGGCACGGGATCCGGGCGCCGAGGTTGTTCTGACGCCCGACATCGCCGGTGCGCTGTCGGACCAGGACGCGGCGGTGACGATGGCGGTCATCTGCAACGACGTGCGGTGGCCCGCCCCCACGGCGTCTTCGCTGGAGCGGGCGGTGGCCGCCGACCGCGCCCGGTATCCGCTCACGGCCGGGATGCCGGTGAACGTCACGCCCTGCGCCTTCTGGAAGGGCGGTCCGGTGGAGAAGCCCACCCGGATCACCGGCCGGGGCCCGTCCAACATCCTGATGGTCCAGAACCTCCGCGACCCCGCCACGCCGTACTCCGGCGCCCTGCGGATGCGCGAGGCCCTCGGTGACCGCGCCCGCCTCGTCGCGGTCGGGCACGGCGGCCACGGCGTCTACCTGGGCAACGGCAACGCCTGCGGCGACCGTGAGGTCACCAGGTTCCTCACGACGGGGCTCCGGCCGGCGCGCGACACGTACTGCGCGGACTGAGGCGGACTGAAGGGGGTGGCAAGGGCGGTGCGCTATTCGCCGATGCGCACCATCGCGAGCGTGATGTTGTCGGGGCCTCCGGCCTCGATCGCGCCCTTCCACAGCTCGAAGGCGGCCCGGCCGCCGTCGTGCTCCCGCAGCACGCTGTCGATCGCCTCGTCCGGGCACGGGTCGGTCAGCCCGTCCGTGCACACCAGGTAGCGGTCGCCCGCCGACAGCGCGCGGGCCGTGACATGGGGCGTGACGGCGCTGAACACGGGGCTGCCGCCGAGCGTCTGCGTGACGGCGGACGTCGTGCGGCGCCCCGGCGGCGGCAGCGGGCTGTCGTCCACGCTCACCTGCCGCAATCCGCCCGGTGCCGCGTCGAACACCTTGCTGTCGCCGACGTTGAACACCAGCAGCGACTCCGCCAGGACGACGGCGCCCGCGACCGTGGTGCCCATCGTGACCAGTTCCGGATCACCGTCAGCGGCCGCGTACACCGACTGATTGCAGATGTCCAGCGCATCACGGACCGTCCCCTCGCCGTCCAACGAAGGCCCGAGCGCGGCGAGTTGGCGTACGACGAGTGAACTGGCCACCTCGCCGGCCGGCTGCCCGCCGAGCCCGTCGGCGACAGCGACGACGAGCGGTGTGCCGAGGGGGAAGACGAGGGTCTGGGGATTTTCGGTCACCGTGCCGCACAGCGTCCACGGTCCGACGACCAGGCTGTCCTCGTTGTGATCGCGAATCAGCCCGGAATGGCTCAGAGCAGTCACAGCTACGTACGGCACCGGAAGTCCCGCCTCTCCACGATGGAAGGCACGTCTCTCCCCACCATTGTCCCGCCCGGCAGCGAGTGCTGACCGGGAGGCGTCGGTTGCGGGCGGCTCGGTCAATGGCGATCCGGGGGGTGGCGGGGGATGATTCGTCCAGCGGTGTCCGACAAGTGACGATGAAGGCGACGTGTGACAGCAGGCGCGTGCGCCGGGTGGGAGCCACATTGATCCGGGTTCTGCTCGTCGAGGACACCGGCCTCATGCGGGGAGCGCTCGCGGCCCTCCTCAGGCGTGAGGAGGACATCGAGGTCCTGGTGGAATCCGACGGGAACGGCTCGGTTCTGGCGCGGGCGCTGTCGTACCGTCCCGATGTCGCCGTGATCGACGTCGACTGCCGGGAGCGTGAGGAGCTCGCACTGGGGGGTGAGCTGTCCGCACAGCTCCCGGAGTGCCGGATGCTGCTGGTCACCGGCTCGTCGCCCAGTCACCCAGCCGGGTACGTACCCACGTGTCCGGGACCGGGCGGCGGGCGGCCTCGAAGTCGCCGCTCTCGTCGCGCTCGGTGTGCGCCGGCGCGTCGTAGAAGCAAGGGTCGACCAGGCAGTACACCTCGTACCGCTTGTCCATGGGAGCGTCGCCTCCGGTCCGCACGCAAGCCGGTTCAGACTCGACGATTCCAGAGGCATCCGGCATCAACCACCACCATGTGTCACGCGCTACCTGTGAAAATCGCACCCCCCGCCCATGTGATCCGCACACCCGCGCGGGGCGCCACCGCCCCCAAGGGCATGCTCAGAGCGAGGGTGTACGGCTCACCGTCCGGCCCAGCGCGGCCGCCTCCCGCGCGAACCTCGCGGCGTCCACCACGGCCGCACCACCCGTGTCGTTGTTGAAGTACACGAACACGTCGTCCTCGTCGGACCAGGCGGCGGCGACGCGCCCGGCCCACGACTTCAGCGCCTGGCGGCCGTAGCGGGGCGGCGGTTCGGCGCCGCCGCCGTGAAACCGTACGTACCCCCACGACGCGGTACGCCACAGCGGCGCCACCGGACGGGACCCCCGGTCCGCCCAGCACAGGGCGCTGCCGTGCCGCTCCAGCACCGCCCGCAGCTCGCGCTCCGCCTCCCACCACGAGGTGTGCCGCAGCTCGACGGCCACCCGGACGGTGCCGGGAAAGCAGCGCAGGCAGGCGTCCAACGCGCCTGTGTCCGCACGGAAGTTGGGCGGCAGTTGCAGCAGCACGGGCCCCATCCGGTCACCGAGGCCGACGGTACGGTCCATCAGCCGGCCCACCGGCTCCTGGGGGTCGCGCAGCCGCTTCAGGTGGGTCAGGTAGCGGCTGGCCTTGACCGCCATGACGAAGCCCTCCGGCGTCCGGTCGCGCCAGGAGGTGAAGATTTCCCTGGTGGGCAGCCGGTAGAAGGCGTTGTTGTTCTCAACCGTGGCGAAGTGGCGGACGTACTCCTCCAGCCAGAGCCGTTGCGGCTGTTTCGGCGGGTACAGGACGCCGCGCCAGTCCTTGTACTGCCACCCCGAGGTTCCGACGAGCATGGGCATGTTCCGATCCCTGCCCCCGCGGCCCTCACCCGGCACGGTATGACGTCAGGACGGGCCTCCAAGCGGGTGAAAGCGCGGCAGTTCGCGGTCCGCGTGCGCACCTAAAAACGTACTGCCGGGTTATCTGGTCCATGCCTACCGGCCGTGGCGACACTGCGTCACGGCGCTGCCGGAGTCAGCGGAGGAGAACCCGGATGTCGCCTTCACCCCTTGCCAAGCGGTCCGTCCAAACGATCCTGTCCTTGCTGCTGGTCCTCCTGAGCGCCCTGGGCCTCGCGGGCCAGAGCACCGCGAGCACCGCGCCGCGGTCGGTGCCGGCGCAGACCGACTGGGAGAGGATCGCCGCCTGCGAGAGCAACGGCCGCTGGAACATCAACACGGGCAACGGCTACTACGGCGGGCTCCAGTTCGCCCCCTCCACCTGGCGGGCCTACGGCGGCCACCGCTACGCCCCGCGCGCCGACCTCGCCACCCGGTCCGAGCAGATCGCCGTCGCCACACGCGTCGCCCAGGACCGCGGCCTCTCCGCATGGCCCAACTGCGGGCGCCTGAGTACGGCCGGCTCCAGTAGTACGGGGACGGCTTCCGGACACAGCGGTTCCGGAGCAACCGCCATCCAGCCGAAGCCGCAATCGCAGCCGCAATCCCAGCCCCTGGCCCAGCCCCGGACCCAGCCCCAGGCTCAGCCCGACATCCAGCAGCGCCGGGCCGCACAGACCCCGGCAGTTGTCGCCGCGCCGTCGCGGACTTCCCACGAAGCCATCGGCTCACCGACCTACGTCGTACAACCGGGCGACTGCCTCTCCGTCATCGCGGAACGCGCCGACGTCCCCGGCGGCACCAAGGCTCTGTACGAAATGAACAAGGACAAGCTCGACGAGGGCCCCGACCGGATCTACCCCGGCCAGCGTCTGCGACTGCGCGCATGAGAGGCGGATCGCGGATGATCAGGAGGAACCGCCCGACGGAATCACGAGCTCGCGGCCGCGGAAGTAACCTTCCCGCTCCTCGACGACGTACGGAGCCATTGCCTCACGCCGCTCCTGCTCCGCGTCGGACGCCCGCCAGGAATCGCACGCCTGCTTGGAGTCCCAGAACGAGACCCCGGTCACCTCTTGCCCGTCCTCCGACCAGTACGCGAAAGCCTGCCGCATGCCGTCCGGATGCGCGGTCGGACGCCATGCCCTCTCGAAGTCCTCCAAGGTGCCCGGCTTGACGCGGCGCGTCGTCACCCAGACGAAGTGCTCGCCCATCGTGGCCTCCTCCGGAGCGCCGTTTCGAGTCGTTGAGCGCTCTCTCGGACCACGGTAGGCGCGTGGCACGGCTGCCGCCTCCGCTGGACGAGTTCGTCCGACGGACCGGCCCCCTCCCGCCGTAGAGACAGGTGACAGGGCCCGCGCACCTGGGCGCGGCGACGGGATAAGGGGAGGGGTCTGACGCATGGCGCGATGGCTTGCTGGACGGTTCTCGGGACGGATGCGCAGGGGCGTTACGGGCACGGCGGTCGCGGCGGCTGCCATGGCGGCGCTGACCGGTTCGCAGGCACCGGGTCTGGTGGCGGGGGAATCGACCCCCGAGGAGGCCGCCACCACGTCACCGGGTCAGAGCGGTTCGGGCGATGCGCACTACTTCCGTGAGCTGCCCCCCTTGGGCGTGCGCTACATGTCGGGTCCGGCCGCGCAGCCGTCCCCGCCCGGCGCCGCCGTCGCGGCACCCGGCGCGGGGGTGCCCGCCACGGTGTTCGGCGCGTACCGGAAGGCGGAGACGGCGCTCGCGGGGAGCACCCCGCGCTGCGGTCTGCGCTGGGAGCTGCTCGCCGCGATCGGCCAGGTGGAGTCCGGGCAGGCGCGGGGCGGCAGGGTGGACGCGGAAGGGACGACGTACCGGCCCATCATCGGCCCGCAGCTTAACGGCCGGGGCTTCGCCCTGATCGCGGACTCCGACAACGGCGCGTACGACGGCGACACCGCCTTCGACCACGCTGTCGGCCCGATGCAGTTCATACCGTCGACCTGGGCCGGATGGGGCGCCGACGGCAATGGAGACGGGAGGTCCGATCCCCACAACATCTACGACGCGGCGCTCTCGGCGGGCCGCTACCTGTGCGCGGGCGGACGCGTGCTCTCCCGGACGGGCGACCTGGACCGGGCGGTCCTCGCCTACAACCCGTCGCGGGAGTACCTGGGTGTCGTCCTGTCCTGGTACGCCTATTTCAGGGACGGCCACCGGGTCGTGCCGGACGCGAGCGGCACGGGATCCGGTACGGACGCCAAGGCCTCCGGTACGAAGCCGGCCTCCCCCGGCCCGGCACGGACCGAACCCGCCGACCGGACGCCGCGTACCGGCGCGACACCCTCCCGGCCGGCCTCTTCGCCGCCGAGGCCGTCGTCGCCCCCGAGGACGTCACCCGCACCCGCACCCGCACCCAAGCCGTCGCCGAAGCCGTCGCCGTCGCCGGACGGGCCGGTCGGCGGCGTGAAGCCGCGGCCGCCCCTGGTCGGCACCGAGGGCCCCGCGCCGGACACCGGCGCGGAGCTGCCGGGCGACGAGGTGCTGCCCGTCGGCGGGACGCTCACCGGCAACGGTTAGGACTCACTCCCGCGCCACCTCTCCACAACTCCGGATACCGGGCGGTAACGTCCCCGCGAGGCGTGAGCGCGAGGAGGCTTCATGGCGACGGACAGGCACCCTGCGCACCTGGCCGGACCGGGTGACGAATCGGCCCACCTGCGGTGGCAGCGCATGTGGAGCCACCGCGAGCAGTTGCTCAAGGTGGCGCGCCGCAGGTCCATGAGCGCCGAGGACGCCGAGGACGCCGTTCAGGAGGCGATGCTGCGCGGCGCCCAGAACGCGCACCTCGACGACGCGCGGATGGGCGCATGGCTGACGACGGTCACCATGCGCCTGTGCGTCGACCGCTACCGGCAGGTCAACCGCGAGGCCCAGGTGTGCGGCACCCCGAAGCTCACCGCCCCCGGCCCGGTCCCCGTCGAGGAGGCGGTGTGCGACCGGGCGGAGGCCAGGTGGCTGGCGTACCGGAGCCGGGAGCTGCCCGCCCGGCAGGCGGAGGCACTCCGGCTGAAGTCGGAGGACCGGGACGTCGCACAGATCGCCCGTGAGATGGACCTGAGCTACGAGGCGGTCGAGTCGCTGCTGGCCAGGGCCCGCCGTACGCTGCGCAACTCGCTGGCGGGGACGCTGGCGCTGGGTCTGTGGCTCCTCGGGCGCGGCCGGGACCAGGCGGGAGGGCATGCGCCCGCCCTGGCAGCGGCGTCCGCGGCGGCGACGCTGGCCGTGGTGGGGCTGGTCATTCCTTTCGCGTACGAGCCGGGGCAGCCGGGGCCCGGCCGGCACGCCACCTCCGAGCCCGGACAGGGCTCAGAAACGGCCGGCTTCGCAATACCGTCGGCCTCGTCCACCACCACGCGCCCCTCCCCGCCTTCCCCCGCGAGGCCCGACGCCGACCCGTCCCCCCGCAGCGGTACGGCGTCACCCACCGACCTCCCGCTCCCGGCGGTGCTGCCGGAGCTGCGGCTGCCGAAGGTCGCGCCGGAGCTCCCGCCCGTGCCCACCCCTGCCGTGCCCACCCCGGCGCTCCCACCCGTACCCGCCCCTTCCGTACCCGCCCTGCCCGTGGCCTCCGTACCCTCCGTGCCCGAGCCGACGCTGCCGCCCGTACCCGCCCCTGCGGTCCCGAAGCCGACGCTCCCGGCCCCGCCCACCATGACCGCCCCGCACGTCACGGTGCCAGTCGGGGACGTGTCGGGGCGCTCCCCGCAGGGCGTTGAACGCAACCACCGCGAATGAAACAACGCGATACCCGAACGTTCGACGCCCGAGGAGACGCTCCGGCGCGGCACCGACGCCGAAGCCACCGCAACCGCACCCCCGGGCACCCCCGCTGATTTCAGCCACGTAAAAAATCTTCACTTTCTTGGCGACGGACCCGCCGCCCCTCCCCGTAGAGCAGATGTCAGAGCTGCTCCCCGCTGAAGGGTGAACCGGATGGGTGTCGAGATCTGTGTGGAGGGATTGACCAAATCCTTCGGCAACCAGGTCATCTGGCAGGACGTGTCCCTGACACTGCCGGCCGGCGAGGTATCCGTCATGCTCGGCCCCTCGGGCACGGGAAAGTCGGTGTTTCTCAAGACGCTCGTGGGACTGCTCAAGCCGGAGCGGGGATCGATCACGATCGCCGGGCAGGACATCACCAAGCTCCGCGAGCGTGATCTCTACGAGGTACGCAAGCTCTTCGGTGTGCTGTTCCAGGACGGCGCGCTGTTCGGTTCGATGAGTCTGTACGACAACATCGCCTTCCCGCTGCGCGAGCACACCCGCAAGCCGGAGAGTGAGGTCAGACGGATCGTCCTCGAAAAGATGGACATGGTCGGTCTGATCGGCGCCGAGGACAAGCTGCCCGGCGAGATCTCCGGCGGTATGCGCAAACGGGCTGGACTGGCACGCGCGCTGGTGCTCGACCCGGAGATCATCCTGTTCGACGAGCCCGACTCGGGGCTCGACCCGGTGCGCGTGGCCTACCTCAACCAGCTGATCGTCGACCTGAACGCGCAGATCGACGCGACCTTCCTGATCGTCACCCACGACATCGCCTCGGCCCGCCTGGTCCCGGACAACATCGGGCTGCTCTTCCGGCGCGAGCTGGTGATGTTCGGCCCGCGCGACAAGCTGCTCACCAGCGACGAGCCGGTAGTACGGCAGTTCCTCAACGGCCGTATGCAGGGCCCGATCGGCATGGCGGAGGAGAAGGACGCCGCCCAGGTCGAGCAGGAGCTCGCCGAGCTCGGCACCGACGGGAACTCCGGGGACGGGGAAGCGTCCGCGACGCCCATGACCCCCCGCCTGCTCCCCAGCCCCGGAGTCACCCGCCCGCCCCGCTGGCAGGCGATCGCCGAGCGCGAGGCGGAGCTCCACGAGCCGAAGCAGCAGCAGAAGCAGGAACAGGAGCAGCAGCAGCAGAAGCAGGAACAGGAGCAGAAGCAGCAGACGCAGCAGACGCAGCAGCAGAAGGAGGTGACGGACGCATGAGCCTGTCCCCCACCGGCGCCCTGAAACACTCCGGCAGCCTCTTCGCCATGGCCCTGGATGTCATCCGCACCCTCCCCCGACGCCCCTTCCAGTTGCGGGAGTTCATCCAGCAGGCCTGGTTCATCGCCAGCGTCACGATCCTCCCCACGGCCCTGGTCTCCATCCCCTTCGGCGCCGTCATCGCGCTCCAGATCGGCAGCCTGACCCGGCAGCTCGGCGCCCAGTCGTTCTCCGGCGCCGCCTCCGTACTGGCGGTCCTGCGCGAGGCGTCCCCGATCGTCACGGCGCTGCTCATCGCCGGAGCCGGCGGCACCGCGATCTGCGCGGACCTCGGTGCGCGCAAGATCCGCGAGGAGATCGACGCCATGCAGGTCCTCGGCATCGACCCGATCCACCGGCTCGTCGTCCCCCGCGTGCTGGCCACGATGCTCGTGGCCGTACTCCTCAACGGCCTGGTCTCCGTCGTCGGAGTGGCCGGCGGCTACTTCTTCAACGTGGTCATGCAGAACGGCACCCCCGGCGCCTACCTGGCCTCCTTCACCACCCTCGCCCAGCTCTCCGACCTGTGGGCGGCCGAGCTCAAAGCCCTGGTATTCGGCGCCATCGCCGCGATCGTCGCCTCGTACAAGGGGCTGAACGCCAAGGGCGGGCCGAAGGGCGTCGGTGACGCGGTCAACCAGTCCGTGGTCATCACGTTCATGTTGCTGTTCGTGACGAACTTCGTGATGACGGCCGTGTACTTCCAAATCGTCCCGCAGAGAGGTTAGTTGTGCGACTTCTCGACCGCCCGCTGCGCTCCCTGGAGGAGCTGGGCACGCAGATGGTCTTCTACGGGCGTTCCCTCGCCTGGACCGGCCGCACCCTGCGCCGCTACAAGAAGGAAGTACTGCGCCTGCTGGCCGAAGTCAGCTTCGGACGCGGCGCGCTGGCGGTCGTCGGCGGCACGGTCGGCGTCATCGCGTTCCTGTCCTTCTTCACCGGCACCGAAGTCGGCCTCCAGGGGTACGCCGCGCTCAACCAGCTCGGCACGTCGAACTTCGTGGCCTTCCTCTCCGCGTACTTCAACACCCGCGAGATCGCCCCCCTCGTCGCCGGGCTCGCGCTGTCGGCGACGGTCGGCGCCGGGTTCACCGCCCAGCTCGGCGCGATGCGCATCAGCGAGGAGACCGACGCGCTGGAGGTGATGGGCGTCCCCTCCCTCCCGTTCCTGGTGACGACCCGCATGATCGCCGGCTTCGTGGCCGTCATCCCGCTGTACGTCGTCGGACTCCTCTCCTCCTACTTCGCCGCCCGCACCATCACCACCGGCTACTACGGGCAGTCGGCCGGTACGTACGACCACTACTTCCAGCAGTACCTGCCACCGGTCGACGTGCTGTGGTCCTTCGGCAAGGTGATCGTCTTCGCCGTCGTGATCATCCTGGTGCACTGCTACTACGGCTATTACGCGAGCGGCGGCCCGGCCGGTGTCGGTGTCGCGGTCGGCCGTGGCGTACGTACCTCCATCGTCGCCATCAACGTGCTCGACTTCTTCCTCAGCCTGGCCATCTGGGGCGCCAACACGACCGTACGGATAGCGGGGTAGGGCGGCCGATGCGCAAAAGCACACGACTGCGGCTGTACGGGATCGTCTTCCTCACGGTCATCGCCCTGCTGCTGTCCCTGACCGTCGCCATCTACCAGCAGGTGTTCACCTCCGTCGTCCGCATCACCCTGGAGGCGGACACGCTCGGCAACCAACTGGAGCCCCGCGCCGACGTCAAGCTGCGCGGCCTGCTGGTCGGCGAGGTCCGCGAGGTGCGGGCCGACGGCGAGAAGGCGACCCTCGGCATCGCGCTGAAACCGGAGCACGTCCGGCTCATCCCGGCCGACGTCCATGCGCGGCTGCTGCCCAAGACCCTGTTCGGTGAGAAGTACGTCGACCTGGTGGCCCCGCCCGCGGGCTCCCGTAACGCCGCCACGCGGCACATCCGCGCCGGTGACGTCATCACCCAGGACCGCACCGAAGTCGGCATCGAGCTCCAGCAGCTCATGAACGACCTGCTGCCGCTGCTGCGCACCGTGCAGCCCGCCGAGCTGAACGCCACCCTGTCGGCTTTCGCCACCGCCCTCGAAGGGCGCGGCGACAAGATCGGCGACAACCTCGTACGCCTGGAGGCGTACCTGCGCCGGCTCAACCCGCACATGCCCTCCCTGCAGGAGGACATCTCGCGGTTCGCCGATGTGGCCGAGGTGTACGGCGAGGCGGCCCCCGACCTGCTGCGGGTCCTGGAGAACACCCTCACCACCAGCCGGACCCTCGTCGAGCAGGAGGACCGGCTCGCGTCGGTCCTCACGTGGACCGCCACCGCCGCGGACACCACGGAAGCCGTACTCGACGAGAACTCCGCCCGGATCATCACGCTGGGCCGTGTCTCCCGTCCCACGCTGGCCCTGTTCGCCCGCTACTCACCGCAGTACCCGTGCCTGCTGGCCGGGCTGGTGCGGCAGGAAGCGGAGTCCGAGCGGGCGTTCAGCGGCGGGAAGATGCGCATCACCCTCGAATTCGTCCCCCAACGTCCCCCCTACCGACCCGGCGAGGAACCGCGCTATGCCGACCGCTCCGGCCCCAACTGCAGAGGTCTGCCCCACCCGCACGTCCCCGCACCGCCGACGAAACTCAACGACGGCACGTCGGCGTCACCCAAATCCGGCGGAGCCGTGCCCCCCGTGTCCGGTACGGCGGCCGAACAGCACGCCGTCGCCTCGCTCGTGGCCCCGGCCATGGGTGTGCCCGCCGACGAGGTGCCGGCGGTCACGACGCTGCTCTTCGGTCCGATGGCACGGGGAACGGCGGTGAGCGTCGTATGAGCCGTACGAACGCCAGGACAACGGCCCCGCAGCTCGTCAAGCTCGGCCTTTTCGCGGTGGTGACGGTGGTGGCGACCGCGTTGCTCGCGGCCACCATCGTCAACTTTTCCTTCACGCCCAAGGAGGCGTACTCCGCCGTGTTCAGCGATGTCACCAGCCTGGAGGAGGGCGACGACATCCGGGTCGCGGGCGTACGCGTCGGCCAGGTCGAAAGCATCGACATCAAGGACCGGACGCTGGCCGAGGTCACCTTCAGCGTCTCCAGCGACCGGCCGCTGCTCACCAGCACCCGTGCCGTCATCCGCTACCGCAGCCTCATCGGGCAGCGGTACATCGCGCTGACGGAGGGCGCGGGGGACGGGACGCGGCTGGCGCCCGGCGGGCGCATCCCGCTCTCCCGTACCGAGCCCGCGCTCGACCTCAACGCCCTGCTGAACGGGTTCAAGCCGCTGTTCGCCGCGCTGAGCCCCAAGGACGTGAACCAGCTCGCCACCGAGATCGTCAAGACCCTCCAGGGCGAGGGCGGCACGGTCCGCAGCCTGCTCACGCACACCGCCTCGCTCACCACGACGCTCGCGGAACGGGACAAGCTGATCGGTTCAGTGATCGACAACCTCAACACGGTCCTGAAGACCGTGGACAAGCGAAGTACCCGGTTCTCCGAGCTGATCGCGCAACTGCAACGGCTCATCTCGGGGCTTTCGGCCGACCGCAAACCCATCGGGGAGTCGCTGGCGGGCATCAACGGCCTCGCCGAGGCCACCTCGGGTCTCCTCAAGGACGCCCGCCCGCCGCTGAAAACCGACATCGCGGAGCTCGGCGAGCTCACCGGAACGCTGAACGACCACGAGAAGACCGTGGAAGGCGTCCTGCAACGGCTGCCCCGCAAGCTCAACAAGCTCACCGGCACCGCCTCGTACGGCTCCTGGTTCAACTTCTACCTGTGCGACTTCGACGGCCGGATCGTGCTGCCGAAGACCGCGGAGGTCATCACACCCGAACTCCATGTCGCGCGAGCGAGGTGCGGCCGTTGATTCCCTTCCGTGAACGCAATCCCGTGGTGATCGGCGCCGTAGGCCTCACCACGATCTCGCTGCTGATCGCCGCCGCGTTCAACGTCCAGGACCTGCCGCTGATCGGCAGCGGCGAGAAGTACAGCGCGGCGTTCTCCGAGGCCGGCGGGCTCAAGCCCGGCGACGAGGTACGGATCGCCGGTGTCAAGGTCGGCAAGGTCGACGACGTGGGGCTGGACGACGGCCACGTCAAGGTCGATTTCCGGGTCAAGGGAGACCCGGAGTTCGGGACGAGGACGGGTGCGTCCATCCGCATCAAGACGATCCTGGGTGCGAAGTACCTCGCGCTGGAGCCGGAAGGCGGCGGGCAACTGGAGCCGGGCAGCGAGATCCCGCTGAGCCGCACGGTCGCGGCGTACGACGTCGTGGAGGCGTTCAGCGACCTCACCACCACGAGCGAGCAGATCGACAAGAAGCAGCTCGCCACCGCCCTGGACACCCTGTCGGCCACCTTCGAGGACGCCCCCGAAGAGGTCAGGGCCTCCATCGAGGGGCTGTCGAAGATCTCCAGGACCGTGGCCTCGCGCGACCGGTCGCTGCGCGAACTCCTCGACCACGCCAACGGTGTCACCGGTGTACTCGCCGACCGCAAGGGCGAGTTCAGCAAACTGGTGAAGGACGGCGACAAGTTGTTCGAGGAGATCCACAAGCGGCGCCAGGTCATCCACGCACTGCTGCAGAGTTCCATCGCGCTGGGCGTTCAGCTGTCCGGCCTGGTCGAGGACAACCGGGCGGCGATCGGCCCCGCACTCACCCGTCTGAACACAGTGGTGCGGATGCTCGAACGCAACCAGGCCAGCCTCGACCGCAGCGTCGAGCTCCTCGCCCCCTTCACGCGGGTCTTCACCAACACCCTGGGCAACGGCCGCTGGTTCGACAGCTACATCCAGAACCTGGTGGCCCCCACCCCCGTGGTCCCGAGGACCGGAGGCTCACGATGAGAATCGACCGGCGGCTGCTGCGCCGCCTCGCGCTCGCCACCGTGCTCGTGGTCTGCGCCGTCCTGGCCTTCGTGCACCTGTCGCAGTCCCCGACGGTCCGGGTTACGGCGTACTTCCCGCGTACGGTCGGCATCTATCCGGGGTCCGACGTGCGCGTACTCGGCGTGCGGATCGGCGAGGTCAAGGAGATCACGCCGCAGGGGAAGCGGGTCCGGGTCGAGCTGGAGTACGCCGCCGAGTACAAGGTCCCGGCGGACGCCAAGGCGGCGATCATCAACTCCTCGGTGGTCAGCGACCGTTACCTCCAGTTGCTCCCCGTCCACCGGAGCGGCCCGGTGCTGCGGAACGGCGCCGTGATCCCCGAGCGCCGGACGGCCGTGCCGGTCGAGCTGGACCGCGTATTCGACAGCCTCCGTACGACGGGCGACGCGCTCGGGCCCAAGGGCGCCAACAAGGACGGTTCGCTGTCCCGGCTGCTGGCGGTCGGCGCGGACAACCTCCAGGGCCAGGGCGGGAAGCTGCACCGGACGGTGGAGGACCTTTCGCAGGCCGTCACCACGCTGTCCGACGGCCGGCAGGACCTGTTCGGGACGGTGGAGAACCTTCAGGAGTTCACGGCTGTGCTGGCACAGGACGATGCGAGCGTCCGGTCGTTCAACAACAACCTGGCCAAGGTGGCCGACCAACTGGCCGGGGAACGCAAGGACCTCGCCGAGGCGATCAGGCAACTGGCGGCGGCGCTCGCCGATGTGACCGACTTCGTGAAGAAGAACAAGAAGGTGCTGACCGCCAATGTGAAGGGCCTCAGCAAGGTGACGAAAGTGCTGGTCACCCAGCGGGCGGCCCTGCAGGAGCTGCTCGACGTAGCCCCTGCCGGTCTGTCCAACCTGCAGAACGCCTACAACCCCGAATCCGGCACGCTCGACACCCGCAACAACGCCGAACATCCGCAGGACCCGGCCGCCTTGCTGTGCTCCCTGCTGAAGACGACGGGTGACACGGCCGACTGCCGTGACCTGGAAAAGCTGTTCGACTCGCTGCCCGAGCTGCCGGTGGCCGACGCGGTCACCGGAGCGGTGCCGACGGGCTTGACGGCATCGGCCGGCTCGACGGGCTCGACGGACAAGACGCTCGGCGGAATCCTGGAGGCCCGTACATGAGAGCCAAGCGAGCTCCGCAGAAGGCGGCCCTGTGGGCCGCCGCCGGTTCACTGCTCCTCACCGGCTGCGAATTCAACGGGCTGTACGACGTCCCGCTGCCCGGCGGCGCCGCCGCGGACGGCGACAGCTACCACGTGACGGTCGAGTTCCGGGACGTACTCGATCTCGTCCCGCAGTCCACGGTGAAGGTCAACAACGTCACCGTGGGCGCCGTCGAGAAGGTGGAACTCGACGGCTGGCACGCCCGGGTACGGCTGCGCGTGTCCGACTCGGTCAAGCTCCCCGGCAACGCGATCGCGGGCCTGCGGCAGACCAGCATGCTCGGTGAGAAGTACGTCGCGCTGTCCGCGCCGACGGACACCGAGCCGGTGGGCAGGCTCACCGACGGCTCAAAGATCCCGCTGTCTCGCAGCGGCCGCAACCCCGAGATCGAGGAGGTGCTGTCGGCCCTGTCGGCACTCCTCAACGGTGGCGGGGTCGCTCAGCTCAAGACCATCACGGTGGAGCTGAACAAGGCTCTGGAGGGCCGCGAGGACCGGGTCAAGTCCCTGCTCACGGAGCTGGACATCTTCATCGGCGGCCTCGACAAGCAGAAGAAGGAGATCGTCCGCGCGCTGGAGGGCGTCGACAAGCTGTCGAAGACGCTCGCCAAGGAGAAGAGGACGATCGGCCGGGCCATCACCACCATGCCGCCCGCGCTGAAGGTACTGGCCGACCAGCGGACCAAGCTGACGAAGATGCTCACCTCGCTGTCGGAACTCGGCAAGACGGGCACCCAGGTGATCAAGGCGTCGCGGGCGGACCTCATCGCCAACCTGCGCCGGCTCCAGCCGATCCTCCAGCAACTGAACAAGGCGGGCGCGGACCTCCCCAACGCCCTGGAGCTGCTGACGACGTACCCGTTCCCCCGCAATGTCGTGGACGCGATCAAGGGGGACTACGTCAACCTCAAGGTCACCGCCGATCTCGACCTGGAAAGCATCTACGGCAATCTGGCCGACGATCCGCAGAAGCCGGGGAAGCCGGGCACGCCCGAGCTTCCCGACGTGCCCGCCCCGGACCTCCCCGAGCTTCCCGGCGTGCCCGAGCTCCCCGGACTTCCCGAGGCACCGGACCTGCCGGACCTGCCGGACTCACCTTCGGCTCCTCCGGTTCCGCCAGTCCCTCCGGCTCCTTCCGACCCACCGGGCACGGGAGGCGGCGACCTGGGGTGCCTGCCGCTGTGCACCGGCACCCACGCGTCGTACAGCGACAGCGGGTCGTCCGCCGGGTGGAGCCCTCCGCGCGGTGTCGACATGTCCCTCGCGGAGCTGCTGATGAAGGGGATGATGCCGTGATCACCCGTATGGTCAGGCTGCAACTGCTCGCCTTCGCCGTCATCACCGCCCTCGGCGTGTCCTACGTCGGCGTCGAGTACACCGGACTGGTCGACCGCGCCCTGGGCCGCGGCTACACCGTACGAGCCGACTTCGCAGACTCCGGAGGCATCTACTCCGGCGCCGAGGTCACCTACCGGGGCGTGCCCGTGGGCCGCGTCGGTGACCTGCGGCTGTCCGGGGCCGACGGTGTCTCGGTGGCGCTGCTCCTGGAGGACTCCCCGAGGATCCCGGCGGACAGCCTGGCCGTGGTGGCGAACCGCTCGGCCGTCGGCGAGCAGTACGTGGATCTGCAGCCGCGGTCCGCGGCCGGCCCCGGCCTGCGGGACGGCAGCACGATCCCGCGCCGGAACACCCGCGCGCCGGTACCCGCCACCGAGATGATTCTCAGCCTGGACCGGCTGGTCAATTCGGTGAACAAGGAAGACCTGCGGATCACCGTCGACGAACTGGGGAAGGCGTTCGCCGGCACCGGCCCGCACCTGAGCCGGCTGGTGGACTCCGGCAACGCCCTGATGGAGTCGGCGTCGGACTCGCTCCCGCAGACCATCGCGCTGATCGAAGACTCCCGGAAGGTCCTGAAGACGCAGGCCGACCAGGGCTCGTCGATCAAGTCCTTCTCCCGCGATCTGGCGGCGCTCACCGCGCAGTTGAAGGCGAGCGACGGGGACATCCGCGACCTGATGGTCAACGGCACCTCCGCCTCCCAGCAGGTGAACACCCTCCTGAAGGACAACCGGACCCACCTTCCGGTCCTCCTCGGGAACCTGATCAGCGGCGGTCAGATCACCGTCGCCCGGCTGCCGGGCGTGGAACAGGCGCTGGTCACCTTCCCCGTCGTCGTCTCGGGCAGCTACACCGTGCTTCCCGGCGACGGCACCACCCACTTCGGCATGGTCGTCAACGCCGACGACCCGCCGCCCTGCCGCCAGGGCTACGACACCCAGCACCGCGACCCCGCCGACACCGCGGAGCGCCCGGCGAACACCAAGGCCCGCTGCACGGCCCCGCGCGGCGGCGACACGTCGGTGCGCGGCGCCCAGAACGCCCCGCGCGCGGGAGCCACGTACGACAAGCCCGTCCAGATCGGCTCGACGGGCGGGGCACAGAGCGTCTTCGGAAAGGAGTCCTGGCAATGGCTGCTGGTCGGACCCATGGCATGACCCGCGCACTCACGGCCCGCATCGCCCTGTGGGCGCGCCACCCGAGAGCAGTGGTGGTACTCGCCGCCGTGGCCGCCGTACTGGTGGCCTCCACCGGCTGGCTGGGCACGCGGGTGTACGAGCGTCATACGACGGAGCAGCGTCACCAGGACATCCTGGCCGCCGCCCGCCAGTCGGCGCTCAACTTCACCTCGCTCGACTACCGGCACTACGGCCGGGACAGCAAGAACGTTCTGAAGGGGGCGACCGGGGACTTCGAAAAGCAGTTCTCGGCGCAGACCGAACAGCTTACGAAGATCGTCGCCGACAACAAGTCCGTCTCCGAAGGCCAGATCCTCGACGCGGGCATCGCGCGGGCGGACGAACGTACCGCCCGCGTCCTGGTGGTGGCCGACAGCAAGGTCACCAACGTCTCCGCACCCAAGGGAACGTCCCGCAACTACCGCCTTCAGCTCGACCTCGTCCACGAGGGCGGACGGTGGCTGACGTCCAACGTCGAATTCGTCGGCTGAACGCAATCCCGCAGCATCCCCGCACCACCCACCGAGGAGAGACACCGTGGCGAACCCGACCGTCCGAGGCCGCGGCGGCACCGGCGCCCCCCGGCAGCGCTCCGTGGCAGCGGCCGCCCGCGCGGCGGCCAAACGCGTCGAGAGGACGCACCGGCCCGGCGACCCGGACCGGAAGCCGAATCCGGCGCGTACGTTCACCAAGGAGCCGAAGCGCGGGAACGCCGCCGAGCCGTCCCGCGCGACCGCCACCGCCACCGCCACCGCCACCGAGCCTTCGCGCGTGACCGCCACCGCGCCGGGCCGCACCCGTCGCGGCCGGCGCGGGGCGGTACTCGCCGTCCTCGCCCTGCTGTGCCTGCTGGGCCTGGCCGCCACCGCCACACTCACCTGGCAGCACCGGGAGGCCGAGCGCACAGCCCAGGCGCGCACGGCCGCGCTCGCCACGGCACGCAAGGCGGCGCCGGTCATCCTGTCGTACGACTACCGCCACCTGGACCGCGACTTCGCCGCGGCCCGCGGCCACCTCACCAAGCCGTTTCTCGACCAGTACAGCAAGACAACCAAGTCCGTGGTCGCGCCGACCGCCGCGAAATACCGGGGCGTGGTGAAGGCGACGGTCGCGAAGCCCGCGGGCGGTGACACCCCGGCGGCCGCGGTGGTGTCGGCCTCGCCGGACAAGGCGGTCGTCCTGGTCTTCATGAACCAGGTCACCACCAGCACCCAGGTCTCCGGCCCCCGCCTCGACCTCAACCGGGTACGGATGACGCTCGTACGAACCCCGCAGGGCTGGAAGGTCAGCGCTGTGGACGCGCTGTAAGGGCTGTAAGGGCTCTAAGGGCTGTACGTGGGGGCGGTGCCGGGTCTCAGGCGCCGTCCTCGGCGATCGCCCAGGCCGGGCGACTGGGCGACGCCTGCCGGGGCGGTGTCGGGCGCGTCGTGGGGCTGACGGGCGGGTCCACGGGGAGAACCGGTGCGGGTGCGCTCGGGGTGGGTGCGCTCGGGATGGGCTGCGGGCCACGCCACGGGCGGGGGTCGGCGGAGCCGCGGGGTGTGGAGAGCCGGGACACCTCTTGATGCGGCAGGCCGAGCAGTCGGCCGGCGTCACTCTGGCTGACGCGCAGGTCCTCGACCAGTGTGCGGCAAGCGACGGCGAGCGCCTGCTGTCCGGCGTCGGGCCCAGCGCCGGGCCTTCTTGCCTCACGTACGGAGTTCAAAAGCGGCCCGAGTTCCGGA
The DNA here is from genome assembly GCF_000429085.1 of Streptomyces flavidovirens DSM 40150. GTDB lineage: Bacteria > Actinomycetota > Actinomycetes > Streptomycetales > Streptomycetaceae > Streptomyces > Streptomyces flavidovirens. The sequence continues at coordinate 367,359 of NZ_AUBE01000001.1, read as the reverse complement.
ACCACCAACTCCACGATGACGGTGGCCGGTTGGATTCCGCGCGCTTCGGCGATGGCGTCGCGCGCCATGCCTTCCGCCTCGTCGAGGGTGCGGCACTGGGTGTGGATGGCGACTGCCGGGATCTCGACGCCCCACCATCGGCCGATTCTGTGCAGCCGGGCTTCGTAGCCAGTGGTCACGGGGACTCGGCCTCCTTGCTGCCGCGGCGGGAAATCAGACGTCTCACTACTGCCCGACGCACACACCGATCAGGCACACGTGCGTCGACGACGCGGGCTCGTCCGCCGACGGGTCCGACAGCAGGCCGTCCACCACCGTGCCTACGAGGCCGGGGCGTTCGGTGGAGGCGGGCGGGGCCGTCTCCGGGGCCGGGTCCGGGGCGGAGGCCGGCGGCGGTGCCGGAGCCGGGTCGTGGGCGGTGCCGACGCCCGTTGCGTCCTTGGGCGGCTCAGGTGCCGACTGCTGTGCCGACCGCTGTGCCGTCTCCTGCGCCGACTCGAACGCGGTGCGCTCCGTGGCGCTCCGCGACGCGGCGGACCGGACCGCGCCCGCGCCCGTGCCGGCGGCGCCCCTGCCCGCGGTGTCCGGCCTGGCGTCGCCGGTGTTCCGCTCCCGTCCCGTCGTACTGGCCGGGGGAGTGCCGGCGTCCCGCGCGACCGGGGTGTCGGGCTGCTCCGACGACGCCCCGGTGGCGGCTGCACCGGTGGCGTCCTTCAACGGCTCCGGCGGCGGGGCGGCGTGGGTGTGGCCGGCGGACGGCCTGCCCGCCGGCAGCGCGGCCATGGTCAGGCCGCCACCGACGAGGGCGACGGCTGTCGCGGCCACGATCCGGCGCCGGTGCTTCTTCAAACGGGCCAGCCGCCGACGCCGGGCCGCCCGGCCCTGCCCGGTGGGGGCGGTGCCTTCGTAGCCGGCGGACGTACCACTGCCCGACGCGTCCGCCATCGCGTCTTCGGACGCGCCGGCCCCCGAAGCGGGTATTTCTTCCGCTGTCTCGGCCACGTACTGATGGGCGGGCGGGGCGATGTCCGGAGCGTATGCGCCGCATCCGGGGCACATGAGGGCCCCATTGAGATGTCGGCGGCACGAGGAGCAGTAGTCCATCTGCGATCTTTCTGTGCTGACTGCGTTGCCAGGGAGGCCGGCGACCTGTTCAAGTTCGCACGCGGGATCGAGCGGCCGTAACGCTAATCGCACACCCCGAAGGTGGTGCGCGGTCCGTGTGACGCTGCTGCGAAGATTTTCCTGCCGGTTACCCCGTTCCGCCGCCGCCACGCCTCCTGAACCGGTCGGCGCGTCGCGCTAGTGTGCGAGCGTGAGCCTTCATGTCGTCATAGGATTCGGGCCCGCCGGAGCGGCCACTGCTCGGCTGCTGGCCGAAAAGGGCCATCAGGTACGGGTCGTCACCAAGTCGGGCCGAAGCCCGGAGCCCGGCATCGAGCACGTCGCGCTGGACGCGACGGACAGCGAGCGACTGATCGAGGCCGCGCAGGGCGCTGCCGCGATCTACAGCTGCGCCGCACCCCCCTACCACCGCTGGCTGAGCGAATGGCCGCCGCTGGCCTCGTCGGTCTGCGCGGCGGCCGAGGCGACCGGGGCCGTCCTGGTCTTGCTGGGGAACCTCTACGGTTACGGTCCGGTGGACGGCCCCATGACCGAGGAGCTGCCCCTCGCGGCGACCGGCCCCAAGAGGCGGGTGCGCAGCGCCATTTGGCAGCAGGCGCGGAAACTGCACGATCAGGGCCGCATCAAGGCGGTCGAGGTGCGGGCCTCGGACTTCTTCGGGCCCGGCGTGACCGACGGCGGGCACCTGGCCGCACGGGTCGTGCCACGACTGCTGCGCGGCAAGCCGGTCTCCACACTCGGGGACCCGGACGCCCCGCACAGCTGGAGCTATCTCCCCGACGTGGCCGGGGCCCTGGTCGAGGTGGCGGGCGAGGAGCGCGCCTGGGGACGGGCCTGGCACGTCCCGACGGAGCCTCCGCTGTCCACCCGGCAGATGGTCGACCTCCTCGCCGCCCAGTCGGGAACGGGGCCCGTCGCGGTACGCAGGCTGCCGCCGGCCGTGCTGGGCGTCGTGTCGGTCTTCTCGCCGCTGATCCGCGAACTGAAGGAGATCCGCTACCAGTTCGACCGCCCGTTCGTAGTCGATTCGAGCGCTTACGAAGCCGAATTCGCGCTACGAGCAACCCCCGTCGACGAGCAGGTCAAGGCGACGGTGGCCTGGTGGCGTGAGCGACTGACCCCCACCGGGTGACGTCTGCGTTCGGCGCCGCGCGATATGTGTGGCGTCCGCGCCCGGTTCACTGTGGGCCGCGGGACGTCGGCTCGTCGAGCAGCAGGAGGGAGGGCCGGGCGAGCAGGGCGCGGGCCAGGGCGACCCGCTGTCGCTCGCCCCCGGAGAGCGTGCACCTTCCTCACGCTTACGTCACAGGTTCATCACTTCCGGAGGATCTGCCTCACTCAGCTCCCGACCGGGTCGCTACGGTCATGCCTCCACGAACCACCCTGGAGACCGCATGAGTTGGAACACCCAAGCGCAGCCGCAGTGGGGGCAGCCTCCAGTACAGCCACCGAAACCGCCAGGAGCACGGCCCGGTTGGGCGCGGAAGCGAGTCGTCATTCCGTCGGCGGTCGGCCTGTTCTTCATCGGCGTCGTCATCGGCAGCGCCGGAAGCAGTGGTAAAGGCAGTGGTACGGAATCCACCAGCAATGCGAAACCAGGGCCCAGCGTGACGGTCACGGTCACGGCTCAGCCCAAGCAGGCCGGCACATCCGACGACAAGCCGACTGAACCGAAAGAGAAAGCGAAGCCCACCGCTGAGGACACGGGCGAGGAAGCGTCCGTACCGAAGTTCGTCGGCATGGGGCTGCAGTCCGCGCAGGACACCGCTCAGGCCAAGGGCTTCTACGGCCTGTCGTCGCACGACAGCCTGGGCCGGGACCGGTTGCAGGCCCTTGACCGTAACTGGAAGGTCTGCTCGCAGAACATCAAGGCAGGCAAGACGGTTCCCACGGACACCAAGCTGGACTTCGGCGCGGTGAAGCTCGAAGAGGCCTGCCCCGCCATGGACGAGGAACCTCTGGAAGCGGCGGGCAGCAAGATGCCGAACCTCGCCGGGAAGTCGGTGAAGGCCGCCCGCGGGGCCCTCGACTCGGGCACCTCGGTCACGGTGACGGATGCTGCCGAAGGCCGCATGGTGCTGATGGAGAGCAACTGGAAGGTATGCAGTCAGACGCCCGGTCCGGGAACGAAGCTGAAGGGTCAGCCGGTCGAGATCACCGCGGTGAAGTTTGAAGAGAACTGCCCGTAGCGATCACTTGGCCCACCAGCGGCTCGCCGCCCAGGCGAGCGCGTAGCCCGCACTGTTGAGAGCGCAGTGCAGTGCCACGGGTGGGATGAGGCTGCCGGAGCGGCGGCGGAGCTCGCAGAAGAGCACACCGGCGAGGGCGGTGCCGGCGACCGCCGCTGTCACGGACAGGGCGACGCCGACCTGGCCGGCTCCGAAGACCGCTTGGGCCGCCGCGTTCGCCCGCGTGAGCCCGCGTGACGGCTGTACGTGCCAGAGCCCGAAGAGCACCGAGGAAACGACGGTCGCCCAGACAGGTCCCCACCGTCGCCAGACCATGGCCCACAGCACGCCGCGAAATGCGATCTCCTCAAGCAGCACCGTGCCGAGCGGTACGCGGACCAGCACCCGGTACACCAGTTCTCCGGGAGACAGGCCCGCGGCCCGCTCGTCCTGGAATGCCTGCCGGGTGAACGGTAGGGCCAGGCCCACCAGATAGATCACGACAACGGCTCCGACCAGGACCAGGCCCCAGCGCAGCCCGCGGCGGGCCTCGGCCCTGCCGAGCCCCAGATCCCCCCAGGTGAGGCCGGACCGCCGGGCGATCAACACAAGCAGCACGGACGCCACTACACAGACCGGCACGTACCAACCGGGCGTGAGCAGGTCGTTGAGCGCGTTCGCGGCCGCCAAAACCAGGACAGCCAAGAGCAGCATCCACATGGCCGCACAAGGATCGCCGACGTTCACGACGAGCGCCCCGCAACGCGCCGTTCCACGGAGCGCCGCCTTATTTCGCGGGAACCAGGAAGCCGCCGCACACCAACCCACTGGCTCGCGGTTCTCGTAGAAACACACGAACCACCGGTCTGAGGCTGCTCAGGTTTCATGTTTTCAACGCCTGGCTGAAGCAAACCGGTTGGCGATGTACTCCTCGGACAAGCCGAACCAACGAACGGGGAAAGCCTTGTCCGAGAAGCTGCCTGGCCGCCAGATCGAGATCTCCTGGCCCGACCTCGGCATCACGGTCACCGCCGACCTTGACGGCCGCAACCCGGCACTCGCCGACGCCCTGTGGGAGTCCCTGCCCTACCAGAGCCTCCAGGGACACGCCCTCATCGCGGGAGAACACCTTTACCACGTAGCGCCGATACCCACTCTGCTGCACACCCCCCACGACACCCGTATCCCCGACCGGCGCGAGGCCCCCAACGGCACCGTGTTCTGCTCCGGCTTGCAGCACCTCGGCATCAAGTACGGCACTCTGACCGAGCCGATGCCCGCCGCCCCCGTCGGCCAGATCCGTGAGGCGGACATGCCCGCCCTGCTGGAAGCCGGGGCCGCGATCTGGGACGCCGTCTACTCCACGAAGAAGCAGATCGTCGCCGAAGTGCGCCGCGCAGGCGAGCCGGGCGGCCACCGCATCCCGATGCTCCACGCCACCAACACGGACGCCAGCCACCTGATCGCCGACATCCTCGCCGAGACGGAGAAGATCTGGCTCGCACCCCCGGCCGAGCTGGACGACCTCCACCAGGGCATCATCCCCTCCCGGGCAGGCAACTTCGGCACCGTCCTTCCCACCCTGCTGTTCGTCAACGGCGAGACACGGCCCCTGGGTTACGCGGCCTACGGCGGACTTGTCCGCGCCGCCGTCCAGGACATGCCCATGGCCTCCCTCGTCCACATGACCCGCCTCCTGGTCGGCGTCCCCGCCGAGTTCCTGGGCTACTGCGGCCTGGAGAAGCTGTGGGCGTTCACCCAGCGCTTCCTCGACCTCCTCGACCGCCTCGACCGTGACGACTTCTACGCCGTCACCAGCCAGATGGCCCTTTACATCAACTGCCTCGGCGGCTGGAACCTCCAGCTCTACCCGTGGGAGACCGGCGACCACCTGCGCCAGCAGGGCGCCACGGCAGGCGCGTAACCATGCCCGGAGCGGAGTCCGCCGGGGAGATGACGACACCGGCACTCATCCCCGCGACCTGGAACCCCACACCACAGGAGAAGGAAGACCTTGAGCGCCCTGCCTGCCCGCGCTGACGCCGTCGTCATCGGCGGGGGAGTGATCGGAACCTCCGCCGCCTACCACCTTGCCGAAGCCGGCGTGAACACCGTGCTGCTGGAACGCGGAAGCCTCGGCGGCGGGGCATCCGCGCACACGGCGGGCATGGTCCGCACCTACTTCCCCGGCGACCCCCGCACCGGGCAGATGGCCGTACGCAGTCTGAACGCCTATCACGACTTCGCCCGCCACACCGCAGCCCCCCTCGCCCTGAAGCGGCTCGGGTTCATGGTGCTGTTCACCGACGAACAGCAGATCGCCGAATTCGAGGCCACCCGTCAGGCCCAGCAGGCCGCCGGCGTCCAAGTCGGCCTGATCAGTGCCCGCGAAGCGTCCGCACTCAACCCGCTGATCAACGAGCGCGCTGTCCTGGCCGCCGCCTGGTCCCCCGAGGCGTACCACGTGGACGGTCTCGACATCGTCCGCGGTTACGCCGCCGCCGCCCGCAATCACGGCGGCCGCCTGTTCACCCACACACCCGTCACACGCATCGACGACGACAACACCATCCACACCCCGCGGGGCAGCATCAAGGCGGACAGCATTGTGTGTACGGCCGGGCCCTGGTCCGGCGAGGTGGCGTCCATGGCAGCGGTCGACCTGCCGTTGACTCCCCACGCGATCGAGATGCTGTTCACCGACATCCCGCCCTCCCCGCACCGCGAGATGCCCATGACGATGCACGCCGCCACCGGCCTGCGGATCCGCTCATGGAAGGACCGCATCCTCCTCGCCATGGGCGCACCCAAGGCCGGCGAAGCACGCGAAGCCTGGCTCGGCCGCATCGCCGGGCATCTCGGCACCCTGTTCCCCGCCCTGGACGGCATCGGCCTGCATCGCGCGTGGACCGGCGACTTCGACGCCAGCCCCAACAACACCGCCTTCATCGGCGAACACCCCACCCGCCGCTTCCTGTACGCGGCCGGATTCACCGGCGCGGGCCTGTGCCAGGCACCCGCGGCCGGGGAAAAGCTCCGCGACCTGCTGATCGGCAAGTAGCCCCATAACAGGAAGGAATGCCGTGATCGTTCTGGGATGTAATGGTTTCAGCCGGGTGTCGGAGTTCTTCTCCGAACGCCTCGGTGCGACCGGCATCAACAAGCATTACCTCTTGGGCCACGACGCCGCCGCCGCACTCCTGAGGGACGGCCGCCTGGTCGCCGCGGTAGAGGAAGAACGCCTCAACCGGGAGAAGAAGACCACCGACTTCCCCGCGAACGCGATCGACTGGTGCCTCAAGGAAGCCGGGATCACGTTCGATGACGTCGACCTGTTCGCCTTCCCCTGGAACTGGACCACCCAAGTTCTGGACGAGATCCTGGACGGCATCCGCACCTCGCCGCTACCGCAGGACGCGAAGACCAGGCTCATGGGCGACATGACCGACCTGTTCGACCAGGTCGTCAGCCACGAAGCGATCCTCGCGGACTTCGAAGCCCGCACCGGACACCGCCCCGACCCCGCCAAGGTCCGCTTCGTACCGCACCACCTGGCCCACGCCACGACCGGCTACTACCTCGCCGGCATGAAGGACTCCGCGTTCCTCGTCAGCGACGGCCGCGCCGAACGCTTCTCGACTTTGACGGGCGAAATCCGCGACGGCCGGATCACGGTCTTCGACGACACCGTGACCGGCGCCCAGTACTCCATCGGCACCCTGTTCTCCGCCATCACCCGCTTCCTCGGCTTCGTCCCCAACAACGACGAGTACAAGGTGATGGGCCTGGCCGGATACACCGCCCCGCCGACTCCCAACCCGTTCATCGACCAGCTTCTGACGCTGCACGACGACGGCCGCTACACCTTCACCAAGCCCCTTCAGACCGACAACCTCCACAGTCACGACGCCCTGTTCGAGGAGTACTTCGGACCCTTCGAAGACACCCTCGAATACAAGGCCCGCGTCGCCGCCGCCGCGCAGCAGATGCTGAACGTCGCCACCGCCCACCAGGTCCGCCACCTGGAGAAGAGGACGGATCTCGACCGGCTGTTGTTCGAAGGCGGCGTCGCCCTGAACTGCCTGAACAACACCCCGATGTTCGAAGGCTCCCGTTTCGAGGACATGCAGGTCAGCTTCGGCGCCTCTGACACCGGCATCACCATCGGAGCCGCAGCCCACGCCTGGCTCAACCACCCCGACACCGACCCCGCGGACATCCTCGCCGCCTCCGCCGCACCCGTCACCCCCTATCTGGGCCCGGCCTACGACGACGCCGCGATCGAGGACGCCCTTGAGGGTTTCACCGGCCGCGTCGTCGTCTCGCGCCTGGACGATGACGAGGTCATCGAGCATGTGGCGAAGCTGCTGACGAAGAAGGTCGTCATCGGCTGGTTCGAAGGCCGCATCGAGCACGGGCCACGTGCGCTGGGGCATCGCAGCATCCTCGCCAACCCCGGCTTCAGCGACATCAAGGACATCATCAACACCCGGGTCAAGCACCGCGAGCCCTTCCGCCCGTTCGCTCCCCTTGTCCTCGAAGAGCAGGCGCCGAAGATCTTCGACATGGGGCGTAAGACCAGTTCCCCGTACATGACGTTCGTCTTCCCCGTCCGCGACGCATACAAGGACCGCATCCCCGGCGCCGTACACGTGGACGGCACCTCCCGTATCCAGACCCTGACAGACGAGGGAACCCCACGGCTTACGGCGCTGCTGCGGAAGTTCACCGAACTCACCGGCACTCCCTGCCTGATCAACACCTCGTTCAACGTCGCCGGCGAACCCATCGTCTGCACGCCCACCGACGCCCTGAACTGCTTCATGGGCACCGAGATCGACTATCTGATCCTCGGAAACCACCTCGTCGCCAAGAACGAGTCCTAGAAGAAGGAGCACCCGTGCCGATCCAGCGCAAGCACACCATGTACCACTCCACCATCCTGGAGGCCGACCCGGACACCGTGTGGGCGACCGTCCGCGACGCCATGCAGATCCTGGAGATCGTGTCCCCGGGTGACCTGGACATCCACACCGACGTCACCTGGACGGAAGGCGGCTCGGTCGATACGGTCCCGGCCCGCTACGACTTCAAGCTCACGCTCAACGGCGGCCTCGTCCAGCAGGAGATCGCCGCCCGAGACGAAATCAACAAGACCCAGTCCTACCGGGCCATCGCCCCCACCAGCGGGGTCCAGAGCTACGAGGCCACCATCCGCGTACGCCACATCACCAACGACCCGGCCCGCAGCTTCTTCGAGTGGTCCCGGATCCTGGAGATCGCCGAGGACGCCGACCTGAACGTGGTCGAGGCCATCATCGACGTCATGGAGAAGCAGACCGACGCCGTACGGGACCACTTCGCGCAGACCGCGAAGTGAGTGACGTGACGACGCTCGTACTGCTGCGGCACGGCGAAACCCTGCTCACCCCTGGGCGGCGGCTCTCCGGCAGCGGAGGATCCAATCCGGGACTCTCACCGGTGGGACGCCGCCAAGCCCAGGCGGCAGCAGACGCCCTCGCCCACCGCGGCGACATCGAGGCGGTCGTCACTTCACCGATGCGGCGCTGCCAGGAGACCGCTCATGCCGTGGCCGCGCGCCTTGGCCTGAGCGTCCGGGTCGACCGGGACCTGCGGGAAGCGGACTTCGGCGCCTGGGAGGGCCTGACCTTCACCGAAGTCCGCGAACGCTACCCGGACGAACTGAGCGCATGGTTCGCCTCGCCCGAGAGTCCTCCCTCGGGCGCAGGCGAGACCATGCAACAGGTCACCCGCCGGGTCGCCGCCGTACGAGACGGCCTCCTGGCCCAGTACGCCGGCACCCCGGTCCTGGTCGTCTCCCACGTCGGACCACTCAGAACCCTGATCCGCCTCGCCCTCCAGGCCCCACCACACAGCTTGTTCCGCATGGAAGTCGCAGCAGCCTCCCTGTCGACGATGACGTACGACGAGGACGGCACCGCCACGGTGCACACCCTCAACGACACCCACCACTTGAACTGAACCGCATGGGCCGCGTGTCGCCCCCGGAGGGGGGCGGCGGTGGCCAGAGGTCGCATACTCGGTGATCGTGCGGTGCCCTGAGTGCGGGGACTGCTGTGATCGGTGCGCTGGGCAGGTCGGAAGGCTGATGGGGATATGAAGGACGGATACGAACCGGCCCTGCCGGAAGTGGTGGACAGTCCCGCTCTGCGGGCGCAGCCCACCGGCGGCGTGGCGCGGTGGTTGCTGCGTCACCAGGTGCAGCCCGTTGGGCCGGCGGCCAAGGAGGGGCATGCCGAGCCGCACGCCTGGTGGAAGGTGATGTGCCTGACCGGCGTCGACTACTTCTCCAGCCTGGCCTACGTACCGGCGATCGCGGCACTCGCCGCCGGGGCGGTCTCGCCCCTGGCGACGCTTCTGATCGTGGCGCTGACCCTGCTGGGCATGTTGCCGATGTACCGGCGGGTGGCCAAGGAGAGCCCGCACGGGGCCGGGTCGGTGGCGATGCTGGAGGATCTGCTGCCGTTTTGGCGGGGCAAGCTGTTCGTGCTGGTTCTGCTCGGTTTCGTGGCCACGTCGTGGATCATCACGATCACCCTGTCCACAGCGGATGCCTCCGTGCACGTGGTGGAGAACCCCTTCTTCCCCGAGGCCCTGCACGGTCACGAGGTCGCCCTCACGGTGGCGTTGCTGCTGGTGCTCGGAGGGGTGTTCCTGCTCGGGTTCAGTGAAGCGGTCATTGTGGCCATCCCGCTGGTCGCGGTCTTCCTTGTCCTCAACGCGGTGGTCATCGCCGTCGGTCTGGTGGACGTGTTCACCACGCCGGGAGCGTGGTCGGCGTGGACGGACGCGCTCGGCGAGGAGGGCGGCGGCCCGGGCGATCTCATGCGGCCGGCGCTGCTGGCGTTTCCGCTGCTGGTGCTCGGCCTGTCCGGCTTCGAGACGGGCGTGAGCATGATGCCGCTCGTGGCGGCCGAAGGCGCCGATGCGGAGCAGCGGCTGCGCTCGCGGATCCGCAACACCCGCAGGCTGCTGACCACCGCCGCGCTCATCATGAGCGTCTACCTGCTGTCCGCCAGCTTCGTCACCACCGTCCTCATCCCCGAAAAGGAGTTCGATGAGGGGGGTACGGCCAACGGCCGCGCCCTCGCCTGGCTGGCTCATGAGCACGTCGGGGAGGCGTTCGGCACCTTCTACGACATCAGCACCATCTTGATCCTGTGGTTCGCCGGCGCATCCGCGATGGCCGGCCTGGTCAACATCGTGCCGAGGTACCTGCCCGACTACGGCATGGCCCCGGAATGGGGACGTGCGGTACGCCCCGTCGTCATCGTCTACACCGCCCTGTGCATCGTCATCACCATCGCGTTCGACGCCGACGTCGACGCCCAGGCGGGCGCGTACGCCACCGGCATCCTGGCCATGATGGTCTCCGGCGCCTTCGCCGTCACCGTCTCCTCTGTACGCCGCCGCCGAAGCGCGACCGCCACTGGCTTCGCGCTGCTCACCGTGATCCTGCTCTACGCCCTGCTGTACAACATCGTCGACAAGCCCGACGGCATCACCATCTCCGGCATGTTCATCGCCGGCATCATCGCCGTGTCGCTGATCTCCAGGGTGTCGCGCACCACCGAACTGCGCGCCGACCGTCTCGTCTTCGACCCGGCCGCCCGCCAGTTCATCACCGACAGCCTCGCCCACGACAACTCCATCAACATCATCGCGAACCGCCGGCAGGCCGGCGACCAGGCTGAATACAGCGCCAAGGAGCGCGAGCAGCGCGGCACCAACCCGGTGCCCGCCCCCGCCGACGTGCTGTTCCTCGAAATCGACGTCGTCGACCCCTCCGACTTCAGCGAAACCCTCACCGTCCGCGGCGTCGAAGTGGACGGCTACCGCATCCTGCGCGCCGAAGCGCCGGCAGCCCCGAACGCCATCGCCGCGATCCTGCTCGCCCTGCGCGACGCCACCGGTGTTCAGCCGCACTGCTACTTCGCCTGGGCGGAAGGCAGTCCCCTGGTGCACATGTTCCGCTACTTCCTGATCGGCCGCGGTGACACCGCTCCGGTCACCCGCGAAATCATCCGCAGTCACGAACCCGACCCCACCCGACGCCCCGGCATCCATGTCGGCGGCTGAAGAGCACTGCTGTGGTGCGGTGCGCTAGTTCAGATCGGACACCTTGAAGACGGTTCGAGCCGTCTCACGGTCGATACGCGCAGACAACTGACGCATTGCGGTCGCACCGCACAGCAGCAACCCACGGGCGTGGCAGGCGCGCACGTCCTCGTCGAGCAGCCGCCACAGCGGCGGATTGGCGACGAGGACGTGCGGATCGACCTCGACGCGCCCCCCGTCCGCGTCCCGAAGGACCAGCCGCTGGCCCACGCCGTCGCACCAACGGGCCGACACCAGACGGTCCGTGCGCACGCTCCGCTCGCGCAGCAGACCGCGGGACGCCAGGCGGCCCGGGCCCGCGGAGACTTCAGGAGGCAGAAGCACCACGAACAGCAGTACGGCGAGTGCGGCCCACAGCGCGGCACGCGACACCGTGACCCTGCCCGCGCCGGCGTCCATCAACAGCAGCAGCCCAAGGAGCGTAACGGCGCAGGCGACCGCGAACCGTGCGTCCGCGGCCCAGCCGCTGTCCCGCACCACTGATGCACGAGAGTTGGCGCGCCTGGCACTGATACGTCTCATGAGGGCGACGGTAGAACCGCGAGTAGTCCGACTCGACGGCTATTGACGCGGAACTGACGGGGCGCGAGCGGCTCCTTGACGGCTGTTCCCTGAAGCCGTCAAAGACGCGTGAAGAATTCAGCGAACCGCGCCAAGATCGCGCCAGCGCCGCTCCCGGAGGGCCGAACACGACCGCACGCTGATCCGCATGACCATCTTGACCTCGGAGAACGGCGCGGAGTCCGGCGTCGAGGAGCCTCCGGACGCAATCGCGCGGCACAAGCTCACGGCCGTCACCGGACTTGCGGCACTGTCCCTCGACGCCATGGCTTCGGTTGCCTATGGGCCGGAAGCGATCGTGCTGGTCCTTGCGGCGGCGGGAGGCCACGGCCTCGGTTTCACGGTTCCCGTCACTCTCCTCATCACGGCTGTCCTGGCCCTGCTGGTCGCCTCCTACCGCCAGGTGATCGCCGCCTTTCCCGACGGCGGGGGCAGTTACGCCGTCGCCCGGGCGTACCTGGGCCGTCGTACGAGCCTGGTCGCGGCGGCCTCATTGGTCCTGGACTATGTGCTGAATGTCGCCGTGGCGGTCACTGCCGGTGTCGCCGCGCTGACCTCCGCGTTCCCTTCGCTGTACGACGACCGGCTGCCGCTCTGCCTGGCCGTGCTCGTACTGATCACGGCCGTCAATCTGCGGGGGATCGTCGACTCCGCGCGGGCGTTCATCGTGCCGACCCTCGTCTTCATCGGCGCGATCCTCGTCCTCATCACGGTGGGGCTCTTCAGGGACGCGCCGGCATCCACGGAAGCGGCCGCCGGCCACGCCTCCGTCCTCGGTGACAACGCCACCACGGTCGGAGTGCTGCTCCTGCTCAAGGCATTCGCTTCCGGCTGCTCGGCACTGACGGGCGTCGAGGCGATCGCCAACGCCGTGCCCTCGTTCCGCGCCCCGGCCGTCCGTCGCGCCCAGCACGCCGAGGTCGCGCTCGGTGCGGTCCTCGGAGCAATGCTCATCGGCCTGTCCGTCCTCATCTCGCGCTTCGAGCTCCAGCCGGTGGAAGGCGTCACCGTGCTCGCGCAACTGGCGGACGCGTCCATCGGCCACAACACCGGTTTCTACGTCGTTCAGTTCGCCACCATGGCCCTGCTGGCGCTGTCCGCGAACACGTCCTTCGGGGGCCTGCCCGTCCTGCTCAAGCTGCTCGCACGTGACAACTACCTGCCGCACGTCTTCGGCCTGAAAGCCGACCGCCAGGTCCACCGCCACGGCGTACTCGCACTGGCGCTCGTCTCCGCACTGCTGCTGGTCTTCTCCGGCGGCGACACCAACACCCTCGTACCGCTCTTCGCCATCGGCGTCTTCGTCGGCTTCACCATCGCCCAGACCGGCATGGTCATCCACTGGCGCCGGGCGCGCGGACCGAGGTGGACCGGCAAGGCATGGCTGAACGGCCTGGGCGCTGTGCTGACCGGCATCAGCGCGATCATCGTCACGGTCACCAAGTTCCACGACGGCGCCTGGCTCGTGTTGGTGACCCTTCCGTTGCTGGGCGGGGCCTTCGAGGCGATCCATCGCGCGTACGCCCGTATCGGAGAATGCCTCGGCGTCGGCCGCATCCCCGAGCCTCCGCAGCGGGCGTGGTCCCTGGTCGTCGTACCGGTCTCCTCCCTGACCCGGCTCACCCGCGAGGCGCTGACCGCCGCCGTGTCACTGGGGGACGAGGTACGCGCGGTCACCGTCTGCCACCCCGACCCGGAGGACCGCGACCGGACAGAGGCCCTGGAGCGGGATTGGAGCCTGTGGAACCCGGGCGTACCGCTGGTCCGGCTCACGTCGCAGCGCCGCACGCTGGGCCGGCCCATAGCCGCGTACGTGCGGGAACTCTCCGCCACTCCCGGCACGCGGATCACCGTCCTGGTGCCCGAGGCCGAGCCAGCTCATTGGTGGCAGCGTCTGCTGCAGAACCAGCGAGGGGCGGTCGTCGCTCATGCCGTACGCCGCGACACGGACGCGGTGATCTGCCGCCTGCGCTTCCGCCTCACACGTGATGGTGGGGGCGGCTCCGTCTGAGCCGCCCCCACCTGAAGCTCGGCCCTTCTTCAGGCGGCGTTGGCCAGTACGTCGGCGAGCTTGACGAGGCGGCGCACGGTGCGGTCCTCGGTGGCGACGGGCGCTGCCGGGGAGAGTGCGGTGCGGTCGTAGTAGGCGCCGGGCTTTACGTCGGTGGCCGGATCGCACAGGCGCACCACACGGGCGGCTCCCTCGGCGGGGTCGTCCCCTTCGTGGGCGTACAGCGGGAGCAGGGAGGTCTCGCAGATGCCGGGGTTCATGCTGACGACGGTGCAGCCCTGCGGCGCCTTGGCTCGCGCGAAGACCGTCAGGGCGAGCTGGGACTGGGCGTAGGCGGCGAGTTGGGAGTAGCGGCGGGTGCGGTTGACGTCGTTCCAGGCGATGGACGCGGTGCGGTGCATCGACGACGACACGTTGACCACGCGGCTGCCTGGGCGCGCGGTGAGTGGGCCGGTGAGCGCCCGGGTGAGGACGTAGGCGGCCAGGAAGTTCACCTGGAAGGACAGCTCCACGCCGTCGGCGGTGATGGTGTGGCGCTCCGGGGCGGCGACGGCCGCGTTGTTGACCAGGACATCGACGGCCGGGTGATGACGGGCTACCGACTGGGCCATGGCGCGCACTTCGCCGAGCCGCGAGAAGTCGGCGATGGCCAGGTCGAGCCGGTCGGGTGTGATGCCGGTGGCCACGAGCCGGGTGATGGCCTCCTCGCCGGATGCCATGTCGGGAGCGTGGACGACGACGTGGCAACCCTGCTCGGCGAGGAGTCGGGCTGTCTCCCAGCCGATGCCGGAGGTGGCTCCGGTGACCAGGGCGGTACGGCGGGACGGGGATGAAGGGGATGAAGGGAATGCTGAAGGCATGAGTGGTCCTGGGTGAGAGCAGGCACGGTCGACGGCGTCGAGGTGCGGATGCGGGATGCGGGATGCGGGGATGCGGGATGTGAAGGCGAACGCGGCTGAGGCGTTCGTACGAGATGGGGAAGCGGCCGTCGTCAGACAGCCGTCACCGGGTGAGCAGCGCGCGAGACCGAAGGCCACCTATGCGGTGGCCGGTCGTCATGACGCAGAGCGCTGTTCACGTTCTCCATCCAAACCCGTGGCGCACAGCGGGTTCAAGAGGGGCGAGCTGTCCTTGACGGCGTCCTGATGCCCAGTCAGCCCAGTCAGCCATGTCAACCCAGGCCGGGCACAGTCGAAATGAGGATGTCGATCAGCTTGATGCCGACGAAGGGCAGCACCAGGCCGCCAAGTCCATAGAGGGCGAGGTTGCGCCGCAGCAGGTCGTGGGCGGAGGCGGGGGTGTAGCGCACGCCGCGCAGAGCGAGCGGGATGAGCGCGATGATGATCAGGGCGTTGAAGATGATCGCGGAGGTGATCGCCGAGGTGGGGCTGCTGAGGCCCATGATGTTCAGCGCTTCCAGCCCCGGATAGGCGCCGGTGAACATGGCGGGGACGATGGCGAAGTACTTCGCGACGTCGTTGGTGATGGAGAACGTGGTCAGCGCGCCGCGCGTGATGAGGAGTTGTTTGCCGATCTCGACGATCTCGATCAGCTTGGTCGGGTTGGAGTCGAGGTCCACCATGTTCCCGGCTTCCTTGGCGGCCGAGGTACCCGTGTTCATCGCCACCCCGACATCTGCCTGCGCCAGCGCGGGCGCGTCATTCGTACCGTCGCCCGTCATCGCGACCAGGTTGCCGCCGGCCTGCTCCCGTTTGATCAGGGCCAGTTTGTCTTCGGGGGTGGCTTCGGCGAGGTAGTCGTCGACGCCCGCTTCCCTGGCGATGGCTTTGGCCGTGAGCGGGTTGTCGCCCGTGATCATCACCGTACGGATGCCCATGCGGCGCAGCTCGGCGAACCGCTCCCGGATTCCGTCCTTGACCACGTCCTTGAGATGGACGACGCCGAGCGCCCTGGGGCCGTTCCAGTCGTGCACCGCCACGAGCAGCGGCGTACCGCCGGAAGCGGCGATCGAGTCGGCGAACCAGCGCGCCTCGGCGGGGACCGTACCGCCGCGCGACTCCACCCAGTTGATCACCTCGGCTGTCGCGCCCTTGCGGATGGCGCAGCCGGCCCCGTTGTCCCAGCGCAACGTCACCCCGCTCATCCTGGTCCGGGCGCTGAACTCCACGAACGTCGTACGGGTCAGCTCACCCTCGGCCAGCTCGCGCAGCCCGTACCGCTGCTTGGCCAGGACGACGACGGAGCGGCCTTCCGGGGTCTCGTCGGCCAGTGAAGCGAGCTGGGCGGCGTCGGCGAGCTGTACTTCGTCGATGCCGGGCAAGGGGACGAAGCCGGCGGCCTCGCGGTTGCCGAGCGTGATGGTGCCGGTCTTGTCGAGGAGCAGCGTGTTGACGTCGCCCGCGGCCTCGACGGCGCGACCCGACATGGCCAGCACGTTGCGCTGGACCAGCCGGTCCATACCCGCGATGCCGATGGCGGACAGCAGGGCCCCGATGGTGGTGGGGATGAGGGTGACCAGGAGGGCGACGAGCACCGTGGTGGACTGGGCGGCGCCGGCGTAGGCGGCCATGGGCTGGAGCGCCACGACGACGAGTACGAAGACGATGGTGAGCGCGGCCAGCAGGATGTTGAGGGCGATCTCGTTCGGCGTCTTCTGCCGGGTCGCGCCTTCGACCAGCGCGATCATCCGGTCCAGGAAGGAGTTCCCGGGGCGTGAGGTGACGCGTACGACGATCCGGTCGGACAGCACCGTCGTACCGCCCGTGACGCCGCTGCGGTCGCCGCCCGCCTCGCGGATGACCGGTGCCGACTCGCCGGTGACCGCTGATTCGTCCACGGCGGCGATGCCGTCGACGACATCGCCGTCCGCCGGGACCAGCTCGCCCGCCTCGACGAGGACGAAGTCGAAGGGCTGGAGATCGGTGGCGGCGACGGCCTCGGTTTCGGCCCGGTCGAGGTCCAGGCCCATCCGCCAGTTGTGGCGCAGGCGCAGCGCGACCGTGTCCGTACGCGCCCTGCGCAACGAGTCCGCCTGGGCGCGGCCTCTGCCTTCGGCGACGGCTTCCGCGAGATTCGCGAAGACGACGGTCAGCCACAGCCAGCAGCTGATCACCCACGTGAACACCGACGGATGAACCAGCGCGGAGAGGGTGGTGAGAACGGACCCCGCGGCCACGACGAACAGCACGGGATTCTTGATGAGGGCACGCGGATGCAGTTTGCGCAGCGCCTCTGGGAAACCTTTCAGCAGCTGCGCGGGTTCGAACAGGCCACTGGGTGCGCGACGCCGCCCTGATGGCTGGGAGCCCCGGCCGGTCCGGTGCGTACGGTCCTTCGGGGAGGCAGGGGCCGTCTGTGGCACGGCGGGAAGCATCGCTGGTGACCTTCTGACGGGGGCGGGGCCGGCGCCGGGGTCGGGCCGGCAAGGAATGAAGTGGCCGCCGGGGGCGTACAGCCAATACCTGGGCCGTGATGGGCGCCAGGAGCGGCTCCGGGTGACGTGGCGGCGTGATGACGGGCACGCCGCCACGTACCCGTCCGCCGGGGAGGCGACGGCCGCCGGAGGCAGACCCGGATGGATGGGTGAATCCGGAGACCCGTCACGACACTGACGTTCCCGTCTCCCGGCGACCGCAACAGAATCTAAGCCCGTGTGAAGGGCTGAGTGGCCCTGGCAGGTGAGTATTTGCGGCTTCCATACGTAGTGCCGGGTCCGACCGTCAAGGCTGTGTCAGGGGTGGCTGAAAGGGTGTCAGCAGGGCGTTAAGGAGCATCACCGGTGATCACGAACGGCTTCAGACTGGCCGGTGTGGGAGGGGGTGAACGGCCGTCCGTGACGGGACGTCGTAACACCCGGCACAAGCGAGGTCGGACGGGTCCGCCACCACGAGGGGGGAGCGGACCCGTCCGAACCTTCGGCGAACCGCCCTGGACCGAAAAGAGCCGAAAGCCGGCGCAGCGCGGTCGGCCCGACAACAGTGCCTTAAGGCGCCTTTCACGTGGGCTTTCCTGCTGGTCGGCGGGATGGGCGTAAGAAGTTCGTCAAGGTGCCGCCCATGGCCGTAAGGGACCCGTCAAGGGGAGGGGGTGCCCGCTCAAAACCACGCTTTCCTCGTGAGGTCCGTTTCAACCGAACCTCATTCAGGAGCTCGCGATGGCCGACCTGGCCTTCGTCGTCACCACGGTCGCGGTGTTCGCGCTGGTGGCTTTTATTGCCAAGGGGGTGGCGAAGCTGTGACTGCCGAGAACATCGTCGGCCTGATCGTGGCCGTCTCCCTGCTGGGCTATCTGATCCTCGCCCTTGTGTACCCGGAGAGGTTCTGAGCACGGATATGAGCCCCTTCCTCGCCGGTGTGCTCCAGCTGCTGGCGCTGATAGCCGCCCTGGCACTGGCATACCGTCCGCTCGGCGACCACATGGCCAAGGTCTACGGCTCCACGAAGCATCTGCGCGTGGAGAAATGGATCTACAAGGCCGTCGGCGCCAACCCGTCGGTCGAGATGCGCTGGCCCGCCTACCTGCGCGGCGTCCTCGCCTTCTCCGCGGTGAGCGTCCTCTTCCTCTACCTCCTCCAGCGGGTGCAGGGCTCACTGCCCGGCTCGCTCGGATTCGCCTCCATCGACCCGGACCAGGCGTTCAACACCGCCGCCTCGTTCGTGTCGAACACCAACTGGCAGTCGTACTACGGCGAGCAGGCCATGGGCCACGTCGTACAGACCGGCGGCCTCGCGGTGCAGAACTTCGTCTCGGCAGCGGTCGGCATGGCTGTCGCCGTCGCTCTCGTACGAGGCTTCGCTCGCTCCCGCACCGGCGAGCTGGGCAACTTCTGGGCCGACCTGGTCCGGGGTGTCGTACGCATCCTGCTGCCGATCTCCGTCATCGGCGCGATCATCCTCGTGGCCTGCGGCGCGATCCAGAACTTCGCCGGCATCCATGAGGTCGGGCAGTTCATGGGTGGTACGCAGCAGTGGAACGGCGGCGCCGTGGCCTCCCAGGAGGTCATCAAGGAGCTGGGGACCAACGGTGGCGGCTACTTCAACGCCAACTCCGCGCACCCCTTCGAGAACCCCAACGCGTTCACCAATCTCTTCGAGATCTTCCTGATCCTGCTGATCCCGTTCTCGCTGACGAGGACCTTCGGCCGCATGGTCGGCAGCATCAGGCAGGGGTACGCCATCCTCGGCACGATGGCGACCATCTGGGTCGGGTTCGTGCTGCTCATGTGGGCGGCCGAGTTCGGCGGTCACGGCCCGGCCTTCGAGGTGGCCGGCGCGGCGATGGAGGGCAAGGAGACCCGGTTCGGGATCGGCGCCTCGTCGATCTTCGCGGTGTCCACCACGCTTACGTCGACGGGCGCCGTGGACTCGTTCCACTCGTCGTTCACCGGCCTGGGCGGCGGCATCACCATGCTCGGCATGATGCTGGGCGAGATCGCGCCCGGCGGTGTCGGCTCCGGCTTGTACGGCATGCTCGTCATGGCGATGATCGCGGTGTTCATCGCGGGTCTGATGGTCGGCCGTACGCCGGAGTACCTCGGCAAGAAGATCTCCACCCGCGAGATCAAGTTCGCCGCCTGCTACATCCTCGTCACCCCGGCGCTGGTGCTCTGCTTCACCGCGGCGGCGATGGCCCTGGACACCCCGGCCAACTCGATGACCAACACGGGTGCGCACGGCTTCTCCGAGGTCCTGTACGCCTACACATCGGGCGCCAACAACAACGGCAGCGCCTTCGCGGGCCTCAACGCCGACACCCAGTGGTTCAACACCACCATCGGTCTGGCGATGCTGCTGGGCCGGTTCCTGCCGATGGTGTTCGTCCTTGCCCTGGCCGGCTCGCTCGCCGAGCAGACGCCGATCCCGGCGACGGCGGGAACCCTGCGTACCGAAAAGCCGCTGTTCACGGGCCTGCTCGTCGGCACGATCCTGATCATCACCGGACTGACCTACTTCCCGGCGCTGGCTCTCGGGCCGTTGGCGGAGGGACTTTCATGACCACCGACGTAACGCAGCAGAAGGACTCCATGTCCACCGCCCACGCGACCCCCGCGCCGCACCAGGACATGCCGTCCGGCCACAAGCCGGACGGGGGCGGCCGCGTCGGCGCCGGTCTCTTCGACGCCAGGCAGCTGATCAAGTCGCTGCCGGACGCCTTCCGGAAGCTCGACCCACGGGTGATGGTCAAGTCCCCCGTCATGTTCGTGGTCGAGATCGGCTCGGTGCTGACGACGGCCTTCGCGATCGCCGACCCCGGTGACTGGTTCGGCTGGACCATCACCGCCTGGCTGTGGCTGACCGTCGTCTTCGCCAACCTCGCCGAGGCCGTCGCCGAGGGGCGCGGCAAGGCGCAGGCCGACACCCTGCGCAAGGCCAAGACCGACACGGTCGCCCGCCGCATCGTCGGCACGAACGAAGAGCGGGTGCCCGGCGCGGAACTGCGCGTAGGCGACCTGGTCGTCTGCGAGGCCGGCGACGTCATCCCCGGTGACGGAGATGTCGTCGAGGGCGTCGCCTCGGTGGACGAGTCCGCGATCACCGGGGAATCGGCGCCGGTCATCCGCGAGTCCGGTGGCGACCGAAGCGCCGTCACGGGCGGTACGAAGGTGCTGTCCGACCGCATCGTCATCAAGATCACGACGAAGCCCGGCGAGACCTTCATCGACCGGATGATCAATCTGGTCGAGGGAGCGGCACGGCAGAAGACGCCCAACGAGATCGCGCTGAACATCCTGCTCGCCTCGCTCACCATCGTTTTCCTGCTCGCCGTCGTCACCCTCCAGCCGTTCGCGATCTACGCGGGCGCCAAGCAGTCGATGATCGTGCTGATCGCGCTGCTGGTCTGCCTGATCCCGACCACCATCGGCGCGTTGCTCTCCGCGATCGGCATCGCCGGCATGGACCGGCTCGTCCAGCGCAACGTCCTGGCCATGTCGGGCCGCGCGGTCGAGGCGGCCGGCGACGTATCGACGCTGCTGCTCGACAAGACCGGCACCATCACCCTCGGCAACCGGCAGGCCGCCGAATTCGTCCCGGTCAAGGGCACGACAGCGGCCGAACTGGCCGACGCCGCCCAGCTCTCGTCGCTGGCCGACGAGACCCCCGAGGGCCGCTCGATCGTCGTACTGGCGAAGGAGAAATACGGTCTGCGCGAACGGCACCAGGGCGAGCTCGCGCACGCGGAGTGGGTGGCCTTCACCGCCCAGACCCGCATGTCGGGCGTCGACGTCGACGGCCGGAAGGTCCGCAAGGGCGCCACGGGTTCGGTCGTCGCGTGGGTCAAGGAGCGCGGCGGCACGGTTGCCGAGGACGCACAAACCCTCACCGACGCGATCTCCCAGGCGGGCGGTACGCCGCTGCTGGTCGCCGTCGAGGACGGCGACGGAGCCCGCGTCCTGGGCGTCATTCACCTGAAGGACGTGGTCAAGGAGGGCATGCGGGAGCGGTTCGAGGAGCTGCGCCGTATGGGCATCAAGACCGTCATGATCACGGGAGACAACCCGCTGACCGCGAAGGCGATCGCGGAGGAGGCCGGCGTCGACGACTTCCTCGCCGAGGCCACGCCCGAGGACAAGATGGCCCTCATCAAGCGCGAGCAGGCCGGCGGCAAGCTGGTCGCGATGACGGGCGACGGTACGAACGACGCTCCCGCGCTGGCGCAGGCGGACGTCGGCGTGGCGATGAACACCGGGACCTCGGCCGCCAAGGAGGCCGGGAACATGGTGGACCTCGACTCCAACCCGACCAAGCTGATCGAGATCGTCGAGATCGGCAAACAGCTCCTGATCACGCGCGGCGCGCTGACGACGTTCTCGATCGCCAACGACGTGGCGAAGTACTTCGCGATCATCCCCGCGATGTTCGCCGTCGCTTACCCGGGCCTGGACAAACTCAACATCATGGGCCTGGCCTCGCCCGAGTCCGCGATCCTCTCCGCGGTGGTATTCAACGCGCTGATCATCATCGCGCTGGTCCCGCTGGCCCTGAAGGGCGTGCGCTACCGGCCGATGAGCGCCGACAAGATGCTGCGGCGCAATCTCGGGATCTACGGTCTCGGCGGGCTCGTCGCACCGTTCATCGGCATCAAGCTCATCGACCTGCTCATCTCCTCCCTCCCCGGAATCGGTTGATGCCATGAACAACTCCCTCGGAAACACAGCCCGGTTGATCGGGGCGGGCCTGCGCGCCCTTCTGGTACTGACCCTCGTGTGCGGCGTGATCTATCCGCTCGCGGTGACCGGAATCGCCCAGGGCCTGTTCAACGACAAGGCCAACGGCTCCGAGATGACCGCGGGTGGCAAGGTTGTCGGCTCCGAACTCATCGGGCAGACCTACAACCGGCCGTTGAAGCCGGGCGAGGAGACACCGTCGCCCGACCTCAAGTGGTTTCAGCCACGCCCCTCCAACGGCCTCGGCGCGAACAGCGTCAACACCCAGTACAAGCTGATCCTCTCCGGCGCCACCAACCGCTCCGGTGACAACGAGGAACTCATCCAGTGGGTCAAGGACGCCAAGGCAGCCGTCGTCAAGGACAACTCAACGGCCGGCTACAAGGTCAAGCCCTCCGATGTGCCGGCCGAAGCCGTCACCTCCTCGGCCTCGGGCCTGGACCCGCACATCTCCCCGGAGTACGCCGAACTCCAGGCCCACCGCGTCGCGGAGAAGAACCACCTCGACGTCAAGCAGGTGCGGAAGCTGGTCGCCGACCACACCGACGGGCGGATCCTGGGCTTCATGGGCGAACCCCGCGTGAACGTCCTCCAGCTCAACATCGCCCTCAAGGAACTCACCGAGAAGTGACCGTGCATCGCGTCCCGGTCAGTGGGTCACCGGCCCGCTGACCGGGACCGCACGGTCCGTCACCGCACATCAAGAAAGGCGGCACGCCGATGACCCGGGTGCTGGTGGTCGAGGACGAACCACAGCTCGTACGGGCGCTCGTCATCAACCTCAAGGCACGCCAGTACGAGACGGACGCCGCGCCCGACGGGGCCACAGCCCTGCGGCTCGCCGCCGCGGCTCCGCCCGATGTCGTACTGCTGGATCTCGGGCTGCCGGACATGGACGGCATCGAGGTGATCAAGGGACTGCGCGGCTGGTCCCGCGTACCGATACTCGTCGTGTCCGCCCGCCGGACCTCCGACGAAAAGGTCGAGGCGCTCGACGCCGGTGCCGACGACTACATCACCAAGCCGTTCAGCATGGACGAGTTACTGGCCCGGCTCCGTGCCGCCGTCCGGCGCACGGAGAAGGCGGCATCCGCGAGCGACGACACGGCGATCGTCACCGCCGGGGACTTCACCGTCGACCTGCTCGCCAAGAGGGTCAAGCGGGACGGCCGCGACGTGCGCCTCACTCCCACCGAATGGCACCTGCTGGAAGTGCTGATCCGCAACCACGACCGGCTGACCACCCAGAAACAGCTACTCCAGGAAGTCTGGGGCCCCTCCTACGCCACCCAGACGAACTATCTGCGTGTCTACATGGCCCAGCTCAGGCGCAAACTCGAAGCAGACCCCTCGCACCCGCGGCACCTCATCACCGTGCCCGGCATGGGATACCGCTTCGAGCAGCGACCGAGTCCGGCACGGTAACCCCTCGACCAGCAAAGATCGGAACGTTCGGAAACCATGGGACGCGGCAAGCTCCGGATCTACCTCGGCGCGGCACCGGGCGTCGGCAAGACGTACGCGATGCTCTCCGAGGCACACCGCCGTGTCGAGCGCGGCACCGACTGTGTGGTGGCCTTCGTGGAGTGCCACGGCCGGGCGCGTACCGAGGTGATGCTGCACGGCCTCGAACAGATACAGCGCAAGCAGTTGGCCTACCGGGGCGCCGTGTTCACCGAGATGGACGTGGACGCCGTCCTGCAACGCCGCCCGGCCGTCGCCCTCGTCGACGAGCTCGCTCACACCAACGTTCCCGGTTCACGCAACGCCAAGCGCTGGCAGGACGTGGAGGAGCTGCTGGCAGCCGGGATCCACGTCGTCTCGGCCGTCAACATCCAGCACCTGGAGTCCCTCGGCGACGTGGTCGAGTCCATCACGGGCGTACGGCAGAAGGAGACAGTCCCGGACGAGGTCGTACGCCGCGCCGACCAGATCGAGCTGGTCGACATGTCCCCGCAGGCCCTGCGCCGTCGTATGGCGCACGGCAACATCTACAAGTCGGACAAGGTCGACGCGGCCCTCTCCAACTACTTCCGGCCCGGCAACCTCACAGCACTGCGCGAACTCGCCCTCCTGTGGACCGCCGACCGGGTCGACGAATACCTCCAGGAGTACCGGACCGAGCACCGCGTCTCGAAGATCTGGGGCTCCCGCGAGCGCATCGTCGTCGGCCTGACCGGTGGCCCCGAGGGGCGTACGCTCATCCGCCGCGCCGCCCGGCTGGCGGAGAAGGGGGCCGGCGGCGAAGTGCTCGCCGTCTACATAGCGCGTAGCGACGGCCTCACCGGCGCCTCGCCCAAGGAGCTTGCCGTCCAGCGCACTCTGGTCGAGGACCTCGGTGGCACCTTCCACCACGTCATAGGCGACGACATACCGTCCGCGCTGCTGGACTTCGCGCGGGGGGTCAACGCGACCCAGATCGTGATGGGCGTCAGCCGCCGCCGGACCTGGCAGTACCTGCTCGGCCCCGGCGTCAGTGCCACCGTCGCGCGCGAATCCGGACCCGACCTCGACGTCCACATCGTCACCCACGAAGAAGCCGCCAAGGGCCGCGGACTGCCCGTGTCCCGCGCTGCCCGCCTCGGCCGCGCCCGCGTCATCTGGGGCTGGCTGACCGGAATCGCCGGCCCTGCCCTGCTTGCCCTCCTCCTGACGCACATCGACGTCGACCTCGGCCTCGCCAACGACGTACTGCTGTTCCTGTCGCTGACCGTGGCCGCTGCCATGCTCGGCGGGCTGCTCCCCGCCCTGGCGTCGGCGGCCTTCGGGTCGCTGCTGCTGAACTGGTTCTTCACGCCGCCGCTGCACCAGATCACGATCGCCGATCCCAAGAACATCGTCGCCCTGGTGATCTTCTTCGGTGTCGCGGTCGCCGTGGCCTCCGTGGTCGACCTGGCCGCCCGCCGCACCCACCAGGCATCCAGGCTGCGCGCCGAGTCGGAAATCCTGTCCTTCCTCGCGGGCAGCGTCCTGCGCGGCGAGACGACCCTGGACGCCCTCCTGGAGCGGGTACGGGAGACCTTCGCCATGGACTCCGTGGCGCTGCTGGAGCGCGCGAGCGACGTCGAGCCATGGACCTGCGCCGGAAGCGTCGGCCGTAACCCGGTCGGCCGCCCGGAAGACGCGGACGTGGACATGCCGGTCGGCGACCACATGGCGCTCGCCCTTTCGGGGCGGGTCCTGCCTGCCGAAGACCGCCGGGTGCTCGGAGCCTTCGCCGCCCAGGCAGCCGTCGTACTCGACCGCCAGCGCCTCCAGCACCAGGCCGATCAGGCACGCGATCTCGCCGAGGGCAACCGCATCCGCACCGCCCTGCTCGCCGCCGTCAGCCATGACCTGCGCACCCCGCTGGCCGCGATCAAGGCATCGGTCACCTCGCTGCGTTCCGACGACGTGGAGTGGTCGCCGGAGGACCAGGCCGAGCTGCTGGCCGGCATCGAAGAGGGTGCGGACCGCCTGGACCACCTGGTCGGCAACCTCCTCGACATGTCCCGACTCCAGACCGGCACCGTCAAGCCGATCATCCGTGAGATCGACCTGGACGAGGTCGTGCCGATGGCCCTCGGCGGCGTACCCGAGGACAGTGTCGTCCTGGACATCCCGGAGGACCTGGCCATGGTGAGGGTCGATGCCGGCCTGCTGGAACGGGCCGTCGCCAATATCGTCGAGAACGCGGTCAAGTACAGCCCCGACGGCGAACCGGTCCTGGTGTCGGCCAGCCCGATTGCCGACCGCGTCGAGGTCCGTGTCGTGGACCGGGGTCCCGGCGTCCCCGACGACGCCAAGGACCGCATCTTCGCCCCCTTCCAGCGCTACGGCGACGCCCCGCGCGGCGCCGGAGTGGGCCTCGGCCTCGCAGTCGCCCGCGGCTTCGCGGAAGCCATGGGCGCCACGCTGAACGCCGAGGACACCCCAGGCGGCGGCTTCACGATGGTGCTCAGCCTGCCCTCGGCATCCGCCCACGCTCCGGCCCGCCTCGACACCCCGTCAGGCACCACGCCATGACGAGTGCCGCCGGCCGGGCTTCCCCGATGACCCGCGCCACCCGATGCCGACGGCGGACGGCGGGGTCGGCCTCGGTGCGTAGCTCGGTAATAAACAAGGCCCTGGTCGCTGACCAGGGCCTTGTTTGTGGAGCGGGTGACGAGAATCGAACTCGCGCTCTGAGCTTGGGAATCAACGGTCTTTCAGCCGCGGAAGGGGTCTGACCTGGGGTTTCTCATGGGTCGGCTTGGACGACCATGGTCTGTGGAAGCTGGACTTGACCGCTGTTGTCCCCTCTGCTGGGCACGGATGGGGCACGAGGGCTGGCAGCGCAACGGACCCCGCCAAGGTGCGTGCTCCGGGTGGGTCGGCGGGTCAGAGAGGCATGACTTGGGGATCTGGTTGCCGTAGAGCTTGGTCATGTCGTCGCTGTCGGACGTCATGAGGGCGCCGGTTTCGGCTGACGCAGGGCGATTTCGGCGACCATGGCGTACTTGTGCTCGTGCAGCCCTCCGCCCTTGAGGAGCTCAGCTGCCGATTACGCCGCCTGTTCGGTGACCGGCTCCACCTCGACATGGGACAGAGTCGAGTTCAGGCGAGGTATACGTGAGGCTCGTCAGTCCCGCCAGCCAATCCGGAACGGCCGAGGACGTGAACTGCAAGCAGGTCCGTGCCCGTGATTCAGACCGACTAGGTCGTTCTTATAGATCTGGCCCAATGGCCTAGTGGCAACCGTAAGCGGTTCTCCGTATGCATACGGTTCCGCTCACTATTCCCGAGTCGCGGTGGCGACTGTATGATCTCGATATTCGATCTACATCAGAATTTTTAAGGGGAGTAGTGTCGCATTTCGGTGATAGTCCCAAGGTGTCAACTAATACTTTCATGGAGAGGAGGGGGGTCAGGAAAGTAGATGAAGTTGTCGGTGAAGCGGGGTGCCTTTGGCGAGAGACGCCAATGCATGATGTAGGGATTGACGGTCAGATCGAATATGTCGATACCGAAGGTCGAGCCACTGGAAGGCTTGTGGCAGTCCAGATCAAGGCGGGATCCTCGTATTTCTCCTCGCGGGCTGACGGCTTCGTTAGATTCAAACCTCATGTCAAACATCGAAACTATTGGGCCTCATTTCCAATCCCCGTAGTTGTTGTTCTCTATCATCCTGACGAGGATCTTGCTATTTGGGTTGACGCTCGGCATCAGCTCCGGGCAAACCTCGACGCCGACCTTAAGGTTTCAGAGAGTCAGCGTCTCAGCGCCAGCACAGTGCTCGAAATTCTCAGCCTCGATGGCGACCTACCTGTGCTTGGGTTCGATCCGGCATGCCTACTAGAAGAGATGCTGGATCAAACGAATGGGTCGCATGGGACTAGTCAATCTTTTTTCGACCTTTTCTTCCATGGCCTAACCGATCTTGGGCACTGTCTATATTTCGGAATGGATCTATTTGATGAAGTCATGAGAGAGAAGGATGTCCATTTGGAGCATCAGGACGAAGTGTTGTCCTGGGGGGCGGCGGACTACGATTTTCTTGATCGGTATGTTTCTTTCCTTCTTGCTCATGACCTGGTCCGACTGGACTTCGATAATCTAAGGAGGAGTACCGAGGACGGCATGATTGGGGTTTTCCTTGCCCCTCTAACACACAAGGGTCGAGCGCTGGTCAAGTCGGCGGATGCGCTCGATAGTGATTTCTTTCCCTCGGTGAGGGGCGGCTATCGTGTGCTCGCTCAAGAGCGGTGGGTCCGCATCCTTTTTCGGGACTCGGGTGTTCGTCTTTTGCACATCGAGCAGTTTAAAGACGCCTTCCGTCGACACTTGAAATTGTAGCGACGCGTCGCGCACGTCATGGATATTCGGTCTACAGCGGGCACCCCTTGATAGGTCCCGTCCGCCTTCGCCAACGAAAGTCAGCCACGACGGAACGCCTGCCAACGGACCACACACGTGTATACCTCGCTGCCTCCCATTGGCCTCAGCCACGCTGCCGGTAGCGTCGACAAGGACAAGCCACTTTGGACCAAGCATGGGGGGTGGGGCCATGAGCGATGAGCGGTTGTGCGTCGCGCTTGTCACGCAGTTAGACGCTCACCCCTGGGGACTCGAGCCATCGCAGGGCCGCACTCGTCAGCTCTCCAAGTGGCGCGCCCATGCAGCCTTAATCTGCTCCCCCTGCTCGGCCGTGATAATTCCAGCCTCCATCGTCACGGTCACGAGATCCGTGCCAGCCGCCAGCTTAACGGCTGTGAACGCATCGCTTATGCGGTCCGAGTTTCGGGGTGTCCCGACGTGCCCAGGGTTTAGGTCGCCAGGGAGGAAGTTCGCCACCTCTCCGTCGTGGCTCTCAAACGCAGCCCTGTCCATCCTTACGTGGACCCGCTTAGTGCCTACAGTGACAACGGTCCCGTGTGACCCATGGTGATACACGGGTCTGTCGCTCGGTCCGCTCACCGTGACCTTGTCGCCCACCTTGAAGCTGCTCAGGGCCCTTCCACTGCTGAACATACGAGTCCCCCTCTAGGACGTGCGCGTCACGGCGCGCTTAACGGTTTCCTCGGCCTCTTCTTCGTCGCCCAAGGACGTGAGGCGTTAGTCGTCCTTGATTTGCCACGCTTATTACCCATTACGCCAGCGGTCAATTACCGGACGCAATATGTTGAACTGGCCGTCAATTTCAATATTCGTCAGCGTTTCACTAAGTGTCTCGCCGAGAACGATTTTACCTAGCAGGTTTCTGCTGAACGGAGTGAATATCGAAGCGTATTCACCGCGTGACGTAGCCGCAAGGATATGGAGTGCCTCTCTGCGATCCCTCCCCCTATCCCGAGCTGGGATTGCTTGCCCGTTTTTATCCAGCTTTACATCCGCCGCATACCAAATTTCATTGAGAAAGGCGATGCCGTCTGCCTTTAGTGATTCTACGCGGTCGGCAACTCGATGCATGGTCAGGTATTTTCCGTTTTGATCAAAAAATACCGGCACCATGGAGTCGATGACCGCGTCATCTCGAAAGAACCAGATGATCGGTACATGCTTTTTGTCACGGACAAGTGCTTTGGCTGCTTGTTCCATAATTCTCGCGGTCACCTCGATCGGGTTCCCCGCCACTTCCATTGTGGTGCCGTATCGTTTTTCTGACCTTTTCGAACTTTCCGGAGTTCGTTCGACGAGGTATGTGACCTCATTGATTCCGTGCCCCGCACCCAAGTCCATGTGCTCCTGGAGCCATCCAGGGTTAATGTCCATGCAGGGAAGTGGTTCCCTCGCAAGCTCAGTTGTGACGCAGGCTGGTTCGCGGGTGCTCAGGCCGCACATCTCTGAGCTTGCCGCAGCGTGCGCGGTAGATATCAAAGCGCTGAGATTCACAAAAACTTCCCGCGTCGCACTCAGGATTTCTCTATCGGGTAGCGCCCTATCTACCCACTGGCGCGAGATTGTAATGACGCCTATCTGGGGGTTCCCGGGGTCGGAAAAGATCGCCGATAGGATTGCTTTCGATGGCATCCGGGGAGGGAACGAGAAGTTCCTCTCCTGCCTCCTTTCCCAATCCCCTACCCAGCGAACCTTTACCTTACTAAGCAGCTCAAGGTCGGATTCTTTTACGATTCTATTTCGAGAACTTACTGACCAGCGCATCAAGGGATTTGATTTCGCGGCTGTTTGGAATTCTGTATACCACTCCTCGAATCGAGGGAGGGTGGATTTCTGCTTTTGCAGCATGAAGGTTACGTTCCGCATGCCCTGCATTAGAGAATTCAGATGCATTCGAAAAGTTTCGGGCTGCATGTAGCTGTCAGCCATTGTGTGCCACATCGCATGGCAATCCATGAGGCGCTTATGTGCTGCAGGGATGGGGCACGTTTCCTTGGCTGTCATGGAGGTATGGTGGCAGATCAACGTACCCAATGGTGTTGTATTTCGGTCTTTGGCATCACTCACCACTCAACGAACGACCGTGACGCCCTGGGGCGCGGCTGCTCGGCTCTGCCGGACGTGGCCGTCGGGCCGCGCTCACCTGGAGTGGCCGACGGCCACGTCCGGAGGGCGTCAGGCCGCAGCAGCGGCCTCACGTCCCCTGCGGGTGCGGTGGCGGAAGATCTCGTCGAAGGTGGCGCGGGCGCCAGTGGGGTCGATGTAGTGCATGGCCAGGAGGGCGGCAATGACGGCGCCGACGAGGTCGTTCTGGACCTCGGACCAGCCGTGGTCGTCGCCGCAGGTGGTGAGGCCCTTCAGGCCGTGGAGGGCGTGCATGGCCTCGCCGGCTTCCTCGGCGACCTTGCCGACCTGGAGGGCTTTGAGCTCCTCGTCGGGGAGGTGGGCGCCTGCCGCACGGCAGACGGCGGAGAGCTTCTCGATGTTGTCCCACAGGGTGTCCACGTCGGACCTCCGATCGATGGGTTCGGCTATTCCTGTGCGGGGCGTCCGAGCTGACGCACGGTCCATCCGGCCATGCGCCAGGCATCGGCGTCGATGAGGTTGCGGAGGTCGACGAGGACCGGGTCCGCGACCAGTGGGGCGAGGGCCTTGGGGTCTGCCTCGCGGAAGTGGGGCCATTCGGTGGCCAGGACGATCAGTTCGGTGCCTTGGATGGAGTCGTCGAGGGTGTCGGCGTAGTCGAGTTCGGGGTTGCGGCGCAGCGCGGTGGGCACGGCGTGCGGGTCGTGGACGGTGACGGTCGCGCCGCGCTGGTGCATGAGGGCGGCGACCGCCAAGGCCGGGGATTCGCGGACGTCGTCGGTGCCGGCCTTGAAGGAGGCGCCCCAGACGGTGATGCGTACGCCGTCGACGGGCCGGCCGAGAGTCTGCTCGATGAGCTTCAGCGCGGCGGTGGGGCGGGATTCGTTGACCTCTTCGGCGGCTCGTAGAAGTGTTGCTGCTTCGGTGGCGCCGAGGGTGCGGGCGGAGGCTGTGAAGGCGCGGACGTCCTTCGGGAGGCAGCCGCCGCCATAACCGGGGCCGGCGTTGAGGCCGCCGCGGCCGATACGGGGGTCCAGGCCGATGGCCTCGGTGAGCTGCTGGACATCGGCTCCGGCGGCGGTACACATGTCAGCGACGCCGTTGATGAAGGAGATCTTCATGCCGAGGTAGGCGTTGGCGGCGCCCTTGATGAGTTCGGCTGTGGCGGGGTCAGTCACGAACAGCGGGACGCCGTTCGCCAGGAGGGGCGCGTAGACCTGGCGTACCGCGTCCTCGGCGCGGGCAGAGGGCACTCCCACGACGATTCGGTC
Organism: Streptomyces flavidovirens DSM 40150; assembly: GCF_000429085.1. Lineage (GTDB taxonomy): Bacteria > Actinomycetota > Actinomycetes > Streptomycetales > Streptomycetaceae > Streptomyces > Streptomyces flavidovirens. The sequence goes on along the minus strand of NZ_AUBE01000001.1, from coordinate 335,997 downwards.
GGGGCGCAGGGTGTCATCGATGGCGTGGCCCTCGCGCAGGAACTCGGGGTTCCAGACGACCTCCACGTCCTCACCGGCCGGGGAGAGCCGACTGAGGAGGGCACCGAGGTCGCGGGAGGTGCCGACGGTGACCGTGGACTTGCCGACGATGACGGTCGGGCGGGTCAGGTGCGGGGCGAGGGCGCGGGCGGCGCCGAAGACCTGCCCGGTGTCGTAGCTCCGTCCGTCCGCGTCGATCGGCGTGCCCACGGCGAGAAAGTGGACGTCGGCGAACTCGGCCGCCTCTTCGAGGCTGGTGGTGAACCGCAGCCGTCCAGTGGCGGTGTGGGTGCTGAGGAGTTCGGGCAGGCCCTCCTCGTAGATGGGGCACTCGCCGGCGTTGAGGCGGTCGATCTTCGCCTGGTCCAGGTCCACGCCGATGACCTCGTGGCCGATCTCGGCCATGGCAGCGGCGTGGGGGATACCCAGGTGACCACAGCCGATGACGGATACGCGCATGGGGTCGACGCTCCTTTCCTTGCCTCTCGCCCGCCCGGGGAGTCCGGGCCGGCCGGGTGCGTCACGCTAGCGCCACCACCCGGCGCGGCCCTCTTCGTGCAGGTGAATCAACCAGCGCGCTGCTTCAGGAGATTGACGAGTGCGGGCAGCGCCTCAGCGGCGGTTGCTCGGCACACCAGGTCACCGTCCTGGGGCCCTTCCAGCGGGTACGGCATGAACTGGCCGTCGTGCCAGAAGCCTTCCGGGTCCAGGTAGACGATCTGCATGCCGCGTGCGCGGGCGCGAGCCTGGACCTTGCGTCGGTCGGCGTGCAGGCCGACGACGAGGAGGGCCTTGGCGCCGTCGACCCATTCGACGTCGGGTACGGCCTGGTCGTAGCGGCGCATGAAGCACTCGTCGAGTCCGGCGCGCGCGGCGAGCACGTCGAAGTTGTTGGTGATGACCGGACCGACGAGGTGCCCGGCGTCCTTCAGCTCCTTCAGTGCCCACATGGCTGGAGTCGGTTCGGCCAGGAAGCAGGCACGGAACATCTCCACGAATTCCGCAGTCTTCTCCTCCGGTTCCGTCAGTACCTCGTGAAGGAGGGTGTCCGCTGTCGGGGAGAGGGTGAAGCGGTGCTCCCGCGGCTCGTGGTCCTGGCGGTCGGTGACCCGGTAGATCTCGTGGAGCCGGTGCAGGGGCGGGATACCCGCCTCGACCGACGTACCGCATCCGATCTCCACCTGGAACGGCCGCAGGTCCGCGAGTGCGGACAGGTCCGGTACGCGGGTCGGCGTGCCGGGGCGGTCTTTGAACCGGATTCCGGTGGAGAGCACGTTCCACGGCAGTTGCCGGACAGCGGGCGGCGCTGCGTAGGACACAGAGGCGATCTGCACGTCCAGGCTCCGGTAGCCGACTGGGAGGATGCGGCCCACAGCGGCGTCCTGGGGGTGGATGTCGTGCTCGGTGATCCGGCACTTCAGATCCCGCCGTGTCCATAAGAATCCACCGGGAGCCTCCTTCCAGCCGCCGGTGGCGAGCGAATCCCACAGGGCGTCGTGGTGCGCGGCGATCTCGTCGGCCGGGGCGGACGCGGAGTGATAGAGGTACAGGTCGGTCAAGCCGATGGCTGGCGCAGCTGTGGTGGGCACCAAGCCGTACCGGTAGCGGTAGTGGATGATCCGCCGTCGAGCGTCGTCGGAGGCCGCCCAGCCGGACTGGCCGGCGGTGGCCTTCTCCTGGGTGCGGCGCCAGATGCCTTCCTCGATGTAGCGGGGTCGGTCGGCGTCGCCGAAGTACGTGTTCCAGACTTGCTGTTGGTCGGGTACGAGCTGGTCGATGACGATGTACGGGATGTCCACGATCCCTCCCTGGAGAATCAGGCGTGGATGTTCCAGATGGCTGACGGGGTGCAGGCCGTCCCGCTCCGGGCAGCCGAAGCCGCGCTGAGCGGGGCGGTTCTTCAGCGCCGCTCGACGAGAGAGCAGCGTGGGAGGCTCCGGCGGTCGAGCGCGGGCAGACGGCCTCGGTGCCGGGAGCGGCCTCAGCGGTCGGAGGGCAGGCTCGCGTCCGGTGCGACGGCGGAGGGCCGGTGGCCAGCGCCTTCGAGGAGAGGGCCAGCGTGCTCACGCAGTGCCCAGGCCGGGCCGACCAGGCCGGCGACAGCCAGGAACGTGAGCGCGATTCGGCCTCCGTGGTCGGACCGTGCGGTTCTGGACGCGGCGTTTCGGGCATGGCGGCGCCGAGCCCCGGTCACGAGGTGCCGCCGAGGGCGCGTTCGTGGGCGTCAAGGAGGCGGCTGGTCTGCGCGTGCAACCGCTCCAGCTCAGCAGAGGTGAGGATGAGCACGCTGTCGAGGGTCGAGCCGTCATCGAAGTGGAACTCGACGGGAACCGACCCTTGCCGGGCCCTCGGGTCGTAGACCGCGTCCCGGCCGGCCAGCAGCGTGGAGTGGGTGGCCTTCACCGGCACGGGCCTGAGCGTCGTCCCGTCGGCGGGCGCGGACCACTGGGTCCCGCCTCCGGGCGGGCGCAGGTGGTAGGTCGTGGCGGAGCCCTCACCAGGGAGGGCGACCACGACCCCCACACGGTCCTCGCGGGCGCTGTCGGCGGCGAGGTCGCCAAGCCGGGGAACGAAGGGAGCTGCGGTACCTAACCCGGCTCCCTGCGAGGGAAGGTGGGGAGAACGTCGTCGCGTCATGCCCTGAAGTTAGGGACAGGGCAACCCTCGAATATGAGCCGGAGGAATACGACCCCTATCCGTCCAGGTGAAAGCGGTCGGACATGCGCCGCAGCTTCTCCCGCGTGACTGCTCGTTCCGCGTAGACGATGCTGCGAAGCGTCGAACGGGCGATGGGGTGGTTCCGTACGAGCTGGGGCGCGATCCGCTCGGCCGTTTCCAACTCTGCCAGGGCCCTTCCCCGGTTCCCGTCCCACAGCCAGGCGCGCGCGACGTCCATGTGGTGGTGTCCCTGCCGGGAGTTGGGCAGTGACCCGACCAGTACTGGGCTGGTACGCCGGTTTATCTCCAGCGCCTTGCCCTGCTCGCCCATTTCCAGGGCCACGCTGATCGCGTGGATCTGCACGTTCCCGGCGGAGAACGTCAGCGAATGCCGGTCGTACACCGGTGCCCCGACATACGCATCCATGCGCTCGGCAGCAGCCTTCGCGTGTCCGATCCGGTCCTCGGCCTCCGAGGCGCGGCCGGCTCGGGCGGCAGAGACCGCAGCCCGCAGCTGCAGCGTGCCCCAGGCCCGCACGGCCAGCGGCTCGCCACGGTCGTACTCCTGCTCCACTGAGGTGATCGCCTTGTCCGAGAGCGTCAGAGCGTCGGTCCAGTCAGCCGTTGCCCACATGTCCCAGACCCTCATCCAGTCGGCGACGGCGGGCAGCACGGGATCTCCCGACAACCTGGCTGACCATGCGGCCCGCTCGCAGGCCATGGCGACCAGTTCGGGGTGCCCGAGGGAGTGGGCGGCGGTGTGTGCGAACTTGCAGCACACGGCGTAGATGGCATACGCCTCCTCCCGCTCGTGTCCCTCCGACTCCTCCGCCAGGGCACGCGCCTCGCGGAACAGGTCCGGGAGAACCCGGAGAATCGCCACGTTGGAAGCGGTGTCCCGCAGACGGTGCAGCCGGGTCACCTCACGCCACAGCTGTGATGCCGGCCGCGGTGCCCCGTCGAAGACGGGGACGAGGTCGTAGCGGCGCAGCTCGCGCAGGATCGATGAGGCGGCAACCTGCCACTGGTTGTCGGCGGGGGAGCTGCTGTACGGGCGCCCGATCAGGTCGTTCGGATGGACGTGCAACTCTGCGGCCACCTGGTTGAGCAGCCCGACCCGGTCCAGCTCGATCAGGCCACGTTCCATCTTCGACACCCAGCCCTGCGACTTCCCCAGGGCCATCGCCAGGTCGGCCTGCGGCATACCCAACCGCAGCCTCGCCCTGCGGACGCGCTTGCCGATCTCCTCGGCTTCCTCCAGCATCAGGACACCTCCCGGCCGCCGGACGATCCGGCGCGATCGCCGGTCTGTCCGTACAGAGTTGGTCTCCAGCACGGTACCCATGACGCGGCTTGCGCGTGAGACGAGCTGCCGGGACAGGAGTGCCACAGCCGTGTTCCCTGTCTCGCCATGAAGGGCCAACACGAGGAAGGGGGAAACTTTGCCTTATCGGCGATCGGCCCGTCCGAGCCAGGTGCCGAGTCCTCCGCCGTTGCTGCTCTACGGCAGCGGATCATGTTGATGAGGAACACACCACGTCGCATTTTCGCCGGAGGCAGCCAGTGACCGTCGTGACCGTCTTGCACCCGGGGTCCATGGGCGCGGCGATCACCGCCGAGCTTGTCGCCGGCGGCCATGAGGTGCTGTGGGTGCCCAAGGAACGCAGTGAGAGCACGCGGCGCCGCGCGAGGGAGGTCCGCGCCACAGCTTGCGGTTCGCTCGCGGAAGCGCTGTCCCATAGCGCGGTCGTTCTCTCGGTCTCCCCACCGCAGGCGGCGGAGGACGTGGCAGCGGCCGTGGCTGCGCACGCCTTCGCTGGGGCGTACGTCGATGTCAATGCCATCAGTCCCCAGCGTGTGCAGCGCATAGCGGAGGAGATCCGCCCCGGCTCCGAGGTCGTCGACGGCGCCGTCTTCGGTCCGCCGCCAGGTGAAGGGCGTACGGCACGGCTTTATCTAGCAGGGGCCGGCCCCGCCGTCGACCTGGTGGAGCCGCTGTTCGCGAACTCTTCGCTGGACGTGCGCCGGGCAGGCGAGACCATCGGTTCCGCTTCCGCCCTGAAGATGGCCTTCGCCAGTTACCAGAAGGCCGCTCGTACTCTCGCAGGGGTCTCCCATGCGCTCGCACACGCCCATGGGGTCGGCGACCAGCTCACAGCTGAAGCCGAGATCATGGTCTCTGCGATCCTCTCCGATCCGGGGTACCTGCCGAGCGTGGCTGCCAGGGCCTGGCGCTGGGCGCCCGAGATGGAAGAGGTCGCCGATACTCTCCGGGCGGCCGACCTGCCCGCCGACATGGCCGAGGCTACGGCTCGGGCCCTTTCGTTCTGGGAGCAGGACAAGGACCAGTACGACTTGCCGGTTGCGCAGGTCCTCTCTCAGCTCCGGTCGGGAAGAACCACTTGACCCCGCTCCCGCTGAAAGTGCCCGCCCAGGGTTGATCACCTCCGCCGAGGCCGAGAGGTAGCGGTGGGTGTGGCCGGTGTCGCAGGCTGCGGGAGAGTTACGGGGCGTAGGACGGTGCTGCGTGCCTGTGCCGCCTGAGCTTGCCGGCTTGGAGCGGGCCTCTGCGAGAGCCGTTGTACGCGCCAGGCCAGTGTGCGTGCTGGGGAGCGGGCGTCGTCGAGGGCGCGTTCGTCTGCCACCTGCTGCAACAGGCGTCCGGGATCGTGGCCTGCGGTCTCCGCGGCGGCCAATGCGGTGGTCAGCGCATCGGTGGCGGGGTCGGCGAGGATGTGGTCGGCGTGTGCGGGGGTGGTCTGGCGGATGAGCTGGGCGTACCGGACTGCGACCTTCTGAGGCGGTCGATGCTGGCCGGCGGCAAGCAGGTGCCCGGATGTTGTTCGCTCGGAGGCGGTCTGGAGGTGGAGCAGAGTCTGGTGGGCGGCTGCGGTCTGCTGGTTGTGCTGTCGTTGGTCGTGCCAGCGGGCGGCGGCGATGACGGCGAGGAGCGCGGCATCGAGGAACATCGCCAGGAGGGCTCCGTCCTTGGGTGAGGGCTCGCGGAGCATGGCCTTCACTGCCCCGCGCAGGGCGCGGGCGTGGTGGTGTTCTGCATGGATACGTGAACGGGTTGCCCGTTCGAAGGCAGAGGCCGCCGCACGGAGTTCGGTACGGATGTCCGGCGGTGCGGTGAGGGCTACGGCGTCGAGTGCTTCGCCGAGGGCGGCCAGGTGGGCCTGGGCGGCTTCGGCGTCCGGTCGGCCGAGGTGGTGGGGGATGCGCTCTGTGGCTGCGGTGGCTTGGTACCACGGATGCGGCCGTAGATGCCCGTTGGGATTGCCTGCAGGGATACCTGCTGCGGCGAGACGGCTCTGGATCTTGGGGAGGGAGAGATCCGGTGACAGCGTGGAGCCGGAGAACCACACCGGTTCTCCTTCGGTGTTCGTGTCGTCTTTCAGGGCGACTTTGTAGCCGCGTGGTTCTCCGGAGGGAAAGTGCAGGACCTCGACGAGGACGCCGTTGGTGCGGGTGAGTAGACCGAGGAACTCCTCGGTGTTGGTGGCGGCAGCCGCTGCTGTGCGGACGAGGGTGCGCAGGCGTACGCGGGCGGGCTTGTCTTGGCCGGTGCGGTGGGCCTTCTCCTGCTCGGCGCGGGTGGGCCGTTTCGCGGCGGTGCGGTCTCCGCGTACGACTTGGAAGAGGCCGTATTCCTTCTCGATGGCTGCGAGTTCGCGGTCAGCGGTGAGGTAGTCGTTCCAGTGGCGTGCGGTGCGCAGGTCGCCTCGGATCTTGGTGGCGGCGATGTGGATGTGGTCGTTGGCATGCCGGACGGCGACCCATCGGCAGCCGTCCGGATCGTCTGTCGGTGCGATGCCGGTTGCTGTGACGACACGGCGGGCGATGTCCGCCCATTCGGCGTCGTCGAGGATGCGGTCGCCGGGTGCTGCGCGGACGGAGCAGTGCCACACGTGCTGCTTCGGGGCCCGGCCGAGTCGCCTGGCCTGCTGGACGCGTAGGTCGAGGTCGGCCACGAGGAGTTTCTTCGTGGCAGCGACGTCGTCGGTGCGGCCGGGGTCGGGCGCGAAGCCGTCCCAGGAGGCGACGAGGTGCGGGTCGGTGTGTTCGTTGGCCCGGCCGGGGCCGTAGAGGTAGCGGATGAGGCCGGCGGTGCTCTTGCCGCTGCTGATCTTTGCGATCACCGTGGCCTCTTTGTGGCGGCGGCCTGGTTGGTGGCGGCTGCGATGTGGCGGACGGTGGTGCCGACTGTGTCGAGAAAGCGTTCCGCACGGTCGAGGAGCGCGGTGTCCCCATGGTGTGGACGGTCGCCGGAGTTGAGCTTCTTGGCGATCTGGTTGATGTTGTGGCCGATCTTGGCGACCTCACCGCGGAGGGCTGTGAGTTCGTCGATGTAGTCGTCGAGCTGGGTGCGCTGGCCGGGCAGCGCGAGGTCTCCGTGGACGTGGGCCATGACGACAGCGCCGACGTAGTGGGCGGCGGCGATGTTCAGCGACCGGGACACGGTGAGGATCTCTGTCTTCTCGTCAGTGCTGTAGCGGACGTCGACGCGTTCTTTGCGCTGGGTCTCTTTGCGCTGACGACGGCGGGCGACTCGGTGCAGTGCGGCGGCTTCGGCGGCGCGCTGCGGCAGCACGGTACGGGTGGCGATGTCGACGGGCTTGTTCCGGTCGGGCGTCCCCTGGCGCCCGAGCTGCTCCGCCACCCCCGGGGCGGAGGCATCTGCGTTGGACCGGCCCATGGACGGTCCAACGCCATACCTTGCTCCGCCTGGTGCCGGGGTGGCGGTCATCTGCTGCTGCGCTGACGAGGGTTCGCGGTCGAGGCCGTGCATGGGGGGCTCCTGCAAGCGGTGGTGGAGGGAGAGGGCCCGTTCCCCCCGTGCTGATTAACGGGAGGAACGGGCTGGGGTGACGTGGGGTGCGAGGTTCAGTCGGTGCTTGTGGTGACGGCGTCGAGTTCGGCCTGCAGCAGGTCCTTGACCTTGTCCAGGCGGGCGCGTGACATGCCGAATCCGTTGTCCCGGATCGCTTTCTCGACGTTGCGGCGGGAAACGCTGTCGCCTCGTCCGAGGGGAGCCGTGCGGCCAATGGCCACGGCCTGCTCCAGGGAAACGCTCGACTGCTTGCCTCCTGACTTACCAGGCTGCTGCGGCACATCCGTGTCCGTGGTGTGTGGTGGCGCGAGCTCACCGACGGTGTGTTCCGCGGCGGGTTCGTGGCGGTCGTCGCTGTTGTGGCGGTCGGTGGCTGTGGGTCGTCGGGCGACGAGGAGGTAGAAGTGGACGGCTCCCGCCAGGGCGAGTGGGGCGATGGCGGAGATGACTCCGACGGTGATGTCGTCGAGGGCGAGGCTGGTGTGGCGGGTCTGCTGGTTGAGGCGAACGGCGTGCAGGACGTTGGCCCAGATGCTTGTGGCGGTGGCGACGCCGACCAGGGCGGAGACGTAGAGGCGGGCGGACAGGGGTGCGGTCCGCAGGATGAGCAGGGCGCCGATCCCGATGGCGATGAACCCGTCAATGACGAGCGGGAAGGCATAGGTGAGCGCCCGGTGGATGTGGCTGGCGGCGGCCATCTGCCGCAGGGCGTCGTAGGACAGTGCGAAGGCGGCCACGGCCAGTAGCGACACACCCGTGCGGATCACGGTGGCCAGCGGCAGCGGGGCAGATGGTGCCGCGGCGATGGTGGGGGAAGACAAAGGGAAATACTCCAGGAGTGCAGCGTGCGGGGTGTGGCTGAGGTGGCACTGAGGGCGGGGACGACCCGTCACGACTTGTCGCGTGCCTGGTCAGGGCTGGTACGAGTGCGGCGGTGGTGACGAGTCGACTCGTCACCGGACCGCGACTCGTCACCGCGCTGACCTGCAAGGAGACGGGTCGCGACGGGTCGTGCCGGGTCGGGCCCCGGTCGTCGCTTCGGGTGCGGGCTCGGGGCAGTAGCGGGCCCAGGAGTCGGTGAACTGCAGCCGGGTGAAGCCCCTGGCCTGGACGTTGCCGTGGAAGCGGCGTGTGACCGAGCTGATGCCGTACTCCCTCAGCAGGAGTTGCAGGCCCCGAGGGGTCAGGCCCTGGGTGGTGTACTCCGCCCAGGGCATCTCGTCGTCCTGATTGAGGATGTCGAGGAGTCGGCTGGTGCGAAGCGCCGGCGGGTTGCCTTCGGTGGTGAAGGCGCGGCGGATGTCGGCCAGGAGGCGGATGCCCAGGCTGCTGCGGTCCTGGTCGTGCTCGGCTTCGTGCTTGGCCATGATGCGGCAGGCGGTGCGGGCGAGGTCCGGCCATGCTCCGCCGGCGAGGTCGGCGACGGTCACCAGCGGCTGCCAGGTGTCGGCCGCCCGGTCTTCGACCGGCATGGCCGGTGTCAGCTCCATCGCCTCGGCGTGCAGCGGAGTCAGCCAGGCGACGAGCCGGTCACGTAGCGCGTGGAGGGGCGGGGTGTCACGGAAGGTACGGAACTCCGCCACTTTCTCGCCCGGCCTGCGGCGGCGCATCCGGATCACGATCGACCGGTCCATGATCGTGTCCGGCAGGTCGCCGATGCCGGCGAGGGCCGCCATGGCGAACGTGGGGAACTTCGAGACCTCGTGGTTGGGTCCGGAAACCCGCAGGGTGGGGCGGTTGCGCTGGTGCCCCGCGTTGAGCAGGCCGCGCATCTCCTCGTTCTTCTCCGCGACTTTCGCGGAGCCGAAGAGAGTGTCGGCCTCGTCGACCAGCAGGGTGGGCGGTGTGGCGGTGATCGACCGGAACACTGCGGCGGCCGACGCGTTGACCGTGATCAGCGGATCGTGAACGCTCTCGGTGATCACGTCCAGCAGCCGCGACTTGCCGCACCGCTTCGCTGGCCCCACCACGGCCAGCCGCGGAGCGTGTTGCCACGCCGTCTGCAAGTGCGTAGCCGCAACCCACAAGGTCACGGCCGTGAACGCCTCCCCGCTCGGCAGTACGACGTAGCGGCGAATTTGTTCCCGCAGCTCCGCGAGTACCGCCTCGCCCTCGGACGCCGGAGCGGGTTCGGGCTCTTCTGCGGGCGGCGGTACGGGCTCGGTGGGACGGCCGGGTATGGCCACCGGCGGCCACATGGCAGTGGTGTTCGGAAGGGATGGCGTGCTCTGGGCGGCATCGTCCATACTGGACATGTAGCTCCTCCGCTTGCGGGCCAATGGGACGGCAATCCCGGCCTCGCAGGTCAGTCGTTCAGGGATGGGCGGCATGAGGTTTGCGCTCTGAGCCCCTCGGTGTTGGGTCACCGGGGGGCTTTTTGTATGTCGGGGCTGGTTGAAGGCATGCCTCAGCGGATCGGTGCGGTCTGCTGGGGTGCTTTACGGTACCACGAGCTATGCGCATCGCATAGCTCTATGCGATCCGCAGAACGGATGTTAATCTTGTTCCACGCCGCACAACAGGCGGTTCACGCAGCGAACGGGAGGAGGGGCAATGCCGGATGACGAGGGAACCCCTGAGGGGGTGCTCCTCAGCGGCGAGGAGAACGCCGCCGTGCGGGTCAAGCTGGAGCGCGAGAAACGCGGCTGGAGCACCACCACACTGTCCGACCGCATGAACGACGTCGGCTTCGACATGAACCCGTCTGCGGTCTGGCGCATCGAGAATCGCAAGCGCCGGATCAACCTCGACGAGGCCATCGGCTTCGCCGAGATCTTCGGTGTCCCGCTCAGCAACTTTGTCGGGCCGCCCAGCCTGGCGACCATGGGGCGGGCCATGGAGCTGATCGACAACGTCGTCGCCGCCTACAGAGCCTCCAACCGTGCCAACCACGAGGCGCGGAAGGCTCGCGACCAGCTCGACGCCTATCTCGCCGAACACCCGGACATCCGTAAGGAGGCTGACGTGATGGTCTCCAACGCCATCGCCACCGAACTGGTGAAGAGCAACGAAGAGTACGGCCCCGTCTCCGACGCATAGCCGCTCACTCCAACCGGCGCAGCGGAAACGCAAACCCTCGCTGTGGCCGTCCTGCCCATCCCATCCCTGAACGACGAGGCCAGGCGCGGGGTTGCCGCCCCATCCGCCGGCCGGAACCGGAGCACTCACTTGCGCCCTTCGGCGATACCGCACACCCCCGTTCAGCACCCGCGATCCCAGGGGGAGGTGACCACCACCGACACCCTCCTCACCGTGGAGCAGGCCGCCGAACACCTCGGCACCGGCGTGCGCTTTATCCGGCGACTCATCCAGGAGCGCCGCATCCGCTACGTCAAGCTCGGCAAGCCCGTACGGATCCCTGAGAGCGCCATCGCCGCGTACATCGAGGAGCGCACCGTTCCGACTCTCGGCGACGCGCGTTCCCGCTTCGGGAAGGCAGCCTAATGGCCGCCCGCAAGCCGCAGCGGCGGCGCGAGTTCGGCACCGTTCGTCAGCTCCCGTCGGGGCGGTGGCAGACGCGCTACTGGGCTCCGGACGGCAGCCGTCGCACCGCCCCGGAGACCTTCGAGACGCGTACCGAGGCCCAGACCTGGCTCACGCTCACCCAGGCCGACATCGAGCGCAAGCACTGGGTGGATCCCGGCGCGGGCTCGGTCAACTTCGAGACGTACGCCATGAAGTGGGTCGAGGAGCGCGGGCTCTCCGCCACCACGGAGGAGCTGTACCGAAGGCTCCTGCGCCTGCACCTGCTGCCCGTATTCGCCACGGTGAACCTGGATGACATCACGCCGCCGAGCGTGCGCACCTGGCGGGTCGAGCGGCTGGGGGCGACCGGTGCGACGACCGTCGCCAAGTCCTACCGCCTCCTCAAGGCCATCATGGAGACGGCGACCGACGACGAGCTGATCCGCCGCAACCCCTGCCGGATCAGGGGCGCCGGCAGCGAGAAGGCCAAGGAACGCCCGACGGCCACAGTCGAACAGGTCGACGCGCTCGCCGACGCCATGGGGCCGAGGTGGCGGCTGATGGTCTACTTCGGTGCCTACGGGCCCATGCGCCCGGAAGAACAGGCCGCCCTCCGGCGCCCCGACGTCACCCTCGAACCCCTCGCGGTCAAGGTCCGTGACGCCGCGCCCGAGCTGACCAGCGGCCGTCGCGTCGAAGGCGACACCAAGTCGGCCGCGGGAAGGCGGACCGTCTTCCTCCCGGCCTTCCTGCACATCGAGGTGAAGCGACACCTCGATTGGTACGCCGAGAAGGAACCCGACGGACTCCTGTTCGTCGGGGAGAGGGGAGCCCCCTTCCGCCGGTCCACCTTCGGCCGCAAGTGGCGCAGGGCTCGGGCCAAGGTCGGCCTGCCGGAGGGCTTCCGCTTCTACGACCTCCGGCACACCGGCCATACCCTGTCCACCCAGTCGGGCGCCACGCTCAAGGACACGATGGTCCGCGCCGGCCAGTCCTCGGAGAAGGCTGCGCTGATTTACCAGCACTCCGATGGGGAGCGGCAGCAGGAGGTTGCGAAAGGTATTGATGCCAAGGTTTGTGCCGTCAGGCAGAAGGCGGTAGCTGAGGCATCGCAGGTGCATGAAGTCTGAGGGGATCTGACAGCGGCGGTGCGGTGCGGTGCGCTGCCGCACCGCCCGCGCCCGAGTGTATGAAGCGAGATGGTTCTAAGAAGTGGGGCGTCTTCGAGGAAACAGCCGTATTGCGCTGAGTGCTCAGGCTGAGCCGCAGGCGCCGCCATGATTGAGTCTCTGAATCTTATGCGGCTGTGGTGGGTCGCTTAAACTCCCAGTGGATCTCGGGGCGGGCCATCGCGAGCCTGCGGAGCATGTTCTGGAACCGATTCTCATTGACCTGAAACTGCCCGTGCGGGCCCTTGCTGAGCGCGTCCATGATGTAGTCGAGCGCCGCACGCTCTTGCGCCTCGGAAGCGAGCACACTCACGTCAAGGACGAGGAGTTCGGGCCTGTAGACGACGAAGGCCCAGCGCTCGTCGGAGTAGAGCAAGCGCTCTGGGAACGTGCGCAGACCTCGGCGTACGATCTGAGTGCGGACAGCTTGCAGGCGCGTGATCCGCAGACGATCCATCCCTTCCCGGTCGCGCACCCAAGCGTTGCGGATGACGGCCGAGCCGTTGTTCTTGTCCACCGCAGCTTCGATCGAGTCGAGCGTGCTGGTGCGTACGTAGACCATGGACGCGCCTCTCCTGTTAACCGTTCGTTAGCAGGAGACATCGTCACCGTCACAGCGCGTCTATGAACCGAATTGTTGAGTTTCCAACCCGCAAGGCTGGCTTGAGTGGTAATGCGGACGTTCGGCGGTGTTCTTCATCGGCGGCGACGGCCTGGCTTGCCGCAACCGGAGGGATTGGCTGGTGGCGGCTCAGGTGAGGGAGGGGTGAAGCAGGCCAACTGCGTACTTGCCGCGAGCCTTGTTCATCCTGGGTGGCGCCGCAGACCGCGTCAGGGGGTCTCGGGATCCGAGAAGCCTTAGTTGTCGCGCTGCGATCTGGACGCTATCTGCCCCTTCGGCTGTGGATCGATCTGGGCGACTTGGGGCACGCGGAGGGCATGCCACTCTCTAAGAGGTCTAGACAACAAAAAAGCCCCTGGCCGCTGGCCTGGGGCTTTTGCTTGGAGCGGGTGACGAGAATCGAACTCGCGCTCTGAGCTTGGGAAGCTCATGTTCTACCATTAAACTACACCCGCGTAGCGGGCCGTTGGGTGGCGCCGCTTCGTTCGGACAGTGTACCCCAATCGCCCCGGCGGTGTGTGCGGTGGGGGTTTTCGTGGCGTCGTGTGGGCGTAGCTTGGAGGGCGGAGTGCCGCCTGGAGTGGCGTCCTGTTCATCCCCTAATGTGGCCTTCTCGTCCACGCTTTGTTGGGGAAGGGACTTGATGGACTTGATGGAGCCCACCGTCGTCCGCTGTGCCGAGGGGCACGTGTTCAGCACCACATCGTTCCCGCTGCAGCAGCTCGGAGCCGACCGTATCGGGCCCGGGCGGCTCATCCGCTGCCCGCGTTGTGCCCGGCTTCGGCATGCCGTGCCGGTGGCGGTGGTGGAGCAGCGCTAGGGAGCGGCCGAGGGTCGCTGAGGCTGGCCGTAGACCGGGGTGAGAGGCGCGCGGGGTCGTCCGATTGGGGCGGGCCCGCGCGCTCTGCGTATCCTCGGGGCGTGCTTCTCTCAGACAAGGACATCCGGGCCGAGATCGACGCCGGACGCGTGCGTATTGATCCGTACGACGAATCCATGGTGCAGCCCTCGAGCATCGACGTGCGGCTCGACCGCTACTTCCGGGTGTTCGAGAACCACCGCTACCCGCACATCGACCCCGCCGTCGAGCAGGCGGACCTGACGCGGCTGGTGGAGCCGGAGGGGGATGAGGCGTTCATCCTGCACCCCGGCGAGTTCGTGCTGGCGTCGACGTATGAAACGATCACGCTGCCGGACAATCTCGCCTCGCGGCTGGAGGGGAAGAGTTCGCTCGGGCGGCTCGGGCTTGTTACGCATTCCACCGCCGGGTTCATCGATCCCGGCTTCTCCGGGCATGTCACCCTTGAGCTGTCGAATCTGGCCACCTTGCCGATCAAGCTTTGGCCCGGCATGAAGATCGGGCAGCTGTGCATGTTCCAGCTGAGCTCGCCCACGGAGTTCCCGTACGGTTCCGAGCGGTACGGGTCGCGTTATCAGGGGCAGCGGGGGCCGACCGCCTCGCGGTCCTTCCTCAATTTCCATCGGACGCAGGTGTGATGCCGGGTATGAGTGATGTACGGGAAAATCTGACCTACGAGGGGTTCGGCAACGCGGTGCGCGAGCTCGCGCAGACCATTGCTGACGACGGGTACGAGCCCGACATCGTGCTGAGCATCGCGCGGGGTGGAGTTTTTGTCGCCGGTGGGCTGGCCTACGCCCTCGACGTCAAGAACATTCATCTCGTGAACGTGGAGTTTTATACGGGGGTCGGGACGACCCTTGAGATGCCCGTCATGCTGGCGCCCGTCCCCAACGCGATCGACTTCAGCAATAAGAAGGTGCTGATCGCGGACGACGTCGCCGACACGGGCAAGACGCTCAAGCTCGTGCACGACTTCTGCCTCGATCATGTGGCGGAGGTTCGCAGCGCGGTCGTTTATGAGAAGTCGCATTCGCTCGTGAAGTGCGAGTACGTGTGGAAGCGCACCGACGAGTGGATCAACTTCCCCTGGAGCGTGCAGAAGCCCGTCGTGCGGCGCACCGGGCAGGTTCTGGACGCGTAAATAGACGAGTGGATCAGAAAGGCCCCGGTGCGGGATTCGCGCCGGGGCCCTCTTTGTCGTGCGAAGCGGGTGGGGGGTGGGGGGAATGTGGGAGTGGTGCCTGCGTTAGATCGTGCCCAGTTTGATCAGGGACAGCAGCGCCACCAGCTGGATCGCGGACGCGCCCAGCGCCTTCTGCCAGGGCAGGTCGTGCGACTTGCTCACCATTGAGGTGAACAGCGCCGCCGCTCCCAGCCACGTCACCCAGCCGAGCACCTGAACCAGCGCGTTCTCGCCGCCGAGGAAGATCGCGAAGACGAGGCGCGGGGCGTCCGTCATCGACATGATCAGCATCGAGAGGCCGACGGTCGGCTGCCAGGAGCCGTTGCCGCCGAGCTGGCGGGCCAGCGTGTGCGTCACCGCGCCCAGGATCAGGCCGCAGATGATCACCGCGATGCCGGTGGTCAGGACGTACGGGATGGCGTTCGGCAGGGTCGCGTTGATGGCCTCTTCGCGGGCCTTGTCGAAGCCGAAGACCGCCAGCAGGCCGTAGAGGAAGGTCACCACCAGCGCCGGGCCCCACACCGGGTAGTCGCGCATCTGCCAGAACGTCGGGCCCGGACGCAGCACGATGCCGCTCAGCAGCTGCTTCCAGTGCAGGCGCGGGCCCGCCGGCGGGGCGGGGGCGTTGCCTGCGTCGTAGGTGCTGCCGTCGCCGTACGGGTCCTCGCCGATGCTGAACGCGGTGGTGTGGCCCGGGTTGTTGCTGGCGGCGTACGGGTCACCGCCTCCGGGGCCGCCACCCTGGGCATGGTGGGGGTGCGAGTCGCCGAAGTATTCGGGCTCGCCGTGCTGTCCGCCGTACTGCGGTGCCTGCGGCCACTGCTGCTGGCCGTACGGGGACTGAGGCGGTGTCGCCTGCTGCCCGTACGGCTGTTGCCGCGGTTGCTGCCGCTGTTGCCGCTGCGGTTGTTGTTGCGGGGTGCGGTTGTCCCGGCCGCGTCCGATCCTGAATCCAGCCACGTAATCGAACGTACCTGGTCCGGATGCGCCGTATGCCGGGCCTGCCGCAACAGGCCCGGCTTTGCGGCCGAGCTGTGACATCCCCTAGGGGGAGTGCGGGCTCAGCGTTGCTGGGTGGAGAAAACCGCCGTGGAGAAGGTGACGGTCTTTTCGGCGGCTGAGGAGTGGAGGGTGATGACGTCCTTCGTTTCGCCCCGGTGTGTACGCGCCACCGTGTCCGGCTTCTTGTCGCCGTCGAAGTCGGCGTACCGCAGGAGGTCCGTGGTGGGCGTCTCCTCGCCCGCCGGGAGGCCGCCCGGCCGCGGCTTGACCGCCTTGAAGGTGTACGTACCGCCCGGGCGCCCGGGGCCCGCCGGTCCGCCGAGCAGCAGCGTGCCGCGTCCGGCGGTTCCGGGCGCGTGCGGGCGGGTCGCTGAGACGAGATCGTCGTAGCCGTCACCGTTGACGTCGGGCGCGAGGTCGGGGGAGACGAGGACGGGGCCGACGCCCGCAAGCGCCTCCGCGGCCGCGCGCGGGGCGCCGGCGCGGGTGAAGGGGCCGCGCAGGTAGCTGAGGCGTCCGCCGCCGGCGGTCACCGCCAGGTCCTTGCTGCCGTCGCCGTCGAAGTCGCCGCAGACGGGGTGGCCGGGCCACTCGTTGCCGAACCGGGCCCGGTCGGGGATGCGGAGCTTGACCGCCTTGCCGGTGAGGCCGTTCGCGGCGCCGAAGAGCATCTGGAGCGGTACGGGCGGCATGCCCGTGCCGTCGAACGGCGGGTCCGTGGTGACCACCAGGTCGGCGTAACCGTCCTGGTCGAGGTCGCAGGCCGCCTCGGCGTCGAAGGCCGCGGGAAGCACGCCCTCGGTGCGGGCGGCGTTGCGGGCGGGCGTCAGGAGCTGGCGTACGGAGGGGTCGAGGGGCCGGGAGGGCTCGGAGCCGTACACGATGCCGATGCCCGCGTCGTCGCCCAGGCGGTCTTCCGGGTCCTTGACCAGGTCGTTGAGCACGAGGTCGCGGTAACCGTCCCCGTTGAAGTCCTCGGCGACGCGGCTGCCCTTGCCGTGCGGTACGGGGCGCGGGGGCGCGGCGGCCTTGGCCGCCATGGTGGCCGGGGAGGAGACGGCCTTGGCGCCGGTGGCCGGGGAGCCGCTGTCGGCGGAGGCGCCGCAGCCGGGCAGGAGTAAGGCGCAGCTCACTACTGCTGCCACTGCGGTCCCTCTTCGCATGACCCACCCCGCCCGCATCGCAAGTTCCAGTCGGCACATGATGCTCTTTTTTGACCGCGGCGGTAAGCGGGGTGAGCGGAATGAGTGGGGTGGGTGAGCGGAGCGGGCGGAGTGGGCGGAGTGGGCGGAGTGGGCGTACGAAAGCGGCCGGACCTGCCCCCGAGGCAGATCCGGCCGCTTCTTCTTCTCCTGCCCAAGGGCTACTTCGCCGGTTCGGGCTCCGTCGCGCTCTCCGGCTCCGGCGCGTCCTCGGGGTCGGCCGGTGTCTTCACCGAGTCGAGGAGCAGCTGTGCCACGTCCACGACCTGGAGGGACTCCTTCGCTTTGCCGTCATTCTTCTTGCCGTTGACCGAGTCGGTGAGCATCACCAGGCAGAACGGGCACGCGGTCGAGACGATGTCCGGGTTGAGAGACAGCGCCTCGTCGACGCGCTCGGTGTTGATGCGCTTGCCGATCCGCTCCTCCATCCACATGCGCGCGCCGCCGGCGCCGCAGCAGAAGCCGCGTTCCTTGTGGCGGTGCATCTCCTGCTGACGCAGGCCCGGAACGGCCGACATGATCTCGCGCGGCGGCGTGTAGACCTTGTTGTGCCGGCCCAGGTAGCAGGGGTCGTGGTACGTGATGAGGCCCTCGACCGACGTCACCGGGATCAGCTTGCCCTCGTCGATGAGGTGCTGGAGCAGCTGCGTGTGGTGGATGACCTCGAACTCACCGCCCAGCTGCGGGTACTCGTTCGCGATGGTGTTGAAGCAGTGCGGGCAGGTCGCGACGATCTTCTTCGACGACTTGGGCTTGCGGGTCGACGGGTCTTCGTCGTCTTCGCCGTACGCCATGTTCAGCATCGCGACGTTCTCCTGGCCGAGCTGCTGGAACAGCGGCTCGTTGCCCAGGCGGCGGGCCGAGTCACCCGTGCACTTCTCGTCGCCGCCCATGATCGCGAACTTGACGCCCGCCATGTGCAGCAGCTCCGCGAAGGCCTTGGTGGTCTTCTTCGCGCGGTCCTCCAGGGCGCCGGCGCAGCCGACCCAGTAGAGGTACTCGACCTCGGACAGGTCCTCGATCGTCTTGCCGACGATCGGCACCTCGAAGTCGACCTCCTTGGTCCACTCGACGCGCTGCTTCTTGGCCAGGCCCCAGGGGTTGCCCTTCTTCTCCAGGTTCTTGAGCATCGTGCCGGCCTCCGAGGGGAAGGCGGACTCGATCATCACCTGGTAGCGGCGCATGTCGACGATGTGGTCGATGTGCTCGATGTCGACCGGGCACTGCTCGACACAGGCGCCGCAGGTGGTGCAGGACCACAGCACGTCCGGGTCGATGACGCCGTTCTCCTCCAGCGTCCCGATCAGCGGCCGCTCGGCCTCGGCCAGCGCGGACGCGGGCACGTCCTTCAGCTGCTCGGCCGTCGCCTTCTCGTCGCCCTCCATCGTCTTGCCGCCGCCCGCGAGCAGGTACGGCGCCTTGGCGTGCGCGTGGTCGCGCAGCGACATGATCAGGAGCTTCGGGGAGAGCGGCTTTCCGGTGTTCCAGGCGGGGCACTGCGACTGGCAGCGGCCGCACTCGGTGCAGGTGGAGAAGTCGAGGATGCCCTTCCACGAGAACTGCTCGACCTGGGAGACGCCGAAGACGGCGTCCTCCGCCGGGTCCTCCCAGTCGATCTCCTTGCCGGCGGAGGTCATCGGCTGGAGCGCGCCCAGGGCGGTGGCGCCGTCGGCGTTGCGCTTGAACCAGATGTTCGGGAACGCCAGGAAGCGGTGCCAGGCCACACCCATGTTGATGTTGAGCGAGACCGTGATCATCCAGATCATGGTGGTGCTCAGCTTGATCATGGCGAACAGGTAGACCAGGTTCTGCAGCACGCCGACGCTCAGGCCCTTGAACGCCAGGACCAGCGGATACGAGGCGAAGTACGCGGGCTCGTAGTGGTCGACGTGGTGCAGGGCGCCTTCCAGGCCACGCAGGACGTAGATGGCCAGGCCGATGGTGAGGATGACGTACTCGACGAAGTACGCCTGGCCCATCTTCGAGCCGGCGAACCGGGACTTGCGGCCGGGGCGCGAGGGCAGGTTCAGCAGGCGGATGACGATCAGCACGGCGATGCCGAGGGTGGTCATCACTCCGATGAACTCGATGTAGAGCTCGTACGGCAGGAAGCCGCCGAGCACCGGCAGCGTCCAGTCGGCCCGGAAAAGCTGGCCGTAGGCGGTGACGATCGTCGGCGGCAGCGTCAGGAAGCCGACCGCCACGAACCAGTGGGCGAAGCCCACGATCCCCCAGCGGTTCATCCGCGTGTGGCCGAGGAACTCCCTGACCAGCGTGACGCTGCGCTGGTAGGGGTTGTCGGTCCGGGCGCCGGCGGGGACCGGCTGGCCCAGTTTGAAGTAGCGGACGAACTGGCCGATGGCGCGGGCGAGCAGCGCAACGCCGACCACGGTCAGGACCAGCGACACGATGATCGCGGCGAGTTGCATCAAGGGGCTCCTCGGGCCTGCGAGGTGAAAGTTCAGAGGGATTACTAAGCGGTAACTTATTCAGTCCGTGCTGAGCGTACCCATTTATGCCGCCGCACTGTAGTTGCGCAGGCGGTGATCTGTGTCGCGTAAGGCTTCCCTCAGCACCTGGCCGCCCTCAGCACCTGGCGGCGAGGACCGCGGGAATCGTGCGGGCCAGGACGGCCAGGTCGAGGCCGAGCCAGTGCTGCTCGATGTAGTGCAGATCCAGTACGTCCATCTCCTCCCACGGCAGCTCCGAGCGCCCGCCGACCTGCCACAGCCCGGTGATGCCCGGCCGCACCACCAGTCTCGCCCGTGTCGCCGAAGAATGGCCCGGCGGCAGCGGGCACGGGCCGACCAGGGACATCTCGCCGCGTACTACGTGGATCAGCCGCGGCAGTACATCCAGCCGCCACCGGCGCAGCAGCCCGCCGACCGGGGTGCGGGGGTCGGTGCGCAGCGTCAGCATCTCGAAGGGGCGGCCGGCCAGGCCCGCACGGGTCTTGCGTACGAGCAGCGGGCCCCGCGACGTTACGGCCGCCGCGGTGGCGGTGAGGAGCAGGAGAGGGGCGGCGATCGGCAGTAAGGCGGCGGTGACCACCAGGTCGAAGATGCGCTTCGCGAGCATGGGGCGTACTTTTTCATGGCTTTCGTCCGGAAATGGGGCATGGTTGGGTGTGGGCGTGCCGTGCTCATGCCGATAAGGGCCGCATAAGAGTTGAGTCGCCTCCACTCAGGTCTGTTGACGCGAATGGATCCGTCATGCATCCTTGAGTCTGTTCCACTCAAGTCAGCTGGAGGAATCGAAATGGCACGTGCGGTCGGCATCGACCTGGGCACCACCAACTCCGTCGTCAGCGTTCTGGAGGGCGGCGAGCCCACCGTCATCACCAACGCCGAAGGCGCCAGGACCACGCCGTCCGTCGTCGCTTTCGCGAAGAACGGTGAAGTGCTGGTAGGCGAGGTTGCCAAGCGCCAGGCAGTCACCAACGTCGACAGGACGATCCGGTCGGTCAAGCGCCACATGGGCACCGACTGGAACATCGAGCTCGACGGCAAGACCTTCAACCCGCAGCAGATGAGCGCCTTCATCCTGCAGAAGCTGAAGCGCGACGCCGAGGCGTACCTGGGCGAGAAGGTGGCCGACGCGGTCATCACCGTCCCGGCGTACTTCAACGACTCGGAGCGCCAGGCGACGAAGGAGGCCGGCGAGATCGCGGGCCTGAACGTCCTGCGCATCGTCAACGAGCCGACGGCCGCCGCCCTGGCGTACGGCCTCGACAAGGACGACCAGACCATCCTCGTCTTCGACCTCGGTGGCGGCACCTTCGACGTGTCGCTGCTGGAGATCGGTGACGGCGTCGTCGAGGTGAAGGCCACCAACGGTGACAACCACCTCGGTGGTGACGACTGGGACCAGCGCGTCGTCGACTACCTGGTGAAGCAGTTCCACTCCGGTCACGGCGTGGACCTCTCCAAGGACAAGATGGCGCTCCAGCGCCTGCGCGAGGCGGCCGAGAAGGCCAAGATCGAGCTGTCCTCCTCCACCGAGACCTCGATCAACCTGCCGTACATCACGGCGTCGGCCGAGGGCCCGCTGCACCTGGACGAGAAGCTCACGCGCTCGCAGTTCCAGCAGCTGACCGCCGACCTTCTGGAGCGCTGCAAGACGCCGTTCCACAACGTCATCAAGGACGCGGGCATCCAGCTCTCCGAGATCGACCACGTCGTTCTCGTCGGTGGCTCGACCCGTATGCCGGCCGTCGCCGAGCTCGTCAAGGAGCTCACGGGCGGTCAGGACGCCAACAAGGGTGTGAACCCGGACGAGGTCGTCGCCATCGGCGCCTCGCTCCAGGCCGGTGTCCTCAAGGGTGAGGTCAAGGACGTCCTGCTCCTCGACGTCACGCCCCTGTCTCTCGGTATCGAGACCAAGGGCGGCATCATGACGAAGCTCATCGAGCGCAACACGACGATCCCGACGAAGCGCTCCGAGATCTTCACGACGGCCGAGGACAACCAGCCGTCCGTGCAGATCCAGGTCTACCAGGGCGAGCGCGAGATCGCGGCGTACAACAAGAAGCTCGGCATGTTCGAGCTGACGGGTCTGCCGCCGGCCCCGCGCGGTGTCCCGCAGATCGAGGTCGCGTTCGACATCGACGCCAACGGCATCATGCACGTCGCTGCCAAGGACCTCGGCACCGGCAAGGAGCAGAAGATGACCGTCACCGGTGGCTCCTCGCTGCCGAAGGACGAGGTCAACCGGATGCGCGAAGAGGCCGAGAAGTACGCGGACGAGGACCACAAGCGCCGCGAGGCCGCCGAGGCGCGCAACCAGGCCGAGCAGCTCGTCTACCAGACGGAGAAGTTCCTCAAGGACAACGAGGACAAGGTTCCGGGTGACGTGAAGTCCGAGGTCGAGACCGCCATCACCGAGCTGAAGGAAAAGCTCAAGGGTGAGGACACCGCCGAGATCCGCACGGCTACGGAGAAGGTCGCGGCCGTCTCCCAGAAGCTCGGCCAGGCCATGTACGCGAACGCCGAGGGTGCTCAGGCCGCGGGCGGCGACGCTCCGGGTGCCGAGGGCCACGCCAAGGCTGACGACGACGTCGTCGACGCCGAGATCGTCGACGACGAGCGTGACGCCGGCCGGCAGGGAGGCGCCGCATGACGGAGGAGACTCCGGGCTTCGAGGAGAAGCCCGACGTCCCTTCCGGCGCCACTCCCGAAGACGCCGAACCGCAGGCTGCCGCGCCCGAAAAGGCAGGGACCGACTCCGTCGAGGAGTCGGGCCCGGCAGCCCCGGCCGGGGACGTACAGGACGTAGCTCTGACGGCGCAGCTGGACCAGGTGCGTATGGCGCTCAATGAGCGCACCGCGGACCTCCAGCGGCTCCAGGCGGAGTACCAGAACTACCGTCGCCGCGTGGAGCGGGACCGGGTCACGGTCAAGGAGATCGCTGTCGCGAACCTCCTGAGCGAGCTCCTCCCGACCCTCGACGACATCGGCCGCGCGCGGGAGCACGGCGAGCTGGTGGGCGGGTTCAAGTCGGTCGCCGAATCGCTGGAGACGGTCGCCGCCAAGATGGGCCTGCAGCAGTTCGGCAAGGAGGGCGAGCCCTTCGACCCGACGATCCACGAGGCGCTGATGCACTCGTACGCACCGGACGTCGACGAGACCACGTGCGTCGCGATCCTCCAGCCCGGCTACCGGATCGGCGAGCGGACCATCCGTCCCGCGCGGGTCGCGGTGGCCGAGCCCCAGCCCGGCGCCACGCCCGCCAAGGCGGACGAGCCCGAGGCCAGGGCTCCGGACGAGGAGAGCGGTGGCCCGGACGAGGGCTGACGTGACCAGCAGCAGTACACGTAGCGGCAGGAAGGAGGGACGTCGGGGATGAGCACGAAGGACTTCGTCGAGAAGGACTACTACAAGGTTCTCGGCGTCCCGAAGGACGCCACCGAGGCCGAGATCAAGAAGGCGTACCGGAAGCTCGCCCGCGAGTTCCACCCGGACGCCAACAAGGGCGACGCCAAGGCGGAGGACCGCTTCAAGGAGATCTCCGAGGCGAACGACATCCTCGGCGACCCCAAGCGGCGCAAGGAGTACGACGAAGCGCGTGCTCTCTTCGGGAACGGGGGCTTCCGCCCCGGTCCCGGCGCCGGCGGCGGCACCTTCAACTTCGACCTGGGCGACCTCTTCGGAGGCGCCCAGGGCGGGGCCCAGACCGGCGGCGCCGGCGGGTTCGGCGGCGGCCTCGGGGACGTGTTCGGGGGCTTGTTCAACCGGGGCGGGCCGGGTGCGCGTACGGGTACGCAGCCGCGCCGCGGCCAGGACATCGAGTCCGAGGTGACGCTCAGCTTCACCGAGGCGGTCGACGGGGCCACGGTCCCGCTGCGGATGTCCAGCCAGGCACCCTGCAAGGCGTGCGCCGGCACCGGCGACAAGAACGGCACACCCCGCGTGTGCCCGACCTGCGTCGGCACGGGCCAGGTGTCGCGCGGCGGCGGTGGCGGCTTCTCGCTCACCGACCCGTGCGTCGACTGCCGGGGCCGCGGGCTCATCGCCCAGGACCCCTGCGACGTATGCAAGGGCAGCGGCCGCGCCAAATCCTCACGCACCATGCAGGTCCGGATCCCGGCGGGCGTCTCCGACGGCCAGCGGATCCGGCTGCGCGGCAAGGGCAGTCCCGGTGAACGGGGCGGCCCGGCGGGCGACTTGTACGTCGTCGTCCACGTCGGCACCCACCCGGTCTTCGGCCGCAAGGGCGACAACCTCACCGTCACCGTGCCCGTCACCTTCGTGGAGGCGGCGCTCGGCGGCGAGGTGAAGGTCCCGACGCTGGGCGGCCCGCCCGTCACCCTGAAGCTGCCGCCCGGCACGCCCAACGGCCGTACGATGCGCGCCCGCGGCAAGGGGGCGGTCCGCAAGGACGGCACCCGCGGCGACCTGCTGGTCACCGTGGAGGTCGAAGTGCCGAAGGGCCTTGACGACAAGGCCCGTGAGGCGCTGGAGTCCTACCGTGAGGCGACCGCGGGGGAGGACCCGCGGGCGGAGCTGTTCCAGGCCGCGAAGGGAGCATGAGATGGACCCGCGCATGCGTCGTAACCCGTACCAACTGACCGACGAGTCACCGGTGTACGTCATTTCGGTCGCGGCCCAGCTCTCCGGCCTGCACCCGCAGACCCTCCGGCAGTACGACCGCCTCGGCCTGGTCTCCCCCGACCGCACGGCCGGGCGCGGGCGGCGCTACTCGGCCCGCGACATCCAGTTGCTCCGTCAGGTGCAGCAGCTGTCGCAGGACGAGGGCATCAACCTGGCCGGCATCAAGCGCATCATCGAACTGGAGAACCAGGTGACCGCGCTCCAGCAGCGCGTCGCCGAACTCTCGGCGGCGGTCGACGGCGCGGCGGCCGCGCTGCAGCAGCGCGAGGCGCAGGTCCACGCCTCGTACCGGCGTGACCTGGTCCGGTACGAGGACGTACAGCAAGCGAGTGCGCTGGTGGTCTGGCGCCCGAAGCGGACGTCGGAGTAGTCCGGCTCCGTACGGGAAGAACCGTGCGCGGAGAAGGCCCGTCACCCACGACTCGGGGTGACGGGCCTTCTGCCGCGCCCCGTCGGCGTACGTGCGCTCACGCGGTAGTCAGTGATCCTGCTCCAGGATGCTCGACTGCGCGATGAGGTAGCCGAGTTGGGCGCGGCTGCCGCTGCCGAGGGTGGCGGCGAGCTTGGCTATGTGCGCGCGGGCGGTGCGTACGTTCATGCCGAGCCGGCGGGCGATGGCCTCGTCGACGTACCCCTCGACGAGCAGCTTGGCGATGGAGCGCTGAACGCCGGATATGCCGTCGGGGGTGTGGTCGTACGAGACCTGCTCCTGGAGCGGTACTCCACGTTGCCAGAACTGCTCGAAGACGGCCGCGAGGTACTCGACCAGGCCGGGATGGCGCAGTTCCAGGGCGACTTGACGGTCGTCGCGCGCGGGTATGAAGGCGACCGTACGATCGAAGATCATCAGTCGTTCTATGAGCTGTTCGAGCGTCCGTATCTCGACTTTGCCCTCGGCCATACGTTCCGCGTAGGCAAGCGTGCCCTGGCTGTGGCGGACTGTGTGCTGATACAGGGTGCGCATGCTGACGCCTCGGCCGATGAGCGCCTGGCCCCGCTCCAGCGCCTCGTGGAGGGCGTGTTCGCTGCGTCCGCCGCCGGGTTGGACGGTAAGCACTTCTGTGCGGCACTCGGCCGTGGCGAGGTCTATGGCCGCGTTGATCCGGTTGAAGCCCTCCAGCACGGTGATGGCGTGAGTGGTGGGGGGATCCTGTGCGCTGATGGCCATGAATGGCTCAAACGAGTCGGCCAGTTCAATGGTCAAGTGCCTGCGCTCGCGGATTTCACGCTCGATGGGGTGCAGGCGTTGAGCCAGCGCGGCGGACGGCGGAACCGGGCGGAGCCAGTCGGCGTCGTCCGGGTCGGGGTGCAGCAGCGCGAACTCCATGAGGCAGGGAGCGGGTGTGACCTCGGTGCGAGCGATCCGTCCGGCGCGCAGAGCGCTGGCGTAGAGGCGTCTTCCTTCGTCGCACAGATCAGTTACGGCATGGGGATGTGCCTGATTTGAGTCACTTGCGGTCATAACTCCACCCCCCAGGGTCCTGAACGTGCAGGAACATGATGCATCGACCCAGTGGTGTTGACGTGGCCGAATAGGCCATGGTCGTGGTGCGGGGAGAGAAGAAACCTTTCAAGTGAGGACGAAGCCGACTATGTACAAGAGAATGCTTCGCTCGGTACTTGCGACTGCCTTCGCAGCCGGGCTGGCCCTCGGTACTGGGACCACGATGGATGACCTCGCCTGGGACAGCAAGCCTGCGGGCGGGGGTCCGGCTGGTGCACAGGCAGAGTCTCCGCCGGACCTGGGCTGGGACAGTGTGCCGGCCAAGACAGACGCATGACTGTTCCACCGGACGACCGCACCTTCAGGCGTGAGATGGCCACCGCGTACCGCTCCGGGTGGCACTTCATCGATCTGGTCACGGCCATTCCCCACCGTGGCGACTCGCTGATGGTCACGCTGTTCGGCGAGCCGATCCTGGTCGCGCGTGAAGAGGATGAGGACGTCCGTGCCTACCGGTGCCTTCGCAAGCCGCGGGGTGGCCCGCAACCCGTTCGCTGTGCCGTGCGTTACGGCATGGTCTTCGTCAATCTCGACCAGCGTGACCACCAGCTGATCGAACCAGAAACCAGCACCGCCACCCCCCGCAGCGCCTGAAGCGATTCCCCCGTCGTTCACAATCGCTCAGGCGCTCCCCCACACAGCGGCGTCATCGTGGACCTGAACACGATGGCGCCGCTGTGCTGCGTACGTACGGGCGGACAGGCCGTGTCGGGCCGCGTCAGACGTGTCAGTCCGTGTCAGTCCGTGTCAGTCCGTGTCAGTCCGTGTCAGTCCGTTCGGGCCGTGCTCGGGGCGCGGCCCATCGCGCGGTCCAGGGTGATCTCGATCAGGACGCGGTCCGGGTTCGGCGCCGGCGTGCGCTCGTACCGCTCGGCGTAGCGGCGTACCGCCTCCTCGATGAGGTCCGGTTCCGTACGGACCACCGCGCGCCCTTCGAGCGTCGCCCAGTGGCCGCCCTTCACCTGGCAGACGGCGACCCGTGCGCCCCCCTCGCCCGCGGCCTGCACGTTCGCCACCTTCGTGCTGGTCTTGTTGGTGATGACACGGGCGAGCCCCGCCTCGGGGTCGTACGTCACGCCGACCGGCACGACGTGCGGTGAGCCGTCCGGGCGCAGGGTTGTCAGGGTGCACAGGTGGTACTCGCGCCAGAAGGCGAGGTAGTCCGGGCTGGGGTTCCGTACGTCGAGATCATTGGCCATGACGGCACAATAGCCGCTGTCCTCCCGTCCTTGAGTGGAATAGACTCAAGTTTGCGTATGCTGTGTATGTCATAGCTGGGAAGAAGGCGACCCGCCGAGGAGGAGAGAGCCAGTGGACGCAGAGCTGACCAACAAGAGCCGGGAGGCGATCCAGGCGGCGAGCAACCGCGCCGTCAAGGACGGACATGCGGACCTCACGCCCGCGCATCTGCTGCTGGCCCTGCTCGCGGGCGAGGACAACGCCAACATCATCGACCTGCTGGCCGCCGTCGAGGCCGACCAGGCGGCCGTACGCTCCGGAACCGAGCGGGTGCTCGCCGCGCTGCCCAGCGTGACGGGGTCCACCGTCGCCCCGCCCCAGCCCAACCGCGAGCTGCTCGCGGTCATCGCCGACGCCTCCCAGCGGGCGAAGGAGCTGGGTGACGAGTACCTGTCGACGGAACACCTGCTCATTGGCATCGCGGCCAAGGGCGGCAAGGCCGGGGACGTACTGTCCCAGGAGGGCGCGAGCGCCGAGCGGCTGCTGGACACGTTCGAGAAGATCAGGGGAGGACGCCGGGTGACCACACCGGACCCGGAGGGTCAGTACAAGGCCCTGGAGAAGTTCGGCACCGACTTCACGGCGGCCGCGCGCGAGGGCAAGCTCGACCCGGTCATCGGGCGGGACCAGGAGATCCGGCGCGTCGTGCAGGTCCTGTCGCGGCGTACGAAGAACAACCCCGTGCTGATCGGTGAGCCGGGTGTCGGCAAGACGGCCGTCGTCGAAGGGCTCGCCCAGCGCATCGTCAAGGGCGACGTACCCGAGTCGCTGAAGAACAAGCGGCTGGTGTCGCTGGACCTCGGCGCGATGGTCGCCGGGGCCAAGTACCGCGGCGAGTTCGAGGAGCGGCTCAAGACCGTCCTCTCCGAGATCAAGGCGAGCGACGGGCAGATCATCACCTTCATCGACGAGCTGCACACCGTCGTCGGGGCCGGCGCCGGCGGTGACTCCGCCATGGACGCCGGCAACATGCTCAAGCCGATGCTGGCCCGCGGCGAGCTGCGCATGGTCGGTGCGACGACGCTCGACGAGTACCGGGAGCGGATCGAGAAGGACCCCGCCCTGGAGCGCCGCTTCCAGCAGGTGCTGGTCGCCGAGCCGACCGTCGAGGACACCATCGCGATCCTCCGCGGCCTCAAGGGGCGGTACGAGGCCCACCACAAGGTGCAGATCGCGGACTCCGCGCTGGTGGCGGCCGCGGCCCTCTCGGACCGGTACATCACCTCCCGGTTCCTCCCCGACAAGGCCATCGACCTCGTCGACGAGGCCGCGTCGCGGCTCCGCATGGAGATCGACTCCTCGCCCGTCGAGATCGACGAACTCCAGCGCTCCGTCGACCGGCTGAAGATGGAGGAACTCGCGCTCAAGAACGAATCCGACCCGGCGAGCAAGCAGCGGCTGGAGAAGCTCCGCCGCGACCTCGCTGACAAGGAGGAGGAGCTGCGCGGCCTCAACGCCCGCTGGGAGAAGGAGAAGCAGGGCCTCAACCGGGTCGGTGAGCTGAAGGAGAAGCTCGACGACCTGCGCGGCCAGGCCGAACGCGCCCAGCGCGACGGCGACTTCGACACCGCCTCCAAGCTGCTGTACGGCGAGATCCCCGGCCTGGAGCGCGAGCTGGAGGAGGCCGCCGCCGCCGAGGCGGAGGTCCGTACGGACACCATGGTCAAGGAGGAGGTCGGCCCCGACGACATCGCCGACGTCGTCGGCTCCTGGACCGGCATCCCCGCCGGACGCCTCCTCGAAGGCGAGACGCAGAAGCTGCTGCGGATGGAGGACGAGCTGGGCAAGCGGTTGATCGGCCAGCACCAGGCGGTGCGCGCCGTCTCGGACGCGGTACGCCGCACCCGCGCCGGCATCGCCGACCCGGACCGCCCCACCGGCTCCTTCCTCTTCCTGGGCCCGACCGGTGTCGGCAAGACCGAGCTGGCCAAGGCGCTCGCGGACTTCCTCTTCGACGACGAGCGGGCCATGGTCCGCATCGACATGAGCGAGTACAGCGAGAAGCACAGCGTCGCGCGGCTGGTCGGCGCGCCTCCCGGTTACGTCGGGTACGAGGAGGGCGGCCAGCTCACCGAGGCGGTCCGCCGCCGCCCGTACAGCGTCGTACTCCTCGACGAGGTCGAGAAGGCCCACCCCGAGGTCTTCGACATCCTGCTCCAGGTCCTCGACGACGGCCGGCTGACCGACGGGCAGGGGCGGACGGTCGACTTCCGCAACACCATCCTCGTCCTGACGTCGAACCTCGGCAGCCAGTACCTGGTCGAGCCGACGACCAGCGAGGAAGTGAAGAAGGAGCAGGTCCTGGAGCTCGTACGGGCCTCCTTCAAGCCGGAGTTCCTCAACCGGCTCGATGACCTGGTCGTCTTCTCGGCCCTGTCGCGGGACGAGCTGGCGCACATCGCCGAGCTCCAGATCGGCCGCCTCGCCAAGCGCCTCGCCGACCGCCGCCTCACCCTCGACATCACTCCGGCGGCCCTGGCCTGGCTCGCGGACAAGGGCAACGACCCGGCCTACGGCGCCCGCCCGCTGCGCCGCCTCATCCAGACGGCGATCGGCGACCGGCTCGCGAAGGAGATCCTCGCGGGCGAGATCACCGACGGCGACACGGTCCGGGTGGACCGGGCCGGGGACGGCCTGTCGGTCGGGCGCGCCGAGTAAGGCGCTCCAGGGAAGGCTCGTCAGTCAGGTTTGCGCCCGCAGCGGATCGCGGGTGGCAGGGCTTGCCACTGGTGCCCCGAGATGGGAGAGGATGGAAGAAACCGTACGAAGGGAAATTCACGGTGAGCATCGACCCGTCCTCGATCCCGAACTTCGGGGGCCAGCCCGAACCGCAGCCCGAAGGGCCTGCGGGCCCCGTGGTCCCGGACCAGGACCTCGTCAAGCAGCTGCTGGAGCAGATGGAGCTGAAGTACGTCGTCGACGACGAGGGCGACCTCGCCGCGCCGTGGGAGGAATTCCGCACGTACTTCATGTTCCGCGGCGAGGACGACCAGCAGGTCTTCTCGGTACGGACGTTCTACGACCGGCCGCACCAGATTGAGGAGAAGGTCCAGCTCCTCGAACTGATCGACGACTGGAACCGCCGCACGCTGTGGCCCAAGGTCTACAGCCACACCCACGACGACGGCACCGTCCGTCTCATCGGTGAGGCGCAGATGCTGATCGGCACCGGCGTCAGCCTGGAGCACTTCGTGTCGTCGACGGTCGGCTGGGTGCGCGCCTCGATCGAGTTCGACAAGTGGCTCGTCGAGCAGCTCGGCCTGGAGAAGGACGTCGACTCCGCCGAGGGCGACGGCGACGGCGAGGCCTGAGCACCGCGCGTCACAACGGCACCGGGGCGATCGTCACCAGATACGTCCCGTAGCTCAGCGAGAGCCCGGCCAGGGCGGCGGTCACCACGATCGCGGCCCTCGGCCGGGCTTTCGTCATGGTGTCCGATTCGGGGTGAGTGAATATCTGTAGCCGCGAAGTAAGAAATTGAAGCAACGCGGGTCGAGGATATCTCGTACAACCGGCAGGGTGGAATTGCTGACGCCGCAGAGTCGATCCTGCCGTGCTACTGTCGATACAAGTTGCAGTTGTGGTTCGTACTGCCGGTAAATTTTCCGGGCGGGGCAATCATCGCGGCGACGCGGAGCCGCAAAGTGCGGACTCCGGGCACTGCCCCGAAGGAGATTGACATGGCATCTGGCACCGTGAAGTGGTTCAACGCGGAAAAGGGTTTCGGCTTCATCGAGCAGGACGGTGGCGGCGCTGACGTGTTCGCCCACTACTCGAACATCGCCGCCCAGGGCTTCCGCGAGCTGCTGGAAGGCCAGAAGGTGAACTTCGACATCGCGCAGGGCCAGAAGGGCCCGACGGCCGAGAACATCGTTCCCGCCTGACGCTCGCGCGCAGTCTGAGCTGGGGCCCGCACCTTGGGGTGCGGGCCCCAGCTCGTTGCATTTCTGGGCCATATTCCGTATGGCATTCAATCCCGTATCGCTGGGATTTTGAGCGACTGTAACTGACCCGCTGTTTCTTGCGCCGGTCGGATTCGCTTTCGTTTTGGCTTTCATTTTGGTTCGTTCTTGCGATTCTCCGTGCTGATCGACCGCTGCGGGAATTCCTTGATACGTGCCGCATCGAGGAAGGTTCCGTATGAACCGCACACGCACGAACGACCGCTTCCCGCACAGCCGCTCGTCGGCCCCCGGCCGCTCGGGCGCACCGAGCCGCTCGGGCGCACCGAGCCGTTCAGGCGCACCGAGCCGTTCAGGCGGACAGGGCCGCTCGGGTGGTTACGGCCGTCGGGCCGGCGCGCCGCAGGGCGAGTTCGCACTGCCCAAGACGATCACCCCCGCGCTGCCCGCCGCCGAGATGTTCGCCGACCTCGACATGCCCGAGCAGCTCCTCGCCGCGCTCGGTGCCGAGGGCGTGACGGTGCCGTTCCCGATCCAGGGCGCGACCCTGCCGAACACCCTCGCCGGCCGTGACGTCCTGGGCCGCGGACGGACCGGCTCCGGCAAGACGCTGGCCTTCGGACTGGCCCTGCTGGCCAGGACGGCCGGACAGCGCGCCGAGCCGCGCCAGCCGCTGGCCCTGGTGCTCGTACCGACCCGTGAGCTTGCCCAGCAGGTGACCGACGCCCTCACCCCGTACGCCCGCTCCGTCAAGCTGCGGCTCGCCACGGTCGTCGGAGGGATGTCCATCGGCAGGCAGGCCGGCGCACTGCGCAGCGGCGCCGAGGTCGTCGTGGCGACGCCGGGCCGGCTCAAGGACCTCATCGACCGTGGCGACTGCCGGCTGAACCAGGTGGCCATCACGGTGCTGGACGAGGCCGACCAGATGGCCGACATGGGCTTCATGCCGCAGGTCACGGCCCTGCTCGACCAGGTCCGTCCGGAGGGGCAGCGGATGCTGTTCTCCGCCACCCTGGACCGCAACGTCGACCTGCTGGTCCGCCGCTACCTGACCGATCCCGTCGTGCACTCGGTCGACCCCTCCGCCGGTGCGGTCACGACGATGGAGCACCACGTCCTGCACGTCCAGGGCGCCGACAAGCACGCCGCCACCACCGAGATCGCCGCCCGCGACGGCCGCGTGATCATGTTCCTGGACACCAAGCACGCCGTCGACCGGCTGACCCAGGACCTGCTCAACAGCGGTGTACGGGCTGCCGCGCTGCACGGCGGCAAGTCGCAGCCGCAGCGCACCCGCACGCTCGACCAGTTCAAGAGCGGGCATGTGACCGTGCTGGTGGCGACCAACGTCGCCGCCCGCGGCATCCACGTCGACAACCTCGACCTCGTCGTCAACGTCGACCCGCCGACCGACCACAAGGACTACCTGCACCGCGGCGGCCGTACCGCCCGCGCGGGCGAGTCCGGCAGCGTCGTCACCCTGGTCACCCCGAATCAGCGCCGCGACATGGTGCGCCTCATGTCGGACGCCGGGATCCGCCCGCAGGTCACCCAGGTGCGCTCGGGCGAGGCCGAACTGAACCGCATCACCGGCGCGCAGTCCCCCTCGGGCGTCCCGGTCGTCATCACGGCGCCGGTGTCCGAGCGCCCCAAGCGCGGCGCCGCCTCCTCCCGGTCGCGGCGCAGCCGCCCCGCGCAGGCTCCGCGCCGTACCGCCCAGCGGCAGCCGGCCTTCGACGCGGCGGCCTAGAACCGCCTGCTTCGTCCCGGCCGGACCGTTTCTCCCCCAACCCTTAAACCCTGTGAGGCATCATGCGCTGTGTCATCGCCCGCTTCCCGTTCGAGCTGACGAAGAGCGGCGTTCTGGAGTTGATGAAGGGCGTCAAGCCCGAACCGATCACCGGTGAGTCCGTGATCATCGGCCGCCGCCACTACCCCATCAAGCAGGCGGGGGAGGTCATCACCCGCCAGGACCGCCGTGATTTCAGCGCCGGCGAAGTCCTGCGCGCCATGACACTCCTCGGTTTCACCTGCCGTACGCTCCCCACGGCCGCACCCGTGCCCGCCCTCAGCCCGCTCCAGCAGGCTTCCCGGATGCTCGGCACTCCTGTGGCCGTCTGACCGGCGGCAGGCGTACGCCGACACCTGAGACAGCAGTGAGGGCCTGACCGGCACGCCGGTCAGGCCCTCACTGCTGTCTCTCTCGCCCGGCACGCGTCGTAGCGGCCCGGCTCAGTGGTCGGAGTAGCTGAAGTCGCCCATGGTCCAGGCGCTGACGTCCTGGATCGAGACGCGGTACATCCCGCCCGTCTCCGGGATCCCCACCGTGCCCTGGAGGATCCGGGCGACGTGGAAGTGCAGATGAGTGGGCGGCCCGTCCTCGCGGGCGGAGGCGGTGAAGATGCCGGAGAACTCGCTCAGGCTCTTCGAATCCGTCAGGACCTCCGACACCCGCTGCCGCCACACGGCCTCGGGTGCCAGTCGACCGGTGATGACGGTGCCACCGGTGACCACGGTCAGGGACATCTGATTGCTTTGCCCGGACTCCACCATGGCGGCGACGTCAACGAGCAGCTCGTCAGGCTTCGACATGAGAGCCAATTCTATGCACCGGCCCTGCCCGGGCCGACGTCGGCGGTCTGCGCGGTCGCCTGCGCCTCGTTGGTGCGGCGCGTCGGGGGACCCTGGTGCCGTTCGGCACCAGGGTCCCTGGGGGATCAACACCATTTGCCAGCTC
Organism: Streptomyces flavidovirens DSM 40150; assembly: GCF_000429085.1. Lineage (GTDB taxonomy): Bacteria > Actinomycetota > Actinomycetes > Streptomycetales > Streptomycetaceae > Streptomyces > Streptomyces flavidovirens. Next base: position 302,470 of record NZ_AUBE01000001.1, on the reverse strand, counting down.
CTGCTGGAACTGCGGGACTGCTCGCGACCCCTGTGAGCCGCCGGCCCGGCAGCCAGTGACAGTGCCCCTACGTGCGTCCGGCCCTGTCACTCCACCGCCGTGCCACAATCCGCCCCTTGTGGGCCGTCCGGCCCGGCAGCCAACCTCAGGACCCCGCATCCATCCGGCCCTGACATTCCACTGCCGTGCCACAACTCGCTCGAACCTGCATGCGCGGCAGTTCGTCTCTGCCGCGCCTCACTTGCTGTCTTGGCTACGAGCAAAACCCTACCCCACCGAACGGCAATGTCTACTACCGTCACGACAGATTTCTTTCTGGCCCGGAATCCGGGATTCTGTCGTCCCCGCTCCCGTCAGGGCGCCAGCCGCCGGAGGCGGGTCACCGCCTCGTCCAGGACGTCCTTCTGCTTGCAGAAGGCGAAGCGGACGAACGGGGCGCCCTGCTCCCGGTGGTCGTAGAAGACCGCGTTCGGGACCGCGACCACCCCGCACCGCTCCGGCAGCGCGCGGCAGAAGGCGAAGCCGTCGCTCTCGCCCAGCGGGCGGATGTCCGTGGTGACGAAGTACGTGCCGGCCGGGCGGTAGACCTCGAAGCCCGCGTCGGCGAGCCCGGCCGACAACAGGTCGCGCTTGGCGCGCAAGTCGTCCCGGAGGGCGGTGAAGTACGTCTCGGGCAGACGCAGCGCCTCGGCGACGGCGTACTGGAAGGGACCGGCCGACACGTAGGTCAGGTACTGCTTCGCACTGCGGACGGCCGTCACCAGGGCGGGGGACGCCGTGATCCAGCCGACCTTCCAGCCGGTGAAGGAGTACGTCTTGCCCGCCGAGGAGATGGTGACCGTGCGCTCCCGCATGCCGGGGAAGGACGCGAGCGGGATGTGTTCGCCGTCGAACACCAGGTGCTCGTACACCTCGTCGGTGATGACGAGCAGGTCGCGCTCGACCGCCAGTGCGGCGATGGCCGCGAGTTCCTCGCGGGTCAGGACGGTGCCGGTGGGGTTGTGCGGGGTGTTGAGGAGGATGAGGCGGGTGCGCGGGGTGACGGCGGCGCGCAGTTCGTCGAGGTCGAGTACGTAGCGGTCCTGGTGGGGACGCAGGGTCACCGGGACGCGCGTGCCGCCCGCCATCGCGATGCAGGCGGCGTACGAGTCGTAGTACGGCTCCAGGGCGATGACCTCGTCACCGGGCTCCAGCAGGGCGAGGAGGGACGCGGCGATGGCCTCGGTGGCGCCGGCGGTGACGAGGACCTCGGTGTCGGGGTCGAAGGACAGGCCGTAGCGGCGCTGCTGGTGGCCGGCGATCGCGGTGCGCAGTTCTGGGACGCCGGGGCCGGGCGGGTACTGGTTGCCGCGGCCGTCGCGCAGGGCGCGGACCGCGGCTTCCCTGACCTCCTCGGGGCCGTCGGTGTCGGGAAAGCCCTGGCCGAGGTTGATCGCGCCGGTTTTCAGGGCCAGCGCCGACATCTCCGCGAAGATCGTCGTACCGAACTCCGCCAGCCTGCGGTTGAGGAGGGGGCGGGGGAGGGGGCGGGCGCGAGGACCGTCGTCCTGGCCGCGTGCGTCGTGGTCTGCCGGCGTCGTCATGGCGGCCATCCTGTGCCGAACCTCTGGAGTTGCTCAAGTCTGCTTTGGCTGCCGGATGCCATGGGCATCCCCCAGTCACGTAAGGAGCGAGCACCTCGCTTCGGGGGACCGGAAGGACGGTGGGGGCCGTGGCGATCATGGAAATCGGCCTGGTGGTGCTGGTGGTGCTGGTGATCGTGGGGCTCGCGTCGGTCGGGCGGAGGCGTGGAGGCCGGCGCTCCCGCAAGAGCGGGGGCGGCTGGTGGGAGGGCAGTCACAGCAGCGGGTCGTCGAGCGGTGGTGGTTGGTCCTGCGGCGGTGGCGGTGGCGGCGGTTGTGGTGGAGGCGGCGGAGGCGACTGACACGGGGCAGTCGGTCCGCCTGCGCGCGGCCGCCGCAGGGCGCGCGCAGGCACCACATCAGCACCACTACGAGCGTCAGGCCCGTGCGCCCGGCGGGTTAACTCCCGCCGGGCGCTTAGTTGTTGAACAGTTGAACCGTTCAGCCCCCGCGGGGATGGAAACCACTGCAAGTTGGGTAAAAACGCTTTGAGTACAGCGCACTTCATGATTCCCTCACAGTCGAGAACTTCAGCCCTCGGCCCCCATGTGGACCCGAGCAGGCGGTCCCCGAACTCCTCGACCTCGTCTTCCGGTGACCCCGGTCCACCATTCCGAACGCCTGTCTGCGGAGCCCACTCATGCTCACGACTCTCAAGACTGCCTACACCGACACGCGCGCCGCCGATCTCGCCTGGGCGCTGGGGCGCGAGCCGCTTCCGGCCCTGGCCGTGCTGGATCTCCGACTCGACGGCATGCTGCTCCAGTTGAGGCTCCTCGGCGCCTCCCACCAAGTGCTCCTGGAGGACGACGAAGGGTCCTGCTCCGAGACGGTCGCCTGCATGCCGGGCAGCAGTACGCCGCTGCCGCTGGGCGTGGCCAAGCGGCTCGGGGAATGGGAGTACGAGTTCGCCGCACGCGTCGAGACCCTCACGCAGGGCCAGTTCGCGGGGCGCGCGCAGGAACTGCTCGCGCTGGTCGCCGACCACCCCAACAGCCTCGCGGGCACGTTTCCCGGCAGCCCGCACGCGTTCACGGCGATGCTGGCACAGCGGTACGAGGGGCAGGTGAGGTGGCGTACCTGGCACGCGTACCCGCAGGAGGGGCAGTTGGTCGTGACGCGGTCACGTGTCGGCGTGCGTATGCCTGTTTCGCTGGAGTCTCACCCTTGTGGGTGACGGGTGGTTAGCCCTTTGTGACGTAGCGTTCCCATGGTGATCGATTCGCCTGTGTCACTGTCGGATCCGGAAGCCCCGGCGGCCCTGCCTGTGCCGCCGCGGACCGCCCGGTTCCTGGTGCTCGGCGTGGTGTTCGTCTGTGCCGCCTGCGGACTCGTGTACGAGCTGGAACTGGTCGCCCTCGCCTCGTACTTGATCGGGGACTCGGTCACCCAGGCGTCCGTCGTGCTCTCGGTGATGGTCTTCGCGATGGGACTCGGCTCGCTGCTCGCCAAGCGGCTGCGGTGCCGCGCGGCCGTGGGCTTCGGCCTGCTGGAGGCGGCGCTGGCGCTGTGCGGCGGCACGTCGGCGCTGATGCTGTACGCGACGTTCGCCTGGCTCGGCGGGGCGCAGTACGCGCTGGTCGGCTTCTCACTGGCGATCGGCGTGCTCATCGGCGCCGAGATTCCGCTGCTGATGACGCTGATCCAGCGCGTGTCCCGGCGCGGGGAGCGCCGTGACACGAGTGGCGACGTGGCGGACCTCTTCGCCGCGGATTACGTCGGGGCGCTGGTCGGCGGCCTGGCCTTCCCGTTCGTCCTGCTGCCGCTCTTAGGCCAGTTGACGGGCGCGCTGGTCACGGGCGCCGTGAATACGGTGGCGGGCGGGGCGCTGGTGCTGTGGCTCTTCCGGCACGAGCTGACGCGCCGTGAGCGCCGGCTGCTGGTCGTGGCGAACGTGGTGGCGCTGGCGCTGCTCGCCACCGCGACCGCCCTGGTCGGCGACTTCGAGCGGGCGGCGCGGCGGGCGGTGTACGGGGAGCGGGTGCGGGTCGCCGTACAGACGGACCTGCAGGAGATCGTCGTCACCGGCGCCCCCGGCGGGCCGCTCGACCTTTTCCTCGACGGGCGGCTGCGGGTCGGCGGCCGCGACGAGCACCGGTACCACGAGGCGCTGGTGCACCCCGCGATGCGCGGGCGCCACGCACGCGTGGTGATCCTGGGCGGCGGCGACGGGCTCGCGGCGCGGGAGGTGCTGCGCTATCCGGGCGTGGAGTCGGTCACGGTGGTCGAGCTGGACCCGGCCGTCGTCGAGCTGGCCCGTAAGGACCCGGCCCTGTCGGCGCTGAACGGCGGCGCCCACCAGGACCCCCGGCTGCGGATCGACACCGCCGACGCGTTCACCTGGCTGCGGGAGGAGGGGCCGCGCCGGCCGCCGTACGACGTGGTGATCTCCGATCTGCCCGACCCCGGTATCAGCGCGAGCACGAAGCTGTACTCGCAGGAGTTCTACGGGCTGGCGTCGCGCGTCCTGGCGGGCGGTGGGCGCGTGGCCGTCCACGCGGGGCCGCTGGCGACCCGGCCGAAGGCCTACTGGACGGTCGACGCGACGCTGCGGGCGGCGGGCCTGCGGACGCGTCCGTACCGTGCGACCGGCCGCCTCTCCGGGTTCACCGGGGGGCCGGACCGTTCCTCGGGTACGGCGGTGGCCCCGCACGACTGGGGTTTCATACTCGCCGCGCGGGACACGCGCCCCGGTCTCGGCCTGGCCCCCGACGCGCCCCGGCTGCGGTCGCTCACGCCGGCGGTCCTGCGGTCGGCGGAGCGGTCGGCGCTCGGCGCGCGGGTGCGGGGGCTGGAGCCTTCTACGCTGGTGCATCCGCGCTACACGTACTGAAGTACGGTCCGGTACGTCCGGATCCGTGTGCGGATTCCTCGCCGAGTCGGGTACATGGCGGGCGTGCGTGAGTAGGCTCGGTTCCCATGGAGCATGAGGTGTTCGTTCCGGTTCCGGCTGAGACCCTGCGACAGGCGCTGGGGGACCCCGCCCGGGTGGCGCGCTGCGTTCCGGGGCTCCAGCAGGATGCCGACGAGGCGTCCGGCCCGCTCGCGGGGCGGCTGAAGGTCCGCATCGACGGCCACACGATCACTTACCGGGGAACGCTGCGTGTCACCGGGCAGCCGGACGGCACCTTCGCCGTCGAGGGCGAGGGCACGGAGGCGCGCGGCACGGGCTCGGTCAAGCTGGCGCTGACGGCACGCCTGACGGAGGCCGGTGGCGGTACGACGGTGACGTACGCGGGGACGGCGAGCGGCGAGGGCCGCATCACGGAGCTCGACCCGCCGGCGACGCTGTCCGCGTCCCAGCGGCTGCTGGACCGCTTCACCGCCCGGCTGGCGGATGCGCGGGCGGACGGCGGGCGCGGGGCCTCCGAAGGCGAGGCGGCCGACGCGGCCGACGCGGCCGAGGGGACTGCTGAGTCGAGGGCGTCGGTGTTTGAGACGGAGGTGCCGCCGCCGTCGCTGGACCCGCTGGCCGACGTACCGGTCGTACCGGATGTGCCCGACGTACCGGAGGCGGCCGACCTGTCGGAGGACATGCCGGGGGTGCCCTCCCCGTCCGAGCCCCCGGCCGAGGCGGCTCACGCGCGGCGCACGATGATCGGCCGCAGCGCGGAGGAGGTCGACCACGCGCCGCCCCGCGGGCGCTACGCGCCGGTCCCCGCCCCGCAGTCCACGTCGACGACCGACACGCTGCGCTGGATCGCCCCGGCGGCCGCGCTGGCGCTGGCTTCGGCGGTGGTGATGGGCCGGGTGCTGCGGCGCAGGCGCTGAGCTTTTGGCTGCCGCGGGTGGCGGGATGCTTGCCGCTTGGATGTTGCGCGCGCCCCAGCCGGCCGGCAGCCCATAGGGTCGGCAGGATGAGCACCCATGAGACGCGTCTGGCGGCGGGCGACGCCGAGCTGACCATCGCCCAGGACAACGGCTGCCGCATCACGGGCCTGCGCATCGGCGGCACCGAGCTGCTGCGCCAGGGGGAGCGCTACGGCTGCTTCCCGATGGTGCCGTGGTGCGGCCGCCTCAACCACGGCAGGTTCCTCAACGGCGCGACCACGCACCAACTGCCGCTCAACTCCCCGCCCCACGCCATCCACGGCACCGGCCGCGACGCCGCCTGGCACACCGCGCGGGCCGAGAAGAGCGAGGCCGCGTTCACGTACGACCTGGCCGACCCGTGGCCGTACGACGGCAGGGTCACGCAGGCGTTCGGGCTGTCCGAGGACTCGCTCGTCCTGACGATGGGGATCGAGACGTACGGCGACTCCTTCCCGGCGCAGGCCGGCTGGCACCCGTGGTTCGTGCGCAACATCGGCGGCGGGGAAGGTGAGGACGTGCGGATCGACTTCGCCCCCGCCTGGCAGGAGGAGCGCGGTGACGATCACCTCCCCACCGGGCGGCGGATCGCTCCGCGCCCCGGCCCCTGGGACGACTGCTTCGGGATGCCCGACGGCGTGGACGTCACACTCACCTGGCCGGGGCAGCTGGAGCTGAAGGTGACGAGCCGCGCCGAATGGGTGGTCGTGTACGACGAGCAGTCCGAAGCGGTGTGCGTGGAGCCGCAGTCGGGGCCGCCGAACGGGCTCAACACGATGCCGCGGTTCGTGACGCCCATCGAACCGCTGGAGATCGAGACCATCTGGACCTGGCGGCGACTGTGAAGCGGCGGCTTTAAGCTCATGGCATGACTGACGTACGTGGTGAGCTGCTCCAGCAGATCAAGGACAAGGCCGTGGTGCACGGCAAGGTGACCCTGTCTTCGGGGATCGAGGCCGACTGGTACATCGACCTGCGCCGGATCACGCTGGACGGTGAGGCCGCGCCGATGGTGGGCCAGGTGATGCTCGACGCCACCGCCGAGCTCGACTACGACTGCGTGGGCGGGCTGACCCTGGGCGCCGACCCGGTGGCCACCTCGATGCTGCATGCCTCCGCCGCGCGCGGACAGCGGCTCGACGCGTTCGTCGTACGCAAGGCCGGCAAGGCGCACGGGATGCAGCGCCGGATCGAGGGCACGGACGTCAAGGGCCGCCGCTGCCTGGTCGTCGAGGACGTCTCGACCACGGGTGGCTCGCCGCTGACCGCCGTCGAGGCCGTCCGCGAGGCGGGCGGCGAGGTCGTCGGTGTCGCGGTGATCGTGGAGCGGGGCGCCGCCCCGAAGATCGCGGAGGCCGGTCTTCCGTACATCAACGCCTACTCGCTGGAGGAGCTCGGCCTCGCCTGACGCGCGTGGCTCTCGGGCTGACCTGCGCTTTTCGTCGAGGGCGGGCTGTTTCACGTGAAACAGCCCGCCCTTCGCGCAGGTCCGGGCAGTGCGCCCTGTGGAGTCGTGGCGAGAGTCTGGAAAGATAGGGGCGACGATGACGTCGCCCCCAGGTCAGGGCCCAGCACCACACACCCGCACGTCATAAGGAGCGGACAGATGCCCATCGCAACCCCCGAGGTCTACAACGAGATGCTCGACCGGGCGAAGGCAGGCAAGTTCGCCTACCCGGCCATCAACGTGACCTCGACCCAGACCTTGCACGCGGCGCTGCGCGGTTTCGCGGAGGCCGAGAGCGACGGCATCATCCAGATCTCCACCGGCGGCGCCGAGTTCCTGGGCGGCCAGTACTCCAAGGACATGGTGACCGGCGCCGTCGCGCTGGCCGAGTTCGCGCACATCGTCGCCGAGAAGTACCCGGTGACCATCGCGCTGCACACGGACCACTGCCCCAAGGACAAGCTGGACACGTACGTACGTCCGCTGATCGACGTATCCGCCGAGCGCGTCGCCAAGGGCCAGAACCCCCTCTTCCAGTCCCACATGTGGGACGGCTCCGCCGAGACCCTCGCCGACAACCTGGCCATCGGTCAGGAACTGCTCGCGAAGGCCGCCGCCGCGAAGATCATCCTTGAGGTCGAGATCACCCCGACCGGTGGCGAGGAGGACGGCGTCTCGCACGAGATCAACGACGAGCTCTACACCACCGTCGACGACGCGCTGCGCACCGCCGAGGCGCTCGGACTGGGCGAGAAGGGCCGCTACCTGCTGGCCGCCTCGTTCGGCAACGTGCACGGCGTCTACAAGCCGGGCAACGTCGTCCTGCGCCCCGAGCTGCTCAAGGACCTCCAGGCGGGCGTCGCCGAGAAGTACGGCAAGGCGTCCCCGTTCGACTTCGTCTTCCACGGCGGCTCCGGCTCCACGGCCGAGGAGATCGCCACCGCGCTGGAGAACGGCGTCGTGAAGATGAACCTCGACACCGACACCCAGTACGCCTTCACCCGCCCGGTCGCGGACCACATGTTCCGCAACTACGACGGTGTCCTGAAGGTCGACGGCGAGGTCGGCTCGAAGAAGACGTACGACCCGCGCACCTGGGGCAAGCTGGCCGAGGCGTCGATGGCCAAGCGCGTCACCGAGGCCTGCGCGAACCTGCGCTCCACGGGCACCAAGCTGAAGTAAGCGGGACCGCACGGCAGGGGCCCGGCACCGGATTCGCTGATCGCGGATTCGGTGCCGGGCCCCGCTCGTCAGCATGGGTTCAGCTCATGCGTGCCGCCGCCAGGGCGGGCAGATGCTGGTTGCCGTCCGCCCAGACCGTGGTCATCACCACCGCGTTGATCCGCCAGCCGCGCCCGGCCGTGCGGACCAGGCCGAAGCGGTACGTGCCGCCCAGCGTCCACAGCGGCGAGCCGTGCGGGGTGGCCAGCCGGTGGGTGGCCTGGAACGCGGCCGTGCAGACGGCGGTGTCGCCGTCGATGTCCACCAGGTGGTTGGTGATGAGGTGCTGGGTGGCGTCGTAACCGCCCAGCGCGTTCGTCCAGGCGGCGACGATCTCCGCCGGGGTGAGCTCGGCCGGCTCTCCTGCGGCCAGGCTGGTGTAGTCGAGGGTGACCTTCTCGGCGAAGACCCCGGCCAGCCGTTCCCACTCGCGCTGGTCGGCGTGGAACGCCATACGGGTGCAGGTCTCGATGACCGCCAGGCGGTCTTCCACAGTCACGGCCGCGTGCTCCTTCGTTCGTAGACGACACGGTCGACCAGGCGCTCCTGCTGCCCCGGCGGGGTGAAGTAGAGGTCGATCGTGTGGTGGTCGCCGGACCGGATCGTGATGACGGTCCGCATGGGGATGGTCTTGCCCAGGTAGTCGGGGCCGAGCACGCCGGGGTCGGTGAATTGCCCCGGCATCGAGATCTCGGACGCGGTGGCACTCCGTCGTGTTCCCCGGTACGTCATCGTCGTCGGCGTGACGCTGTCGAACGTCGTCCACTCGTACCGCTCGTCGATGTTCGAGTGACCGAGGACGCCCAGGCGGAAGTACGGCCGGCCCGCCAGCGTCCCGCGCGTCTCCTCCGAGAGGAAGCGTCCACCGGTCTTCTTGATCCACCGGACCTTCACGGTCATGTCGTGGGAGACGACCGGCTTCCCGCCCTCACCGAGGAGCCAGTTGGTCTTGGTGGCCTTCCACGTCCCGACGAGCGGATCGAGGTACCGGTGGGCGGGGCCCGGTGTCAGGTTGTCGCTCGGGGCGTCGCTCGTCGCGGCCGCCGGGGGCGCCGGGGGCGTCGCGGTCGCCGACGGCGCGACGGCCAGAGCGAGTACGCCCGCGAGCACGAGCGCCCGGCGGGGCAGCCGCACGGGGTTCATCGCAGCGCCCTCTCGAAGTGGGCGTCGGCCGCGTCCACCGCGGTCGTCACCTGGCTGTCCTGGTCGTAAAAATCGAACTGCGTGCCCGGTGTCCACAGCAGCTCCTTGGGGCCGGCGAGACCCGCGTGAAACCGCCGCGCCCCCTCGGGGATGGCCGCGTCCTCGCTGTGCAGGAGCAGCGTGGGCGCGGTGATCCGGGGCGCGAACGCCAGCGAGTCCAGGGTCAGCCACTCCTTCCACGCCATGACGGCGAAGCGGTTGGGCCAGGCGGGGACGGCGCCGCGCTCCGGGTTCAGGTAGAAGTCGATCTCGTACGGCATCGGCGCCCGCTCGTCGGTCGCGCTGACCACCGGTACGTACTCGACCTCGCCGGTCGCCTCGAAGTGGGCGCGGGCCTTCTCACCGGCGGCGATTTTCGCCCGTACGGCATCGGCTCCTCCGTACGCCTCCTCGCAGATCGCCGGGTCGTGCAGCCAGGGCGCCACCAGGGCGAGGGCCTTGACCCGGTCGTCGGCCGCGGCGTTGCCGGACATGTACATCGCGGCGGCGCAGATGCCGAGCGCCCCCAGCCGTTCGCCGTCCACGGCCGGGTGCCCGGCGAGGAACGTCACCGCGTGTCGGATGTCGTCGATCTTGAGCTGGGGCGATTCGACGTCCCGAGGCTCGCCTTCGGACTCGCCGAAGCCGGTGAAGTCGAAGGACAGGGCCGCGTAGCCGCGCTCGGCCAGCCGCTCGGCGTAACGGTCGGCCATCAGCTCCTTCACGCTCGTCCAGGTGCCGGCCACGACGACGCCCGGCACGGGCGGGGCCCCGCGCTCGGGAAGGAAGAGATTGCCGGTCAGCTTCGCTGTGCCGCCGGCGAAGGTCACCTTCTCGCAATGCGTCATTGTTCGTCCCCCTCGTCCGTGAATGCCGTCTCATATGACGGCCCGTGACGAGCATGCTGCTCAACTCGCTGGTACTGGTGGGTTGTCCGGCTGCGCGATCAAGCAGTGCGGGAAGACACAGGGGGGACAGATGTGTCGGGATGCGGAGAATACGCGACCGGAGCCGGCCGGGCCGGCCGTCCTGTGCGCGGCGGGACTGTCGGCGTACCGGGAGGCCATCACCTACGGCTCGGCCTCCGGCGACGTGCCGCGGTGCGTACGCGAGCTGGGGCTGCTGCGCCCCCATGGCGACGAGCCCGACGTCTACGTACCCGTACCGCCGGACGTCGCGGCCCATCAGCTCGCGCACCCCGTCGAGCGGACCCTCCTCGAAGGACAGCAGTGGCTCCTCGCCCTGCGCGACGCCTTCTCCCCCGCCGAGAAGCTGTACCGCGAGGAACGGCAACTGGCCGTCGCCCCGATCCGGCTGCTGCGCGCACCTGACGTCATCGTGGACACCCTGCGGAAGCTGAGCCGCTCCTGCCGCCGTGAGTTCCAGGCCGCCCAGCCCGGCGGCCCGCGGGATCCGGTCCGGCTCGCGAAGACGCTGCCGGCGATGCTCGCCCTGGTCGGGCGCGGGGTCCGGTACCGCACCCTTTATCAGCATTCGGTACGCACCCACGGGCCGACGCTCGACTTCATGGCCGAGGTCGACGCGGCGGGCGGGCAGTTCCGTACCCTCGACGAACTCTTCGGCCGGATGATCATCTACGACCGGTCGGTCGCCGTCGTCCCCGACCAGCGCTACTCGCTCGCACACCACGCGCTGCTGATCGACCATCCGGGCATCGCCGGCTTCCTGGCCGAAGTGTTCGACCACGCGTGGGCCCGGGCGGAACCTGTCGGCTTCGACGTACCGGACGCGCGGCCGGCGCCGTTGACGGACGAGAAGCGCCGTACCGTGCTGCGTCTGATGGTGGAGGGGCACACGGACGCGGCGATCGCGAGCCGTCTGGGGATGAGCACCCGTACGGTGTCCAACCACATGCGGCGGGCCGCGGACGAGTTCGGCAGCCGGAGCAGGGCGCAGCTCGCCTATCTCCTGGCGAAGTCGGGCCTTCTCGACTAGCCCGGCGGGGCGCGAGCCGGGAGGATGCCCGCATGGAGGGTGCCCGCGTGGACGTCCGGCTGTCCTCGGCCCGGGGCCGGTGGGTGATGCTCACCACCGTGCTCGGGTCCGCCATGGCGATGGTGGACGCCACCGTCGTCAACGTCGCGCTGCCCCGCGTCGGCGAGGATCTGGACGCCGATCTGGCGGCCCTCCAGTGGACCGTCAACGCCTACATGCTCACCCTGGCCGGGCTGATCCTGCTGGGCGGTGCGCTCGGGGACCGGTTCGGGCGGCGGAAGGTCTTCGTCGTCGGCGTGGTGTGGTTCGCGGCCGCCTCGCTGCTGTGCGGACTGGCGCCGGACGCCGGGATCCTGATCGCCGCACGCGCCCTCCAGGGCGTCGGCGGGGCCCTCCTGACGCCCGGCTCGCTGGCGCTCATCCAGGCCTCGTTCCACCCCGACGACCGGGCGAGGGCGGTGGGGGTGTGGTCCGGGCTCGGCGGGGTCGGCGCGGCCGTCGGACCCTTCCTGGGCGGCTGGCTGGTGGACGGGCCCGGCTGGCGCTGGGTGTTCCTGCTGAATGTGCCGCTGGCCCTGGTCTGTGTCCCGGTCGCGCTCAGGCACGTACCGGAGTCGCGGGATCCGCAGGCGCGCGGCCGGTTCGACGTGCTCGGCGCGGGGCTCGCGGCGCTGGCTCTGGGGCTCGTGACGTACGCGCTGATCGCGGCGCCCGACCAGGGGCCGTCGGCCGTGGTGGCCGGCTGCGGGGCCGCGGGCGTCGTGCTGGGGGCGGTCTTCGTGTACGTCGAGAAGCGGCGGGCCGATCCGATGATGCCGCTCACGCTGTTCGCGTCGCGGCAGTTCACGGCGATCAACGCGGTGACGCTGTGCGTGTACGCCGCGTTCAGCGGCTTCTTCTTCCTCACCGCTCTGCAGTTGCAGGTCGTGGTGGGTTACTCCGCTCTCCAGGCGGGTACGGCGCTGCTTCCCACGACGGTGCTCATGCTCTTCCTGTCCGCGAAGTCCGGCGAACTGGCCCAGCGCATCGGGCCGCGCGTCCCGCTCACGGTGGGTCCCCTGCTGTGCGCGGGCGGGACGCTGCTGATGCTGCGCGTGGGCGAGGGAGCGTCGTACGCCGCCGATGTGCTGCCCGCGATGCTGGTGATGGGCGCGGGCATGGTGACGCTGGTCGCGCCGCTCACCGCGACGGTGCTCGCTTCCGTGGCCACGGCGAAGGCGGGCCTGGCGAGCGGCATCAACAACGCCGCCGCGCGGGCGGCGGGCCTGGTCGCGGTGGCGGCGCTGCCGCTGCTGGCGGGGATGGGCCCGGAGGCGTACCGGTCGGCGGCGGAGTTCGGGGAGACGTTCCGGCGGGCGATGCCCATGTGTGCGGGGGTGCTGGTGGTGGGGGCGCTGGTCGCGTGGGTGACGGTACGTGGCCCCCGCGCCGGGGCCTGTGCCCCGCAGTCCCGCGTCAATTGCCCGCTGACGGCGCCGCCGCTGGAGGAGCCGGCGGGGGAGGGGTAGGCGGCGGGTGCGGGAGGGGGTGCTTCGTGCCGCCGCTGCTGTATGAACAGCGGCGGCATCGTTGTTCGTGCGGTGGTACTGCTGACGGCTAGCGCGCCAGCTCGTTGTACGCCTCCGCGCTGCTGTCCTTGAGGAACTGCCAGCACCGCTCCTTCTCCTCCGTCTCGCCGATCGCGTCGGCGGCGCGGGCGAGGGCGGCCAGGCAGCGCAGGAAACCGCGATTGGGGCGGTGGCTCCAGGGGATGGGGCCGTGCCCCTTCCAGCCGGAACGGCGAAGGGCATCGAGCCCGCGGTGGTAACCGGTGCGGGCATACGCGTAGGACTCGACCACACGGCCCGCCTCGAAGGCGTCGTCGGCGAGCATCGCCCAGGCGAGCGCGAACGTGGGGTGCTGCGCCACGACCTCGGCCGGCGGCCGGGACTCCTCGCCCAGCAGGCGGTACGCCTCTTCGTTCTCCGGCAGATGCGTCGGCTCCGGGCCGGAGAGGAGATTCTTGTGAGTCGTCATGAAGGCAGTCTGCCACTCGGGCCGTACAGGTGTGGCAAGCCCCCGCTGACCTGCGAGGCGGTGCCCCGACCGAGTTCAGACGGTCGGGGCACCGGGGCCGGGGTGTGGGCGAGGTCAGTCGGCCAGGCGACCCGTCCGGGGCGAAATGAGCTCCTTGAGGTCCGTCGCGTACTTCTCGATGAAGGCCGACGACAACTGCGGAATGTCACCCGCCGGACCCAGACGGGCGGCCTGGACCGCGGCCCTGAACCGGGCGGAGGGGATGGCGGATCCGGTGACGGCGCTCTCGGGGGTCCGGTGTCCGTGGAGGAGCGGAAGGATCGAGTGCTGCCGCTGCGGCTCGGGAGCCGCACGCAGGGCTGTCTCGAATCGGGCCAGCCACTCGTCGTATTCGTCCACCCGGTCAATGCGGTGGCCGGCCTCGTTCAGCCAGTCGACGAAGGTGTCGAGCGAGATGCCGTCGTCGTGCGGGTTCACCAGGCTGAAGGTCTGGTAGCCCTGCAGCGCGCTCCCGCCCAGCGTCACCACGGCCTCGGCGGTGAAATCAACGGGAAGGCCGTCGTAGTGGGCGCGCTGGCGCTTCCCGGCAGGGTCGGTCGCGTAGAAGGAGTGCGGTGCGATTCCGGTGATGATGAGGCTGAGCAGCAGCCGGGTGAACATATCGGGAATGTTCAGCTGTCCCGGATACGTGCTGTGCGCCAGGATCATGTTCGAGCGGAATGTCGTGACCGGGAGACCGCACAGGTCGTGTGCCTCCCGGAGCAGTACCTCGCCGGCCCACTTGCTGGTCGCGTAGCCGCTGGCGTAGCCGTCGTCGACCGGCTGGTCGGGGATGGCCTCGCGGACGTCGGAGTCCTCGTCCAGGGCCTGGTCGCCGTCCAGGGAGGCGGCGACGGCCACGCTGGAGATGTAGGTGAAGGCCTTGAGCCGGCTGGTGAGTCCCAGGCGTATGAGTTCGGCGGTCCCCACCACATTGGCGTCGAACAGGTGGTTGTACGGAAGGATGTGGTTCACCAGGGCTCCGGCGTGGACGATCAGGTCCACGTCGTCGGCCAGTTGCTGCCACATCTGGTCACTGAGACCGAGCTGCGGCTCCGCCATGTCGCCGGTGACGACTTCCAGGTGCGCGGCGGCCAGGTCCTGGAAGGCGCGGGTCAGTTCGTCGTCCCCGCCGCTGAAGGCTTCGTCGAGCCGGCTTCTGGCCGAGGCGTTGTCCTTTCCACGCACCACGCAGATCAGCTTGCCGCCCGTCGGGGCAAGCCGCTTCAGCCACTCCAGGCACAGGAAGCGGCCGAGGTAACCGCTCGCCCCCGTAAGGAGTACGGTGCGCGGCGCTCCGACGGGGCGGGGAAGCGACCTGGCGCCGGCTAGGGTCTCCGCGTCGATGAACTTGTCGAGGGTGAGGTCCCTGGCGTGGACCTCGGTGCTGCCGGCTCCGTGGACGGAGGCGAAGTCGACCCGCCGCACTCCGGCCGATTTCTTGCCCTCGATATAGCCGGCCAGCAACTGAAGGTCGTATCCGGGGCTGATGATCACGTCTACCGGTACCCGGATACCGAAGATGTCATGGAGGAGGTCGGAGAACGTCACCGCGGACATCGAATCTCCGCCGATCTCCCTGAAGCGGGCGGTGGGGCTCACCTCGACCGCCGAGGTGGAGAGCAGCGCCCGAGCCGCCCGCTGAACCGTCTCCAGAACGGGTCGGTTCATGCCGGTGCGGCGTACTTCACGCAATTCGTTGGTCTCCCTGGCGGAAATATCGGAGTACATCTCCTCCAGGTCCTGGCGGTACTTCTCCAGAAGCTGGGGCCGCAGGAGCTTTCGATGGTCCGAGAGCAGGCCGTTGTGCTGACTGAACGGCTCGGTCTCGATCAGGAAGTCACGCGGAATCTCATAGGAGTTCAGCCCGATGTCCTTCGCGATGCTCTGGAACGATTCGCCGAGAAGGTTCTTGAGCGTCGCCTCGTCGCCGCCGAACTGGTCGAGGGCGTCCGAGGTGGGGACGACCACCGCGAGGAGGTACGACCGCTCACTGTTTCCGTACACGAATATCTGGCGGACCAGCGGGCTGACGGCAAAGGTCGCTTCCAGGCCCGAGGTGGCGACGAATTCGCCCTGCGACAACTTGAGGACGTTCTTGCGCCGGTCCACGATGGCGTGCCGGCCCGGCTCGATCTCCGCGACGATGTCGCCCGTCCTGTAGTAGCCGTCCTCGTCGAAGATCTCCGCGTTCAGGTCGGGACGTTTGTAATAGCCGGGGACCATCGCCTCGGACTTCAGCAGGAGCTCCCCCCTCGGGTGGGGCAGGTCGGTGCGGTAATAACCGAGTTCGGGAACGTCGGCGAGTTTGTAGTCGGTGACCGGAGGGCTCAGCAACCTGCCGTCGACCGATACGGCAGCGGCCTCGGTGGAGCCGTAGATGATGTGCAGCTCGATTCCGAGCAGGGACTCGGTGAAATCCTTCAGCTCGGCCGACAGCGGAGCCGATCCGCAACTGGCCCACCCCACACGGCCGCCGAGGACCTTCTCGCGCATGTCCTTCTTGACTTCCGCCTCGATCAGCTCCGGATCACCGGTCCTGCCCGTGTGCCGGTCGAGTTCGCTCTGGTACTTCTGGAACAGCATTTCGCACACGCGCGGAACCAGGGACATCTCCGTGGGCCGTGCGAGCGCCATGTCCTCAAGGAATGAGGAAAGGTCGCTCTTCGCCGTGAAGTACGTGGTTCCGCCGCGCGACAGGGTGTTCTTCAGAGAGGAGTGCCCGGCGACATGGCTCATCGGCATGTAGTGGAGATTCACGGCATGCTCGTCCGAGAAAAGCTGGGACCAGGCGCCGCCCCACATCGCCCTGGACAGCCGCTCGGTGTACATGGCGCCCTTGGGCGTGCCCGTGCTTCCCGAGGTGTAGATGAGCATGGCGAGCGGATCCTCGTCGCCGGCGGGCTCGAACAGCGGTGCACGGGGCAGTTCGGCGCCCCGCTTGAACACCTCCGACAGCAGATCGATGTCCACTTCGCGCCCGTGCTGCTCAAGCCGGTCACGGGCGGACGTGAATATGTCGAACTGGTCTTCCACTTCCGGGTGATAGTCGAAGAGCACCAGGCGCCGGACCGACGGGCTCTTCAGCGTCAGCTCCACCGCGACGTCCAGACGCTCGGCGCTGGTGGCCACGACGACCGGCCCGGTCTCTTCGACGATGGCGGCGAGCTGCGGCACCGGGGAGCTGGTCTGGAGCGGCACGCTGACCGCGCCCAGATGGGCACAGGCCAGATCGATCGCCGTGTACTCGGCGCTCGCGAATCCCAGGATGGCCACCCGGTCCCCGGCCCGCACCCCGTACTCGGCACGGTGATGCCATTCGCTTGCGACGGAGCGGACGCGCTTCCACAGGTCGCCGAAGGTGGTCATTTCATACCTCGGCAGCAGGCCGATACGCGTGCGCCCCGTATCGGCCTCCCGTATGAACTCTGTCGCGCGTTCGCCCAGGGCAGGGCGATCCGCGTAGCGTTCCATTGTGTCGGCCATCACTCGCGCAAGTCGCATGATGAATCTCCGTATCGCATAACTGGAATACGCCAATTCCTGAGGTCGGGCGCCAGGCGATGCTAAGCACGACGGAACCGAACTGTTGGGCGAAGGAAGCAGACTCTGTCAGGTCCGTCCTGCGGCATTCGCGGACCGGGCCCCGCCCTCGCCCCACCTGACGAACTATGTGTTCCACGGTTGCCCGCCGGCGGCGCGGGCCCAAGAGTGGCACCTGTCCGAGAGACAGTCCCGGTCGGCGATGCGGAAGGCATCGAATTTCCACACCTGAGCGGCGGACAACGGCTCAGCGCTCCGGGACACATGGGCTTTCGTGGGGTGAAGCACCCTCCGGATCGAAAGCCGCCGAAGGACTCCTGAAATCGCCGGGCGTCAGGTGTGCGCGTCATTCCGTGCGGTTCGGTCCATCACCAGGTTTGTCGACAGCCGGACCGTGTAAGGCCGGCCAATTCGAGGGAACTCAATGATCGACATAGTGTCCTACCTCCGTTCCATGCCCGCCCTTCAGCAGCCCGACTGGGAAAACGAACCGCAGCTCGAAGAGGTCCGTACGGACCTGAGCCAGATGCCCGCGCTGGTGGACGCCGAGGCGGTGCACCGGCTGCGCTCCCTGCTCATGGAGGCCGCGGCCGGCCGCCTGCAGATCATCCAGGCCGGTGACTGTGCGGAAGATCCTGCGGAGGCGACTCCGACGGACGTCAGGCGCAAGGGCGCACTGCTCGACATCCTGGCCGGAACGATGCGGCTGAACACCGGATCACCGGTGCTGCGGGTCGGCCGCATCGCCGGACAGTTCGCCAAGCCCCGCTCCTCCTCGGTCGAGACGGTCGACGGCCGGGAACTTCCCGTCTACCGCGGCCACATGGTCAATCGCCCGGAGCCCGACCCGGAACTGCGGCGCCCGAACCCCCGTAACCTGCTGTCCGGCTACCGCGCCGCCAGCGACATCATCCATTTCCTGGGCTGGCGCGGCACCGAGAGCAGGAAGGACCTCGACGTACCGGTCTGGACGAGCCATGAGGCGCTGCTGCTCGACTACGAACTGCCCCTCCTGCGCCGCGAATCCGACGGCTCGCTGCTTCTGACGTCGACCCACTGGCCGTGGGTGGGGGAGCGCACCCGGCAGCTCGACGGCCCGCACATCGGACTGCTTGCCGCGATCTCCAACCCGGTCGCCGTGAAGGTCGGGCCCACCATGACGCAGGACGAGATCCTCGCGCTGTGCGACCGGCTCGACGCGCAGCGGCAGCCGGGCCGGCTGACGCTCATCGCGCGGATGGGCGCGGAGCAGTCCGCTCGCACACTTCCCGCGCTGGTCAAGGCGGTTCACGAGGCAGGGCACCCGGTGCTGTGGCTGTCGGACCCCATGCACGGCAACACGGTCAGCGGTCCCGACGGGATCAAGACCCGTTTTGTGAAGACGGTGGTTCAGGAGGTCCGCAACTTCCAGGAGGCCGTGACCCAGAACGGCGGAGTGGCGGCCGGGCTCCACCTGGAGACCACCCCCGAGAACGTGGTCGAGTGCGTGCACGACGACACCGAGACCGGGCGTCTCGGGGAGAAGTACGTGAGCTTCTGCGACCCGCGGCTGAATGCCCAGCAGGCGGTCGAGGTCGTCTCGGCCTGGCACGGCTGAGCCGGCGTATCCGGCGGGGCTGTGGGCCCGCCTCCCGTGTTGGCGCCATGGGCAGGCCGGTCGCCCCTTGCGGGCCGCGCCCTTACCGGTGGCCCGCCTGGCGGTGGCCCCCTGCCCAAGATCTTCCCCTTGGCCGGCCGAGCCCACGGCCGGCCAAGCGGCGCCCCGGCGCCCGCGCCGCGACCGCGCCCGCGCCCCGAACCGCGCCCCGCGCCTCGTCACCGAAAGGACGTCATCCCCCATGCCGAGCATTCCCCCCGTTGAGCCCTACCCGCTGCCGGGAGAAGGGGACCTCCCCGACAACACGGTGAGCTGGGTGCCCGACCCGAGTCGGGCCGTGCTGCTCCTCCACGACATGCAGGAGTTCTTCCTCCGGCCGTTTCCCCGTACCGGCGAACCCGGCGGCGCCCTGGTCTCCAACGCCACACTCCTCCGGGAAAGCTGCGCCGAGCTGGGCATTCCCGTGGCCTACACCGCGCAGCCCGGTGGCATGACCCCGGAGGAGCGCGGCCTGCTCAAGGATTTCTGGGGGCCGGGCATGAACCCGACCCCGGAGCACCGCAAGGTCGTCGACGGACTCGAACCCCGCGACGGCGACTGGATGTTCACCAAATGGCGGTACAGCGCCTTCCATAAGTCCAGCCTTCTGGAACGCATGCGCTTCCACCGGCGCGACCAGCTGATCGTCTGCGGTGTGTACGCACACATCGGCGTATTGATGACCGTGGTGGAGGCCTTCACCCATGACATCCAGCCCTTCCTGGTCGCCGACGCCACAGCCGACTTCTCGGCCGACGACCACCGGCTCGCCCTGAACTACACCGCACAGCGCGCGGGCCGGGTGCTCACGGCCAAGACCGCGCTGAGCGAACTGCGCCGGTCCGGGATGCCCAGTGAACACGCCGTCCCGACGCCTTACTCGACGCCTTCCTCAAGGGGGAACACCATGACATCGCCGAATGAAGTTCCCGAGCTCCTGGCACGGATACTCGACGGCAGCGCGGAGGAGTTCGCGCTGCTGCACCGGCCGGAACAGGCCGGGGCGGACACCCTGGAGATCCTCCTCGGCGAGGTGTCGGAGGTCGCTGCCCTCAAGGACCTGCCGCTTCCCCCGGACCCGGCGCCGGGCGCGGGACACGACCTGCTGGTCCTCGTGCCGTACGGGCAGATCACCGAGCGGGGCTTCCAGGCCCGCGACGACGGGGAGTCACTGCTCTCCATGGCCGTGCGCGAGCATGCCGCGGTGCCGCTCGGTACGAACCTGTCGCATCTTCCGGGAGAACCGGTCAAGTTCACCGATGGCCGGTTCGACGTGTCGGACGACGACTACGCCGACATCGTGCGCCGGGTGATCGCCTCGGAGATCGGCACCGGGGCCGGCGCCAACTTCGTGATCAAGCGCTCCTTCACCGCGCAGCTGCCCGACTTCTCCCGGCAGGTGGCCCTGTCCGTCTTCCGGCGGCTCCTGGAGCGCGAGGCCGGCGCCTACTGGACCTTCCTGGTGCACACGGGCGGCCGGACCTTTGTGGGTGCCACGCCGGAACGGCACATCAGCGTGCACGACGGGGTGGCCGTCATGAACCCGATCAGCGGGACCTACCGGTACCCCGCCGACGGTCCCACGCTCGACGGCGTCATGGAGTTCCTCGCGGACCAGAAGGAGGCCGACGAGCTCTACATGGTCGTCGACGAGGAACTGAAGATGATGGGCCGGATCTGTCCGTCGGGCGCCCGCCTGGTGGGCCCGTATCTCAAGGAGATGGCCCGCCTGGCGCACACCGAGTACTTCATCGAGGGCACGACCGACCTGGATGTCCGCGACATCCTGCGCCAGACGCTGTTCGCCCCCACCGTGACCGGCTCCCCGCTGGAGAACGCCGCCAGGGTGATCCACCGGTACGAGCCTGTCGGCCGCGGTTACTACAGCGGAGTGGCCGCCCTGATCGGCCGTGACGCGGCGGGAGGCCGCACACTCGACTCCTCGATCCTCATCCGTACCGCAGACATCGACTCCTCGGGGCGGATGAGCATCGGGGTGGGAGCGACTCTGGTGCGCCACTCGGATCCCGAGTCCGAGGTACGCGAGACACGGGCCAAGGCGTCCGGACTGCTCGCGGCACTCGGTGCGGCCGAGCCCGTCCGTTTCGGTTCCCACCCTTCGGTCCGCGAGGCGCTCGACCGGCGGAACGACAAGATCGCCGATTTCTGGCTGCGTGACACGGCCGGCCCGGCCTCTCCGGAGCACCCCTTGGCGGGACGCAAGGTCCTGGTGGTGGACGCGGAGGACACCTTTACCGAGATGATCGCCCACCAGGTGCGGTCACACGGCTGCGAAGTGACGGTGCGGCGTTTCGACGAAACGTACGACTTCGACCGGCACGACCTGGTGATCATGGGTCCCGGTCCGGGGGACCCGCGGGAGACGGACCACCCCAAGATTGCGCATCTGCGGGGCGCGATCACCACACTGCTTCAGGAGCGCAGGCCCTTCCTGGCCGTGTGCCTGAGCCATCAGGTGCTCAGCACCCTCCTGGGACTGCCGCTGCGTCGCCGGCCAGTGCCCAATCAGGGGGTCCAGCACGAGATCGACTGGTTCGGCGAGCCCGCCCGCGTGGGCTTCTACAACACCTTTGCCGCCCATGCCGAACACGGCGGCTTCGAGCATCCCGAGTACGGGCCCGTACAGGTCAGTCACGACCCGGCGACCGGTGAGGTGCACGGCCTGCGGGGCCCCGGCTTCGCCTCCACTCAGTTCCACGCCGAATCCGTACTGACCCAGGACGGTCCGGGCCTCATCGCCTCGCTCCTCCAGGAGGTGGACACCGTACGCGTCGGATAGGCGCGGCAGAGATTCCCCCCACCCGGACCTACTTGGACGCATCCGTGACACTCCCCGGGCCGAGATGTCGGCCGGCCGGGACGGACCCTCTGGAGCCAGCCCATGTCCCATGAACATCAAACCCTCACCGGGGCGGCCGCCGACGCACCGCCGCCCGCCCCGCTGACCGAGCTCGTGGAGATGCTTGCCGGTCTGCTGCGGCTGCGGCCCGAGCAGATTGACCCCCGACAGAGCTTTCGGTCGCTGGGGGTCAGATCCGTACTGACCGTGAAGTTCGTATCCCTGGTGAACGCCCGCTGGGGCGGCGAGGTCAAGGCCACCTCACTGTTCGAGCACCCGACTCCGCTGGCCCTCGCCGGTCATGTGGCACAGGAGACGGAGAGCTTGAAGGCCTCGGCACCGGTCCCGGTCTCCTCGGCCACTGCGCTGGAGCCCGCCGCGCGGGACGTGCTCGACCTGCTGTGCGAGCAGCTGGCGGGCATCCTGCACTGCGCTCCGGGGGACATCGACTCCTCGGCCCCCTTCAACCTGCTGGGCGTGGACTCGATCCGCGGGGCGAAGTTCGTAGCGGCCATCAACCTCGCCCATGGCATGAACGAGCGTGCCGTCGCCCTGTACGACCACCCGAACCTCGCCGCCATGGCCGTACACATCGCTCACCTCACCAAGACAGCCGCGCCGCCGCCGGTCCCGGCCGGGCCGGCCGGTGCCATCGAGCTGGAGGCACTGCTCGACGCGGTGCAGGCGGACCGACTCTCCGTCGAAGAGGCGCTCACGCGACTGCCTCGACGGGTGTGAATGGGCGGAAACAATGGACGAACGAGACATACTCATCCGGTTCAAGGCCGGGCTCATCGACCGACGGCAGGCCGTAGAGCTCCTTGTGGCGCTGGAGAACGCGGCGCGTCCCGGCCCGGCTCCCGAGCAGGTCCCGGACAGCGGCCGGCCGGCCGGTTCCGACGGCGTCCCCGGTGCTTCTTCCGGCGAGCCGGGACAGGACCGGCCGGAACCCGTCAAGCTGTGGTTCTGCTCCAATGACGAGCTCGATTCCGCACTCGCGACGACCCTGGCCAGGCACTGGCTGGACGAACACGAGCAGGAGATCGCGAGCCGGTTCCTGTTCGAGTGCGACCGGCGTCAGTACCTGGTCGCCCATGCGCTCGTACGACGCGTACTGGCTCTGGAGAGCGGCATGCCGGAGGCGGAAGCCGTGATCTGGCGCTCCTCACGGGGGCGGCCCTTTCTGCAGAGGCCGGCCGAAGGGCTGCCACGCGGCGGACCGGAGCTGGACTTCAACCTGTCCCATGCCCAGGGCCACAACCTGCTCGGTGTGGTGCGCCGCCACCGCATCGGGGTGGACGTGGAGCGGGTCGACCGCGGGGAGCAGGGGCTCGACGCGATCATCGAGACCTTCGCGCGGGACGAGCGGGACTGGGTGGCGCGAGCCGCGCCGGGCCGCAGCCGGGACTGCCGGACGCTGCGGCTGTGGACGCTGAAGGAGGCGTACTCCAAGGCGCGGGGCCTGGGACTGGGACTGCCCTTCGACAGCTTCTCCTTCACTCTGGACGAGGACAGGGGCGTCCTGGGATTCCGGCCGCCCGAGGACGAGGCGGCACTGCCGTGGCGATTCCTGGAACTGGAGCCGGCGCCCGGTGTGCTGGCGGCCGTGGCGCTGCTCGCCGACTCCGGGGCGCCGTCCGCGCTCCAGCTGCACCGCGGATTTCCCTGGAGCCGGGAGGCACCGCAGCTCCTTGCGCTGCCGGAGGCGGTCGCGGGGGCATGACGCCGTACGCGTGGTGCGCGGCGGTGTCGTAGACGGCGGTCCGGGTCAGGACCTGCTGTGCGGCGGGGTGAGATCGATACGGGTCAGGGCTCCGGGGGTGGCGATCCCCGGCAGCAGCAGCCGCCACATCTCCACCGTGCGCTCCGGCAGGTCCGCCCGGCCGTTCACGAGCTGGGCGTACAACTGCACGCCCGTACACGCGCTGACGACGAACTCCGCCACCCATGCCGGGTCGACCGCGGGCAGCAGCTCACCGTTGTCGCGGGCGTCGCGCAGGCACTCCTCCATGATGTTCCGCCACTCCAGGAAGGCGGTGGCGTCCTGCATGCCGAAGCTGCCCTGCTCCACGGAGAGGCGTACGCCGGCCCGCAACAGCGGGTCCTCCAGCAGCCGCCGTGACCACACCAGGGTGATGTCCACGAGCCGTTGCAGCCCCCGTGAGTCGAGATGCGGCTCGATGGTCTGCGGCTGCGCCTGCATGACCGCCTTGGCGAGGCCCTCCTTCGACTCGAAGTGGAAGTACAGCGCGCCTGCCGTCACCCCGGCGCGTCGCAGGATCTTGTTGATCCCCGTTCCGGCGAACCCGGACGCGTCGAACTCCTCCGCTGCCGCCCGCAGCAGCACTTCGCGCGTGCGCAGCGCGCGCTCCTGCATCTGTCGTGCCATGACGGCCCTCCGATCTTGGCTGATTAAGGCCGTTCCTCTTAGCTGGTAAAGCCTGGACAAAAAAAAGAATGAAACTTATTTTATCTCTCAGCGCCCTCGCCGTCCAGGCGGATGCGCCTGTTCCTGCTGCTCTGCGCGTTCGCGATCGTCCGATTTCGGGGAGTATTCGTATGCCAAGCACAGCCACCCACGCCGCCGCCGTCGAACAGCGCCCTGACTTCGTGGCGAGGCAGCTCATCCACAAGGCCAATCCGGCAGAGGTTCTCATGACGGGCTGGCGGCCCGACGGAAATGGCGGATTTGTCGCCTCGGCCCACTGGCCCGCGTCCCATGGGTGCTACGCCACCGGGCGGACCGCCGTCGATCCGCTGCTGCTCACCGAGACGGTGCGCCAGTCGCTTCCGCTGCTGTGCCACGGCGCGTACGCCGTCCCCATGGGCCACCATCTGCTCTGGGACACCTTCAGCTATGAGCTCACCCCTCAGGCGCTTGCCTCGAAGGATCGCTCCGGGCCGCTCGAACTCCATGTCACCTGCCTGGACTTGACCCGTCGAGGCACGCGGGCAGCCGCGCTGACCCTGCTCGTCTCCGTGGTGCAGGGCGCCGACCTGCTCGCCCAGTGCACCACACGGCTGACCGTTCAGGCTCCTGCCGTCTACCAGCGGCTGCGGGCGGGTCGCGGAACCCCTGAGGCCGTCACCGCTCTGCCGGCCTCCGCCGCCGCTGCGATATCCCCGTCCGCCCTGGGGCGCGCGAGACATCGCGATGTGGTGCTCAGCCCTGCGGGCAGCGACACGTCCTGGAGGCTGCGGGTGGACACCACGCACCCTCTCTTCTTCGATCACCCGCTCGACCACGCGCCGGGCATTCTCCTCCTGGAGGCGGCCCGCCAGGCCGCCCGGATGCTTCCTGCTCCTCGCCGCCTGCCCGTCATGGCCATGGAGACCTCTTTCTTCCGTTACGTCGAACTCGACGCGCCCTGCTGGATCGAGGCGCAGCCGCTGCGGCTCGGCCCGGACGGGCACCGCCGTACCGTGATCTCCCTGCGGCAGAACGGTGTCGAGCACTTCTCCGCCGTGGTGAAGCTCGGCCGGGAGCCGGACCACCGGCCCCTTCCCTCCGCGCAGACCGGCGCCCGGATCATCCCCTCTCCGGCCAGGGGAAACGT
Source organism: Streptomyces flavidovirens DSM 40150 (assembly GCF_000429085.1). Lineage (GTDB taxonomy): Bacteria > Actinomycetota > Actinomycetes > Streptomycetales > Streptomycetaceae > Streptomyces > Streptomyces flavidovirens. The sequence goes on along the minus strand of NZ_AUBE01000001.1, from coordinate 277,581 downwards.
CGCCGTGCCGGTGCGGGCCTGACATCCGCCGGACACGCCTCCGGGCGTGTCCGGCACTTCGGCCCGCACGCGCAGGCCGCACGGGCCCGGCACAGACAGGGCAGCCCACTCCGATTCCGGAGTGGGCTGCCCTGTCTGTGGCCGTACTGGCGTCAGGCGGCGGTCCAGCCGCCGTCGACGGGCATCGCGACACCCGTGACGAACGACGCCTGATCGCTGCAGAGCCAGGCCGCGCTCCGGGCGATCTCCTCCGGCTCGGCCATCCGCTTCTGGACCGAACGCCCGACGAACTCCTCCTCCAGTGAAGGAGTACCCGCCAGCACCTGGTCCATCATCTCGGTCCGCGTGCTGCCCACCACCAAGGCGTTCACCCGGACCCCGCCCCGGCCGTACTCGGCCGCGGCCGCCCGGGTCAGCCCCAGCACCGCGTGCTTGGCTGCCACATAGGCGGAGGACGCCCCCGTGGCCAGCACCCCTGCCACGCTTGAGGTGTTCACAATCGCCGCCGGGCGGCCGGAGCCGAGCATGGCCGGGATCTGGTGGCGCAGGCAGTTCCACACACCGCGGACATTGACATCCATGATCTCGTCGAAGACCGCGGCGTCCGTCTCGTGCAGCGGAGTGCCGGCCGCCGCGCATCCGGCGTTGTTGAAGGCCCCGTCGAGTCCGCCGAACCGTGACACCGCCCGGGCGACGGCCCGTTCGACGTCGCTCTCGCGAGTCACATCTCCGGCCACCGCCATGGCCCGGCCGCCGTCCGCGGCTATCTTCGCCGCCAGGTCGTGCAGCCGCTCCTCGCGGCGGGCCATGAGCACCACGGCCGCGCCCTCGGCGGCGAACACCCGCCCGGCCGCCGCGCCGATTCCGCTGGACGCTCCGGTGATCATCACAACTCTGTCCTGCAGCAAACCCGTTCCTCTGCTCATGCGAGCGCCTCCCCCTGGTCTGTGCGGAGGCCGGCATCGCAACGGCCCCCGCCCGCAAGATGTTCCGTTTCAAGATTAATATAATTCTTCTTATGTTTTTTGGCTACACCCGGATCCGGTGCGGGCGCGCGGACCCGGCCGGGGAGTCGGCCCGGCTCAGCCCGATCCGGTCGGCTGAACGGCCGAGACGCCGTAGAGCAGCAGGTCGCAGACCTGGGTGAAGCGCGCTCTGGCGGCCGCCATGTCCTCCCCGTGGAGCTCATGGCTGCGGGCGCGCACCTCCGCCCCGGAGACGATGTAGAGAGCCATCTCGGTCACCGCTTCCGGGGTGACGCCGCTCCTCAACTGCCCGCTCTCCTCGGCGTGCTGGAACATCTCGCGGGCAACCGGGAGCCAGGATCGCGCCCAGCCGTCGACGCCGGGGAGCTCTTCGGTGAGCCGGGCGGCCGCGCGTACGACGGCATCGCGATGCAGCAGTTCCATCAGGGTGAACAGGAGCATGCGGGCCCTGCGCAGCGGTGAGGCCGGCGGCTCGGTCACTTCCCGCACCTTCTCCGCGATCCGCGCGAGGCCGAGCTCCACCAGCTCTGCCACCAGGCGGTCCTTCGTGGGGAAGTGGAAGGTCAGTGCGCCCATCGACACCTCGGCCGCCCATGCGATGCGGTGCATGGCCGCGCCGCTGGGGCCGTGTTCGCCGATCTCCCGCGCGGCGGCGTCAAGCAGAGCGCGTCGCGTCAGCACCGACCTTTGCTGCTGTGCCATGAGGTCCTTCCTCTTCTACTCACTGAGCGCCCCATACGGTCCACCGCTCGTCGGCCGGTCCACAACGGCGACTTGACGAAGTTGCATCCGGAAGCATCCCGTCCTCTTCAAAAGAATAAAAACTATCGCTATGTTTTTAGTGTCGCCGACGGCCGCAGTCGGCCAGCATCGATCAAGGAGTCAGTCATGTCTGCACAGGCCACGGCCGTCCTCGGTGCGCCGCTGCGCGCGGGGCACGGGAGCCACGAAGGCCTGACTGCCTACAGCGAGCGGGTCTTCGGCTATCTCCCGCGCAGCGACCAGCGCCGCTGGGCCGCCACCTACTTGCGCGGGCTGCTGTACACACCGGGCCGCAAGACGATCCGGCGGATGGCGCAGGCACTCGCCCTGCCCGACAGCGCGCCGCAGGCGCTGCAGCAGTTCATCACCGCCAGCCCCTGGGAGTGGACGACGGCGCAGGCTGAACTCGCCCGGTCAGCCGTGGAGTTGATGCCCGATGCCGTGTGGACGGCGAAGTCCGTGCTGCTGCGCAAGCGGGGGAACCACTCCGTCGGCCTTCGCCCGCGTCTCCTTCCCGAAACCGGCCGGCGGGTCAACTGCCAGGTCGGCATCGGCCTGTTCCTCTCCGACGGCCGGCGCAGCCTCCCGGTCGCCTGGCGTCTTCTCCTGGACGACACCTGGTGCGCCGATCCCGAACGCCGCCGCCGGGCGCGGATTCCGCACGAGGTGGCGCCCCGGCCGGCCTGGGCGCTCGTACTGGAGATGGTCGACCAGTTCGCCGCCGTGGGGGTGGGCGAGGCCGCGCCGCTGGTGCTCGGCCACGACTACGCCCATGGCGCCTCCCGGCTGGCCGCCCATCTCGCCCGAAGGGGACGGGACTTCATCGTCGAAGTGCCGTCCCACCAGCCGCTCAGCCCGGTCCCGCTCCGTGGGGCCCGCCCGTCCATGGCCACCGTGGCCATCAGTGACGCGGCTGCCCTCGCGGAGGCCCGCTGCCCGCGAACACCCGCCGCGCAGCCGGGGCACTCGTACATGTACTCGACAACGGTCCGCATTCCCTCCTCCCGGCCCTCGGCGCCCACCGCTCACCAGGCCCACCGCCTCGTCGCGGAGGTCTCCGCCGCCCGGAAGCGGCCGTCCCGCTTCTGGGTCACCTCGCTGCGTGACGCGCAGCCCGCCACCGTACGGGCGCTCGCTCACCGCACCGCCGTGACCGATGCGGCCGTCCGGGACATCCAGAACGAGCTGGGGCTCCTCGACTTCGAGGGGCGCTCCTTCCCCGGCTGGCATCACCACATGACGCTGGCCTCCGCCGCCTACCTCTACCGCCACCTGGAACCGACGCTCACACCACAGCGGTGGCCGCGCCTCACCTGACCCTGGCCCCGCAGGCGTCGCTCCGCCGGACACCCACCGCACCGCCAACGCTTCCCCAGCGGCCCGGCCTCCGGGCAACAGTGAGGAACCCCCATGACTGACGTGTATGTGCACGATGCGCATGCTGTCCACGACATACCGAACCCGCTGCGCTCCGCGTCCCGCGACGTGATCCTCGCCGAACTCGCCTCCCGCGTCTTCACCTCGCTGACCCGAAGTGACCAGCGCCGGAAGGGAATCCAGTACCTGAACGGCCTGCTGGAGATCCAGGGGCGCAAGTCGATCCGCAACATCGCGGCACTGCTCGGAGAGCACGTCTCGGAACAGAACCTGCATCACTTCATCTGCGACTCCACCTGGGACTGGGTGCCCATCCGCCGGGCCCTCGCCGGCGCCCTGCTTCCCGAGGCGTGGGTGGTGCGGCCTGTGATCATCCCCAAGGCGGGACAGCACTCCGTAGGGGTGGACCGGCATTTCTCCCGGACCCTGGGACAAACGGTCAACGCGCAACGCGCCATCGGTGTCTGGGCGACGTCGGAACACCTGAGCGCACCGGTCAACTGGCGCCTTCACCTCCCTCCCTCCTGGCTCATGGACGACTCCCGCCGCAGTCAGGCGGCCATTCCGGACGAGATGAACGCCGAGACGATGGAGGAATGCTCGGTCGAGGCGGCTCTGGAGACCGCGATGGGATGGGGACTTCCCGTACGCCCCACCGTTCTCGACCTCGACGAAGCGCACGCACCTCTCCTGGAGAGGCTCACCACCACACGTACGCCGCTCCTGGCGAGAGTGGGCCCCACCACCCCGCTCACGGTGACGGACCCCGTCGTCCCCGGCCGGGGCCAGGGCATCCGCACCGCACACGAGATCATGGTCATGGCCAAGAACATGCGGCGGCCGGTGTCCGGGAGGCGCCACGCGCCGGAGCCGGTGGGGCGCAGGGCCCTGGCCGCTGCCGTCCGCGTGGGATTCCCGGCGCGCCCCGCACGGCTCACGGGGAACTCCCCGGCCTCGGAGCGCAGAGGGCTGGTGCTCGTGGGGATGGGGGAGGACGGCGGACGCTGGCCGGCCGAGCTGTGGCTGTCCAACCTCACCACGGTGCCCACGGACTACCTGGTGAGGCTGCGCAGGCTCGCCGACCGGGTGGACCACGATGCCCTCGGCATCGCGGGCCGCGTGGGCATCCGGGACTTCACCGGACGCTCCTTCAACGGATGGCACCGGCACATCACGCTCGCCTCGATCGCCCATGCGGTCGTCGCGCTGGCCGAAAACGCCCATGGTCCGCAGACCGCCAGACATCGGCTGCCACACGCTAGTTCTCGAAGTTGAGCTTGGGCCGTGACCGGGTTGCCCTCCATAGTTCTGAGCGGCGGCCGGCAACGGCATGGTCCCTCTGGCGGCCTCCTCGCCGCCAGGTAACCCCGGAGCGCGGCAGCACCCGCGCCCCGCGCAGCGAGGTCCGGCACCGGGCAGGGACACACACCCGGACCCACCTCCCGCGCACCCCTCGACCGCGCTGTTCCCAGCGCCCCATCATCAGCCTTCCGCGGTCCTCCGAGGCCGCCGACCTCTGTAGGGACGACGCCATGCAGGCACCAGAGCAGACCGCACCGCAGTGGCCGATGCCACGCCCCGAGGAATGGAGCACGCTCGACCAGCGCGCCGTGGACACCGCCCGCGCCCTGGCCATGGACGCGGTGCAGCACGCCGGCCACGGGCACCCCGGAACCGCGATGAGTCTCGCCCCGGCCGCGTACGTCCTGTTCCAGAAGGTCATGCGGCACGATCCGGCCGCTCCCTCCTGGGCGGGACGCGATCGCTTCGTACTCTCGGCGGGCCATGCCAGCCTGCTGCTGTACGTCCAGCTGATGCTGGCCGGTTATCCGCTCACCCTGGACGATCTGAAGGCGTTCCGCCGCTGGGGCAGCCGCACTCCGGGGCACCCGGAGCACGGGCACACCCCCGGGGTGGAAACCACCACCGGACCGCTCGGGCAGGGCGTCGCCAACGCCGTGGGCATGGCCATGGCCACGCGCTACGAGCGAGGGCTCCACGACCCGGACGCCCCGGCCGGCGCCTCCGTCTTCGACCACACCATCTGGGTCGTCGCGGGCGACGGCGACCTCCAGGAGGGGGTGTGCGCCGAGGCGTCCTCCCTGGCCGGACATCAGAAGCTGGGCAATCTCGTCGTGCTCTACGACGACAACCACATCTCGATCGAGGGCGACACCAGCACCGCCTTCTCGGAGGACGTCGTCCAGCGGTACGCCTCCTACGGCTGGCATGTGCAGCGAGTGGAGCCGAAGCCCGACGGGGACCTGGACCCCCGTGCGCTGCACGAGGCGTTCCTCGCGGCCCGGCAGGAGAAGGACCGGCCCTCGCTGATCGCCGCACGCTCGGTCATCGCCTGGCCCGCCCCGCACGCACGCGGCACCGCCGCGGCGCACGGCGCCGCGCTCGGCGAGGCGGAGGTCGCGGCCACCAAGGAAATGCTCGGCCTCGACCCCGGCCGGTCGTTCCAACTGCCGGACGACGTACGGGCCCACACCCGCAAGGCCCTGGACCGGGGCCGTGCCGCGCACGCCGCCTGGGACAAGGAGTTCGCGCGCTGGCGGCAGGCCCACCCCGGACGGGCCGAGGAGTACGAGCGGATGTCCCGGGGGCGGCTGCCGGCCGGATGGGAGAACAAGCTCCCCACCTTCGAACCCGGCACCGCCATGGCCACCCGCAAGGCGTCGGGCACCGTACTCGCCGCGCTCGGCCCGCTGCTGCCGGAGCTGTGGGGCGGCTCCGCCGACCTCGCGGGATCCAACAACACCACCATCGACCCCACGTCCTCCTTCCTGCCCGTCGGCAACCCGCTGCCGGAGGCGGACCCGTACGGCCGCACGGTGCACTTCGGGATCCGGGAACACGCCATGGCGTCGGTGATGAACGGCATCGCGCTGCACGGCGCGACCCGCGTCTACGGCGGCACCTTCCTGACCTTCTCCGACTACATGCGTCCCGCGGTGCGGCTGGCCGCGCTGATGCGACTTCCGGTCACCCATGTGTGGACCCATGACTCGATCGGGCTCGGCGAGGACGGCCCCACCCACCAGCCGGTCGAACACCTCGCCTCGCTGCGCGCGATACCCGGCCTGAACGTCGTACGGCCCGCGGACGCGAACGAGACGGCCGCCGCCTGGGCGGAGATCCTCCGCAGGCACCGTACGGATCCGGCCCCGCACGGACTCGTACTGTCCCGGCAGAACCTGCCCGTACAACCGCCCAACGAGCAGGTCTCACGCGGCGGTTACGTCCTGCTCGAAGCCGAGGGCGGCACTCCGCAGGCCCTGCTCGTCGCCACCGGCTCCGAGGTGTCCCTGGCGGTCGCCGCACGGGAGCTGCTGCAGGAGCAGGGCATCGCGACCCGTGTGGTGTCGATGCCGTGCCTGGAGTGGTTCATGGAGCAGGACCGTGCCTACCGCGACCAGGTGCTGCCGCCCGGCGTACGGGCCCGGGTGACCGTCGAGGCCGGTGTCGGCATGTGCTGGGACCGCATCGCGGGCGAAGCGGGACACGTGATCTCCCTGGAGCGGTTCGGCGCCTCGGCCGACGGCGCCCTGCTCTTCCGTGAATTCGGCTTCACCCCCGAGGCGATCGCCGCCGAGGCGCGCGCCGCTGTGGAAAGGACGACCCGTTCATGACGACGCAACTCTCCCGGCTGCGCCCGCTGACCGCGCGGATCCCCGGATCCAAGAGCATCACCGCCAGAGCCCTGCTGCTCGCCGCGGCGGCACGGGGCACCAGCACCCTGTGGGCTCCGCTGATCAGCCACGACACCCTGGCCTTCAAGGCGGCACTCGGTGACCTCGGAGTGGCCGTCGAGAACAGCCCGAGCGACCAGTACTGGGACGTCACCGGCATCGGGCGGGCCCCGGTGGGAACGGCGAAGGTGTGGTGCGCGGACGCCGGCACCGCGGCCCGCTTCCTGCCTCCGTTCAGCGCGGCGGGCGAGGGCACCTTCACCTTCGACGGCTCCGAGCAGCTTCGGGCCCGGCCGCTGAGCCCTCTCCTCGAAGCCATGACCGCCCTGGGTGCCCAGGTGGAGACCCCCTCGGCGGGACGCCTTCCGCTGACCGTACGGGCGGCCGGCCTGGAGGGCGGCACACTGCGGGTGGACTCCTCGATGAGCAGCCAGTTCCTCAGCGGTCTGCTGATGGCCGCTCCGCTGATGCGCCGTCCGGTACGGGCCGACCTGCGCGACTCGGTCAGCCGTCCCTACCTCGACATGACGCTGTCCCTCATGCGCCGCTTCGGTGCGGACGTCAAGGAACCCGGGAACGGCGTGGTCGAGGTGCATCCGGGAAGCTACCGGCCGACCGCCCTGGTCATCGAGCCCGACGCCTCCACCGCCTCGTACGTCTTCGCCGCCGCCGCGGCGACCGAGCACAAGGTGACGCTGCCCGGCCTCGGCGTGCACAGCCTCCAGGGCGATCTGCGGTTCGTGGAGGTGCTGAGCCGGCTCGGGGCGCTGGTGGAGGTGTCGGAGGGGTCCGTCACCGTCACCGGCACCGGCCGGCTGCGCGGCGGCTTCAGCATCGACATGGGCGACATCTCGGACACCTTCATGACTCTCGCCGCCCTCGCCCCACTCGCCGACGCACCGCTGACGATCCGTGGTGTGGCGCACGCACGGCTCAAGGAGTCGGACCGTATCGCCGCGGTGACGCACAACCTGCGCGCCTGCGGGATCGAGGTGGACGAGACCGAGGACGCGGTCACCATCCATCCCGGTCCGCTGCGGCCGGCCCGCATCGCCTGCTACCGCGACCACCGGATCGCCATGGCGTTCTCCGTCCTGGGGCTGGCCGGGCGGGTCCGGCTCACGCTCGACGACCCGTCCTGTGTGGGGAAGACCTTCCCCGGTTTCCACCAGGAGATGGCACGGCTCTTCACCGGGTACATCACCCCGGAGTTCCACTGATGCAGACGTACACGCGGCACCGGGCGGCCGTGCTCGGCTCGCCCATCGGGCACTCGCTCTCCCCGCAGATGCACCGTGCGGCCCATGCCGCGCTGGGTCTCACGGGATGGAGTTACGGGCGCTTCGAGGTGGACGAGTCGGGGATCAAGGAATTTCTGGAGTCCCTGGGGCCCGAGTGGGCAGGGCTGTCGCTCACGATGCCGTTGAAGCGGGCAGTGCTCCCGCTCCTCGACGAAGTGAGCGAGTGCGCCGCCTCGGTGGAGGCGGTGAACACCGTTGTGCTCCATCCGGACGGGCGGCGCACCGGCGACAACACCGATGTTCCGGGCATGGTCGCCGCCCTGCGCGAGCACGGTGTGCGGCGGGTGGAGACCGCCACCGTGCTGGGCGCGGGGGCCACCGCCTCCTCGGCGCTGGCAGCGCTGCGCACGGTGTGCACGGGTGAGGTGACCGCCTATGTGCGCGGTACGGCGCGAGCGGCTCAGCTGCGCGACTGGAGCGAACGGCTGGGGACGGCGGTGCGCACCGCCCCGTGGGAGCGGGCGGCGGAGGGTCTGCGGGCCGATCTGGTCATCGCCACCACCCCGCACAGCGCCACCGACGGGCTGGCCGCGGCCGTGCCGTCGCTGCCGGGGGTGCTCTTCGACGTGCTGTACGACCCGTGGCCGACCGCGCTGGCCGCCGCCTGGCAGCGGGCGGGCGGGGCGGTGGTGGGCGGCCTCGATCTGCTGGTCCATCAGGCCGCCGGACAGGTCGAGTTGTTCACGGGATGTGGCGCGGCACCGCTCGACGCGATGCGGGCCGCCGGAGTACGAGCACGAGCACGCGCGGCAGGCGGTCCCGCACCGGAAACCGCCGGCCATGACGACGAGATGAAAGCAGGGGAACGATGAGCAGGTTGCGCTGGCTGACCGCGGGGGAATCGCACGGACCCGCACTCGTGGCCATCCTTGAGGGCCTGCCCGCCGGCGTCCCGGTCACCACCGGCGTGGTGGCGCAGGAGCTGGCGCGGCGCCGGCTGGGTTACGGGCGTGGCGCCCGGATGAAGTTCGAGCGGGACGAGGTCACCTTCCTCGGCGGGGTGCGGCACGGGCTGACCATGGGATCGCCGGTGGCGGTGATGGTGGGGAACACCGAGTGGCCCAAGTGGGAACAGGTGATGGCGGCCGACCCGGTGGACCCGGCGGAACTGGCGAGCCTGGCCCGCAACGCGCCGCTGACCCGGCCCCGGCCGGGGCACGCGGATCTGGCGGGGATGCAGAAGTACGCCCTGGGGGAGGCGCGGCCGGTTCTGGAGCGCGCTTCGGCGCGGGAGACGGCGGCGCGGGTGGCGCTCGGCGCGGTGGCCCGGTCGTATCTGAGGGAGACCGCCGGGATCGAGATCCTCTCCCACGTCGTGGAACTGGGCGCGGCCAGTGCCCCGTACGGGAGCCTCCCCACGCCGGCGGACGTGCGGCGGCTGGACGCGGATCCGGTGCGCTGCCTGGACGCGGACGCCTCGAAGGCGATGGTCGCGGAGATCGACCAGGCACACAAGGACGGCGACACCCTGGGCGGTGTGGTGGAGGTCCTGGCCCATGGGGTGCCGGTGGGTCTTGGCTCGCATGTGCACTGGGACCGGCGGCTGGACGCCCGCCTGGCGGCCGCCCTGATGGGCATTCAGGCGATCAAGGGCGTGGAGGTCGGTGACGGCTTCGGCCTGGCCCGGGTGCCGGGCTCGCGTGCGCACGACGAGATCGTGCCGAGTGCCGCGGGCGTCCGCCGGACATCGGGCCGCGCGGGTGGCACCGAGGGTGGCATGTCCACCGGTGAACTGCTGCGGGTGCGGGCGGCGATGAAGCCGATCGCGACCGTGCCGCGGGCGCTGAAGACCATCGACGTCACCACGGGGGAGCCCGCCGAGGCCCATCACCAGCGCTCCGACGTCTGCGCGGTACCGGCGGCCGGGATCGTGGCCGAGGCGATGGTGGCCCTGGTCCTCGCGGACGCGGTGGCGGAGAAGTTCGGCGGCGACAGCGTCACCGAGACCCGCCGCAATGTGACCGGCTTCCTCAGCGCCCTGGAGATCACATGAGGTCCCCCCTCGCCGTGCTCGTCGGCCCGCCCGGCGCGGGCAAGTCCTCGGTCGCGGAGATCCTCGCGGCCCGGACAGGTACGACGGCGCGCGACACCGACCAGGACATCGTGCGGCTGACCGGCCGCTCCATCGGGCAGATCTTCGCCGAGGAGGGCGAGCCGGGGTTCCGCTGCCTGGAGCACGAGGTGGTGAGCGCGGCCGTGCGCGAGCACTCCGGGGTGCTGGCCCTGGGCGGCGGAGCCGTCGTACACCCGGGGACGAGGGAGGTCCTGCGCGGGCTACCGGTCGTCTTCCTGGACACCGGGCTTTCCGATGCCGAACAGCGGCTGCGCGGAAACGGCTCCCGGCCGCTGCTGCGGGAGGACTTCTCGCGGCGCTGGCTGACCTTGATGGCCGAGCGGCGTCCGCTGTACCTGTCGGTGGCCCGGCTGGTGGTGTCCACCCGGGGACGCACCCCGCAGCAGGTCGCCTCCGCGGTGCACTCCGAGCTCGTCGGTACGGCCGTGGGAGCGACGTCATGAGTGTCACTCGCATCGCTGTGGGCGGGCCCGTGGATACGGAGCCGTACGAGGTCCTGGTGGGCCGTCAGCTCCTCGGTGAGCTGGGCGGGCTGATCGGCGACCGCGCCCAGCGGGTCGCGGTGGTCCACCCGGAGGCGCTCGCGGACACCGGTGAGGCGATCCGGGGGGACCTGGCCTCGCGGGGCTTCGAGGCGGTCGCCGTCCGGGTGCCCGACGCGGAGGAGGCCAAGACGGCCGAGGTCGCGGCGTACTGCTGGAAGGTGCTCGGGCAGGCCGGGTTCACCCGCACCGATGTCATCGTCGGTGTCGGCGGCGGCGCGACCACCGACCTGGCGGGCTTCGTCGCGGCGACCTGGCTGCGCGGGGTGCGGTGGATCGCGGTGCCGACCACGGTGCTCGGGATGGTCGACGCGGCCGTCGGCGGCAAGACCGGCGTCAACACCGCCGAGGGCAAGAACCTGGTCGGGGCCTTCCACCCGCCGGCCGGCGTGATCTGCGACCTGGCGGCGCTCGGTACGCTGCCGGTCGACGACTACGTCTCCGGGCTCGCCGAGGTGATCAAAGCCGGCTTCATCGCCGACCCGGCCATCCTCGACCTGATCGAGTCCGACCCCGAGGCCGCGCGGACGCCGGACGGCCCGCACACGGCGGAGCTGATCGAGCGCGCCATCCGGGTCAAGGCCGAGGTCGTCTCCAACGACCTCCGCGAGTCCGGACCGCGCGAGATGCTCAACTACGGGCACACGCTCGCCCACGCCATCGAGAAGAACGAGCGCTACACGTGGCGGCACGGCGCGGCCGTCTCGGTCGGCATGGTCTTCGCCGCCGCACTCGCTCGCCTCACCGGCCGCCTGGACGACGCGACGGCCGACCGGCACAGCGGCGTACTCGCCTCGGTCGGCCTCCCGCTGACCTACCGCGGCGACCAGTGGCCGGCCCTCGTGGAAACCATGAAGGTCGACAAGAAGTCCCGCGGTGACCTGCTGCGCTTCATCGTCCTCGACGCTCTGGCCGAGCCCGCCGTCCTGGAGGGCCCGGACCCCGCCGTCCTGCTCGCCGCCTACGCGGAGGTCTGCACCGCACTCCCGTCGGCCGCCGGGCCCGAAGCGAAGGACGAGACATGACGCCGCGCCCAGGCCCGGAAGGTACCGGGTTCCCGGCCGGTCGCCTCCCGTACTCCCTCGCGGACCTCGCCCTTGGCTCCGCGGGCCTGCCGGCGCGCACTGTCGAGGAGGGCCTGTGCGAGCGGCACCGGGAAGCGGGAGCTCCAGGCCTCCAGAGCCTGCGCTTCGGTCAGCTCCTCGTGCCGCAGCCGGCGTCCGAGCACCTCCGCCAACTGCTCGACCTGCCGGCGGGCCGAGAGGGGGGCGGGTCCGGTCAGCTCGTACGTCCGTCCCGCGCATTCCGGGTCGGTCAGAGCGCGCGCCGCCGCACGGGCCACGTCCGCGGGGTCGACGCAGGAATTCACGGAACCGCCGTGCAGCGTACGCACCACGCCCTCCTGGCGGACGGTCCCCGCCCAGGCCAGGGAGTTGGACATGAAGGCGCGGGGGCGCAGCAGCGTCCAGGACATTCCGGAGGCGCGTACCCGTTCCTCGCACTCGCGCTGCCACTGTGTGATCACGTCCTGCGCCTCGGGGTCGGTGACCGCGAGAGCCGAAAGCTTCACCACATGACGTACGCCGGCCTGGCGGGCGGCGGCGAGAAGGCGCTCGTCGTGGACGGGGTTCAAGGGGTCGAAGGTCACCGCCAGGACCGACTCCGCCCCGGCCAGTGCCCGTGTCAGTGCGGCCTGGTCACCGAGGTCCGCTTCGACCATCAGGCCGGGCGTCCGCAGGCGGGCCGTGCGCTCCGGGGAGCGGGTCACGCAACGGAGGTCATGCCGGGGGGCGAGGAGGCGGGCCACCTGGCTCCCCACCATCCCGGTCGCGCCTGTCAGCGCAATCTGCACGGTCTCTCTCCCCTCACCGGCGGCGTCGGCTCGACGCAACGCCCACTGGCGAAGAAAAATAATAAACTTTACGCTTTATGTCGAGGGATCGATGATGCTGTCGGGACCGCGGTCGGTCGGCCGTCACGCGGACGAGTCGTGAACTTGACGCCAAATCCGCGCAGGTGAGGGTGAGTCAGCCCTTGCCGTACCAGAAGTCGGGAGTGGGCGTATCCACCGTCGCGCCCCTCTTTTACTGACTAGAGCGTTCGTTCCAGAGGTGTGCTAGCTTTGCCTCGCATCCTAAATGGAGCGCTCGTTCTAGCGCTTGGACGGTACACACCATGGAGGAAGTGCCTTGAGTACACGTGACACCACACCCCGCCGGGCCTGGCTCGGCTTCACCCTTGTCCTCGGCCTGGTCGCCCTGGTGGCGATGGACGGCTCGGTGCTCTATCTCGCGATGCCGGGCATCACCGAGGCGATCACCCCAAGTGCCGGTCAGGCGCTGTGGATTCTCGACATCTACGGCTTCGTGGTCGCCTCGCTGCTCATCGCCTTCGGCAACCTCGGCGACCGGCACGGCCGGCTGAGGTTCCTGCTCGGCGGCGCGGCACTCTTCGGGATCGGGTCCGCCGGTGCGGCGTTCTCCCCCAGTCCGGAACTCCTCATCGCCTCCCGCGCGTTGATGGGCCTCGGCGGCGCGACCCTGCTGCCGTCCGGCCTGGCGATCATCAGCAATCTCTTCCCGGACCCCAAGCAGCGCGCCCGCGCCATCGGCATCTTCGCGGCCACCTTCGCGGCCGGCTTCGCGGTCGGCCCGGTCGTCGGCGGTCTGCTGCTCAACCACTTCTGGTGGGGCTCGGTCTTCCTGATCAACCTCCCCATCGTGGCGGTCTTCCTGGCCTTCGCCCCGGTGCTGCTCAAGGAGGTCCGTGAGGCGCTGCCCGGCCGGGTGGACGCGCTGAGCGTGGCGCAGTCGGCGATCGGCATCCTGCTCGCGGTGTACTCGGTCAAGGCCGCCGCGGCGGAAGGGATTTCGCTCCACCAGGTCGTCGCCGGAGTGGCGGGCCTCGCCATCCTGTGGTGGTTCGTCCGCCGCCAGCTCACGCTCGCCGACCCGCTGCTCGACCTCACCCTGTTCCGTGACCGCGTCTTCACCGTCGCCGTCCTGACCGGACTGCTCTCCCTGGTGGCCTGGTCCGCGGCCGGCTACCTCAGCGGGGTCTACCTCCAGTCGGTGCTCGGCTTCGACGTGCTCGCCGCCGCGTTCCTCGCCCTCCCCGGCGCGGCCGTGCTCACCGCGGCCTGCATCGGTACGACCGGTGTGGTCGACCGGATCGGCAAGCGGTCCGCGCTGATCGCCTCGCACTTCTTCATGGGCACCGGGCTTCTGCTGCTGCTCCTGGCCGGAGTCTCCGGCGGCGCGGTCGCGTACGTCGCCTCCACGGTCGTCGCGGGTGTCGGTTACGGCCTGTCCTTCAGCCTGGTCGCGGAGACCGCCGTCGCGGCGGTGCCCCAGGAGCGGGCCGGTTCGGCCGGCGCGATCGCCGAGATGAGCAATGAGCTGGGCAACGCCCTCGGCATCTCCCTACTCGGTTCACTGGCCGCATTCCTCTTCCGGCTGCTCGGCCCCGGCACCGCGGGCACCCTCGACGAGACCTTGTCCACACCGGGCCTGGCCGCCGAGACCGCCGCGCAGGCCAAGGACGCCTTCGTCACCGGACTGCACACGGCGATCGGTGTCGCCGCTGTGCTCACCTTCGCGCTCGGCTTCCTCGCGGTGCGCTGGCTGCCGCGGGAGGAGCGGAGCGAGAAGGCCGCCCCCGCGCGTCACCCGGAGCAGGATCTGGAGAACGTATGAACAGCGCCGAGCAGCAGCTCTCCGTCGTCCCGCCGCTGGGCAGCGCGGGGAGGAAAGCCCAGCTTGGTAGCCTCGCGGCGTGAAGAAGAAGCCAGCGAGTGAGGCGCGGCCGGCGGCCAGGGACGCGGGGCAGACCTTCGGGACCCGCGAGCGCGTCGTCCGGTCGGCCTCACGGCTGATGCAGCGGCAGGGGTACGACGGCACGGGCATCAAGCAGATCGCCCAGGAGGCCGAGGCCACCCTCGGCTCCGTCTACCACTTCTTCCCCGGCGGCAAGCAGGAGCTGGCGGTCGCCGCGATCGCGCATGCCAATGGCGAGTTCGTGGCCGACCTGAAGGCGGTGCTCGACAGCGAGCCCGATCCGGCCCGCGCCGTCACCGCCTTCAGCAAGCACCTCGCCGAGGAACTCCGCGCCTCGGACTGGACCGCCGGCTGCCCGATCACCACCACCGCGCTGGGCGCGGCCGGCCGCCTCCCGGACGTCCAGGTCGCCGCCTCCGAGGCGTTCGCCCGCCAGCGCGAACTGGTCTCGGCGAAGCTGAGCGATTGCGGCTTCGGCGAGGAGGAGGCACGCGAGCTGGCCCATATGGTGATCAACACCCTGGAGGGCGCGGAGATCGCCGCCCAGGTGGCCCGGAGCGACGATCCGCTGGAGATCGCCGGCCGTCACCTCGCGCGGATGATCAGCGCACACCGCGCATAGCGACACCCTGAGCGCCGCCGTGTACGTCTCGGCGGCGCTCCTCGCACGGGGGTGGCGGGCGTTCGTGCCGTCTCGCGCGGCACCTCTTATGATGCCGGGAAGGGACCGGGGCTCCGTAGCCACAAGGAAGGGGCGGACCGCTACCTGGAAGTTCGTCGAGGAGACAGTGATGTCGCAAAACCCCGATGCCCCCGGTACAGGTTCGGACACCCCGAACCTGGATTTCGCGGGCACCACTCCCTATGAGGACTACGTCCAGGCGGACGTTCTCACCCACCTCCAGCACCCCCTCTCCGACGACCCCGGAGAGATGGTCTTCCTGGTGACGACCCAGGTCATGGAGCTGTGGTTCACCGTCATCGTCCACGAGTGGGAAACCGCCGCGAAGGCGCTCGGTGAGGACGACCTGCGGGTCGCGACGGACGCGCTCAAGCGTTCCCTGCGCCAGCTTGAGGCCCTCAACGCCTCGTGGCGGCCGCTCGCCCACCTCACCCCCGCCCAGTTCAACTCGTACCGCAGCGCACTCGGCGAGGGCTCCGGATTCCAGTCCGCGATGTACCGGCGGATGGAGTTCCTGCTCGGCGACAAGTCCGCCTCGATGCTCGTCCCGCACCGCGGCGCCCCGCGCGTGTACGCCGAGCTGGAGAAGGCGCTGCACCAGCCGAGCCTGTACGACGAGACGCTGCGGCTGCTCGCACGGCGCGGCCTGCCGGTGCCCGCCTCCGTACTGGACCGGGACCTGTCGCAGAAGTACGAGCCATCGGCCGAGGTCGAGGCGGTCTGGGCCGAGCTCTACCAGGGTGATCAGAACGCGGAGCTGGTGCGCCTGGGCGAGCTGCTGACCGACGTCGGTGAGCTGGTCTGGCGATGGCGCAACGACCATCTCGTCGCGACCAGGCGTGCCATGGGCTCCAAGGTCGGCACCGGCGGCTCCGCCGGTGTGGCCTGGCTGGAGAAGCGCGCCACCAAGAACGTCTTCCCCGAGCTGTGGACGGCGCGCAGCCATGTCTGATGCCACCAGTGAACTTCAGCAGCGGGCCGTCGCTCTCGACTCCGCCGACCCGCTCGCCAAGCACCGCGAGCTGTTCGCGCTGGACGACGCCGAGACCGTCTACCTGGACGGGAACTCGCTGGGCGCCCTGCCCCGCCACGTACCGGAGCGCATGGCCGACGTCATCACCCGCCAGTGGGGCGAGCTGCGCATCCGCTCCTGGGACGAGAGCGGCTGGTGGACCGCGCCCGAGCGGATCGGTGAGCGGATAGCGCCGCTCATCGGCGCGGGCGCCGGTCAGGTCGTGGTCGGCGACTCGACAAGTGTCAACGTCTTCAAGGCGGTTGTGGGCGCTGCCCGGCTGGCGCCGGAGTCCAGGGACGAGATCCTCGTCGACGCCACCACCTTCCCCACGGACGGTTACATCGCCGAGTCCGCCGCCCGCATGACGGGCCGGCGGGCCGTGCCCGTCGCCCCGGACGATCTGCCGGCCGCCCTCGGCCCGCGTACCGCCGCGGTGCTCGTCAACCACGTCGACTACCGCACCGGGCGCCTGCACGACCTGCCCGGACTCACCGCCGCCGCCCACGAGGCCGGGGCCCTGGCCGTCTGGGACCTGTGCCACAGCGCGGGCGCGCTGCCGGTGGGCCTCGACGCGCACGGCGTCGACTTCGCCGTCGGCTGCACGTACAAGTACCTGAACGGCGGCCCCGGTTCGCCCGCCTATCTGTACGTCGCCGAGCGCCACCAGGGCGCCTTCGACTCCCCGCTGCCGGGCTGGAACTCGCACACCGACCCCTTCGGCATGACGCCCGGTTACGCCCCGGCGGACGGCGCGGTAAGGGGAAGGGTCGGCACCCCCGACATCCTGTCGATGCTGGCGCTGGAGGCCGCGCTCGACGTGTGGGAGGGCGTCAGTGTCGAGGACGTACGCGAGAAGTCGCTCGCTCTGACGGACTTCTTCCTGGAATGTGTGGAGGCGTACGTGCCACGGGGGCGGGTCACGTCGGTGACTCCGGCCGCACCTGAGGAGCGCGGCAGCCAGGTCTCGCTGCGGTGCGAGGACGGAGCCGACACGGGCGAAGTCATGCGGGAGCTGATCGCACGTGGCGTGGTGGGCGACTTCCGCCGCCCCGACGTGCTGCGTTTCGGCTTCACCCCGCTCTATGTCGGCTTCGCGGACGCGGAGCGGGCGGCGCGCGTGCTGGGTGAGGTCCTGGCCGGGTCCTGAGCCGAATCCTGGTCGGGTCCTGAGCCGGAATACGGGTCAGGACCTGCCGGAAGCGCGGGCCTGAGGGCTGGTAGCGTCCCGACACCTAGATCAATTGGCTGTACGTAGCGAAGGGTTGGTCACCGCATGCCGGACCCCTCAGCCGAACGGGACGCTGTCGAGGCCCGGTCGGCCTTCTCCCACCCGGCCGTCGCGCCCGACGCCACCGCCGCGTACGGCGAACACCCCGACCAGGTGATCGACTTCTACGCGCCGCGCGACGGCCGGGACCGGGCACCGCTGGTCGTCGTGCTGCACGGCGGCGCCTGGCGGGCCCCGTACGACCGGCAGCACATCTCACCGTTCGCGGACTTCCTGGCCCGCCGGGGCTTCGCCGTCGCCAGCGTCGAGTACCGGCGGGGCGGCGAACCGGGTGGTGAGCTCCCGCAGCAGCGCGGCACGGAACCGGTCGCCGGGCGCTGGCCGCAGACGTTCGACGACGTGGCCGCGGCGATGGACCTGCTCCCCGGTCTCGTACGGGAGGCCCTGCCCGGCGCCGACCCGCGGCGTGTCGTCGTCACGGGCCACTCGGCCGGCGGCCACCTCGCGCTGTGGGCGGCCGCCCGGCACGTACTGGCCCCCGATTCGCCGTGGCACCTGCCGGCGGCGCCCGCGCTGCGCGGCGTCGTCGCGCTCGCGCCGATCGCGGACTTCGGTGTCGCGTGCGAACTGGGGGTGTGCTCGGAGGCGGCCGTACAACTGCTCGGCGGCAAGGAGCACTTCGACGAGCGCCGGCCGTACGCCGATCCGGCCGCACTGCTGCCGACCGGTATCGCCACCGTCCTGGTGCAGGGCCGCACCGACATCGTCGTACCGCGGGCGGTCGCGGAGGCCTACACCGAAGCGGCGGCCAAGGCAGGCGAGCCGGTCTGGCTGACGCTGCTGGAGGACGTCGGGCACTTCCCGCTGATCGACCCGGCGGCGGACGCGTGCGCGGTGGTCGCGGAGGAGATCGAGCAGCTCGCGTACTGAGCGACCGGGCAGCGCGAATTGCGGACAGTACCTGTCCGCAAGGGTTCCTACGGTGGTGGAACAAGCCGAGCAGAGGAGCCCTCAATGACGATTCTCGTAACCGGAGCGACAGGGACCGTGGGCCGCCAGGTGGTCGCCGAGCTGGTCCGCAGGGGCGAGCGGGTGCGGGCGCTGACCCGTGACCCGGCGAAGGCGGACTTCCCGGCCGGCGTCGAGACCGTACGCGCGGACCTGACCGACCCCGAGACGCTGGTCCCGGCTCTCGAAGGCGTCACGGGACTGCATCTGATCACCTTCGGTGGAGAGTACTTCGCCCCGCTGACCACGGGCCCCGAGATCGTCGCGCTGGCGTCGAAGGCGGGCGTACGGCGCATCACGGTCCTCAACGGCGGCGGGCCGAGCGACCTCCAGGACGCGGTGGAGGCCGGGGACGTGGACTGGACGCTGGTGATGCCGGTCGAGTTCATGTCGAACACGCTGGAGTGGGCCGAGGGAGTCCGTACGCAGGACAGCGTCTTCGAGCCCTTCGTCGACCGGCTGAGCGCCATGGTCCACGAGGCCGACATCGGCGCGGTCGCGGCGGTCGCCCTGACGGAGGACGGACACGCGGGGCGTACGTACGCGCTCACCGGTCCCCAGACGCTGACCGTGCGCGACAAGGTGCGGATCCTCGCGGCGGCGCGCGGCAAGGACATCGGCCTGACCGAGCTGAGCGCGGCGCAGGCGGCCGAGCGGTGGCAGCGGGCGGGGATGGACCAGGAGACCATCGACTTCCTGCTGGACGTGTACGAGAACACTCCCGAGGTGGGCCGCACCGTGGTGGACACCGTCGAGCGGGTCACGGGCCGCCCGGCGCGCACCTTCGACCAGTGGGCGCGGGAGCACGCGGACGTGTTCCGGGCGCGGGACTGACGAGGGCGCCGTAGTACCTGGGACGGACGCGGGAGGATCCCCACGGGGGCGGACGCCCGCGGCCGTCCCCTCGCCTACCGTCTTGTACGTGACCGAGAAGACCCGCAGTCCCGAGTTCCACCTGGCCATGGGCGCCCTGAGCGGCCTGCGCCAGGACCTCTTCCACGACGCCTTCGCCTACCGGCCGCTGCCGCCGATGCGTACGGACGGGCCGCTCACCCGGAGGCTGCCGGGGCGGCTGCGGAAGTACGCCGCCTGGACCCCGCACGCCGTGGTGGTGGGGCTGGCGATGTTCGTGATGCTGCTCTCCATGGTCGTCGCCGACAGCGAAGGGGGAGGCCTCGGCGTCGCCCTGATCGGGTTCATACCGGCCGCCGCCCTGGTGATGACGCTGGTCAGGCCGGCCGGGGCCTGGTGGGTCTCGCTGCTGTCCACGCCCTTCGTCGGCGTCGTCGGCCACTACTCGGACGGCTGGCCGTGGTCGCCGTCCTCCTTCGTCGCGCACCTCGGCGTGATGGTGGTGGTCGCGGCCAGGACCCGGCCGCGCACCGCCGCCTGGATGTGGGCGTGCACAGCGGCGTACGCCGTCTTCGCCGAGACCTTCCTGGGGCGCGGCTACAGCACGGACAGCCCGCAGATGCTGGTTTTCTCCGCGTTCGCGCTGCTCGTCACCGCGCTGGTGAGCATCCGCCGCGAGGCCAAGCGCGAGGTTACGGTCCAGAAGACCGTCACCGCCGTGGAGCGCGACCGGCGCACCCTGCTGGAGGAGCGCACGACGATCGCCCGCGAGCTGCACGACGTCGTCGCGCACCACATGTCGGTGGTCGCGATCCAGGCGGAGGCGGCCCCGTACCGGGTCGAGAACCCGCCGCCCGAGCTGGAGCAGGCCTTCGTCACGATCCGCGAGAACGCGGTGGCGGCGCTGACCGAGCTGCGGCGCGTGCTGGGCGTCGTACGGGCGGAGGACTACGCGGCACCGGACGCGCCGCAGCCGACGCTGGCCGAGCTGGACGGGCTGATCGCCAATGTCCGGGACGCGGGCCTGACGGTGGACAAGACGGTGACGGGTTCGGTACGTGAACTGCCGCAGGGCGTGGAGCTCTCGGCGTACCGGATCATCCAGGAGGCACTGAGCAACGCACTGCGCCACGCGCCCGGTTCGACGGCGAAGGTGGAGGTGTCGTACGTGCTCGGGGGCCTGGGCCTGCGGATCGTGAACACCGCGCCGCAGGGCCTGGCCAAACCGTCGCCGGGGGCCGGGCACGGGATCACGGGGATGCGCGAGCGGGTGTCGATGCTGAACGGGGAGATGACGGCGGCGGCGACGGAGGACGGCGGCTACGAGGTGGCCGTGTTCATCCCTGTCGCGCCGTCCGAACCGGCCGCGACCGTGGTGACGCCGGAGCCGGCGGCATGACCATTCGCGTACTGATCGTCGACGACCAGATCATGGTCCGCGAGGGCTTCACGGTCCTGCTGAACGCGATGCCGGAGATCGAGGTCGTCGGCGAGGCGGTGAACGGCCGCGAGGCGATCACGAAGGTGGCCGAGCTGCGCCCGGACGTCGTGCTGATGGACATCCGTATGCCGGAGCTCAACGGCATCGACGCCACCCGCGAGATCGTCGCCGCCGACGCGGACGCGAAGGTGCTGGTCCTGACGACGTTCGACCTGGACGAGTACGTCTACCAGGCGCTGCGCGCGGGGGCTTCCGGTTTCCTGCTGAAGGATGCCTCGGCGCGGCAGCTTGCCGACGGGGTACGGGTGGTGGCGGCCGGGGAGGCGCTGCTGGCCCCGACGGTCACCAAGCGCCTGATCTCCGAGTTCTCGAAGCTGGCGGAGGCCCCGCGCCCGCCCGCGCTCGCCCAGATCGGCGACCTGACGGAACGCGAGACGGAGGTACTGGTCCTGATCGCCCAGGGCCTGTCGAACGCGGAGATCGCCTCGCACCTGGTGGTGGCCGAGTCCACGATCAAGACGCACGTGAGCCGGGTCCTGGTGAAGCTGGGGCTGCGCGACCGGACGCAGGCGGCGGTGTTCGCGTACGAGGCGCGGCTGGTTACGCCGGGGTAGCCGGTCACTCGCACGGGTGGTCGGAGAGGGAAGCCGATCCGAACGGGCCCAGGCGTGGCCGCACTGGTGCCCGCACGGAAGGAGGTGCACCATGACGGTTATGGCAGAGCGCACGGTTCAGATTCCGGTCGAGGAGTTCGAGAGGATCGCCGCACTCGTCGAGAGGGAGACCGAATCCGTCAGGTTCGAATTCATCGACGGACGGATCAGGGTCAAAGGGATGACGGATGGAGCTCACGGGGCGATCACCATGTGGCTGGTGCGCCTGTGCATGCAGGCGCGGCCCGATCTGGACCTCAACCCGACCCAGGGCTTGAAGGTCGAGGAGTACCGCAAGGGCCGTGCCCGTCCCGACGGAGTGCTCGCTCCCGTCGACCACTTCGACGGGCAGGGCGACTGGGGTGATCCCGACGGCGTGCTCATGACGGTCGAGATCACGTCGTACGACTCCGACACCGACCGGCGGGACCGGCACGAGAAGCCTGCTGCCTATGCCGCCGCCGGCATCCCGGTGTACCTGCTGATCGACCGTGACGCCTGTACCGTCACTGTGTTCAGCGAGCCGGAGCCGGACGGAGGAGGCTACCGCGACAACCACACCGTGAGGTTCGGAGCGAGAGTGACGCTCCCGGATCCCGTGGGCATCGAACTCGACACCGAGCGTCTGAAGAAGTACGTCCGCTAGCGTCTGCTCATGGCAGAGACGTTCGACCCCTGGTCGCCCTCCTTCGTCGCCGATCCGTACCCCGCCTACGCCGAGCTGCGCGGCCGGGGCCGTGCCCACTGGTACGAGCCGACGCGGCAGTGGCTGATCCCGCACCACGCCGACGTCTCCGCGCTGCTGCGCGACCGCCGGCTCGGCCGTACGTACCTCCATCGCTTCACGCACGAGGAGTTCGGCCGTACGCCGCCGCCCCCCGGCCACGAGCCGTTCCACGTCCTGAACGACCACGGCCTGCTGGACCTCGAAGCCCCGGACCACACGCGCATCCGGCGCCTGGTCTCCAAGGCGTTCACGCCGCGTACCGTCGAGCGACTGGCGCCGACCGTGCGGCGGCTGGCGGCGGAGCTGGCCGGGGCGTTCGTCGCGGAGGGCGGCGGGGACCTGCTGTCCGCCGTCGCGGAACCCCTCCCGGTCGCCGTCATCGCGGAGATGCTCGGCATACCGGAATCGGACCGCGGGCTGCTCCGCCCCTGGTCGGCGGACATCTGCGGGATGTACGAGCTGAACCCGCCGCAGGAGACGGCCCGGCGCGCGGTCCGGGCGTCGGTGGAATTCTCGGCGTACCTGCGGGATTTGATCGCCGTACGCCGCAAGGCGCCCGGCGAGGACCTGGTCTCGGCGCTGATCGCCGCGCACGACGAGGGCGGCGACCGGCTCAGCGAGCAGGAGATGATCTCGACGTGCGTGCTGCTGCTGAACGCGGGGCACGAGGCGACGGTGAACACGACGGCCAACGGCTGGCGGACGCTGCTGCGCCACCCGGAGCAGCTTGCGGCGTTGCGGGCGGACCACGGGCTTCTCCCCACCGCAGTGGAGGAGTTGATGCGCTACGACACTCCGCTCCAGCTCTTCGAGCGCTGGGTGCTCGACGACATCGAGGTAGGTGGGACCGTGATCCCGCGCGGCTCGGAGGTGGCGCTGCTCTTCGGCTCCGCGAACCGGGACCCGGCGGCCTTCGCCCGGCCGGAAGCGCTCGATCTCGGCCGCTCGGACAACCCGCACGTGTCGCTCGGGGCGGGCATCCACTACTGCCTGGGGGCGCCGCTCGCCCGCCTGGAACTGGCCGCGTCCTTCGGGGAGTTGCTGCGCCGGGCGCCGGGGATGCGGCTGGCTGCCGAGCCGGAGTGGAAGCCGGGATTCGTCATCCGTGGGCTGCGGGAGCTGCGCGTCGAGGTGTGACGGGCCGGCGTACCGGGGCTAGAGGAGCTCGATGGCGCCGACCAGGGGCACGGGTGCGATGGCCAGAGCGAGGACCGCCATCCCGAGCCCCGGACGGATGTCCCGCTTCGCCAGGAAGCCCAGGAACGCGGTCAGCGGCGGCAGCGCGCAGAACACGAGGAAGCTCCAGTGCCATCCCTCCTCACTGGTGAGGAACAGCATGAGCGCCAGGTACGCGGGGACGGTCATGAGGCTTCCGAAGCGGACCTTCGACAGGAACGTCTCAAGGCTGTCGATGTTGTCGTACGGGAACATGCGGGCCGATCCTTCCTAGACCGCTTGGTGGTCGTAGCCGCTGGACGCCACCTCGGGGAAGCCGTCCGCCGCGGAGAGTTCCTCGGCCATGCTCCGCTCACCCTCGGCGGCGAGCGCCTCACGTTCGGCCGAGGGGAGCGCCGCCCACTTCTCGGCCATGGGAGCCGCCTGCGCGACGAGCTGGTCGGAGTAGGCGGACACGTCCAGCGCGTCCCGCAGGCCCGCGCGTCCCGACAGGACCTCCTGGGCCATTTCCTTCAGGGCGTCGCCGCCCCGGCCCGAGGCGAGCTCCTCCAGGGACTTGCGCAGCACTCTGGCCTGCGCGGGGTCCTGTCCGCTCATTTCGAGGAATTCGGATTCGTCGACTCGCCTGGTCGACTCCGGGCCCTCGGCCACGTGCCCTCCCGGTGCGTGGATCGCAGTCTCATGTGCCGGTACGACGCTACCGACCTTCCGGCCACGCTCCCGATGCGGAGCCGTCACAGAAGTGTCACAGGGCCCCGGGCGCCGCCGGCAGCACCGTACGCCAAGCGGTCAGCGGGCCGGCGCCCCTGGGCGGGCCGGTCTCAGGCCGGCAGCGTCAGCGACCACGCCTCCGGCCGCACCGTCCACGTCCGCCTCCGGACCGGGCCCGCCACCAGTGCGTCGGCCCGGTAGCGGAAGTCCGGGCCCGACACCGTCACCGCGAGCGCCTCCACCCGCACCTGCTCACCGTCCTGCGGGCGGATCACCACCTCGGCGCGCCCGCCGCGCGAGCACACCGACACGTCCTCCACCGGCCGGTCCAGGTCGTTGAGGAGGACCCCGTCCGCCTCGACGCGCAACCGGTACGTACGGGCGAGCGGCGGCGGCGCGGACTGCGGCGCGGGCCGCACCAGTGTGCGTACCAGCGAACGGCACGTGCCCCAGACGGACGCGGCGGCCGCGACCGGCAATGGCGCGGCCGGGATCCGCAGGTCGCCCAGCACCACCCCGTCGCTGTCGTCCACCAGCAGATCCAGCCGCCGCACCACTCCCTCCAGGACCGCACGGGCCGCCGCCACCGCCCCTATCGGCACGCCGAGCGCCTGCGCGATGTCCACGGAGGCTCCCACCGGGATCAGCGCGAGCGCCCCGGCGCCCAGCTCCCTTTCCCGGTGCAGCAGGGCCACGGCGCGCAGCAGCGCCCGGTCGTCACCGACGACCACGGGGCGGCGGCTGCCCCTGCGGGCAAGGGCCCGCGCGAACTCCTCCGGCCCCTCGGGGAGGCAGATTCTGACGTTGGCGCGGGCGCACAGGACGTCCTTGGCGATCCGCACGGACTCGCCGTCCGTGCGCCGGGCGACCGGGTCGATGACCACGAGCAGCGGGTGCGCGGTGCTCGCGGCGGGCTCTGGAGCCGACACCTCGGTCCTTCCTCGGGTAGCATCTTTGTGCAAGAGCCCCTTGCGCTATTGCGCCAGGGGCTTCGTCTATTCCGGGGCAACCGGTCCGACGGCTCAGTATCGGGTGTACGCCGTACGTACTCCCCCTGACCTTGGACATGCCCCGCCCGGAAGGGGTGTACGCCTGTGCCCGCACTTGTGCTGCTCGGTGCTCAGTGGGGTGACGAAGGCAAGGGAAAGGCCACCGACCTGCTCGGTGGGTCCGTTGACTATGTAGTGCGCTATCAGGGCGGCAACAACGCCGGCCACACGGTCGTCGTCGGCGACCAGAAGTACGCGCTGCATCTTCTCCCTTCCGGAATCCTCTCGCCTGAGTGCACGCCGGTCATCGGTAACGGCGTCGTCATCGACCCGTCGGTACTGCTCTCCGAGCTGAGCGGTCTGAACGAGCGAGGCGTCGACACGTCCAAGCTCCTGATCAGCGGCAACGCCCACATCATCACGACGTACAACGTCACGGTCGACAAGGTGACGGAACGCTTCCTCGGCAAGCGCAAGATCGGCACCACGGGCCGCGGTATCGGCCCGACGTACGCGGACAAGATCAACCGCACCGGCATCCGCGTGCAGGACCTCTACGACGAGTCGATCCTGACCCAAAAGGTCGAGGCGGCTCTGGAGATCAAGAACCAGCTGCTCACGAAGCTGTACAACCGCCGCGCGATCGAGGCCGGACAGGTCGTCGAAGAGCTGCTGACGCACGGCGAGAACATCAAGCAGTACGTCGCCGACACGACGCTGATCCTGAACAACGCGCTCGACGAGGACAAGGTCGTCCTCTTCGAGGGCGGCCAGGGCACGCTGCTCGACGTCGACCACGGCACGTACCCCTTCGTCACGTCGTCGAACCCGACCGCCGGCGGTGCCTGCACGGGTACGGGCGTCGGACCGACGAAGATCAGCCGCGTCATCGGCATCCTCAAGGCGTACACCACGCGCGTGGGTGCCGGTCCGTTCCCGACCGAGCTGTTCGACGAGGACGGTGAGGCGCTGCGCCGCATCGGTGGCGAGCGCGGTGTCACCACCGGCCGCGACCGGCGCTGCGGCTGGTTCGACGCGCCGATCGCGCGGTACGCGACGCGGGTCAACGGTCTGACGGACTTCTTCCTCACGAAGCTGGACGTGCTGACCGGCTGGGAGCAGATCCCGGTGTGCGTGGCGTACGAGATCGACGGCAAGCGCGTCGAGGAGCTCCCGTACAGCCAGACCGACTTCCACCACGCGAAGCCGGTGTACGAGAACTTCCCCGGCTGGTCCGAGGACATCAGCAAGGCCAAGACCTTCGACGAGCTTCCGAAGAACGCGAAAGCGTACGTGAAGGCGCTGGAGGAGATGTCGGGCGCGCCGATCTCGGCGATCGGTGTCGGTCCCGGCCGCACCGAGACGATCGAGATCAACTCGTTCATCTGAGCGGACGGTACGACGCGGGGCCCCGGCGGGTTTTCACGCCGGGGCCCCGCGTCGTACCGGCGTCAGCCTGATCTCACGTACGTGAGGGACTCGCCGGTGGCCGGGTTCACCCGGCGCAGGCGGCCGTCGGGGAGCAGGGTCACCTCCGTGGCGGCGCCCGGTGAGCAGGAGCTCATGGGCTCGCCGACGGTGACCCTGGACGGGCCGATGCGCAGGGGGGAGCCGGTGCCGCGCGGCGGCGCGGTCAGTTCCGCCTCGAAGACGCAGTGGTACGTGCCGCCGCCTGCGGCCGGTCCTTCGGCGGTGAGGGACAGGACCGTGTCGCCGGTCTTTCCCTGCTGGATGACCAGGCGTCGCGTGCTGCGGCCCGCCGCGCCGTCCAGGCCGCCGCTCCAGGTGCCGAGGTACTCGGCGGGTATGGAGGCGTCAGCGGTGGTGGGGGAGGGGGAGGGGGTGGTGGCTGTGGGCGAGGGGGTGGTGGTTTTCTCGCTCGCGGGGGGTGGGGAGGCGTGGTCGCGGTTGTCCGTGGCCGAAGTGTCCGTGTGCGGTGTTTCGTCGTCGGCGGTCATGAAGGCGTACACGGAGCCGCCCGCGGTGAGCGCGACGACCAGCGCCACCGCGATCAGGGCGGCCGTCGAACGGCTGCTGCGGTGTGGTGGTTCGGGGGCGGCGGCGGCCGGTGGCTGGTAGAGGTACTGCGGCGTGGGGTAGCCGTAGCCGCCGGGTGCGGTGTGCGGCTGGTGGTGCGGCTGGGCGTGGTGCGGCGGTGGGGTGTGCGGGTGTGGGGTGTGCGGCTGGGCGTGGTGCGGCGGTGGGGTGTGTGGCTGGGCGTGGTGCGGTTGTGGCAGCGTGTAGCCGGCGGGCAGTGGTGGGAGGGCGCCCGGCGGCGGGGGCGCGGTGGGCGGTGTGACGACTGTCGGGGTCGCATGCGGGCCGGGGGTGGCCCCGGAAGCCGGGGCCGAGGGGCCGGTGCCGTTCCGGGGCGTCTCCTCGGGCGCCGAACCTTCGGGCAGGTCCTGGTTCGTTCGCGGGGGTTGCGTTCGACGCCCTGCGGGGAGCACCCCGGCACGTCCCCTCCCGGCGCCGTCGTGCGCGAGGCCGGGGGCTCCGGGCGGTCCGGCCGCCGGGGTCGTGGTGGTGTCGGCCGGGTTCTCGACCTCCAGGAGCTCTATGGCGTGGCGGCCGAGCTGGGCCACCAGGGCCGCCGGGAGCCAGGGGTCGCCGCTGTCGCCGCCACGGGTGCGCTCCAGCACCCGGGCGAGGGAAGGGCGTGCCGCGGGGTCTTTGTGCAGGCAGGAGCCGATCAGGTCCTGGAGGCCCTCCGGGATGCCGTCCAGCGTCGGCGGTTCGGTCGCTATGCGGTACATCAGGGCGTGGACTCCGCTGTCGGCCGTGCCGAAGGGGAGGCGGCCCGTCGCCGCGTAGGCCATGACCGAGCCCAGGCAGAAGATGTCGCAGGCCGGTGTGATGCGCTCACCGCGGACCTGTTCCGGGGCCATGAAGCCGGGGGAGCCGACCAGGGCGCCGGTTCTGGTGAGGCCGGCCGCCTCCGTGACCGTTTCCAGGGCGCGCGCGATGCCGAAATCAATGACGCGCGGGCCGTCGATGGTGATCAGGATGTTGGACGGCTTCAGGTCGCGGTGGATGAGACCAGCCGTGTGGATGTCCCGCAGTGCGTGCGCCAGCCCTGCCCCCAGGATGTGGACGGAGCGCTCCGGGAGCGGGCCGTCGGCGCTGACGACCGTGTGGAGGTCCGGGCCGGCCACGTAGCCGGTGGCCACCCAGGGGACCACCGCTTCCGTGTCCGCGTCGAGCACCGGCGCCGTCCACCGGCCGCCGACCCGTCTCGCCGCCGCCACCTCCTGGCGGAAGCGGGCGCGGAACTCCTCCTGCTCGGCGAGCTCTCGGCGTACCAGCTTGACGGCGACCGTACGGCCACGGCCCGAGCGGGCCAGATAGACCTGCCCCATCCCGCCCGCGCCGAGGCGCGCCAACAGCCGGTAGGCGCCGATCTGCTGTGGGTCGGCCGGTCCCAGTTTCTCCATGGCAGCGCCACCCCTCCCCCGAGAACTCCCCCAGTTGCCTGAGGATAGTGCGCCGGTACGACAAGGACGGGTGCGAAGCGGCCTACGGTTCCGCCACCGCGTCCAGCGCCCTGGAGAGCCGCTCCAGTACGCGTACCGTCTCGGCGAAGCCCTTCTCGCCCAGCTCCGCCTTGAGCCGCGCCGCGAGCGCCGCGTGCCCCGGCTCTATCTTCCGTACGGCCTCCCGGCCCGCCTCGGTGGGCCGCAGCAGTTTGGCTCTGCGGTGGGCGGGGTTGGGGACGTACTCCGCGAGGCCCTTGGTGACGAGCAGGTCGGCGATGCGCTGCACGCTCTGCCGGGTGATCCCCATGGTGCGGGCGATGCCGGCCACCGGCAGTGGATCGCGCAGTACGGCGCCGATGACCTGCCACCAGGCGGCGGTCAGCCCGGCCGGGCGGGCCAGTTCCTCGGAGAGCGCGAGGAACTGGCCGTTGAGGCGGAAGGTGCCGAGCGCGGTACGGCTGAGCAGCTCCTGCTCCGGGGTGCCGCTCACGACTCCAGCACCTCGAAGGCGGACGCGTCGGAATCGTGGAACAGCCGGTACCAGGCGTCGAGCTTCTCGCCCTCGTACACGCCGAGCCGCGCGAACACCTCGCGGGCGAAAGCGACCGGCTCGGTGGGCCCGGCCGTGATCAGGAGGCCTTCCTCGTCGGTGACGGCGTCCTCGTCGCGGTAGTGGTCGCCGCCCTTGTAGCCGGTGGCGGCGAGGTAGAAGGGGACGGCGCTGGTGTGGGTGCGGTCGTCGAGTACGCCCTCGCGTGCCAGGCCGGCCGTCGCGCCGCAGATCGCCGCGACCGGTACGCCCGCGTCGAGGAACGCGCGTGCCTTGCGGGCGAAGGGGGCGAGGTCGTCGGACGTGTCCCACAGGCTCGCGCCGGTGAGGACCAGCAGGGCGCTGTCCTCGGGGTTCAGGTCGTCGAGCGTGAGGTCGGGCTGGATGCGTACGCCGCCCATGGTCGTGACGGGGGCGTCGGTCGCTGCGACGGTGTTGACGGTGTGGCCGTTCCGGGCCAGGTGGGCGGTGGTGTGGCCCGTCTCCCAGTCGGCGAACGTGTCGTAAACGGCGAGGTGCACGGTCCTGTCTGCCATGACGGTCTCCTCGGATCGACTGCTACGGCAGGATGCTGTCACTGTGACAGTGTGTTGTCAATGGAGTGTCGGGATCCATCGACACCCTGCCCACCAAAGTGGCGCAGGCCATACAAGGTGGCCATGTCGGCTCCCACCAGCGCGTCCCTACCCTGGGGCCATGACCCCTCATGCCCACTCGCAGTCCGGCGCGGCCGTGAAAGCCGCAGACCGCGCGCACGTGTTCCACTCCTGGTCCGCCCAGGGTCTGATCGATCCGCTCGCCGTCGCCGGCGCCGAGGGTTCGTACTTCTGGGACTATGACGGCAACCGCTACCTCGACTTCACCAGCGGCCTCGTCTTCACGAACATCGGCTACCAGCACCCGAAGGTCGTCGCGGCGATCCAGGAGCAGGCGGCGAAGCTCTCCACCTTCGCGCCCGCCTTCGCCGTCGAGCCGCGTTCCGAGGCCGCACGCCTCATCGCCGAGCGCACCCCCGGTGACCTCGACAAGATCTTCTTCACCAACGGCGGCGCCGAGGCCATCGAGAACGCCGTCCGCATGGCCCGTCTGCACACGGGCCGCCACAAGGTCCTGGCCGCCTACCGCTCGTACCACGGCGGTACGACGACCGCGATCAACCTGACCGGCGACCCGCGCCGCTGGGCGTCCGACAACGGCACGTCGGGGACGGTCCACTTCTGGGCGCCGTTCCTGTACCGGTCGGCCTTCTACGCCGAGACCGAGGCCCAGGAGTGCGCCCGCGCGCTCCAGCACCTCGAGGACACGATCGCCTTCGAGGGGCCGGCCGCCATCGCCGCGATCGTTCTGGAGACCATTCCGGGCACGGCGGGCATCATGACGCCGCCGCCCGGCTACCTCGCGGGCGTACGCGAGATCTGCGACCGGTACGGCATCGTCTTCGTCCTCGACGAGGTCATGGCGGGCTTCGGCCGTACGGGCAAGTGGTTCGCCTCCGAGCACTTCGACGTCGTACCGGACCTGATGACCTTCGCGAAGGGGGTCAATTCCGGTTACGTGCCTCTCGGGGGTGTGGCGATCTCCGGTGCGATCGCCGAGACCTTCGAGAAGCGGCCGTATCCCGGCGGTCTGACGTACTCGGGCCACCCGCTGGCCTGTGCGGCCGCCGTCGCCACCATTCAGGTGATGGAGGAGGAGCGGGTCGTCGAGAACGCGGCGCACATCGGCGAGACGGTGATCGCCCCCGGCCTGCGCGAGCTGGCCGAGCGCCACCCGAGCATCGGCGAGATCCGTGGTACGGGCATGTTCTGGGCCCTCGACCTGGTCAAGGACCGCGAGACCCGCGAGCCGCTCGTCCCGTACAACGCGTCGGGCGCGGACAACGCCCCGATGGCGGCGTTCGGCGCGGCCTGCAAGAAGAACGGCCTGTGGCCCTTCATCAACATGAACCGCACGCACGTCGTCCCGCCCTGCAACGTCACCGAGGGGGAGGCGAAGGAGGGTCTGGCCGTCCTGGACATCGCCCTGTCGGCGGCGGACGAACACACCACCGCCGCCTGACAGCCGGCGCCGACCGCGCGGGCGGGGGCCCCGGCCCCTGCCCGCGTACGACACCCTCCGGCAGGCTCCCGGCCGCACCGCCTAAGGTGTCCGGAGCCATACGAAGGGGAAAGACGCCATGCCCGCGAGCGGACCTGTCACCCGCAACACCCTGCGGCAGCAGATAGCCGACGCGCTGCGTGACGAGGTGCTCGCCGGCCGTCTGCGGCCGGGGCAGGGATTCACCGTCAAGCAGATCGCCGACCAGTACGGGGTCTCCGCGACCCCCGTCAGGGAAGCGCTCGTCGACCTGGCGGCACAGAGCCTCCTCGACTGCGACCACCACCGCGGCTTCCGCGTCCGCGAGATCTCCGTGGCGGACTTCCGCGGCATGGTCGAAGCCCGTTCCCTGATCACCGACGGCCTCTTCCGCAAGCTGGTGGCAGGCGGCTGGAGCGGCGCCTGCGCGGACGTGCTCATGGCCATCAGGCGCCGGGCCGAAGAGGCGGCGCGGGCGGCCCGCGCGGGCGACCTGGACATCTTCATCGGGTACGACCTGCGCTTCTGGCGCGAGCTCGGCGCCCTCAACGACAACCCGCACATCTCCGGCTTCCTGCACCAGCTCCGGCTGCGCTGCTGGGTCTTCTCCGTCCCGTACCTGCGCGGAGACCCGAGCCTCAGGGCCCGGATGTGGAACGGCCACTCGGAAGTCGTCGACGCGGTGACGCGGGGGGACGCCGAGGCGGTACGGGCCGTCATCGCGGCGTATCACGCGCAGATGCTGGCCTGGGCCGAGCGACTCGAGAGCGGCGAGCGGCCGGAGCGGCCGCAGCAGTGAGAGCCGACCTGACGGTCGTCGTTCCCGCGTACAACGAGGAACGGCGCCTGGGCCCCACCCTGGAGGCGATCTGCGCCCACCTGGACGCGCACCCCGGCCGCTGGAGCCGCTGGGAGCTGATCGTCGTCGACGACGGCTCCACGGACGGCACGGCCGACGCGGTACGGGCGGCCGCCGCCCGCGAGCCGCGCATCCTGCTGGTGGAGGCCGACGAGAGGGGCAACCGCGGCAAGGGCCACGCCCTGCGCCGAGGCGTCATCGCCTCGCGCGGCGCCCGGGTGCTCGTCACGGACGCGGACCTGGCCACCCCCATCGAGGAACTCGACCGCCTCGACAAGGAACTCTCCCAGGACGGCGAAGGGCTCGCCGCCGCCATAGGCTCGCGCGCCCACCCCGATTCGTCCATCGACGTACACCAGCGGCGCCTGCGCGAGTGGCTCGGACGGATGGGCAACCGGCTCATACGGGCCGTCGCCGTGCCCGGCATACGGGACACCCAGTGCGGCTTCAAGCTCTTCGACGGCGACAAGGCGCGGACCGCCTTCGCCGACGCCCGTCTCGACGGGTGGGGGACGGACGTGGAGATACTGCAGTTCTTCCGGCGGGCGGGCTGGCCGGTGGCCGAGGTCCCGGTCCGCTGGGCCCACCAGGAGGGCTCCAAGGTCAGGCCGGCCGACTACGCCAAGGTGCTTTTCGAGCTCGTACGGCTGAAGGCCCGCCGGATCCGGCGCGTCGATGTTGCTGTTGCCGCCCTTTTCCTCCTCGCCTCCGTGCTGCTCTACAAGGGGCTGTGGGCGGACCTGGACCGTCGCTATCTGGCCGACTCCGGGCAGGACCAGAACCAGTGGGAGTGGTTCTTCGCGGTCACCGCCGACAACATCACCCACCTGCGGAACCCGCTCTTCACGACCGCGCAGAACTATCCCGACGGCGTGAACCTCATGGCGAACACGGTCATGCTCGGGCTGTCCGTACCGTTCATCCCCGTGACGCTGGCCTTCGGGCCGACCATGACCTGGGCGCTCGTCCTGACCGGCGGCCTCGCCGCGACCGCCGTCGCCTGGTACTGGCTGATCGCAAAGCGGCTCGTACGCAACCGCTGGGCGGCGGCCGCCGGCGCCGCGCTGTGCGCCTTCGCGCCGCCGATGATCTCGCACGCCAACGCGCACCCCAACTTCACCGTGCTCTTCATGATCCCGGTGATCACCGACCGGGCGCTGCGGCTCTGCGAGGGCGAGAGGGTCGTACGCGACGGCGTCCTGCTCGGCCTGTTCGCGACGTACCAGATCTTCCTCGGTGAGGAGCCGCTCCTCCTCGCCGCCATGGGCATGCTGCTCTTCGCCCTCTCGTACGCCCTCGCGCACCGCGAAGTGGCGCGAAAGGCGTGGCGCCCGCTGCTCAGGGGGCTCGGGGTGGCGGCCGCCGTGTGCGTACCGCTGGTCGCCTTCCCGCTGTACTGGCAGTTCTTCGGCCCGCAGAGCTACCACAGCGTGCTGCACGGCGACAAAGCCGGCAACAGCCCGCTCGCCTTCCTGGAGTTCTCCGGGCGCGCGCTGCTCGGCGACGAGGCACGGGCCGACCCGCTCGCCATGAACCGCACCGAGCAGAACGCCTTCTACGGCTGGCCGCTGGCCGGCCTCGCCTTCGCCATCGTCCTGGCCCTCTGGCGGCTGCCGCTGGTCAAGTCGCTCACCTTCACCGGCCTGGCCGCGGCGCTTCTCTCACTCGGCCCCAGGTTCCGCATCCCGTACACCGAGGTGATCCTGCCGGGACCGTGGCGGGCCCTCGCCCACCAGCCGCTCTTCGAGTCGGTCATCGAGTCGCGGGTGGCGATGATCTGCGCCCCGGTGCTGGGCATCCTGGTGGCGCTGGCGGCGGACCGTGTCCGCACCGCTCCCGACCGCCTCTCGCGCACCCTGGGGCTCACCGCGATCGCCCTCGCGCTCCTGCCGATCGTGCCGACGCCGATGCCGGTGCGGGAGCGCCCCGAAGTCCCCGCGTTCATCGCGGAGGGCAGGTGGAGGTCGTACGTCGCCGAGGGCGAATCGGTGGTCCCCGTCCCGCTCCCGGACGCCGGCAACGCGGAGGCACTGCACTGGCAGTCCGCCACAGC
The DNA here is from genome assembly GCF_000429085.1 of Streptomyces flavidovirens DSM 40150. Classification (GTDB taxonomy): domain Bacteria; phylum Actinomycetota; class Actinomycetes; order Streptomycetales; family Streptomycetaceae; genus Streptomyces; species Streptomyces flavidovirens. The sequence goes on along the minus strand of NZ_AUBE01000001.1, from coordinate 243,572 downwards.
ACCTGATTTCGCGGTCCCCGGCGGCTACTTCAACGGCCCCTGGGGCCCGGACCGCATCGGCATCTACGGCGCGTCCCCCCGCCACACCTCCAACCTCCTGCGCGACATCCGCTACGGCGGCCCCGTCCCGGTGATCGGCGCCAACTGGCAGGCCCAGGCACGCGCCGACCTTGAATTCTGGCGGGCGGGAGTCGTCGTACTCGCGCCGCAGGACAACGCTCCGGCGCTGCGCGACGCGGTGTCGCGGCTGCTCGGGCAGCCGGGAAAGCCGGAGGGCGGGGCCTGGATCTGGGACGTGGGCAGCGGCAGTTGAGGAGACCGCTGTACGCCCGCCAACTGTGCGCGGCGACTTGGTAGCACTACGCTGCCTGGACCGTCGCACGAATCCAGTGGAGAGCGAGCCGTACGTGGCCTGTGACCTGTGGCTGGTCCCCCTCGTCGATGTGCTGTGCCACAGCCCCGACAACCCCTTCGCCGAAGAGATCGCGTCGTACGACAAGGCCCTCACCGACGCGGGCCTGCCGACCGTTCCCGTCTTCGCCTACATGCCGGGCCTCTCGGGCGATGTCGCCCCGGTGGCGGGCTTCGACTACGACGCCCTGCACTTCCTGCGGCGCGCGTACCTGCTCCAGCTCTGCGGTCTCGAAGTGACGCCGGTGGACGCCCTGGGCGGCGACTACGAGCAGCTCTTGGAGATGTTCGAGTCGACAGCGCAGCAGTCCCACCTGGTCTGGCACTACGACCACGCGGGCGCGTATGTCCCGGTCGACTACGCGGCGCCCCTGTCCAACGAGGAACTCCTGGCGGGCGGTGGACCCCTGGGCTCCACGCAGGGCCTGCTGCGGGAGCTGGAATTCGTCGCCCCCGCGATCGGCATCGACCCGGCGAACCCACCGTCGGCGCCCCGGCCGCCCGAGCGCCCGACCACCCTGGAGGAGCCGGCCGGCGCTCTTCCGTACGACGACAGCCCCTTCGCCCGCGAACGCCACGTCTGGCTGGGCCTGCACGCGGCAGCGACCCGCAGCCTAGGCCAAGGCTCCATGATCATATTCAGCTGACCGACCCCCGGAAAACCCGGCCACATCGATCCCGCCCGCCGACACCCACCCCTTTCCAGCCGTCCGGTGGCACCCACCCGTTTCCAGCCGTCCGGCGTTTGAGGACCGGGGCCTGGGGCGGAGCCCCGGCAACCCCCGGCTACCTCAGCCCGTCCGGCGTTTCAGGACCGGGGCCTGGGGCGGAGCCCCGGAAGACCCCTGGCCACTTCAGCCCGTCCGGCGTTTGAGGACCGGGGTCTGGGGCGGCGCCCCAGTTCGGGAAGGGGCGGGTCGGGGAAAGCCCCGCGCAGCGGCCTCCCGCACCCCCGCCCACCCTCAGCGGGGCGATTCCGGCGGCCGCTGCCGAGGCATGTTCGGCCGCGCACCCGGAGGCAACGGGTACCGCCCCACCGACGCGCTCCCGTCCGGCCGCCCCACCCCACCCGGCGCCCCCGCCGACTGCATCACCAACGGCGCCGGCCCCGCCCGGAACTCCACCATCCAGTCCGCCGTCTCCGACCGCACCAGCTCCGAGATGTCCTCGGAGAACCGCCGGAGAATGCCGAGGCAGCGCTCGGCCGCCTCGCTCGCCGTCCCCTCCGTGGGCCCGAGCATCTCCCGTACGCTCTCCGACGCCCAGTCGAACTGGAGCGCCTGCAACCGCCGCTGCACCGCCTGCGCCGCGGCCAGGTCCCGCATCCACCCCGACGTGAGCCCGAAGTACCGGTCGCAGGCCACGCACGCGGCTCCCAGCAGCAGCGACAGGTAACCCCAGCCCGCCGCGCCGTCCACCGCCCCCGCCAGATCGACGAGCGGCAGCGCGGCCCCGACGATCACACCGGCGGCCGTGCCCGTCCGCAGCGCGCGCGCCGCGCGGCGCTTGCGGGCCCGGTCGGCGAGGTACCAGTCGGCCGTGTGCAGCGCGCCCGCCTCCACCCACCGGTAGAGCTCGTCGAGACGCTCCGCCGGCTCGCCCCAGTCGCCGAGCGGGAACGGCCGCCCGGTCAGATCGTCCTCGTCGTGCGACTGCTCGGTCGCACCCCCGCCCTCCCTCCAGGCGGGCCCCTCGGGCTGCATCTCCGGCTGGCTCACCGGGCACTCCTCTGCGCTTGCGCTCTGTCCGTGACATTGCGAGACGTGGTGCGGCTGGTGCGACGTGGTGCGACGTGGTGCGGCTGGTGTGGCGTGGTGCGACGTGCTGCGGCGTGCTGTGACATGGTGCGACGTGCTGTGACGCAGTGCATACGCATGCCCTTCCTACCGCCGAATGGTGGGCCGTGGGGCCGATATACCGGTATTTCCAGCCCGAACCGCGTCGTGGTCAGCCGCACGAGCCCCCAGGTCTCACTCGAAAGAGTCGCTTCGTACGGCATGGGGCACGGCGCCCGGCGAACACGTAGGCTCGCCTTACCGAAACAATCGTCGTCGAAGTGCCAGGAGTGACCGTGATTCCCGGTGGTGGCCAGCCCAACATGCAGCAGCTGCTTCAGCAGGCCCAGAAGATGCAGCAGGACCTCGCCAAGGCGCAGGAGGAGCTTGCCAGGACCGACGTCGACGGCCAGGCCGGCGGCGGCCTGGTCAAGGCGACCGTCAACGGCTCCGGCGAGCTACGTGCCCTGGTGATCGACCCCAAGGCGGTCGACCCGGAAGACACCGAGACCCTCGCGGACCTGATCGTCGCCGCGGTCCAGGCCGCGAACGAGAACGCGCAGCAGCTCCAGCAGGAGAAGCTCGGCCCGCTGGCCCAGGGGCTCGGCGGGATGCCGGGACTGCCCTTCTAAGGCGGCCCCGCAGCAACTACCGTACGTACCAGGCAAGACCGCAAGACCGCAAGACCGGCAGGACAAGGAAGGCAATCCGTTGTACGAAGGCGTGGTCCAGGACCTCATCGACGAATTGGGCAGGCTGCCCGGCGTCGGTCCCAAGAGCGCGCAGCGGATCGCCTTCCACATCCTCCAGGCCGAGCCGACCGATGTACGCCGCCTCGCCCATGCCCTCCTCGAGGTCAAGGACAAGGTCCGTTTCTGCGCGGTGTGCGGCAATGTCGCGCAGGAGGAGCAGTGCGGGATCTGCCGTGATCCGCGCCGCGACCCGGCGGTCATCTGCGTCGTCGAAGAGCCCAAGGATGTCGTCGCGGTCGAGCGGACGCGGGAGTTCCGCGGCCGCTACCACGTGCTCGGCGGGGCCATCAGCCCCATCGAGGGCGTCGGCCCCGACGACCTGCGGATCCGCGAGCTGCTGGCCCGCCTCGCGGACGGTGCCGTCACCGAGCTGATCCTGGCCACCGATCCGAACCTGGAGGGCGAGGCCACCGCCACCTACCTCGCCCGGATGATCAAGCCGATGGGTCTGCGGGTGACACGCCTGGCCAGTGGACTCCCCGTCGGGGGAGATCTTGAGTACGCCGACGAGGTCACGCTGGGCCGTGCCTTCGAGGGGAGACGATTGCTCGATGTCTGACGCCAACGCAAAGCTGCTGCACGCGGTCGCGCAGGACCCGGACGATTTCGCCGTCCAGATCGCCGACCAGATCGAGAGCTTCATCGTCGCCGTCACGGAAGTGGCCAAGGGTGACGAGCCGGACAGCGCTGTCCCGTTCCTGCTGCTTGAGGTGTCCCAGCTCCTGCTGGCAGGAGGCCGGCTCGGCGCGCACGAGGACATCGTTCCGGACGAGCGGTACGAGCCGGACCTCGGCCCGGAGCCCGACCCGGACGATCTGCGGCAACGTTTCGCCGTCATGCTCGACCCGATCGACGTGTACTCCGAGGTCTTCGACCCGTACGAGCCGCGCAAGGCGCCCGTCGCCTGCCGCATCTCGGACGACCTGGCCGACATCATCACGGACCTGCGCCACGGCCTGGCCCACTACCGGGCGGGCCGCACCAGCGAAGCGCTGTGGTGGTGGCAGTTCTCGTACTTCTCCAACTGGGGCCCCACCGCCTCCGCCTGCCTGCGCGCCCTCCAGTCCCTGGTGGCGCACGTCCGCCTCGACCAGCCGCTCCAGGAGCTGGACGGCCTGGACACGGACGAGGACCTGGGCGAGGAGGACCTGGAGAAGGAGGCGGGAAGGGTCATGGCCGAGGAGCTCGCGGGTCCGCTGGGTCTGCGTACGGTGACCTGACGGCCCGCGTGATCCGCGTGATCCGTGTGAGCCGGACCACGTTCCGCGTACCGCGAGTGGTCCGGGGCAGGCATCCTCACCGAGCGGGCAGGGCCGCCGCATGATCGGATCGTGAGCGCGACATCTCACGATGTGGTATCACGTGGGCCGGACCGGCGCGCTCGGTAGACTGAGCCGACCGCAGTAATGACTAACGAGGAGCGCACGTGGGCCTTGTCGTGCAGAAGTACGGAGGCTCCTCCGTTGCCGATGCCGAAGGCATCAAGCGGGTCGCCAAGCGAATCGTCGATGCCAAGAAGAACGGCCACCAGGTCGTTGTCGTGGTTTCGGCGATGGGCGACACGACGGACGAGTTGATCGATCTCGCCGAGCAGGTATCCCCGATCCCTGCCGGACGTGAATTCGACATGCTGCTGACCGCGGGTGAGCGGATTTCCATGGCCCTGCTGGCCATGGCGATCAAAAACCTGGGCCACGAGGCCCAGTCGTTCACGGGCAGCCAGGCAGGTGTCATCACCGACTCGGTCCACAACAAAGCGCGCATCATCGATGTCACGCCGGGCCGGATCCGCACCGCTCTCGACGAGGGCAACATCGCCATCGTCGCCGGTTTCCAGGGTGTGTCCCAGGACAAGAAGGACATCACCACCCTCGGCCGGGGCGGGTCGGACACGACCGCGGTCGCCCTCGCGGCAGCGCTGGACGCCGAGGTCTGTGAGATCTACACCGATGTGGACGGTGTCTTCACCGCCGACCCCCGGGTCGTGAAGAAGGCCCAGAAGATCGACTGGATCTCCTTCGAGGACATGCTGGAGCTCGCCGCCTCCGGCTCCAAGGTGCTGCTGCACCGGTGCGTGGAGTACGCACGCCGATACAACATCCCGATCCACGTCCGCTCGTCCTTCTCCGGACTGCGCGGCACCTGGGTCAGCAACGAGCCGCAAGGGGACCAGCAGGTGGAGCACGCCATCATCTCCGGAGTCGCCCATGACGTCTCCGAAGCCAAGGTCACGGTCGTCGGCGTACCGGACAAGCCGGGCGAGGCCGCGGCGATCTTCCGGTCCATCGCGGACGCCGAGATCAACATCGACATGGTCGTGCAGAACGTCTCGGCCGCGTCGACCGGTCTGACCGACATCTCCTTCACCCTTCCCAAGACCGAGGGCCGCAAGGCCATCGACGCCCTGGAGAAGACGAAGAGCACCATCGGGTTCGACTCGCTGCGTTACGACGACCAGATCGGCAAGATCTCCCTGGTCGGCGCCGGTATGAAGACGAATCCGGGTGTGACGGCGGGCTTCTTCGAGGCGCTGGCCGACGCGGGCGTGAACATCGAGCTGATCTCGACATCCGAGATCCGCATCTCGGTCGTGACCCGCGCCGACGACGTCAACGAGGCCGTGCGCGCCGTGCACTCCGCGTTCGGTCTCGACAGCGACTCCGACGAGGCAGTCGTCTACGGCGGCACCGGAAGGTGACTCGCAAGTGACGGGCAAGCCGACGCTCGCGGTCGTCGGAGCGACCGGGGCCGTCGGCGCCGTCATGCTCCAGATCCTGTCCCAGCACGCCGATGTCTGGGGCGAGATCCGGCTCCTCGCCTCCCCACGCTCGGCCGGCCGCAAGCTGGTCGTGCGCGGGGCGGAGACGGAAGTTCTGGCGCTGTCGGAGGAGGCCCTGGAGGGCGTCGACGTCGCGATGTTCGACGTACCCGACGAGGTGGCCGCGCACTGGGCGCCGATCGCCGCGGCCAAGGGCGCGGTGGTGGTGGACAACTCGGCGGCCTTCCGGCTGGACCCGGACGTTCCGCTGGTGGTTCCCGAGGTCAATCCCCACGCTGTACGGACCCGCCCGCGCGGCATCGTGGCGAGCCCCAACTGCACGACCCTCTCGATGATCGTCGCGGTGGGCGCCCTGCACGCCGAGTTCGGCCTCGCCGGCCTCGTCGTCTCCTCGTACCAGGCCGTGAGCGGCGCGGGCCGGGCCGGCGTCGACACGCTGCGCGCCCAGCTCTCGCTGGTCGCCGGTACGGAGCTGGGCACGAACCCGGGCGACGTACGGCGCGCGGTGGGCGACGACACCGGGCCCTTCGCCGGGCCGATCGCACTGAACGTGGTGCCGTGGGCCGGGACGCTCGCCGACGACGGCTGGTCGTCGGAGGAGCTGAGGGTCCGCGCCGAGTCGCGCAAGATCCTGGACCGGCCCGGCCTGCCGGTGTCGGTCACGTGTGTCCGGGTGCCGGTGCTCACCACGCACTCGCTGGCCGTGCACGCGCGCTTCGAGAACGAGGTCTCGGTCGAGCGGGCGCACGAGATCCTGGCCACCGCGCCGGGCGTGGTGCTCTGCGACAATCCGGCGGCGGGGGAGTTCCCGACCCCGGCCGACGTGGTGGGCACGGACCCGACGTGGGTGGGGCGGGTGCGGCGGTCGCTGGACGACCCGGCCGCGCTCGAACTCTTCGTGTGCGGCGACAACCTCCGCAAGGGCGCCGCGCTGAACACCGCGCAGATCGCCGAGCTGGTGGCCGCCGAAATCGGGGCGGCGTAAACCGGAACACTGCGTAGAATCTGTGAACGCTCTGTGAGTAAGTCGAAGTCTGTACTACTTGAACCGGGGCGTTGTTCTGTTCGACTATGCGCTCCCCGCCCTACTGCAACCGGCAGTCGGCAGGGGAGCGTCTTTGCGGTCGCCCCGGCAAAGTGCCGCGACAAACGGGGCATTCAGGAGGGTGAGTACGCATGGGGGCGTTCGTAACACCGTCAAAAGCGGTGCCTCGCGCGTACAACCCTGTCGGGGGGAAGAGTGTCCAACAGGCGTGGCAGAGGTTCTCGACATCACAGTGGTCCCGGTGCGCGGCGCGGCAGTGCGCTCGCTCCGCAGGACCCGCACGCCCGGCGGCATGCCGGTGATCGCTCCCATGCCGACGGCACGTACCGCCCGCATACCGTCCCCGCGCGAGGGCGCTGAAGACGCCATGACCGCGGGCACCACAGTTGACCACCTGACCGAGACCTATCGAGCCCATTACCGCTCCCTGCTGGGCCTGGCGGCCCTGCTGCTCGACGACACGGCCTCATGTGAGGACGTCGTGCAGGAAGCGTTCATACGGGTGCACTCCGCGCGCAACCGCGTGCGTGACCCGCAGAAGACCCTGGCCTACCTGCGCCAGACCGTCGTCAACCTCTCCCGCTCGGCGCTCCGGCGCCGCATTCTCGGCCTGAAGCTGCTGTCGAAGCCGATGCCGGACATGGCGAGCGCGGAGGAGGGGGCGTACGACCAACTCGAGCGCGACGCGCTGATCAAGGCGATGCGCGGACTCCAGCGACGTCAGCGCGAGGTGCTGGTCCTGCGGTACTTCGCGGACATGACCGAGGCCCAGTGTGCCGAGACACTGGGCATATCCCTGGGCTCGGTGAAGGCGTACGGATCGCGCGGCATAGCGGCGCTGCGCGTCGCCATGGAGGCCTCGGCATGAGCGGCAAGCAAGAGCGGCACGGGCCGGACGGGCCGTTGAACGACCTGACTGGAAAAGCGATTGTGAACGACGGGCCGAACGAGCGCGAAGAGGGCAAGCTGCCGGCCAACGAGCCGGCCGACCTGCCAGACACCGAGCCGGCCGACGCGGCGGCCATCGACGAGGGGTCGGCTCCGGAGGAGCCGGCCTCCGACGGATCCGTTCCCGACGAGCCGGGCTCCGACTCCAACGGATTGGATTCCGACGGATTCGGTTCCGACGAGCTGGCCCTGCGCCGGATGCTGCGTGGCGCCGTAGAAGAACTGGAACCCTCGCAGAACGCCCTGGACCACCTGCGCAAGGCGGTCCCCGCCCGGCGCGCCAGACGGCGCCAGGCCATCGTCGGTATGGCAGCCGCAGCCCTCTTCGTGGGGACGGCCGTCCCGGCCTTCGTCCACGTGGCGAACTCCGGCGACGCGGCCGACGACCGCCCCTCGATAGCGGGCCACGGGCAGCACACGCACGGTGGTACCGGCTGGGAGAAGGGCGCCGAGGAGGGCAAGAAGAAGACGGACAAGCCTTCCGGCAAGTCGAGCCCCAAGAGTGAAGAGGAAAAGCGGAAGGACAAGAAGAAGGGCTCCAGAAAGGGTTCTTCGGGCACCGGTACGGGCCGCGGCAGCGGCGCCGGCGGCGCCGACACCTCGGGCAGCGTGCCCGCGTCCTCACCCGCGTGCACCGCGAGCCAGCTCGCCGTCGCCTCGGCGGGCGCGCTCCCGGCCGACGGCGAGGGCAAGGTGTACGGGACGTTCCGGATCTCCAACGTCTCGCAAATGGCCTGCGTGATCGCCGGCCGCGGCTCGGTGTACGCCCAGCCGATGGGGGCGGCCGACCCCGCCCGCATCAACGTCGTCGACCACACCTCGGGGGACGCGGCCGCCGGCCTGCCGGACCCGTCCCTGGAGATGACCGGCCTGCTGCTGGAACCGGACATGGCGTACGAGGTGAAGTTCGCCTGGGTACCCACGGAGACCTGCCCGACGACCGACCCCTCACCCGACCCCACGCCCCCTCCGGAAGACCCCGAGCCGGGTACGACGAGTGGCGGCACAGGAACCGGTGAGAACGGCGGCGGGGAGGCAGCCGGCGGCAACGGGGGCGAGGCCGAGCCGGCCGGCACGGAGCCGCAGCTCGGCACCGAGGACGGTGGCACGGCGGACGGCAGCGTATCCGTGAGCCACACCTCGGAGGCGGGCGCGCCGACCGCGGCGGTGACGGTTCCGAACGCGTGCGCGGGAACGATCTACCGCACGGGCGTGCTGGCGGCGTCGTAACGACGGAGGGACCAGGGGACGGGACGGTCGGCCGGAGACGGCGCCGCCCCGTTCGCGTACGACGACAGCAGCGCGACTAGGACCCGGAACCGGAACCGGAACCCGAACCGGAACCCGAACCGGAATTCGCGCCTACGCCCACGGGGCGTTCCGCTTCGTCGGGCGCGATGCCGAGGGCGAGGTCACGGGCGGCCTCCGCCTCGCGGCGCATCAGCCGGAACCACATGAACAGGACAAAGCCGGCGAAGACGAACCACTCACCGGTGTAGCCGAGGTTCTGGAAGGCCTTGAGGTCGAGGCCGCTGCCCTGCGGCGCGACCGCGGGGACGGGCAGCAGGCCCGGATCGCTGTCGGTGAGGGTGATCCAGGCGTCGTAGACGTCGTACGGCACAAGATTGACGAGCGAAGCGGCGCTGATCATCCCGAGCTGCCCCTCCGGCAGCCCGCCACTGGCGTGCACACCGTCGGTGCCCGGGTTCTCGGACGCCTGGAGCGCGCCGGTCACGGTGACTTCGCCCGAGGGCGCGGCGGGGACCTTCGCCCCGGCGGGCAGCCAGCCGCGGACGACGGGCAGCGCCTTGCCGCCGTCCGTACGCAGCAGAGTCAGCACGTACGAGCCCCGCTTGCCGTCGACCTTCCGCTCGGGCACGACGAACTGCTCGGCGTAACGCCCGGTCGCGGTGGCGGGCCGCCCGGAGGTCTCCTTGTCGACGGGCAGCAGCTCGTCGAGCGGTACGGCGGCCTGCTTGCCCGGCTCGGGCTTCTCCTCGGCGGCCTGGTGGGTCTCGACACGGTCTTCGAACCGTCCGAGCTGCCAGGACCCCATGAAGACACAGAAGGGAATGGCCAGCACGACGAAGGCGTGGATCCCCCACCAGCGGGGCGTCAGCAGAAACCGGTACACCCCACCAAGGTACGGGCCACGGCCCCCCGGTCACAGTCCGGGGCCCGACGCCCGCAGGCCCCTGCCCCAAGGCTGAGCCGCGCCGGCGCGCTCGAGGAGCACGAACGGGTTCGGGAACGTGCCGCCCCCGGCGGCGCAGGAGCCACAATCAGCCCCTACACCTACAACCCCTACACCCCTACCCCAGATGCCGCGCCGCGAAGTCGATCTCCAGCCGGACCTGCTTGATCCGCTCCTCCACCACCAGCGACCCGTGCCCCGCGTCGTACCGGTACACCTCGTACGCCGCCCCCCGCGCCTCCAGCCGCTCCACGTAGTTCTCCACCTGGCGGATCGGACAGCGCGGATCGTTGACGCCCGCCGAGATGTAGACCGGCGCCCGCACCGCGTCGACGTACGTCAGCGGCGACGACGCCTCGTAGCGCTCGGGCACCTCCTCCGGCGTGCCGCCGAGCAGCGTGCGGTCCATCGCCTTCAGCGCCTCCATCTCGTCGTGGTACGCCGTCACGTAGTCGGCGACCGGTACCGCCGCCAGCCCCACCGCCCACGCCTCCGGCTGCGTACCGAGCCCGAGCAGCGTCAGATACCCGCCCCACGAACCGCCCGCCAGCACCAGCTTCGCCGGGTCCGCGAGCCCGGACGAGACGGCCCACTCCCGGACCGCGGCGATGTCCTCCAGCTCGATCAGCCCGACCCGGTGCTTGAGCGCGTCCGTCCACTCGCGCCCGTACCCGGTCGAACCGCGGTAGTTGACCCGTACGACCGCATAACCGTGGTCCACCCACGCCGCCGGTCCCGCCGCGAACGCGTCGCTGTCGTGCCACGTCGGCCCGCCGTGAACCTCGAAGACCGTGGGGAACGGCCCCTCACCCGTCGCGGGCCTCTGCACGAGCGCGTGGATCCGCCCGCCGGGCCCTTCGACCCACGCGTCCTCGACCGGCACCGAGGCCGGCGCCTTCATCCCCGGCGGGTCGAGCACCACGCGCCCCGACGTCGAGCGCACCACCGGCGGCTCGGCCGCCGAGGACCAGAGATACTCCACCGACCCGTCGGGCCGGGCCGTCGCACCCAGCACCGATCCGGCGGGTACCGGCACCTCCACCAGTTGCTGCGTGGCGAAGTCGTACCGCCACAGCTCGCTGCGCGCCTCGAAGCTGTGCGAGACGAGCAACGCGGACCCGTCCGGATACCACTCGGCGGACACATCGCCCGGCAGCTCGATCCCGAGCTCGGTCTCCTCGCCCGAGGCCACGTCCCACACCATCGGCTCCCAGCGCCCGCGCCGCTGGTGCCGGACGAGCAGCCGCGTGTCACCGTCGACCGGAGCGAAACCGAGCACTTCGATGCCCAGCTCGACCGTGCCGCCCTCGGTGTCGTCCAGGTCGGCCACCGCCGTACCGTCCAGCCGCAGCACCCGCAGCGCGGAGTGCATCGCGTCGCCGTGCTCGGTGTGCTCGATCGCGATCAGCGTCCCGTCGTGCGACAGGTCCCCCACACCCGCCGACTCCCGGTGCCGGTAGATCTCGACGGGCCCGGCGCCCGGCCGTACGACATGCACCGTGGACCCGTCCTCGTCGGTCGAGCGCCCCACGACCGCCGTCCCGTCCCGCCCGAGCGCCAGCCCGGCGGGGTACGACGCCTGGAGCCCCGGAGCCGCAGGCTGATCCTCACCACCCGCGAACGGCTGCCGCATCCAGACACCGAACTCGTCCCCGTCCGTATCGCTGAACCACCAGATCGACTCGCCGTCGGGCGTCAGCACCCCCTCCGTGGTGCCGTTCGGCCGGTCGGTCGCCTGCCGCTGGACTCCGGTCGCCCGGTCCCACGCGTACAGCTCGTACGTCCCGGTCGCGTTGGAGATGAACAACGCGCGGTCAGGCGCGTCCTCGGCCCAGTCGGGCAGCGAGACGCGCGGCGCCCGAAAACGCTTCTCCCAGTCGGGCATGGAAGGCATGGCCATGTCCGGTGCGGCGGACCCGGTGTTCTCAGTCATCCCCCCATTCTGCTTCGTCGTACGACCGATGAGTTTCCGGCCGCCTGCCGGTCCTACAGTTAAAACCCACGCCCTGGGAGGCGATCATGTTCGGTACGACGAAGGCGTACAGCGGCTTCTCGGTGGACGACATCGACGCGGCCAGGAAGTTCTACGGCGAGACACTCGGACTCCGGGTGTCCGAGCAGAACGGCATGCTGACCCTGCACATCGCGGGTGACCGGGACATCCTGGTCTACCCCAAGCCCGACCACACCCCGGCGACGTACACGATTCTCAACTTCCCCGTCGACGACATCGAGGCGGCGGTGGACGAGCTGAGCAGGAGGGGCGTGCGCTTCGAGCGTTATGACCACCTCAAAGCGGACGACAAGGGCATCTTCCGCGGCGGCGGCCCGCTGATCGCCTGGTTCACCGACCCCGCCGGAAACGTGCTGTCCGTCCTCCAGGAGTAAGCAGGAAGCGAGCCGCCGCCGGCGTTCAGAACCCTGCCAAGGAGCGCGACGCGGCAGCTTGATCCACTCCCAGCGGCCCCCCGTCCGGCTCCTGGGAACGCGAAAGAGGGCAGTTACTGAATAAGTAACTGCCCTCTGACCAGCTGTCGGGGTGGCGGGATTTGAACCCACGACCTCTTCGTCCAGAATGAGGTTCGTGCAAGATCGACGCCTGCGACGTCCGCGCCGGGCACCGCGTTTTTGTACCGGGCCCGGGTGCCGTCGAGGACAGGGGTGGGAAATCCGCCCTTCCATTGCAGGGTCACCTTGTCGTCGCCGGATCCCAGTGTGACCAAGTCCCGTGCGGGGGCGTCCTTCGCGCCCAGGAGCGAGAGGGGCGCGGGGCCGCCGCTCTTGCCCGACAGGCGCAGACCGTTGGGGCGATTCTTCGCCGTGACTATTCCGTCCGCGCCGGCGGCGAGGGAGATGTCGACCTTGTGCCACTTGCCGCCGCGCCAGACCCGTTCGGGGCCGGAGGTCAGTTCCGTGGTCAGGGTGCCGTCAGGGTTGGCGACGGTGTAGATGGTGGCGCTTGTTTCGTCGGTGGCCACCACCTTTTTACCCGTGCGCTTAGCCTCGACGATCGCCCACGCCTTGGATCCCTTGGCGTGTTTGTGGGCCCATGCCATGTCGGACTTGAGGAGGTCCGCCCGGGTGGGCTGGGTCGCAGTGACGGTTTTTTCGTGGGCTCGGGTGTGCGGCGGCTGCCTGAGTGCCGGTGACTAACGCGACTTCGGCAACCAGGAGCAGTGCGGCGCCTATCGCGAGGCGGGGATCCAGGCGTCCACTGTGAGGCCGCGTTGTTCGCCCGCTGGCCCCTGGCGCTGCAGAAAAGACGTACGGGCCGCTGGCCGGCAGCCACCGGCTCTGAAGTCGATGTGGCCCCTGTGCTCATACGACGGCACCCTCGTTCGCATCCCCTTGGCCCCGCTCGACCCGTAGAGCATGCGTACGGAAAACGGTCAGGCGGTCCTGCGCGCCTCGGGGTGGCGCAGGCACCAGCCTTCCCAGGCTGAGGAGACCATGTCGGTCACGCTGTACCGGGCGGACCAGCCCAGGTGCTGCTTGACGGGAGTGGCGTCCGCGACGACCTTCGCCGGGTCTCCCGGGCGCCGGTCGACCACGACCGGCTCGATCCCGTGGCCGGTCACCGTGGTAACGACCTCGATCAGTTCACGCACCGAAAGGCCCTCGCCCTGGCCGACGTTGAAGGTCCGTGCGACGCCGTCGTGCTCGCGCAGGTAGCGGGTGGCGGCCAGGTGTGCGGAGGCGATGTCGACCACATGGATGTAGTCACGCACGCAGGTGCCGTCCGGCGTGGCGTAGTCGTCGCCGAAGATCTGGGGCGCCTCACCGGCGGTGAGCTTCTCGAAGACCATCGGGACGAGGTTCAGCACGCGCTTGTCGGCCATGGCCGGGGTAGCGGCCCCGGCGACGTTGAAGTAGCGCAGGTTGATCACGTCCACGCCGTAAGCCTGATGGGCCGCCATGCCGAGCCATTCGCCGATGAGCTTGGTCTGGCCGTACGGGCTCATCGGTGCACACGGGGTTTCCTCGGTGACCAGGTCCACATCCGGCATCCCGTAGACGGAGGCGCTGGAGGAGTACACCAGCTTCCGCACCCCGGCGGTGTTCATCGCGGACAGCAGAACGCGGAAACCCTCGACGTTCTGGTGGTAGTGAGCCAAGGGGAGTTCGACGGATTCGCCGACCTGTGTGCGAGCTACCAGGTTGACGACGCCTTCCACCTGGTATGCCTGGAAAACCCGGTCCAAGGCCCGTTCATCGCGAACGTCGGCGATGACAAGGGGAACTCCCTCGGGCACATTGGACCTCGCACCGGTGGAGAGATCATCCACGACGAGCACGTGCTCTCCGGCGTCGTGCATTGCCTTCACGACGTGTCCACCGATGTAGCCGGCGCCGCCTGCGACGAGCCAGAACTTCATATCGCTGTTCCTTTGGTCGTGCTGTGTAGTCATCCGTGATACGCCCTGCCGAATTCGGGGCGATGCGTACCTCGGGAAGGTCAATCGGCTGAAGCGCGGCACTGTCATCGCGGTTCATGCGCCCCCGGAATCAGGAGGCCAGTGAAAGAGACCACCGCCGGGGTTGTCAACTCGCCTCTCTGTCCAGCCAAATGAACTTCTACCAGGCCCGATAGACAACCAGGACTTTCGGAAGTGCGAGTTATTGATCTTTGTTTCTACTCTCTGATCTGTCGGCGCCAACGGGGGAGCATCCGAATGGATGGCTGCCGCGCGCGACAGCAAGGAGAAGTCTGTGGGACGTTCAGTTCTCATCACCGGCGGGAATCGGGGAATCGGGCTGTCGATCGCCCGCGAGTTCGCCGCGGCCGGTGACCGGGTTGCCATCACGTACCGCTCGGGCGAACCGCCGGAGGGCCTTTTCGGGGTCCGCTGCGATGTGACGTCGGCGGCGGACGTGGAACACGCCTTTACCGAGGTGGAGGCGGAGCACGGGCCGGTCGAGGTGGTGGTGGCCAATGCCGGGATCACCCGAGACAGGCTGCTGCTCAGGATGGACGAAGACGACTTCGGTGCCGTGTTGGAGACCAACCTCGGCGGAGTCTTCAGGGTCGTCAAGCGCGCCGGCCGAGGGATGCTGAGGGCCAGGTCGGGGCGGATCGTGTTGATCTCGTCGGTGGTGGGCCTGTCGGGGGAGGCAGGTCAGTGCAACTATGCGGCGGCCAAAGCGGGGCTGATCGGTTTTGGCCGTTCGCTGGCGCGGGAGTTGGGCAGTCGCGGAATCACGGTGAACATCGTGGCGCCGGGCATCGTGGCGACAGACATGACAGCCGTGCTCCCCCAGGAGCGCAGGGACGAGATCTGTGCGCACGTCCCACTGCGACGGATGGCGGAGCCGGGCGAGATCGCCCCGGTCGTACGGTTCATCGCCTCACCGGAAGCCGCCTACATCACCGGCGCGGTCATTCCCGTCGACGGCGGCCTCGGCATGGGGCATTGAGCCCCGGCCCGGTCGCCTTCAGATCTCGTTCAGCGCCACTCCAAGGAAACCAGACATGAGCAAACTCTTCGAGCCCATCAGACTTCGCGATCTGACCATCCCCAACCGTGTGTGGATGGCCCCCATGTGTCAGTACTCGGCGGCATCCAGCGGCCCTGAGCTCGGCGTACCCAACGACTGGCACGTCACGCACCTGACCACTCGTGCGGTGGGCGGGGTCGGCCTGATCATGGTCGAGGCCACTGCGGTCAACCCGGAGGGCCGGATCACTCCCGGCTGTCTCGGACTGTGGAACGATCGCCAGCAGGACGCGTTCCGGAAGATCAACGACTCTCTGCTGGAGCACGGCACCGTTCCGGCGATCCAGCTGGCCCATGCAGGGCGCAAGGCGTCGACGGCGGCGCCCTTCCGCGGCGGGAAGCCGGTCGCCCCGGCCGACGGAGGATGGCAGACGGTGGGGCCGAGCACGGTACCGTTCGGCGACTATCCGACGCCGACCGAGCTGACGGTTCGTGAGATCGGTGGAATTGTCAAGGACTTCGCAGGCGCCGCCAGGCGGGCGCTGCGGGCTGGTTTCCAGGCCGTCGAGGTACACGGGGCACACGGCTTCCTGATCAACTCGTTCCTCTCTCCGTACAGCAACAAGCGGACGGACGCTTACGGCGGTTCCTTCGAGAACCGCATCCGGCTGGCTCTGGAGATCGTGGACGCGGTGGGCGAGGTCTGGCCGGATGACCTCCCAATGTTCTTCCGCACGTCGGCCACAGACTGGCTGAGCGAGGACACCCGGGACGACCGTGAGGGCTGGACCGGAGAGGACACCGTGCGGCTGGCGAGGAAGCTGATGGAGCACGGCATCGACCTGCTCGACGTGTCCAGCGGGGGCATCGCCCCAGACGCCCGGATCCCGGTGGGCCCCGGCTACCAGGTCCCGTTGGCGGAGCAGGTGCGCGACAAGACCTCAATGCCGGTCGGCGCGGTCGGCAAGATCACCGAGCCGTGGCAGGCCGAGGAGATCCTGGAGCAGGGCAGGGCCGACGTCGTGCTGCTCGGCCGCGAACTGCTGCGCAACCCGTACTGGCCGCAGTACGCCGCGGCCAAGCTCGGCGGCGAGCCGCACTGGCCCAACCCGTACGGCTACGCGGTGTAGGCGGTGGGCGCCGCAGCAGACGGAGTACCGATGACCACGGCGATTACTCGTCGGGGCTGTGACGACAACGGACACGGTCGCGGCGCACAGCGCCGACTTCACAACGGGGGTAAGTGACATGCGCATCGCACTGATAGCCCATGACGGCATGAAGACGGTGATGGTCGACTGGGTCGGCCGTCAGTACCGCGAACTCGCCCAGCACGAGCTGGTGGCGACCGAGTCCACCGGCGCCTTGCTGGCAGAGCGGTTCGGGCTGGCCGTCCAACAGGTGGCCAGCGGTCCGCTCGGCGGGGACCAACAGATCGGCGCCATGATCGTCGATCAACGGGTGGACCTGATGATCTTCTTCTGGGACCCGATGGGGCTACACCCGCACAGCCCCGATGTGCAGGCGCTCATGCGGCTGGCGGTCCTGCAGGACATCCCGATGGCACTGAACCCGGCCAGCGCGGACCGCGTCCTGCGGTCACCGGACGCGAACGGCCGACCGGAGGGCTCCGTTGCCACTGCCGGTCGCCGGCGGACGCCGTCGGTGCGGTCCGATGCCATCCGTCGGCGGACGCCGGCGGGGAGCCCCGCTGCCTCCTCGCGGTCCTCGGCTGCACCGACGACCTCGCGGCGGTCCCCGGCCTCCCGGTGGGCCGACACGTCCTCGCCTCCTTCGGCTCCACGGCGTGGCCCATGGGGCGCACAGCGCTCCGGCCGCACCCCCACCGTCCCCTCCGAGAGGTAGGCCATGTCCACGTCTTCTTCCACTCCCGCTTCCGCGAAGGTCCTTCTCGCGCTCACCAGCCATGGTGAGCTGGGAGACACGGGCCGCAGCACCGGGTTCTACGTGCCTGAGGCGGCGCACCCCTACGAGGTGTTCACGAAGGCCGGGTACCAGGTCGGCTTCGTCTCCGTGCGCGGCGGTTCGCCGCCGTTGGACGGTGTCGCACCCGATGATGAGGACTCGGCCCGGTTCCTTGCCGATCCGGCGGTGGCCGCGAAGCTCGCCGACACGCCCACTGCGGACCGGCTCGATCCTGCGGACTACGCCGCTGTGTACTTCGTCGGCGGACACGGGACCATGTGGGACTTCCCGGATGCCACCGAGCTGACCGCCTTCGCGGCAGCGGTGTACGAGCGGGGCGGTGTGGTGGCGGCGGTCTGCCACGGCCTGTCGGCGCTGGTGAACCTGCGGCTGTCCGACGGGACGTATCTGGTCGACGGCAAGGAGGTCGCGGTCTTCACCAACGACGAGGAGGAGTCCATGGAGCTGGCCGAGGTGGTTCCGTTCCTCCTGCAGACGCGGCTGACGGAGCGTGGGGCCAAGGTCCGCACCGGTCCGATGTGGGCCGAGCACACCGTGGCGGACAGCCGCCTGGTGACCGGTCAGAACCCTGCCTCCGCGGCACGGGTGGCTGAACTCACGGTGGGGGTACTTGCTTCGGGGACCGAGTCCTAGTGCGGACCGCAGCCGCCGAAATGCCGGAGTCGGCCCTGTCCCGGGCCGCGGTGGACCGCGCCGGGGAGCACCGGACGGACGAGACCTGGCTGAGTGCGGCCTGGCTCCGGGAGAGTACCCGGGCGGTACTGGTGGCTCAGGACCGCACCCTGGTGGCCGCAGATGGAACCGGGCAGGTCGGGATCGTCCTGCTGCCGGCCTCGTCGGCACCCGACGGGATGCGGTACTTCCTCGGCTCGGACACCGCGGGGGTGGACTACTTCGCCGTCTCGGTGCCCGACCTGCAGCCCTACCGGACCCCCGGAGCACGCGAGTCCGGGCTCCGCGAGATCGGGACGCTTCTGACGGCCCGAGACGTCGGGCTGCTGGTCCACGCCGTGGCTCTGGACGCCTGGCACCGGACCCACCCCTTCTGCCCTCGTTGCGCGAATCCCACCGAAGTCGCCTTCGGCGGGCATATGAGGCGCTGTCTCTCCTGCCGGACGGAGCACTTCCCGCGTACGGATCCGGCGGTGATCATGCTGGTCACCGATACCGAGGACCGCTGCCTGCTGGCCCGGAACACGGCGTGGGAGGTGGGCCGTTGGTCCGTGCTGGCGGGGTTCGTGGACCCCGGTGAGTCACTGGAGCAGGCAGTCCGCCGAGAGGTGCTGGAGGAGGTGGGCGTCCGGGCGGACTCGGTCGAGTACACCGGCAGCCAGGCGTGGCCGTTCCCCGCCAGTCTGATGCTCGGCTTCTTCGCGCGGACCACGAATCCAGGGATCACGGTAGACGGCAAGGAGATCGCCCAGGCGCGCTGGTTCTCCCGGGCCCAGCTGCGGGAGGCGATGGTCGAGGGAGTGGTGGCGTTGCCGTCCGGTGTGTCGATCGCCCGCACGATGATCGAACGCTGGTACGGAGAACCACTCCCGGAGACCCCCTCCTGGTGAATCCGGAAGGTGCTGCCCCGTCGACCGGCGTTGCCCCGGCCGTCGCCTGGGGCAACGCCAGTCGATGCCGTCTGCTACCCGGATCCCTCCGGCGGCTGCACTGGGATGAGCGAGACCAGCCGCAGCTCCCCGTTGCTCAGCGGGGAGGTCATGACGATCTCGATGGTCGTCGGCGTCTCCTGGCCCGCCAGGAGCACACCGCGCCGGTTCCCGTGGGCATGCTCGACGACCCGGTGCTCGCGCCACAGCCGGCGTGCACATGCGCTGCTTCCGAGGATCTCCTCGACAACCGTGCTCAGGCGGGTGTTCTCGGGGTGGCGGGCCTGCGCCATCCGCATCTGGGCCAGCATCGGGCCGGCCCAGTCCTGCTCCCAGTTGTGAAGGCGGATCCGTCTGTCGGCGTCGTGGGCGAACACCTCCTTGACGATGTTCTGACCGGCGACCCCGCAGGGGAACCATTCGCTGAAGGCTCGGTTCTGGTAAATGACGTCCCATGCAGTGTCGGATGCGTAGGCGGGCCACGGCTGGAGTTCAAGCAGTTGTCGGACTCCGTCGGTGATGCCGCTGTCCTGGCAATTCGCCGGGCTCGTCGGCTCCCAGCCGACCGCGTGAAGGAACAGCAGCTTTCTTTCGGCCTCGTCGAGTCTCAGAGCACAGGAGACCCGGTTCAGAAAGTCCTCCGAATACTGCGCCGCTCCGCCCCGCTCGAACTTCCCGTACCAGACGCTACTGACACCGGTCAGCTGAGCCATATCCTCCTGGCTGACCAGCTTTGATCTCCCCTGACGGCTCTGCCTCAATTCCGGGATCTGATCCCGTGTGAGGCGTCTGCGCCAGCCCTTCACCAGTGTGGAGAGATGGTCCAGCGAGCTCGGTTCATTTGTCACAGATATTTCCCCGTTGGCCTTGCTTGAACAGTCAAGGGTAACAATCATCAAGTTCTCGGTGATTCACTGGAATGTTTCAGCCTGGTCACTGATCGGGAGACGGCGGTAGTGCCCGCAGCGCACAAGGTTCCCGTGCCGTGGAGAAGGTGTTTGCCGCCGCTGCAAACTCCCGCCGCACCAGCCGTGCCCTGGTCGGACTTTTGTGCCTGCGCCGGCACGACACCCTCGCCCAGATCGATGCTGGCTTGGCATCGCCGTCGGCACCGCCCACGCCTACACGGCTGCGGTGGTGGAGCTCACCCACTGCCCGGCCGCGCCCAGGACGTCACCGCGACCCGCACCCACCACGTCCCCTGGATCTGCGAGCGTCAGGGCATCCCCGTCCTCGCCGACCGCGCCTACCTGGACGCTGGTCCATGGGTGATTACGCCGGCCGAACGCCCGCCCGACGGCACCTTGTCGTGGACTCAACGCACAGTCAGCCGCGCAATCTCGGCAGCGCGGACTCCGGTAGAGCGGGGTGCGGCCCGCCTAAGTCTTGGTGCCTCTTCCGCGGAGTTCGGTGCAGACCGAATCGAGGGTCGTCTATCACCGCGGCCGTACTCACCCCGGAGTGGCAACACTGACAGGGAGGGGCTCAAGATCATCCCGTGCCCCTGTTGGGCTCATCTCGGCACCCCGCAGATGGCAGCCGATGAGCCCAGACTCGAATTTGCGGGCGCGCAGCAGTGTGGCGCCAGGGTCTGGCGCACCTCGCACGGTCGTCGCCCCGGCCGGGAGAAGCCAACCAAGATCTTCTCCCACATTTCTCCCAAACGATCCTCGGCGCAAGTCAGGGGCCTGACCCGCAATGCGGATCAGGCCCCTGACCTGGTACTTCACTGTCGGGGTGGCGGGATTTGAACCCACGACCTCTTCGTCCCGAACGAAGCGCGCTGCCAAGCTGCGCTACACCCCGATTGTCGCGCGCGTCGCGGCGACATCGATTACTTTAGCGGACTCACGGCCGGAGGCGAAATCCGGTTTTCGCGGGCCCGCAGGTCGGCGGGGTCGGCGGGGTCGGCGGGGCGGGCGCGGGGCGCCGTCAGCGGTCGCGGGGCACCAGGGTCAGCAGCGTCGCCTCTGGTGGGCAGGCGAAGCGGACCGGGGTGTAGCGGTTGGTGCCGCAGCCTGCTGAGACGTGGAGGTACGAGCGGCGGCCGTCCGCGGAGTGGGTGGACAGGCCCTTGGCCCGGTCCGTGTCGATGTCGCAGTTGGTGACCAGCGCCCCGTAGAAGGGGACGCACAGCTGGCCGCCGTGCGTGTGGCCGGCCAGGACCAGCGGGTAGCCGTCCGAGGTGAAGGCGTCGAGCGTACGCAGGTACGGGGCGTGGACGACGCCGATGGAGAAGTCGGCCGAGGGGTCCGGGCCGCCCGTGACCTCGGCGTACCTGTCCCGCTTGATGTGCGGGTCGTCGAGGCCGGTGAAGGCGATCTCCATGCCGTCGAGTCCGCCGAGCTTGAGCCGGCCCCGGGTGTTGGTGAGGTTCACCCAGCCCGCCGCGTCGAAGCCGTCACGCAGCC
Source organism: Streptomyces flavidovirens DSM 40150 (assembly GCF_000429085.1). Lineage (GTDB taxonomy): Bacteria > Actinomycetota > Actinomycetes > Streptomycetales > Streptomycetaceae > Streptomyces > Streptomyces flavidovirens. Next base: position 222,274 of record NZ_AUBE01000001.1, on the reverse strand, counting down.
GCTCCCACGGGTTGTGTACGACGCCGACGGCCGGCGGGTTGCCGTTCAGGCCGTGCTTGCCCTGCGCCTTCTCCAGGAGGTAGCGGGCGGGGTTGCGGAGCTTGGGGCCGTAGTAGTCGTTCGAGCCGAAGACGTACACGCCCGGGAACTCCATCAGCGGGCCGAGCGCGTCCAGCACCTCCGGCACACCGTCCGGGTCGGAGAGGTTGTCGCCCGTGTTGACGACGAAGTCGGGGCGCAGGCCGGCCAGCGACTGCAGCCAGCGCTGCTTCTTGCGCTGCCCGCAGACCATGTGGATGTCCGAGACCTGGAGTACGCGCAGGGGGCGTGCCCCCTGTGGCAGTACGGGCACGCTCACGCGCCGGAGCCGGAAGGACCGCGCCTCGAAGCCGGCGGCATAGGCGAGGCCGGCCACGCCAACAGCCGTGATTCCTGCGGTGACTTTCAGGGGTACCCCGTAACGTGCGCGCATGCGCCCATCGTCGCAGACAGCGACGGCGCACGAAATCGGCGGGCGTCCGTGGGTGCGTACCTGCCACACTTGCCCCATGACCACGCTCAAGTCCAAGCTCAAGGAAGACCTCACCGCCGCCATCAGGGCGCGTGACGAGCTGACCTCGTCCACGCTCCGGCTGACCCTCACCGCGATCACCAAGGAGGAGGTCGGCGGCACGACGGCGCGCGAGCTCTCCGACGACGAGGTGCAGAAGGTGATCGCCAAGGAGGCGAAGAAGCGCCGCGAGGCGGCGGAGGCCTTCGCTCAGGGCGGCCGGACCGAGTCGGCCGAGCGGGAGAAGGCGGAGGGCGCGATTCTCGACGCGTACCTGCCGCAGCAGCTGAGCGACGACGAGCTGAACGCGATCGTCGGGCAGGCCGTCGAAGAGGCGAAGGCCGCGGGCGCCGAGGGACCGCGCGCGATGGGCGCCGTCATGAAGATCGTCAACCCGAAGGTGGCGGGCCGCGCCGAGGGCGGCCGCGTGGCCGCCACGGTGAAGAAGCTCCTGGCGGGCTGAGGGGTACGTACGCCGTAGACGGCTGAGGGGCGCCCGGTGGGAAAACCACCGGGCGCCCCTCAGCCGTAACAGAGCGGGCAACGCGCCTACGGCCCGTTCCTTCCGCGGCCACCGCCGTTGCCGTTGCCGTTCCCGTTGCCGCCGCCGATCAGGTCCGGCGGGATGGAGATGTCCGGCCACGGGTCGGCGCCGCCGTCGCCACCGCCTCCGCCGTCGCCGGGCTTGCCGTCGTCGTGGGCGCCGCCCCCGTCGCTGTCCCCGTCTGCGTCGCGCTTGTCGCGGTCGCGCTTGCCCTTGTCCTTGTTGTGCTCCGGGATGTGCACGGTGTTGAAGCCGGGCGCCGGCTTGCCGTCCAGCGCGCCACTCATCGCGTCCTTCCAGATGGGACCCGGGACCTCACCGCCGAAGACCTTGTCGTGGTAGACGCCGCCGATGGTGATGTCCACCATCGGGATCTGCTTGGCGCCGGCCGCGCCGACCCAGACGGCGCCGGCCAGGTTCGGCGTGTACCCGACGAACCAGGCGTTGTGGCGGCCGTCCGTCGTACCCGTCTTGCCCGCGTTGTCGCGGCTCGTGAGCCCCGCCCGTTGACCCGTACCGGAGTCGACCACGCCCTTGAGCAGCGTGTTGATCGTGTCGGCGGTCTTCTCGGACATCGCCCGCGAGCAGCTCGACTTGGGCACCGGCAGGCTCTTGCCCTGCGCGGTGGTGACCGACTCGATGAAGACCGGCGAGCAGTACGTGCCGCGGTTGGCGAAGGTCGCGTACGCGTTCGCCATCGTCAGCGGCGACATGCCCTCCGTACCCAGCGAGATCGCGGGCACTTCCTTCAGCTTCTGTCCGTCGGCCTGGATCACGCCGAGCTTGCCGGCCATCCGCGTCACCGGGCAGATGCCGATATCGGAGATCATCTGGACGAAGTAGGTGTTGACCGACTTCGCCATGGCCTCCTTCAGGGCGTACGGCCCGACCTCCTGCTCGTTCTCGTTCTCGACCGTGTCGCCCATGTTGACCCAGGGCTTTCCGCACGTCTGCACGGGGCTCGGGTACGGCATGTCGTACGGCGCCGAGTACGTCTTCGTCGCCGGAATGCCCTGCTCTATGGCCGCGGCCGCCACGAACGGCTTGAAGGTCGAACCGGTCGGGAAGCCGTACGCCGATCCGCCCATCTTCTTGTCGGCGGAGAAGTTGATCGTCGTCTCGTCGCTCTTGAAGCCGTACGGCCTGGACTGGCCCATCGCGAGGACCTTGCCGGTGCCGGGCTCGACCAGCGTCACCGCCGTGGCGACCTTGTCGGACTGGTAGACGTGGTCCTTGATCGACGCCTGCACGGACTCCTGTGCCTGCGGGTCCAGCGTCGTACGGATCTTCAGGCCGCCCCGGTTCCAGACCTTGGCCCGCTCCTCCTTCGTCTTCCCGAAGACGGGGTCGGACAGGAAGACCTCGCGCACGTAGTCGCAGAAGAAGCCCGCACCGGTGACGGCCGTGATGCAGCCGTTCTTCGGACTGCTGACGTTCAGCTTGATCGGGGTGGCCTTCGCCCGGTTCGCCTCCGCCTGCGACACGTCGCGGACGTCGGCCATGCGCTGGAGCACGATGTTGCGCCGCTTGGTCGCCTCTTCGGCGTCGTTGACGGGGTCGTAGCGGCTCGGCGACTGCACGATGCCGGCCAGCAGCGCGGCCTCCTCCAGCTCGAGGTCCTTGGCGGACTTGCTGAAGTAGCGCTTGGAGGCGGACTCGATGCCGTACGCCTGCTGCCCGAAGAAAGTGATGTTGAGGTAGTTCTCCAGGATCTTCTTCTTGCCCAGCTCCTCCTCGACCTGGATCGCGTACTTCAGTTCGCGGACCTTGCGGCCGAGCGTCTGCTGGGTGGCCTGGGCGACCTTGGCGGGGTCGTCGCCGGCCTCCTCGACGAAGACGTTCTTGACGTACTGCTGCGTGAGGGTCGACGCGCCTTGCGTCACGCCGCCCGTCTGGGCGTTGCGGTTGACCGCGCGCAGCACACCCTTGAGGTCGATCGCCCCGTGGTCGTAGAAGCGCGCGTCCTCGATCGCGACGATCGCCTTCTGCATGTACGGGGAGATGTCCTTCAGCTCCACGACGGTGCGGTCACGCGAGTAGACCGTGGCGATGGGATCGCTCTGCGCGTCGAGGATGGTGGTGCGCTGGCTGAGCGGCGGCGTCTTGAGGTTCGCGGGGATCTCGTCGAATCCCTCGACCGTTCCCTTGGCCGCGAGGCCCAGCGCTCCGGCTGCCGGCAGTGCGATGCCCGCCAGCACAGCTCCGGAGAGCGCGGCGACACCGAGGAATTTGGCGGCCTGCTGGGCCTTGGTGAGACCCCCGCCCGAGCGCGTCTTTGGCATGGGGGCAGCCTACGTTCTCATTCGCCGGACACGCGTATATGCCTTGGCCTAAGCTGCTCTCAACTGTCACAGCAGGGCCGTTTCGCATCAAGTCCTCCGACACCCCCCGCGTCAAATCCCCCCGCCTTGAAGATCTGGCAGAGGCATGTCCGAATGCGCCTCATGCGTCACCGGGTTTCCGTTGTGACCTGGCCGAACTGCCCTGCTTTGCCGGGTTGGTTACGTATGCCCCTGCCTCACTCCGTCGGGTGATCTGTCGCTTACGCATAGTCCGTTCGGGCCATTCAAGATTGGGCCCGAAGGGGGTGTTGCGCTGTGCCCACCTTCCGTAACGTCCTCAACTGGCAGCGGTGAATATGCCGCTGCCGCCGTGGGGGAGCCTCGATTCGGGAGAGGACGGCGCCGGTATGGGCTGGGTAACCGACTGGAGTGCGCAGGCAGCCTGTCGCACTACCGATCCGGATGAACTGTTCGTACAAGGAGCAGCGCAGAACAGGGCGAAGGCGGTGTGCACCGGATGTCCGGTGCGGACCGAGTGCCTGGCCGACGCGCTGGACAACCGCGTCGAGTTCGGCGTGTGGGGCGGCATGACGGAGCGGGAGCGGCGCGCACTTCTGCGCCGGCGCCCCACCGTCACCTCCTGGCGCAGGCTCCTTGAGACCGCCCGTACTGAGTACGAGCGCAGCACGGGCATTTTGCCCGAGGACGACGAGACCGGGGCGTACATCGAGTACGCCGCTGTGGGCTAGCCGACGGGCTGGTCCGACCGGGCGAACTCATCGGGCGTGGCGCCGGGCTCGACGGCGTCACTCGCGGCGAGCCGGTCAGCGATGGCCCGAAGCCCTGCGAGGTCGTGCACATCGCCCGGCAGGGCGGCGACTTCGGCCACCGCCACCTCGGGGTGGAGTGCGGTGAAGCGGTCGCGCGTTCGCTGTTCACGCGCGAGTACGTGCATGCGTTCGGCGTGCAGGCGCAGCAGGCCCGCGGTCAACTGCTCGACGGAGTGAGCGGCGCGGGTGCCGCTCTCGCCCTCTGATGTGTCGTCCGGTGCGGGGTCACTTTCGGGAGAGGTGGCCGAGGAGTCACGAACTCCAGCATGCCCGGCCCCCTGATCCACAATGCCGGCCTCGTCAAGATTTTCTGCGGCGGCAAGGGCCCGCTCGGCCGAGAGTTGAGGGGCGCCACTGCCGTGGACCCGGTTGAGTACGAGCCCGGCGAACGGCATCTCCTCCGCCGCCAGCCGCTCGACGAAGTACGCGGCCTCGCGCAGGGCGTCCCGCTCCGGTGCGGCGACCACCAGGAACGCCGTACCGGGCGCCTGGAGCAGCCGGTACGTCGCGTCCGCCCGCGTGCGGAAGCCGCCGAACATGGTGTCCATCGCGGCTACGAACGTCTGTACGTCCCGCAGCAGCTGGCCTCCCATCAGCTTGCTCAGGGTGCCCGTCATCATCGACATACCGACATTGAGGAACTTCATCCCGGCCCGGCCGCCCACCTTCGCGGGCGCCATCAGTACCCGGATGAACTTGCCGTCCAGGAAGGACCCGAGCCGCTTCGGCGCGTCGAGGAAGTCCAGCGCGGACCGGCTCGGCGGGGTGTCGACGACGATCAGGTCCCACTCGTCGCGGGCCCGAAGCTGGCCCAGCTTCTCCATCGCCATGTACTCCTGCGTGCCCGCGAAACCGGCCGACAGGGACTGGTAGAAGGGGTTCTCCAGGATCGCGCGGGCCCGCTCGCCGTCCGCGTGCGCCTCCACGATCTCGTCGAAGGTCCGCTTCATGTCGAGCATCATCGCGGACAGCTCACCGCCGGCCGACTCGTCTATGCCCTTCACCCGGCGCGGGGTGTTGTCGAGTTCGTCGATCCCCATGGACTGCGCCAGCCTGCGGGCCGGGTCGATGGTCAGGACGACGACCTTGCGGCCGCGCTCGGCCGCCCGTACACCCAGGGCCGCCGCGGTCGTCGTCTTGCCGACACCGCCCGCTCCGCAGCACACGATGATGCGAGTGGCCGGGTCGTCGAGCAGTGGGTCGATGTCCAGGGTGGGTGTCGCGTCCATGCTGCTGTCCGTGGCACTCACGCTCATGCAGTCCCCCCAGGGGCGATACGGGTCCTCAGTTCCTTCGCCAGCCGGTAGAGCCCCGCGAGGTCCATGCCCTCGCCGAGCAGCGGCAGTTCGTACGTCGCCAGGTCCAGCCGGGCCAGTACGGCGCGCTGCTCGCGCTCCAGCTCGACGCGCTCCGCGTGCTCCGCGGCCTGTTCGAGGAGCGGGTCCACGAGGCGCTCGGCGAGGCCGCCGCGGCGCGCGCCGCCCAGACCGGCCAGGGAGAGCGCCTTGGCGACGGCGGCGCGCCGCTCGCCGGCCGCGGTGCGCAGGGCGTCCTCGTCGAGGAGGTGCGGGCGGACCATGTTCACGATGACGTTGCCGACGGGCAGCTCGGCGGCGTGCAGCTCGGCGATGCCGTCGGCGGTCTCCTGGACCGGCATCTCCTCCAGGAGTGTCACCAAGTGGACGGCCGTCTCGGGCGACTTGAGTACGCGCATGACGGCCTGGGCCTGGTTGTGTATCGGGCCGAACCTGGCCAGGCCCGCCACCTCGTCGTTCACGTTCAAAAAGCGCGTGATCCGGCCGGTGGGCGGCGCGTCCATCACGACGTAGTCGTACGCGTAACGGTTCTGCTTGTCCCGCCGGCGGACCGCCTCGCACGCCTTGCCGGTCAGCAGCACGTCTCTGAGACCCGGCGCGATGGTGGTCGCGAAGTCGATCGCGCCGAGCTTCTTGAGCGCCCGTCCGGCTCCTCCGAGCTTGTAGAACATCTGGAGGTAGTCGAGAAGGGCGCGTTCGGCGTCTATCGCGAGGGCGTACACCTCCCCGCCGCCCGGTGCGACAGCGATCTTCCGCTCCTCGTACGGAAGTGCTTCCGTCTCGAAGAGCTGCGCGATCCCCTGCCTGCCCTCGACCTCCACGAGGAGGGCGCGTTTGCCCTCCGTCGCGAGGGCGAGCGCGAGTGCTGCGGCCACCGTGGTCTTTCCGGTACCGCCCTTGCCGCTGACGACCTGGAGCCTGCTCACGTCTTTGAGCCTAACCAGTCGATGCCCGGGCTACGCAGGAGGTGTCTGTGGCAGGCACTACAGTCGCCGTATGACCAAGTGGGAATACTCGACCGTGCCCCTTCTCGTGCACGCGACCAAGCAGATTCTGGACACCTGGGGCGAGGACGGCTGGGAGCTCGTCCAGGTCGTCCCCGGACCGAACAACCCCGAGCAGTTGGTGGCCTACCTGAAGCGGGAGAAGCAAGCATGACCGGTGTGGTCGAGGCGAAGCTCGCCGAGCTCGGCCTGACGCTTCCGGAGGTCGTACCTCCGATCGCCGCGTACCAGCCGGCCGTGCAGTCGGGTGTGTACGTCTACACCGCGGGCCAGCTCCCGATGGTGGAGGGCAAGCTTCCGTGCACCGGCAAGGTCGGTGCGGAGGTCACGCCGGAAGAGGCGAAGAATTTGGCGCGTACGTGTGCGCTGAACGCCCTGGCCGCCGTCAAGTCAGTCACCGGCGACCTGGACCGCATCGCGCGTGTCGTGAAGGTTGTCGGCTTCGTCGCCTCCGCCTCCGACTTCACCGGCCAGCCGGCCGTGATCAACGGCGCGAGCGAGCTGCTGGGCGCGGTGCTCGGTGACAAGGGCGTGCACGCGCGCAGCGCGGTGGGCGTGACGGTGCTGCCGCTCGACGCGCCGGTCGAAATCGAGATCCAGGTCGAGCTGACGTCTGCCTGATGTCTGCCTGATGTCTGCCGACGTCTGCCTGATGTCTGGCTGACGGCCGGTGTTCCGCCGGGGCAGCCGGTCCCCTCGAACATCCAACCGGGAGCGGATAGCCTCCGGCCATGTCCAATGGTCAGTGGTACCCGCCCGAGTGGCCGGACCGGATCCGCGCCCTCGCGCGTGGTGAACTCACGGTGGCGTCCCCCAAGCGGGCCGCCACCGTCATGCTCCTGCGGGACACGGCCGGCGGTCCCGCCGTGCACATGCTGCGCAGACGCGCCTCCATGGCCTTCGCCGGAGGCGCGTACGCGTATCCGGGCGGCGGAGTGGACCCGCGCGACGACGACCACCAGGTGGGGTGGGCGGGACCGTCCCTCGGCGACTGGGCCCGGCGCCTGGGTGTGGATCCCGCGTCGGCGCAGGCCATCGTGTGCGCGGCGGTGCGCGAGACGTACGAGGAGGCCGGCGTGCTGCTCGCGGGCCCGACGGCCGGCACCGTGGTCGGTGACACCACGGGGGACGACTGGGAGGCGGACCGGCGGGCGCTGGTGGCGCGGGAGCTGTCCTTCGCGGACTTTCTCCAGCGGCGGTCGCTGGTGCTGCGCTCCGACCTGCTGGGCGCGTGGGCGCGCTGGATCACTCCCGAGTTCGAGCCGAAGCGGTACGACACGTGGTTCTTCGTCGCCGCGCTGCCGAACGGCCAGCGGACCCGTAACGCCTCGACGGAGGCGGACCGTACGGTGTGGATCAGTCCGGCGGAGGCCGTCGCGGGATACGACAAGGGCGAGCTGCTGATGATGCCGCCGACGATTTCGACGCTGCGCACGCTCCAGCCGTACGCCACGGCCGCCGAGGCGCTCGCAGGTGCGGCGGACCAGGACATGACGCCGGTACTCGCGCAGGCGCGCCTGGAAGGCGACGAGCTGGTACTGAGCTGGCCGGGCCACGATGAGTTCACGAAGCGCATCGAGGGCACAAAGCGGACAGAGAGCCCGGACGGCACGGAGATCAGGGACGGCGCAGGCAGCGCAGGCAGCGCAGGCAGCACCGAGAGCACAGAGAGCACCGGAGGCACCGCATGACCGACGCAGCCGCGCTTCCCGGGCAGCCCCGTGGTGGCGTGCTGTCCGGGCCCGCCACCGCGCGCGCCGTCAACGTCCTCGCCCCGAACGCCTCCGCGATGACGCTCGACGGCACCAACACCTGGATCGTCTCCGAGCCCGGCTCGGAGCTGGCGGTCGTCGTCGACCCGGGGCCGCTCGACGACGTACACCTGCGGACGGTGATCGCCACCGCGGAGAAGGCGGGCAAACGGGTCGCGCTGACCCTCCTCACCCACGGGCACCCCGACCACGCGGAGGGCGCGGCGCGCTTCGCCGAGCTGACACGTACGTCCGTACGGGCCCTGGACCCCGCGCTGCGGCTCGGGGACGAGGGGCTCGCGGCGGGGGACGTCATCACCACCGGGGGCCTGGAGCTGCGCGTGGTGCCGACACCGGGGCACACCGCCGACTCGCTCTGCTTCCACCTGCCCGCCGACCAGGCCGTACTGACGGGCGACACCGTCCTCGGCCGCGGTACGACGGTCGTGGCGCACCCGGACGGGCGGCTCGGCGACTACCTCGACTCGCTGCGGCGGCTGCGTTCGCTGACGGTCGACGACGGGGTGCGCACCGTGCTGCCGGGGCACGGGCCGGTACTCGAAGACGCGCAGGGCGCGGTCGAGTACTACCTGGCCCACCGGGCGAACCGGCTCGCGCAGGTCGAGACGGCCGTCGAGAACGGGTACGCCACCGCGTCGGAGGTCGTCGCCCACGTGTACGCCGACGTGGACCGCTCCCTGTGGCCGGCGGCCGAGCTCTCGGTGCGGGCACAGCTGGAGTACCTGCGGGAGCACGGCCTGATCTAGTACGAGAGTGCTGCGGGCCGGATCGGGAACGCGGAAGGGCCGCCCCCACCAGGGGCGGCCCTTCCGGTGTCGTACAGGCTCGTACTAGCGCGAGCGCTTCGCGAGGCGCTCCACGTCCAGCAGGATCACGGCTCGCGCCTCCAGGCGCAGCCAGCCGCGGCCCGCGAAGTCCGCGAGGGCCTTGTTGACCGTCTCGCGGGACGCGCCGACCAGCTGGGCCAGCTCTTCCTGCGTGAGGTCGTGCACGACGTGAATGCCCTCCTCCGACTGCACGCCGAAGCGGCGCGACAGGTCGAGGAGCGCGCGGGCGACACGGCCCGGCACGTCGGAGAAGACCAGGTCGGACATCTGGTCGTTGGTCTTGCGCAGGCGGCGGGCGACGGCGCGGAGGAGGGCCGTGGCCACCTCCGGGCGAGCGTTCAGCCAGGGCTGGAGGTCGCCGTGGCCGAGGCCGAGCAGCTTGACCTCCGTCAGCGCGGTCGCGGTGGCGGTGCGCGGGCCCGGGTCGAAGAGCGACAGCTCCCCGATGAGCTCGCCGGGGCCGAGCACGGCCAGCATGTTCTCGCGGCCGTCGGGGGAGGTGCGGTGCAGCTTCACCTTGCCCTCGGTGACCACGTACAGGCGGTCGCCGGGGTCGCCCTCGTGGAAGAGGGCGTCGCCGCGAGCGAGCGTCACCTCACTCATCGAGGCGCGGAGCTCCGCGGCCTGCTCGTCATCGAGCGCCGCGAAGAGCGGGGCGCGCCGCAGAACGTCGTCCACGAGTTCTCTCCTTGTCGACCTGCTCATCACGGGAACCGTGGTCACCATGATGCCGGACGGTAAAACAGTGCGATCAATCACAAGTTTGACGTACCGGCGTGCCCGACCGTGCGGCAGGGGGCCGATTGGTGTGGCGATTGGCTGTGACCGGGGCGGATGTCGGTGCCGGGCTTTAGGCTGGCCGGGTGTCCAAAACGCCGGTGAGAGTGCAGCCCGAGGGGGCCGGACAGGTGACTGAAGGCCGTAATTCCGCTGTGGGCGAACAGGTCCCGGCTCAGGTCAAGAATGCCGCAAAAGAGGTAATAGTGCCCAAGCCTGCGAAGGTGAAGGTGAAGGTGAAGGCGAAGGCGAAGGCGAAGGCGGAGGAGGCGGTGACGGTGGAGGAGGACGCGACGGTGGAGGCGAACGCCGCCAAGCCCGCCAAGCCTGCGAAGTCCGCCAAGCCCACCAAGCCTGCCAAGCCGGAATCGCGCCTGGCCATGGTCCGCCGCGCCCGCCGCATGAACCGCGAGCTCGACGAGGTCTATCCGTACGCCCATCCCGAGCTCGACTTCGAGAACCCCTTCGAGCTGCTGGTCGCCACGGTCCTCTCCGCCCAGACCACCGACCTGCGGGTCAACCAGACCACCCCGGCCCTCTTCGCCAAGTACCCGACGCCCGAGGACATGGCCGCCGCGGACCCCGAGGAGCTGGAGCAGATGATCCGGCCGACGGGCTTCTTCCGCGCCAAGGCCCGGTCCCTGATCGGGCTGTCCGCCGCCCTCAGGGACAACTTCGGCGGCGAGGTACCGGGCCGTCTGCAGGACCTCGTGACGCTGCCGGGCGTCGGCCGTAAAACCGCCAACGTGGTCCTCGGCAATGCTTTCGGCGTCGCAGGACTCACTGTCGACACGCACTTCGGCCGGCTCGTGCGGCGCTGGAAGTGGACCGAGAACGAGGACCCGGAGAAGATCGAGGCGGACATCGCCGCGATCTTCCCCAAGACCGAGTGGACGATGCTCTCGCACCGGATCATCTTCCACGGCCGCCGCGTCTGCCACTCCCGCAAGCCGGCCTGCGGCGCCTGCCCGATCGCCCATCTGTGCCCGTCCTACGGCGAGGGCGAGACGGACCCGGAGAAGGCGAAGAAGCTCCTCAAGTACGAGATGGGCGGCTATCCGGGACAGCGGCTGAAGCCCCCGCCCGGCTATCCGGGAGAGCCCGCGCCGCCGCTGGGAGCCGCCGGGTGACGGCCGCGTGTGACAGCGCGGAACGAACGGGCCCGGTTCGGGCGTTGTGACGACGGGGGTGCCTATGACGCGTGGGAGCGAGACATACGACGGCGGGGCGGCCACGGCCGCCGGGACCGCCGAGGCGGCCGGTCCGGCCGAAGTCGCCGTGACGAGCCGTGGGCTGCCCGCCTGGCTCGACCCGGTGGCCGAGGTCGCCCGGTCCGTACGCCCCGAGCAGCTCAGCCGCTTTCTGCCGCCGGAGAGCGGCGCCGGGCGCCAGTCGGCCGTATTGATCCTCTTCGGCGAGGGCGAGAAAGGTCCCGAGCTGCTGCTCATGGAGCGGGCCGGAAGCCTCCGTTCGCACGCGGGGCAGCTGAGCTTCCCCGGCGGCGCCCTCGACCCTGCTGACGGCGATCCGGAAACCACGGGCCCGCTGCGCGCCGCGCTCCGCGAGGCCGAGGAGGAGACCGGACTTGACCCCTCCGGCGTTCAGATCTTCGGCGTACTGCCCCGCCTCTACATCCCCGTCAGCAACTTCGTCGTCACGCCCGTCCTCGGCTGGTGGCGTGAGCCGAGCCCCGTCGGCGTCGTCGACTCCGCCGAGACGGCGAGCGTCTTCACGATCCCCGTGGTGGATCTCACGGACCCGGCCAATCGTGTGACGAGCGTGCATCCGCGCGGCCACAGCGGCCCCGCGTTCCTCGCCGGACCCGCTCTGGTCTGGGGTTTCACGGCGGGTGTGATCGACAAGATTCTTCACTACGCAGGCTGGGAGCGGCCCTGGGACCGCTCGCGGCAGGTCCCGCTCGACTGGCACGCGTGACAGGGTGGCCATGTGAACGTCCTGGACATCTTGTTGCTGGTCGCGGCGGTGTGGTTCGCGATCGTCGGGTACCGACAGGGATTCGTCGTCGGCATTCTGTCGGTGATCGGCTTTCTGGGCGGTGGCCTGGTCGCGGTCTATCTGCTGCCGTTCCTGTGGGACCAGCTGACCGACGGATCGGAAGTCAGTTCGACAGCCGCCGTCGTCGCGGTCATCGTTGTGATCGTGTTCGCCTCGGTGGGCCAGGCCTTCACCACCCACCTCGGCAACAAGCTCCGCAGATACATCACCTGGTCGCCCGCCCGCGTCCTGGACGCCTCGGGCGGCGCGCTGGTCAACGTCGTCGCGATGCTCCTCGTCGCCTGGCTGATCGGCTCCGCGCTCGCGGGCACCACGCTGCCCACCCTGGGCAAGGAGGTCCGTAACTCCAAGGTGCTCCTCGGCGTCTCGCGGGTGATGCCCGAGCAGGCGAGCATGTGGTTCACGGACTTCAGCTCCGTCCTCGCGCAGAACGGCTTCCCGCAGGTCTTCAGCCCCTTCTCCAACGAGCCGATCACCGAGGTCCAGGCCCCGGACCCGGCGCTCGCCGGCAGCCCCGTCGCCGCCCGCGCCAAGAAGTCCATCGTCAAGGTCGTCGGTACGGCGCAGAGCTGCGGCAAGGTCCTCGAAGGCACCGGCTTCGTCTTCGACAACCGCCGCGTCATGACCAACGCGCATGTCGTCGGCGGGGTGGACGAGCCGACCGTCCAGATCGGCGGCGAGGGCCGCCGGTACGACGCCACCGTGGTGCTCTACGACTGGGAGCGCGACATCGCCGTACTGGACGTCCCCAACCTCGACGCGCCGGCGCTGCAGTTCACGGACGCCGACGCCCGCAGCGGTGACGGCGCGATCATCGCGGGCTTCCCGGAGAACGGCGCGTACGACGTCCGGTCCGCCCGCGTCCGCGGCCGGATCAACGCCAACGGCCCGGACATCTACCACCGCGGCACCGTCCAGCGCGACGTCTACTCGCTCTTCGCGACCGTCCGTCAGGGCAACTCGGGCGGGCCACTGCTGACGCCCGACGGCAAGGTCTACGGCGTCGTCTTCGCCAAGTCCCTCGACGACGCCGACACGGGGTACGCCCTGACGGCCGACGAGGTCCGCGAGGACCTCCGCCTCGGCCGCGCCGCCAACCAGCAGGTCGACAGCGAGAGCTGCGCGCTGTGAGAGGCGCGCTCTGAGAGGCCGGTTCACCACGACATGCGTCTGACGATCCTCGGCGGCGGCGGTTTCCGCGTCCCTCTCGTGTACGGCGCGCTCCTGCGCGACCACGCCGAGGGCCGCGTCACCCACGTCACCCTCCACGACCTGGACCGGGCCCGGCTGACCGCGATCGCCCGCGTCCTGGCCGACCAGGCCGACGGGGTCCCGGACGCCCCGTCCGTGACCGTGACCACCGACCTCGACGAGGCCCTGCGCGGCGCCGGCTTCGTCTTCTCCGCCATCCGCGTCGGCGGCCTGGAGGGCAGGGCCGCAGACGAGCGCGTCGCACTCGCCGAGGGCGTCCTGGGCCAGGAGACGGTCGGCGCGGGCGGCATCGCGTACGGACTGCGTACGGTCCCGGTCGCCGTCGACATCGCGCGACGCGTGGCGCGGCTCGCCCCCGACGCGTGGGTCATCAACTTCACCAACCCCGCCGGCCTCGTCACCGAGGCCATGTCCCGCCACCTCGGCGACCGCGTCATCGGTATCTGCGACTCGCCCGTGGGCCTCGGCCGCCGCGTCGCCCGCGTGCTCGGCGTCACCGACCCGGCGGCGGCGCGGCTCGACTACGTCGGCCTCAACCACCTCGGCTGGCTGCGCGGGGTGTACGCCGACGACCGGCCCGGCGGCGAGAACTTGCTCCCCGCCCTGTTCGACGACGAGCGCGCGCTGACGTCCTTCGAGGAGGGCAGGCTCTTCGGGGCCGAGTGGCTGCGCTCGCTCGGCTCGATCCCCAACGAGTACCTGCACTACTACTACTTCAACCGCGAGACGGTCACCGCCTACCGCGAGGCGAAGCAGACCCGCGGCGCCTTCCTCCGCGACCAGCAGGCACGCTTCTACGACCGTATGACGGACCGCACGCCGGTGTCGGGCGCCCTGGCCGCGTGGGACCGTACCCGCGCCGAGCGCGAAGCCACGTACATGGCGGAGAACCGGGAGGCGGCGGGCGCGGGTGAGCGCGCCGCCGACGACCTGGAGTCGGGTGGTTACGAGTACGTCGCGCTCGCCCTGATGCGGGCGATCGCCCGCGACGAGCACGCCACGCTCATCCTCAACGTCCGCAACGGGGACACCTTGTCGCTGCTCGACGAGGCAGCCGTCGTCGAAGTCCCGTGCCTGGTCGGCGCGACCGGCGCCCGGCCCGTCGCCGTATCACCGCTGACCGGCCACGAGGCGGGCCTGGTGGCCGCGGTCAAGGCGGTCGAGCGGTGCGTACTGGAAGCGGGCGAGAGCGGGTCGGCGCGGGCCGCGGTGAAGGCGTTCGCGCTGCATCCGCTCGTCGACTCGGTCGGGGTGGCGCGGAGGCTGCTCGACGGCTACCGCAGCGCGCACCCCGGACTCGGGTACCTCAGGTCGTAAGCCGGCAGCTTCAGTCGCGGGGGTGACGCAGCCGCGCCGAGACCCAGCGGGCCCGGCGGCGGAGGATGCGTGGAATCCCGATCGCGCGGGAGGGCGGGCCGTGGCCCTGATCCCGGGGACCGCCCCCTTCGTGGGTGCTCAGCGCTGTGGCCGAGCGGCGATTGCGTGCTGCGTCACCGTAGTCGTGCGTCCAGCCCATACCCCGACGTTTGCCCGTGCCCCAAGGTCCGTAATCGCGTTGGGGACAGCCAATTGGCCTATGCGCGAGGCAATTGGCTGTTCGTAGGACAAGCGTTCCGATCGGACCGGCGTGCGCTCAGCGATCGGGCTCGGGATCCTTCAGCCAGTTGACCAGCTCGGCCGAGAAAGCCGCCGGGTCCTCCTCGTGCGGGAAGTGGCCGAGACCGTCGAACAGCCGCCACCGGTACGGCGCTTCGACGTACTGGCCGGAGCCCGCCGCGCTGCGCGTACGCATCACCGGGTCCAGGGAGCCGTGCAGATGCAGCGTCGGCACCCGTACAGGCCGCTTCATGCGCCGGTTGAACTGCAGGCCGTCGGGCCGCGCCATCGACCGCACCATCCACCGGTACGGCTCGATGGAGCAGTGCGCCGTCGACGGGATCGACATCGCCCGCCGGTACACGTCGACCGCCTCGTCGTCCGGCAGCCGCGGACCGGACCAGTCGCGGATCAGCCGGCCCACCAGCGCCGCGTCGTCGGCGACCAGCTGACGCTCGGGCAGCCACGGCCGCTGGAAACCCCAGACGTACGAACCGGCCCGCGTCTGCGACACGTCGGAGAGCATCGCCGAGCGCCAGCGACGCGGATGCGGCATCGAGGAGACCGCGAGCCGGCGCACCAGCTTGGGCCGCATCACGGCCGCCGTCCACGCCAGGTACCCGCCCAGGTCGTGTCCGACGAGCGCCGCGTCCGGCTCACCGAGCGAGCGCACGACGCCGGTGATGTCGAGTGCGAGGTTCGCCGGGTCGTATCCCCGCGGCGTACGGTCGCTGCCGCCGACCCCCCGCAGGTCCATCGCGACGGCCCGGAACCCGGCGTCGGCGAGCGCGGTCATCTGATGCCGCCACGTCCACCAGAACTGCGGGAAACCGTGCAGCAGCAGCACGAGCGGCCCGTCCCCGACTTCCGCGATGTGGAAGCGCGCGCCGTTGGCCGCGACCTCGCGGTGGGTCCACGGGCCGTCGGGACGTACGACGGAAGTGGGAGCGGCGGCTGGAGCGGGGGCCGGAGCGGGGACTGGAGCCGGTGCTGTCGCGCCGGAGCCGGAATCTGGGGCGGTCATGTGGACGAGCGTGCCACAGCCACTGCCTTGTCACCGACCTGACGCGGATGAGGCTTGACGCCCTGGAGTACGGCTGCTGTCTGCTTGGCCGAGGCGATGCTCTTCTCCGGCGGCTTGACCTTCTTGAACTTCGAGACGGCGATGAGCGCCAGCAGCCCCGCCAACAGCAGAAACGCTCCGCCGACGATCAGGAAGGACCAGGCGAGCCCGAGCCCCAGGTTGTGGATGCCGTACGCCGCGGCGAAGCTCAGCACCGGCAGGGAAAAGAGCGCGAACACCCCCGCGACACCGATCGCCGTGCCACCCATGCCGACGCGCTTGGCGTCCTGCCGCAGCTCGGCCTTGGCCAGCGCGATCTCGTCGTGCATGAGTGCGGACATCTCGGCGGTCGCCGATGCGACCAACTGGCCGAGGCTGCGGTCGACGCTGTCAGCCGTCGCTGTGCGGGCGGGGTCGCTCATCGCTCTCTCCCTCTTCTGCCTTCTACGTCTTGATCTGATGTCGAATCATGCCGGACTGTCGTCCTGGCCGCTGGATGCCCCCGCGAGTTCGGCCAGCCTGCGGTGCTCGGCGGCCTTCTCCTCGTAGATCGCGGCCATCCGCAGGTGGTACTCGGGCTGGTCGAGCTCATAGATGTCCGGAATGCCGTCGTTGTCATCGTCGCGCTCCTCGGCCTCGACCATCGCGCGGTACTTGCGTACCCGAAGCTTGAGCAGAATCCCGGAAAGTACGGCGGCGATCAGCGATCCGATGAGTACGGACGCCTTGACCTGGTCGGTCAGCCCGGCGTCCCCGGCGAAGGCCAGTTCGCCGATGAGCAGCGAGACGGTGAAGCCGATCCCGGCCAGCGAGGCGACGGCGAAGACGTCGGGCCAGGCGAGGTCGTCGTTGAGCTCCGCCCTGGTGAAGCGGGCCGCGAGCCAGGTGCCGCCGAAGATGCCGACGGCCTTGCCGACCACCAGGCCGAGGACGACACCAAGGGTTTCGGGCCGGGTGAACACGTCGCCGACCGCCTTGCCGGAGACGGTGACACCGGCGGAGAAGAGCGCGAACAGCGGCACGGCGATGCCCGCCGAAATGGGCCGTACGAGGTGCTCGATGCGCTCGCCGGGGGAGTGCGCCTCGCCGTTCTTGTCGCGGGTGCAGCGCAGCATGAGGCCCATCGCGACGCCGGCGATGGTGGCGTGGACGCCGCTGTTGTACATCAGGCCCCAGATCACCAGGGCGAGCGGTACGTACACGTACCAGCCGCGCACGCGCCCCCGTACCAGCAGCCAGAAGGCGGCCAGAGCCACGGCCGCGCCGCCGAGCGCGAGGAAGTTGAGGTCGCTGGTGAAGAAGACGGCGATGATCAGGATCGCGAACAGGTCGTCGACGACGGCCAGGGTGAGCAGGAAGGCGCGCAGCGCGGACGGCAGCGAGGTGCCGATCACCGCGAGGACGGCGAGCGCGAAGGCGATGTCGGTGGCGGTCGGCACGGCCCAACCGTCCAGGGACCCGTCCCCGGTCACGTTGACCAGGACGTACACGAGCGCGGGCGCCACCATGCCGCTGAGGGCGGCGATGACGGGGAGCGCCGCGGCCTTGGGGTCGCGAAGTTCACCGGCGACCAGTTCGCGCTTGAGCTCGATGCCCGCGACGAAGAAGAAGACGGCGAGGAGGCCGTCGGCGGCCCAGTGCTGGACGGAGAGGTCGAGGCCGAGGGAGGCGGGTCCGATGTGGAAGCCGCGTACGGACTCGTAGCTGTCGCTGAGGCCGGTGTTCGCCCAGATCAGCGCGGCGACCGCGGCGATGAGAAGCAGTACGCCGCCGACCGTTTCGGTGCGCAGCGCGTCCGCGACGAAGGTGCGCTCGGGGAGCGAGAGCCGTCCGAGGAACTTGCGGGTGCTGGAGGCGGTCGGCGGTGTGGGCCGGTTGGGCGGGGCGGTCGGCTTGGGCGCGGCCACGGGTGGAACCTCCGGTCGGTGGGCAGCATGGAGCACATTGCCGACCAGACTTCCCGGCACACCTCTGGAGTTTTGACGCGTTCCTGACGCGGGCCACCACTCTACCGGGGCGTACAAGGGCGAAATCCGGCGATCGTCACTTTACGAGCAGAACGGGCACCCGGCGCGGGGAGCCGGGTGCCCGTTCTGGACGCTCACTGACGTGCTGGGGCCCGTCAGTCCTCGCTGGACGCGCTCGGAAGCTTCGTCTGGATCAGGTCCATCACCGAGGAGTCGGTGAGTGTGGTGACGTCGCCCAGCTCCCGGTTCTCGGCGACGTCCCGCAGCAGTCGCCGCATGATCTTGCCGGAACGGGTCTTGGGCAGCTCGGCCACCGGGAGGATCCGCTTGGGCTTGGCGATCGGGCCGAGGGTGGCGCCGACGTGGTTGCGGAGTTCGGCCACGAGGGTGTCCGTCTCGGACGCCGTACCGCGCAGGATCACGAACGCGACGATGGCCTGGCCGGTCGTCTCGTCGGCCGCGCCGACGACCGCCGCCTCGGCGACGGACGGGTGCGAGACGAGCGCCGACTCGACCTCGGTGGTGGAGATGTTGTGACCGGAGATCAGCATCACGTCGTCGACCCGGCCGAGCAGCCAGATGTCGCCGTCGTCGTCCTTCTTGGCGCCGTCACCCGCGAAGTAGAGGGGGGTGCGGGGGGTGTTTCCCTCCGGAGAACTCAGTCCGGGGAAGCGGGACCAGTAGGTGTCGATGAAGCGCTGGTCGTCGCCCCAGATCGTACGGAGCATGGACGGCCACGGCTCGGTGAGGACGAGGTAGCCGCCGCCTCCGTCGGGCACCTCGTTCGCCTCGTCGTCGACGACGGTCGCGCTGATGCCGGGCAGGGCGCGCTGGGCGGATCCGGGCTTGGTCGCGGTGACGCCGGGCAGCGGCGAGATCATCATCGCGCCGGTCTCGGTCTGCCACCAGGTGTCGACGATCGGGGTCTTGCCGGCGCCGATGTTCTCGCGGTACCAGATCCATGCCTCGGGGTTGATCGGCTCGCCGACCGAGCCGAGGATGCGCAGCGACGACAGGTCGAACTTGGCGGGGATGTCGTCGCCCCACTTCATGAACGTGCGGATCGCGGTCGGCGCGGTGTAGAGGATCGTGACGCCGTACTTCTGCACGATCTCCCAAAAGCGCCCCTGGTGCGGGGTGTCGGGCGTGCCCTCGTACATGACCTGGGTCGCGCCGTTGGCCAGCGGCCCGTACACGATGTACGAATGCCCGGTCACCCAGCCGATGTCGGCCGTGCACCAGTAGACGTCGGTCTCCGGCTTGAGGTCGAAGACGGCGTGGTGGGTGTAGGCGGCCTGGGTGAGGTAGCCGCCGGAGGTGTGCAGGATGCCCTTCGGCTTACCCGTCGTACCGGATGTGTAGAGGATGAAGAGCGGGTGCTCCGCATCGAAGGCATCGGGGGTGTGCTCGGCGGACTGCCGGCCGACGATCTCGTGCCACCACACGTCGCGGCTGTCGTCCCAGGCGGTGTCCTGGCCCGTGCGGCGTACGACCAGAACGTGCTCCACCTGGGGGCACTTGGCGACGGCCTCGTCGATGGCGGGCTTGAGGGCGGTGGGCTTGGTGCGCCGGTAACCGCCGTCCGCGGTGATGACGAGCTTGGCGTCGGCGTCCTGGATGCGGGAGGCGACGGCGTCGGCGGAGAAGCCGCCGAAGACGACCGAGTGCGCGGCGCCGATGCGGGCGCAGGCCAGCATCGCCACGGCGGCCTCGGGAATCATCGGCAGGTAGACGGCGACCCGGTCGCCCTTGCGTACGCCCAGCTCCGTAAGGGCGTTGGCGGCGCGTGAGACCTCGTCCTTGAGTTCGGCGTAGGTGATGGCGCGGCTGTCGCCGGGCTCGCCCTCGAAGTGGATGGCGACGCGGTCGCCGTGGCCGGCCTCGACGTGGCGGTCCACGCAGTTGTACGCGACGTTGAGCCTGCCGTCGGCGAACCACTTCGCGAACGGCGGATTCGACCAGTCGAGTGTCTCGGTGGGCTCGGTGGCCCAGGTGAGCCGCCGGGCCTGCTCGGCCCAGAAGCCCAGCCTGTCTGCCTCGGCCTGTTCGTACGCCTCCGCCGTGACATTGGCGTTCGCGGCCAGCTCGGCAGGCGGCGAGAAGCGGCGCTCCTCCTTCATGAGGTTGGCCAGGCTTTCGTTGCTCACGACATCTCCCATTCCCAGGGCGTCCGATGTGTCCCGTGCCCTAGCTCATCAGTCCCGTGCCCGGGTGACAAGAGCGTTCCGGGAATTGGTTTAGACCTGTGAGCTGGGGTGGGTCGCATCCGGGTCGGTGTTGGTGGCGGCGTACGGCCCCACCCCGCAGGGCGGTGCGGGGAGGGGCCATACGGTCTCACGGACGCGGAGCGCGGTCGGTTCAGGCACGTCGGTTCAGGCGCGCGACTCTTCGAGGGAGCCTTCCACGTCCGAGTCCACGTCCGAGCCCTCGGCCGGGCCTTCGACCGGGCCGACCCGTTCGAAGACCTCGTCGGTCTCACCGATCCGGACACCGTCCTGGAGCAGGTACGCCTGGGCCTCGCCGACATGGAAGTACATGCCGTGCAGTTCGAGCGTGCCCTCGTCGAGCCGACGGCGCACCGCCTCGTGCGTACGCAGGTGCTCCAACTGCTGGACCACATTGGTCAGGCAGAGCTGCTCGACCGCGTCGGCGGGCAGCCTCCCCGAGATCCTCGCCCACGAGTGCTTCTTGCTCCGCATGCGCTCCAGGCTGGGCACACCGTGCCGCAGCCAGCGCCGCAGCGGCGTTTGGGCTGCGTTCGGCGGCGTGTCGACCGGCGTATCGAGCAGGGCCTGCATCGCACCACAGCCGGAATGCCCGCAGATGGTGATGGACTGCACCTTCAGGACGTCCACGGCGTACTCGATGGCGGCTCCGACCGAGTCGTCCGTGCTCTCCTCTCCCGGCGGCGGCACCAGGTTGCCCACATTGCGTACGGTGAAGAGGTCGCCCGGGCCACTGGACGTGATCATGCTCGTGACCAGCCGGGAGTCGGCGCAGGTGATGAAGAGCTGCGACGGTGTCTGCCCCTCGCGGGCGAGCCTGGCCAGTTCCTCGCGCACCAGCGGCGCCGTATTGCGCTGGAACGCGCTGAGGCCGGTCGCGAGTTGGCCCGCACTGCCGCCCGCCCGCCCCGGTGCGACCGACGCCGGGGCGGCGGCGTGGTTGTCGCAGTGGTGGTTGCGCCAGGGGGTCCATGGCCTGCAGCAGGTGTGGGCCGGGTGCGCGTTGCGTGGGGCGCCGACGCAGTCGCGGGAGTCGGCGGGATCAGCGGATCCGGTGGTACCGGCGGGGTCGTGGGAGCCGACGGAACCGGCGGCATCGGGGGAGTCGGCAGCAACGGGGGAGTCGGGGGAGTCGGTGGAATCGCCCCCGGATGCCGGATCGGCGAACCGGTTGCCCGAGCGGCCGGTGATCTCCACCCGGGCGCCTTGCGCGGCATGCGCGTCCCGCCAGTCCTGGAGCGTTTCGTAGGCCGCGTGGTCCATGAAAGACCCGTCCAGCTCGACCACCGCGTCGGCCCCGTGCGGCACCTGGTTCAGCGCCCGGCTCAGCCGGGGCACCGCAAGGAAGGTCAACTGGCCGCGCACCTGGACGTGATGGGCCCCGTCCGCCGTCGTCTCCACGGTGATACGGGTCTTGGCCAGCCGGTGCAGCGCGACCGCCACCGCCACCGCGACCCCGATCGCCACGCCTTCCAGTACGCCGGCGAACACGACGGCGGCCATGGTCACGGCGTACACCAGCATTTCGCGGTGGCGCGTCACGGTCCTGACGTGGGTGATGTTCACCAACTGGATGCCGATGAACATCACCAGCGCGGCGAGCGCGGCGAGCGGAATCAGGTCGAGCACGGGTACGAGGAGGAGCGCCGCGACCACGATCCACAGGCCGTGCAGCATCGTGGAGTGCCGGCTGACCGCGCCCGCCGACACATTGGCTGCGCTGCGGACGGCGACGCCGGTGATGGGAAGCCCGCCCAGTGCACCGGAGGTGATGTTCGCCGCGCCCTGCCCGGCCAGCTCACGGTCGAGGTTCGCTCGCGCGATCCTGATCTGCGGCTTTTTGCGGGCGGCGACCAGCTTGTCGACGGCGACCGCGGACAGCAGCGACTCGACGCTTGCGACCAGAGTGACCGTCAGGACGGCGGCGAGAATGCCGAGCACTGGGCCTTCGGGCAGCTCGGGCAGGGCGTGACTGCGCCAGGACGGCAGGTCCACGCGCGGCAGACTCAGGCCCGCGAACGTCGCCACGGCGGTGGCCGCGGCCACCGCGGCCAGGGCGGCCGGAACCCTTCGTACGATCCGGCCCGCACGCCCCGGGATGCGAGGCCAGAGCATCAGGACGGCGAGGGTCAGACCGCTCACGGAGAGCGCGGCCGGGTGCAGGTCCGCCAACTGGGCGGGCAGCACCCGGACGTTGTCGATTGCGGAGCTTTCCGGACTGCCGCCCAGGACGATGTGGAGCTGGGCGAGCGCGATGGTGGCGCCGATGCCGGCGAGCATCCCGTGCACGATGGCCGGGCTGACGGCGAGAGCGGAACGGGCCACGCGCACGGCAGACAGCCCCAGTTGGGCCGTTCCGGCCAGCACGGTGATCGCGCAGGTGGTGCGCCAGCCGTACTGCTGGATCAGATCGGCGGTGACGACCGTAAGACCCGCGGCCGGCCCGCTGACTTGAAGCGGAGCTCCGCCGAACCGGCCGACGACGAGGCCGCCGACGGCGGCTGCGACGAGGCCCGCCTGGAGCGGTGCGCCGGTGGCCAGGGCGATGCCCAGGGAGAGCGGCAGCGCGATCAGGAAGACGGAGATGGAGGCGGACAGATCCGCTCCCACGATACGGAAACGGCGGCGGCCGCCGCCGGGCGGGGGGCTGTGCGGACGCCGGAATCGGGATGCGCCGGCGGCGCGCGAAGAGTGGTCGGTGCGGGTGGGGACGCAAGCAGACATGGTTCCCGTCTCCTCCGGGGCAGCGCGGTCGCGGAACGTGGGACGCGGCCGTGGGTCACGGCGTGCAGCGGCGGGATTTTCAACTCTCGGTAAATGAATAGTAATGCAGAGTAAAGAACGAAAGGGGTGAATAGGTTCAAATGGCCCAAGCTTTCACCCGTTTCGGTGAATAAAGAATATGAATGGCTTGTCATATCCGTCCCTTCGTCAGGGTGTGCGAGGTTTGTGCCGCCATGTCTGCATATCAGCAGATAATCTGACGAAAGAGGGTGGGCGGAATGATGGCCGCCACGAAGAGGATCGTCTTCGGCGTCGCCGCCGTGACCTTGGCCGGCGCTCTCGCCGCCTGCTCGGGGCAGGCCGGCCCTGGTACCCCCGGCGCCAAGGAAGGCGCCCACGGAGCGAAGAAGCAGGTGCCCAAAGCGGGGCCCAAGGCCGCGGTACGGCTGATCGGTGACGGCTCGACGGCGTACACCGGAAAGCAACCGCACTTGCTCACGCCGCAACGGCTGAAGCCCGGTCAACAGCCGCCGCAGTTCGTGGTGTTCTCCTGGGACGGGGCCGGTGAGGACAGCCAGCGGCTCTTCTCCCACTTCCGCAAGGTCGGCAGGGATTACGACGCGACGATGACGTACTTCCTCAGCGCCGTGTACCTGCTGCCGGAGGACAAGCGGCACCTCTACGACCCGCCCCGGCACTCCACCGGCCGCTCCGACATCGGCTTCAACGACATCGAGGGAATCAGCGACACCGTCGAGCAGCTACGCGGCGCCTGGCTGGAGGGCAACGAGATCGGCACGCACTTCAACGGCCACTTCTGCGGCAAGGACGGTGGCGTCGGCACTTGGTCCCCGGAGGAGTGGAAGAGCGAGATCGCCCAGGCCAAGGCGTTCGTGAAGCGCTGGAAGACCAACTCGGGCCTGGCGAACGCCGGGCCTCTGCCCTTCGACTACGACAAGGAGCTCGTCGGCGCCCGGACGCCCTGTCTGGAGGGGCAGAAGAACATGATGCTGGCGGCAAAGGAACTGGGCTTCCGCTACGACTCCAGCGGTGTCGGCAAGCAGGTGTGGCCGAAGAAGACCGAGGGCATGTGGGACATGCCGCTCCAGTTGGTCCCGGTGCCCGGACGGGCCTTCGAAACGCTCTCGATGGACTACAACTTCATGATCAACCAGTCGAGAACGGTCAACGGTGATCCGGCCCAGCACGAGTTCTGGGGCAACCAGATGCGCGACGGCCTGCTGCAGGCCTTCGACCGCTCGTACAACGGAAACCGCGCCCCGCTGATCATCGGCAATCACTTCGAGTCCTGGAACGGTGGCACGTACATGCGCGCCATCGAGGAGACGATCAAGACGGTATGCGTGAAGCGGGACGTGCGCTGTGTCTCCTTCAAGCAGGTGGCGGACTGGCTGGACGTACAGGACCCGGAGGTACTCGCGAAGATGCGCACGCTGGAGGTGGGGGAGGCCCCGAAGGAGGGCTGGGCGTCATTCCTGGCCACCCAGCCCGCGACCGCCCCGAGCGCCGGGCGCGCGGACGCCGCCAGCCCGGACGCCGCCCACGCCGACGCCATTCGTGCGAGCGCCGGGGCGGTCTCCCCGATCAAGCCGGCTGAGCGGCACTAGCCTCCGCGAAACGCTCCCCCAGTACGAAGGCGGGGTCGACCTGGGCAGCCAGGTCGGCGCCCGTCTTCGCGTTGCCCCAGCTCTCCGCGTTCTTCAGGTGGAAGTGCACCATCTGGCGCGTGTAGCGCTCCCAGTCGCGCTCTGCGTACGAGTCCTCCGCGGTGTTCTGCAGGGTCTGGAGGGCGAGGCGGTTGTCGGCCTCAAGGAGCTCGAAACGGGACGGGCGGCCCTTCTCCATCGCACGGACCCAGTCCGACGCCCGGAAGGTGACCAGCAGATCGTCGCCCACCTGCTCACGCAGGAAGTCGATGTCGTCCTGGCCCTGCACCTTGTTGCCGACGACCTTGAGCGATACGCCGTAGTCCCGCGCGTACTCCTTGTACTGGCGGTACACGGACACACCCTTGCGGGTCGGTTCGGCCACCAGGAAGGTCATGTCGAAGCGGGTGAACATGCCGGAGGCGAAGGAGTCGGAGCCGGCCGTCATGTCGACGACGACGTACTCCTCCGGGCCGTCCACGAGATGGTTGAGGCACAGCTCGACCGCGCCGACCTTGGAGTGGTAGCAGGCGACGCCCAGGTCGGATTCGGTGAACGGCCCCGTGGCCATCAGCCGGATCTCACCGTCGTCGAGCCGTACGGTACGGGCGCACGCGTCGTACACCGGGTTGTCCTCACGGACCCGCAGCAGGCGTGAACCCTCCCCCGGCGGCGTTGTCTTGATCATCTTTTCGGCGGAGGCGATACGCGGGTTGGTGCCGCGCAGGTAGTCCTTGATGAGGGGCAGGTGCGCACCCATCGCCGGCAGCGCGGCGGCCTCGGCCTCGTCGAGACCGAGCGCGGCGCCCAGGTGCTGGTTGATGTCGGCGTCCACGGCGACGACCGGGGCCTCGTTGGCGGTGAGGTGACGGATGAAGAGCGAGGACAGCGTCGTCTTGCCGCTGCCGCCCTTCCCTACGAAAGCGATCTTCATGTTCACCAAGGGTAATCGCATGATTGCGTGGTGTGCGCACGGTGAGTGAAGAAGACCACTCCAAGGTGGGGTGTGTGCTATGGGTGCGTAGGCTCCTTACTTATGAGTACGACTGCTGATCCACTCGCGGCGCTCGGCGCGCTGCCCGGCGTGCCCGAGGCCGTGGACTCCGTGCGCAAGGCCGTCGACCGGGTCTACGGACACCGCGTCATGCGGCGCCGCAGCAACGAGATCACCGCGGAGGCGGCGCTGCGCGGCGCGCGCGGCTCGGCGGCGCTCTCGGGTGCGGACTGGGCGCTGGAGGAGGTGCGTCGGCGTACCGACTTCAGCATCGACGAGGAGTCCCGGACGGTCGGCGCGGCGCTGCGGCTGACCGCCGAGGCCGGACAGCTGCTGTCCATCTGGCGCCAGTCGCCGCTGCGGGTACTGGCCCGGCTGCATCTGGTGGCGGCGAGCGGCGCGGGCGTGTCCGACGAACTGGTGGGCCGGCCGCGGCTCGCGGGCGAGCCCGTTGACGAACCCCTGGTCGAGCTTCCGCTGCCGGGCGCCGACGAGGTGGCGGGCCGGCTCGAAGGGCTCTCGCAACTCATCATCGCGGGCGGTTCCGCGCCGGCGCTGGTGACGGCGGCCGTGGTGCACGGCGAGCTGATGGCGCTGCGCCCCTTCGGCTCGCACAACGGCCTGGTGGCGCGCACCGCCGAGCGGATCGTGCTGATCGGCAGCGGCCTCGACCCGAAGTCGGTCTGTCCGGCGGAGGTCGGGCACGGGGAACTGGGGCGAGCGGCGTACGCAGCGGCCCTGGACGGTTATGCCTCAGGAACGCCGGAGGGGATGGCGGCCTGGATCACCCACTGCGGCCGCGCGGTGGAGCTGGGCGCCAGGGAGTCGACGGCCGTGTGCGAGGCGCTTCAGCGCGGAGCCGCCTGAAGAACCCGTTTCAGGAGCCCGCCTCGAGGACTGCCGAGGTTTCGCGGCCGGCAAAGGGTTGCGGCGGTACCGGTGAGCGGTACCGCCGCTGGCATGTCCGCCGAGTTACCATGCGTCCTCGAATTTATGCCCATCAGGTCGGGAACTTTGCCCGTCACCTGGTGCGGCTGGCCCGTAATCGACGGGTCGACGTCGCGTGGGTGCTCAGCTTCCATGCTCGGTCCGTGGGGCCTTACTGCGTTGTGGGTCATCCTCTCGGATGTCCCTGGTCTCGCGGGCCGTTAACTCCTTTGTACTCCCGAAGTCCGGGAAGCGAAAGCCCTGGACGTGCCTCTTTGCAATGTGGTTCAAATACGGGCAAAGCTTTCGTGTCCTCGGCGGGCTCGACGGGCGGGTCTGCGGCTGACGTACCAGACCAGGCCCGCGGTCGCCGCTGCCGCTCCGACCGCGGCGGCGGCCACGAGCGCGGGGCGGGGCGGCATGGAAAAGGCGGGCAGCCGCTGCTTGAGGCGGACCGGCCGGTTGAAGACGAGGATGGGCCATTCGCGGGCGACCGCTTCGCGGCGCAGCGCCCGGTCCGGATTGACCGCGTAGGGGTGGCCGACCGATTCGAGCATGGGCACGTCGGTGGCCGAATCGCTGTACGCGTAACAGCGCGCCAGGTCGTATCCCTCGGATGCCGCGAGCTCCTTGATCGCCTCGGCCTTGGTGGGGCCGTACGCGTAGTACTCCACCTCGCCCGTGAAGCAGCCGTCGTCGCCGATGACCATCCGGGTCGCCACGACGCGGTCGGCTCCCAGGAGCTCACCGATCGGCTCGACCACCTCCGCGCCGGAAGTGGAGACGATCACGACATCGCGGCCGGCGGTGTGGTGCTCTTCGATGAGGGAGGCCGCCTCGTCGTAAATGATCGGATCGATCAGGTCGTGCAGGGTCTCGGCGACGATCTCCTTGACCAGCTGTACGTTCCAGCCCTTGCAGAGCGCGGAGAGGTACTCCCGCATGCGCTCCATCTGATCGTGGTCCGCGCCACCGGCGAGGAAGACGAACTGGGTGTAGGCGGTGCGCAGAGCGGCTCTGCGGCTGATCAGCCCGCCTTGATAGAAGGACTTGCTGAAGGTCAGCGTGCTCGACTTCGCAATCACGGTCTTGTCGAGGTCGAAGAAGGCGGCTGTTCGCGGCAAGGAGCGGTTTTCCACGAGGCGAGCATAGGCGCCCACCATTCGGCGTACGCTGTGGCGCGTGGGTTTGCCTGAGAAGGCTCTCGGGTACACCATGGAAGTCACGGATCGTTCGCGACCGTGCTACCCCGGTCCGACTCCTCCCCCCCCGAGTCGGCCGTGGAGACGACCCCCGTTCTCCCCCCCGACGGGGGTCGTCGCATGTCCGGACGCGTTTTTGCCCTCCGGAACTGATCATTTCTCCCCCTCTTGGCCCGTGGCCGCAGTTGCCTTCCACTGGAGAGACGCGTCACGGTGCGTAGTCGTTCCGCCGCTCTCCGGAAGTCACTGGTATAGGTGAGCGGGATATTCACAACCGATGAGTTGTCCTCAGTTTTCAGCAAGATCCACACGATTTCCCAGATCCCCCCACGGTGATTCCGTCCGCGAAGTTCGTGGACAGAAGGAATCGCAGTGAGAGGGGGCGGAGATCGTGACCGGATCCGTCACACCCGACCGACCGCAGGCCGCAGAAGCCCGGCAGGGCGGACCGCTGATCGTCACCGAGGATGTCGACCTGCTCGACGATCTGCTCCGGCTGTGCGCTGCGGCCGGCGCCGAGCCGGAAGTTCACCACGCGGTGCCCGAGCGCAGGGGCAGCTGGGAGACCGCGCCACTGATCCTCGTCGGCGACGACGCCGCCGAACGGGTGCGCGGGGCGGTCCGCGGACGCGGGGGAGCCCGCCGGCCCGGAGTGATGCTCGTGGGCAAGGACCAGGACGACCCCGGCGTGTGGCGCCGCGCCGTGGAAATCGGCGCCGACCATGTGCTGCGGCTGCCCGACGCGGAGAGCTGGCTCGTCGAGCGCATCGCCGATGTGGCGGAAGGCGTGGGGCGGCAGGCCATGACCGTGGGGGTTCTCGGCGGGCGGGGCGGGGCAGGGGCTTCGACTCTGGCCTGCGCGCTGGCCGTGGCCGCGGCCCGGACGGGGCTGCGCACCATGCTCATCGACGGCGATCCGCTGGGCGGCGGCCTCGACGTACTGCTCGGCGGAGAAGCCGCGGAAGGCATGCGGTGGCCGGACTTCGCCGAATCCAGAGGGCGCGTCGGCAGCGGCGCGCTCGAAGAGTCGCTGCCCGAGCTGCACGCGCTGCGGGTCCTGAGCTGGGATCGCGGCGACCGTGTGGTGATCCCGCCGGAAGCGATGCGCGCGGTGCTGGCCGCCGCGCGAAGGCGGGGCGGAGTCGTGGTCGTGGACCTGCCGCGCCGGGTCGACGAGGCCGTGGCAGAGGCGCTGGCCCAGCTCGACCTCGGACTGCTGGTGGTCCCCGCGGAGCTGCGGGCCGTAGCGGCGGCGAGCCGGGTGGCGTCCACCGCCGGCATGGTGCTGCGCGATCTGCGGGCGGTGGTGCGCGGGCCGTACACCGCGGGACTGGACGACGAGTCGGTGGCGCGGCTGCTCGGGCTTCCCCTGGCCGGCGAGCTGCCGGTGGAAGCGGGGCTGCTGGAGGCGCAGGCCGGCGGAATGCCGCCGGGCGGCAGTGCCCGCGGACCCCTGGCCCGGTTCTGTACGGCGTTCTGGGAGCAGGCACTCGCCGGGGGCGGTGTCTCATGAGCGTGGAAATGCTGGACGCCGTAAGGCGGCGGCTCGCGGAGAGCGGGGCGGAGCCGACACCGGCGCGGGTGGCTGCCGCGCTGCGGGCCCAGGGGCGGCTGCTGGGGGACGCGGAGGTGCTGGGGGCGGCCGAGGAGCTGCGCTGCGAGCTGGTGGGGACGGGAACGCTGGAACCGCTGCTCGCCGACCCCTCGGTGACGGATGTGCTGGTGTCCGCGCCCGACCGGGTGTGGGTGGACCGGGGCGGTGGCCTTGAACTCACCGGGCTCTCCTTCACCGACGCGGCCGCCGTGCGCAGGCTCGCGCAGCGGCTCGCGGCGGCGGCCGGGCGGCGGCTGGACGACGCGAGGCCGTGGGTGGACGCCCGGCTGCCGGACGGGACGCGGATGCACGCGGTCCTGCCGCCGGTGGCCGTCGGCTCCACGTGCCTGTCGCTGCGGGTGGTGCGGCCCAAGGCGTTCTCGCTGGCCGAACTGGTCGCCGCGGGGACAGTGCCGCCCGGCGGCGAGGCGGTGCTGCGCGCGCTCATCGAAGCCCGGCTCTCGTATCTGATCAGCGGCGGCACGGGCACGGGAAAGACCACGCTCCTCTCGACGCTTCTGGGGCTGGTCGGGGAGCGGGAGCGGATCGTACTGGCCGAGGACTCGGCCGAGCTGAGGCCCGATCACCCGCACGTCGTACGCCTGGAGTCGCGGCCCGCGAACCAGGAGGGCGCGGGCCAGGTCACGCTGCAGGACCTGGTGCGCCAGGCGCTGCGGATGCGGCCCGACCGGCTGGTCGTCGGCGAGGTGCGCGGGGCCGAGGTGACCGAACTCCTGGCCGCGCTGAACACCGGGCACGAGGGCGGGTGCGGCACCGTGCACGCCAACGCGGCGGCGGATGTCCCGGCGCGGCTGGAGGCGCTCGGTGCGGCAGCGGGGCTAGACCGGGCGGCGCTGCACAGCCAGTTGGCGGCGGCCCTGGCGGTGGTGGTGCATCTGGCGCGGGGCCGGGGTGGGCTGCGGCGGGTCGCCGAGGTCCATGTGCTGGAGCGGGACGCGGCGGGGCTGGTGGTGACCGTGCCGGCGCTGCGGTGGGGTGCGGAGGCATTCTCGTACGAACGCGGCTGGCCCCGGTTGCGTGCGCTGATCGGGGGTGCGCTGTGACCGGCGCCGGCGTGGGGCCGGTGTACGCGGCGGCGGTGTGCGCGGGGGCGGCGGCCTGGCTGCTGGCCGGGCGCGACCGGGATCTGCGGCGGGCGCGGCTAATGCTCGCGGGCGGAGCGGTGGACCCCGGGGGCCCGGCCGCGCTCTGGGAGCGGGTGGCGACGCCGGTGCGGGGGCGGCTGCGGCGGGAGTGGCTCTGTGTGCCGGTGGCGGTGCTCGTGGCCGTACTGGGCGAGTCGGTGCTGCCGCTGGTCGCGGGAGTCATGGCGGTGCCGCTGGTCGGGCGCCGGCTGCGGGCCGGGGAGCTGCGCCGGGAGAGGAAGCGGCGGGCGGACGACGTCATCGCGCTGTGCGGCGCGGTGGCGGGCGAGTTACGGGCCGGGAGGCAGCCGGGGCAGGCACTGTTCGCCGCGGCTTCGGGAACCGGTGGCCTGGGCGCGGCGGAGGCCGACGTGATGGCGGCGGCGCGGTTCGGCGGGGACGTACCGGATGCGCTGCGCAGGGCGGCGCGGGAGCCGGGGGCGGACGGGCTCGTGGGGATGGCCGCGTGCTGGCGGGTGGCGGTGGACGGCGGCGCCGGCCTCGCGGCGGGGCTGGACCGGCTGGAGGCCGCGTTACGGGCCGAGCGGGATCAGCGGGAGAACCTCCGGGCCCAGTTGGCGGGCGCCTGGGCGACGGTGGCGCTCCTGGCGCTGCTTCCGGTGGCGGGGCTGCTGATCGGCGGCGCGCTGGGAGCCCGGCCGCTGCGGGTGCTGCTGCACACCCCGGCGGGGCTCGGGTGCCTGCTGGTCGGCGGGTTGTTGGAGGGCGCGGGCCTCTTCTGGGCCCGGCGCATCGTACGACGGGGGGAGGGCTCATGAGCGGCGATGTCGTCCACAGGCTGGGGATGGTGCTGTCGCTGGCGGCCACCGCGGTGTGGTTCGCGCTCGCGCTGGCCGGGCGGCGGCGGGAGCGGTTGCTGCGCAGGCGGCTGACGACGCTGCTGGCGGTGGAGGCGGCGGGGGCGGGGCTCGGACGGCGGCGGTGGCGGCCCGAGTACGGGGTGCGGGTGCTGCGCTGGGCGCCGCCGATGGGAGCCGCTGCCACCGGCTATGTGCTGATCGGCGGGCTGACCGGCTGTGCGGTTGGTGCGGTCGCGGCGTACGGGACCGTGCGGTGGCAGCGGAGGCGCGCGACGGGTGAAGAGGTCCCGGTCGACGCCCGCCAGCTGCCGCTCGCCGCCGATCTTCTGGCGGCCTGCGTCTCGGCCGGCGCCGGGCCGCGCGAGGCGGCGGAGGCGGTCGGGGATTCGCTCGGCGGCCCGGTGGGCGAGCGGCTGGCGCGGACCGCCGCCGAACTGCGGCTCGGAGGCGAACCGGCAGACGCGTGGGGGCGGCTGGGAGCGATACCGGGCGCCGCGGGGCTGGCCCACTGCCTGGAACGGGCGGGCGCCACCGGGGCTCCGGCGGCCGAACCCGTTTCCCGGCTGGCCGAGGGGCTCAGGGCCGAACGGGCGCGGGAGGCCTCGGCACGGGCCCAGCGAGCGGGCGTGCTGATGGTCGGGCCGGTCGGACTGTGCTTCCTTCCCGCCTTCCTGGTGGTCGGAGTGGCGCCCGTGGTGATCGGACTGGCGAGCGGACTGATGAACGGCAATTGATCCGGAAAGCAACCGACCTTGGGGGTCGACATGTGGGTGTGGATGCGGGTGCGGGCACACAAGCTGGTGAGCAGGGCGACCGGCGGGGACGCGGGGATGACGACGTCCGAGTACGCGATGGGGACGATCGCGGCCTGCGCCTTCGCGGCGGTGCTCTACAAGGTGGTCACGAGCGACATGGTCTCGTCGGCTCTGCAAGCGGTCGTGGGGAGGGCGCTCAATGTGCCGTTCTGAGGCCGCGGGACGGGCGGACCGGGGTTATGTCACGGCGGAGGCGGCCGTCGTGGTGCCGACGCTGGTGCTCTTCGCGATGACGCTGGTCTGGGCACTGATGGCGACCGCCGCGCAGATCCAGTGCGTCGACGCGGCGAGAGCGGGCGCCAGGGCCGCCGCGCGGCAGGAACCGGAGGGCACGTCGGTCGCGGTGGCCCGGCAGGCGGCGCCGCGTGGGGCGCGCGTCACGATCGGCCGGGAGGGAGACCTGGTCCGCGTGACGGTGGAGGCCCCCACCCCCGGCCTCGGCTCTCTGGCGCTGACGCTACGGGCGGAGGCGGTCGCGCTGGCCGAGGAGAGCGTGGGGGTGGCGGCGTGAAGAGGAGGTGGGGCCGGCGGGATGTCCGTGACGGCCTGGATATCCGGGACGGCCGGGGCGGCTCTGGTCGTCGGTCCGGGTGGGGAGTGGGGGGTGGGAGGAGTGACCAGGGGGCGGCGACGGTGTTGGCTGTTGCGGTCGTGGCTGTGCTCGGGGTGGTGTTCGCGGGGGTGCTGGCGATGGGCCAGGCGGTCGTGGCGCGGCATCGGGCCGGGGGCGCCGCGGATCTGGCGGCGCTCGCGGCGGCGGGGCAGTGGATGCGAGGGGAGGCCGCCGCCTGTGGCTGGGCGGCCGAGGTGGCCGCGGCTCAGGAGGTGCGCCTGGTGAGGTGTTCCGTGTCCGGTGAGATCTCCGACGTCACGGCGGAGGCCGGTACAGGGCCCTACAGCGCGACTGTGAGGGCCCGGGCGGGGCCGGCCGGACTTCCCGGTGCGGGATTCACTCCGAGGGGCTCTCAGGGCCTTCAGGGGGCTTCGGTGCATCTGGTGCATCCGGGGTAGCTGGGGTAGCCGGGTGGTCAGGGTGGTGGTCAGGGTCCTCGAGGTCGGTCGGGGCTCCCCTGAGGAGGACTGTCAGGAGGCGGACGGCGGCTCGTTTATTGAGGGGGTCGTTGCCGTTGCCGCACTTGGGGGACTGGACGCAGGAGGGGCAGCCGGCCTCGCACTCGCAGGAGGCGATGGCCTCGCGGGTGGCGGTCAGCCACTGACGGGCGGTGTGGAAGGCCCGCTCGGCGAAGCCCGCGCCGCCCGGATGGCCGTCGTACACGAACACCGTCGGCAGCAGGGTGTCCGGGTGGAGCGGGACCGAGACCCCGCCGATGTCCCAGCGGTCGCAGGTGGCGAAGAGCGGGAGCATCCCGATGGACGCGTGCTCGGCGGCGTGCAGGGCGCCGCCCAGCTGCTCCGGGTTGACGCGGGCGGCGTCGAGCTGGTCCTCCGTGACCGTCCACCACACGGCGCGGGTCCGCAGCGTACGGGGAGGGAGGTCGAGTTTGGTCTCGCCGAGCACTTCGCCGGTGATGAGTTTGCGACGGAGGAAGGAGACGACCTGGTTGGTGACTTCGACGGAGCCGAAGCAGAGGCGGCCTTCCCCCCAGGGGATCTCGGTGTCCGTTTCCAGGACGGAGATGGCGGTGGTGTCCCGGGCGGTGGTGGAGTACGGCGGGTTCGCCTCCTCGACCAGGGCGACAGCGCCGTGCGGGTCGTCCAGGTCCAGGTGCCGCACCAGGTACGTACGGCCCTGGTGGAGGTGGACCGCGCCGTCGTGGACGGAGGCGTGGGCGGCCGACGCGTCGACGGTGCCGAGCAGCCGGCCGGTGTCCGCCTCGACGATCTGCACGGGGCGACCGCCCTCGCCCCGGATGTCGGTGAGGTCGGCGGCCCGCTCGCGGCGGGTCCAGTACCAGGACCTGCCCCGGCGGCGGAGCAGGTTGGCCGCCTCCAGCTGCGGCATCAGGTCGGCGGCGGCCGGGCCGAAGAGCTCCATGTCGGTGTCGGTGAGCGGGGCCTCGGCGGCGGCGGCGCACAGGTGCGGGGCCAGGACGTACGGATTGGCGGGGTCGAGGACGGTCGACTCCACCGGCTGGCGGAACAGGGCGTCGGGATGGTGGACGAGGTACGTGTCCAGCGGGTCGTCGCGGGCCACGAGGACCGCCAGGGCGCCCTCACCCGAGCGGCCGGCCCGGCCCGCCTGCTGCCAGAGGGAGGCGCGGGTGCCGGGGTATCCGGCGATGACGACGGCGTCCAGGCCCGACACGTCGACGCCCAGTTCGAGTGCGGTGGTCGCGGCGAGGCCGAGGAGCCGGCCGGAGTGCAGGGCGCGTTCCAGGGCGCGGCGTTCCTCGGGGAGGTAACCGCCGCGGTAGGCGGCGACACGCTGGGGAAGCGAGCGGTCCACGGCGGCCAGGCGTTCCTGGGCGATGAGGGCGATCAGCTCGGCGCCACGCCGGGAGCGTACGAAGGCGACCGAGCGCACTCCCTGCACGGTCAGGTCGGTGAGGAGGTCGGCGGTCTCGGCGGTGGCGGTGCGGCGTACGGGGGCGCCCTTCTCGCCGTGCAGCTCGGTCAGCGGCGGCTCCCAGAGGGCGAACACCAGTTCACCGCGCGGGGAGGCGTCGTCCGCCACCTCGTGGACAGGGACGCCGGTCAGGCGGCCCGCGGAGACGGCGGGTTCCGCGGAGGTGGCGGAGGCGAGCAGGAAGACCGGGTTCGCGCCGTAGCGGGCGCACAGGCGGCGAAGACGGCGGATCACCTGGGCGACGTGCGAGCCGAAGACACCGCGGTAGGTGTGGCACTCGTCGATGACGACGAAGCGCAGGGCGCGCAGGAAGGAGGCCCAGCGGGGGTGGGAGGGAAGTATCCCCAGGTGCAGCATGTCCGGATTGGTGAGGACGTAGTTGGCGTACTGACGTACCCATTCGCGTTCTTCGACCGGCGTGTCGCCGTCGTAGACCGCCGGCCTGACGGCGTTGCCCAGCGGCGCGGCGAGGGCCTTCACCGCCCGGCGCTGGTCGGCCGCGAGGGCCTTGGTGGGGGCCAGGTACAGGGCCGTCGCGCCACGCCCGCTCGGCGCCTCGGAGCCGTCGAGGAGCGTGGTGAGGACGGGGGCCAGATAGGCGAGCGACTTCCCGGACGCGGTGCCGGTGGCGATGACGACGGATTCGCCGTCCAGGGCGTGCTCCGCGGCCTGCGCCTGGTGGGTCCACGGGTGCTCGATCCCGGCTGCCTGAATCGCCGCGATCACTTCGGCACGGATGCGGTCGGGCCACACTGCATGAGAACCCGCACGTGGGGGCAAGTGCTCCGTATGAGTGATGCGCGAGGACCGGCTCCCACCCGCGGTGAGCCGGTCGAGGACCGTACTGGGAGAAGGGCGCGCGCCCGCGTTCTCCCTGGGTCTGCTGGGACGGTGATTCTTGGCCATCGGCACCGAGTGTGTCACTGGCGTGACGGACAATGGTTCCAAGGCATCGTGCATGCCTGCAGGTAAGTGATTGAATGCCATCGCGGCTGGCGTTCCGTCCTCTGGCTCCGCCGGGGAGACCTCAGGGGGGCGGCCGCTCGATAGCAAGGTGCTGGAGGATCCGTGGACCTGTCCCTGTCGACTCGCAACGTGTCTGGACCTGGTGGCGACCGTACGGTCGTCGAGGTCGGTGGCGAGATTGATGTGTATACCGCGCCCAAGCTGCGCGAGCAGTTGGTCGAGTTGGTGAACGACGGCAGCTACCACCTGGTTGTCGACATGGAAGGCGTGGACTTCCTCGACTCCACCGGGCTCGGCGTGCTCGTGGGCGGACTCAAGCGTGTGCGGGCCCATGAGGGCTCGCTGCGACTGGTCTGCAACCAGGAGCGCATTTTGAAGATCTTCCGAATCACCGGGCTGACCAAGGTGTTCCCCATTCACACCTCGGTCGACGAAGCCGTCAACGCCACCGACTGACGGCTTCCGGAGAGACCGGAAGAAGGAACAGGGGCACCGGGCCGCAGGCCTGGGGCCCCTGAGAAGCACGCCCGTACGTCCGAGGGGGACCGCAGATGGCCACCGTTGAACTCCGCTTCAGCGCCCAGCCCGAGCACGTCAGGACGGCCCGCCTGGTGGCGGCCGCCGTGGCGCGCCGGGCCGGGGTGGACGAGGCGGTGCTGGACGAAGTCCGACTCGCGGTCGGCGAAGCGTGCAGCCGTGCGGTGGGACTGCACCGCAGCAATGGCATCTCGGCTCCGGTCCGGGTCGCACTGACCGAGGAGGAGAAGTCGTTCTCCATCGAGGTCGGGGACGAGGTGCCTGGTTCGGGAGGCGGTGCGGCCGGATCGGTTCCCGGGGTGCGCAGCACCACGGGGCCCGGGGCGGAGGCCGGGGATGCCGGCGTCGGCTCCGGGGCCGACTCCGACGCCGATTCGGACGGTGAGGACGAGATGGGGCTGGCGGTCATCAGTGGACTCGTCGACGATGTCGAAGTCGTCACCGGCGCGTCCGGTGGCACCATCCGCATGAGCTGGCCGACGGCGTCGGCGACCGTCGTCCCCTGATGTTCTGCCGGTCCCAGCGGACCGGATCTTTACGTGAGGCCCTGCTGAGCAGGGCCTTTCGTATTTCTCTAGATCTTTTTCAGAGATCGTTCCTGAATCGCCAATGTGTTTGCCCCATTACCAATTTTGAGGGGATTGCGGGAACGCGATCATTTGCTGAGTGGCAAGCGAAGGTCAATTCGGTTTGCGGCGCTCTGTTTTGATCAGGTTCCGCTCCCTACAATCCGTCCACATCTTGAGCTCTGAGCGTCAAGGAGGACGAATGGCGGGGCTCTTCACATCGGATCGGCTGGACCACCCCTCTACTCTCGCGGCCGCGGTACTCACCGACGAGAACCGGATCATCGTGATCGTCATCGCCGTAGTGGCACTGGCGGCCCTGGTTGTCGCCCAGCTCCTGGTACGTCAGGTACTGGCAGCCGGCGAAGGCACCGACAAGATGAAAGAGATCGCGGCAGCCGTGCAGGAAGGCGCGAATGCCTATCTCGCCCGGCAGTTGCGCACACTCGGCGTTTTCGCCGTTGTCGTGTTCTTCCTGCTCCTGCTGCTTCCGGCCGACAACTGGTCGCAGCGCGCCGGACGTTCCGCGTTCTTCCTGGTCGGCGCCCTTTTCTCGGCGGCGACCGGTTACATCGGGATGCGGCTGGCCGTACGCAGCAATGTGCGCGTGGCAGCCGCCGCGCGTGAAGCCACCCCGGCCCAGGGTGAGCCGGAAAAGGACCTGACGGCCGTCGCGCACAAAGCGATGAAGATCGCTTTCCGTACGGGCGGCGTGGTCGGCATGTTCACCGTGGGTCTCGGCCTGCTCGGTGCCTCCTGCGTCGTTCTCGTCTACGCGGCCGACGCGCCCAAGGTGCTGGAGGGCTTCGGACTCGGCGCCGCGCTCATCGCGATGTTCATGCGAGTCGGCGGCGGCATCTTCACCAAGGCCGCCGACGTCGGCGCCGACCTGGTCGGCAAGGTCGAACAGGGCATCCCGGAAGACGATCCGCGCAACGCCGCGACCATCGCCGACAACGTGGGCGACAACGTCGGAGACTGCGCGGGCATGGCGGCCGACCTCTTCGAGTCGTACGCCGTGACGCTCGTCGCGGCGCTCATCCTCGGCAAGGCCGCCTTCGGCGACGCCGGACTGGCCTTTCCGCTGATCGTTCCGGCGATCGGCGTGGTCACCGCGATGATCGGCATCTTCGCGGTCGCCCCGCGGCGCGCCGACCGCAGCGGAATGACGGCCATCAACCGCGGCTTCTTCATCTCCGCGGCGATCTCCCTCGTCCTGGTGGCGGTGGCGGTCTTCGTCTACCTGCCGTCCTCGTACGCGGACCTGGACGGCGTAACCGACGCCGTGGTCAAGGGGCATGACGGTGACCCGCGGGTGCTGGCGCTCGTCGCCGTCGCCATCGGCATCGTCCTGGCCGCCCTGATCCAGCAGCTGACGGGGTACTTCACCGAGACGAACCGGCGCCCCGTCAGGGACATCGGCAAATCGTCGATGACCGGCCCGGCCACCGTCGTTCTCGCCGGCATCGCCATCGGCCTGGAGTCCGCCGTCTACACCGCGCTGCTCATCGGCCTCGGCGTGTACGGCGCCTTCCTGCTCGGCGGTACGTCGGTCATGCTCGCCCTCTTCGCGGTCGCCCTGGCCGGCACCGGCCTGCTCACCACCGTCGGTGTCATCGTCGCGATGGACACCTTCGGCCCCGTCTCCGACAACGCCCAGGGCATCGCCGAGATGTCCGGCGACGTCGAGGGCGCGGGGGCGCAGGTCCTCACCGACCTGGACGCCGTCGGCAACACCACCAAGGCCATCACCAAGGGCATCGCCATCGCCACCGCGGTCCTCGCGGCGGCGGCGCTCTTCGGCTCGTACAAGGACGCCATCGCGACGGCCCGCGACGAGGTCGGGGCGAAGGTGAGCGAGCTGGGCCTCCAGATGGACATCTCGCAGCCGAACAACCTCGTCGGCCTGATGCTCGGCGCCGCGGTCGTCTTCCTCTTCTCGGGGCTTGCGATCAACGCGGTGTCCAGGTCGGCGGGCGCGGTGGTCTTCGAGGTGCGGCGGCAGTTCCGCGAGCATCCGGGGATCATGGACTACACGGAGAAACCGGAGTACGGCCGTGTGGTCGACATCTGCACCAAGGACGCGCTGCGGGAGCTGTCCACTCCCGGTCTGCTCGCCGTCCTGACGCCGATCGCGGTCGGCTTCTCGCTCGGCGTCGGCGCGCTCGGCGCGTTCCTCGCGGGCGCCATCGGCACCGGCACGCTGATGGCCGTCTTCCTCGCCAACTCCGGCGGCGCGTGGGACAACGCCAAGAAACTCGTCGAGGACGGCCATCATGGCGGCAAGGGCAGCGAGGCCCATGCCGCGACCGTCATCGGTGACACGGTCGGTGACCCGTTCAAGGACACCGCCGGTCCGGCGATCAACCCGCTGCTGAAGGTGATGAACCTGGTCGCGCTGCTCATCGCCCCCGCGGTGGTGCAGTTCAGTTACGGCGCCGACGCCAACGCCGGGGCGCGCGCGGTGGTGGCGACGCTCGCCATCGTCGTCATCGTCGGCGCGGTGTACGTCTCCAAGCGGCGCGGAATCGCCGTGGGTGACGAAGACAACTCCGGAGGTGTCTCCGGACGGCTGCCCAGGCCGGCGGATCCGGCGGTGGCGTCCAAGGTCGTTTCGTAACACTCGTCATACCTGCTCACAAGGCGGGCGGACGGCGCGTGCTGACGCGGCGTCCGCCCGCCGGCCCTGTTCCGGCGGGCGTTTCGTGAGGCGTCTCTCCCTTGGTGCAAATGGCTTCAATAGCCCATGGACCGGACGTACGGCATGCGGATGTCGCCCACTTGGCGTGTATGTTCCGGGGCCGAGAGCCTTGGAAGGGACCAATCCGGTGAACAAGAAGTTTGCGGCCGCACTGTCCGGCGGTGCGGTACTGGTAATGGCGCTGTCCGGCTGCGGCGGTGACGACAGCGACGACAAGGTCAACGACTGGGCGAAGACGGTCTGCGACCAGGTGCAGCCCCAGTTGAAGAAGATCTCGGACGCCAACACCTCCATCCAGAGGCAGACCGCGGACAACAGCAAGCCCGCCGACGTCCAGCGGACGGACTCGCGGGCCTTCCAGCAGATCTCGGACGCCTACAAGGCGATGGGCACGGCCGTGGACAGGGCGGGCGCCCCGCCGGTCGACGACGGCGAGACCACCCAGAGGGAAGCGGTCAAGGAGCTCAACGATTCCTCGGCGGCGTACGCCGGCCTGAAGAGGCAGGTCGACGGGCTCGACACCAAGGACCAGGCGAAGTTCGCGGACGGCCTCAAGGGCGTCGCGGACGAGCTGAGCAAGATCAGCAGGAGCGGTGACCAGGCGCTCCAGAAGCTCCAGTCCGGCGAGGTCGGCAAGGCGATGGCCAAGCAGCCCGGCTGTCAGAAGCCGGGCGCGAGCAACACCGCCTCGCCCGACGCGAAGGCGTAATCACGACGCGCACGGCCCTGACGCGCCCCAGTTGTGGCTCGTACGGCCCTGCCGCGCGGCCCGGCATCCCGAACAGGGGCCGGGCCGCGCGGCTTTTGTCAGTGCGAGCGGTGACAATGGCCGGGTGAGTACGACCAGCCTCCCCGCGAGCCTCCCCGCGCCCGAAAGCTCCGCCCGCCTGCGCGACGCGCTCCTCGCCGCCGACTTCACCGCCGACGGGCTGCTGGAGCTGCTCGGCGCGCCCGCGTACGCCGCGCTCGCCCGCAGCGAGACCGTGCCCGCGCTGCGGGCCACCCGCGGCGGCAGCCCGCTCGAAACGCTCGTGCGGCTCTTCCTGCTCCAGCAGGCCGTGCCGGCCGGCCGCGCGGCGGCCGCCCTGCCCCTGGAACAGTGCCTGGCCGACGGCTGGCTGGTCCGCGAGGGGGCGGACGGGGCCGGCGGCGCGGGCGGCGGCGTACGGGCCACGGTGGACGTACGGCCCTACGGCGGCGAGGAGGGCCAGGACTGGTTCATCGTCTCCGATCTGGGCCGCGCGGTCGGCGGCGCCGGTGGTGCGGGCACCCGCGAAGAGGGTGTCGTCCTCGGCGTCGGCGGCGCGTCCACCACGCTCGCCGGAATCACCGTCCGTACGCCGGTCTCCAGCGCCCTCGACCTCGGCACCGGGTCCGGCATCCAGGCGCTGCACGCCGCGCAGCACGCCGTGCACGTCACCGCCACCGACCTCAACCCGCGCGCCCTGCACTTCACGCGGCTGACGCTCGGGCTCTCCGGGGCGCCCGAGGCGGACCTGCGTGAGGGCTCGCTCTACGAGCCGGTGGGTGAGGACACGTACGACCTGATCGTTTCCAACCCGCCCTTCGTCATCTCGCCGGGTGCGCGGCTGACGTACCGCGACGGCGGGATGGGCGGGGACGATCTGTGCCGCCTGCTCGTTCAGGGAGCGGGGGACCGGCTGAACGACGGGGGGTACGCGCAGTTCCTCGCCAACTGGCAGCACGTGGAGGGCGAGGAGTGGCAGGAGCGGCTGCGCTCCTGGGTGCCGCGTGGGTGCGATGCGTGGATCGTGCAGCGCGAGGTGCAGGACGTCACGCAGTACGCCGAGCTGTGGCTGCGCGACAGCGGCGACCACCGCGCCGACCCCGCGGAGTACGCCGCGCGCTACGACGCCTGGCTGGACGAGTTCGAGGCCCGCAAGACCAAGGGCGTCGGCTTCGGCTGGATCACGCTGCGCAAGTCCGGCGCCGAGAACCCCTCGATCACCGTCGAGGAGTGGCCGCACCCCGTCGAACAGCCCCTCGGTCCGGTCGTACGGGCCCATTTCGAGCGCCAGGACTACCTGCGGACGCACGACGACGCGGCGCTGCTCGCCGGCCACTTCAGGCTCGCCGACGAGGTCGTGCAGGAGCAGATCGGGCTTCCGGGCGCCGAGGACCCGGAGTACGTGGTGCTCCGCCAGAACCGTGGCATGCGGCGCGCGACGAAGGTCGACACCGTCGGCGCCGGGTTCGCCGGGGTGTCCGACGGGTCGCTCAGCGCGGGACGCATTCTCGACGCCATCGCGCAACTCCTCGGAGAGGACCCGGTGCTGCTGCGTGACCGCACGCCGGAGGCGATCCGGCTGCTGGTCGAGCAGGCCTTCCTGGAGCCGCTGGACTGAGCCGTCGGACCGAGCCGCTGGACTGGGCCGTCGGGCCGAGCTGCTGGACTGGGCCGCTGGACCGAGCTGCTGGACGAGCCGCGCCCCTGCCGCCCGCCCGTCGTTCACCGGACGTTCGTATCGAGGTCGCCGGCCGGTGTTCCGTGGGTGCCAGCCTCACCATCCGGGGAACCAGGGTGACCGACGGTGAGGGTGAGGGGTACGGGGATGGAGAGCGGGCCGGGGATCTTCGCCGGAGCGGCGTTCACGTTGTTCGGGGCCGCGCTGCTGTGGTGGACGGGAGCGTGCGCTCTGCGCCGTGCGCCGGTGGCGTACGGAACGAGCCCCGCGACCTCATTCGCGCTGGCCACTTTGTTCGGTGCGGCTTTCGTCGCTCTCGGAGTGTGGTGTTTCGGCCGGATCTGATCGGAAGAGATCCACACGGCATCTCCACGAGGTCTCCAGAGGGGTCCCGCAGAGGCGGTCGGGCGGTCCGGGCGGCAGGAATGCCGGGAGTCGGGTTACCGTTCGAGTGGCCGTTGCGGGCTTTTGCCGTTTGACACGGGGACGGGTTGTACCGTCACACTCCGCAGCGTCACGTACAGACCACTGAGTGTCGACCGGAGAGAAGAGCCAAGTTGTCCCCGACCAGCGAGACCGCACACGGCGGCCGCCGACTCGTCATCGTCGAGTCGCCCGCCAAGGCGAAGACGATCAAGGGCTACCTCGGCCCTGGTTATGTCGTCGAGGCGAGCGTCGGGCACATCCGCGACCTCCCGAACGGCGCCGCCGAGGTGCCCGACAAGTACACCGGTGAGGTGCGCCGCCTCGGCGTAGACGTACAGAACGACTTCCAGCCGGTCTATGTCGTCAATGCCGACAAGAAGTCGCAGGTCAGGAAGCTCAAGGACCTCCTCGCGGAGTCCGACGAACTCTTCCTCGCCACCGATGAGGACCGCGAGGGCGAAGCCATCGCGTGGCACCTCCTGGAAGTCCTGAAGCCCAAGGTCCCGGTCCACCGGATGGTCTTCCACGAGATCACCAAGGACGCGATCCGCGAGGCCGTGTCCAATCCGCGTGACCTGAACAAGCCCATGGTCGACGCCCAGGAGACGCGCCGCATCCTCGACCGTCTCTACGGCTACGAGGTCTCGCCGGTCCTGTGGAAGAAGGTCATGCCCCGGCTGTCCGCCGGCCGTGTCCAGTCCGTCGCCACCCGGCTTGTCGTAGCCCGGGAACGCGAGCGCATCGCTTTTCGTTCTGCTGAGTACTGGGACCTGACCGGCACGTTCTCCACGGGACGCACCGGTGACGCCTCCGACCCGTCCTCTCTGGTCGCCCGCCTGACGACGGTCGACGGCCGGCGTATCGCCCAGGGCCGCGATTTCAACTCCGTGGGACAACTGAAGAGTGACGTCCTTCACCTCGACGAGGCGAACGCCCGCGCCCTGGCCGCCGCCCTCGCCGACTCGCCGTTCGCCGTCCGCTCGGTCGAGTCGAAGCCGTACCGCCGCTCGCCGTACGCCCCATTCCGTACGACGACCCTCCAGCAGGAGGCATCGCGCAAGCTGGGCTTCGGCGCCAA
This sequence comes from Streptomyces flavidovirens DSM 40150, assembly GCF_000429085.1. GTDB lineage: Bacteria > Actinomycetota > Actinomycetes > Streptomycetales > Streptomycetaceae > Streptomyces > Streptomyces flavidovirens. The sequence goes on along the minus strand of NZ_AUBE01000001.1, from coordinate 179,177 downwards.
GTCGACGATGCAGGTCGCGCAGAAGCTGTACGAGAACGGCTTCATCACGTACATGCGTACGGACTCCACGACGCTCTCCGACACCGCGGTGCAGGCGGCCCGTGCCCAGGTCACGCACCTGTACGGCGCCGACTACCTGCCGGACAAGCCGCGCACGTACGCCGCGAAGGTCAAGAACGCGCAGGAGGCGCACGAGGCGATCCGCCCCTCCGGCGACCGCTTCCGTACCCCTGCCGAGACGGGCCTGAGCGGCGACCAGTTCCGGCTGTACGAGCTGATCTGGAAGCGCACCGTCGCCTCCCAGATGAAGGACGCCGTCGGGAACAGCGTGACGGTGAAGATCGGCGGCCGGGCGAGCGACGGCCGCGACGCCGAGTTCTCCGCCTCCGGCAAGACGATCACCTTCCACGGCTTCATGAAGGCGTACGTCGAAGGCGCCGACGACCCGAACGCCGAGCTCGACGACCGTGAGCGCAGGCTGCCGCAGGTCGCCCAGGGCGACGCGCTGTCGTCCGAGGAGATCTCGGTCGACGGGCACGCGACCAAGCCGCCGGCCCGCTACACCGAGGCCTCGCTGGTCAAGGAGCTCGAAGAGCGCGAGATCGGCCGCCCGTCGACGTACGCCTCGATCATCGGCACGATCCTCGACCGCGGGTACGTCTTCAAGAAGGGCACGGCGCTCGTGCCGTCCTTCCTGAGCTTCGCCGTGGTCAACCTGCTGGAGAAGCACTTCGGCCGGCTCGTCGACTACGACTTCACGGCGAAGATGGAGGACGACCTCGACCGCATCGCGCGGGGCGAGGCCCAGGCCGTGCCGTGGCTGCGGCGCTTCTACTTCGGTGAGGGCGGCGACGCCGGCACCACGGGCGTCGCTCCCGGAGGAGCGGCGGACGCGGGGAACGGCGACGGCGACCACCTCGGCGGCCTCAAGGAGCTCGTCACCGACCTCGGTGCGATCGACGCCCGTGAGATCTCCTCGTTCCCGGTCGGCGAAGGCATCGTGCTGCGCGTGGGCCGCTACGGCCCGTACATCGAGCGCGGTGAGAAGGACAACGAGAACCACCAGCGCGCCGACGTGCCGGACGACATGGCGCCGGACGAGCTGACCGTCGAGTACGCCGAGGAGCTGCTGGCCAAGCCGAGCGGCGACTTCGAGCTGGGCACCGACCCGGAGACGGGCCGCCAGATCGTGGCGAAGGACGGCCGGTACGGCCCGTACGTCACGGAGATCCTTCCCGAGGGCACTCCGAAGACCGGCAAGAACGCGGTCAAGCCGCGAACGGCGTCGCTCTTCAAGTCGATGTCGCTGGACACGGTGACGCTTGAGGACGCGCTCAAGCTGATGTCGCTGCCGCGCGTCGTCGGTACCGACGCCGAGGGCGTGGAGATCACCGCGCAGAACGGCCGCTACGGCCCGTACCTCAAGAAGGGCACGGACTCGCGCTCCCTGGAGACCGAGGACCAGCTCTTCTCGATCACGCTCGAAGAGGCACTGGCGATCTACGCCCAGCCCAAGCAGCGGGGCCGCGCGGCCGCCAAGCCGCCGCTCAAGGAGCTGGGCACCGACCCGGTCAGCGAGCGTCCGGTGGTCGTGAAGGACGGGCGCTTCGGTCCGTACGTCACGGACGGCGAGACGAACGCGACGCTGCGGACGGACGACAGCGTGGAGGACATCACCCCGGAGCGGGGTTATGAGCTCCTCGCGGAGAAGCGCGCCAAGGGCCCGGCGAAGAAGAAGACCGCCAAGAAGGCTCCGGCGAAGAAGGCCCCGGCGAAGAAGACCGCGGCCAAGAAGACGACCACGGCGAAGACCGCCGCTGCGAAGAAGACGGCGGCGAAAAAGACAACTGCTGCTGTGAAGACTGCGGTGAAGAAAACCGCTACCAAGACGGCGGCCAAGAAGAGCATGGCCGCCGAGCCGGACAGCGACAACTGAGCAGAGGGGGAGCTCGATGTCGTATCGAGTCACGTACACCGTCGAGGCAAAAGCCACGGCTGAAGCCCTCGCGCCGGCCAGGCGTCAGTTGCTGGAGCGTGGGCTGGCCAAGCTCGCTCTCGACCCGTATCACAAGGCCAGCAGCCATATCGGCACTCACGAGGACGACCGCAGGGCTCAGGTGGCGCCGGGGCTGCTCATCGAGTACGTCGTCGCGCACGGGCTGCTGGTCGTCGTCGTGGTGGAGATTTTTGACGAGGTTCTGCTCAGCGACGAGTGAGATCCCGCCCTTGCGGGCGGGCGTTTGTTCGGGTGGGACTCCAGGGACCGGCGGCGTCCGGATAGGCTGGGCGGATGACGCGAGCCGAGCAGCCAACGGTCGTGAGCCCCACCTCCGACGCACTAGCCGCAGACTCACGCGAGCGAGCCGTACGAGCCCTGCTGCGCCTCCCTCCGCTCCGGCGGTTGTGGAGCGCACAGGTCGTCGGCAACACCGGCGACGCACTCGCCCTTCTCGTGCTGCTGTTGCTGTCGCTTCAGGCGGCGATCTCGGAAGGGTCGTTCGGCGGTGGTTATCGCGGTGCGGCCTTCGCGGTCGCCGCGGTGTTCGGGGCTCGGATCCTTGCCACCTTCATCTTCGGAGCCCTGCTCCTGGGCCCGGTCTCCACACTGACCGCGCCATCGGGTCCGCTCGACCGCCGCTGGACGATGATCGGCGCGGACGGGCTGCGGCTCGGCCTCCTCGTCGTCGCACCGCTGTGGATCGTCTGGACCCCTGACAAGGCCCAGGCCGTACTCCTGAGCACCGTCTTCGTCGCCGGCGTCGCCGAGCGCCTCTGGACGGTCGCCAAGGAGGGCGCCGCCCCCGCGCTGCTGCCCGCGCCGCCGCCGGAGGGCGCGACGGTACGGCCGCTGCCGGACCACCTGGACGCGCTGCGCCGGCTGTCGCTGCGTACGAGCTTCGTCGCCCTGCCCGCGGCCGCCGCAGTGCTGCTGGTGGCGACCCTGGTCGGCAATCTGCTCGGCTCCGGCATCGACTGGTTCACGCAGCACCAGGCCGCCCTCGGGTCGTACGTCGCCGCCGGTCTCTTCGCCGCCTCCGTATCCACGCTGTACTTCCTGCAACTGCCCGACGCACAGACGCCCCGCGCGCGCTCCCCCCTGGAGGGCCTGCGCCGGCCCAAGACCGGCACGGGCGTCGACAAGGGGCGCACCGGCGCGATCCGGCTCATCGTCGTGGCCTGCGCCGCCGTCGCCGGAGCGATCGCCGCCGCGGCGGCCGTCGCCGTACTGCACGCGAAGGACCTCGGCGGCGGCCCCGTCACCTTCGCCCTGCTCTTCCTCGCCCTGACCGGCGGCGCTGTCGTCGGCATCCGCAGCGCGCAGAAGGTGCTGCCCACGCTGTCGCGGCGCCGCCTGCTGTCGCTCGCGATCGCCGTCACCGGCATCGCGCTGCTCGCCATGGGCATGGTGCCCGACACGGCGACCGTCATCATGATCACGCTGCTTGCCGGCTTCTGCGCCGGAGTCGCCGCGAACACCGGGCACACGCTGCTCGACCAGGAGACCGAGGACTTCCGGCGGGCACGCACCACGGAACACCTCCACGCCGTCGTACGGGTCTACATCGCCCTGGGCGCGGTCGTGGCCCCGGTGCTCGCCGCCGCGATCGGCCCGCACCGGCTGGCCAGCGGCAGCTTCGTCTTCGCCCACGGCGGCGCGGGCTTCACGCTCATGCTCGTCGGCGCGCTGCTGCTGCCGGTCGCCGCGCTCGTACTGGCCAAGGCGGACGACCGGCAGGGCGTCCCGCTGCGCCGCGACCTGCGCGAGGCGCTGCGGGGTGGCGAGCCGGACCAGGCGCCCGCCGCGAACGGGTTCTTCATCGCCATCGAGGGCGGCGACGGGGCGGGCAAGTCCACCCAGGTCGAGGCGCTCGCCGAGTGGATCCGCAACAAGGGCCACGAGGTCGTCGTCACGCGCGAGCCCGGCGCCACACCGATCGGCAAGCGGCTGCGGTCGATCCTGCTGGACGTGTCGAGCGCGGGCCTGTCGAACCGCGCGGAGGCGCTGCTGTACGCCGCCGACCGCGCGGAGCACGTCGATTCCGTCGTACGTCCGGCGCTGGAGCGCGGCGCTGTCGTCATCACGGACCGGTACGTCGACTCGTCCGTGGCCTACCAGGGCGCGGGCCGCGATCTGTCGCCGACCGAGATCGCCCGTATCTCGCGCTGGGCGACGGACGGGCTCGTACCGCATCTGACGGTTCTGCTGGACGTCTCGCCGCAGACCGCGCGCGAGCGGTTCACGGAGGCGCCGGACCGGCTGGAGTCGGAGCCGCCGGAGTTCCACGCGCGCGTGCGGCACGGTTTCCTGACGCTGGCCGCCGCCGATCCCGGCCGGTATCTGGTGGTGGACGCCGGTCAGGACCCGGAATCGGTCACCACGGTCGTACGCCACCGTCTGGACCGGATGCTGCCTCTCTCCGACGCCGAGGTGAAGGCGCGGGAGGAAGCGCGGAAGGCCGCCGAGGAGGAGGCGCGGCGCAAGGCCGAGGAGGAGGCCGCGCGCAAGGCCGAGGAGGAGCGGCTGGAGCGCGAGCGGCAGGCACAGCTCGCGAAGCTCCGCGCCGAGGAGGAGGAGCGCAAGCGCCGCGAGATCGAAGAGGCGCGGCAGCGCGAGGCCGAACGGCAGGCGGAGGAGGCCCGTCGCCGGGCCGAGGAGGCGCGCCGGCTCGCCGAGGAGGAGCGGCTGCGCCGCGAGGCGGAGGAGAAGGCGCGGGCCGCCGAGCAGGAGCGGCTGCGCCGGCAGGCCGCTGAAGAGGCCAGGCTGCGGGCGGAGGCGGAGGAACGCCGCCGCGAGAAGCAGCGCAGGGCGGAGGAGGCGCTGCTGCGGGCGGAGGAGGCGCGCAGGCTCGCGGAGTCGGCGGCAGCGGCCTCCGCGGCGGCGTCGACGGCGGCGGATGCGGCGGGGCCGGCCCGGTCGTCCGGTGCTGAGCTGACTGACGCTGAGCTGACTGTGCCGACGCCGGTCGTGCGGCCGGACGATGTGACGCAGACGGTGGAGACACCGCGTATCGACATGCGCAAGGAGGAGCCCCCTTCGGCGTCCGCGGGCCGTGCGGCGGACGAGACGGCGGTGTTGCGGCCGGTGCGGGACGCGGGGCCGGTGCGGGACGCGCGGCCGGGCGACGATACGACCGTGCTGCGGCCGGTGCGGGACGCAGGGCCGAAGCCGGCGGACGAGACAGCGGTGCTGCCGCCGGTGCGGGACGTCGCGCCCGCGGAGGAGACGGCGGTGTTGCCGCCCGTACGGGACGAGCCTTCCGACCGGGTGCCGCCGGGCTTCTTCCGGGACGAGCGGGCCGAGGACGGCGACGAGAGCGACGGCGGCAATGACCGTACGCGCGAGCTGCCGTGGCTGGACCCGGAAGCGGCGCATCCGACCGCGGGCCAGAACGCGCGTGCGTCGCGCCGGCGCTCCGACTGGGCGGAGGAGACGCCGCTCGACGATCTGCCGTCGCTGGCGGACGAGCTGCTGGGCGGCCGGGACGGCGACGAGGACGACGATCGCGGTGATCGCGGCGATCGCGGTGATCGCGGTGATCGCGGCGATCGTGGCGATCAGTGGGGGCGGGGCGGGCGCCGTTAGGCGTGCGGGTGGGAGGGGCGGGGCTTTGTTCCCCTGCCCCTCCCTTCCCGAAACCGGGGCTCCGCCCCGGAGCCCGGCCCGCCTGAGCCTCGCGACCAGGCAGCTTTCCGGTAGAGCACCGCACTCGGCGGCTGTCCAGGCGGTCCAGGCGGTCCAGGGGTGGCCTCATGGGCGATGGATGTCAGTGGGGTCGACCACAATGGGATGGTCGGGGTTCAAGAACGCAAGCAACGTAAGCGCACGGCGAAGGCGGTAGCACCATGGCCGTATGGGACGACCTGGTCGGGCAGGCACGGGTACAGGCGCAGCTGGCCGCCGCCGCGCGGGACGCCGACGCGCTCGTGACCGCCGTCGCCGACCGGTCCGGCGCCACCCTCGCCCCTGCCGCGTCGAAGATGACGCACGCCTGGCTCTTCACGGGACCGCCGGGCTCCGGACGGTCCACCGCCGCCCGCGCGTTCGCCGCCGCGCTGCAGTGCGTCAGCCCGGACCGGGCTCTGGGCGGTGCACCGGGCTGCGGGTTCTGTGACGGATGCCATACGTCCCTGGTCGGCACGCACGCCGACGTGGAGATCGTCCGTACCGACCAGCTCTCCATCGGCGTGAAGGACACCCGCGAGCTCGTCCGGCGCGCCCAGCTGTCCCCGGCGGGCGGCCGCTGGCAGATCATCGTCCTGGAGGACGCCGACCGGCTCACCGAAGGCGCCGGCAATGTGCTGCTCAAGGCCATCGAGGAGCCCGCTCCCCGTACGGTCTGGCTCCTGTGCGCGCCGTCCTTGGAAGACGTGCTCCCGACCATCCGCTCCCGCTGCCGCCACCTCACCCTCAGTACGCCGTCCGTCGAGGCCGTCGCAGACGTGCTCGTACGGCGTGACGGAATCGACCCCGACACCGCCGCGACCGCCGCCCGCGCCACCCAGGGCCACATCGGGCGGGCCCGCAGGCTCGCCACCGACGAGCGTGCGCGGGCGCGCCGCGCCGTCGTGCTCAAGCTTCCGCTGCGCGTCGCCGACATCGGCGGTTGCCTCAGGGCGGCCCAGGAGCTGGTCGACGCGGCGGGCGAGGACGCCAAGCAGGTCGCGGAGGAGATCGACGTCAAGGAGACGGACGACCTGAAGGCGGCCCTCGGCGCGGCGTCCGGCGGCCGCATGCCGCGTGGCACGGCGGGCGCGATGAAGGAGCTGGCCGACCGCCAGAAGCGCCGCTCGACCCGTACTCAGCGGGACAGCCTCGACCTCGCCCTGACCGACCTCACCGGCTTCTACCGCGACGTACTCGCGCTCCAGCTCGGCTCGCGGGTCGCCCTCGCCAACGAGGATGTACGAGACTCCCTCGACCGCATCGCGCAGAACTCGACCCCCGAGCGCACCCTGCGCCGGATAGAGGCGATCATCACCTGCCGCCAGGCCCTGGACCGCAATGTCGCGCCGCTGCTCGCGGTGGAGGCCATGACGGTGGCCCTGCGCGCCGGCTGACCCGGCGTAACGCCGCACCGCTGTCCCGCTCACCGGGCCCATGGTTGACCGGATCACTCGTACGAGCCGCTCTCCGCACAATCCGTCATTGCCCCACTACGCTCCGAGGATGGACACCAGGCATCTGATCCGGATCTCTGCCACCGCCCTCGCGACCGCCGGTCTGCTCATCTCCGGCTGCTCGCCGGGAGGTACGCCGCCGAGTGCCTCGGCGTCCGCGCCGGGGCAAACGGTCCCGGCCGCTCTCCAGACGTACTACGCGCAGAAGCTGAGCTGGCGGGCGTGCGGTGCCCCCGGTTTCCAGTGCGCCACGATGAAGGCCCCGCTCGACTACAAGAAGCCGGAGAGGGCCGACATCAAGCTGGCCGTCACCCGGAAGAAGGCCACCGGCCCCGGCAGGCGCCTCGGCTCCCTGCTGGTCAATCCGGGCGGCCCCGGCGGCTCGGCGATCAGCTACGTCCAGGCGTACGCCGCGATCGGATACCCGGCACCGGTCCGCGCCCGGTACGACATGGTGGCCGTCGACCCGCGCGGCGTGGCCCGCAGCGAGCCTGTCGAGTGCCTGACGGGCAAGGAGATGGACGCGTACACGCAGGTCGACCAGACCCCCGACGACCAGGGGGAGACCGGCAGGCTGGTCACGTCCTTCAAGCGATTCGCGGCCGGCTGCGCGAAGCGCTCGGCCGCGATCCTGCCCCACGTCTCCACGGTCGAGGCGGCCCGCGACATGGACATCCTGCGCGCGGTGCTGGGCGACGAGAATCTGCATTACGTCGGGGCGTCGTACGGGACCTTCCTCGGCGCGACGTACGCCGAACTCTTCCCGGCCCGCGCAGGCCGTCTCGTACTCGACGGTGCGATGGACCCGTCCCTCCCGGCCCGCGACATGAACCGTGACCAGACGGCCGGTTTCGAGACCGCCTTCCAGTCGTTCGCCGCGGACTGCGTCAAGCGCCAGGACTGCCCGCTCGGCACCGGTACGCCGGACGCGGCGGGCAAGCGCCTGAAGGGCCTTTTCGACGAGTTCGACGCCGAGCCGGTTCCCACCGGCCAGAGCCGCCCGCTCGGTGAGTCCCTCGCGACCACGGGCGTGATCGCGGCGATGTACGACGAGTCCGCCTGGACGGAGCTGCGCGAGGCCCTCACCCGCGCGATCGGCGGGGACGGGGCGGCTCTGCTCGCGCTGGCCGACACGTACTACGAGCGCGCCGACGACGGCAGCTACCAGAACCTCATGTACGCCAACGCCGCCGTGAACTGCCTGGACCTGCCGCCCGCCTTCACCGGCCCCGACGAGGTCCGCTCCGCGCTCCCCGTCTTCGAGAAGGCGTCCCCGGTCTTCGGCGAGGGCCTCGCCTGGGCCTCCATGAACTGCGGCTACTGGCCGGCGAAGGCCACCGGCACCCCGCACCGCATCGAGGCCAAGGGCGCGGCGCCGATCGTCGTGGTCGGCACGACCCGCGACCCGGCGACCCCGTACAAGTGGGCCCGGTCCCTGGCGGGCCAGCTGGAGTCCGGCACCCTCCTGACGTACGACGGCGACGGCCACACGGCGTACGGCCGCGGCAGCGACTGCATCGACACGGCGATCAACACCTACCTCCTGGAGGGCACGCCTCCGAAGGACGGCAAGAAGTGCTCCTGACCATGCCGCTGACCTGCTCGGATGGGGTCTGCAGGGAGCTGTACGGAGTACCCCTCGAAACTGTGTAGACTTGGGCCCGCTGCTGATCGCACCATGGTGTCGGCAGCGGCGCCGCCTTAGCTCAGTTGGCCAGAGCAACGCACTCGTAATGCGTAGGTCTCGGGTTCGAATCCCGAAGGCGGCTCTGTAGAAGCCCCAGGACTCACTCGCCGTGACCTGGGGCTTTTGCTTTTACTGGACACGGCGCCGCCGTCGAGCGCGGGCCGCGCGAGTGTCGACGGTCTCAGTTCTGGTCTCAATGGGGCCAGGCTCGGGGGGCGCGGGAACGAAGAACTCGCCCATGCGACGCATCGCGTCCTTCGAGAGGTGAGACCGCCCCTTCACATACCGCCGTGTCTGACTGATCTGGGTGTGCCGAAGGATCTCCATGATCGTGGGCATGTCCACGCCCAGTTCGTTCAGGATTGTGCCGGCCGTGTGACGGCTTCCGTCGTACAGGCGACGGTCGTCGATGCCCGCTTCCCCGAGGAGTTCCTTGAACTCCTCGTAGTCGGCGCGTGGGTCAAGCGGGCGCCCATCCGGCCGTGAGAACACGACGTCGTACTCCTGCCACAGCTCCCCACCGGCGGCCCGCAGCGCCTCCTGCCGGGCCTTGTGCTCGTGGAGGAAGGGAATGAAGACAGGTGGAATCGGGACGGCGTTCCGGCTCTTCTTCGTCTTGGGGCGCGTGAAGACGAGACCGCCCCCCTTGCGCTGCGGACATGCGCTCGCATGGCTCGTGCACGTCTTGGCGCAAGGCTTCGGGCAACCGCGCTTGTAGCCCTTGTGAGTGGTGCAGCCTGGTGGGCAGGGCTCGAAGCGATGAAGGCGCGCGCCGCAGGCGTGAGCATCACCGCAGCCGTGGCGCCAGGTGAGGCGCTGTAGCTGCCACTCAGGACGGAACAGCTCCGCCTCCAGGTCTACGTACGACCACCGCAGACCGAGAGTCTCCCCCTGCCGGAACCCCATGCCGACGCCCACGATCCACCGCATGGAAGTGGGCCGCTTCGCGGCTGCTTCGAGGAACGCCTTGGCCTCTTCCTTGGTGAACGGATTGGCCTCCATCTCGTCCACACTCGGGGGGTCCACGAGGGTGGCGACGTTCTCCGCGATGATGCGCCGGCGGTGGGCAATCTTCAGCGCACGCGACAAGATGCGATGCACCTTCACCACGTGGGAGGGAGCGTGCCCGGCATCGAGCATGGCCCGGTACATCCGCTCCAGGTGTTCGGGTTGCAGCTTGTCGATCCGGTGTTGACCGACCCCCGGAATGATGTCGTTCCGGGTTTTGGACCAGTAGTCGTCCAGGGAGCGCGGCTTGAGCTTCAAGCTCGCGATGTCGGTGAGGTAGGTCTCCATCCACTTCGCCACGGTCGGCTTCCGGCCCGCAGTCGGCGCGCGGCCTTGGTCGCGCAGGCGTTCCAGCTCCCGAACCTTGCGCTTGATCTCGGGCTCGGTCTTGGCACGGCGGTGGCGGCGGTCGGGACTGCCGTCGTTCTTCACGCCCATCGTGACGCGTCCGTGCCACCAGCCGTCCGTACCGAAGTAGATGGACGATTCCATGTTGGGCTTTCGCGGGCTCATGCGTTCCTCCACGGGGGAGGCGCCCCGAGCGGGATGCTCGGGGCGCCTCGGGTGTGCTCAGGTCAGTTGGACAGCGGGGTGAGGTTCTCCACGTACGCTTCGAGATCCGCACGCCGAATCCGGCGAATGCGGCCCAACTTGATGTACTTGAGGGCCCCTTCGGCCATCAGCTCGTAGACGGTCGACCGGCCGATAGCGAGGGCTTCGGCAGCCTCCTCCGGCTTGTACAGAAGTCGGTCGACGGGGGCGGCAATCGCGGTGCTCATTCGGGGTGCCTCCTGGGCAGTCGTCTTCGCCTTCGAGGAGTTGAGCTCGGAACCTCGGCCCGTGTGTGTCCGAGGTGCGGATTTCTGCGTCACAGCGTCACCAGCGTCACTCGGGCTTCTGACCTGGGGCTTTGCGTGACGCGGCGGTGAGGGGGTGCGTCATCGGTGCGTCACGTGCTGCGTCACGGCGTGACGCAGGTGACGCAGGATGACGCAGAGCCTGCCGTCTGCGTCACGCCCGTTGCAGCAGGTCAGGGGGCCTTTTCCTGGTGTGCGTGACGCTGTGACGCAGAGCTTCCCTACTTAGGAAAAAGAAGGGGGTGTCTGTAGTAGTGCGGTGCTCCTTCAGGCGTGAAGAAGGAGCCGCGTCGCGGCACGACCTTGAGGCGGCGCTGCCGCCGAACAGCAAGAGGAGCACCCGGCGAGGCGTGCTCCTCTTGCTTGTCCGGGGTGACCGGGCGGTGCGGGTCAGAACGCTGTCGACTGCTCGGGCGGCGGTGGTGCGCCCTGGCGGGTCATTTCGAGGTAACGGCCCTCGCGGGTACGCCCGCTGTCGATGAGCACCCCCCGGGCCGCGAGGGTGGGCTGAAGGCGCTTGAGACGGTCGGAGAGCACCTTGCCTGTCGTCGGCCATCCTTTAGGCAGGGGGCGCAGTTCCTCGCCGCTGTAGAGGCGGCTGAGGCAGTGCAGCCACTCGGTCGACGGCATCCGCTGCTCGCCGCCAGCGGCCATGGTGTCGGCGTACTGAAGGACGGTCTGCGCCAACAGGTCGCCTTCGATGACGTCGTCGTTCAGGTCGTCCAGGCTCGCCCGGTAGGCGGTGAGCGCCCCGAGGCCGGTGGCGGTGTCGAGCTGCGCGCACAGGTGGGCGAAGTCCGCCATCCGCAGATCGGTCGGGGTCTCCGCTTCGGCGGCCCGGACTTTGACCGTGAGGTCGAGAAGCGAGCCGAGGACCACGGGCAGAACGTCGGCGTACTCCGCCCACAGCTCCGCCTCGGTCCGCCTCACCTGGGGCCGCTCCAGACGCAGGGGCAGCAGTCGTTCCGCGAGGTCGGGCCGGATGACGCCGACGTCGATACCGGTCAGGAGGAGAGGGCGGCGGTAGCGGGCGCGGTGCACGTCCCCGTCGGTGAACAGGGCGCGCTTCACGCTCTCGGCGCCGGTGACGATGCAGCACATGGCGTCGGACAGGTCCGGCGTCATGTGGGACAGGTTGTCCAGGGCGGTGACCCATCCGGCGGCCACAGCCGCGATCAGGTTCTCCTCGTCCTTCGGAGCCCGCCGCAGGTCACCGCTCATGCCCTCCACGATCCGCACCAGCATCCGCCCACCGGTCGACTTTCCCGCGCCCTGCGGGCCGGTGAGGAACGGTGCGGGGACGGGGACGCCGGGGCCGAGGCAGCCGATGAGCCAGGCGATGGCCAGGCACTCGGTCTCGGCGTTGGCGAAGTTACACAGCCGCATCAGCAGATCGATGCCCTTGCCGTCGGTGTCCTTGGCCGGCAGGGGAAGTTCCCCGGTGAGCTGGGTGCGCCGCCAGCACACCTCACGCGGGTCCGGGACCGTGATCTCCCACCCGGTGGGGTGGATACGGACAGACTGCCCGTCAGCGCGGCCGAGGTCCAGCCAGGTCGCCCCGTCGAAGCCGGGGGCGACGCGGATGTGTACGGCCTGGGTGGTCTCGGTCAGCGCGAGCGCCTCGATCAGGTCCAACGCCTCTTTCAGGGCCGTGCCGTTGAACACGCCGACACCGTCCTTGAACATGCCGACCATGAGTTCCTGCCGGTGGCTGCCCGTCGTACCCTGCGAGCGGATCGGGCGGGCCACGGGGTGGCCGTTCTTCTGTGCATAGACGGTGCCATCGGCGGTGCGGAAGTACCGGAAGTGTGACTGCGCGTACTCGGTGATGACCTCACGCGCCGGGTTCTTCTCGTCCTCGGACATGTCACATCCCCAGTGCGATACGGGCGTTGGCCCACGCGTCGTTGCAGTGCCGGACGCTCTCGCCCTTGGACTGCGCGGCGGCGAACAGCCGACCCATGTGGGCCTCAGTCAGGCAGCCGCACCGCCCGTGCGTGGACAGCACGGCGAGGAACGTGCGGTACACGGTCGCGTGCACGCCGCTGGCCGCCTCGGTGATCCGCTGCTCCGCCATGGCGATACCGCGCTCCAGGTAGGCGGGGGCGCGGTGACGGCACTCCCCGCCCTTGGCAGGTACGGGTACGGTGACGGGTCGGACCGGCGACGGTTCCTTGACAATCAAGGCGCGTACGGCGTCGGGCAGAGCGCTCATGGTGCCGGTGCCGGGACCGAGCCACCGGGCGTAGGACATCGTGGACTTGATGTCGACGCCGGGTCGCACCGCGTTCGCGGACTGCGTCGCACCCCAGTAGATCCAGTGCTCACCCCGCGTCGTCGGCACAGTTCGGGTGGCGGGGAGCGACTGGCGGGCCCAGGTGACGGCGTCGGTGTCGTCCAGGTCCACGACGGTGAGTCCGGCGCCGCCGGGGTGGTAGGCCACGGCTTGAGCCTGTTCCCAGACCGCCGACCATCCGGGCCCGGTCAAGGTGCCGGTGTTGGTGGTGGCGGCGGCCCAGCCGTGGCAGGGGCGGGTGCAGTGGCAGGGGCCGGGGGTTTTCATGTTCGGCCGGCCGCCGCAGACGTTGTCCCGGCAGGCCGGGCAGTTCCCGAACGGAACCTTCCCGGCCCGCAGCGGCAGCACCGGCACATCGGCCGCAGCGAGCGCCAGAGCGGTGCGAAGGTGGGCACCACGGTTCCGGCCTCGTCGGATGGTGGTGGGTTGAGTCATGCTGGAGGTCTCCAGTTCTCTGATGTGAGTGGCTGGACGAGGGCGGCCCCGCTTCATTGGCGTGAGAGGGGGCCGCCCTCGGCGTAGCTAGTGGTGCCGGTGCCAGGCGGCGTACTCCTGACGGACATAGCCGCGGGGGTTGCGGACGCTGTCCGGGTGGTCCGGCGGGTAAGGGCCGTCGCTGTACCCGCCGGGACCGAGCCCGGCCGCGCGGTCCATGTCGAGCAGGCGGCGGGCGGCTTCGGTTGCGACGTCGGCCGCGTCGCCGTGGGCGCCGTCGGCTTCGTCCTGGAGCGCGATGCGGTCCAGGACGGCGGCCTTGCGGAGCCAGAACTCCCGCCCGATCTGCTCGCCGAACGGCTTGTCCGCAGCAGCGCGGGCGGTCCAGCCGATCTCGCTGATGATGCTGCGTGCCTTGGCGTACGCAGTCTCGGACGTGGGCCACGGCTGCGGGCGGTGTTCGGCGGTGACGTACAGGCGGGTCTTGCTGCCGTCGAACGTCTTGCTCTGCCGTACGGCGCCGGTGGTGAACGCGTTGGTCAGGGCTGCGGTGACGGCGGGGATGTCGGGCTCGGTGCAGATGACGCGGATCTCGAACATGCCGGTCCTTTCCGGTGCTACTCGCAGATGCAGTCGGGGCGTTCGCTGGAGCCGTCCGCGCCGCACGCGCAGCAGTGCGCGTACGGGTAGGGCTCGCTGCCGTCGCTGGGGGCGCACAGCTCGCAGTCGATGAAGTCGTCCTCGTCCATGGCTCAGTTCTCCTCGGTGCGGTGGCCGGTGGGGAGTTCGGGCAGTCCGGCCCAGGTGAGATGGGCGGGGTCGAAACCGGGCAGGGCGGCACGGGCGGTGAGCGCCTGAGCCAGCGCGGTGGCGTAGGCGGCGCCCTCACGGGCGACCTGGATCTGTGCCCCGGCTCGCAGTGCTTCGACGCGTTCGATGTGGCCGTGTTCCTCGCGCCGCTCGGTGGTGTGCCGGTGGTGGGCGAGGGTGTCGCGGCGGTCGGTGCGCCAGTGGCGGGCGGTGATGCCGTACGCGACGGTGGTGGCCAGTGCCCACAGCAGCAGCGGCAGCGGCAGGCCGTCGGCGTATCCGGCGACCCCGGCGAGGGCGAGCCCGCCGGAGGCGGCGAACGCGGTTCCGGCAATCACGCTGTCCCCGGCACGTCCGGCGGAGGCGAACGCGCCGGCCGCCGCAGCCCCGGCCGCGAGCACGACCATGAGGGCCGCGTTGCCGACGCTGTGTTCGGCGCCGTTGGCGTTCCAGATCCTGCCGAGGATCAGCACGGTGGAAGTGGCGACCGCGGGGGCGGCTTTCGGGGTGGCGTGGGCGAGCCAGTGTCGGTGGACGATCGGTTCGTTCATGACGGGGCTCCCTACAGGTTGGGGATGGCATCGATGACGGCGGTGGCGAGTTCGTTGATGGGGCCGGAGGCGCCGGTGGAGGCGAGGAAGAACCCAAACATCACGGCGATGAACGCGGAGCCGTAGCCGAGGCTCTTGGAGCGCAGGAGGAAGAAGAGGACGAGTCCGAAGAGCAGGACCAGGGAGACGGTGACGGCCACAAGGGGCCTCCTGTCGGGTCGTTAGGTCTGGGTCAGCGGCTGCCGAGGCGGTAGGTGTGGGAGGCGCGGTTGTAGAGCCAGCGGCCGACGCGTATCCGCTTGCCGTGGCCCTTGCAGCGGCGGCAGGTCTTGCCGCGCTTGGGCTTGCCCTTGCGGTCGGTGGCCATGGCGAAGCCGAAGCCGTTGCACTTGCGGCAGGCCTCGAACGGCGAAACCGCACACAGGGACGCATAACCGAGAGTGACGAACAGCAGAAGCGCGATAGCGAGCAGGGCAGGGGTCACGAAGGCCCTCCCAGGGCTGTTTTCGAGGTTCTTGCAGGTGGGCCGCTATCGGCTAGCGGCCTGATCAAGTGACACAGGGGCCGCTAGCGGGACCTCTAGCGCTAGAGGGTCAGCCCCCTAGCGCTAGAGGCCCCTGGCGGTCAGCTCGCGTCCCGCTTACGGTCACGCTCCGCAATCGCGGTGGGGATGCGGGAGCGCTCGAACCCGGTCCGGTTGACGGTCTTGCCGTTGATCCGCCGTGCCACCTGCCCGGTGCTCACGCCGTACGGCTTGAGCGCGGTGGTGAGCTGACGGGCCTTCTCGGCGGGCTCCATCTCCGCCCACGGCCCGTACAGCTCCGGTCGCAGCTCGGCGAGCCGGTCTACGGTGACGTCGTTCCACGGCTTGGCCTCATCCGGCGGGGTGACAGCAAGGACGTCCTCCAACAGCGTGTCCGCTGCCGTCCGCCGCTCCGGCGCAATGCCGGCCGCGAGCCCTGTGAGGGTGCCCGCGTCGATGCGGGCCTTGCGGGCGCGGTCGCAGATGGCGTCCGCTGCGGGGTTGTCCATGTAGTAGCCGCGGACGATCTGCGGATCGTCGGAGGCACCGACCAGGTAGCCGATGCCCTTGTCTGACTTGGTGAACGACGTGGCCCGGATGCCGTTCTTGTACGTGGAGGTACCGAGGATCATGTCGTTCTCGATCTGGCCCATGACCCGCAGGCAGAACCGCGTGCCGACGTTCGCGCTGATCGCAGGCGGGAGCGAGTCCTTGTCCGGGCGCTGCGTGGCGAGCAGCAGGATCACTCCAAGGGCGCGGCCGCGCTTGATGATGGCCGTGCACAGGGCCCCGGCTTCCTTGCCGTACTTCTCGTGGGAGAACAGTTCCTGGCACTCGTCGACCGCCAGAACCAGAGGGTGCAGGCCCAACGACCGGTTGGCTGCGAGCGACGGGATCACCTTGTTCTCCGGGCACTTGTCCTTGGGCAGCGAGGCGATCACCTTCGCCCTGCGCTCCAGGTCCTTGTGCACGTAGCGGATCGAGTCCAGCGCGGCGGCGCAGGTCTCGTCGTCCGGGCCGGAGCCGTAGTCCGCGGCGACCTTCTTCAGCGGGTCCAGGTCACCGGTGCCCTTCAGCTCCCAAATCAGCAGCTCCGCCAGCGGGTCCAGTGCGGCCGCGAGGAGCGGCGTGCGCAGGGAGAACGTCTTGCCCATGCCCGGCATGGCGCCGATCAGGACGTTGTCGTACATCACCGTGATGTCGACGTTCCGGCCGCGCTGGTCGGTGCCGAACGGCAGCGGTTTGAACAGCGACACTTCCCCGCCCTTGGCCAGCGGCCACAGCGCCTTCGGAGTCTTGTTCAGTGCCTTGTCCCCGACCCAGAGCATCATGCGGCCTGCGTGCTCATCGGCCACCGGCTCCGGCCACACGCACCCCAGCGGGCGGCGCAGACCGGATGCAAGCTTCTCGCGCCGATCGAGGATGTCCGGCACGGTCACGCCGTAGGGCAGGTCGACGTCCGCGCGCCATCCCGGTCCGTCGCGGGTGATCGGGGCGGGGAACTTGATGCCCTCGCCGCCCTTGGCCAGAGCCTTGTTGATCTCCGCGATACCGAGCGCGCCAAGGGCACGCTCCACGATCCCGGACGTCAGCCGCTCCACCTCGGTCGCCACCACCGCGCGGGAGATGACGGGCTTGTCGGCCGGCGCCCCCAGGAACCCGAGACCGGCTGTCAGGACCGCCAGCGCGATGACCGTGAGCCAGGTCGGGGCGAGCACGAACAGCAGCAGCGCCACGACCGGGCCGAGGATCAGGGAGAGGACGGCGAGGATGCCGCGGAGCTTGACCCTGTTGTCGCGCTGCCGGGAGAGCTTGAGGTACTGCTCGACGTCCTCGCGTCGGGCGGCGACCTGGCGCAGTGGCTCGCCCTCGGCGTCGGCCACCCAGCGCATCGCGCCACCCACGAACTTCGCGGCGCCCGCCGGGGCCTGGAACGCGAGCCGCAGCCCGTACCAAGGCAGCCGGACCGTGTGGAACGCCGTGGTATGCCAGGCGTACCCGCCCAGCCAGCCCAGCGCGTCCAGGAACTCCGGCTTCGATCGGGCCCAACCGGGGATGACATCGCGGCGCTTGCCGCCCCGGACCTTGTCCATCAGACCCGGCCCGGTCGGGGCCGGGCCGTCGACCATCACGGCCGCCGACTCGTCGTCGCCGGGGTCGGCCGACCGGTCGGCCGGGGTCTGGCCCGACTCGTCGGGCTGGGAGTCGGGCGACGCGGCGGCGTCGGGTCGGGGGGTGGGGTCGGCCGACTCGGTGCGGGCGGAGCGGGCCTTGTCGAGGTCGACCACGTCGGCCCCCGCGTCGGCCGTCCGGTCGGTGGCCATGTCGGCTTCGAGTCGGTTGAAGAAGTCGTTCTCTTCGTCGGGGTGCTTCACTGAAGCTTCCTTCTCTCGGGAGGGAACGGCGGGCCCGGACGCGTGCTGTGGAAGGTGGGCGACCGGGCCCGTACTGAATCGTGAGGCGCCGCAAGGGGCGTAACTACCACCGATTGGTGATAGTTCTGGCCAAGGATTGGCGCTCCGTGCTGACTTAGGCGGTGCGCTGTTCGTCGGGGTAGGCGCAGGGGACGCAGGTGCCGAGGGAGGTCGGGATGACGTATCCGGCGTCGGTGCGGCACTGCGGGCAGGTACGGCGGGCGAGCATCGCGAGGGCGAGCGCGCCCCACTTGCGTGACGTCATCGGCCGGACGGGCTTGGCGAGGTCGATCCGGTAGAGGTGGCCGACCAACGCGCCCGACTTGCGTCCCCGGCTGCGGCGCATGACCTGAGCGGCGACCGGCTGACCTCCGGGCCGGAGCCCCAGGGCGCGGAGCTGGCGGCGGGTGGCGTAGCCGTCGGGGGCGTAGCGCCACGGGTAGGTCGGTATCCCCCACGTCGCGCCGGTCGGGTCGAAGCACTTGCCGAACGTCGGGGACATCAGGCAGCCGCCACGATCGCGGGAGCATCCGTGCGGGCACCGCGCCGTCCGGAGCGGCGGCCGGCCACCGTGGCGAACAGCCGCCCCAGCCCCGCTCGCCCGACCCCGGCGCGGCCCTGCTTGGCCGCGTACATCGCCTCATCCGCCCGACCGAGCAGGGCGGAGAGGTCTTCGCCCGGGTGGTCGGCGGCGCGGACCCAGCCGAGCGAGACCGTGGTGGCCACGTGCGGGTTGGTGTTGTCGGCGGGTCGGGCCAGCACGCCGTGCAGGACGGCGAGCAGGTCCGCGACGCTGCCATGGGCGTCGATGACGACCGCGGCGAACTCATCTCCCCCAAGTCGCCCGGCGACACCGTCGCGGCCGACGTAGTGGGCGAGCCGGTCGGCGGTGGCCTTCAGCAGGGCGTCGCCTGCGGCGTGGCCGTGGCGGTCGTTGATCTGCTTGAAGTGATCGACGTCCGCGAGGATCACGACCGCCCGCTCATCGCGCAGCAGCGCGCTCGCGCGGCGGGTGAAGCCCTCACGGGTCCGCAGCCCGGTGAGCGGGTCACGGCGGGCGGTGTGGAGTCGACGCCGGAGCCACAGCACGTGGCCGGACCAACCGGCTGCCATAGGCCCAGCCGCAGCCAGGGCGGTTAAGAGGGTGCTCATGCCGCGACCTCCTCGGCCGTCTCGGCGGTCTCTTCCGTGTCGGTGGTGTCGACGGAGTGCAGCGGCCGGCCGTCGACCCGCTCGGCGAGCAGCGCGTCCCGCAGGGTGCGGGAATTCGCGGCCGAGCAGTGCAGTGCGGTCCGGAGCGCCTCGGCGTTGATCGCGTCGTCCGCCCAGTCGGCGGTGACCTCGCGGGCCTCGGCCAGCAGCTCAGCCGCGGTCCGGGGCGCCTTCGGCGCCTGCTTCTTCGGGCGCGAGGCACGCTTGCGCGCCACCCGCTCCTTCGGCTCCTGCGGCGGTACGGGTGGCTCCGGAGCCTCTTCCGGCTCCGGCTCGGGCTCGGTGCCCTCGGGAGCGTGTGCGCCGAGGCGGAGGAGAACGCGCTCGCGTCGTGGTGTCTTCGACCGCCACCGCCATCCGTACTGCTCGCGCAGGTCGGCTCGGGCGAGCTGGCGCTCCTTCTCGCGGGCGAGAGCGTCGGCGTAGGAGGTGATCTCCCACAGCGTCATCCGGCGCCACAGGGAGAACGTGGAGGGGAAGGCGAGCAGCCAGCGCGAGGCGCGGATCTTGTCCATCCGGCGGCCGGTCGCAGCTCCGATCCGTACGGCGTAGATGTGCGCGCCGATCTCGGAAAACACCACCCACAGCAGCGGCATGGTCCCGTGGGCGAGCTTCGCCCACATCCCGTGCCCTGCGGCGACGTTCAGACCGCAGGTCACGAGTGTGAGGATCCAGGGGACGAACCTGACCCAGGCGAGGGCCATGTCCATCCGGATGAGCAGCAGGTTGGCCACGGTGAACACCGGGATCGCCACGTCGATACCGACCGGCAGCATCCACGGCTCACCAAAGCCCCACTGGGCAGCCGCAGCCGAGACAGCATCGAACGAGGAGATCAGCCCCAACGCTCCGACACCAGCCGCGGCGAGCGCGCCGATACCGGCGAGGCCCATCTCCGGGCGCGTCAGCGGCGGAACCCCCGGCCGCTCCACGGTCAGTACGCTCATGCCGCCGCTCCCTTCCGGGAACGGTTCCGGCGGGCCGCCGGCCGGACCAGCGGGACGACGTTGAACAGCTCCGGCGCGTGGGCCTCGATCGCCTCAGCGGCGACCTGGCTGACCCGGTCGGGAAGGCCGGGGTTGTCGGCGAGGATGTCGCGGGCCGCAGCCTCACGGGCCGCCCGCTCCATCTCGCTCTCACCCTCAACCCCCAGCCACAGCTCAACCGGGGTACCCAGGGCCAGCTCGATGAACTCGGTGGTGTTGGCCGCGATGCGACCGGCCACAATGTTCTTCATGGGTCGTTTTCTCCTGTCGGTGGAACGGCCCAGAACAGCGGCCCCGGTGGTAGGACACCGGGGCCGCGCGCCGTTCGGATGAGGTGAAGCAGGAGGACGTGCTCCGGCTCCCCGCTGCCCTGCCCGTACGGCTCACGGCCGGACGGGCAGGGGAGGCAACCGGCGCGGCCCGGAGGCTGCGCGGGTGAAGCTGAGCGGGATTCACCGGCTATCCCGGTGCGCATAAGCCGCGGCTCAGCCAGTGACGCGAAGGGCGCAGCCGCCGTGCCGGTCCAGCACGGTCGGCGCCCGGGTTCTTCGTCGATGCATCAGGAGCTCCTCTGTCGGTGTCGCATTACATGCGTGTCGCACTGCAAGGGGGACCTCGTCCCCACCCTCCGGCCGTTGCTCGCGGTCGCCGGGCCACCTCGCCAGTCGGGCCGAAGCCCATTGCGTCCTACCTGGCCTTTAGCGGGATTGCAGCGTCCCCGCCCTGTGCATTCGTGCAGGTCAAACAGGTCGATCAAGTGCTCTGCCCTTCCGGGCTGAGCGGCTTTCTCAGCTCTGCCTCAGAGTGCACTGTGAGGCAGAGTGCGTCAAGCCCCCTCGCGGAACAAGCAGCGTGGACCGCTGGTTTCACCTATGAGGCACGGGCACTATGAGGCAGAGATCGAAACGAGACTTGGGGTGCAGATGGTCGAGTGGACCGGCAAGCAGTTCGCCTACCAGCAGGTAGCCGATGACCTGCGGCGACGCATCGCGGATGGCGAGTTCGCAGAGACCGGACAGCTCCCCTCGTACGGGGACCTTCAGAAGGCCTACGGAGTCACGGTGACCGTGGCCCGCGCTGCCATCAATCAGCTGAAGGGCGACCGGCTCGTCGTCAGCCATCAGGGCAAGGGCGTGTTCCTGACCGCCGACGCCGGCCACTCCGCAGCACAGCTCGCCGATCCGGTCGGGACCATGGCGGAGCTGCGCGAGGAAGTTGACAAACTTCGAACCGAAGTTGGAGAACTGCGCCAACGCGTCGCGACACTGGAAGGGAACTGACCTTCTAGTAAGCCGGGGTGGGACCTGGACAGTCGCGCCGTGGGGCATCTGAACCTCCTCGTTCGGTGTGCCACAAGTTCACCGCCACGGCGCGAAAATCGGTATCACGTCCCGCTACCTGAGAAAGTCGAAGCGGTTTTATACATCCGCTTACACATGCGCTATCACGATTTTCCATAGCGCTAGCCGGGCCGCTACACTCGCGGCTCCGACTAGCTATCTAGGAGGGGCAGATGGCTCGGAAGCACCCGGACTGGAAGCCGGATCTCCTGCGGATGCACCGCGAGGAGATTGGGCTCACCCTGGAAGACACGGGGGAGAAGCTTCGCGAAATCGCGGAGCGACACGGCTTCAACATTGCCGCGAACTTCCAAACGATCTGGGGCCACGAAAAAGGTTCGGTATACCCCGGCCCACATTACCGTCGGGCATACTGCCGCCTCTATCGTCGCAATGAGGCCCAACTCGGCTTCCGTAAAGCCCTACCCGGAGAGGACGCCTCTGTGGAATCCGTACCGGCGCCTGCTTCCGCTGAGCGAAAGCTCCCCGTCCAATCGGACGCAGTACGTAAAGCGTTGAGCAGCATCCGCGAAGGTACCGACGACGTGGACAGCGAGGCTCTGCGCAATCGTGTGGTCAACGCATGGAGCCGCCACACAGCAGGAGCAATCAGTGACGGACCGACCGTGATCCTGGTGGGAGGGTATGCCGGATCGGGGAAGTCGGAGTTCGCAAAGTTCCTCGGCGGGCTCACCGGTTGGCCGATCCTCGACAAGGACTCACTGACGCGCCCGCTGGTCGACCAGCTTCTTATCTCGCTGGGCGGGGAGGCGCACGACCGGAGTTCGGTTCTTTACCGGGAGAAGGTCCGGCCACTGGAATATCGGTGCCTCATGGAAGCTGCATGGGATAACTTGGATTGCGGAATCTCAGCAATCCTCGACGCCCCGTTTATCGCCGAACTCGCTCAACCCGAATGGATGCAGCGCTTCCAGAACCGTTGCCGATCAAAGCGGGTTTCGATCGCGACCATATGGGTTGAGTGCGACCTCGAATCGATGCGCGAATACATCGAATTCCGAGGTGCAGCACGTGATGCCTGGAAGATGGAAGCGTGGGAGGAATACGCGTCAGGGCTCGATCTGAAGTTCCGTCCGCAGGGCCCACACTTCGTTGTCGACAACAGCCTTGGCGCTGCCGTCGCGCTGGTCGACGAAGCGCGCGACGTGCTGAGCGGCGGTGGGCTGTGATGTCGTCCGGCGTGATCCTGTACGGGCCGCCCGGCTCCGGCAAGGACACCATCACCAGTGAACTGACGCGGCTCCGTCCTGAGTTCGTTCTGTTCGAGCGACTCAAGGCCGGTCCCGGGCGTACGACGGGGTACCGGCTCACGACCGTCGACCACATCGAAGAGCTGTCGCGCACAGGAGGCCTCCTCTACCGCAACGCCCGCTACGACGCTGAGTACGCCATCGACCGGCAGGGCGTCGCGAGCTTGGTCGACGCAGACCGCATCCCCGTTCTACACATGGGTCAGGTCGCGGGAGTTGGGGCGGTGGCGGCCTTTCCCCTGCACTGGATTCGCGTGCTCCTGTGGTGCCCCTTGGACGTCACGGAGTCACGTTCCATCAGCCGCGGAGACAAGGACGTAGAGGCTCGGGTGAAGGTCTGGCACGAGACCCGAGAGGATTTGTTGGCCCACGAAACCGAGCCATGGACCCTCACCCTCCGGACCGACCAACTCAGCCCCACCGAGTCCGCCAACACCATCGTCGACGCCCTCGCGGCTTCTGCCTCATCCGAAAGCCGGAACGTCCGGGAGCTGGTCGGGTGACGACGCTCGGAATCCTGCACCCAGGCAGCATGGGAGCCGCCGTCGCCGCTCAGGCGCGGCGCTCCGGTGCTGAGGTTCTGTGGTGTCCGGCCGGACGCAGCGCGAGCAGCAAGGAACGAGCCGAGCGATACGGCCTCACGCCGGTACACGCGTTGAGCGAGATGGTTGATCGGGCCGACATCATCCTGAGCCTGTGCCCGCCGGCCGCCGCCGAAGATGTGGCGCGGAGCGTCACGGCTTGCTCGTACACCGGAATCTACGTCGATGGGAACGCCGTCTCCCCCGTGACGATGGCCAACGTAAGCGCCATTGTGCAGCGCTCCGGGGCGACTGCCGTCGACGGCTCGGTGATCGGCTCTCCGCCGTCGGACTCGAAGAGCGCCCGCCTCTACCTGTCCGGACCAGCCGACGCGCTGCGCCCAGTGGCCCAACTCTTCGACGGAAGCGCTGTTCAAGCACGTCTCCTGCCGGGCGAGATCGGACAGGCGTCCGCGCTCAAGCTCTCGTACAGCAGCTATCAGAAGGCCAGCCGCGCTCTGGCCGCGGTCGCCTACGCCCTCGCCAGTGACCACGGGGTGGAGGCAGAACTACTCGACATCGCCGAAGGCCGTACGACCAGCTACCTGGCAGAGACCGCGTACTTCCCGAAGGTCGCCGCTCGATCGTGGCGCTGGGGCCCGGAGATGAGGGAGGCGGCTCACGCTCTCCAAGAGGCGGGACTCCCCTCTGAGCTGGCCGACGCCGCAGCCGCTGTGATGGGGCGGTGGGCAAATCTCAAGGACACGTCGCCGGATCTCGCGCTCGTACTAGAGGAGCTGCACACAGGCCCGCACGGCGAGCGCACCTAGACCGTTTTGCCTTGCAGTACCTCGATGGCCTCCGCGATGCCCGGCACCATGACGTCGGGCTCTCGGAGGCCATCGGCCCATTCACGACCATTGGCCACCCAGAGTGTCCGCAGCCCCGCTGCCCTCGCCCCACCCATGTCCGTCTCGGGGTTGTCGCCGACCATCCACCCGCCAGCGCTGAGCGACGCACCGCACTCCGCCGCCGCAGCCTCGAAGAGACGGCGCTCCGGCTTCCGCACCCCTAGCTCACCCGAGACGCAGATGCCGTCGAAGAGCGGGGCCAGACCGGCCGCAGCGAGCTTGGCGCGCTGGATGTCACCCGCGCCGTTCGTCGCGATGCCGAGGGCCCACCCCGCGCCACGGAGCGCTTCGAGCCCTTCCCGAGCTCCGGGGAAGCAACGCACCGACCTCGCGATGCCATCGACGTACTCGTGCCAGAGGTTGCCCGGGTCATCGCTGAGACCGAGGGCCGCTCCCAGGCCCACGAAGTCCTGAGGGTGTGCCCGGTCGCGGAGCCGATCGCAGATGACAGTCTCCGCCTCCTGGGGCAGAGAGCGCGAGCGCACGAAGCCACGAGCCCAGTGCTCAAGGCCCGCGCTGCGGTCGATCAGGGTGTTGTCGAGGTCGAAGAGTGCCAGCACAAGGCGACGTTACGCGAGCGACGTAGGCACCTCACGCTCCTCCCCCGAAGCTTCCACCGGGGGGCCAAAGAGGGGGCCAAACGCAACAGTTCGCGCCGGACCATCGTGGACAACCACGGACTGAACGCGGGGTGTTGGGCGAGGGCAGTCACTTGCACCACAAGGTCAACTGTCCCCGAAATCGCGTTCGGGACGAAAGAGTCGTCGCGCTGGGAGTGCGACAACGCTCCGCTCGCGGTAGTGCCGGGCTGGTTGGGGGCCGGTCTCACTTGTGGTCTCGGTTGGAGCCTGATCCGCAGGGGTCTGCGGTTGTCCGCGTGTGTCCAGATCTGCCGTTGACCTGCGGTGGAGGACACATGACGGATGTTCACGGACACCTGCGGACCAAGATCGGACAACTCGTAATGCGTAGGTCTCGGGTTCGAATCCCGAAGGCGGCTCTGTGGAAGCCCCAGGACTCACTCGCCGTGACCTGGGGCTTTTGCTTTTTTCGAGCATCGGAGCGCTAGAGGCGCTCGTGAGCCGGCGACGAGCTTGGCCGTAGAAGCCCCTCCGGATTCCAGGCGACGCCGACCGCGTCGGATCAGGGTGACTCGTTCTCAGGTGGGGCTCGATTCGGGTGCGAGGTGGGGTGGGTTTGCTTTGGAGGGCTGCCCGGGTGGGTGGTTTTCTCGGAGTTGGCGAGGTGTGCGGCATGCGGGTGGGCGTTGACCGGGACCGG
Organism: Streptomyces flavidovirens DSM 40150; assembly: GCF_000429085.1. Taxonomy (GTDB): domain Bacteria; phylum Actinomycetota; class Actinomycetes; order Streptomycetales; family Streptomycetaceae; genus Streptomyces; species Streptomyces flavidovirens. The sequence goes on along the minus strand of NZ_AUBE01000001.1, from coordinate 153,955 downwards.
TGTTGTGGAGCCGGGCAGTGCGTGATGAGTGCTCCGGCCGTCTTTGATCAGAGCGAGAGCGACGGGCTGGTGCTGCTGCGCCAGGGGTGGGCGGGCAGCGCGGTGCGGGGCGATGTGGAGCTGGCTGTCGCGCTGTGCCCGGCCAATGCCATCTCGGTGGAGGACGACGCGGGCAAGGCCTGACCGATATGTCCTGGTACGTACCCGAAAGGAGCTCAGCAGCATGACTGGCACGCACACCGATGAGAGCACAGTGACCCTGCCGGCTGCCCGTGGGGCCTGCCCCTTCGCGCCGCCGCCCGCCTATGGTGAGGCCCGGCGCAGAAGTCCGGTCAGTCCGATGAGTCTGTGGGACGGGACGGCGGTCTGGCTTGTGACGGGGCATCAGCAGATGCGGACCGTACTGCTGGACAAGAGGTTCAGCGCCGATGCCAGGGTGCCGGGCTTTCCGTTTCTCTCTCCCGGACGCAAACAGCTGCTCACGAAGGCCACGCCCAGTTTCCTGCGGCTGGACGATCCGGAGCACTCCAGGCTGCGCCGGATGCTCACCGGGGACTTCATCGTCAAGCGGGCCGAGGCGCAACGGCCGCAGATTCAGCGGATCGTCGATGAGGTGCTCGACCGGATGACCGGGCACGGTTCCCCGGCCGACCTGGTGCGTGACTTCGCGTTGCAGGTGCCCTCGCGGGTCATCTGTCTCCTGCTCGGAGTGCCGTACGCCGATCACCAGTTCTTCGAGAGCCAAACCAGCGCGCTCGTCGACCTCAGTACGCCGCCCGAGGAGATCAAGGCGGCCATGGCCGAGCTGACCGGTTACCTGACGCGACTTGCCGAGCGCAAGCGGCGCGAACCGGACGACAGCCTGCTGGGCCGGCTCGTGGCACGCGGTGAGCTCGACGAGGCCGAGTGCGCCGCGATGGGGATGGTGCTGCTGGTCGCGGGCCACGAGACGACGGCCAACATGATCGCTCTTGGCACGCTGGCGCTGCTGCGGCATCCGGAGCAGATGGCCCGGCTGCGCGCTGAACCCTCGTTGATGAAGGGGGCGGTGGAGGAGCTGATGCGCTATCTGAGCGTCGTCCACTTCGGGCTGCCGCGGGCCGCTCTGGAGGACGTGGAGATCGACGGGACGCTGATCCGGGCGGGGGAGGGCGTGCTGTGCATGCTGTCCGAGGCCAACCGGGACGAGGCGCTGTTCCAGGACCCGGAGCGGCTCGACATCACCCGCGACGCGCGCCGGCACCTGGCGTTCGGGTTCGGGGTGCATCAGTGCATCGGGCAGCCGCTGGCCCGCGCCGAGATGCAGATCGCTCTCGAGACGCTGCTGCGCCGGCTGCCCGGTCTGCGGCTCGCGGTGCCGTACGAGGAGCTCGAGTACCGCACGGACAAAGCCGTGTACGGGGTGCGCGAACTGCCCGTGACGTGGTGAGGGTGCGGTTCGTCAGGGCCCTCTGGGAGGCGTGCAAGGTCTTCGGGGCGCTGGCCATGGCGGGGTACGGCATCGTCGGTCCGGCGGAGGAGGACCGCGGGACCGTGGGGCTGGGCGGTGGGCCCGCGCCCGGGCATCCGGAGAGGCTGAGCCCCGATGTCCCGCTGAGTGGCGTGGAGCTGGCGCTGGCGCGAGAGCTGGAGGCCCGGTGCGCGTGGCCGCCGGGCAGGGGTGATGCGTGCTAGCGGCGCGTACGGAGCCACAGGTGCGGCGGCGGATCGAGGAGCTGGAGCGGGCCTTCGGGGATCCGTGCGACGGTGCGAACCCGCTGGGGATGGCCGCGTTGGCTGAGGCGGACCGGCGCAACGAACTCCCGGCGGCGGGTGAGAGGGCGCTGGACGCGGCGGATTTCGCCAGCGAGTTCGTGCCCGTCGCGCTGGGCGGGCGGCTGGACCGGGCCGATGTGCTCGCGCGAGTGCTCAGGCCCGTCTTCCGGCGCGACGTGGCCCTGGGCTTCGGATACGGGATCACGTCACTGTTCGCCGCTTCCGCGGTATGGGCAGCCGGTACGGAGCAACAGCGCGGCCGCACCGCGCGGACCCTGCTGGGTGGCGGACGGCTGTCCATCGTCCATCACAGCCTGGCGCACGGGAACGCCATGTGGCGGGGCGAGCTGGTGGCACGGCGGACCGAGAACGGATACGTACTGAACGGGCGCAAGGACGCGGTCCTCAACGCCGAGCGGTCGGCGGGCTACGTCGTCTACGCGAGGACGGAGCCCGGGCGCGGGCCGCGAAGTCACTCGGTGCTGCTCCTCGACGCGCGGGAACGGCCGCCGGCCGGGCTGCGCGTGTTGCCCCGGCAGCTGACGACAGGCATGCGAGGCTGCCGGTTCGCCGGGCTGGAACTCACGGACCGTCACCTCCCCCCGGACTCCGTGGTGGGGCGTCCCGGAGACGGCACACAGCTCGCGCTGCGCACCTTCCAGCTCAACCGCGCGCTGGTCTCGTCGGTGGTGCTGGGAGCCGGGGACACGGCGTTGCGGTCCGCTGTGGCCGCGGTGACGGCCGAGGGTGCCAAGGGGCCGGGGAAGCGCCAACGCCAGGTGCTGGCCGGCGTCTTCGCCGACCTCCTGTGGTGCGACGCCATGGCCACAGTGGTACTGCGCTCCCTGCACGTACTGCCGGACAGCGCGCATCTGGGCGCCGCGGCCGTCAAGTACCTGGTGCCCGATCTCGTACGGGAAGACCTTGAGGAACTCGGCACGGTGCTCGGGGCATCGGACTCCCTCCGGCAGAGCGGACTGTCGTACGTGCACAAGCTGCTGCGCGACCTGCCGGCCGCCGGGCTCGGGCACCTGGGGACCGCGGCCTGTCAGGCGGTACTGCTGCCCCAACTTCCGGGGCTGGCGCGCGATTCCTGGGGTGTGGCCGAGGAGCCGCCCCCGTCGCTGTTCCGCGCCGGACCGTCGATGCCGCCGCTTGAAATGGGCCGGCTGGCGGTGGCCGGCGGGACGGATTTCCTCGCCGCTTCGCTGAACGGGGCTCTCCCACGCCTTGGTGGGGACGCGGGAGAGGCGGGACCGTACCGGGAGGTGCTGGTGAGGCTGACCGAGAGCCTCATCGCTGAACTGCAATTGCTGCGAAGGGAGTTCGGCGCCATGCCGGCTGGTGACCGGGCGGTGCTGGCGCGGCCCGAGGCGTGTGCGCTGGCCGACCGGTATGCGCATGTGGCCGCCGCGGGCGCCGTGCTGGGTTTCTGGACGCGACAGGACGGTACGGACCCGTTTCTGGCCGATCCGGCCTGGCTGGTGCTGGCCCTCAGCCGGCTCGGCGGCCGGCTGGGCCTGAAGCTGCCCGCTCTGCCGCCGGACTGCGTCGACCGGGTGTTCGGCGAGGTGGTGGCCCGGTACCGGTCGGGGCGTGCCTATGACCTGCACGCGGGGCTGCTCGCGGGGAGTGGCGGAGTCGGGACGGGGCGATGAGCGGGTACGAGCGGGGCGGGAGCACGCTTGCGGCGCCGATCCTGATGGAGGGCCCGGCCGGGCCGTGGCTCCGGGTCCGGGAGTCCGTCGCGTTCTTCGGGCATGCGGTGGTGTACGCCGACTGGAACCGGTGGCTGCCCGCCGTGGCCGCCGGGCCCGAGCTGCGCCGGCTGCTGGGCAACCGGGACTGGGAGCGCTTCAACGCGCTGGCCAAGCCGGAGGTCCGGCACCGGTTCGCGGTGTCCCGGCTGCTCGTGCGTCATGCCGCGGGCGCGGCGCTGGAGGTCGTGCCGGACACGTTGGAGGTGGCGTACAAGCCGGGCGGGCGACCGTACCTGCGCGGCTGCGATCAGCTCGACGTCAGCCTCAGCCACACCCTCGACCTGGTGGTGGTGGGGCTCAACCGGCGTGGCCGGATCGGTGTCGATACCGAATTGGCGGGCCGCAGGCTGCGGTACTCGGAGGTGCACCGGCAGATGTGTACCGTCGCCGAGCGCGCGATGCTCGCCGGACTGCCGATGCCCGAGCAGGAGGCGGAGCTGCTGCGGCTGTGGACGCTCAAGGAGGCGTACACCAAGGCGCTCGGGCAGGGTATGCGGATGGGGTTCACCCAGTTCGGCTTCGATGCGGACGGGCGGGGACCGCTCACCCCGGACGGCCGGCCGGCGTCGTACGGCGAATGGGCTTTCGGTACGTATGGCCTGGACCTGGGCGACAGCTACCTGATGAGCGTCGCCTGCCACGACGCGGGGCTCGGGGGAGAGGCGGACACGTCGGTCGCGACGATGCTGGACGAGGGCTTCTTCGGCCAGGTCGTGGATCTGCTGGACCGCCGCGGACCTGGTCGGTGAGGCGCTGCCCCGCCCCGCCCGCACGGCGGCCCGGCCCACCCGTTTTGTCCCTCAAGGGCGGAATCTGTTCCGGTGATGACCATGTGCATAATCGGACGAGAGAGCGTTCGAGCAGCGCTTCGCTGAGGGGGGCACGTGATCCGGGTTCTGATTGCCGAAGACTTGCACATGCTGCGCAGGGCACTGGTCGCGCTGATCGAGCTGGAGCCCGACATCGCGGTGGTGGCGGAGTTGGCCAATGGCACCGAGATCGTGGCCAAGGCGCGGGAGACCCGGCCGGATGTGGCCGTACTGGACATCGACCTGCCGGGAACGGACGGGATCAGCGCCGCGGCGGCGCTGCACACCGCCGTCCCGGAGTGCCGCACCCTGATCCTCACCAGTCTTGGCCGGCCGGGGAATCTGCGCCGCGCGGTGGAGGCGCACGCCTCCGGTTTCCTGCTCAAGGACATCGAGCCCGACCGGCTCATCGCGGGGATACGGTCCATCGCCAAGGGTGAGCAGGTGGTGGACCCCGCACTGGCGATGGCCGCGCTGGAGCCGGCTCACACCACGCTCACCTCCCGTGAGCTGGAGGTGCTGCGACTGGCGGCGGAGGGCGAGGAGGCCCGCCAGATCGCCGCCCGGCTGTACCTCTCGGCCGGGACGGTCCGCAACTACCTGACCACCGTGGTCAGCAAGCTCGATGCCCGCAACCGCGTGGACGCTATACGGATCGCGCGCGAGGCCGGCTGGCTGTGACCCCGGCCGGTTCGGGCGGTCCTCCGCGGCTTTCTCCGGCGAGTTCTCCGGGGAGATCTCCAGGGACTTCTTCGGGGAGTTCGAGTACGGCTTCCAGCACGAACCACCCGTCGTCCGCCACCCTGGCGTCGAGCCGGCCGCCGAGCCCTTCGACCCGGGTGGCGAGGTTGCGAATGCCGCTGCTGTGGTGCCCGCCTCGGGAAGCGGGTGTTTCCAGCCGGGCTTTACGGTGACCGACGCCGTCATTGGTGAGGGTGAAACGTATCGTCCGCTTCTGCCGTACGGCGGTGATCGCACAGCGGTCGGCCTCGCTGTGCCGCAGCATGTTCGTCAGCCCCTCGCGCAGGACGGTGGCCAGTACGGTGTCGACGTTCCGGGGGAGCGTGCCGCATTCGACCCGCGTGATGGTGTGGATGTCGAGCGAGGACAGCATGGACACGGCGTCGGAGACCTCAGTGGCCAGGCACATGTCGCGGTATCCGGAGGCTACCGCCCGTACGTCGGCCAGCGCCTGGCGCGAGGTCTGCAGAATCTCTGCGAGCTCCTGCTGGGCGCGGTCCGCCTGGCCGGGCAACAGCCGGTAGGCCAGCTCGCATTTGAGGGTGATGGTGGACAGGCTGTAGCCCAGCAGGTCGTGGAGGTCGCGCGCGAAGCGCAGCCGTTCCTGGTCGACGGCGAGCCTGGCCAGGTCGGCGCGGGACTGGTGAACCTCCGTCACCAGGTCCGACAGCCGGGAGAGACCGAAGACCACCAGGCCGGTCAGGATGGTGGAGACGGTGGTGTACGCGACGTCGCGCCAGCCCAGGCCCACGTAGAACTGCAGGACGTCCACGCTCAGTGTCAGCAGGGCGAAGGCCGTCCAGGCCAGCGCGTCCGGCAGGACCAGCAGGGCCGAGCCGCACAGCAGCCCCGGCAGTGGCATCCATGCCTGCTTGAAGGTGGCGAACGGGAGGAAGGTGAGCAGCCCCTGGAGGAAAAGAATCAACAACCGGTGCCGGCTCAGCCTCGGGATCAGCCGGGGGAACGAAATCGCCAGCTGAATGCCGAATATCAGCAGCAATAGCCCCATGGCTTCGGAGAACATTTCCGGAGTGGGATTCGCGCTCAACTCATAGGTGACCGCTACGAAACAAAACGCGCAGAGCACAACTGTCGTAATGGTCATGGCCAGTTTGGGGGCCAATCGCTTCGAGACGTTGACGTGCGGTATTCCTGACAGACGATCGGTCGGCATGTCCAACGTCGCTCCCCCAGCGAGTTGTCCGGCGACCACGGAACACGCGGCCGCCGGAGAAGTGCTCGTTCGTGCAGAAGATTATCGATTCCGTCCCCCCGGCGCACTGTGGTGATCGACACCGGTCGTGGCCTTGGCGTCGGCCCGTACGCGAGGGAGCGATCCGATGACCATCACGTCACGTGCGGGGCCGGTCGCGGCAGTGGCCGGCGGTCCGATGAGGAAGTCGCCCACACTCGACTCCGTACGCCAGTCCAGGCCGAAGGCCCGTACCGCCGCGTCCGCGTCGCCGACGGCCAGAGCGCACGAGCCGAGGCCCAGGGTGGTCGCGACCAGCGAGAGGGTCTGCTGGAGCGCGCCGACGTCCTTGAGGATGCTGGTGTAGGCGACGCCGCTGAACTTGTAGGAGGAGCGGCTGAAGCGCGCGGTGATGGTGAGGAGCAGCGGTGGCGGACCGGGCAGGTTGGCCGCCGTACGGGCGTTTGCCGAGAGCTCGGCCAGCGCCTGTGGGGCGGCATCGATCTTCTCCAGGCAGTGGGTGAGCGGGTTGTAGTGGTACGCGCCGGGGGCGGGCCAGGTGTGCTCGCCGGCCAGGAGGTACAGCTCCAGGGCGTAGGTGTCGCCGATGCTCGGGTACGGACGGTCGCTGTGCAGGTAGCCGTCGGGAACGTGGCGGTCCGGCGAGTGCAGCGAACGGACGCGGGCGGCCCGGTACAGCAAGGAGCCGATCTGGCGGGCGGTGAGTTCACCGGAGCCGCAGTGGGGAAGTGGCCGGTCGCTTTCCAGGGCCGCGGTGAACGGCGGGTCGCTGCGGCGCAGTTCGTCCAGGTCGGGGCGGAAGAGGGGAATGTTCACCTCGTTCACCGGGGGCTTGACCACGGGTTCGGGCGGCACCCGGTCGGCGTGGGAGTAGGCCGCGCCGAAGTCGCCGTCGTGGCGGCCGAGCCTGCTGCGGGAGTGGACCAGGAGGTCGTCGGCGGACCAGGGGAGCAGCGCCGGGTCGTGGTCCTCGCTGAACAGCGGCGGCAGGTCCGGTGACCGGGGCGCCTGCGGCGGCTCAGCGAGGAGGACCATGCCGGTAGCGGTCAGATAGGACAGGGCCGCGTCCGTGACCGCCGCGGGCAGCGCGGGTACCGCGTCGGCCTGCCAGGGCGTGCCGCGCGTACTGCCGAGGCGGCTCAGCAGCAGGGTGGCTTCAGGGCGCAGCAGCTCCACCCGGTGGTGGGACAGCGGGGATTCCATGCGCAGTCCGTCTTCCGCGTGCCGCACCACCGCGAAGCGGGAGAGCCTGCACGGCCGGCCCTCGGGCAGCGGACGCGGAGCGAAGCGGGCGTGCTCGGAGAGCGGGACGACGGACAGCAGTGGTGCCGGTCCGACGGCGAGCATGCGGACCACGACGTGCTGCAGCCGCGACAGGGCGTGCAGCAGGGCGGCGGTGCCGGCGCTGAGCGGGGTGTCGTCGGCGGGGACGCCGATGTCGGGGAAGTCGGGCAGTACGTTGCGCAGCGAGACGGGGCCGATGCGCATGCGCCGCAGCGCTTCGCGCAGGTCCTCGCCCGGCTCGGGGATCCGCAGTTCGCCCCACCGGGTGTCGAGCAGTACGGAGCCCCGGGGGCCGGAGTCGAAGTCGACGTGCGTGTCGTCGCGCAGGGACCAGAGCTCGGTGAGCCGGGGCGGAGCGAAGTCGCTGATAGACAAGGTGGGCCCAGGTGGGGTCAAGGGGCCGGCGCCGTGTGCCGGCGCCGGGATCACAGGAAGAGCGGGATGGGGTTGAGGTCGTCGTACCGGGTCGGTGTGCCGAGGTCCCCGAGCTGTACGGGTACGTCGAAGAGGCGGCCAGGGGCGAACCGGGCCCAGTGCGGGCGCAGACCGGGAACGAGAACCCGGGCCACGGGCAGCCCCACGTCGGGGCGGGTCTGGTTCAGTACCAGCAGCTCCAGCCCGGCCCGGCGCACGATGTCCTCGGCGGCCGAGATGTCGTCGCGCAGGTCCGTGCGATCGACGTAGGGATGCGTCCGGGGGCCCGTCGCCGGTCGCCCGGGCGCGGGCAGCAGGTACGGCTGGTTGTGGATGCCCGCGGTGCGCATCCAGTGCAGTGTGCCGGGGGCGGTGACGTCGTAACCGGTTCCGTCGGCGCGGGCGTCGACCACGCAGGGCAGCAGTTGGTTGACCTCGGTGAGGGCTCGGCGCAGCGCGACGCGGGGGTCGAAGTGGGCGCCGAACCCCAGCACGATGTCCTCGGCGGGCTTGTCCGTGCGCCGGGACAGGGCGGCCACGACGGGGATGCCGAGGTCGGAGGTGAGGTCGAGCGCCCACACCTCGCGGTGCAGCGATCGGTGCACCGCGCGCAGTTCGGCGGTCCACGGGTCTTCGAAGGAGTCCAGGTCCAGGCCGGGCCGACGGGTGCGGTTGTACCACCACAGGGCTACGGCGTCACGTTCGACCAGTTCCAGGAAGCCCTGGAGCACGGCGTCCTCCAGGCTGCCGCCGGCGGCGGTTCCGTTGGAGCCGGCGGTGGCGAAACGGCGCCCGGCGAGCCCGGCCGAGTTGTAGTAGAGCAGGGACGTGGGCAGCAGCCGGTGGCGGCCGGCGGTGAGTGACCAGACGGGCGTCCACTCGATCTCGGCGTCCTCGTCGAAGGGCTCCGGAACGTGATGGAACGCGCTGTGCGTGGCGTTCCAGCGATCCCGGCCGTGGAACTGCCGCGGGTCAAAAAGCTGTACGTCGTCCGGGTGTACGGCATTCGGCCCGAGGGCGTCGTAGCTGCTGACGACGGTCGGCTCGTCTCCCTGGAGGTGGCCGCAGTGGCGTTCCACGGCTTCGGCCAGCGCACCGACCCGGGCCTGCAGGGCGGTGGTGCCCTTGCCGGAGCTGGTGGAGCGAAGCCCGGTCCGCAGGCCGGCCAGGCCCTCGGCGCCGGCCGCCGGGTTGTGGCCCGCGTGGAAGGAGTTGAGGAAGGCCGGGCCCCGTGGGTCCCGGCGGATTTCCCTGACCAGTCCGGTGAGCGGGTCGATCAAGTGGCCGTAACGGTCAAGCGTCTGCTGAGCGGTCAGCGCGCGGTGGCCGCCGCCTTCCCGGTCCCGCTTGGGAACGGACGACAGCACTACGGGCGCCAGCACCTGGTGCCTCATCAGGCTCGGGTCGCCGCACCGCGCGCACTGCGGGCGGCGCCCGACCGGGTGCCGGCTGCCGGTCAGCGTGAGTCCGTCCAGCGTCCACAGCGAACGCTGCTCCGGATGACGGTGCCCTGCCAGCCACTTCGCGGCCTCCAGAACCGCCAGATGCAGGCTCGCGAGCCGGCCGGCGGGCAGGGCGCAGGAGGGGCGCGGCAGCGGACCGGAGCGGCCCAGCGCGCGCTGCACGTGCGCCTCTACCGGGCGTGCGGGCCACAGGCGTGCGGCGAGGCAGGACCAGCAGGGGCCGGCGGGCGTCGTGTCCGAGGCCGGGTCGGCGGCCTGCGGGCCGAAGAACGGGCCGATCCAGGTCTGCGTCCCGCTGGCCTTGACCGGCAGCCAGGGCCGTCCCGCCGCCCGGTGCTCGGCGTCGAGGGCCAGCAGTCCGGGATTCAGATAGCTGTCGCAGAGCACCAGGGTGAGATCGGTGGTGGCGGCCCGCTCCGCCGGGACCGTACGCAGCCCGCCGGCCTCGGCGGCGGCCCGGAGCTCGCCGGGATCGGCGGTACCGACAGCCGTGATGTGCACCGAGGCGGCCGCGAGCCGCCGCGCCGCCGGGGCGCCGTCGAGACCCGCCTCCTCCCAGTACGCGTACTGCGCCGCCACCTCCGGGGCGGGCGGCCCGGCGGGGTGCTCGGCGAGAAGCCCGGCGTGGGCGAGCCGGTCGAGGAGCCGGACGGTCTGCTCGGCCGGCATCTCGTGCGCGGTGTCGGTGAGCAGGGAGTCCAGTTGGCGTGTGCCGTCCAGCAGGGGCGCCAGGCGGGCGATCTGCTGTCCGTGCAGGGCGGTCACGTGCTGCTCCGAGATGAGGTAAACGGCCTCGTCCGGGACCGATTCGACGCGCAGATGCGGTCTGAAGCCCAGGTAGGCGCCGGTGGCGGTCGGCGGGGAGGTGGTCATCAGGCGGCGAGCGGTCCGGCGGAGCGGGTGGCGGCGGACGGTGTGCCCGGCACGGATTCGGCCCAGCACACGAACGATTCGGTGGGCCGCGTCCAGTCGGCTACGTCCGTGAGGTCCTCGATCACCAGGTCGTCGAGGCTGTCCAGCGCGCGAAGGACATCAGAGGGCATCGTTCTCTCCTTGATCCGGGGCGAATGGCGGGTTCGCACGGATCCGAGTCTTGTCGGCGCCGACGGAGGCAGCCAGTGCCCGGTTCACGGGTTCACATGAAGAATTCATGGGTCGTATCTGAGCGATGCGTGCCGTGTTCGGGACGTAGGCACTGGGTCCGGAATTCGCGTTGGGCCATGCTCAAGGGGTCATGAAGTCCGGCTCGAACCCGGTCGTCGACGTTCGCGGATGCCCCCGCGGACCCCCTCACGGAGGATTCCCTTGAACATCGCACTCTTGGGCCCGCTGAGCGCTGAGATAGCCGAAGTGTCCATTGTCCCCAACGCGGGCAAGCCGCGGCAGTTGCTGGCCCTGCTGGCCATGAATGCCAACCAGGTGCTGCCGGTGCCGACGTTGATGGAGGAGATCTGGGGCACGGAGATGCCGCGCAGTGCGCTCACCACCCTGCAGACGTACATCCTGCAACTGCGCCGCCTGGTGGGCTCGGCCCTCGGTGACGACCGGTCGCGCGCCCCCAAGGACATCCTGGTCACGCGGCACGGCGGCTATCTGCTGCAGGTGCCGCGCAGCGGCGTCGACGCGTACGAGTACGAGCGGCTGGCCGCGGCCGGCCGGCGGGCCTTCGACCGCGGCGAGTTCGCGGCGGCCTCCGCCGCGTACGACGAGGCACTCGCGCTGTGGCGCGGACCCGCCCTGGTCGACGTGCGGATCGGCCCGGTTCTGGAGGTCGAGCTGGCGCGGCTCGAGGAGAGCAGGCTCGGTGTGCTGGAGCGCCGGATCGAGGCGGATCTGCGGCTCGGCCGGTACGACGAGCTGCTTCCGGAACTGACCGCGCTGATCGGCCGGCATCCCCTGCACGAGAACCTGCACGCGCAATGCATGACCGCTCTTTACCGCTCGGGCCGCCAGTGGCGGGCGCTCGAGGTCTACCAGGGGCTGCGGGGGCGCCTGGTGGAAGAGCTCGGGCTTGAGCCGTCCGCCCGGGTGCGCGCTCTCCACCAGGCGATCCTCACCGCCGACCCGGCTCTGGACGGGGCAGCCGCCCACCGGCGTCCCGTCCCGGACCTGTACGCGGCCTGACCCGGCGGCGCCCCCGGCCGCCGGGTCCGGAGCCGCCCGCCCGAGCGCGCGGCTCCGGTACCGGCCGCGGCCCGGCCTCGATCCGGACTCCAGGCGCGGCACCCAGAGTGCTCCCCAAGCGTTCCGCCGCTGCTCATGGACGGAACAGGAAGCACCTGAAGTGGGGGCACCTTGCGCATCATCGACCTGTCGTCACCGATCGATGCCGCCGGCTGGGAGCCGGACCCGATCACTCACGAGATCATGACGCCCGCCGAGGGCGCCCGCCATATGAGCGAGGAGATGCGGGAGCACTTCGGCCTGGTATTCGACCCGGCGGACCTGCCCGGCGGTGAACTGCTCTCCCTGGACACACTCACGCTGACCAGCCACACCGGGACCCATGTGGACGCCCCGTCGCACTACGGCTCGGTCGGCTCGTACGGAACGCCCCGCCACATCGACCAGATGCCGCTGGACTGGTTCCTGCGCCCGGCGGTGGTGCTGGACGTCACCGATGTCGGCACCGGCGTCATCGGGGTGGACCGCGTCGAGGCGGAGCTGCGACGGATCGGCTTCCAGCCGCAGCCGCTGGACATCGTCCTGCTGCACACCGGCGCGTCCCGGCACGCGGGAACACCCGAGTACTTCACCGACTTCGCCGGACTGGACGGCCCCGCCGTCGACTTCCTGCTGGATCTGGGCGTACGCGTCATCGGCACCGACGCCTGGAGCCTGGACGCCCCCTTCGGCCATATGATCGAGCGGTACCAGGAGACCGGCGACAAGTCGGTGCTGTGGCCGGCGCACTTTGCGGGGCGCCGCCGGGAGTACTGCCAGATCGAACGGCTCACGGCGCTCGACTCGCTGGAGCGCCCGTACGGGTTCAGGGTCGCCTGCTTCCCGGTGAAGATCGCCGGAGCGGGTGCGGGCTGGACCCGGGCCGTGGCCCTGGTGGACGAGTGAGCGGCCGACTCCCGCCACGGCTGTTCTGCTTCCACCACGCGGGCGCGGGAGTGACCTCCTTCGCCCGCTGGCAAAACGTGCTGGGCGAGCGCGCGGAGGTCGTGCCCGTACTGCTGCCCGGCCGGGACGCCCGGGTCCGCGAGCCGCGGATCACCGCCCCGGCCCGGCTGCTCGACGAGATCATGGACCAGGTCGGCCCGCGACTGGACAGGCCTTACGCGCTGTACGGACACAGCCTCGGCGCATTGATCGCGTACACCTTCGCCCGCACGGTGGAGGCAACCGGACTGCGCGGACCGGAACTTGTCGTGGTCGGGGCCGCGCTCCCGCCGCACCTGCCGTCCCCGCTGCTGCCCGCCGCCTTCCCGCCGGACGCGCAGTTGCTGCCCTGGCTGGTCTCGTGCGGCGTACTGCCCGCCGAGGCCGCCGAAGCGGGCGAGGGCGGAATCTGGCAGCGCAGGGTGCTGCCCACGATCCGGGACGACCTGCTGCTGGCCGACGCGCTGCGCCGGACCGGCCGCGGCCCGCTGCGCACACCGGTGCTGGCCGTCGCCGGGCGCGAGGACCACATCGCGCCCGCCCATCTGGTCGAGGAGTGGCGGCGCTACGCGCCGGCCGGGTTCGGGCTGCGGACCGTACCCGGCGGGCACTTCTTCGTCCGCGACCGCCCCCTGCCCGAGTTTCTGCGCGAGACCGTGCATGGGCTCGGAGCGGTGTTCCGGCCCGAGTCGAGCACGGTTTGAGGGGCTTGGCGGAACGTCGGAACCACAGGAAACCGTACGAGAGGAAGCAGCCGTGAAGACAGAGCGCGCCCGGGACATCCGGGTGGCCGGGCCCCGGACGGGGAGAGCGCGATGAGCCGGCGCGTGGTCATCACCGGGATCGGCGTGGTCGCTCCGGGCGGGAGCGGGGGGAAGGGCCAGTTCTGGTCGTTGCTGACCGAGGGGCGCACCGCGACCCGGCCGATCTCCCTGTTCGACGCCTCCTCGTTCCGTTCCCGGATCGCGGCCGAGGCCGAGTTCGATCCGGCCGGGTCGGGTCTGACGCCCCAGGAGATCCGGCGCATGGACCGGGCCGCGCAGTTCGCGGTAGTCAGCGCCAGGGAGGCACTCGCCGACAGCGGCCTGTCGCCGTCGGAGCTCGATCCGTTCCGTACCGGTGTCACCATCGGCAGCGCGGTGGGCGCCACCATGGGTCTGGACGTGGAGTACTCGGTGGTGAGTGACGGCGGTGCCAAGTGGCATGTCGACCACGAGTACGCGGTGTCCCACCTCTTCAATCACTTCGTTCCCAGCTCCTTCGCCACCGAAGTGGCCTGGGCGGTCGGGGCTCAGGGGCCGACAGCGGTGGTCTCCACCGGATGCACCTCGGGCCTGGACTCGGTCGGCCACGCGGTCGAACTGATCAGGGAGGGCAGCGCCGACGTCATGGTCGCCGGCGCCACCGACGCTCCGATCTCGCCGATCTCGGTGGCCTGCTTCGATGCCATCAAGGCCACCTCCCCCCGCAATGACGACGCGGCCCACGCCTCACGTCCCTTCGACCGCACGCGCAACGGCTTCGTGCTGGGCGAGGGCTCGGCGGTGTTCGTGCTGGAGGAACTGGAGAGCGCCCGCGCCCGGGGCGCTCATGTCTACGCGGAGATCGCGGGCTTCGCGTCGCGCAGCAACGCCTTCCACATGACCGGGCTGCGCACGGACGGCAAGGAGATGGCCGAGGCCATCCGCGTCTCGCTCGACGAGGCGCGGCTGGACGCCGCCGCCGTCGACTACATCAACGCCCACGGATCGGGCACCAAGCAGAACGACCGGCACGAGACCACGGCGTTCAAGCGGTCCCTGGGCGAACACGCCTACAACGTGCCCGTCAGCTCCATCAAGTCCATGATCGGCCACTCGCTGGGGGCGATCGGCTCCCTGGAGATCGCTGCCTCGGCGCTGGCCATCGAGCACGGCGTAGTACCACCGACCGCCAACCTGCACGAGCCGGACCCGGAGTGCGACCTGGACTACACGCCGCTCACGGCCCGCGAGGGCCGCATCGACACGGTGCTCAGCGTCGGCAGCGGCTTCGGCGGATTCCAGAGCGCCATGGTGCTCACCCGGCCGGAGCGGAAGGCGGCGGCATGACCGGTGGTCCGAAGGAACGCAAGCAGGTCTTCACCGGGATCGGTGTGACGGCGCCCAACGGCCTGGGCACCGAGGCCTGGTGGCAGGCGACTCTGGCGGGCGTGAGCGGCATCGGTCCGGTCACCCGCTTCGATGCCTCGAAGTACCCGGCCACACTGGCGGGCGAGGTGCCGGGCTTCGACGTCAAGGAGCACATCCCCAGCCGGCTGATCCCGCAGACCGACCACATGACCCGGCTGGCGCTCACCGCCGCCGCCGAGGCGCTCCAGGACGCGGCGGTGGACCTGGAGCAGTTGCCGCAGTACGCCGCGGGCGTGGTCACCGCCGCCTCGGCGGGCGGCTTCGAGTTCGGGCAGCGGGAGCTGGAGGCCCTGTGGAGCAAGGGCGGGCAGCACGTCAGCGCGTACCAGTCCTTCGCCTGGTTCTACGCCGTCAACTCCGGCCAGATCTCCATCCGGCACGGGCTGCGCGGACCCAGCGGAGTACTGGTGACCGAGCAGGCGGGCGGGCTCGACGCCGTCGCCCAGGCCCGCCGGCAGCTGCGCAAGGGCAGCCTGCTGATGGTCACCGGCGGGGTGGACGGCTCGCTCTGCCCCTGGGGCTGGACCGCGCAGCTGACCAGCGGGCGGCTGAGCACCAGCGACGACCCGGCGCGTGCGTATCTGCCCTTCGGGGCGGACGCCGCCGGGCACGTGCCCGGCGAGGGCGGCGCCATCCTGCTGCTCGAGGACGCCGGGGCCGCCCGTGAGCGCGGCGCGCGGGTGTACGGGGAGCTGGCCGGCTACGCCGCCACCTTCGACCCGGGGCCGGGCCGTCCGGGGGAGCCGGGACTGCGCAGGGCCGCGGAGACGGCGCTGGAGCAGGCCGGGGTGACACCGGACGAGGTGGACGTGGTGTTCGCCGACGGCGCCGGGGTGCCCGCCCTCGACCGGCTGGAGGCGGAGGCGATCACCAAGGTCTTCGGCGCGGGCGGCGTGCCCGTGACCGTACCGAAGACGCTGACCGGGCGGCTCGCCGCGGGCGGGGCGTCGCTGGACCTCGCGGCGGCGCTGCTGTCCGTCAGGGACGCGGTGATCCCGCCGACGGCGGACGTCGGCCGGCTCGCCGAGGACTGTGCGCTCGACCTGGTCACGGCGCCCCGCCCGCGGCCGGTGCGTACCGCCCTGGTGCTCGCCCGCGGTTACAGCGGTTTCAACGCCGCAGCGGTGGTGACTGCCGCGCGGTGAACGTGAAAGACCAACGGCCGACTGAAAATCACGACAAGCAATGCTGAAAGGTGTTTTCCCATGGCAGAGATGACGCTGGCCCAACTCACCGTCCTGCTGCGCGAGTGCGCGGGTGAGGAAGAGGGAGTGAACCTGGACGGTGACGTGCTGGACGTACCGTTCACGGAGCTGGGCTACGACTCGCTCGCGGTGCTGCAGACCACGGGCCGTATCGAGCGGGACTACGGCATCCGTATCTCCGACGACGCGGCCGCGGAGGCGCACACCCCCCGGCTGCTGCTCGACTTCATCAACGAGAGCCTGTCGGCGCCCGCCGCGGGCTGACGGCCCCGGCGGTACACACCGCACCTCTCCACCGCCGTTCGTCCGGGGCCCGTCGGTCCCGGACGGACGGCGGTTGTCGTACACATGTCGTACGCGCGCGAAAAATCCGGCCGCCACGCGGGTGCGCGGCGGCCGGAACGATGGGGGCGGAGCGGCTCAGGAAAGGTCGTCGCGGGTCACCTGGCGGTGCTTGACCAGCCACCGGCCGTCCTGGCGGACCAGCCGGTCGTCGCAGCGGGTGCTGACCCGCAGCGCGGCCTGGCCGCCGCGTGGCGTCTCGATCACGAGGGCGTAGCAGCGCGCGAACACCTCGTCCTCGCCGCGCTGTTCCACCGAGACCATGCCGAGCCAGTGCCGCCGCTGCACACCGTTCGCGGCGTACTCGTCGGTGGCCTTGCGAGCGGCGGCGGAGATCACCGTGCGGCCGGCGGCCGGCTCGGGGTGCGCGTTGGCGGCGAAGACGCCGTCCTCGGTGAAGGTCAGGGCCCAGTCCTCGGCCCTGCCGTCGTCCAGAAGCTGCATCTGGTGCGCGTAGAACTGCTGGATCTGAAAGTACAGCTCGGCGGCTGAGACGGCCGGGGATGCGTCCGTGACGGTCATGGTGGTCCCTTCCTGATGAACATGGTCTGGCTGGCGCCGAGTCTGCGGACGAGGGCTCGTGACCCCCTCGAAGTCCGCTGGAGGCGGCGCCCGTCCAGCGCTCCTCCACCCCGGTTTGAGGCCGCTTCGGCACGCTCCATCTCGGTAGCAACGTCCGAAGGGAGCGTGCAGGAAATGGCGAACGAGGAACAGCGGCGCGTCGCGCTGGTCACCGGCGGTACCAGCGGGATCGGCCTGGCCGTGGCCAGGGACCTGGCGGCCAGGGGCCTGGCGGTGTTCATCTGTGCCCGGAGCCAGGACGCGGTGGAGCTGACGGTCAAGGAGCTGCGCGCGGAAGGCCTGGAGGTGGCCGGCGCGACCGCCGACGTTCGCGACGCGGAGTCGGTCAAGGGCCTGGTACGGGCTGCCGTGGAGCAGTATGGGCGGATCGACGTACTGGTGAACAACGCCGGCCGCAACGGTGGCGGCGTGACGGCGGACATCACCGACGAGCTCTGGTACGACGTGATCGACACCAACCTGAACAGTGTCTTCCTCGCCACGCGGGAGGTGCTCAGGAACGGCGGTCTCCAGGAGCGGGGCTGGGGCCGGATCATCAACATCGCGTCCACCGGCGGCAAGCAGGGTGTGGTGCTGGCGGCACCGTACTCGGCCTCCAAGCACGGCGTGATCGGCTTCAGCAAGGCGCTGGGCAAGGAGCTCGCCCCGACGGGTGTGACCGTCAACGCGGTCTGTCCCGGCTATGTCGAGACGCCGATGGCCCAGCGGGTCCGGCAGGGCTACGCGGACGCCTGGGACACGACGGTGGACGACATCCAGGAGCGCTTCGAGGCGAAGATCCCGCTCGGCCGCTACTCGACCCCCGAGGAGGTGGCCGGCCTGGTCGGCTACCTGGCCACCGACACCGCGGCGTCCATCACGGCGCAGGCGCTCAACGTCTGCGGCGGGCTCGGCAACTACTGACGCCCCGGCGCAGGGACGCCCATCGCCCATCGCCGTCCCCCATCCCCATCAGCATCCCCCATCGCCGTCCCCTATCGCCCGTCCCTGAGATCGCGATCAGGACAGGAAGGAACCCACGTGTCCGTAACCGAATCCGAGAAGCACCGGACCGCTCACCGGACCCTGCACACCACGCAGGTCGCGGCGCCCGCCGATGTGGTCTACGGGATCGTCGCCGACGTCACCCGCTGGCCGCAGTTCTTCGCCCCGAACGTCCACGTCGAGCACCTGGAGCAGGGCGACGGCACCGAGCGCATCCGCATCTGGGCGACGGCCAACGGCGAGGTCAAGACGTGGGTCTCGCGTCGTGACCTGGACCCGCGGGCGCTGACGGTCAGCTTCCGTCAGGAGGTCTCGCAGGCGCCCATCGCCTCGATGGGCGGCAAGTGGGTGGTGACTCCGGTGAGCCCGACCAGCTCGCTGCTGGAGCTGTACCACGACTTCAGCGTGATAGACGACGACCCGGCGGGCGTCGAGTGGGTCAACCTCGCGCTCGACCGGAACAGCGACGCCGAGCTCACCGGCATCAAGGACATCGCCGAAAAGGCCGGCCGCCTCGACGAGCTGATGTTCACCTTCGACGACACGGTGCACATCGCGGGCGACGGACAGGACGTCTTCGACTTCCTCAACCGCGCCGACCTGTGGCCGGACCGGCTGCCGCACGTCGCACGGCTGGATCTCGAGGAGGAGGTGCCCGGCATCCAGGTGATGGCCATGGACACCAGGACCCGCGACGGGTCGGTGCACACCACCGAGTCCGTCCGGGTCGTCTTCGGCACGGACCGCATCGTCTACAAGCAGACGACGGTCCCGGCGCTGATGACCGCGCACACCGGTCGCTGGACCATCGTCCCGGCGGACGGCGGGGTGGACGTCACCTCCCGGCACACCGTCATCATCAAGCCCGACGCGGTGGAGAAGGTGCTGGGCGAGGGCAAGACGGTCGCCGAGGCGCGCGCGTACATCCACAAGACACTGAGCACCAACAGCACCACCACCCTGCGGCACGCCCAGGCCTACGCGGAGTCCCGCCGTGGCTGAGGAGCCGGCCGTGCCCGAACCGGCCGGGTACGAACCCGACGTCCCGGCGCGTCTCGACGGCCTGCTCACCGAGGCGGCCGCCGCCGCGCCGGACCGTACGGCACTGGTGTACGGCGAACAGCGGATCTCGTACGGCGAACTGGACCGCAAGGTCACCGCCGCGGCCGAAGCGCTGGGCACGCTGCTTCCGGGGCCGGGCGGCACGGTCGCGGTGGCCTCGGTACTGCACCCGGACTTCGCTGTCGCCTACTACGCGACGGCGCGCGCCGGACACGTCACCGCAGTGGTCAACCCCCTGCTGCGGGAGGAGGACCTGCTGCATGTCCTCACGCTGAGCGGAGCGCGGCTCGCCTTCGTCGACGCCGGGCTGTACGACCGGCTGGCGGGGATCCGCGACAGCCTGCCGGAGCTCGGCACGGTCGTACTGATCGGCGAGGGTACGCGCCCGGGCCTGCCCACGCTCGGGGAGCTGGCGGCGGGTCCCGCTCGCGCGGACGCGCCCGCGCCGTCGCCGGCGGACCGCTCGGCGGTCCGGGAGGAAGTCGCCTGCGTGCAGTTCACCAGCGGTACGACCGGGCGGCCCAAGGCGGTCCGGCTGACCCACCGCAACCTGACCGTCAACGCCGATCAGATCGCCCGCGCGCACCGGCTCGACGGCACCTCGGTGATGGTCAACCACCTGCCGACCTTTCACCCCATGCACCTCAACTCGGCGGTGCGCGCGGGGGCTCAGCAGGTGCTGTGCGCCGGCCCGGCGCCCGCCGACGCGGTGGCCACGGCCAACGAGCACCGTGCCAGTCACCTCTACAGCCTGCCGGTCAGGCTGGCCCGGCTCGCCGCCGATCCGTCCCTGGACGAGCTCGGGCTGCGTACCGTCGCCAGGATCGCGTCCGGCGGCTCGGGCCTTCCGGTACAGGCCGCTGCCCGGCTCACCCAGCGGTTCGGCATCCCCGTGTTTCAGGGGTACGGGCTGGCGGAGACTTCGCCGCTGACCCACAGCGACGATCCGGACCACCCGCTGCACGGCTCGGTCGGCCGGCCGGTCGCCGGTACACGGTGCCGGGTGGTGGACGTGGAGAGCCGCGCCGTGCTGCCCGGCGGATCGGTCGGCGAGGTCCAGGTGCGCGGCCCGCAGGTGATGAAGGGGTACGCCGGCGGCCCGGACGGCGCCGGTCTGGAGCCGGACGGCTGGCTGTCCACGGGGGACGTCGGCCGGATCGACGAGTCGGGGCGGCTGTTCCTCCTCGACCGTCTTAAGGACGTCTTCAAGTGCGACAACTTCCTCGTCTCGCCCTCGGAGGTGGAGCTGGCACTGGGCCGGCACCCGCGGGTGAGCGAGTCGGTGGTCGTGGACCTGCCGGACGGATTCGGTGGTGCGGTGGCGGGGGCCCTGGTGGTCCTCACCACGGAACCGGGCGCCGGTGCGAGCACCGGGGCCGAGCGAGCGGCCGTACTGGCCGAGGTCCTGGAGACCGTCAACGCCCAGTTGCCCTACTACCAGCGGGTGCGCCGGGCCCGGGCGGTGGACGCCATCCCGCGCTCCGGCAACGGCAAGATCCAGCGGCGGCTGCTGCGCGAAGAACTGCTCGCCCACCTGGCCGACGTCTGAACCGGCCGGGACCACCACAAGATTCCTTCCCACGAGAGAGGCGGCACCCATGCCTGCCCCGCTGTTCACCGTGATCAACACCTTCACCCTCAAAGACCCCGCCGGCGCCGAGGAGTTCGAGCGCCGCTTCCTCGACCACGTCCAGTGGATGCGGCAGCAGGAGGGCTTCCGGGCCCACCAGGCCGTCCGGGCGACCGAACGGCCCGAGGTCTATGTGAACCTCGGCTGGTGGGACCGGCCCGAGGACTTCAAGCAGGTCCTGGCAAGCGACACCTTCCAGGCACACGCCAAGGAGTTCCACCAGGTCGTCGACGTCGAGGCCGACCCGTCCCTCGGCGTCCTGCGCATCGACGGCACCCCCGGCGACGGTGAGCCGGTCGTGCTCGTCGAGCAGTTCACCGTCACTGGCGACGCCGGGGCGTTCGAGGCGGCGTACCGCGCCTATGCGCAGGCGGCCGCCCGTATCGACGGCTTCGGTCACCTCGACCTGGCCAAGTCCCTCAAGCGCCCCGGCGGGTACACCGCCGCCACCCGCTGGAGCGGTGAGAGCGCGCGGAAGACCGCGCGGGACACCCCCGAGTACGCCGCCGTGCTGGCCATCGCCGAGCCGCGCACCCTGACCACCGCACCGGTCGCCGGCAACCGTGCCCCCGCAGGGGTGGCCGACCGTGGCTGACCGCGGCCTGGAGGGAAAGGTCGCCCTGGTCACCGGCGCGACCCGGGGGGTGGGGCTGGCCATCGCGCGCAAGCTGTGCGCCGAGGGCTGCCACACCGTACTGAACTACGCGCACAGCGAGGAAGCGGCGCGGCACGCCGTCGGGGAGCTGTCCGGTCTGCCGGGCAGCGCCATGGCCGTACGGGCCGATGTGACGCGCCGCGAGGAGCTGGACGAACTGCTCGCGACCGTAGGTGAACGCTTCGGACGGCTCGACGTCTTCGTGCACAACGCGGCCTCCTGGAATCCGGCGCCCGCCGTCGGAGCGGACCCGGACGGCGTCCGCACGGACCTGGCGGCGGCACTGGACCCGCTGCTGTACGCGGCGCCCGCCGTCGCCCGGCTGATGGCGGGCGGACCGGGACGGGTGGTGGCCGTGTCCAGCAGCGGGGCGCGGTCCGTGATCCCGCGGTACGTCGGACTCGGTGTGGCCAAGGCGGCGCTGGAAAGCCTGGTGCGCTACCTGGCGGTGGAACTCGCCGGCCGGGGCATCGCGGTCAACGCGGTCTCCACGTCGAAGATCGACAAGGGGCCCGGCACACCGCAGCCGCAGGTGGCCGCCGCACTCGCGGCCCGTACCCCCGCCGGACGGCTCACCACACCCGAGGACATCGCCGACACGGTGGCACTGCTGTGCTCGGCGGAGGCCGGCTGGATCCACGGCCAGGTGATCACCGCCGACGGCGGCCTGAGCCTGCGCGGCTAGCGGAGGGAGGAGCGCGAAGGTGGACACCGAAGAGATCAGGACCGACATCTGCGTCGTCGGCGCCGGGCCCGCCGGACTCGTCCTGGCCCTGCTGCTGCTCAAGTCGGGGGTACGGGTCGCGGTCGTCGAGCGGGCCCGCGCCCACCAGCGGGAGTTCCGCGGCGAGATCCTGCAGCCCGGCGCGCTGGCGCTGCTGGACCGGCTGGGCGTGCTGGCCGGAGCCCGCGCCCGGGGCGCCCACGAACACACCGCGTTCCGGCTGGTGGAGGGCGACCGGGTGCTGCTCGACATCGACTACCGGGCGCTGCCCGCCCCGCACAACCACCTGCTGAGCATCCCGCAGGCCCACGTCCTGGACGAACTGCTGCTCCATTGCGAGAAGTACGACGGCTTCAGGTACCTCGACGGCCGCAGGGCCGGCTCGCTGCTGCGCGAGGACGGGAGGATCACCGGTGTCGGCGCGGACGGACCCTCCGGAGCCGTCGAGGTACGGGCGCACTGCGTGGTGGCGGCGGACGGCCGCTTCTCCAAGGTCCGCCGGCTGTCCGGCATCGAAGCCGGCCGAAGCGACATGTTCGACCTGGACGTGCTCTGGTTCAAGCTGACCACGGGCGACCGGGGCCGGGCAGGGCGGCAGGCGAGGGACGTACGGGTCTACCGGGCCGGGGGCAGCCCCGTCCTTGTCTACGACTCCTGGCCGGACCGGGTCCAGATCGGCTGGACCCTGCCGCACAAGGGCTACCAGCAGGTGGCCGCGCGGGGTCTGGAGCACGTGAAGGAGCAGCTGGCCCTGGCCGTACCACCGTATGCCGGGCTGATCCACGAGCAGATCCGCTCGCCGCGCGACCTGAGTCTGCTGGACGTCTTCTCCGGCCGCGCCGAACGCTGGGCGGACGACGGGCTCGTACTCATCGGCGACGCCGCGCACACCCACAGCCCCATCGGCGCCCAGGGCATCAACCTCGCCGTCCAGGACGCGGTGCTGCTGCACCCGCTGCTGGTCGAATCGCTGCGGGCGGGGGACGCCGGAGCCGCGTTCCTGTCGGCCTTCGAGCGGAAGCGGGCCCCCGACATCGAGCGGGTGACGCGGCTCCAGGGCCTGCAGAGCAAGGCGATGCTCTCGCACGGCGCCTTCGCCACGCGGGTGCGGCCCAAGCTGGCGCGGCTGCTCAAGCACACGCCGGTCTACCGCAAGGTGCTCGACCACATCGCCTATGGAAACCCCTCGGTGCGTATCGCCGAGGAGTGCTTCGTCCACCACGGTCAGGAGAGGAGGAGTCGGTGAAGGCCCTGGTGTTGTCCGGCGGGTCGGGAACCCGTCTGCGTCCCTTCAGTTACTCCATGCCCAAGCAGCTCATGCCCATCGCCAACCGGCCGGTACTGGAACACGTGCTGGAGAACATCCGCGCGCTGGGCGTCAGCGACGTCGCCGTCGTCGTGGGTGACGGCGGTCCGCAGATCAGGGCGGCGCTGGGCGACGGCGCCCGGCTCGGACTGCGCATCACCTACATCCGGCAGGAACAGCCGCTCGGGCTCGCACACTGCGTCAAGCTCGCCCGGAACTACCTGGGCGACGACGACTTCGTGATGTACCTCGGTGACAACATGCTCCCGCAGGGTGTCACGGACATCGCCGAGGAGTTCCGTACGCTGCGCCCCTGCGCGCAGGTGGTGGTCCACAAGGTCGCCGACCCGCGCGCCTTCGGCGTCGCCGAGGTCGCCGCGGACGGGCGGGTGACCCGGCTGGTGGAGAAGCCCGAGCAGCCCCGCAGCGACCTCGCGCTGACCGGCGTCTACTTCTTCACCCCGGCCATTCACGAGGCCATCGACAGCATCACGCCGAGCGCCCGCGGCGAACTGGAGATCACCGACGCCATTCAGTGGCTGGTCTCCTCCGGCGCCACCGTCGGAGCCAGGGAGTACACCGGCTACTGGAAGGACACCGGCCGGGTCGAGGACGTACTGGACTGCAACCGTGAACTCCTCGACGCGGTAAGCCGGTCGGTGGGCGGGCACGTCGACGCGGAGAGCCTGCTGATCGGCCCGGTCGTGGTGGAGCCGGGCGCCGGAATCGTACGGTCCCGGATCGTGGGCCCGGCGATCGTGGGCGCCGGCAGCCTGGTGACCGACAGTCAGGTCGGTCCGTACACCTCCATAGGCCGGGACTGCCGGATCAAGGACAGCGGCCTGGACCGGTCCATCGTGCTGGACGGCGCGTCCGTCTCGCGGGTTCCCGCGCTGCGCGGCTCGCTCATCGGCCGGTCCGCGGCCGTGACATCGGCCGACGCCGGTGGCGTGCACCACCGGCTGGTGGTCGGCGACCACACGCGGGTCGAGGTGGCGGCGTGAAGATCCTGGTCACCGGGGGAGCCGGTTTCATCGGCTCGCATTACGTACGGACGCTGCTGGACGGCGGGTACGCGGGCTGGGAGGACGCCCGGGTCACCGTGCTCGACAAGCTCACCTACGCCGGAAACCGCGACAACCTCCCGGCAGCCCACCCGCGCATGGAGTTCGTCCACGGCGACGTCTGCGACCTGAACCTGCTGCTCGGCCTGCTGCCCGGCCACGACGCGGTGCTGCACTTCGCGGCCGAGTCGCACGTCGACCGCTCGCTCCAGTCCGCCGCCGCGTTCATGCGGACGAACGTGGGCGGCACGCAGAACCTGCTGGAGGCCGCGCTGCGCTCCGGAGTGGAACGCGTGGTGCACGTCTCCACGGACGAGGTCTACGGATCCATCGACGAGGGCTCCTGGACAGAGCTCAGCCCGCTGCTGCCCAACTCCCCGTACGCCGCTTCGAAGGCGGGCTCCGACCTGGTCGCCCGTTCCTACTGGAGCACCCACGGCCTCGACCTGTCGATCACCCGCTGCTCCAACAACTACGGCCCGTACCAGCACCCCGAAAAGCTGATCCCGCACTTCGTCACCAACCTGATGGAGGGCCGGCCGGTGCCGCTCTACGGCGACGGCGCCAACGTACGCGAGTGGCTGCACGTCGACGACCACTGCCGCGCCCTCCAACTGGTCCTCACCCGTGGCCGGGCCGGCGAGACGTACAACGTGGCCGGTGGCACCAGCCTGAACAACCGGCAGATCACCGAGCGGCTGCTGCGCCTGTGCGGAGCCGACCCCGGCATGGTGCGCCTGGTCGCCGACCGCAAGGGACACGACCGGCGTTACTGCGTCGACGACACCAAGATCCGCGAGGAGCTGAGCTATGCCCCGCGGACCGACTTCGAGACCGGGCTGGCGGACACCGCCGCCTGGTACCGCGACAATCCGGGCTGGTGGAAGCCCGTGAAGGAGGAGAGCCGATGACCGCCGAAGGACGCCCGGCGGCGGACGCCCCGCTGGTACTGGTGGTGGGCGCGGGCCCGGTCGGGCTGACCGCCGCGCACGAACTCGCCCGCCACGGCGTACGGGTACGGCTGGTGGACGCCGCCGAAGGGCCGGCCACCACCAGCAGGGCGCTCGCCACCCACGCCCGCACGCTGGAGACGTACGACCAGATGGGCGTGGTGGAGGACCTGCTGCCGCAGGGGCAGCGGGTGGAGCACTTCACGCTGCACCAGAACGGCCGCCGCCTCATCCGCTTCGACACCGACTACAGCCGCCTGCCCACCCGCTTCCCCTTCACGCTGATGGTGGACCAGGTGCTCACCGAGGCGGCGCTGCGCAAGGCCGCGGGCCGCCGGGGTGTCGAGGTGGAGTGGGGCGTACGGCTGACCGGTCTTGAGGACCACGGCGACGGCGTACGGGCCGCTCTGACGCACACGGACGGCCGTACGGAAAGCGTCGAGGCGGCCTGGCTGGTCGGCTGCGACGGCGGGCACAGCACCGTACGCAAGCAGCTCGGCCTCAAGCTGGTGGGTGAGAGCAGCGAGACGTGGATGATCGCCGACGCGGTCGTGGACTGTGATCTGCCGCGGGACAGCATCCACTGGATGCGCACCCCGGCCGGCACGGTGATGATGGTTCCCTTCCCCGACCCGGGAAAGTGGCGCCTGCTGGACACCGCCGAGGTCTCCTACGGCGGAGACGACGAGGCGGTGGCCAGGCGCTTCGAGAAGAAGATCCGGATCGGTACGGGCGGCCGGGCGACGGTGGAGAAACCGAGCTGGGTCTCGGTGTTCACGATCCAGCAGCGCCTGATCCCGTCCATGCGAAAGGGCCGCTGTCTGCTGGCCGGGGACGCGGCCCATGTGCACAGCCCGGCCTCCGGACAGGGCATGAACACCGGCGTGCAGGATGCCGTCAATCTCTCCTGGAAGCTGGCGTCCGTCATCCACGGCACGGCGGACGAGACACTGATGGACAGCTACAGCGCAGAGCGGGTGCCGGTGGGCGAGAGCCTGCTGAAGTCCACCAGGTTCGCGACGCTGCTGGTCCAGCTCCGCAGCCGTACGGCGGCCACGGTGCTGCGCGCGATGTTCACCGTCGTGAAGGCCGTGCCGCCGCTGAAGTCCCGTATCGAGCGCAAGATCATGGGCGGCATGTCGGCCCTGGACCTGTCCTATCCCGACAGCCCGCTGACCCTCGGCGGAGGCGCGGAGGGCCCCGTGCGGCCGGGTGTGCGGGCCGGCCGGGTCACCGCCCGGCGCCGCGACCGGTCCGTCGGCTGGCAGCAGATGATCTACGAACTGCGCCGCCCCCACTGGACGTTGCTCAGCGTGCCCCAATCCGCGCAGTACGCGGAGCTGAGGGCGCTGGCCGACGCGTACGAGAGGGTCGTCGGCGTCCGTACGATCGTGCCCGGCCTCCAGGCCGAGGGGCCGGAACCCGGCCCGCTCCCCGACCCCGACGGACGGCTGCGCGCCGACCTGGGCATCGAGCCGGGCGGCTGGCTGCTGGTGCGGCCCGACGGTTACGTCGCGGCGGCCGGCGCGCAGGACGACAGCCCGCGGCAGGCGCTGGCGGAGCTGGGCGTTCGCCCGGCCCCCACGGACGGCGCCGGCGACGACCTCGGCGACGGCCTCGGGGAGGTGCGGGAAGGTGGAGTACCGGCGACTCGGTGAGGCCGGCCCGGTGGTGAGCCGGGTCGCCTTCGGCAACTCGCTGACCGCGGGCAACCAGCTCGACGACGCGCGCGCCGTCGACTGTGTCCGCACCGCCTTCGACGCCGGGATCACCACCTTCGACACGGCGGACGTCTACGCCGGCGGCCGTGCCGAGGAGGTTCTCGGCACGGCCCTGGCGGGAATCCCGCGGGATCAGGTCGTCATCTGTACCAAGGTCGGCCGGGGTGCGGGCGGCGGCTCCAACGGCCTTGGCGGGCTGAGCCGTGAGCGGATCACGGCCGGCCTCGAGGCGTCGCTGCGGCGGCTGGGCACCGACCACGTCGACCTGTACCAGGCCCATCTGTACGACGACGCCACCCCGCTGGAAGAGACGATGGGCGCCTTCGCGGACGCGGTCGCGGCGGGCAAGGTCCGCTGTATCGGTGTGTCGGAGTGGGCCGCCGACGAGCTGAGGGAAGCGGCCCGGCTGGCGCGCGAGCTCGGCGTACCACTGGTGGCCAACCAGCCGCAGTACAACATGCTGTGGCGGGTCGTCGAGACGGAGGTGATCCCCGCCTGTGAGCCGCTCGGCATCGGACAGGTGGTGTGGTCCCCGCTGGCGGGCGGTGTGCTCAGCGGCAAGTACCTGCCGGGCCGCGAGCTGCCGCCGGGGTCCAGGGCAGTGGCGGCGAGGGGCGGTGATGTCTCGCTGCGGCGCTGGAAGTTC
The DNA here is from genome assembly GCF_000429085.1 of Streptomyces flavidovirens DSM 40150. Classification (GTDB taxonomy): domain Bacteria; phylum Actinomycetota; class Actinomycetes; order Streptomycetales; family Streptomycetaceae; genus Streptomyces; species Streptomyces flavidovirens. The sequence continues at coordinate 126,366 of NZ_AUBE01000001.1, read as the reverse complement.
CTCGACGACGAGGTGCTGGAGCGGGTGCAACGGCTGCGGCCGCTCGCCGGTGCGGCAGGGCTGACCCTGCCGCAGCTCGCGCTCGCCTGGGTGCTGCACAACCCGCAGGTCACCTCTGCCGTCATCGGCGCCTCCGCGCCCGACCAGATCGAACGCAACCTGCGGGCCGTCGACGCGGTGCTGGAGCCCGACCTGATGGCACGGATCGACGACGTGCTGGGCGGCTCGGTCGTACGGGACCCGGATCTGACCCTGAGCAGGATGCTGCGGTCACGCCGCTGACGTCCGGGGCCCGGTGTCGGGCCCCGGACGGTCCGGGTTACGCGGCGGGAGCGGAGGCGGCGGGTCGCGGCTTGGGCATGAACAGGGCCAGCGCGCCGGCGGCCAGGGCCAGCCCGGCCGCCCCGACGAGCGCGGCGGCGTAACCGCGCGTGGTGACGGCGGTGGTGACGGCGGCGGCGCCCATGACGGCGCCTGCGAGGGCGTTGAGCGCGGCCAGGCCGAGTCCGCCGCCCATCTGCCGGGCGGTGTTCATCATGGCGGAGGCGAGCCCGGCGTCCTCGGCGGGGACGCCCGAGGTGGCCGCGATCGTCATCGGCAGTACGGTCGTGCCGAGCCCGAGGCCGAGCAGGATGCCGGGGCCCAGTACATCGGTGACGAAGGTGCCGTCGGCGGTGAACCGGGACTGCCACAGGAGCCCCCCGGCCGTCAGCAGCCACCCGAGCGCCAGCGGCAGGCGCGGGCCCATCGCCTGGACGAGGCGGCGGGCCAGCAGCGAGGCCACGGCGATGGCGACGGTCAGCGGCAGCATGGCCAGGCCCGCCTCCATGGGGGTGTAACCCAGCACGTGCTGGAGGTAGAGGGTGATGAAGAACATCACCGAGGTGGTGACGGCGCCGATGGCCAGGGCGGCCAGATTGCCGAGCACCAGGGACCGGTTGCGGAAGATCCGCAGCGGCATCAACGGCTGTGCGCCGCGTGCCTCCACCATGACGAAGGCGATCAGAAGCACGCAGGCCAGCGCCAGCACGCCGCCGGTGCGCAGCGACGCCCAGGAGTGCGCCTCCATCCCGGACAGCGCGTACGAGGCGCAGGCCAGTGCGGCGGTCACGAGGACGGCGCCCGGCACGTCCAGAGGCCGGCCCCGCCCCTCACCGGGCGACACCGGCAGGGAGCGCAGGGCGACCGCGACGAGCGCCACCCCGATCGGCACATTGACGAACATGACCCAGCGCCAGCCCGGTCCGTCCGTCAGCACCCCGCCCAGCAGGATTCCGCAGCTTCCGGCCGCTGTCGCGGTGGCCCCCCAGGCGGCGATGGCCCTGGTACGTATCCGTACGTCCTGGTAGTACGAGTTGATCAGCGCCAGCGGCGCGGGGGCGAGGAACGCGGCACCGAGGCCCTGGAGCGTACGGGCTCCGATCAGCAGGGGGCCGCTGGTGGCCAGGCCGCCGAGCAGGCCGGCGAGGGTGAACAGGACGAGCCCGGCGGTGAACACGCGGCGCCGTCCGAAGAGGTCGGCCGCCCGTCCGCCCAGCATGAGGAATCCGGCGAAGGTCAGCAGGTAGGCGTTGATCACCCATTGCTGTCCGGCGGAGGTGAGGCCGAGGTCGGCCCGCATCGAGGGGAGCGCGACGTTCACGATCGTGGTGTCCAGCACGACCATGAACTGGGCCGCGCAGGCCACCACCGCCACGGTCCAGCCTGGCGTCGGCTTCATCTGATCCGCGGTTGACACGGCATTCATGGAGAGTGAGTCCTTCATCCTTCATTCGCTTACGGGCGGCACGAGAACAGCCGGGGCCGCCCTGGATCGGGCGGCTCCCGGCCGGCTGAGGTGGGGGTTCAGATGATGAGGTGGCCGCCGCTGACCGGCAGGAACGCACCGGTCACGTAAGACAGTTCGTCTCCGGCCAGCACGGCGACGGCGCGCGCCACGTCCTCCGGCTCGCCGATGCGGCGCAGGGGGGTCTGGTCGACGACGGAGGCCAGGGTGCGGCCCCACTCGTCCTTGGCATTCCACTTCTTCATCAGGTTCTCGCTGCGGGTGGCACCCGGAATCACGGTGTTCAGGCGGATGTTGCTGGGGCCGAGTTCGATCGCGAGGTGCTTCATCGCGGCCTCCATCGGCGCCTTGGCCACCGCGTGGCCGATCGCGCCGGCCGCCGCCTGGCGGGAGAAGCTGTCCGAGATGAGGATGACGTTGCCACGGCCGCGCTCGATCATGCCGGGCAGCACCGCGTAGGCCGGGCCGAGGGTGGCGCGGGCCTGGGTGGCCATCTTGTCGACCAGCGCGTCGACCGAGTGGTTCAGCGCGGGGCCGCGCAGTACGTCGCGGTAGCCGCTGGAGTTGAGGACCAGAATGTCGACCGGGCCGAGTTCCCGCTCGACGTCGGCCACCATGGCGAGGGTGCTGTCGGAGTCGGAGATGTCGGCGCGGGCGGCGACGGCGCGGCCGCCGAACTCCTCGATGCCGCCGATCACCTTCTGTGCTTCCGCCTCGGAGCTGAGGTAGTTGACAGCGACCGCGGCGCCGCGCCGGCCGAGTTCCGTGGCGATGGCCGCGCCGATGCCCCGGCTGGCGCCGGTGACCAGCGCGGTCCTGCCCTTGAGAGTCAGTTCAGTCATGCGCCAGAGGCTAGGCAGCCGTACCTGAACGCCACTTGAGACGTACAGGAGCGGCCGCTAGGACGCTTCGGTGTCCCACTGCCGGCCGTTCGCGGTTTCCTCGACGCGCGGCCAGACGAGGGATCCGGTGCGGATGTCCTCCAGCGTCTCCTCGATCCAGCCCAGCTCGGCCCGGCACATCCGCAGCGCGTACTCGTTCTCGATGACGAAGAGCCGGGGGATCCGCGCGCCGCCGGCCGACGCCGCCTCGATGTGCGCGGCGCGCTCGCGCAGGCGGGTGGCGCGCACGCGCAGAGCGGACACCGCGCTGTCCCGGTCGATGGCGCCGAGGTAGCCGACCGCCGTGAGGAACGCGGGATGTTCGTCGTCCGCAGTGGCGAGCAGGGCCGCGACGCGCCGCGCGAACGCGACCCGGCCGCGCTCGGTCAGCGCGTGTACGTCGCTTTCGGGGCGCGGGTGCCCGCAGGTCAGGTGCGCGTGGCGCAGCGCCGTCGTCATCTCGGCGAATTCGGCCGCTGTGGGGGTGGGGGCGCCCAGCGGGCTTGCCCCGGCCCGCTCACCGGCCGTGGCGGCCAGGTCCGTGGCGGACATGGGCCGCTCCAGGAGCAGGGCCAGGGTCAGGAGGGTGAGGGGGGTTGTCTCCACGAGACTCCGCCTTTCTTCGTCCTCTGTGGTTGGTGTTTCTTCGCGAGCTTGGCGCGGCGCTCTCAAGTCCCGGCGGAGTCAGGTCGCGTTCGAGCGGCGCACGACGCGCTGCCTGGAGGGTGGCGGCCCCGGACCGTGCGCACGGCGCGGCCAAGGCCGTACTGGGAGAGGAAGTTGATGAGCGAGGAGAACGTCCCCGCCCTGATCGTGGGCGGCGGCATCGTCGGCCTGTCGGCGGCGGTGTTCCTGCGCGGCCACGGTGTCCCCGTGCTGCTGGCGGAGCGGCACCCCGGCCCGTCGATGCTGGCGAAGGCCCGCGTGCTCAGCCCGCGCACGATGGAGCTGTACCGCGCCCACGGCCTGGAGGGGCCGTTGCGGGCGGCGCCGCCTTCGGTGTTCCTGGAGGCCACCGACGTCGTACGGGCGTCAACCCTGGCCGCGCCCGAGGACTACCGCGGCAGCCGGCCGCCCGGCGGAGCCGTGTCGGGCGTCAGCCCCTGTCCGCCCGTACTGGTCGAGCAGAGCACTGCCGAACCGCTGGTACGCGCACGGGCCGAGAAGCTGGGGGCCGACGTGCGGTTCCACACCGAGGCGGGCGAGGTCGTCCAGGACGCCGACGGGGCCGACGTCATGCTCACCGACCGTGGCAGTGGCCGGCGGTACTCCGTACGGGCGCGTTACGTGATCGCCGCGGACGGCCACCGCTCACCCGTCCGCCGCGCGCTGGGCATCCGTACCCACGGCAAGCGCCTCGCGCACGTCGTCAACATCGCCTTCGAGGCCGACCTGAGCACCGCCCTGCGCGGGCGGCCCATCGGCCTGGGTTACCTCACCCGGCCCGTGCCCGGCACCCTGCTGGCCCGGCTGGACGCGGTGGACCGCTGGGTGCTGATGGTCCCGTACGACCCCGAACGCGGCCAGGGCCCCCTGGACTTCACCGAGGAGCGCTGCGCGCGGGCGGTACGGGAGGCCGTGGGGGACGACACGCTGCCGTTGCGCGTGCTGCCCGCCGTCCCCGGCGGCGGCCGCGCCGTACACACCTGGGAGCTGGCCTCCTGGGTCGCGCGGGAGTACCGCCGCGACCGCGTCCTGCTGGTCGGCGACGCCGCTCATGTGATGCCGCCGTCGGGCGGTCTCGGCGCGAACACCGGGGTGCAGGACGCGCACAATCTGGCCTGGAAGCTCGCCGCCGTGCTGGACGGCAGCGCTGGGGAGGAGCTGTTGGCCAGTTACGAGGCCGAGCGCCGTCCGGTCGCCGAACTGACCTGTGCCCTGTCGACCCGGCTCCAGGAGGAGCGGACGGGCGGCGGCGGGGACGAGGTGGCCGCGCGGGTCGCCCGTATCGCGCTGGGCCTCGGCTATCAGTACGCCTCCGGCGCGGTCTGGGGCCAGGACATCGAAGGCCCGGACGGCCGTGCGCCCGTGGCGGGACGCCCGGGCACCAGGGCCCCGCATGTGCGGGTGGAGCGCGCGGGCCGCGGCTGCTCCAGCATCGATCTCTACGGCCCCGGTTTCTCGCTGGTCCTCGGCCCGGACGCGGGGAACACCGAGCCGGCGCAGGGGCCGGCGCCGTTGAAGGTGCTGCGGCTGGGTGACGGTGTGGAGGATCCGGCGGGGGAGTGGCCTCGGGCACACGGCGTCGGTTCGGGCGGGGCGGTGCTGGTGCGGCCGGACGGTTTCGTCGCCTGGCGGGCCGCTTCATGGGGTCCGGACGCCGCCGGTGAGCTGCGGACGGTGCTGGCGAGCCTGCTGGCGCGGCCGCTGTCGCCCGCCGGTCTGCGGCGCGACTGACGCGGCGAAGAGCGCTGTGGCGCGCGGAGCACCGATGAGTGCCCCGCGCGCCACAGCGCTCTTCGCGGTCCGAGCGGTTCAGTTACGGGCGTCCCAGGCGGCCAGAACGCGCACCTCCCGTTCCGCGTCCAGGGTCTGGTCCGGGTAGCGGTACGTACCGAATGCCTCCTCCATGCCGCCCGGCGCTCGCAGCCAGTCCCAGGTGTCGCGTACGGACTCCAGGACGGGACGGCAGCGCAACCCGTCCGCCAGTGCCTTTTCCGAGGAGAAGTCCCAGACCGCGGCGAGCTGTTCGGCGGGCGGCGCCCAGAGCGGGATCGTGACGAAGGGCGCGATGCCCTGCTCCGCGAGAAAGGCGTCGTCCGCCCACACCGGTTCGGCGCCCGCGCCGGTCAGCGCGGCGCATTCGCCGAGGAAGTCGCCCCAGGTGACGTTGGCCGGAGTGCCGGTGGTGAGGTAGGCGCCGGAGCCGCCGAGTTCGATCCGGTCCAGGCCGAAGGCCGCGATGTCCCGTGCGTCGATCAGCTGCATCGTGCGGGCCGGGCCGCCGCCCGCCAGCATCCGTCCGCCACGGGAGGACCGGCGCAGCCAGTAGGTGACGCGCCGCATCTTGTCGCCGGGGCCGATGACGACGCCGGGACGGAGGATCAGCGTACGGCCGGTGAAATCCCTTTCGACCACGCGCTCGCAGCCCGCCTTGAGCTCCGCGTAGCCGGCGTCGTCGGGCCCGGCGTCCGGGTCGCAGGGCAGCAGCGGCGAGGATTCGTCGACCGGGGCGGCGGGCCAGGGCGCGAGGGCGTTGATGCTGGATACGTACAGGTAGGCGCCCGCGTGCCGGGTCAGCGCCCGGACCGAGGCGCCGACGACGGCGGGCGCGTAGCCGCAGACGTCGACGACCGCGTCCCAGGGGCCGTGCGTGGCCAGCCGGGCGAGATCCGCCGCGTTCTCCCGGTCTCCGTTGACGACCTGCACGCCGGGCAGGTCGGAGCCGGAGCGTCCGCGGTGGAAGGTGGTGACGTGCCACCCCCTTGAGCGGGCCTCGGCCACGAAGGCCCTGCCCAGGAAGACCGTTCCGCCGATGACCAGAAGTCTCATTGCCGAATTCACCATTTCGTCGAAGGCAGTGCGCCGCAAGCCCTGGGGCGGCAGCGGGTTGTCAGGCGGCGGGGAGCGTGGCCAGCAGCTCGGAGTAGGCCGGTTCCCACTCCTGCTCGTAGCGGGTCCGCAGCTCGGCGGGCATCCCGCCGAGCATGAACTCCCGGTCCTGCTGGGACGCCTGCTCCAGCAGGAGCGGCATGGTCGGTACGAAGTCCGCCGGGTCGTGCCCGGAGGCGAGGGAGGCGAGCATCGCCGCGTACGCCTCGCCGGTCACCCGGTCGCGCAGGACGGGGACCATGGTGCGCTCCTCCAGTTGGAGGTGGTCGTACATCAACGCGTCGAACTCGGCGATGCGGGCCAGCAGGTGGCTGAGTCCGGGTTCGTGCGATCCGGGGTTGTCACGCAGCAGGCGCAGGCCTTCGTGGATGCCGGCCAGGTGTCCGTCGAGGGAGGCGTGCTGCTGTTCCAGGGTGCGGGAGACCGTTTCCAGGGCGGGGTCGGCGGCCAGGACGACCGGCCAGACGTGGGAGTCCTCACTGGTGTGATGGCCGTCGAGGATCGTGGTGAACATCCCCCACCAGGTGGTGAGCCGTGTCACCGCCGCCGGGTCGAGGGCCCCGTCCGACGCGGCGTTGGCCAGCCGCCGGCCGAGCTCCGGGACGGCCCGGCGGATCAGGTCGTGCGTGAGGGTGAACCCGGTCAGGTTGTTCCCCTTGTGCCCTGCGGTGGGTGTCCGGGGCGCCGGCGGGGTGCCGGGCAGTGTCGAGGCGGACAACGCCCTCTCCTTTCGTGCCTGCCGTCCGGGCCCGGCGCGGATGGCGCGACGGCCCGGAGAGCGTTCCTGGCACCGCAGGGTGGCAACGGCCGCTGGAATCCCGCTGGACCCGGTCGCCGCGCGCGGCTCCTCTACTCCTGTGCGGGCCGGACGCAGTACTCGCCCAGTGCGGGCTCCAGTACGCCGAAGGCCGTACGGGCGAGCTCCTCGATCTCCTCGCGCAGCGCGTCCTCGGGCGTGTCACGGCGGATCAGGGCGCGCACGCGGCGCTGCAGCACCCGCTGTACGGCCGCGAGCTGAGCCGCGCTCAAGTCGGGCAGGGGATCTTCGGGCCCGGCTCCGGTCGCTTCGGCCAGGGCGCGGGCCAGGGCCGCCTCACGCTGCTCGTCGATCTCGCGTTCGCGTGCGCGCAGGCGTGGGCTGTCGTGGACGAGCCGGGCGAAACCGGGTGTGCAACGGCCGTTCAGCGGGTGGGGCCGGTCCAGGGACGCGAGGAAGCTGCGACGCAGGGCGTGCAGCGCCGACTCCTGGGGCCGTCGCTCGCGCACCACGCGGGCAAGGCTGTCCAGGACCCCTTCATGGGCGTCGAAGACGAGGTCTTCCTTGAGGGGGAAGTAGTTGCTGACCGTCATCTTCGACACGTGGGCGGCTTCGGCGACCTCCGCGATGGTGACGTTCTCGAACCCCCGCTCGATGAACAGCAGCGTCGCGACATGGGCCAGCCGGTCGCGGGTCTCGCGCTTCTTGCGCCCGCGCAGGCCGCCCTCGGCGGATGCGTCCCGGTGCGGGGTGGCTGTGGCTCCTGGCATGCGCCCATCCTACCCAGGACATTTGGCCGGACATATATTTTGGTTTGACATAAATTCTGGTCCGACCTAAATTTTTTCCCGTATCCCCCCACTGAGCTCTGCGCAGGAGGTTCGTTGAACACGTCGGACGAGCGTCTGGACCCGGCCCTGATCAAGCTCGGCGGAGTCCTGATCCTCGGCGCGGTGCTCGCCCAGCTCGACACCACGATCGTGAACGTCGGCATGGGTGCCATGGCCGACGGCCTCGACGAGTCCATGACGACGGTGCAGTGGGTCAGTACCGGCTACCTGCTCACCGTCGCGTTCGTCGCACCGCTCTCCGGCTGGCTGCACCGGCGTTTCGGCGGCAAGCGGGTATGGCTCGCCGCCGTCGCGTTGTTCGTCGTGGCCTCGGCGCTGAGCGGACTGGCCTGGTCGGGCAGCTCGCTGATCGCCTTCCGGCTGCTTCAGGGCGTCGGCGGCGGGCTCATGCAGCCCGTCGGCCAGGCCCTGGTCGCCCGGCACGCCGGACCCCAGCGGATCGGCAGGCTGGTCGGCATCATCACCGTGCCGGTCTCCGTCGCGCCGATCCTCGGCCCGGTCATCGGCGGACTGCTCGTCCAAGGGGCGGGGTGGCGCTGGCTGTTCCTGGTCAATGTCCCCGTCGGACTGATCGCGCTGGTGCTGGCCGCCCGTATCGTTCCGGCCGACCAGGCCGAACGCGACACCGCCGTACGTCCCGACGGCCTCGGGCTGATGCTCCTCCCGCCCGGACTCGCCGCTCTCGTGTACGGACTCGCCCAGTTCGGCCGGGGCGGAGTGGACCTCACCCAGGCCGTGGCCCTCGTGGGCGGCTTCGCGTTCCTGGCGGGCTATGTCTTCCACGCTCTTCACACCGCCCGCACCCCGCTGCTGGACCTGAGGCTCTTCGCGGGCCGGGGGTTCGCCCTCGCGGGCGTCAACACCTTCCTGCTCGGCGCGGCCCTCTACTCCTCGATGCTGCTGCTGCCGCTGTACTTCATGCAGGTGCGGGGAACGAGCGCGCTGCACGCCGGACTGCTGCTGGCGCCCCAGGCGCTGGGCAGCGCGCTGATCACACCGACGGCCGGCCGGCTCACCGACCGCCACGGACCGCGCAACGTCGTACTCGTGGGCATCGGGCTCACCGTCGCCGGCACCGTTCCCTTCGTCATGACCGGCGACCGCCCGCCCGAACTTCTGCTGATCGCCGCTCTGTTCGTACGGGGCATCGGTCTCGGGGCCGTCGTCCCGCCGAACGTCGCCGCCACGTACACCTCCGTCGACCGCACCCAGGCGCCCGCGGCCACCAGCGCCCGTACGGTCCTCAACCGCATCGGTGGCTCGATCGGCACCGCCGTGCTGGCCGTCATCCTGCAGAACGCGCTGAACGACGCGGCCGCGCACGACGGCAGCGTCCAGTCCGCCTACGCCCACACCTTCTGGTGGGCGCTGGCCTTCAGCGCACTGACCCTGATCCCCGCCGCGCTGTACCCACGGCACGCTCCGGGCAAGGGCTGAACGACCTTTTTCCGTACGCCGACCGACCCACCACACGCCGACCCACACGACAGGAGAGCCCCATGACCAAGTCCACCGCTGAACTCCGCGGCGGCCTGCGGCTGATGGCCGTGCACGCGCACCCGGACGACGAATCGAGCAAGGGAGCGGCGACACTGGCGCGTTACGCCTCCGAGGGCGCCGAGGTCCTCGTGTGCACCATGACCGGCGGCGAGCGCGGTGATGTGCTCAACCCGGCGATGGACCGTCCCGAGGTGTGGGCCGACCTGCCGCGGCTGCGGCGCGCGGAGATGGAGCGGGCCCGCGAGATCCTCGGCGTACAGCAGCGCTTCATGGGATTCACCGACTCCGGGCTGCCCGGGAACGGCGAGGCGCTGCCCGACGGCTGCTTCGCCCTCGAGCCGCTGGAGGACGCGGCCCGGCCGCTGGTCGAGGCGATGCGCACCTTCCGGCCGCACGTCGTGGTGACGTACGACGAGAACGGCGGGTACCCCCATCCGGACCACATCAAGACCTACCAGGTCTCGGCCGAGGCGTTCGCCGCCGCCGGCGACCCCAAGCGCTATCCGGGCACCGGCGAGCCGTGGCAGCCGCTCAAGCTCTACTACACCCTCGCCTTCAGCAAGGCGTACTTCCAGGCGATCTACGACGCCATGACGGCCGCCGGTCTCGACTCGCCGCACGGTGAGGTGCTCAAGGAGCTGGCCGACGTCGAGGAGAAGTGGGAGATCACCACGCAGGTCGAGTGCGCCGAGTGGTTCCCGACCCGGCTGCGCGCCCTGCTCGCCCATGAGACGCAGGTCAACCCGGACGGGCCCGAGCGCTCCTGCCCGCTCGATGTGGAGCAGCGGGCCTGGCCGACGGAGGACTACCACCTGGCCCGCTCGTACGTCGAGACGACGCTGCCCGAGGACGACCTGTTCGCCGGCATCGAACCCGGCACCGAGCCCGGCACCGAATCCCACGCCCGCTGACCGGTCCAGCACCGCTCGGCGCACGCTCCAGTGGCCCCCGCGAGGCTGGCGGCACCGACACCGGGAGCTAGAGAAAGAGAGACCCATGCGCATCGTCCGCTACCACCAGCACGGAACGCCGGAGGTACTGCAGGTCGACGAGGTCGAGAAGCCCGAGCCGGGTCCCGGACAGGTGCGTATCCGCGCCGAGGCGATCGGAGTCAACTTCGCCGGGATCCAGGAGCGCGCGGGCAACTTCTACTACGGCGAGCGTCTGGAGCTGCCCGCCTGCCCCGGAGGTGACGCGGTCGGTTTCATCGACGCGCTCGGTCCGGGCGTGGAGGGCTTCGCGGTCGGCGAGCGGGTCGCCAGCGTCATCTTCAAGGACGCGTTCGCCGAGTACTCCCTGGCCCGGGTCAAGGACCTGGTGCGCGTTCCGGAGCAGATGGACGCCGCGCAGGCGACCATGCTCAGCTCGCCCGCCCAGGTCGGACTCGAAGTGATCCAGGCCGCGTTCCTCAAGAAGGGCGAGAGCGTACTGGTGCACGCCGCCGCGGGCGCGATCGGCCACCTCGTGGTGCAGATGGCCAAGGCACTCGGCGCCGGTACGGTCATCGCCACCGCCAAGGACCCCGCCAAGCTGGCCTTCGCCAGGGAACTGGGCGCGGACGTGGCGGTGGACTACAGCCGTGACGGCTGGGAGGAGGAGGTCCGCGCGGCCACCGGCGGCGCCGGGGTGGACATCGTCCTGGACAGCGTCGGCGCGGACATCACCCACAAGAGCATCGCGCTGCTCAAGCCCTTCGGGCGGCTGGTGTTCTACGGTTCGGCCGGCGGCGGCCTGGAACTGCCGACCGTCTCCCTGGAGGACATCGCGGGCAAGTACCTCACGCACTTCTCCATGGGCGTCATGGACGGCCAGGTCGACAACTTCGACAAGATCGTCGAAGAGGTCTGCGACATGGTGCTCAGCGGGAAGGTGCGGCCGGTCGTGCACGCCGAACTCCCGCTCGCCGAGGCCGCCAAGGCCCACCACGTGATGGAGGAGCGCTCCCAGCTCGGCCGGGTCGTGCTCATTCCCTGACGCCGCCGCGCGCCGCACCCGGCGCGCCGGCTTCCAGACCGCCGCGGCCCGGCACGCTCCCCCGGCTGCCGGGCCGCGGCTCCCTTTCCCCTGTCCCGCTCCCGCCTCCCGAACCGAGGGAAGACACCCATGTCCACGACCGTGCGCGCGAACGCGGCGCCGTCCGGCGACCGTCTCGAACCCGCGGTGCTGAAACTCGGCGCCGTACTGGTGCTGGGCACGATCCTCGCCGTACTCGACTCCACGATCGTCAACGTCGGCATCGAATCCATCCGCCGTGACTTCGACAGCACCCTTGCCACGGTGCAGTGGATCAGCACCGGTTACCTGCTGGCGTTCGCGCTCGTCGCCCCGGTCAGCGGCTGGGCCACCAACCGCTTCGGCGCCAAGCGGACCTGGATGGTCTCGGTGGCGTGCTTCGTCATCGGCTCCGCGCTGTGCGGCCTGGCCTGGTCGGCCGCCTCGCTGATCGCCTTCCGGGTGCTCCAGGGCATCGGCGGAGGCCTCATCCAGCCCATCGGCCAGTCGATGATCGCCCAGGCCGCGGGACCCCGGCGGATCGGGCGGGTCATGAGCCTGCTGATCATCCCGCTCACCTTCGCGCCCGCCCTCGGGCCGGTGATCGGCGGCATCCTGATCGGCACCCTGAGCTGGCAGTGGATCTTCTACATCAACATCCCCCTCGGCGCGATCACCCTCCTGCTGGCGGCCCGCGTGCTCCCCGCCACCCCACCGGAAGGCGGCCAGAAGCTCGATCTGCTCGGGCTGCTGCTGATCTCACCGGGCCTGGCGGCGCTCATCTACGGCTTCGCCGAGACGGGCAACGGGCACGGCTTCGAGGACACCGTGGTCCACGCCCCGGTCGCGGTGGGCGCGCTGCTGCTCATCGCGTACGTCGTTCACGCGCTGCGGTCGAAGGGCAGCCCCGTGCTGGATCTGCGGCTGTTCGCCCGCCGGGCGTTCAGTAATGCCGTCCTCACGTCGTTCCTGGTCGGCGCGGCCCTGTTCAGCTCGATGTTCATGCTGCCGCTGTACTACCAGCAGGCACGGGGCCAGGACGCCCTGCACGCGGGTCTGCTGCTGATCCCGCAGGACATCGGCATCGCCGTGGCCATGTTCTTCGCCGGAAAGCTGACCGAGCGGTTCGGCCTGCGCCCGGTGCTCCTCGTCGGCATCGCACTGTCCATGGCCGGCACGCTCGCCTACACCCAGGTCGGCTCGCAGCCGAGCGAGATCCTGCTCACCCTGGGCCTGTTCGTCCGCGGGGCGGGACTCGGCGCGGCCATGAATCCCATGGTGACCGCGGTGTTCCAGAGCGTGGAGCCGCAGCAGATGCCACAGGCGGCCGGCATCAACAACGTCGTGCACCGCATCGGTGGCTCGCTCGGCACCGCGACGCTGGTGATCGTGCTCCAGCACCAGATCACCGGCGCCGCCCCCGCCGACGCCTTCGCCACCGCCTTCTGGTGGGCGCTCGGCATCAGCGCGCTCACCCTGCTGCCGGCCCTCGCCCTGCCCGGCCGGCCCCGTACCTGATCCGTCCGACTCGAAGCTCAAGCAGGTGAAGCAGCGATGCGTGTCCTCTTTGCCGCCCACGGGGCCAGCCACGTCCCCTGGGCCGTCCCCCTGGCCTGGGCCACTCAACTGGCCGGCCACGAAGTGCGGGTGGCCGCCCGGCCGCAGGCCGTCGACCGCGTCAAGGCGGCGGGCCTGACGGCGGTGCAGATCGGTGACCGGGACGCCGGTGAGGCCTTCGCCCGCTGGCGCATCCCCGATACGGCCGGGCGGCCGCGCCGTATGCCCGCCGACTGGCCGATGGGCCCGCTGAACTGGTCCGAGGAGCGCCGGATCAGCTGGGCCGACCAGCTGATCGGGCTGGCGGACTCGCTCGCCGACGACCTTGTCGCCTTTGCCCGCGCCTGGCGCCCCGACCTGGTGGTCTACGACATCGGGGCGGTCGTCGGCCTGGTCGCGGCGGCCGCCGTGGGCGTGCCGGCGGTCGGCTACAGCTGGTGCCAGCCCGTGGGCGCCTACTTCCTGGACGAGGAGGAGGTACCGCCCTCCTACCTGAGGATCTTCGAGCGGTTCGGGGCCGAGCCCCGGATCGGCGGCGACACCTGGATCGACCCCTGCCCGCCCGCGCTCCGCCGCCCGTCCCGCGTCCCCCGCGTTCCCATGCGTTACATCCCGTACAACGGACCGGGCGAGATCCCCGGCTGGCTGCCGCGCGCACCGGAGCGGCCCCGAGTGTGTGTCACGGGCGGCATCACCACCAGCAACTTCACCGTCCGGCAGCGGGAAATCCTGGAGGAGGTTGCGGAGCTCGACGCCGAGGTGCTGCTGGCCGTGTCCGGCGCGGAGCATACCGGGACGCTGCCCGACAACGTCCGGCTGACCGGCTGGGTCCCGCTGGGCGCGCTCGCCCAGAGCTGTGACGTACTGGTCCACCACGGTGGCGCCGGCAGCGGCATGACGGGGTTCGCCTACGGGCTGCCGCAGGTCGTGGTCCCCGAGAGCGACGACAACACGCAGTGGCTCTGGGGCGACCTGGTCCGGGAGGCCGGCGCGGGCATCAACGTCATCCCGGACCGGCGGGGTGCGCCCGCCGGGCTCGGGGCGGCGATCACCGACGTACTCGAACGTCCCGGATTCGCCGACCGGGCGCGGGCGATCCGCCGCGAGATCGAGGCGATGCCGCTCCCCGGCGAACTGGTCGGTTACCTGGAGAGCCGGGCAGGGGCCTGAAGCCCCCTACGGCACCACCCTCAGCGAGGAGAGCAGTGACTTCCCCAATCCACCGAACCCGAGCCGCCATCACCGTCGAAGCCCCCGCCGTGGAGGTCTACCGCACACTCACCGACGTCCTGAACTGGCCGCTGCTCTACCCGTGGATCGTCCATACCGAGATAGTCGAGCGCCGGGGCATCGAGGACGTGTCGAAGTTCTGGGCGGTACGCCCGGGCCCCGAAGGCGGGCTGCGGGTCTGGCAGTCCCGCCGCCGCCTGTACGACGCCGAACGGCGCATGGAGTTCGAGCAGCTCGGCACGGTGGGAGCGATCCGCAGGCTGGGTGGCGAGTGGCTGTTCCTTCCCGAGGGGGACGGCCGGTGCCGCGTGGAGTCACACCACTGGTTCACCACGGACGAGGACCCGGCCGTGACTGCCCAGGAGCTGGACCGGCACGGCGCGTTGCAGATGCGGACGCTGAAGGACGCGGTCGAGCAGCGCACCGAGGCACAGCGGCTGGTGCTGCGTGCGGAGCGCAGCGCCGAGGTCCCCGGAAAGCCGCAGGAGGTGTACGACCGGCTGTCCGCGGCGCTGGGGCAGCTTCAACCGGTCGAGCAGGAGGCCGAGTTCATCGATGCCCCCTGCGACCTGCCGGACGGTACCGCGGCCACGGGGCGGTCCGTACGCATCACCCGCCCCCCGCACACCCTCGTTCTCAAGCACCTCGACCCGCCGGGCGAGTTGGCGCTCTACCGGCGCGTCTGGCGGCTCGACGAGGGGCCTGACGGAGTGCGGGTGACCTCCGAGCAGCTGGCGGTGGCGCGCCCCGAGGCACTCATGGACGGCCCGGCGCGAACGGCGGGAACCCGTCGGCAGGCGTTGCTGAAGTGGCTCGGCGCGCGGGCGGCGGCCGACCTCTCGCAGGGCGTGGCCCACCTCGCGGGGTGAGCCGCGCGCTGCGCCGATCCTTCCCCCAAGGAGAACCGTGCGCATTCTCTTCACCACCTGGTCGGCGCCGTCGCACCTCTTCCCCATGGTGCCGCTCGCCTGGGCCTGCCGCGCAGCCGGTCACGAGGTGCTGCTCGCCGTGCCGCCGGACAGTGTCGCCGCGGTCGGCAGGGCCGGGCTCACCCCGGTGCCCGTAGGCGTCGCGGCGCCCGGAGCGGCCGCCACGGGCGGGCCGGCAGGCCCCGGATCGTGGGACATCCGCCGCCGGTGGCCGGCGGACTGGCCGCTGCGTCCCGAGGCCCTGGACGCGGGACAGCGCCACATCCTCGACTCCCTGGTGGACCGGCAGGTCCGTATCGCCGAGGCGATGCTGCCCGGCCTGCTGTCCTTCGCCGAGGACTGGCGTCCGGACCTGCTCGTGAGCGACGCGTCCAGTTACGCCGGTGCCGTCGCGGCGGACCTCCTGGACGTGCCGATGGCCTCCCACCAGTGGGGCGGGCCCGCCGTGCTCAACCTGGAGGGCGGCGGCCCCGCCGGCGCCCCGCACACGGGGTACCGGCAGTTGTTCGAGCGGTTCGGGGCGGACGTCGGCCGGGCACCCGACATCTGGGTCGATCCCTGCCCGCCCAGCCTCCAGCTCTCGTCTCCCGCCAAGCGGCTGACCGTACGGTACGTGCCGTACAGCGGGTCGGGAGGAGTCCCCGCAGGGCTGCTGCGGCCGTCGGCGCGGACGCGGGTGTGCATCACCTGGGAAGCCGGCGCGCCGCTCACCCTCCCCGGCAGCTCGGTGCCGGTCCCGCTGCTGGCGGCGGCTTTCGAACTCGCCGCCAACGGCGTCGAGACGGTGCTGGCCCTGACCCCCGAGCAGCGAGCCGCGCTGCCACGCCTGCCGGAGGGCGTACGGGCCGTCGACGGATCCTCGCTTCATCTGTGGCTGCCCACCTGCGGTGTCGTCGCCCACCAGGGCAGTGGCGGGACGAGCATGGCAGCGGCGGCGGCGGGCGTGCCCCAGCTCGTCGTGTCGCCCCGCCCCGAGCAGATGCTCACCGGCGACCGGCTGGAGGCCGTGGGAGCCGGCATCCACCTGCCCGCAGGGGAGCTCGCTGGTGACGCGGGCGCTGCGGCCCTCCTGCGGGACGCGGCCCTGAGGCTGCTGGCCGAACCCCACCGCGAGGCGGCCGGGCGCCTGCGGGACGAGATCCGGGCGCTGCCCGCCCCGGCACGGGCCGTGCGTGTACTGGAGGCGCTGGCCGGAGGCTAGGGCCTGTCCGGCGGACCCGGCCGTGACCCGCCGGACAGGCCCCGGGGCGCTTACCGCCGGTCGCGGCGCTGCCGGGCGTACAGCGCCCGGCATTCGTCGTACGTGGCGAGCAGTCCCAGCTCGGCGGCGCGGGCCAGCGAGGGCGCCGCGGCGTCCTTCTCCGACAGCAGCGGCTCCCCGGTGAGGCCCCGGTGCCACGGCAGCGCGAGCTCCGGGTCCAGGGGCCAGATGTCGACCTGGGTGCCGGGGACGTGGAGCGTGGAGCAGAGGTAGCTCACGCAGGCGTCGTCGGTGAGCGCCACGAATCCGTGGGCCAGCCCTTCGGCCACGTACATGCCCGTGCCACTGCGCGCGTCGAGCACGGTCGAGGTGGACACGCCGAACGCCGGGGACCCGCGCCGTACGTCGGTGACGACATCGAGTACGGCGCCGCGTACGCAGGAGACGAACTTGGCCTGGCCCGGCGGCAGCAGCACCGAGTGCATCCCGCGCAGTGTGCCGCGCCGGGAGGTGGAGTAGTTGCACTGCAGCGGTGTGAAGACGTGTCCGCAGACGCGCTCCAGCTCGTCGTGACGGAAGGCCTCGTGGAAGGTTCCCCGGGCGTCGGACAGCAGGCGCGGGGTGATCCGGTAGGCGTCGGGTACGGCCGTCTCTTCGATATTCATCGGCGCGCACGCTAGGCGGGCCGCCTCGAGCGCGGGTGGTGGCCGGGCTGTGGCCCGCGCGTCCCCGGCTCCCCGTCCTCGTTCCATCCCGTGTCGAGCCGGGTTCGAGGGCCGGCGCGCAGGGTCGGGGTGTACGGATCTGGTGCGGGGATGCGCCGAGTCGATCGTGGAGGTGGCATGGATGCGCGGCGAAAAGGCGTTCATTCTCGATGAGGTTCGCAGGTATCACAAGGAACAAGAGGCCGGGAAGGACTTCGTGCCCGGCGTCACCGAGATCTGGCCGTCCGGTGCGACGCTGGACGCGGAGGACCGGGTGGCGCTGGTGGAGGCCGCGCTGGAGATGCGAATCGCGGCCGGGCCCAGCTCTCGCAGGTTCGAGTCGCTGTTCGCCAAGCGCCTGGGCCGGCGCAAGGCCCATCTGACCAACTCGGGCTCCTCCGCCAACCTGCTGGCGCTCACCGCCCTCACCTCCCACACCCTCGGCGAGCGCCGCCTCAAGCCGGGCGACGAGGTGATCACCGTCGCCGCCGGCTTCCCCACCACCGTCAACCCCATCGTGCAGAACGGCATGGTCCCGGTCTTCATCGACGTGGAGTTGGGCACCTACAACACCACTGCCGAACGCGTCGCGCGGGCCATCGGGCCCAAGACCCGGGCCGTCATGATCGCGCACGCGCTCGGCAACCCCTTCGAGGCCGAGGAGGTCGCCCAACTCGCCAAGGAGCACGACCTGTTCTTCGTGGAGGACAACTGCGACGCGGTCGGCACCACGTACAACGGGAAGGTCACCGGCACCTTCGGCGATCTGACCACCGTCAGCTTCTACCCCGCGCACCACCTCACGATGGGCGAGGGCGGCTGCGTACTCACCTCGGACCTCAAGCTGGCGAGGGTCGTGGAGTCACTGCGCGACTGGGGCCGCGACTGCTGGTGCGAACCGGGCAGGAACAACACCTGCCTCAAGCGGTTCGACTACCGGCTGGGCAACCTGCCCCACGGCTACGACCACAAGTACATCTTCTCCCACGTCGGTTACAACCTGAAGGCCACCGACCTGCAGGCCTCCCTGGGGCTGAGCCAGCTCGCCAGGCTTGACGAATTCACCGCCGCCCGCAAACGCAACTGGCGGCGGCTGCGTGAGGGCCTGGACGGTGTGCCGCACCTGCTGCTGCCCGAGGCGACCAGGAACAGCGACCCGAGCTGGTTCGGCTTCGTACTCACCGTCGACCCCGACGCGCCCTTCCGCCGTGCCGAACTCGTCGACTTCCTGGAAAACCGCAAGATCGGCACCCGCCGCCTGTTCGCCGGCAACCTCACCAGGCAGCCCGCGTACGTGGACCAGCCGCACCGCGTCGTCGGGGACCTGACCAACAGTGACCTCATCACCGAGCACACCTTCTGGGTCGGCGTCTATCCCGGACTGACCGACGAAATGCTCGATTACGTCATCGCCTCCATCAAGGAATTCACCGGAGCCAACGGATGAACGCGAAGGCGGCGACCGCAGCGAAGGAGCCGGCATGGATCTCGGACTGAGCGGACGCACCGTCCTGGTCACCGGAGCCACCAGCGGAATCGGCCGGGCCGTGGCCCGCGCGTTCTCCGCGGAGGGCGCCAGGGTCGCCCTCTCGTACCGCAACGACAGGCAGGCCGCCGAGGAGCTGGCCGGCGAGCTGGGCGCGGACGACGACCGTGCCTTCCCCGTCCCGTACGCCCTGGACGACCCGGCCTCGCCCGCCCGCGTCGTGTCGGCGGTCGAGGAGCGCTGGGGAGCACTGGACGTCCTGGTGGCGAACGCGGTGCGGTGGGGCGTGCGCAGGAAGCCGGGCACACCGTTCGAGAGCGTCCCCGAGGAGGAGTGGCTGCCGGTCGTGGACGGCAACCTGGCGCCCGTGATCCGTACGGTGCAGAACGCCGTTGCGGGTATGCGCCGTTCGGGCTGGGGCCGGATCGCACTGATCTCCTCGCACAACGCGCTTGGCGGAAACCGCGGCCAGGAGTTCTACGGCGCGGCCAAGGCCGGACTGCACGGCCTGGCCCGCAGCCTGATGTGGGACCTGGGCGGCGACGGGCTGCTGGTGAACGTGGTCTGTCCGGGGCTGACCGTCACCGAACGCATGCTCAAGGGCCTTCCGGAGCCGGTACGGGAGCGCGAGGTCGCGGCCACCCCCACGGGCCGGCTCAGCGAACCCGAGGACGTGGCCCGTGCCGTGCTGTTCCTGTGCTCGGAGGCCAACCGGAACATCACCGGTGAATCGCTGACCGTGGCCGGCGGCCGCTGAACGCCCGTAACCCGGCACCCGATCGAATCCCAGAACCCCAAGGAGTCACCCGCATGTCATCCAAGCTCGCGGCGGCGACCGTACTGCGGCCACGACAGGACGCGGGCCCCGCCGACAGGATCGCCCGCTCAGCGGCCACGGCCGAAGGCGCGCACCTGGCTCCGGGCGAGTTCCACACGTGGTTCGCCCAGCGGCGCGCGGCACACTCCTTCCGCGTCGACCGCATCCCCTTCGCGGAGCTGGAGGGCTGGTCCACCCAGCGGGACACCGGCAATCTGGTGCACCGCAGCGGACGGTTCTTCAGCGTCGAGGGCCTGGCGGTGAGCGTGGACGGCGGCCCGGACGGCTGGCACCAGCCCGTCATCCGCCAGCCGGAGACCGGCATTCTGGGCATCCTCGTCAAGGAGTTCGACGGGGTCCTGCACTGCCTGATGCAGGCCAAGATGGAGCCGGGCAACCCGAATCTGCTCCAGCTCTCACCGACCGTACAGGCGACCCGGAGCAACTACACCAAGGTGCACCGGGGCGCCGACGTCAAGTACATCGAGTACTTCACGAGGCCGCAGCGCGGGGCGGTGCTGGCCGACGTGCTGCAGTCCGAGCACGGCTCGTGGTTCCTGCACAAGCACAACCGCAACATGATCGTCGAAACGACCGGGGACGTGCCGCCGGACGACGACTTCCGCTGGCTCACCCTGGGGCAGATCGCCGAACTGCTGCGGCTGGACAACGTCGTCAACATGGACGCGCGTACGGTCCTGTCCTGCGTCCCCCGCACGGCTGCCCACGGGGAACCGGCCGCCCTGCACTCCGACGCCGAGCTGCGCGCCTGGCTCACCGAGGCCAGGGCGCGCCACGACGTGCACGCCGAACGGGTCCCGCTCGCCGGGCTTCCCGGCTGGGCGCGCGACGACTCCTCGATCCACCACTTGGAGGGCCGCTACTTCGAGGTGGTCGCCGCGTCCGTGCAGGCGGGCAGCCGGGAAGTCACCCGCTGGACCCAGCCGTTGATCCGCCCGCGCGGGCGCGGTGTGGTGGCCTTCCTCACCCGGCGGATCAACGGGGTGCCGCACCTGCTGGCGCACGCCCGGACGGAGGGCGGGCTGCGCGGGGCCGTGGAGATCGCACCCACCGTGATGTACACACCGGACAACTACGCCGACGTGGCCGCCCCGGACCGGCCGCCCTTCCTGGACCTGGCGCTGAGCGCCGATCCGGCCAGTATCCGCTACGAGGCGACGCACTCGGAGGAGGGCGGACGCTTCCTGGACGCACAGAGCCGCTACCTGGTGATCGAGGCCGAGGAAGGGCAGGCACCGCTCGACGCACCTGAGGGGTATCGCTGGCTGACTCCCGGCCAGCTCTCCCTGTTCGTCCAGCAGGGCCACTGCGTCAACGTGCAGGCCCGCACGCTCATGGCGTGCCTCGACGCGATCGGTTACGGGACCGATGGCTGAGCCCGTGGCCGCCAACCCGCCACTGCGGATCGGGGTGCTGGGCTGTGCGGACATCGCCCGGCGCCGGCTGCTGCCCGCCTTCGCCGGCGCACCGGACACCGAGGTCGCCGCGGTGGCCAGCCGGGACGGCCGCCGGGCCGCCGCGGTGGCCCGACGATACGGCTGCGTACCGGTGGAGGGCTACGCGGAGCTGCTCGCGATGGACTCGGTCGACGCGGTGTACGTACCCCTGCCGGTCGCCCTGCACGCGCCGTGGACCGAGGCGGCGCTGCGGGCCGGCAAACACGTGCTGGCGGAGAAGCCGCTCACCACCGACCCGGCCGCGACCCGGCGGCTGCTCTCGCTGGCCCGGACCCGTGGGCTGGTGCTGATGGAGAACGTGATGTTTCTCCACCATCCCCAGCACATCCGGGTCCGGGAGCTGCTCGACGACGGCGCGATCGGCGAACTGCGCTCCTTCAGCGCGCGGTTCGGCGTGCCACGCCTGCCGGCGGGCGACATCCGCCACGCGCCCGAACTGGGCGGCGGGGCGCTCCTGGACATCGGGATCTACCCGGCCCGAGCCGCCGCGTACTTTCTCGGGAGCCCGCTGAGCGTGGCCGGGGCGGTCCTGGAACGCGGCTCGTACGCCGCCGTCGAGACGTCCGGAACCGCCCTGCTGCGCTCCAAGCGCGGTGTCACCGCTCAGCTCGCCTTCGGTATGGACCACGGCTACCGGTCGTCGTACGAGCTCTGGGGCAGCGCGGGGCGGATCACGCTGGAACGGGCCTTCACCCCGCCGCCGGACCACCGGCCGGTGATCCGGCTGAAGCGCGGTGGCCGGGCCGAGGAGATCGTGCTGGAGCCGGCCGACCAGGTCTCCCGTACGGTGCGGGCCTTCGCGGCGGCCTGCCGCGCGGGCCTGGCCGGCGCACCGGACGCACAGGCCTGTATGGAGCAGGCCGAACTGCTCGACGGGATACGCCGGCTGTCCCACACCCCCTATGCAGCGGAAGGACACAGATGACCATCATCGAGGACACCCCCGTGGGACGGCTGCGGGAGAAGGGGGCACCGCACGCGCCCGTGCCCGGCCCCGCCGCACCACCGCAGGCGCCCCCGTACCCGAGCGGCGACCAGCCCGTACGGCCCACCGCGAGCCGGGTGGCGGACCTGGTCGAGCTGCAGGAGCGGGTGCTGCGCGGCCCCTCCCCGAAGGCCACCGAGGCACAGCACGCGAAGGGGAAACTCACCGCGCGTGAACGCATAGACCTGCTCTTCGACCAGGACACCTTCACCGAGGTCGAGGGACTGCGGCGGCACCGCGCCACCGGCTTCGGCATGGAGGACAAGCGCCCGCACTCCGACGGCGTGATCACCGGCTGGGGACTGGTCGACGGCCGTGAGGTCTTCGTGTACGCCCACGACTTCCGCATCTTCGGCGGGGCGCTCGGTGAGGCCCACGCCACCAAGATCCACAAGATCATGGACATGGCCGCGGCGGCCGGGGCGCCGATCGTCGGCCTGTGCGACGGCGCGGGTGCCCGCATCCAGGAGGGGGTCACGGCGCTCGCCGGGTACGGCGGGATCTTCCAGCGCAATGTCCGCAACTCCGGGGTGATCCCCCAGATCAGCGTGATCATGGGCCCGTGCGCGGGCGGTGCGGCGTACTCGCCCGCGCTGACCGACTTCGTCTTCATGGTCCGCGACACCTCGCAGATGTTCATCACCGGACCGGACGTGGTCCAGGCGGTCACCGGCGAGTCCGTCACCCAGAACGAACTCGGCGGCGCCGACGTCCACACCGGCATCTCCGGCGTGGCCCAGTTCGTCTACGACGACGAGGAGGAGTGCCTCCAGGAGCTGCGGTACCTGCTGTCGCTGCTGCCCGCCAACAACCGGGAACTGCCACCCGCTGTCCCGGTGGAGGACCCCGTGGACCGGCTCACCGAGTCGCTGGTGGACCTGGTGCCCGCCGAGCGCGGACGGGCGTACGACATGCGTGCGGTGATCGAGGAGCTGGCGGACGACGGCGAGTTCTTCGAAGTGCACCAACGCTGGGCGGGCAACGTGATCTGCGCGCTGGCCCGGATGGGCGGCCAGGTCGTCGGGATCGTCGCCAACCAGCCATGCGACCTGGCGGGCGTGCTGGACATCTCCTCGTCCGAGAAGGCCGCGCGTTTCGTCCAGTTCTGCGACGCCTTCAACATCCCGCTCGTCACGCTGGTGGACGTACCCGGCTTTCTGCCGGGCGTGGACCAGGAGCACGGCGGGGTCATCCGGCACGGCGCCAAGCTGCTGTACGCGTACTGCAACGCCACCGTGCCCCGGATCTCGGTGGTGCTGCGCAAGGCGTACGGCGGTGCGTACATCGTCATGGACTCGCAGGCCATCGGCGCGGATCTGACGCTGGCGTGGCCGACGAACGAGATCGCCGTGATGGGCGCGGAGGGCGCCGCCAATGTGATCTTCCGCCGGGAGATCGCCGCGTCGGACGACCCCGAAGGCACTCGGGAGCGGCTGATCAGGGAGTACCAGGACAAGCTGATGCACCCCTATTACGCGGCCGAGCACGGGCTCGTCGACGATGTCATCCACCCGGCCCAGACACGCGTGAAGCTCATCGGCGCCCTGCGGATGCTGCGGTCGAAGTACACGGCGCTGCCCAGCCGCAAGCACGGGAACCAGCCCCAGTGACCGCCCGCGACACCGCGCTGCTGCGCGTCGTACGCGGGAATCCGGCGCCGGAGGAACTGGCCGCCCTCACGGTCGCCGTACTCGCACTGTCGCGGGACGGCGCCGGGGAGCAGTCCGCCGCTACGGCCCCGTACCCGCGCTGGTCGCGCGGGGCGCAGGCCGCCCCGGCGGACGGCACCTGGGCCGGCCGGGCCCGGCCGGGCTGGCAGTACCGGTGACCCGGCCGACGGCTCGGGCCACCACCGCGAAACGACCGGCACACCCTTTGAACGTCCTGGAAAGGAGCGGCTCGTGATGTCTTCGGTTCAGCGCCGGCTGGTGCGCGACATGGTGCGTATCCGCTGTGTGGAGGAGACGCTGGCGGACCTGTACCGCGAAGAGCAGCAGATGCGTACCCCCACCCATTTCTCCATCGGTCAGGAGGCCACCTCGGCCGGGATCTGCGCGGCGGCCCGGCGCACGGACGTCGTCTACAGCGGCCACCGCTCGCACGCGCCCTACCTCGCCAAGGGCGGCGACCTGGACGCCATGGTCGCCGAGCTGTACGGAAAGGTGAGCGGGTGCGCCCGCGGGCGCGGCGGTTCGGTGCACCTCATGGACAGGGCGGCCGGCTTCGGCGGCTCGGCGGCGATCCTGGGCGAGATGATCCCGGTCGCCGTCGGCGCGGCCTGGGCGTTCGCCATGGAAGGGGCCCCGCGGGTGGCGCTGACCTTCTTCGGTGACGGCGCGTCCGAGGAGGGCACGTTCCACGAGGCGCTGAACTTCGCCATGGTCCACCGGCTCCCGGTCGTCTTCGTCTGCGAGAACAACCAGTACTCGATCGCCTCGCCGCTCAGCGCCCGCCAGCCCCCCGGGACGAGCATCCGGGAGCGCGCACAGGGCTACGGCATGCCGTCCCGCCTCGTGGACGGCAACGACGTCTTCGCCGTCCACGAGGCGGGCACCGAGGCCGTCGAATGGTGCCGCTCGGGGAACGGCCCGTACT
Source organism: Streptomyces flavidovirens DSM 40150 (assembly GCF_000429085.1). Lineage (GTDB taxonomy): Bacteria > Actinomycetota > Actinomycetes > Streptomycetales > Streptomycetaceae > Streptomyces > Streptomyces flavidovirens. The sequence goes on along the minus strand of NZ_AUBE01000001.1, from coordinate 102,065 downwards.
TCCTGGAGCTGGTGACCTACCGCTGGCGCGAGCATGTCGGCCCCGGCTGGGACCACGACCAGGCCGGGGGCTACCGGCCGAAGTCCGAGGTGGACTCCTGGATCGCCCGCTGTCCGATCCGCGGCGCGGCTGACGCCCTGCGCGCGGCCGACCCGGACATCGACGCGCGGATCGACGCGTGGGACGCCGAGTTCCGTGCCGAGGCCGGCCGGGCTGTCGAGCGTGCCAAGGCCGCCGCCTTCCCCGACGTACGGGACCTGCTCGACGGCGCTTACGAGCCGCAGACACACGGCACGGGCCGTGGGAGGAACTAGTCAGATGCGCAAGCTCACTTACTGGCAGGCGATCAGCGAGGCCACGGTCCAGTGCATGGCCGCCGACCCCGGCGTCTTCGTCGCCGGGGAGGGGGTGGACGACGACAAGGGCATCTACGGGACGACCCGCGCGGCGTACGAGCGCTTCGGCTCGTCCCGTGTGATCGATGTGCCCAACTCCGAGAACGCGTGCGCCGGTATCGCCGTGGGCGCGGCCGCCATGGGACGCCGCCCGCTGATGGTCCACTCCCGCGCGGACTTCATGTTCCTGGAGATGGACGCGCTGGTGAACCTGGCCGCGAAGTGGCGCTACATGTACGGCGACCAGGGCGGCGTCCCCGTGGTCACGCGGGGCGTCGTCGGCCGTGGCTGGGGCCAGGGCGCCACACACTCCCAGAGCCCGCAGTCGGTCTTCGGCCACTTTCCCGGCCTGTACGTCGCGACACCGGCCTCGCCCGCCGACGCCAAGGGGCTGCTCGTCCAGGCGCTGCGCTCCGAGACACCGGTGCTGCTGCTGGAGAACCGCGGCCTGTACCAGGTCGAGGGCGACGTTCCGCCGGAGCCGGTGCCGGTCCCCTTCGGCCGCGGCCGCGTCGCCCGGTCCGGCACGGACGTGACGGTCGTCGCGGCCTCGCTGATGGTGTACGAGGCCGAGCGCGCCGCCGATCTGCTGGCCCGCCAGGGCGTCAGTGTCGAGGTCATCGACGTACGCAGCATCCGCCCGCTGGACGACGACCTCATCTGCGAGTCGGTGGCGAAGACCGGGCGGCTGGTGGTGGCGGACACCAGCTGGGCCCGTTACGGCTTCGCCGCGGAGGTGGCCGCCGTGGTCGCCGAGAACGTACCGGACGCGCTGCGCCGGCCGGTTCGCCGGGTCACGCCGCCGGACTGTCCGGCGCCGGTGTCCGCCCCCCTGGAGGACGCGTTCCACCCCGACGCCGGCAGTATCGCGGCCGCGTGCCTCGAGCTGGTCGGCGGCGACGGGAGCGCCGTCCCCAGGCTGACCGGGGTCACGGCGGGTTTCGTCGGACCGTACTGAGCCGGGGTGGGCGCCGGACGGTGGCCGGGCGACGTCCGGCCACCGTCCGGAGTGAATACGGCCGGTTCGGGGGCCGGGTGCTGGGTACTCGCACGGCGCCGTCACAGGTGCAGGTGCGTGCGGTCGCGGGTGGCCCGAGGCGCAGTTTCCTCTTCTGCGGTGCGGGTCATAGCTGTGACGTTGCCCCCACACGGTTGGAGAACAGATGAGCGAGAAGAACCCGGTGAAAGCCGTCGCGGCGAAGGCCGCCGAGGTGCTCAGCGGTGACGAAGGGCCGGAGAACGGGATTCCGGGGAAGCCCGGCGCCGAGTCGCCGCCGGTCGACGAGCCGACCGGCGTCCGGGCGCCGCTGCCGCCCAAGCCCGACCAGAGCGGCCCCGAGACGGTCAGCCCCACCGGCAGGCCCACCGGCGCCGCGCAGGCCGACATGGCCCAGGGCGACGCGTACCTGACCACGGCTCAGGGCGCCCGGCTGTACGACACCGATCACTCCCTCAAGGCCGGTGCGCGCGGGCCGGTGCTTCTTCAGGACCACCATCTGCGCGAGAAGATCACTCATTTCGACCACGAGCGCATCCCGGAGCGGGTCGTGCACGCGCGCGGCGCCGCGGCGCACGGCGTCTTCCAGGGCTACGGGACCGCCGAGCGGATCACCAAGGCGGCCTTCCTCGGGAAGGGCGTCGAGACGCCGGTGTTCACGCGGTTCTCGACCGTCCTCGGGTCGCGCGGTTCGTCGGACACCGTGCGGGACACACGTGGGTTCGCGACGAAGTTCTATACGGACGAGGGCACCTTCGACCTCGTCGCCAACAACATCCCGGTCTTCTTCATCCAGGACGCGATCAAGTTCCCCGACATCATCCATGCCGGCAAGCCGCACCCGGACCGGGAGATCCCCCAGGCGCAGAGCGCGCACGACACCTTCTGGGACTTCGTCACCCTGCACACCGAGGCGACCCACCACACCCTGTGGAACATGTCGGACCGCGGCATTCCGCGTTCCTTCCGGATGATGGAGGGCTTCGGCGTCCACACCTTCCGCCTGGTCAACGCTGAGGGCGCGACGACGCTGGTGAAGTTCCACTGGAAGCCCAAGCTCGGCGTGCACTCGCTGGTGTGGGAGGAAGCGCAGCTGATCAACGGGATGGATCCCGACTTCCACCGCCGGGACCTCGCCGACGCGATCGAGGCCGGCGCGTACCCGCAGTGGGAGCTCGGCATCCAGACCTTCCCTGACACCCCGGAGCAGGTGTTCGAGGGCATCGACCTGCTCGACCCGACGAACATCGTCCCGGAGGAGCTGGCGCCCGTACAGCCGATCGGGCTGCTGACGCTCAACGCCAACCCGTCGAACTTCTTCGCCGAGACCGAGCAGGTCGCCTTCCACCCCGGCCATCTGGTGCCCGGCATCGACATCACGGACGACCCGCTGCTCAGTGGCCGGCTCTTCTCGTACCTGGACACCCAGATCAGCCGGCTCGGCGGCCCCAACTTCGCCCAGATCCCGGTCAACCGCACCCACGCGCCGGTCAACGACATGAACCGCGACGGCATGCACCAGACGGCCGTGCACACCGGCGCGGCCCCCTACCGGCCCAATTCTCTCGACGGCGGCTGCCCGTTCCTGGCGGGCGCGGACACCGGGGCGTACATCGAGGTGCCCAGGGAGGTGGCGGCGGCGCGGAAGGTGCGCGAGGCTCCCGCATCCTTCGCGGATCACTTCAGCCAGCCCCGGCTGTTCTGGCTCAGCATGACGCCCGTCGAGCGCGAGCACATCATCGCGGCGTACACCTTCGAGCTCGGGAAGTGTTACGAGACGGCCATCAAGGAGCGCGGGCTGAAGGTGCTCGCCAACATCGACCCGGAACTGTGCGAACAGGTCGCCATGGGCCTCGGCCTGCCGGCGCCGGCGGCCACCGTGTCGCTGACGACCCCCGACCCGAGCCCGGCCCTGTCGCAGCTCGGACAGACGTGGCCGCTGGACGGACGCATCGTCGGGATCGTCACCGACGCCGACGGCGACCTGGACGGTGTGCGGTCGGTACGGGAGGCCGTCCTGGAGGCCGGGATGGTCCCGCTGGTGATCGCGCCGGCGGGCGGCAAGCTCGAAGGCGGCGGCGGCGAGCCGCTCGCCGTCCAGCGCACGTACGTCACCGCGCGTTCTGTCGAGTACGACGCCATTCTCGTGGCGGGCGTGCCCGGCATCGGCAGCGACGCGTACGGCGCGCGGGACGCCAAGGCCGCCGAGGCGGTGGCGCCGGCCGGCGCGGCGACCGATCCACGGGTGCAGCTGATGCTGTCGGAGGCGTTCCGGCACGGCAAGGCCATCGGCGGCTGGGCGGGCGCCGAGCGTGTCCTGGAGTCCGCGGGCATTCCCGTCGGCACGCCGGGCGTCGTGACCGGCGACAGCGGTACGGGCACGCTGGAGCAGATCAAGCAGCTCCTGGGGCAGCACCGGGTGTGGGATCGCTTTCCGATCGCCGTCTGATCCTGTCTGATCCTCCCCAGCTCTCCGGGGCCTGGTCCTGATGCCGCGTCATGGGCCGACCGCGCCCATGACGCGGCATCAGCAGAGTGACATCTCGTACGAAAGGAAGCTGTTGTGGCGCACGGGGCAGTGGACACAGGGCCGGCACCTGCGGGGCCCACATCGGGCACCGCGCTCAGGCGTGCCCTCACGACACCGCTGCTCTACTTCTTCATCCTGGGCGATGTCCTCGGCGCGGGCGTGTACGTCCTGGTGGGCCAGGTCGCCGCCGAGTCGGGCGGCGCCGTGTGGGTGCCCCTGGGCGTAGCGCTCTGCCTGGCCCTGCTGACCGCTTCCTCGTACGCCGAACTCGCCACCAAATACCCACGGGCGGGCGGCGCGTCCCACTACGCCACCCTCGCCTACGGGCCGTTCGCCGGGCTCCTCGCCGGCTTCTGCATGCTCGCCGCGGGCATCGTCTCCGTCGCGGCTCTCGCCAGGGGTTTCGGCGGGGACTACCTGGCGGTTTTCGTTTCCCTGCCCGTGGTGCTGGTGGCGGTGGTGTTCCTCACCGCGCTCGCCCTGCTCAACGCCCGCGGCATCAGCGAATCGACGCGCGCCAACGTCGTGGCCACCGTCATCGAGGTGGGCGGCCTCCTGCTGGTCGCCGGACTCGGCGCCTGGGTGGTGCTGCGGGGCGACGGCGACCTGAGCGCACTGACGCAGCTCGGTACGCCCGAACACGGGCCCGCGGCGGCGGTCCTGAGCGGGTCCGTCCTCGCCTTCTACTCCTTCGTCGGATTCGAGACGTCGGTCAACGTCGCCGAGGAGACCCGCGACCCACGGCGCTCCTACCCCCGCGCCCTCTTCGGCGCGCTCGCCACGGCCGGCCTGGTCTACGCGGTGGTGGGCGTCGCCGCCGGTGCGGCCGTCGACACGAAAACGCTCGCCGAGTCCAGCGGACCGCTGCTCGAAGTGGTCGAGGCCGCCGGGGGAGTACCGCCCTGGCTCTTCGGCGCCGTCGCGCTCGTCGCGGTCGCCAACGGCGCGCTGCTCACCGGCATCATGTCCTCCCGGCTCGCCTACGGCATGGCACGCGACGGGCTCCTGCCCGGCGTCCTGACCAAGGTGCTGCCCGGCCGCCGCACCCCCTGGGCGGCGATCGCCGCCACCACGGCACTGTCACTCCTGCTCGCGGTCACCGGGGACGTGGCCGCCCTCGCCTCAACCCTTGTGCTGCTGCTCCTCGTCGTGTTCTTCGTCGTCAATACGGCCGTGCTCGTCCTGCGCCGTGACGAAGTACCGCACGGCCACTTCAGGACACCCACCACGGTCGCCGTACTCGGTGCGCTGTCGTGCGTCGTTCTCGCGACACAGATCGAACGCGAGGTGTGGACGCGCGGGCTGCTCGTGCTGGTGGTGGGTGTGCTGCTCGGCGTACTGGCAGCCGTACGGAGGCGGAGGAGGCAGGGGACGCGGAGGGGCTGAGAGCGGCTTGCCGGGCCGGGCTGTGATTTCCTTGGCCCCTCACCGGGCGAGAGGGGGGCGGGGCAGTGGGGTGGCCGGATGTGGCCGGGGACACGGCTCTGACCATCAAGGTGCCCGAGGCCGATCCGCTCGTCAGGGCCGGGTTTCCCGCCCATGTCACCGTGCTCTACCCGTTCCTGCACGAGAGCCGGACCACCGGTCCTGTCCACCGCGAACTGCTGGAACTGTTCCGCTCGTACGACCCATTCGACCTGACGTTCTCCGAGTTCGGGCGGTATCCGGGCGTCCTCTTCCTCGCTCCCCGGCCGGCCGATCCGATACGGGCGCTCACCAAGGAGCTCACCGGGCGCTGGCCCGAGGCGGTGCCGTACCGGGGTCTGTTCGGTGAAGGTCTCGACCCGCACCTGACGATCGCCAATCACGAGGGACCGGACACTTGGGAGCGCGCGTACGACGCCCTGGAGGCGCAGTGCGCGCCCGCCCTGCCCGTGACGTCGCGGGTCGAGACGGTGCACCTGATCGTCCGGGACGGGGAACAGTGGCGGGACCATACGGCGTACCGGCTGGGGGACGGGGTGTGAGCGTTACGCCGTGCTGCTGTCCAGAACCACCGACCGGGTGAGGTTGCGGGGCTTGTCCGGGTCGTAGCCGCGGGACTCGGCGAGGGCGACCGCCAGGCGCTGGGCGCGGATCAGGTCGGCCAGCGGGTCCAGGGCGCCGGCGTCGGTGGTTTGCGACGCGGCGGTCATCGTGCCGCCGACGCGCCGGATGTCCTGCGCGAGGCCGTCCGGCAGCGCGCCGAAGATCCAGGCCACGCGGCCGGGTCCGGTGATGCTGATCGGGCCGTGCCGGTACTCCATGGCCGGGTACGCCTCGGTCCAGGCGCCCGCCGCCTCGCGCATCTTGAGCCCCGCCTCCAGAGCGAGACCGTACGTCCAGCCGGTGCCGAGGAAGGTGAACTGCTCGGCGCCGAGCACCTCGGCGGGCAGCGGCACGGTGATGGCCCGCTCGGCGTCCCGGATCGCCTCGGAGAGGGGACGTACACCGGCCGGAAGGGCATCCTCCGTCTCCAGGTGGGCGCGCAGCAGCGCGAGGACGGTGGTGGCGAAGCGGGTCTGCACCACCGACTCCTCGTCGGCGAAGTCCAGTACGGCCACGGCGTCCGCCGCCCCCATGACGGGTGTGGTGGGGTCGGCGGTGATCGCGCCGGTGGGCACGGTGCCCTGCACGCGCCGGAGCACGTCCAGGACCTCGGTCGTAGTGCCGGAACGAGTAATCGCCAGGACGCGGTCGTAACCGTCGCGGTACGGGAACTCCGAGGCGGCGAAGGCGTCCGTCTCACCGTGGCCGCCGCTCTCGCGCAGTACGGCGTACGACTGGGCGATGAACCAGGAGGTGCCGCAGCCGACAACGGCGACGCGCTCGCCGCGGCGCGGCAGGGCGTCCGTGTGGGAGGAAAGCGACGTGGCCGCGCGGGCCCATGTGGCAGGTTGAGAGGCGATCTCGACCGCGGTGCGGGAGGAATCTGTGGTGGACATGGAACGAACCCCCATATGATTGAACATGCTCGAAGAGTCGTTGTTCCAAGCATCTTCGAGCGCTGGCGCGTCGTGTGGCGAAGTATCCACCAAGCCGAACTCGCAGTCCATGTTGGTGAAGGAGTCGGACCGCATGTCGAAACACGAGCGGTGGAGCGCGCTGCTGGAGCTGCTGGGCGCCGAGGGGAGGCTGGAGGTGGAGGAGGCCGCCACCACGCTGGAGGTCTCCGCCGCGACGATCCGCAGGGACCTGGACGAACTCGCGGAGCAGCAGATGCTCGTACGGACGCGGGGTGGTGCGATCGCGCACGGAGTGTCGTACGAGCTGCCCCTGCGCTACAAGTCCTCGCGCCACGCGTCCGAGAAGCAGCGGATCGCGGCGGCCGCGGCGGATCTCGTCGCGGACGGGGATGTGGTCGGCCTCAACGGGGGCACGACCACCACGGAGGTGGCGCGGGCTCTGGCGCTGCGGGCGTCTGCTGGTGGCGGTGGTAGCGGCGGCGGTGCCGGTGGCGGTGCTGGTGCCGGTCCTGTGCTGACCGTGGTCACCAACGCGCTGAACATCGCGGGTGAGTTGGCGGTGCGGCCGCAGATCAAGCTCGTGGTCACCGGTGGGGTGGCACGGCCGCAGACGTACGAGCTGGTCGGGCCGCTGACCATGGGCGTACTCAACGAGGTCGTGCTGGACGTCGTCATACTCGGCGTCGACGGGGTGGACCCGCAGCTTGGCGTCATGGCGCATCAGGAGGACGAGGCGAGCGTCAGCCGGCTGTTGGCGGAGCGGTCGCACCGGGTGGTCGTGGTGACGGACTCGTCGAAGATGGGGAAGCGTGCGTTTGCCCGGATCTGCGGCCTGGACCGTATCGACGTGGTGGTGACCGACTCCGCGATCCCGGCGGAGGCGGCGGGCCGGCTCACCGATGCCGGGATCAAGGTGATCGCCGTCTGAGGGCGGGCGGAGCGCTTTCCCCCTACCCGCCCCTTCCCGCTGTGACATTGTGCGGCTCCGCCGCGTGAGGCGCCGCCTCACGCGGCGGAGCCGCACACGCCCGCCCGCACCCCCTACCCCGTCACGGGGCGATCGCCATGGCGAAGATGTGAACGTTGGCATTCGAGGGCAGGACCACGAACTCGATTGTCTTGGCCGGGTCCAGCGCCACCGAGTGGGCGAACACGCTGTACTTCACCGTCGCGTTGCCGTATCCGTCCTGCCGATTGCGGCCGTCAGTCGACTTGATCAGCGTCGCGCCGTGCGCCGTTACCGGGTCGAACGACCAGTTGGGGAAGCCGAACGTCCCCGTACTGGAGGACCCGTCGGTGTAATAGACGGTGGCGTTGCCCGTCGCGGCGCTGGTGACGCCCGAACCGAGGAACACCAGCCTGCTGCCCTTGCCGCCCAGCGTGATCGCCTGACCGCTGCTCGCCACGTTGTCCTTCGTCCCGGCCGGTACGTCCGGCCAGGTCAGCTTCGCCCCGAGAGCGTCGACCGCCGCCCCGGGCGTCAGGCCGACCGCGGCGAGCTTCTGCGCCGAGAAGCTGTTGCCCTCACCGTCGTAGTCGCCCGCCTTCGTCGCGGACTCGTCGGTGATCGCCACATTGTTGTACGCCGCCGCAAGGCTCGCCTGCGGGGTACCGGACCGCTCGGTGCGGGTGCCGGTGGCCGCGCCCGCGCCGTCCCCGCCCTGATACGTCGCGGTCGCCGTGAACGTACGGATCACGAAACCGGACCGCTTCTCCGGGACTTGGATCTGGAACGTCGTATCGGCCGAAGCGCCCGTCGCCAGGGATCCGCTCACACTGCGCACCGACGGCTGGACTGCCCAGCCGGCCGGTCCGGCGAACGACACCTTCAGCGAACGCAGGCGCTGCGGCCCCGCGTTCTTGACGGACACCTTCACCGTCGAGACGGCCGGTCCGTCCAGGTCCACGGGCGAGATGGTCACCTCGGTCCTGGCCGTCGCCGCGGCCCCCGGCCCGGCCGCGACCGCCGTTCCCGCCGGGACGAGCATCACCGCGCCCGCCACCGCCGCTCCCACCGCCACAGCCGCCGCTCTGAGCGGAGTGACCAGTCGTGCTGAGGCTGATCTCATCGCGTGCTCCTTGGAGTCCGGCAGCTCAGGAAACGGGGGGCATCTCGGTCATGCGCGAGTCGAGACCGGAGCGCAGATTGACCCAGCCGCCCCGTGTGAAGTCCGGTATCGCGACCGGCCGCCTTGTTCGCCAGCGACATGACGCTCAGCGGCACCGGCGCGCACCAGACCGCCGAGTCGTACACGTCGATGTCCGGGACCAGCCCCGCCCGCATCGTCTGCACCGTGCGCCACTGCAGGACGTAGTCCATGCCGCCGTGGCCGCCGTTGTTCGCGGCGTCGTCGCCGATCTTCTTCCACAGCCAGTGGTCGAACTCCTTGCGGTACGTGTCGAAGTCGCGCCAGGAGTGGCCGCCGTGGTCCGGCTCGACGTAGATGCGGCCGCCCGTCGTCGACGTACCCGCGTAGTCCTCGAAGATCCCGCGGGTGCCCGCGATGGAGTTGATGCGGCTGTACGGACGGGGCGAACTGACGTCGTGCTCGGCCCGGATGGTCCGGCCCTTCGCGGTCTCGATCGCGCAGGTGACCAGGTCGCCGTTGATGTACGTCTCGTTCCACGACGGGTGCGACCTGGGGACGAAGCGCTCCCGGTAGTCGGCGAGGCCCTTCGGCGCGGTCGCGGTGGCTTTGAGGGTCGTCATCCGGTCGCCGCGGTTGATGTCCATGGCCGCCGCGATCGGGGCCAGTCCGTGCATGGCGTAGAAGGACGCGGTGCTGCGGGTGTGCCAGAGCCGGCGCCAGGAGTCGGTGTAGTACGTGTTCGAGAAGAGCAGCGCGCGCAGGTCGTGCAGGTAACCGCCGTGGCCGTTGGTGATGTCGCCGAACAGGCCCTCGTGGGCCGCCTTGAGCATGGCCAGTTCGTTGCGGCCGTAGTTGCAGTTCTCGGCCAGCATCAGGTTCTTGCGGGTGCGCTCCGAGGTGTCCACGAGGTCCCACAGCTCGCGCAGCTCGGTGGCGATGGGCAGCTCGACGACGACGTGCTTGTCCGCCAGCAGCGCGGCCCTGCCCTGCTCGTAGTGGAACCCCCACGGCGTCGCGATGTACACGAGGTCGATGTCGTCGCGCTTGAGCATTTCCGCGTACGAGTCGGCCGAGCCGCCGAACTCCGCGGGGCGCGGCTTACCCTTGGCGACGAGCTGGTCGGCGGTGCGCCTGGCGCGGTCGGCGCGGATGTCGCAGACGGCGGTCACGACGCAGCCGGGGACCACGGACCAGCCCGTGGTCATTCCGGAGCCGCGGTTGCCGAGCCCGATCACACCGACGCGGACGGTTTTGTACGCCTTGAACGGCACGTTGATCATCGACTTCTGGCCCGGTCTGCGGGCGGGCGTCGCGGCGGAGGCCTCGGTCGCGGCCGACGCGGACGACGCGGCCGACGCGGCAGCCAAGGGCGCCGCCGTCGCGCTCCCGGCCGAACCGATCCCGGCCGCGAGCGACGCTCCGGTGGCCAGCGTCCCTCCCAGGAGCAAGCGACGTGAGACTGCGGGGATTTCGGGCATACGAGACGCTCCTCGTTCCGTGACCGGCATCACTTCACTGGCGGAGACGACTCTGGCGGGATTGCCAGTTACATGTCAATAGGTGTTCGCAGGAACGGTGTTACGAACAGAATCGAGCATTCGGCGCCGGGCCCCCGCGCCGAAGCCGCGCTGGAGTCCGGGCCGGCCCTTCGCCGACCAGGACTCCTTGGTGGGTGTCGTGCGGCAGCACCTCAGCCCTGTGCCGGCGGGGCGGGGGTGAGCACCACGAAGTCCGCGCCGGACGGGTCGACGCAGACGGCCAGCCGTCCGACGCCCTCGGCGTCCTCCGGGCCCATCTGCACACTGCCGCCGTTGCCGGTGACCTTGGCGACCGTGGCGTCACAGTCCTCGACCGCGAACACCGGGTGCCAGTAGGGCCTGCCGTTGTTCAGCGAGAGTGCATCCGACGGGAGCTGCATGAGGCCGCCGTGCATGCGTTCCGGGGGAAGACCGGCAGGGGTGATCATCGAATACGTCCCGCCGCCGCCCGGCAGCTCCATGTCCTCGGTGCTCCAGCCGAAGAGGTTGACGTAGAACTCCTTCGCCCCGGCCGAGTCGGTGGTGTAGAGCTCGGTCCAGCACAGGGTGCCCGGCCGGTCCGCGGCCTCCATCCCCTTGGTCTTGCCCGGCTGCCAGACGGCGAACTGACCGCCCTGCGGGTCGGTGTACTGAGCCATCCGCCCCTCGCCGTCGGCGTCCATCGGGGGAACCCGCACCTTGCCGCCCGACCGCTCCACGGCCTCGGTGGTGGCGTCGGCGTCCGGGGTGCAGAAGTAGATCATCCAGGCCGAGCGGGCGCCTTCCTCGGTGAGCTTCCCGATTCCGGCGATGGTCCTCCCGTCCCGCTTCAGCACGCCGTAGTCGTTCGCGTCCGGTGCGTTTGGGGGGCCGTAAGCCTGGAACTGCCAGTCGAACACCGCGTTGTAGAACCCGGCCGCGGCGGGGACATCGGGGGCGCCGAGGTCGATCCAGCAAGGGGAGCCCGGCGCGAAGTCAGTGGTGATCATGACGGTGCCTTTCGTCGCAGGTCCTCGTAGATCCAGCCTGTCACCCACCACTGACAACCGCCCGTCGGCCGGCTCGGGCGCTCTCTCAGGACCGGTTGGCCGTGACCCGCACCGTCTTCAGGCCCGGATCCGCCGGGTCCGGGATGTTCATGCCCGCGTCCAGGCCCGTACGCAGATAGCGCAGCACCGGCTCCGTCAGCCGCTCGCCCGGCAGCGCGGCCGGAATGCCGGGCGGGTACGGCGTGATCATCTCGGCGGCCACCCGCCCCACCGCGTCCTCCAGCGGTACGTCCTCGGTGTCACCGAAGTACGCGTCCCGTGGCAGGCACGTCTGCTCCATCCGCATCTCGTCCCCCGCCGGTACGTCGACGACCGGCGCGCCCGCCAACTCCTCGGAGTGGTTGGCGAGATCCTTCAGCGCGTCCAGCAGCGGCGCGGTCGTGGCCCGCGAGTCGGCGTGCGTGAGCTGCGCGCCGATCCGGCGGTGGTCGATGAGATGCATGTCGGTAGCGTGCCGCTCGCGCAGCCAGTCCGCCGCCCGGTAGCCCGTCGTACCCAGCGCCTGGATGTCGATGATCACCGGCAGCGGGTCGAAGTCCGCGGCCTTGCCCGGACCGGTGAAGTCGGTGCGGTCGTTGACGTGGAGGCCGGGAATCCGCTCGATCTCCGCCCGTACCTGGGAGGCGAGCCGCAGCGCGTCGTCCATCAGCCGGTTGCCCTGCGTCATCATCTGGCGCCGCCAGCCGTCGAGTCCGGCCCAGATGATGACGGAAGGGCTGGTGGTGCCGAGCAGGTCGGCGCGGGACTTCAGCACCTGCGGGTCGATCAGATCCCCTTGCAGATGAAACACCGAACCCTGTTCGAGACCGCTGCCCATCTTGTGGATGCTGGTCACGCAGACGTCGGCGCCCGCGTCCATCGCCCACGACGGCAGCTGCTCGTGGAACGGCAGATGCGCGCCCCACGCCTCGTCGACGATCAGCGGGACCGAACGGGCGTGGCAGATCCGCGCGATGGCGGACACCTCGGCGCAAGCCCCGTACGGTGTCGGACTGGTGACCAGCGCCCCGCGCGCCTCCGGTTCGCGTGCGAACGCCTCCTCGAAGGCCTCGGCGGACGGCGGATGTGCCAGGTTCAGCTTGGTGTCCCACTGGGGATCGACCCAGACCGGTTCGATGCCGGAAAGGATCAGGCCGGAGACGACCGACTTGTGCGCGTCCCTGCCCACCAGCAGCTTCTGGTGCGGGTGCGCGACCGAGAGCATGGCCGCCTTGACGGACAGCGAACTGCCGCAGGTGGAGAAGAAGGTGTGCTCGGCGTGGACGGCGTCGGCCATCAGCCGCTCCGCGCGCAGCAGCACGTTGCCGCTGGTGCGGTGGTCGTCGAGGCCGCCGGAGGCGAGGACGTCCGAGAGGTACACCGCGTCGCCCAGGACCTTCCGGGCCAGCGGGTCCGCCCCACGGGCCTGTTTGTGTCCCGGTGGCGTGAACGCGAGTTCGCCTCGCTCGTGGTAGCGGTCGAGGGCTTCCAGTATGGGGGCGTGGGTGTGATCCATGTGGTCCATGCGGTACGGGTAACCTCGAACGGCCCGGTCGATGCCTCCGGTCCCGCGGATCTAGGGACGGGCGGCGGCGGAGAAGCGCAGAGCGAAGTGGTTGAGGGTGTACGGCAGCGGCCCGTCGGCCCGCAGCCCGTCCGGGCCGTGCAGCCGGAAGTCGTGGCGCTCCATGAGCGCGGCGACGAGCGTGGACGTGACGAGGAGGACGAGGTCCTCGCCGGGGCACACACCGGGTCCCGCACTGAACGGCACCAGCTCGGGGCCGGTGTGCGCCGTGCCCTCCAGCCAGATCTCCGGTACGAAGCGGTCACCGTACGGCGCGGAACCGTCCCGGTGGAAGTAGGGGGCGTACACGAGGAACGCCGTGCCCTCGGGCAGAGTTCCCTCGCCCCACCGCGTCTCGCGGGTGCTCTCGCGGAGCAGGAACGGCGTCGTCGGCCACAGCCGCACGGACTCCATGACGCACGCGCGCGTGTACGGCAGCAACTGCGGCCGGGTGAGGTCCGGTATGACCAGCTCGTTGCGTACTTGCTGCTCCTGCGCCGGGTGGGTGGCCAGCAGGGCCAGCGCCCGCGCGGCCGCGATGCCCGCCGCGTCGAACGCGAACAGCCAGTGCGGCACCTGGCCCGCCGGGTCGACGCCCGGCTTGGCGGGCGTCCGGGCCAGCGCCTCGGCGAGGCTGCCCGGCTCCGCCCGGTCCAGGTGGGCGCGCAGGCTTTGCTGGAAGCGCTCGCGCGGGCCGGCGGTGGCGCGCGTCGGGACCAGGGCCGACCAGTTGCCGAAGCCGCGCAGCCGGCCGAGGCGGGCGGTGAGCGTGGTGTCGTCGCGCGCGGCGTCACCGAGGACGACACGGCGTACGATCCGCCACCAGGCCGCGTCGAACGTGCCCCAGTCCAGCCGGCCGGAGCCTTGGGCCCCGGCTGCGGCTTCGGCGAGCAGTCCGCCGGCCTCCTCCCGGACGGTGCGTACGAACTGCGGGGCGAGGTGGTGCAGATGCCGTCCGGTCTCCAGGACGTCCTCGGTGAAGGCCCGGCGTTCGTCGCGCTCCTGGCCGGTGGAGATCAGTACGCCGTGCGGCTGGAAGTGGCCGAGCGCGTCCCGCTTCAGGCGGGCCGCAGGGGTGAACGGCTCCGGCGTCTCGTCCAGTACCCGCTGCGCGTCCTCGGCGGACAGGGGCAGGACGATGTCCCGGCCCGCCAGGCGCAGGTGCAGCGGGCCGGGACCGTACCGCCGGCGCAACTCGTTCAAGAGCTCCACCGCGTGGCGGTCCGCGTCGAGGCGGGCGGCGAGCGCCACGCCCTGCTTGCGGCGGACGACGACACCGCCCGCGAGCGTCGGCAGGCCCACCCGCAGGGCGACGCGGGCGATGTCCCGGACGGACGCGCGGCCGGGAGTCGAGGCGCGGCGCGCGGCCCGGTCGCCCGGTACGCCCTCACCGCCCGGCACGCCCTGTTCCGACTCGCCGGCCCATCCGGCGGCGGCTGGATCTGTCCCGGCCATCGTGCGGCTCCCTCGGTGCTGCTGCGGGCCCCGGTGCTGCTGGCGGTCCCCGGTGCTGCTGGCGTCCCCGGTCCCGGCGGGCCTCAGTGCTGGTTCTCGGCCTGGAACATCCAGCGCTGCTTCTCCAGCTCCGCGGTGAGGCCGATGAAGATGTCCTGAGTCACCGGGTCGGGCTTGTCGGTCGCGTCGATCCGCTCCCGCATCCTGCGACCGACGGCCCCGAGCGCCTCGACGATCAGGGCCACGACGTCGCTGTCCTGGGTCCAGCCGTCCGCGGGCGTGGGGAGTTCAGCGGTCTTGGCGACCGTCTCCACCCGGCCGTCCGGTGCGACGCCGATGGCCGACGAGCGTTCCGCGACGACGTCGGCGTACGAACGGGCGAAGGACACCAGTTCGTCGAGCTGGAGGTGGATGGAGCGGAAACGCGGTCCCACGATCGTCCAGTGCGCCTGCTTTGCCAGAAGTGACAGACCGAGCAGGTCCACCAGGGCGCCCTGAAGGGCTTCCGCGGTGGTCTGACGGTCGGCTTCGGGCAGGGTGCTCTTGAGGGCGGTCATGCAGTTGCTCCTTTTCGACACTCTCGTCTGTTTCAGTCTGTGGTCGGATGCCGCTGCTTCGCCTGTCGGCGACTCAGCCGCCGGGGCCTCCGCTACCGAACGCACCACCGGACTTCTCGTCCCACCGCGGCCGCTCCTCCGGCTTTCCCGGACTGGGCCTGCCGGAGGTGTTACCGGTGTTTCTGAGCTCGTGCGGGAGGAGGCGCCCGCCTTCCGGAGGCACTACTTCGTCGGGTTCCCGGCGCTCCGTGACCTCGGGCGGCCCCGAGCCCTCCGGCCGGTGCGGCTGCTCCTGGGGCGTGGGAGGAGACGGCTCGCGGTTCCTGATGCGGATGCCCCACCACACGGCGGCGATCAGAGCAGCCGCGATGGCCAGTCCCGCGACGAACGGCGCGATACCGATGACCAGGTCACTCGCGGCCGTGGGGTCCGCGAGGCCGGCGATTTCGCTGGTTCTCGTGCTCTGGAGTGCGCTCATGCGCGGCGGGTACCCACCGGCGTGCGAGTCATGAGCGGCCGTACAGGTGAAACATTTCCGCACGGCCGCCGTGTCGGGTGGACTTCCCGGCCCCGGCCCGCGTCACTTCGCGTCGGCGTAGCACTCCACGACCGCGGTCGTGAAGGGGAAGCGCACCGGCGTGTGGCCGAAGGCGACCCGGCCGGCCAGATCACCCGCCGCGCGGATCGCCTCGACGACCTGCTGCGCCTCCCCGGCGGGGCAGTGCACGATCACTTCGTCGTGCTGGAAGAACACCAGCTCCGCCCGGAGGCCCGCGGCCTTCAGGCTCTGCCGCAGCGCCGCCATCATCAGCAGTGCCCAGTCGGCGGCGCTGCCCTGCACGACGAAGTTCCGGGTGAAGCGGCCCCGCGCGCGGGCGTTCGTCGACGCGTACCCCGGCGTGAACTCCCCGTCGGGCGCCGCCACCTCTCCGGCGTCGTCCTGCGGAATGCCTGCTTCCCCGTCCTCTCCCGAGCCCGCGGCGGGCGGGCATGTCCGCCCCAGCCAGGTCCGTACGAGCCGCTTCTCCTCTCCCGCGCGCGCCGCGTCGTCCACATACGCCACAGCGCGCGGGAAACGTCTTCGCAGCGCCGCGAGATTCTTCAGACCGTCCCCGGAGGTCTGTCCGTACACCGCGCTGAGCACGGCAATCTTCGCCAGGTCGCGGTCACCGGCGAACGCCCGGTCCGACACCGCCTTGTAGAGGTCACCGGGCTGCCCCGCCACCTCCATCAGCCCCGGATCGCGCGAGATCGCGGCCAGGACGCGCGGCTCCATCTGGTCGGCGTCGGCGACCACGAGCCGCCAGCCGTCGTCCGCGATCACCGCGCGCCGGATGACCTTCGGGATCTGGAGCGCGCCGCCGCCGTTGGTCACCCACCTCCCGGTGATCGTCCCGCCCGGCAGGTACTGGGGTCGGAAACGGCCCGCGCGCACCCAGTCCTGGAGCCAGCCCCAGCCGTGCGCCGTATAGATCCGGTACAGCTTCTTGTACGCGATGAGCGGCTTCACGGCCGGATGGCCGACCCCCTCCAGCTCCCACCGCCGCGTGGACTTCACCTTGATGCCGGCTTGCGCGAAAGCCTTGATCACATCGGCGGGCAGCTCGGGCCGTACGCGCCTGCCGAACGCCGCCGAGATCTCGTCCGTCAGCTCCGCCATGCGGCGCGGGTCGCCACCGCCCGCGTACCGCTCGCCGAGCAGCTCCTCCAGCACCGCCCGGTGCACGTCCGCCCGCCACGGCAGCCCCGCCCTGTTCATCTCGGCGGCCACCAGCATCCCCGCCGACTCGGCGGCCGTCAGCAGCCGCATCCGGTCGGGGTGCTCAGCAGCGCCGTGCCTGCGCTGCTGATCGGCGTACACCTCCAGCAGGTCCCCGAACGCCACCGGGACCGGCTGCGGCTCGAAGAGCGACGACTGTGATCCGGGCTCGGCGGCGCGCTGCGGGGGATCGGGCGGTACGGGCCGGTTGTGCAGCCGCGCCCAGGCCGCCGCGGCCGAATGCGGCTCGCCGTGCCGGCCCTCGTGGCCGAGCAGCAGTGACTCCGCGTCCTCGATGTCGTAACACCGCTCGACGCGCACGCCCGCGGCGAGCAACCGCGGGTAGATCTCGGCGGTGGACCGCCACACCCACCGGCCGACCTCGGGCCTGGAGCCGACCGCCGCCACGAGGTCGGGCTCCTCGCGCACGTCACTGGCCGGCTGCCCGTCCCGCCCCAGCGGCACGAGCAGCGCCCCCCCTGCGTCCGTCTCGGCGACGGCCCAGCGATCGCTCATGAGTGCGAGTCTGACACCCGCCACTGACAACGTGGCTCAACGAGCCGCGGTCAGCCAAAACGCAGCCCGCCCGGCGCACGCCCGCAGGGCGTCCCAGGGGGTCTGGGGGCTTGCCCCCAGTTCGGGAAGGGGAGGGGCGGCGGGGCGGGGAAAAGCGCCGCAGGCTGGCTCGGCCGGGCAGGGACAGGGGGCGCGCCGCCAACGGGCGCTCAGCCAAATCAGCCCGCGCGGGCAACCGCCGGCGCTCGCGGGCGCCGACGCCGACGGCGCGTTCGCGGCGGTGACGTACGCACCGTTGTCACCCGTGCCGACGCCCAGCACCGCCACGACCGCCGACGGTGACCGTCCCGGACGTGGGCCGGTCGAGCCCGGCCGCGCACTGGAGGGGGTCGACTTGCTTGACCCGGAGGGCCCATGCCCAGGAGCGCGGCTGGCAGCCCGCCGGACGCCCGCCGGACACGACCGCTGAGCCGAGTATCCGGGGTATGCCTGGCCCCACCCCCTCAGCGCCCGTGACACCATCGAGGGCATGGAGCAGGTGGAGAAGGCGGTATCCGCGGCGGTGTACGACGAGGGCGACGCGGGCCTCGACCTGGGCGCCTCGCTGCTCGCCGCCGCGCCCTGGCCGGACGCGGGCCGCGAACTCATGCGCCGGGGCGAGGAGTTCGTACGCCGCGCCTGGGAGCGCGGCTGGCAGCCCGCCGACGTCGTACGCATCGTCCGCCGCGACCTCGACGACCGCCACGTGCGCCTGGCCACCGACCTGATCGCCGCCGAGAACCGTCGGTACGCCAGAACCACCCCCCGCTGGGAGGCGCAGCTCCGCGACCTGGAGGCGGCACAGGCCTGGTGGGGCGGCGACGACCGGTACGCCGACGAGCTGGCCACCCGCGAGCGGACGGACCGCTTCTCGCTCGCCACGGCGTTCCTCGAACTCTTCCGCCACCTCATCCGCCTCCCCGCGATCGAGCCGGTGGGGCCGCCTCCGGGCGAGCCCGTGCACGTACGCCCGCATGCACCGGCCCCCGACGAACCGCGCATGCTCACGCGCGTCCGGGCGCTGCTGGCCAAGGCGGAGGCGACCGACTACCCGGACGAGGCGGAGGCCCTCACCGCCAAGGCGCAGGAGCTGATGGCGCGCCACAGCATCGACGCCGCGCTGCTCGCCGCCCGCGGCCACACCGGCGACGTGCCGACGGCGTGCCGGATAGGCGTCGACGCCCCGTACGAGACGGCCAAGGCGATCCTGCTCGACGCCGCCGCCTGCGCCAACCGCTGCCGCGCGGTGTGGAACAGCGGCCTCGGCTTCTCCACGGTCGTCGGCTTCGAGGCCGACCTGGAATCCGTCGAGCTGCTCTACACCTCACTGCTCGTGCAGGGCACGGCGGCGATGACCCGCGCGGAAGCCGCCCAGCGCGCGGGCGGCCGCAAGCGCACCAAGTCCTTCCGCCAGGCGTTCCTGACGGCGTACGCGAGCCGGGTGGGCCACCGGCTGTCCGAGGCGACGGAACACGTGACGCAGGAGGCGGGGGGCTCCCTGCTGCCGGTGCTGGCGGCGCGGGACGTGGCGGTGGAGGACCGGGCGGAGCGGATGTTCCCGCAGACGACGTCGACGCGGGTACGGGGCGTCAGCGACCACGCGGGCTGGGAACACGGCACGGCGGCGGCCGACCAGGCCACGATGCCCGCGCGCCCCGGCGTAACCCGCTGACCCAACACCGTGGCGGACCCGTCACGGGCCGAGGACGACGAAGGGCCGCGGCCCCGTGAGGGAACCGCGGCCCGTGCGTAAGCCACGTACGCACTGCCCCACCGTCAGGAACCCGGCAGCTTCCCGTCGGTCGTCGCGAGCCAGGACCCGGAGACGTCCGCCGACGCCCCCTGGTCCCCCCGGTTCCGGCCGGTCGGAACGTGCCGAGCTACCAGGAGGACTTGCGCACTCCGGGGAGGAAACCGGCATGCGCCTGCTCCCGCATCCGGACCCTGGAGAGCCCGAACTTCCTGAGGTGGCCACGGGGCCGCCCGTCGACACTGTCCCGGTTGCGTACGCGCGTGGCGCTCGCGTCGCGCGGCTGGCGCCGCAGTTCCTCCAGCGCGGCGGCACGCTCGGCCTCAGCCGTTCCGGGCTTGCGGAGGATCTCCTTCAGCTCCGCCCGCCGCCCGGCGTACCGCTCGACGACAGCCTTGCGCCGCTCATTGCGCGCGATCTTGCTCTTCTTCGCCATCAGACCTTCACCCCCCGCGCGCGGATGCGGGCCACGGCAGCCTCGACGCCGATCACGTCGACGGTCTTGATCGCCCGGGCGCTGAGTGTGAGCCGCACATGGCGGCCCTCGCTCGCCAGCCAGTAGCGCTTGCGCTGGATGTTCGGGTCGAAGCGGCGCGAGGTGCGCCGGTGCGAGTGGGAGATGTTGTTGCCGAATCCCGGCTGGGCGCCGGTCAGCTGGCAGTGGGCGGACAAGGTCGATCACTCCTCTTTGAAAATGGGAACCATTTCCATATACTAACCACATGGCACGCAACGAAGTCCGCCCGATCATCAAGCTCAGGTCCACGGCGGGGACCGGCTACACGTACGTGACCCGCAAGAACCGCCGCAACAACCCCGACCGCATGACGCTCCGCAAGTTCGACCCGGTCGTCCGCCGGCACGTCGACTTCCGCGAAGAGCGCTGACCAGCAGACCAGAAGGGGGCATCACCACATGAAGCCCGGAATCCACCCGCCGTACGGCCCGGTCGTCTTCCGCGACAAGGCAGGCGGCTTCGCCTTCCTCACTCGTTCCACCATGACCAGCGACAAGACAGTGGAGTGGGAGGACGGCCGTACGTACCCCGTCGTCGACGTCGAGATCTCCTCGCAGAGCCACCCCTTCTACACGGGCACGGCGCGCGTGCTGGACACGGCGGGCCGTGTGGAGCGCTTCGAGCGCCGCTATGGGGCGAAGCAGTGAGTGAGAGGGAGGGGAAGCTGCCCGTCGTCATCGTCGGCGGGCTGCACTCCGACGCCCGCAAGGAGGTCGTGGAGCAACTGCTGCGCCGGGTCCCCGGCAGCGTCGCGCTGCACCACGACCTCTCGACCGCGGCCGAGGGAACGGTACGCCGTACCGTCCGCGACGCCCTCGGTGAGAGCGCGTCCGGCGACGCGCCGCTGGTCAACGACTGCGCGTGCTGCGCGCTGCGCGAGGACCTGGTGCCTGAGCTGGAGCGGCTGGCCGCCAGCGGACTCACCCGTCTCGCGGTCGTCGAGCTGTGGGACTCCGTCGAGCCCAAGGCGATGGCCGAGGTCGTCGTCGCGCACGGCGGGGACGTACTCGACCTGACCGCCGTCATGACGGCCGTCGACCCCGCGCTGCTCCTGCCCTACCTCGGCTGCGGCGACGATCTGGCCGAGGCCGGGCTGGCCGCGGCCGCGACCGACCAGCGGACGGTCGCGGACACCTGGGCGCGCCAGTTGGAGTACGCCCCGGTCCTGGCCGTGGTGGAGAGCGAAGAGGCGGACGAGCAGGACGAGGCGCTGCTCGCCCAGTTGCACCCGACGGCCCGCCGGGTCCCGGCGGCCTCCGGCGAGCTGGCCGAGGCGGCCTTCGCCGGTTTCGACATCGAGGCGGCGGCGGACCGCCAGCACCCGGCCTGTGCGCTGCTTCCGCAGGACGCGGACGACAACGGCGTCGGCACGCTGGTCTGGCACCGGGACCGCCCCTTCCATCCGGGGCGGCTGTACGAGGCCCTGGAGGACCTGACCTGCGCCGCCGCCCGCAGTCGCGGCCGTTTCTGGCTCGCGGACCGCCCGGACACGCTCATGGCGTGGGACGCGGCGGGCGGCGCGCTGTGTGTGGAGAGCGCGGGGCCGTGGCTGGCGTCGCTGCCGGACGCGGCGTGGGAGATGGTCCCGCCCGTACGCAGGGCGGCGGCCGCGCTGGACTGGCACCCCGAGCACGGGGACTGCTGCCAGCACCTGGTCTTCACCTCGCCGGGCCTCGACCGCGGCGGGCTCGAAGAGCTCCTCGAATCCTGCTTGTTGACCGACGCCGAATACGCGGCCGGGCGTGATGCCTGGAAGCGCCTGCCGTCCGCTTTTGATTCCCTTCTGGAGGCCTGATGTCCCGCCCGTCCCGAGGTAAAGACCCTCGTAAGCCCCTCAAGTCCCGCCCCAATCCGCTGGACGAGGCGAAGATTACGTACATTGACTACAAGGACACCGATCTTCTGCGGAAATTCATTTCGGATCGCGGGAAGATCCGGAGCCGTCGTGTGACAAGGGTCTCGGCCCAGCAGCAGCGGCAGCTCACCCGCGCCATCAAGAACGCCAGGGAGATGGCCCTGCTGCCGTACTCGTCGCGCTGATCCGGAGCCTGTAACCGAGGGAGCACCCCGCGTGCACGTGCATCTGCCCATGCATCAGCAAGTGAACGAAGCTATGATCCGGGGCAGTTGACATCTGCACTTTCCGGGAGCGACCTGTGCACCACGCATACAACGGCATGGCCGCCACAGAGCTTCACGGGGTGGTCTGGCAGAAGAGCAGGCACAGCAACTCGCAGGGGTCCTGCGTGGAGTTTGCCAAATTGCCGGGCGGGAATGTGGCAGTCCGCAATTCGCGGCATCCGGACGGGCCCGCTCTGGTCTACACGCCTGCCGAGATCGAGGCGATGCTGCTCGGCGTCAAGGGCGGCGAGTTCGACCACCTGGTGGCCGGCGGCTGACCGGAACCAACCGGTCCGCCGCCCTGCCATGCGCGGGGGCCCCGTCCACTGCGCCTGTTACTGCCGATCGGTTCCGAGCCGGAACAGCGCCCACACGACCTTGCCGCTGAGCGTCCCGGCGAGCGGGTGCCATCCCCAGCTATCGCTGAATGAATCCACCAGAAACAAGCCACGCCCGGACTCCGCGGAGAAGTCGTCCGACTCGCGCGTCACCGGACTCGCGTGACTGGGGTCGCGCACCGCGCACACCAGACGCGAGGTCCAGCGCATCAGATGCAGCCGTACGGGAGGGTCCTGTTCGTCCGCGCGCGGGGTGTCGGCCGGCAGCGCGTGCCGCAGCGCGTTGGTGACGAGCTCCGAGACGACCAGGGCCACGTCGTCGAAGCACTCGCCGAGCTCCCACTGGGCCAGGGTCGACTGGGTGAAGTGCCGCGCGCCGCGCACCGCTTCGTACCGGGGAGGCAGCGCACACGAGGCAGAGCTGGACACCGCGGCGGGGTCGATGGGTGGCAGGCCCTGTCTTAATGGCTCGAACGGTTCGAGCACGGTCGATCCATTCGTCCCCATGCGAGGCACTCCCCCTGGGATTCGCGGTCGTTGCGATACAGCGGTAGAGATGCGGCGGTAGTACGGCGTCAGCACGAAAGAGCATGCAGGTGCGCGCGGACCATGGTTCCGAATGCGTACGGCAGATGCAAGGGCAGATGCACGTGCACGCGCCGGACCTGTCCGACCCCGTGCTGGTTCTTGTGCATTTATCCGCCCGACCTCTTTCGGTGTCTTGTACCGCTCTTGCTATTTCCGTAATCGGATGAGTACGGGGCGAAGCGTTTTAATGGCAGACTGCGGCTCTCGGAGACCTGGGGGAGGACACTCCGCTACTGAACTGTCGGACTGGGGAGGGCTGGAGAAGTGACCGCAGGCGAGTCGAGCGGCTCTGTGGTGCGGCGCATCCTGCTGGGATCCCAGCTGAGGCGGCTGCGTGAGTCCCGTGGGGTCACCCGCGAAGCGGCCGGCTATTCGATCCGAGCATCCGAATCGAAGATCAGCCGCATGGAGTTGGGACGGGTGAGCTTCAAGGCCAGGGATGTCGAGGACCTGCTGACGCTCTACGGCGTCACGGACCAGGCCGAGCGCGAGTCGCTGCTGAGCCTGGCGCGGGAGGCCAACGTGGCGGGCTGGTGGCACAGTTACGGCGACGTGCTGCCCGGCTGGTTCCAGACGTACATCGGCCTGGAGGGTGCCGCCTCGCTCATCCGGATTTACGAAGTCCAGTTCGTGCACGGGCTGTTGCAGACGGAGAGCTACGCGCACGCCGTCGTCTCCCGCGGCATACCGCACGCGAGCGCGGCCGAGATCGACCGCAGGGTCGCGCTGCGCCTGGAACGCCAGAAGGTGCTCGTGTCCGAGCGCGCACCGCACTTCCACGCCGTACTGGACGAGGCCGCGCTGCGCCGCCCGTACGGCGACCGGGCCGTGATGCGGGGGCAGTTGCAGCACCTCATCGAGGTGTCCGAGCAGCCGAACATCACGCTTCAGGTCATGCCGTTCAGCTTCGGCGGGCACGCGGGCGAGAGCGGCGCGTTCACGATGCTGCAGTTCCCCGAGTCGGATCTCTCCGACCTCGTCTACCTGGAGCAGCTCACCAGCGCGCTCTATCTGGACAAGCGCGAGGAAGTCGCCCAGTACCAACGGGTGATGGAGCGGCTCCAGAAGGACAGCCCGAGCGCGGCGGAAACGCGGGACGTGCTGCGTGGTCTACTCCAACTGACGTAACTGGCCAGTAGGATGACGTTTCATCAGGAGCCTGCACCTGTACACCTTGCAGTAGGGGATCGCATGTCCTTCTTCACCGACCTGGCCCACCAGTACATCGACGGCGCGTGGCGGACCGGCAGCGGCTCGTGGGACATCATCGACTTCAACCCGTACAACGGGGAGAAGCTCGCCGCGATCACCGTCGCCTCGCTGGACGAGGTCGACGAGGCCTACCTCGCGGCCGAGCGCGCGCAGCCGGCCTGGGCCGCGTCGAGCGCGTACCGCAGGAGGGACGTCCTGGAACGGGCCCTGCGGATTACGCAGGACCGCGAGGACGAGATCACCGAGGCGATCATCGACGAGCTCGGCGGTACGCGGCTGAAGGCGGCGTACGAGGTACATCTCGCCCAGGAGTTCCTGCGCGAGGCGATGCAGACCGCGCTGCGGCCCGAGGGGAGCATCCTGCCCTCGCCCGTGGACGGCAAGGAGAACCGCGTCTACCGGCTGCCGGTCGGTGTCGTCGGGGTCATCAGCCCCTTCAACTTCCCCTTCCTGGTGACGATCAAGTCGGTCGCCCCCGCGCTGGCGCTCGGCAACGCGGTCGTCATCAAGCCGAACCAGAACACGCCCGTCGTCGGCGGCGGCCTGATAGCCAAGATCTTCGAGGACGCGGGGCTGCCGGCCGGACTGCTCAACGTGCTGGTCACCGACATCGCGGAGGTCGGCGACGCGTTGATAGAGCACCGGGTCCCGAAGGTGATCTCCTTCGCCGGCTCCGACAAGGTGGGGCGGCACGTCGCCGCCGTCGCCGCCGGCCACTTCAAGCGCGCGGTGCTCGAACTGAGCGGCAACAGCGCGCTGGTCGTGCTGGACGACGCAGACATCGACTACGCGGTGGACGCGGCGGTCTTCAGCCGTTTCGTGTACCAGGGGCAGGTCTGCATGGCCGCCAACCGCATCCTGGTGGACCGGTCGGTCGAGGCGGAGTTCACGGAGAAGTTCGTCGCGAAGGTACGGTCCCTGGTGACCGGCGACCCGGCCGACCCCAGGACCCACATCGGGCCGGTCATCAACACCTTCCAGGCGGACGCGCTGGCGGGGCTCGTGGAGCAGGCGCTCGCGGAGGGCGCGACCGCGCTCGTACGGGGATCTACGCGCGGCAACCTTGTCGAGCCGACCGTACTCAGCGGGCTGCCGGCCGACTCTCCGGTCCTTACGCAGGAGATCTTCGGCCCCGTGGTGCTGCTGATCCCCTTCGACGGTGAGGAAGAGGCCGTACGGATCGCCAACGACAGCCAGTACGGGCTGAGCGGGGCGGTCCACACGGGGAACGTGGAGCGGGGCGTGCGGTTCGCCAAGCGCGTCGAGACCGGGATGATCCACATCAACGACTCGACCGTCCAGGACGAACCGCAGGTGGCTTTCGGCGGCGAGAAGTTCTCGGGCATCGGGCGGCTCAACGGGGACTCGGCGGTGGAGGCGTTCACCACCCAGAAGTGGATCTCGGTGCAGCACGGGCGGACGCGATTCCCCTTCTGACACCCTGATGTCGCGATCGCGGACAGACCCTGTCCGCAAGGGCTCGTAGCTTGCTTCTTGTCAGTTCGACGACGAGAAGAGGCGGACGCCATGGTCGTACACGTGAACGCAGAGGCCCCCGGCGACGAGCGCGGCGCGCTCCTGGCCTTCCTGGACGCCGAGCGCGGCGGCGTCCGCAGGGCGCTGCTGGGCCTGACGGACGAACAGGCGGCGACCAGGCCGAGCGCGAGCGAGCTGTCGCGGACGACACCTTCGCGCTGCCCGACGAGCCGTGGTTCCCCGACTCGGAGCGGGTGTCGATGCGCTGGCTGCTGCTCCGGCTGATCACCGAGATGTCCAGGCACGCAGGGCACGCCGACATCATCCGCGAGAGCCTGGACGGCAAGACGGCCTTCGAGCTGGTGGCTCTGGAGCGCGGCGAGACCCGGGGCTGAGCCGCGCGTTGCCGGGCCGGCAACCGTGGCGAACGGGGCTTGCACCTGACGTGACGTGAGGGCTCAGGCTCAGACGCGTACCGAGAAGAAGGAGCGGAAAGCGATGAGCTACTCCGTTGGACAGGTCGCCAAATTCGCCGGAGTGACGGTGCGCACACTGCACCACTACGACGAGATCGGGCTGCTCTCTCCGGGCGGCCGCAGCCAGGCGGGCCACCGGCGCTATGACGACGCCGACCTCGACCGGCTGCAGCAGATCCTGTTCTACCGGGAGCTCGGCTTCCCGCTCGACGAGGTGGCGGCCCTCCTCGAC
This sequence comes from Streptomyces flavidovirens DSM 40150, assembly GCF_000429085.1. Lineage (GTDB taxonomy): Bacteria > Actinomycetota > Actinomycetes > Streptomycetales > Streptomycetaceae > Streptomyces > Streptomyces flavidovirens. Next base: position 75,963 of record NZ_AUBE01000001.1, on the reverse strand, counting down.
GATCCGGACGTGGACCCGCGGGAGCACCTGCGGCGCCAGCACGAGCTGCTGTCCGGCCGGATCGCGAAACTGCAGGCGATGGCCGCCGCCGTCGAAAACGCCTTGGAGGCACGGAAGATGGGCATCAATCTCACCCCGGAAGAGAAGTTCGAGGTCTTCGGCGACCACGATCCCGATCAGTACGCCGAGGAGGCCGCGCAGCGCTGGGGCACCAGCGACGCGTACAAGGAGTCGCAGCGCAAGGCCGCGTCGTACACCAAGGAGGACTGGCTGCGGATCAAGGCGGAGGGGGAGGAGAACACCGCCCGCCTGGTCGCCGCCATGGAGGCGGGCGCCGCGCCCGGCTCCGTCCGGGCCATGGACCTCGCGGAGGAGCACCGCGCCCAGATCAGCCGCAATTACTACGACTGCGGCTACGACATGCACGTCTGTCTCGCCGAGATGTACGTCACGGACGAGCGCTTCACGGCGTCCATCGACGCGGCGAAGCCGGGCCTGGCTGCCTACTTGCGCGAGGCGATCCTGGCCAACGCCGCACGTCACGCGTAGCGCGCGGCCGGGCGAACGGTTCAAGTGCGGCCCCGGAGGCGCTCCGTGGCCGTACCGTAACCGGTCGCTGGAACCAGGAGATCCCCGGTGGCGTTGATAGCTTTGGGCAGCAAACCCGCAGACGATCCCACCCTGGAGCCCGGTACCCGTGAATACGCTTGCGCTCGGACCGAGCTGGCTGGAGCCGAATTATCTGCTGGAGCAGTTCGGTCTGATCGGCCTGCTGGTCATCGTGTTCGCCGAGTCCGGCCTGCTCATCGGCTTCTTCCTGCCGGGCGACTCGCTGCTGTTCACCACCGGACTGCTGGTGACCACGGGCGCCCTGAAAACCCCGCTGTGGCTGGTCTGCACCCTGGTCGTCCTCGCGGCGATCATCGGTGACCAGGTCGGCTATCTCTTCGGCCGCAAGGTCGGACCTGCCCTCTTCACCCGGCCGGACTCCCGGCTCTTCAAACAGGAGAACGTCGAGAAGGCCCACGACTTCTTCGAGAAGTACGGCCCCAAGTCGCTGGTCCTGGCCCGCTTCGTGCCGATCGTCCGTACCTTCACGCCGATCATCGCCGGCGTGAGCCGGATGAACTACCGCTCGTTCATCACGTTCAACATCATCGGTGGTGTGCTGTGGGGCGCGGGCGTCACGCTGCTCGGCGCCTCGCTCGGCAAGGTCGACTTCGTCCACAAGCACATCGAAGCGATCCTGATCCTGATCGTGCTGGTCTCGGTGCTCCCGATCGTCATCGAGTACCTGCGCGCCCGCGGCAAGGGTAAGAAGGCCGCAGCCGTCGAGAGCGGCGGCCCGGCCGACGGCACGCCCCCGGCCTCGCGCGGCCGCCACGCCAAGCGCTGACCCGGTGCCCAGAGCCTAGAAGCCGCGCGTCCGCTTGGCCGCGCGGCGGCTCGCCCCACGGCCCGCCCCCGGCACCTTCAGGAACAGCCGGGAGATCTCGCCACCCAGATTCACCCCGATGGCGATGGCCAGTGACAGGGCCGCCGCCTTCGACAGGGACGCGAGCCCCTGGTTCAGATCGTTCTGCGCGATGCCCAGCAGACCGAAGTACGTCGACGAGCCCGGCAGCAGCGGACCGATCGCCGCCGTGACGTACGGCAGCGCCGACGCGTACTGGTAGCGCGAGAACAGCTGGCCGAAGAGGCCCACCACACCGGCCGCGACCGCCGTCGAGGCCACCGCGGAGATCTCGCCGACGTCGTGCATCGCGCCGTACACGATCCAGGCCACTCCGCCGTTCAGGGTCACGATCAGCACGGTGTTACGTTCCTGCTGTAGCAGGATCGCGAAGGCGAAACAGAGCAGCATCGACGCCAGGATCTGCGTCACCGGCCGCTCCACGGTCTCCAGCGACGTCGCCGCGTGCAGCTCGGCGTCCAGTTGCACGCCCAGATAGAGCACGACCAGCACGCCGATGACGATCGCGATGAAGAAGTACATGACTTCGAGCAACCGCGCCGACGCGGTGATGTAGTAGCCGGTCAGACCGTCCTGTACGCCCGCGACCAGGGCCCGCCCCGGCAGCAGCGCGAACAGCCCACCGGTGATCACGGCGGACGGCCGGACGTCCCACATCGTCGTCGTCGGTGCCAGCGTGAGCGCCACCCCCATCGCGGCGGGCGGCATCGCCGCCACCACGAACTGGTAGAACTCCGGCAGCCCGCGCCCGGCGCACAGCCACGCCAGCCGGTCACCGAGCATCGCTCCGATCGCGGCCGCCAGGAACACCACAGGCCCACCGCCGACCAGCACGGAAGCCGCACCGGCCAGCAGCCCGCTGGCCGACGTCAGCGCCCAGCCCGGATACGGGTGACGGTTACGGCGTATCTCCGCGAGCGTGCGGTACGCCTCCTCCAGCGTGACGTCGGTGTCCGGAGACGTGATGTCGTCGATCAGGTGGTAGACCGCCGCCAGCCGCGTGTAGTCGGTGCCCCGGCGGCGTACGGTCCTGCTCGCCGTCACCGGGTCCTCCACCAGCGACGGCTGGTAGGAGATCGACAGCAGCGTGAAGGTCACGTTCGGCTCGCAGCGGTCGAGCCCGTACGCCCGGCTCACGCCGAACATCGCCGCCTCGACGTCCTCGGCCCCCTCGCCGCCCGCGAGCAGCAGCTCGCCGATACGCAGCGTCAGGTCCAGCACGCGCGGTACGGCGGGCCCGGCCTCGTCGTGCCGCTGCACCGGCTCCGGCACCGGCCGGTCCATGACCGGCATCCGCAGCAGCGTACGCATCCGGTCCTGCCAGGGCGCCTCCTTGGTCAGCCTGACCATGGGCATCCCCTGGGCCGGGGTGAACGCGGGCGGCGCGTTGCGGGCGCTGTAGGTGCTCGGGGTGTCGAAGGCCGACGCCTCCGGCGGGATGGGGTGCTCGCCCGTGGTCAGCCCCTCCGGAACGGCGAACTCGGAGGTCGGGCTGTTCTCCTCGGGCGGCTCCGGCTGCTCCACCCCGGCCGGCGGAGTGAAGGCGCTGCGCGCCTCGTCCGACTGCGGCTTGCGATCCTCGGGGCCCTCGCTCTCGGCCCCGCTGCCGCCGCGTTTCGGCTCCGCCACTACTTGCCTCGCTTCGATGCTTCGATTCCTTGATCCAGTCAGTCCGTCGGCACATTCAAGCCATGGCCAGACATGCCCAGTATGCGGACGGACACCTTCCCCTCGCGCGCCGCTCAACACGCGGCGGGCGGTGCACCCCCATTGGGGTGCACCGCCCGCCGTGATGTCAGAGCCGAGCCGGGGGGCTCGTCAGTGGCTGCCGCCCTGCGCCTGCAGGCGCTTGTAGGAGGCCTCGACCTCGGCCTCGGCCTCGGTGCGGCCGACCCAGTCGGCGCCCTCTACGGACTTGCCGGGCTCCAGGTCCTTGTAGACCTCGAAGAAGTGCTGGATCTCCAGGCGGTCGAACTCCGACACGTGGTGGATGTCGCGCAGGTGCTCCACGCGCGGGTCCGACGCCGGGACGCACAGCAGCTTGTCGTCGCCGCCTGCCTCGTCGGTCATCCGGAACATGCCGATCGCGCGGCACTTGATGACACAGCCGGGGAACGTGGGCTCGTCCAGCAGTACGAGCGCGTCCAGCGGGTCGCCGTCCTCGCCGAGGGTGTTGTCGACGAAGCCGTAGTCCGCCGGGTAGCTCGTGGAAGTGAAGAGTCGACGGTCCAGGCGGATCCGACCCGTCTCGTGGTCCACCTCGTACTTGTTCCGCGAACCCTTCGGAATCTCGATGGTGACGTCGAACTCCACGGGTGGTTCCTCCATGATCAGCGCAAACTCCGGGTGTGCTGCGTCCTTCTGAGGGGCGACCCCCAGACTCCCGGCCGGTTCGGTAGGCCGGACGAGCCGGGGCGTCATGCCCCCGGCAACACGCAGTGGTTAAGTGTCCCTCACGCAGGTGTGTGATCGCGAAAGGGGCTGGTCCGAGGTGCTGGATCGCAGAACGTGGCAGCTCGCGACGATCGCGGCTGTCGCCGGTCTTGCCCTCTCCGCCGGGGCGGTGGCCGCTGCGGGCCCCTGGGACTCCGGTCAGCGTAAGGCCGAGCGGGTCCGCGCCGCCTCCCAGGACCCGGCGGGCACCTCGCGGGCCCATGGAGCCGGGAAGGGTGGCGCACATCACGAGCCCCCCGCGGGCTCCGTCCCGGCGCCCGCCCCCAGCGCGCCCGGCGTGCTCACCGCGCTCGGCGCGCCCGTACCGCCGCCCGCCAGGAGCGGTCTCGCGGACGCCCTGGATCCGCTGCTGCGCGACCCCGAGCTCGGCACGCTGCGCACCACCGCGTCGGTGATCGACACCGCGACCGGCACGCAGGTGTACGGGAAGGGCGACGCGGACGGCATGATTCCGGCCTCCACCATCAAGATCGCGACGGCGGCCGCCGCGCTCTTGGCCCTCGGCCCCGACCACCGCATCGCCACCACCGTCACCGCGGCCCCGGACGGCAGGAAGACGGTGCTGGTCGGCGGCGGCGACCCGACGCTGGACCGGGACGACCTGGCCTCGCTGGCCGACGACACCGTACGGGCGCTGCGGGACCGCGGCGCCGAAGAGACGGAGCTCTCGTACGACGCCACGCTGTACTCGGGACCCGAGCTTCACCCCATCAGTCCCAACGAGAACATCAGCCCCGTCAGTCCCTTGATGATCGAGGAGGGCCGGCTCGACGGCTCCCGCAGCGGCCCCGCCCCGCGCAGCACCGACCCGGCGGGCGACGCCGCCCGCGCGTTCGCGGACATGCTGCGCGAGCGCGGCGTCGGGACCAGGGGCGCCACCTCACCCGGCAAGGGCCCCGGCAACGCCGAACCGGTCGCCAGGGTCCTCTCCGCGCCCCTGTCCGCCCTCGTCGAGCGCACCCTCACCCACAGCGACAACGACATCGCCGAGGCCCTCGCCCGCCAGACCGCGCTCGCCTCGGACCAGCCGGCCGGCTTCGAAGGCGCCGGCAAGGCCGTCGAGTCCCGGCTGAAGAAGCTCCGGCTGCCGCTGTCCGGCGCCCGTTTCGCCGACGGCAGCGGCCTCGACCGCGCCAACAGGATGTCCGCGGCCCTGCTGTCCGGCCTCCTCGCCCGCGCCGCCGACCCGGCCCGGCCCGAACTGCGCCCCGTCCTGACCGGCCTGCCGGTGGCCGGTTTCAGCGGCACCCTGAAGAACCGGTACACCGAGGACTCACCCGGTACGGGCATGGTCCGCGCCAAGACCGGCACCCTCAGCGGCGTGCACACGCTGGCCGGAACCGTCGTCGACGCGGACGGCCGGCTCCTCTCCTTCGCCTTCCTCACCTCCGGCACCGCAGGAGCCGACGCCGCCCAGTCGGCCCTGGACCGGCTCGCCTCCACGATCGCCAACTGCGGCTGCGGACCGTCCTCGGGGCGGCCGGGGCGTACGTGAACCCTGAGGAAGTTCAGGGGCACAGGTGGCGGACAACACCTCACCGCGGCCCGGCCCGACAACGTACGGTTGACGCATGACGAGCATCGGTGGTGCGGAGATGGTCGACTGGAACCTCGCGGTGGCGACCGCGACCCGACTGGTGAGGCCGGGTCCCGACGTGAGCCGGGACGAGGCGCGCGCCGTCGTCGCCGAGCTCCGACGGCACGCCAAGGCCTCGGAGGAGCACGTCCGCGGCTTCACGCGGATGATCCCCGAGGGACACGAGCCACAGGACACCCCGGTCCTCGTCGTCGACCGGGCCGGCTGGATCCGGGCGAACGTCGCCGGATTCAGGGAGGTCCTGCGGCCCCTCCTCGACAAGATGGAGGAACGGCGGGGCTCCGGACCCGGCGGCGCCGTGCTCGGCGCGGTCGGCGGCAAGGTGACCGGCGTCGAGGTCGGCATGCTGCTGTCCTTCCTCGCCTCGCGCGTCCTCGGGCAGTACGAGACCTTCGCCCCGCCCTCCCGCGATCTCCCCGCCGGGACCGGCGGCGGCCGCCTGCTGCTCGTCGCCCCGAACGTCGTCCACGTCGAGCGGGAGCTCGAAGTGGACCCGCACGACTTCCGGCTCTGGGTCTGCCTGCACGAGGAGACCCACCGCACCCAGTTCACGGCCGTGCCCTGGCTGCGCGACCACCTGGAGGGCGAAATCCAGTCGTTCCTCGCCGAGACCGAGGTCGACCCGATGACCGTTCTGGAGCGACTGCGCGAGGCGGCCCAGTCGCTGGCCGGCGGCCGTCCCGAGGGCGAGGCGGGCGAGGACGGCGGCCGCAGCCTCGTCGAGATCGTCCAGACCCCCGCCCAGCGCGAGATCCTGGGCCGCCTGACCGCCGTCATGTCGCTGCTCGAAGGCCACGCCGACTTCGTGATGGACGGGGTGGGACCCGAGGTGGTGCCGTCCGTCGCCGAGATCCGCGAGAAGTTCCAGCAGCGCAGGGCCCGCGGCGCCGGCCGCCTGGACCTGGCCCTGCGCAAGCTGCTCGGCCTGGACGCCAAGCTCCGGCAGTACCGTGACGGTGAGCGTTTTGTACGGGCTGTGGTGCAGGAGGTCGGAATGGACGGCTTCAACCGGGTATGGACCTCCCCGAACACCCTCCCCACCAAGGCGGAGATCGCCAAACCGGCGGACTGGGTCGCGCGGGTGCACCGTAAGGCGGAGTAGTGATCCGGGTGCGGCCGACGGCAGGAGAACGCCCCTTCAATCACCCATCCGAGGGACCGTGAGCGCTGGGTAGGCGTGCAATGCTCGGGGAATGGCCCGTCTCTGTCACCATCGACGCACTCTGCGTGACTGGCTTCTTCTCCCGAGGCACTCCCAACTTCACCGAAGGGCACCGGACATGGGTCCCCATCCTGCGGTCGCAGCGATACGCCTGGCGGTCCGCCGCGTACTCCACGACGTACTCAACGACATCACCCCGCCCACCACCGCGAGCACCGTGGAAGGTGCGGCCTCCCACGAGCCGCCGCCACCGCTGGTGCTGGTGGCGTGCTCCGGCGGCGCCGACTCCATGGCACTCGCCTCCGCCCTCGCCTTCGAGGCGCCCAAGCTCGGCATCCGGGCCGGCGGCGTCACGGTCGACCACGGCCTCCAGGAGGGCTCCGACACGCGGGCCGCCGAGGTCGTCAACCGCCTCACCGCGCTGCGCCTCGACCCCGTCGAGGCCGTCGCGGTGACCGTCGGCCGTGACGGCGGCCCCGAAGCAGCCGCCCGTGACGCCCGCTACGCCGCGCTGGACGCCGCCGCCGAGCGCCACGGCGCCGCCGCCGTCCTGCTCGGCCATACGCGCGACGACCAGGCGGAGACGGTCCTCCTCGGCCTCGCCCGCGGCTCCGGCATCCGCTCGCTGTCCGGCATGGCCGCCGTGACCGGCGCGGGGCGCTACCGCAGGCCGTTCCTCCAGCTCGACCGGCAGACCGCCCGCAAGGCCTGCATGGTGCAGTCGCTGCCCGTCTGGGACGACCCGCACAACACCGACCCCGCGTACACCCGCTCGCGGCTGCGCCACGACGGCCTGCCGGCCCTGGAGAAGGCGCTCGGCAAGGGAGTCGTCGGGGCCCTGGCCCGGACCGCGCAGCTCTCGCGCGACGACGCCGACGCCCTCGACGACTGGGCCGCCGAGGCGGACGCGTCCGTACGGGACGAAGCCGGCCGGCTGGAGTGCGCCAAGCTCTACGCCCTGCCCCCGGCCGTACGCCGCCGCGTTCTGCGCCGGGCGGCCATCTCGGCGGGCTCACCGCCCGGATCGCTCTTCGCGCGGCACATCGAAGAGCTCGACCGGCTGATCACCGGCTGGCGCGGGCAGGGGGTCATCAACCTCCCCGGCCGGGTGGAGGCGCAGCGGCAGGGTGGCAGACTGGTCATCCGGCAGGGCTGATGCGCTGAAGCACTACGAAAGTGACCCCGGTGAACGAGAAGGACATGGGCACCGACCTCAAGTCGGTGCTCATCACCAAGGAAGAAATCGACGCGAAGCTGGCCGAGCTGGCCGCGAAGATCGATGCGGAGTACGCGGGCAAGGACCTGCTCATCGTGGGTGTCCTCAAGGGCGCCGTCATGGTGATGGCGGACCTGGCGCGCGCGCTCTCCACCCCCGTCACGATGGACTGGATGGCGGTCTCGTCGTACGGCGCGGGCACCCAGTCCTCCGGCGTGGTCCGCATCCTCAAGGATCTCGACACCGACATCAAGGGCAAGCACGTCCTGATCGTCGAGGACATCATCGACTCGGGTCTGACGCTTTCCTGGCTGCTGTCGAACCTCGGATCGCGTGAGCCCGCGTCGCTGAACGTCTGCACGCTGCTGCGCAAGCCGGAGGCGGCGAAGGTTCAGCTCGACGTGAAGTGGGTCGGTTTCGACATTCCGAACGAGTTTGTCGTCGGTTACGGCCTGGACTATGCCGAGAAGTACCGGAACCTGCCTTTCGTCGGCACTCTCGCCCCGCACGTCTACGGCGGCTGAGCCGTAACCTGCCGGGAACCCACCGGGAACCTCCACCCCCGCCCCGCCGTTGGAGCATGGGAAGGCAGGTTCGTCAGCCGTCCCCGGCAGTCGCGGGGGACAATGCTGGGGTACCGTCCGAAGAACAGTCTTTTTAAACAGCAGCATTTACCTACGGGCAGGAGGGACGGGGCGACTACCGCCCCGTATGGATGGACGTGAAGCGATACTTCCGTGGGCCGGTCATGTGGATCGTGCTGGCCGTCCTCGCCGTGGTCGTGTTGATGCAGGTTGTCGGCTCGTCCGGCGGCTACAAGACGGTGGACACTGCCGAGGTCGTCCAGGCGATCGACAAGAACCAGGTCAAGCAGGCCAAGCTGACGACCGGTGACGAGCAAGTCATCAAGGTCGAGCTCAGGGACGGCCAGAAGGTCAAGGACAGCAGCAAGATCCAGGCGAGCTACATCGGCGACCAGGGCGTCGCGCTCGCCAACAAGCTGCAGTCGAAGTTCGACAGCGGGGACATCGACAAGGGCTACACGGTCTCCCCCTCCAAGCAGAATCCGTTCGTCGGGATCCTGCTTTCCCTGCTCCCCTTCGTCCTGATCGTGGTCGTCTTCCTGTTCCTGATGAATCAGATGCAGGGCGGCGGCTCCCGGGTCATGCAGTTCGGGAAATCCAAGGCCAAGCTCATCACCAAGGACACCCCCAAGACGACGTTCGCCGACGTGGCGGGCGCCGACGAGGCGGTCGAGGAGCTCCACGAGATCAAGGAGTTCCTCCAGGAGCCGGCGAAGTTCCAGGCCGTCGGCGCCAAGATCCCCAAGGGTGTCCTGCTGTACGGCCCGCCCGGTACGGGCAAGACGCTGCTCGCGCGTGCCGTCGCAGGTGAGGCCGGTGTCCCGTTCTACTCGATCTCCGGTTCCGACTTCGTCGAGATGTTCGTCGGTGTCGGTGCCTCCCGAGTGCGTGACCTCTTCGAGCAGGCCAAGGCGAACGCTCCGGCGATCGTCTTCGTCGACGAGATCGACGCCGTCGGCCGCCACCGCGGCGCCGGCATGGGCGGCGGTCACGACGAGCGCGAGCAGACGCTGAACCAGTTGCTCGTCGAGATGGATGGCTTCGACGTGAAGGGCGGCGTCATCCTGATCGCCGCCACCAACCGGCCGGACATCCTCGACCCGGCGCTGCTGCGCCCGGGCCGTTTCGACCGGCAGATCGCGGTCGACCGTCCGGACCTCATGGGCCGCCTCGAGATCCTCAAGGTGCACGCGAAGGGCAAGCCGGTCACGCCGGAAGTCGACCTTCGGGCCGTCGCCCGTCGTACCCCCGGCTTCACCGGCGCCGACCTGGCGAACGTGCTGAACGAGGCGGCGCTGCTGACCGCCCGTACGGACAAGAAGCTGGTCGACAACCACGCGCTGGACGAGGCGATCGACCGCGTCGTGGCCGGACCGCAGAAGCGGACCCGGATCATGAGCGAGAAGGAAAAGAAGATCACCGCGTACCACGAGGGCGGACACGCCCTGGTCGCGGCGGCTTCCCCGAACAGCGACCCGGTGCACAAGGTCACCATCCTGTCCCGCGGGCGTGCCCTCGGTTACACGATGGTGCTCCCGGACGAGGACAAGTACTCGACCACGCGCAACGAGATGCTGGACCAGCTCGCCTACATGATGGGCGGCCGTGCGGCCGAGGAACTGGTGTTCCACGACCCGACCACGGGCGCTTCGAACGACATCGAGAAGGCCACCGCCACGGCCCGCGCGATGGTCACGCAGTACGGCATGACCGAGCGCCTCGGCGCGATCAAGTTCGGCCAGGACGGCTCCGAGCCGTTCCTCGGGCGTGACATGGGTCACCAGCGCGACTACTCGGAAGAGGTCGCCGCGCTGGTCGACGAAGAGGTCAAGAAGCTCATCGAGACCGCGCACAACGAGGCGTGGGAGATCCTCGTCGAGAACCGCGACGTTCTCGACAACCTGGTTCTGGCCCTCCTGGAGAAGGAGACGCTGAACAAGGAGGAGATCGCCGAGATCTTCAGCCCGATCGTGAAGCGCCCGGCCCGCCCCGCGTGGACCGGTTCTTCCCGCCGCATGCCGTCCACACGGCCGCCGGTGCTCTCCCCGAAGGAGCTCTCCCTCACCAATGGCGCCACTGCCAACGGTGTGACTCCCGCGGTGACGGCCGGCCCGGTGGACCACCCGGCCACTGAGGCGGTCCCGGAGGAGCGCCCCGAGAGCTGATCATCCGGGTCCCACGGGGCCCGGAATGTACGCCGCGTCCCCCAGGTTTTAGCCTGGGGGACGCGGCGTTTTCGGCGCGGCATTTCTAAGACCGCCCGATTGCGGCATGTGAGAGCACAGGAACGAGGCACAGATGACCGACCCGGTGACGTTGGACGGCGAGGGCACCATCGGCGAGTTCGACGAGAAGCGGGCCGAGAACGCCGTACGCGAGCTTCTCATCTCGATCGGAGAGGACCCCGACCGAGAGGGACTGCGGGCGACGCCGGGGCGCGTGGCGCGGGCGTACAGGGAGATATTCGCAGGGCTGTGGCAGCAGCCCGAGGACGTGCTGACGACGACGTTCGACCTCGGCCACGACGAGATGATCCTGGTCAAGGACATCGAGGTCTTCAGCACCTGTGAACATCACCTGGTTCCGTTCCGCGGTGTCGCCCACGTCGGCTACATCCCGGCGACCAGCGGGAAGATCACCGGCCTGTCGAAGCTGGCGCGGCTGGTCGACGTCTTCGCCCGCCGCCCGCAGGTGCAGGAGCGGCTCACCACGCAGGTCGCCGACTCCCTGATGGAGATCCTGGAGCCGCGCGGTGTGATCGTGGTCATCGAGTGCGAGCACATGTGCATGTCGATGCGTGGCATCCGCAAGCCGGGCGCGAAGACCCTCACCTCGGCGGTGCGCGGGCAGCTCCGCGACGTGGCGACGCGCAACGAGGCGATGAGCCTGATCATGGCTCGCTGATCGCCTCGTCTTCTCGCGAGACGGCTCAGACGGCTGGAGGCTCACACGGCTCAGACGGTGGGAGCCGCGCCGGTTTCCTCGTCGTCCGGGAGCTTGCAGACCCGTTCCAGGAAGAACGCCGCCGCGACGACGCCCGCGCCCGCCAGGACGGCCAGGCCCGCGTAAATGGCCTGATCCCGGCGGGCCGGGACGTCGAGGCTGTTCATCAGCAGGTAGACGCCCACGCCGCCGTACATCCCGCAGACCAGCGACGCCACGAGAGCGCTCGCCTGGCCGAATACCACCGCGCGGGCCGCCATCAGCGGCTCCACGCCCTTGGCGCCCGGCCGCCGCTCGCGCTGGGCGCGCAGCCGGGAGCGGATCGACAGCGCGGTCGCGAGGAGCACGACGGCGATCACGGCCAGTACGACGGGCGCCGCGAGCGGCACGCTCGGCAGCGTGCCGACGGTGTCCCAGAGGCGGGCCCCGCCCCAGGACAGGACGCCCGCCACGGCGAAGAGACCGGCCAGTACGCCGAGCCGAAGTTGCTTCACCGAGAGCGCCCCTCACATCGGTTCATGTCAAGCGGTTCATGTCGCAGCGGTTCATGTCCCAGCCGGTCATGATCGTTCGTCCGGTTGATGCCGTCCGTCAGCCTAACGACTACTCGGGCAGACGGAGTTCCAGATCGGGGCGGGCCAGTACGCCGTGGGCGCCGACGCCGGTCAGCAGGTCCGCGACGGGGCCGCGGCCCGGCAGTTGGGCTTCCGGGTCCACGTCGTGCCACGGGGCGAGCACGAAGGCGCGCTCGTGGGCGCGGGGGTGCGGCAGGGTGAGGAGCGGGTCCTCGGACACCACGTCGGCGTAGGCCACGATGTCCACGTCGATCGTGCGCGGCCCCCAGCGCTCCTCGCGGACCCGGTCGAAGGCTTCCTCGATGGCCTGGCCGCGCTCCAGCAGGGAGGCCGGCGGCAGGGTGGTCTTGACGACGACGACGGCGTTGAAGTACGACGGCTGGGAGCCGGGGTCGACGCCCCAGGGCTCCGTCTCGTACACCGGAGAGACGGCCTTGACCCGCAGGCCCGGCGTGTCCTCCAGGGCGTCGATCGCGCCCTGGATGGTCTCCAGGCGGTTGCCCAGATTCGAGCCGAGGGAGATCACGGCCCATTTCGGGTTGGACAGCGTGATGTCGGCGGCGTCCACCTGTTCCACCACGGAGGCGGGCACCGGCTGCACGGTCGGGTCGCTCTGGGTGCGGTTCATACTCGGCTCCGGGTGATGGTGATGGTCACGTCGTCGAAGGGGACCGTGATCGGGGCGTCCGGCTTGTGGACGCAGACCTCGACCTCCTTCACCCCATCGTGCTTGAGGCACCGCTGGGCGATCCGCTCGGCGAGTGTCTCGATCAGGTCGACCGGTTCGCCCTGGACGACGTCCACGACCTCCTCCGCCACGACGCCGTAGTGCACGGTCTTCGCCAGGTCGTCGTCGGCCGCCGCGGGGCGGGTGTCGAGGCCGAGAACCAGGTCCACGATGAAGGTCTGGCCTTCCTCGCGCTCCCGGGGGAACACGCCGTGGTGCCCGCGGGCCTTGAGGCCGCGCAGCGCGACACGATCCACGCGAATCACTCCTGCTGTCGTAGAGAACGAGGGCGCCTGCCGAGTGCGGTCGGCCTGCCACCCTCACCCGAATCTACCTGCGAGCACTGACACCGGGCGCCCACGGGGGCTATGGACACAAGCTCTTGGGGCTGGTAGCCGCCCCTACCCAAGGGCTTCGGACGCCAACCTTCCACAGGCCCCTACCCACTCAGGCGGGTGTCTCGTCGTCCTCTTCCTCACCGTTTTCGGTCAGAACGGGGGACGCGTGGTGCGACCACAGTTTCCAGCCGTCCTGTGTGCGGCGGAACACATTGGTGGCGACGATCAGCTGGCCGACGAGCGGGCCGAGTTCGCCCGCCTCCTCGGCCGGGCCGCCGCTGAGGGTGTTCTCGGTGCAGACCACCAGGGCGGTGTCGCCCAGGACCGTCACCTTCACATCGGTCAGGAAGAACTGGATGTACTCCGTGTTCGCCATGATCAGCGCGTACGAGCGCAGCACCTCGCCGCGCCCCGACAGCACGGGCCAACCGGGGTGGACGCAGGAGATCTCGTCGTTCATCCAGAGCACCGACAGCTCGTCGAAGTCGCCGCGTTCCACGGCTTCGTAGAACGCCGTGTTGGCCTGTTCGACCTGCTCGACGTCCGTGCGCGCGCGGCTCACAGGGCTCCCTCTACGGCCCTGGCGACCCGTACGGCGTCGGCGGTCGCCCGTACCTCGTGGACGCGCACCGCCCAGGCGCCCTCATGGGCGGCGATGGCGGAGACGGCGGCGGTGGCGGCGTCCCGTTCGCGGGCGGGCGGCGGGGTGGCTCCCTCCCCGGCGTCGGCCGCGAGGACGTGGCCGAGGAACCTCTTGCGGGAGGCGGCCACCAGGAGGGGGTGGCCGAGGGCGCGCAGTTCGGCGAGATGGGCGACCAGGGCCAGGTCGTGTCCGGCCTGCTTGGCGAAGCCGAGGCCCGGGTCGATGACGATGCGCTCGGGGGCGATGCCCCCCGCGATGACGGCCTCCACGCGCGCGTGCAGCTCGGAAACGACCTCGCCGACCACATCGGCGTACACCGCCAGGCTGTTCATCTGCTCGCTGAAGCCGCGCCAGTGCATGACGACGAACGGGGCTCCGGCCGCCGCGACGGCCGGGATCATGGCCGGATCGGCCAGGCCGCCGCTGACGTCGTTGACCAGGGCGGCGCCGGCCGCGACCGCTTTCTCGGCGACGGCGGCCCGCATGGTGTCCACGGAGACGGTGACGCCCTCGGACGCGAGGCCGCGCACCACGGGGATCACCCGTTTCAGCTCTTCGTCGGCGTCGACGCGGGATGCGCCGGGGCGGGTCGACTCGCCGCCGACGTCGATCAGGTCGGCGCCCTCGGCGACGAGCTCGAGGCCCCGCTTGACCGCGGCGCCCGTGTCGAACCAGCGTCCGCCGTCGGAGAAGGAGTCCGGCGTCACGTTGACGACCCCCATCACCGCACAGCGGTCCCACTCCGGCAGACCCTCGACCCGGCCACGCGTGCGCAACGTACTCATGCGTCCAGCGTAGGCGTCAGGCGGTGCCGCGCGGACCGCGCGAACCGCAGAAGACGCGGCCGAGGAGGTCGTAGAGGGCGGCGCGGTCGGCGTCGTCCAGAGCGTCGAGGGCGGCATGGGTGGTGTGCATACGGGCGCGGATGGCGTCGACGGTCTCCTCGCCCGCAGGGGTGAGGACGACGTTCTTGACCCGCCGGTCGGTGGGGCTGACCTCGCGGCGTACGAGATCGCGCTTCTCCAGCCGGTCGACGATGCCCGTGATGTTGGAGGCGTCGCAGGCCAGGGTGGTCGCCAGGGCGCGCATGGAGGCGGGGGCCGCGCGCAGCACGCCGAGGGTCTTGGCCTGGCTCGCGCTGAGGCCCGCGTCGGCGGCGGCGAGCGAGAAGTCGCCGTAGTAGCCGCTGAAGGAGTCGGCGAGCCGCTCCATCAACTGGGCTTTGGTGGGAATCGTCTCTGCCATGCCGCCAGCCTATCGCGATGTACTTGACTATCTCAAACATTGAGGTCTACGGTCTGTTTATTGCTTGAGGTCATCAAGTAATAGCAGCAAGCACGTCCCGACGCTCACAGGAGTACCACCATGAAGGCCATCACGTACCGCACCTACGGCAGCCCGGACGTTCTCAGCTACGAAGACGTGCCGGAGCCGAAGCTCGGCCCCGACTCCGTGCTGGTCCGCGTCAAGGCGGCCTCCGTCAACCCCGTCGACTGGAAGATCCAGGCCGGCTACCTCGATTCCGTCCTCGACGCGGTCTTCCCCGTCATACCCGGCTGGGACGTCGCGGGTGTCGTCGAGCAGGCGGGCGCCGCGGTGACCGAGTTCGCGCCGGGCGACGAGGTCATCGGGTACGTACGTGAGGACTTCGTCTCGCGCGGCACCTTCGCCGAGTACGTCGCCGCGCCCGTGCGCACGCTCGCCCGCAAGCCCGCCAACCTCTCCTTCGAGGAGGCCGCGGGGCTGCCGCTGGCCGGCCTCACCGCGTACCAGGCGCTCGTCCACCAGCTCAAGGCCGCCGAGGGGGAGACCGTACTGGTGCACGCGGCGGCCGGCGGCGTCGGTTCGCTCGCGGTGCAGATCGCGCGCGCCCTCGGCGTCCGGGTCATCGGCACGGCGAGCGAGCGCAACCACGCCTACCTGCGCTCCCTGGGGGCCACCCCCGTGGCGTACGGCGAAGGGCTGGCCGACCGCGTCAAGGCGCTCGCGCCCGAAGGCGTCGACGCCGTGCTCGACCTCGTCGGCGGTGACGCGCTCCAGCTCTCGCCCGCCCTCCTCGCCCCCCGCGGCCGACTGGCTTCGATCGCGGACGGCTCGGTCCTCGGCCTCGGCGGCAGCTACGTCTTCGTACGCCCCGACGCCGCCGACCTGGCGGCACTGACGGAGCTGGCCGAGCGTGGCGCGCTGCGTGTCGACGTCGCCGCCGTCTTCCCGCTGGAGAAGGCCGCCGACGCCCTGCGGCTGAGCATGGAGGGCCACACCCGCGGCAAGATCGCGATCACCGTCGGCTGAGCACCGGTTCCAGGTGCGCGCACGGCCGCCGACGGGCGGCCGTGGCGCGGCGGGCGAACGGGCGGGGCAGCGCCAGCGTGACGAAGCCCTCCGCCTGCATCGCGGCGAAACCGATGCGGGGCAGGTCGCGGGTGGTGCGGAAGACGACGAAGCGCGGTTCCCACCGGGGCCGGAACTTGGCGTTGAACTTGTACAGCGACTCGATCTGGAACCAGCGCGAGAGGAAGACCAGCAGGCCGCGCCACACACGCAGCACCGGTCCCGCACCGATCTTCTCGCCGCGTGCGAGCGCGGAGCGGAACATCGCGAAGTTGAGCGAGACACGGTCGACGCCCAGCCGGGGAGCGGCCTGGAGTGCGGCGACGATCAGCAGTTCGTTCATGCCGGGGTCGGCGGAGCGGTCGCGGCGCATCAGGTCCAGGGACATGCCGTCCGTCCCCCACGGGACGAAGTGGAGTACGGCCTTCAGGTCGCCGTACGCCGAGTCCGCGCCGGGCGCACCGTCCGTCGCGTCCGGCTTGTGAGCGGTAGCGATCACGCAGTCCCCGTCGCCGGGGTCCCCGATGCGGCCGAGCGCCATCGAGAAGCCGCGCTCGGTGTCGGTGCCGCGCCAGTCGGCGGCGGCCCGCCGGATGCGGTCCAGCTCGGCGTCGCCGAGGTCGCGGACGCGGCGTACCCGTGTCTCGTAGCCGCTGCGTTCAATGCGCTTGACCATCTGGCGTACGTTGCGCATCGCGCGCCCGGCGAGGGAGAAATCCGGCACGTGCACCACCGCTTCGTCGCCGAGCTCCAGCGCGTCGAGCCCGGTCTCGCGGGTCCACACCTCGCCTCCGGTCTCGCTGCAGCCCATCACGGCTGGCGTCCAGGAGTGGGCCTTGGCCTCGTCCATGAAGCGTTCGATGGCGCCCGGCCAAGCCTCCACGTCGCCGATCGGGTCGCCGCTGGCGAGCATCACGCCGGAGACGACGCGGTAGGTGACGGCGGCCTTGCCGCTGGGTGAGAAGACGACGGCCTTGTCGTGGCGCAGCGCGAAGTGGCCGAGGGAGTCGCGGCCGCCGTGCCTGGCCAGCAGCTCGCGCAGCCGCTGTTCGTCGTCGGGGGTGAGGCGGGCCGCCGGGTGCTCGGGCCGCAGGGCCAGGTAGATGGTGGTGACGGCGGTGAGCAGGCCGAGGGCGCCGAGCGAGTAACCGACGGTCCAGGAGACCCGGCCCGCGTAGTCGACGGGGCCCTCGAAGCCGAAGAGCCCGTACAGGACGTGCTCCAGGCGCTCCGCCACGCTCGGGTTTCCGACGACCTTCGCCGGGTGCGAGCTGACAATGACGAGGCCGAGCCCGAGCGAACCGGCGCCGAGGAGGAAGAAGTTCGCGAGCGCCTTCCAGCGGCTGCGCGGGTCGGGCAGGGCGGCGAACTCGCCGCGGTGGCGCAGCAGGAGCCAGAGCAGTGCGAGCGAGATCAGTACGCCGATGACCGAGTTGCGGTAGATGAACTGCGCCGCCGCTCCGGCGGGCAGCAGGACCACGGCGGCCCGCCAGGCGCGGCGCTTGTGGCGCTTGAGGCCGTGCGCGAGAAGCAGCAGCAGTACGCCCGCGCTGATCGCCAGAGCGGCCGCGAACGGGCCGAGCGCGCCGGGGAGCACCTCGGCGAAGGCGTGCATCCTGCTGTGCCGGAAGCGCGGGAAGACGCCGGCGGCTATGTCGAGGAGGCCTACGACGGTGCACGCCGTACCGACGAGAGAGGGCACCCGCTCGGGCCGCGGACCCCGGAGGATCCGCCGTACCCGATCCGGAACCGTCGCTGATTTATCCCCATCTAGCCTGATAGACATCGCTTCCCGTGGCTCCGCGAAAGAATTTCTGTCCTTGGGCCGAAGCAGCCGGACAATTTGCGCCCTCTAGGACGGTGCAACCGGGGAGCGGGTTCACTCGCTCCCCGGAAATTCTCAGGCAGAAAGCTCTCTCTCCTCATGGGCCTCACCAGTAACAAGGTTCTGGCGCTTGCCGCTCTTCTGGCAGTGGTGCTGTTCGTCGCCACGGTCTTGCTCTGGCCTCGCCTGGCGGGCCGCGACTGGCGCTCCGTACTGGGCCGCGCCGGCCTGCTCCTCGTGACTCAGCTCATGCTGTTCGCCACGGTCGGGCTCGCGGCCAACAAGTCCTTCCTCTTCTACGGCTCGTGGACCGACCTCTTCGGCCAGGAGACGGAAATGGGCGTGGTCGTCGACCACTCGGCCGCTGCCAGGGACCTCAAGGTCGTCGACACGCAGGGCATGGATGTGCCGGGCGGATCGAAGCCCGCGGTGGGAGGACAGATACAAAAGGTCGTCATCACGGGCGAGCGCTCGAAGATAGCCAGCAAGGCCTACGTCTATCTGCCTCCCGAGTACTTCCGGCCGCGGTACGCCGCGCGGACCTTCCCGGCGTCCATCGTGCTCACCGGGTATCCGGGTACGGCGGAGAACCTCCTCAAGGGGCTGCGTTACCCGCGAACAGCGCACACGCAGGCGCAGGCGGGCAGGATGCAGCCGATGATCCTGGTGATGCTGCGGCCGACCGTGGCACCGCCGCGTGACACCGAATGCGTGGATGTGCCCGGCGGCCCGCAGACCGAGACCTTCCTGGCCAAGGACGTTCCGAAGGCGGTGTCGGAGTCCTACAGGGTGGGCACGAAGCCGCGGAACTGGGGCGTCATAGGGAACTCCACCGGGGGTTACTGCGCGCTGAAGTTTGCCCTCCACCATCCCGCGACGTTCGGGGCGGGCGCGGGCCTGTCCGCGTACTACAGGGCAGCCGAGGACCCGACGACCGGTGACCTTTTCCACGGCGACAACGGCCGGCGCGAGCGGGCCGACCTGCTGTGGAGCCTGGACCATGTCAAGCCGTCGAAAACGTCGTTCCTCGTGACCAGTTCCAGGGAGGGCGAGGGAAACCTCAAGGACACGGTGAAGTTCATCGGGAAGGTGCGGCCGCCCGCGCGGGTCTCCTCGATCACGCTGGACAGCGGCGGCCACAACTTCGGCACCTGGCGGCGCGAGATACCGGCCGCCATGGAGTGGATCAGCGGCAGGCTCAGGGCGAGCTGACGGACTCCACTTCCACTGCCGTACGGGGAACGGCCTGTGCGTCGGCGTCGATGGACCGGCGCAGCGCCTCATGGAGACGCGCCGGTGTGAGCACACCGAGGAAGCGCCCCGCGCTCTCCTCGTCGATGACCGCGATCCAGCCGGCGTCGTGCTGGAGCATCGTGGAGAAGGCCTGCTTGAGGGAGGCGCCGACGGGCAGCCAGGCCTCCATACGGCGCGCGTGTTCGCGTACGGTCCCGGTGGCCGTACGGACCTGCTCGGCGGAGACCCAGCCGTGCAGATCGTCGGCGCTGTCCAGGACGACGGCCCAACGGGCGCCTTCGGCGACCAGCTTGGCGGCCGCCTTCGCGGCCGGGTCGTCGAGATGGACGACGGGCGGCTGCTCCAGGTCACCGGGCTCGATGGGGGTGACGGAGAGGCGCTTGAGGCCCCGGTCGGCGCCGACGAAGTCCGCGACGTACGGCGTGGCGGGTGCGCCGAGGACGGCGGCCGGGGCGTCGAACTGCTCGATCCTGCCCTGCCCGTAGACAGCGATGCGGTCACCGAGCCGGACGGCCTCCTCGATGTCGTGGGTGACGAAGAGGACCGTCTTGCGCACCTGGGGCTGGAGCCGCAGGAACTCGTTCTGCAGGTGCTCGCGGACCACCGGGTCGACCGCGCCGAAGGGCTCGTCCATGAGGAGTACGGGCGGGTCGGCGGCCAGGGCGCGGGCCACGCCGACGCGTTGGCGCTGGCCGCCGGAGAGCTGGTCGGGGTAGCGGTCGCCGTGCACGGACGGGTCGAGGCCGACCAGGTCGAGGAGTTCGGCGGCGCGCTCGCGGGCCTTGGCGCGCTTGACGCCGAGGAGGTGCGGGACGGTCGCGGTGTTGTCCAGGACCGTCTTGTGGGGGAAGAGGCCGACCTGCTGGATGACGTAACCGATACGGCGGCGGAGCTGGACGGGGTCGACGGTGGATATGTCGTCCCCGTCGAGGAATATCCGGCCGTCGCTCGGCTCGATCAGCCGGTTGACCATCTTCATGGTGGTGGTCTTGCCGCAGCCGGAGGGCCCGACGAGCGTGACCAGTTCGCCCTCGGCGACTTCGAAGGAGAGGTCGTCGACGGCGGTGGTGCCGTCGGCGTACCGCTTGGTGACGTGCTCGAATCGGATCATGAGTCCCCATTGTGGCCGGTCCGGTGTCAGGACCATGGTGCGGGAATGAGGCGGATTCCGGCGATTGTCAGTGGCCGGGGATAGGGTCGTCAGACATGGGCTCGGGCATGAGTTCGGCATGGGTTCGGGGTCTCGGGGGAGGTGGGGCGGCATGAGCGGCCGGAGTTGCCTGACGGCGAACGACTGGATCTGCGGGGAGTACGTCCGCTCCCGCGGCCAGGAGTTGGCCGACGCGACTGTGCAGCATGTGTGGATCACGGTGGTTTCGGTGGTGATCGGCCTGCTGATCGCCTTTCCGCTGGCGTTGCTCGCGCGTGGCCGGGACGGACGCCGGTCCAGGTTCGCGGGTCCGGTCCTCGGCCTCACGACCGTGCTCTACACCGTCCCCTCGCTGGCGATGTTCTCGCTGCTGCTGCCGGTGTTCGGGCTTTCGGCGGCCGTCGTGGTCACGGGGCTCGTCCTCTACTCGCTGACTGTCCTCGTGCGCAACATCCTGGCCGGGCTCGAAGCGGTGCCGGCGGAGGCGCGGGAGGCCGCGCTGGGCATGGGGTACGGGCGTGGCCGGCTGCTGTGGGAGGTGGAACTGCCGCTGGCGCTGCCCGCTCTGCTGGCCGGGGTGCGGATCGCGACGGTGTCGACGGTCGCCCTGACGACGGTCGGCGCGATCGTGGGGTACGGCGGTCTGGGGACACTGATCGTGGACGGCCTCGACTCCCTCTTCAGGGCGCAGGTGCTCACGGCTTCGGTGATCTGTGTGCTGCTGGCGGTGGTGGCCGACCTGCTGCTGCTCGGCCTGCAGCGGGCGCTCACTCCGTGGACCAGGGCGCCGGGGCGGCGTACGCCCCGAATACGTACCGGCCGACCGTCTGTCCGTACCACCCGTATCGCGAAGGCCGGCTGATCCATGGGAGCGATCGGGGACGCCTTCACGTGGCTGGCGACGGGCGCCAACTGGCAGGGGGAGAGCGGCGTCTGGAACCGGCTCGCCGAGCATCTGTACTTCAGTGGCGTGTGCCTGCTGCTGTCCTGTCTGATCGCGCTGCCCGTGGCGCTCTGGCTCGGGCACCTGGGCCGGGGCGGCGCGCTCGCCGTGAATCTCTCCAACGTGGGGCGGGCGATCCCCACCCTCGCGGTGCTGATCCTGCTGACGCTCACGCCTCTGGGCAAGCAGGGGGACCTGCCGACGGTCATCGCGCTGGTGCTGTTCGCCGTACCGCCGCTGCTGACCAACGCGTACATCGGCATGCGTGAGGTGGACCGGGCGGTGGTGGAGGCCGCGCGCGGGATGGGGATGTCGGGGCGTCAGGTGTTCGTACGGGTCGAACTGCCCCTCGCGTACCCGCTGGTCATGACCGGGCTCAGGTCGGCGGCCGTCCAGGTCGTCGCCACGGCCACGCTCGCCGCGATGGCGGGCGAGGGCGGCCTGGGCAGGATCATCACGGCCGGCTTCAACACGTACAACACGCCACAGGTGGTGGCGGGCGCGCTGCTTGTCGCCGCGTTGGCGCTGCTGGTGGAGGGCGTGCTGGTGGCGGCGGACCGGCTGCTGGACCCAAGGCGGCGGGGCGCGGCGCGGCGGGCGACGGCCTGACGGTGTCTTTCTTGTCTCTCCTTTCTTCTTCCTCTGGATGGTGAACCTCATGAGCAGAATCTCGCGTACGGCGGGTGCGGTACTGGGCGTGATCGCGCTGGCCGGCGGGCTGGCGGCGTGCGGCGGCGAAAGCCTGGAGAACGGCGGGACCGGCGGCGTGGACAAGGACGGCGGCGGCAAGGGGTCGCTGGTGGTCGGCTCGGCCGGATTCACCGAGTCCAAGGTGCTGGCCGAGCTGTACGCGCAGCTCTTGTCCGAGGCCGGATACAGCACCTCCATCAAGACGGTGGAGAACCGCGAACTGTACGAACCCGCCCTGGAGAAGGGCGAGATCGACGTCGTACCGGAATACGCCGCTACGCTTGCCGAATTCCTCAACGCCAAGGCGAACGGCCCCAAGGCGCCCGAGAAGAATCCGGTCGCCTCCAGCGATGTGGCCGCCACCTTCAAAGCACTGGAGAAGCTCGCGGAGCCGCGCGGACTGAAGCCGCTGCCGGCCGGCGAGGCCGTCGACCAGAACGCCTTCGCCGTCAGCAAGGAATACGCCGGGAAGAACAACCTGAAGACACTTTCTGATCTTGGTAAGTCCAAGCTCAAGGTGAAGATCGCCGCGGGTGACGAGTGCGAGATCCGGCCCTTCTGCGCACCGGGTCTGAAGAAGGAGTACGGGATCGACGTCATCGGCGTCGACCCCAAGGGCGTAGGCACTCCGCAGGCCAAGCAGGCGGTCAAGGACGGCGCGGATCAGCTT
Source organism: Streptomyces flavidovirens DSM 40150 (assembly GCF_000429085.1). Lineage (GTDB taxonomy): Bacteria > Actinomycetota > Actinomycetes > Streptomycetales > Streptomycetaceae > Streptomyces > Streptomyces flavidovirens. Next base: position 53,387 of record NZ_AUBE01000001.1, on the reverse strand, counting down.
GTGCTGACCACGACGACCGACGCGACGCTGGAGGGCTTCGGACTCGTCCTCCTGGAAGACGACAAGAAGCTCCAGAACGCCGACAACGTACTGCCGGTGGTCAATGCGAAGGACGCCGGAGCGCCGGAGATAGCGGACGCTCTCGGCAAGCTCACCAAGGTGCTGACGACCGGTGATCTGGTGGAGCTGAACCGCAAGATCGACACTGACCGGGTGAAGCCCGCCGATGCCGCGAAGGAGTATCTGGAGGCCAAGGGGCTGGTCAAGAAGTAAGCCGGGTAAGGAATTGGGTAACCGCCCGGGAACAGATTGCCGGGCGGGTCCCCATCCGTCGTCCACGCACGGTAAATTTCAGGCCATGCCACGTGGACGCCACCGCCATTCCCCACCCCTGCACAGGATCCTTCCGCCTGCCGCGGTCGCCGGCTCGTCAATACTCTGCGCCGCCGGTGCTTGGCTGTTCGCGGAACCGGTGGTGTTGCGCGGCCTGGTCGCCGCCGCCGCGGCCGCGGCGGTCACCGGCGCGGTACTCATGCGCGCCTGGGACCGCGCGGCGGGCCGACGTGTGGCTGAACTGACGCGAGCGCGCGCGAGCGACGAGTGGAAGACCGAGGAGCGCCTGGCGGACCTCGAGTCGGACCTCGAGGAGTCGCGCGAGCTGCGCGCCAGGCTCGACGCGAAGCTGCGCGCCAAGCGGGTCGAACTGGCCGCCCTGCGCGGCGAGCACGCCGCGCTGTTGCGGCGGTACGCGACCGCGGAGACCGAGCGCGCCAGCGCCCTGGAAGGCCGGCGGCTGCTGGCCATCGAGGCGGCGGCCCCGAAGGCACTGCCGGCTGCCGGCGGTTCCCCGACACCGTCCGCGTATCTGCGTGCGTCCATGGCGCTGGACAATCTGTCGCGCAACGCGGCGGAGCAGGAGTCCCGCGAGTCGCGCGAAGCGCGGGGCCGTGGGGTGGCGGAGCCGGAGGGGAAGCGCGAGGCGGCCGCCGGTAGCGACACCGTGTCCTCCCCGGAACACGCTCGCCCGTCGTCCGCCGTCGTGCCGTACGCCGCCGAGCGGCGCCGCGCCTCGCGTGTGCAGGGGGGCTTCGACTTCTTCGGCAACCAGAAGTCGGCCGCAGCGGCCATCGAAGCCGTCCAGAACGAGGACCTCGCGGACGTGGTGGGCGAGGAGGCGCTGGCGGACGCGCACCGGGCGTCGGGGGACCGAGTGGTGGGCCAGGTCATCGACCTGACGGCCCATGACGAAACGGAACAGCTCGACGTGGCGGTCCTGCGCAGCGCGATCTCGTAACCCTGCGTGGTCATTTCGCCCGCGCGGCGGTGTGACATCGTGCGGCCGCCGCGTGAAGGGTGCGAGGGAGACGGGGTGGGGAACAGGCCCCGCGCGGCGGTGCGCCCTACAACCGGTTCGGGCCGGGGCCGCCGCCCGCCCGGACCAGGCCCGACTCGTAGGCCAGAACCACGACCTGCACCCGGTCGCGCAGGCCGAGCTTGGTCAGGATGCGGCCGACATGCGTCTTGACCGTCGCCTCCGACAGCACCAGCCGCGCCGCGATCTCCCCGTTCGACAGGCCCTGCGCCACGAGCAGCATCACCTCGCGCTCCCGCTCGGTCAGCCGGGCCAGCGCGGAGTCGACGGCGCGGGTCCCCTTGTCCGTACTCGGCAGCATCGACGAGAAGCGGTCCAGCAGCCGCCGTGTCGTGGACGGCGCGACGACCGCGTCCCCGCTGTGCACCGACCGGATGGCGGCCAGCAGTTCGCCGGGCGGCACATCCTTCAGCATGAAGCCGCTGGCCCCCGCCTTCAGCCCGGAGAAGGCGTACTCGTCCAGGTCGAAGGTGGTCAGGATGAGCACCTTCGGCGCGTCAGGGTCCGCACAGATGCGCCGCGTCGCCTCGACGCCGTCCAGCCTCGGCATCCGTACGTCCATCAGCACGACGTCCACTGCCGTGGAGCGCAGGACCTCGATCGCCTCCGCCCCGTCACCGGCCTCCGCGACGACTTCCATGTCGGGCTGGGCGGCCAGGACCATCCGGAAGCCGGTGCGCAGCAGCACCTGGTCGTCTACGAGCATCACGCGGATGGACATGGGGTGGGGTGCCTTTCGTCGGCGTAACCAGGGACGTAACCAGGGACGTGACCAGGGAGGGGAGGCGGCGGTTCAGTGGGCCGGTTTGAGCGGCAGCAGCGCGCTGATCCGGAAGCCGCCGCCCGGCCGCGGCCCCGCGTCGAGCGTGCCGCCGACCATACCGACGCGCTCCCGCATGCCGATCAGGCCGTGGCCCTGACCGTCCGCGCCGCCGTCCTCGTACAGTTCGTGCGCCGCGCCCCGCCCGTCGTCCTCGACGAGCAGGCCGAGCCCGTCGTCGAAGTACACAAGCCGGACGCTCGCGCCCGCCTCCGGCCCGCCGTGCTTGCGCGTATTGGTGAGGGCTTCCTGCACGATGCGGTACGCCGTAAGCTCCACGCCGCTCGGCAGCGGCCGCGGCGTGCCCTCCACCTTGAAGTCGACGGTCAGCCCGGCGGTGCGTACCTGCTCGACCAGGTCCTCGATCTGCTCGACGTCGGGCTGCGGCACGTACTCGCCGCTCTCCTGGTGCTCGCCGGTGCGCAGCACGCCCAGCAGGCGCCGCATCTCGGCGAGCGCCTGGCGGCCGGTTGTCGAGATCGTCTCCAGGGCCTGCCTGGCCTGGGCGGGCGAGGCGTCCAGGACGTACGCCGCGCCGTCCGCCTGGACGACCATCACGGAGACGTTGTGCGCGACGACGTCGTGCAGTTCGCGGGCGATACGGGCCCGCTCGGCGGCGACGGCCACCTTGGACTGCGCCTCGCGCTCCTTCTCCAGCCGCGCGGCGCGCTCCTCCAGCTCGGCGAAGTACGCCCGCCTGGTGCGCATCGAGTCGCCGAGGACCCACGCCAGCGCGAACGGCAGGGCCATGACGACCATGAAGAAGACGGACTCGAGGGCCGAGCTGTTACCCGGGTCGGCGGGCCAGCGCAGCTGCGCGAGCGGAGCCGCGGCCAGGCCGCCCATGAGCGCGAGGCGTGAGATCCAGCGGGGCCCGTCGCTCGCGGCGACGGTGTAGATGATGACGAGCATGGCCCAGTCGGCCGGATTGACCTCCACGTCGAACACGAGCTGCGCGACGCCCATCGCGATGGCCAGCAGCAGCATCTTCTCCGGCGCGCGCCGGCGCAGGGCCACCACCAGGCACAGGAGCGTGATGATCGGGAAGGCGGCGATGCGTGGTTCGGTCCCCATCGACGCCTCGACGGCCCACAGCAGGGAGAACCCGAAGAGCAGCACAGCCCAGAAGCTGTCGACACTCGTCGGGTGCCTGCGGATGAAATCGTAGAGGCGTTGCACGTAACCCAGCGTAGGGAAATCAAATAGGTGCAGGGGTCAACCGGAGGAGCGATCCGGTGGACCGGAGCCTACTCCCCAAGGTGGAGACTGGGTGCCGTGACGGATGAGTGGCAGGGGTGGCGGGAGGCGGCGGAGCAGGCGCTGTACGGTCCGGACGGCTTCTACGTACGGCCCGGCGGACCCGGCCCGTCCGGCCATTTCCGTACGTCGGTGCACGCATCCGCGCTGTTCGCCGGAGCGGTCGCGCGGCTGCTCGGGGACATCGACGAGTCGCTCGGGCGGCCGCGGGAGCTGGCGCTGGTCGACGTGGGCGCGGGGCGGGGCGAACTGCTGTCGGCGGTGCTGGCGGCGGCGCCGCGGGAGCTTTCGGCGCGCGTGCGGGCGTACGCCGTGGAGCGCGCGCCCCGGCCGCCCGGTCTGGATCACCGCATCGAGTGGCGCGCGGAGCCGCCGTCGGGGGTCGCCGGGCTGCTGTTCGCGAACGAGTGGCTGGACAACGTTCCGGTGGACGTGGCCGAGACGGACGCGGCGGGTGTCGCGCGGTACGTCCTCGTACGGCGCGAGGACGGTGAGGAGCGCCTGGGCGACCCGGTCACCGGGCCGGACGCCGACTGGCTCGCACGCTGGTGGCCGCTCGCGCCCGGCGGCGAGCCCGGACTGCGGGCCGAGATCGGCCGCCCGCGCGACGCGGTGTGGGCGGCGGCGGTGGCGACGCTCGACGCGGGACTGGCGGTCGCGGTGGACTACGCCCACGAGCGGACGGCGCGGCCCTCCTTCGGCACGCTGACGGGTTTCCGGGCGGGCCGGGAGGTACGCCCGGTCCCGGACGGCACGTGCGACATCACGTCCCACGTCGCACTGGACGCCTGCGCGCTGCCGGGTGCGGAGCTGCTGCCGCAGCGTGAGGCGCTGCACCGCCTGGGCGTGACCGCCGCCCGCCCGCCGCTTGCCCTGGCGAGCACGGACCCGGCGGCGTACGTACGGGCGCTGTCGGGAGCGGGAGAGGCAGCCGAGCTGACGGCCCGCGGGTGCCTGGGCGACTTCACCTGGCTGACGCAGCCGGCCGGCTCGTCCCCGCCGGACGGAATCGGCCCGTCCGGCGCCTGAGTGCCAGGGTCCGGGGCGGAGCCCCGGCCGTAACCCGCACCAGGGATACTGGCCGCATGACGGAGACCACGGTCGGCATCGGCGGCGCGGCGGAGAGCACCGACATGGTGCTCAACATCGGCCCCCAGCACCCCTCCACGCACGGCGTCCTCCGCCTCAGGCTCGTGCTCGACGGCGAACGGATCCAGCACGCGGAGCCGGTCATCGGCTACATGCACCGCGGCGCGGAGAAGCTCTTCGAGGCCCGTGACTACCGGCAGATCGTGATGCTCGCGAACCGCCACGACTGGCTGTCGGCGTTCTCCAACGAACTCGGCGTCGTCATGGCCGTCGAGCGCATGCTCGGCATGGAGGTCCCGGAGCGCGCCGTCTGGACCCGCACGCTCCTCGCCGAGCTGAACCGGGTCCTCAACCACCTCATGTTCCTCGGCTCGTATCCGCTCGAACTGGGCGGAATCACCCCGGTCTTCTACGCGTTCCGCGAGCGCGAGGAGCTCCAGGCCGTCATGGAGGAGGTCTCCGGCGGCCGCATGCACTACATGTTCAACCGCGTGGGCGGCCTCAAGGAGGATCTCCCCGCGGGCTGGCTCGGCCGGGCCCGCGAGGCCGTCGCGGACGTCCGGTCCCGGATGGACGTGTACGACGACCTCGTCACCGGCAACGAGATCTTCCGCGGCCGCACGCGGGATGTGGGCATCCTGTCGCCCGAGGCCGTGCACGCGTACGGAGTGAGCGGCCCCATCGCCCGCGCCTCCGGCGTCGACTTCGACCTCCGGCGCGACGAGCCGTACCTCGCGTACGGCGAACTCCAGGACACGCTGAAGGTCGCCACCAGGACCGAGGGCGACTGCCTCGCCCGCTTCGAGGTCCTGCTCGAACAGACGCACAACGCGCTGGACCTGGCGGACGCCTGCCTGGACCGGATGGCCGACCTCCCGCCCGGCCCGATCAACCAGCGGCTCCCGAAGGTGCTGAAGGCCCCGGAGGGCCACACCTACGCCTGGACTGAGAACCCGCTCGGCATCAACGGCTACTACCTCGTCTCGAAGGGCGAGAAGACGCCGTACCGCCTGAAGCTGCGCTCGGCGTCGTTCAACAACATCCAGGCGTTGGTGGAACTGCTTCCGGGAACGCTCGTCGCCGACATGGTGGCGATCCTGGGGTCGCTGTTCTTCGTCGTCGGCGACATCGACAAGTAGGTTCCTCCCCGCCTCAGCGCAGCACGCCCTCCAGGAAGTCGCTGCCCAGCCGGGACACCACCTGGAGGTCCAGGCTGTGCAGGACGTAGCGGCCACGGCGCTGGGTGGTCAGCAGACCGGCCTTCCGCAGGGTCGTCAGGTGCCGTGAGACCTCAGGGGCGGTGATCCCGTGCGATTCGGCGAGCTCGCCCGTCGTGTACGGGGAGCGGGCCAGGTTGCGGCACAGGCGCATGCGCATGGGGTGGGCCAGCGCTTCCATCCGCAGCTTCAGCAGCTCGACCGACGCGGGGGACGGCAGTTCCGGTGCGCCGACCGGGTAGTGGATCACCGGACGCCAGCCGGGGGCGTGCAGGACCGACAGATGCGGCCAGCCGAAGCTCGACGGCACGAAGGTGAGTCCCGCGCCGACGTCCGGCTCGACGGCGCTGGTGCGGCCCTCGGCGAGCTTGTCGGCCTGGATACGGGTCCTGGCCCCGCCCGCGCCACCGCTCTCCTCCAGCGTCAGCGCGGGGGAGACCGCGTGCAGCGCCTCCGCGAGGCCCTTGCGGCGCAGCACCTCGCCGTTGTGCCGTGCGTCGGCGGCCAGCTGGACCCGTATCCGACGCCAGGTGTCCGCGAAGAACGCCTGGTCACAGTCCTCGAAGAGCCGCCGCAGCCAGGCCCGTACGGACGCCGGATCGGCCAGCAGGCGGCGCGCGAAGTCCGTCTGCTTCGGCCCCCGCGCGGCGGCCAGGTCCAGCGCCCGCTCGCGCATCGTGGCGTCGACGAGCGGGGACGGGCTGGGCGTGCCGTACGTACTGGAGCAGGTGAACTCCAGGGCCGCGGAGACGAATCGTTCGTCGTCCAGCCGGTCCAGCGCGTCCAGGTCGTCGCTGAGCGTCGCCCCCGTCCTGCCGTCACCGCCCCGCAGGCCGGCGAACGGCATGAAGACGTCCGAGAACGTGCTGCGCCACAGGAACTCCGCCTCGCTCATCCGGTCGGCGAGGTCCGGCTTCAGCGAGGCGGCGGCCGCGGTCGCCCAGCCGTGCAGTCCGGGGTGGTGGCCCGGCTCGGACAGGGCGTGCAGGGCCATGCCGAGCTCCGCCAGCGGGGAGGTCTCGAAGACGATGCGCTCGGGCGGCAGGCCGGTGATGTCGATGGACACGCTCATGGGTACATCGTGCCCGGTGCCACTGACAGCGCGGCCGTCGATTGACGGGGCTCGTCAAACGATGCGCGTCGCGGGGTGCGGCGTACGCATGGTGAGGACATGAACGCCACTCAGCAGCACATGCTCGACGTCTACCGCGCCACCCGACTCGGCACTCCCGCGCCGCCGGCGCCCGGCCTCAACGACTGGCAGGCGGTGCGGGAGGTACGCGACTACCGGCGCCTCCGCGCGACGGCCGAGGACCGGCCACCCCGTACCCACCGACTCCGAACCGCCCTGGCGAACCTGTTCACCTCAGCGACCCGCAACTCCGCCACCCGTGGCTCGGCCGGCCGGGCCCAGCGCTCCCGCCGTGTCGCGGGTGCGGGTTCGAGTACGTGCGGCTAGGGGCGCGCGGAAGGGTCCGGCGCTTGAGGACCGAGGCGTGGGGCGGGTCCCGGCCGCACCCTCGCAGTACAACCAGCCGTCCGGCGCTTGAGGACCGGGGCGTGGGGCGGAGCCCCGGCCGCACCCTCGCAGTACAACCAGCCCGTCCGGCGCTTGAAAACCGAGCCTCGGGGCGGAGCCCCGGCCGCACCCCCGCAGCACAATCAGCCCGTCCGGCGTTTGAGGACCGGGGTCTGGGGCGGAGCCCCAGTTCGGGAAGGGGCGAGTAGGGGAACAGCCCGCCGCAGGCGGTGCGCCTTGTAGAACGACACGTACACGCTGTCCGCCGGCTCCGCGATGTCCGGGGAGCGTACGCCCGAAGTGAGGGGCGCACTCCCACAGTCGGGCGCCGTCGAAGTGCACCACGTACGAAACCGGCATCCCGCAGCGGCAGTTCCAGCATCAGCCCGCCGAAGGGCTCGCCGGATGCGCGGATTTCGTCCGCCAGCGCCTCGCCCGGCGCCCGCGCGACGAGCCGCTCAAGCCCGGCGACGACACCGTCGCCGTAGACGTCGGCCCACTCGTCCAGCGTCCGCGGTGTCCGTCAGCAGGCGATCATCGCGTACCGTGCGGCCTCTGCCCACAGCCTGTGGACAGCGAGGCAGCCGCACGAAACGCTGGCGTAGCATGACGAGAAATCGTCCGGTACCCCCCGCGGACTGGAACGGAAGGCCGTCCCCGCGTGAACGCACCAAACGCAGCACATGAGCCCCTGGACGCCAGGGACCGCCCCGCCCGCCTCACCGTCGGCGTGGTCGGAGCCGGCCGGGTCGGCCCCGCACTCGCCGCCGCGCTGCGGCTCGCGGGCCATCGTCCGGTCGCCGTCTCCGGTGTCTCGGACGCGTCCGTACGCCGGGCCGCGGCGCTCCTGCCCGACGTCCCGCTCGTCACCCCCGCCGAGGTCCTGGCCCGCGCCGAGCTCGTCCTGATGACCGTTCCCGACGACGCCCTGCCGGGCCTGGTCGAGGGGCTCGCGGAGACCGGCGCCGTACGCCCCGGACAGCTCATCGTGCACACCTCCGGACGGTACGGAACCCGCGTCCTCGCGCCCGCCCTGCGCGCCGGCGCGCTGCCCCTCGCCCTGCACCCCGCCATGACGTTCACGGGTACGTCCGTGGACGTGCAGCGGCTGGCCGGCTGCTCCTTCGGCGTCACCGCGCCCGAGGAGCTGCGCCTCGCGGCCGAGGCCCTGGTCATCGAGATGGGCGGCGAGCCCGAGTGGGTCGCCGAAGAGTCGCGCCCGCTCTACCACGCGGCCCTCGCCCTCGGCGCGAACCACCTGGTCACCCTGGTCGCCCAGTCCATGGAGCTGCTCCGCACGGCAGGCGTCGAGGCCCCCGACCGGATGCTCGGACCACTCCTCGGCGCCGCCCTGGACAACGCCCTGCGCTCCGGCGACGCCGCCCTCACGGGCCCTGTCGCGCGCGGCGACGCGGGGACGGTCGCCGCGCACGTCGCGCAGCTGCGCGAGCACGCGCCGCAGGCCGTCGCCGGCTACCTCGCCATGGCCCGTACGACCGCCGACCGCGCCCTCGCCCACGGCCTGCTCAAGCCCGAGCTCGCCGAGGAGCTGCTGGAGGTACTGGCCGACGGTGGCAGCACCGACGGTGGCAGCACCGATGGTGGCAGTACCGACGGGCCCAAGGGAGAAGACCGATGAGCGGCACCTTCGAGCTGGTCCCCACGCGCGAGGACCTCCAGTACGTCCTCGAACACTCCGGCGCCCCCGGCCGCACCGCCGTCGTCATGACCATGGGCGCCCTGCACGAGGGCCACGCGACACTGATCCGCACGGCGCGCGAGCACGTCGGGCCCAAGGGCTTCGTCGTCGTCACGGTCTTCGTCAACCCGCTCCAGTTCGGCGCCGGCGAGGACCTCGACCGTTACCCGCGCACTCTCGACGCCGACCTCGCCCTCGCCGAACAGGCCGGTGCGAACGCCGTGTTCGCCCCGTCCGCCGACGAGGTCTATCCGGGCGGCGAACCGCAGGTCCGTATCACCGCGGGGCCGATGGGCGAGCGCCTCGAAGGCGCGTCCCGTCCCGGCCACTTCGACGGCATGCTGACCGTCGTCGCGAAGCTGCTGCACCTGACGGGACCGGACGTCGCCTTCTTCGGGCAGAAGGACGCCCAGCAGCTCGCCCTGATCCGCCGCATGGCGCGCGACCTGAACTTCCCCGTCGAGATCATCGGCGTACCGACGGTCCGTGAGGAGGACGGTCTGGCCCTGTCCAGCCGCAACCGCTACCTCTCGCCCGCCGAGCGCCGCACCGCCCTCGCCCTCTCCCGCGCGCTGTTCGCCGCCCGCGACCGGCTCATCGCCCTGGAGGCCCTGCACGCGCGTGCCGTGGCCCAGGGCGCGGTGACGACCCCCGCGCGCGTGGCCGCCCTCGCGGGCCTCGGCGAGGCGCGCGCGGCGGCCGACGCGCACGCCGTCGAGCAGGCGGGCCACGCGGACCTGAGCGGCCCGGCGGCCGTACGCGCGGCAGCGGCCACCGTCCTGGACGAGGCGGCGCGCCTTGAGCCCCCGCTGAACCTCGACTACGCCGCCCTCGTCGACCCGTCGGACTTCACCGAGGTGCCCGACACCTACAGCGGTGACGCGATCCTCGCCGTGGCCGCCAGGGTCGGCGCCACCCGCCTCATCGACAACATCCCGCTGACCTTCGTCCACGAAGCCGGCGAAGACAGCGAAGCCGACGAAGACAACGAGGGCAGCGAAGACAGCGCAGTCCGCGAGCAGGGAGCCTCGGCATGACCCGGACCGGTATACGGCTGAAGGCCCCCGCCCCCGGCTGGACCGTCGACGCCGACGTCGTGGTCGTCGGCTCCGGCGTCGCCGGCCTGACCGCCGCCCTGCGCTGCACCGCCGCCGGTCTGCGTACGGTCGTCGTCACCAAGGCCCGCCTGGACGACGGCTCCACGCGCTGGGCGCAGGGCGGCATAGCCGCCGCCCTCGGCGACGGGGACACCCCCGAGCAGCACCTGGACGACACGCTCGTGGCGGGCGCGGGCCTGTGCGACGAGGAAGCCGTACGGGCCCTGGTCACCGAGGGCCCCGACGCCGTACGCCGCCTGATCGACACCGGCGCCCTCTTCGACACCGACCCCGAGTCGGGCGCCATCCAGCTCACCCGCGAGGGCGGCCACCACCGCCGCCGCATCGCCCACGCGGGCGGTGACGCGACGGGCGCGGAGATCTCCCGGGCGCTGGTCGAAGCCGTACGGTCCGCCTCTCTTCGTACGATCGAGAACGCCCTGGTCCTGGACCTGCTCATGGACCCCGACGGACGCACGGCGGGCGTCACGCTGCACGTCATGGGGGAGGGCCAGCACGACGGTGTCGGCGCCGTCCGCGCCCCGGCCGTCGTCCTCGCCACCGGCGGCATGGGGCAGGTCTTCTCGGCCACCACCAACCCGTCCGTCTCGACGGGCGACGGCGTCGCGCTCGCCCTGCGCGCGGGCGCGGAGGTCTCGGACCTCGAATTCGTCCAGTTCCACCCCACCGTGCTCTTCCTGGGCTCGGACGCGGAAGGGCAGCAGCCGCTCGTCTCCGAAGCGGTACGGGGCGAGGGCGCGCACCTCGTCGACGCGGACGGCGTGCGCTTCATGCTCGGGCAGCACGAACTGGCGGAGCTCGCCCCGCGCGACATCGTCGCCAAGGGCATCATGCGGCGGATGCGCGAGCAGGGCGCCGAGCACATGTACCTGGACGCCCGGCACTTCGGCGCGCGGATGTGGGAGTCACGTTTCCCGACCATCCTGGCGGCCTGCCGCTCCCACGGCATCGACCCGGTCACCGAGCCCGTCCCCGTCGCACCGGCGGCCCACTACGCGTCCGGCGGCGTACGGACGGACCTGCGCGGCCGTACGACGGTTCCCGGCCTTTACGCGTGCGGTGAGGTGGCCTGCACGGGCGTGCACGGCGCGAACCGGCTCGCCTCCAACTCGCTCCTTGAGGGCCTGGTCTTCGCGGAACGCATCGCCGAGGACATCGCGGCCCACCCCGCGACCCCCGGCCCCGCCGTGGAGAGCGAGGAGGCCCCCGGCCCGCTCCTCGACCCGGCGACCCGCATCGAGATCCAGCGGATCATGACGGCGGGCGCCGGAGTGCTGCGTTCCGCCGACAGCCTCGACCACGCGGCGGACGCGCTGGAGGTCCTGTACCGCAGCGCGGCCGCCGAAGCGGACGCGGGGAACGGGAGCGACGACGTCAAGGACGCCGAGCCCGGCGTGGACGCCTGGGAGGCCACCAACCTTCTCCTCGTCTCGCGCGTCCTGGTCGCCGCCGCCCGCGCCCGCGAGGAGACCCGCGGCTGTCACTGGCGCGAGGACCGCCCCGACCGCGACGACGACACCTGGCGCCGTCACCTCGTCGTACGGCTCACCCCCGGCCGCACCCTCGCCGTACACCGCACCGCATCCGCGTCCTTCCCGCCCGTAGACCCCGGCCCCGTACCAGCTCAGAGGGAGCAGTAACCGTGAGTACGCCCGACAACCCCCAGCTCCTGCCGACCGCCTCCGGCGGCTGCGGCGACGCCTGCGGCTGCGGCGGTGAGGAGACGTACGAACTCGACACCGCCGAGTGCAGCCTCGACCCGGACCTCGCCCAGCTCCTCGTCGCGGCGGGCCTCGACCCCGTCGAGGTCGAGGACGTCGCGAACGTCGCGCTCGCCGAGGACCTCGCCCACGGCCCCGACGTCACCACCGTCGCGACCGTCCCCGAGGACGCCGTCGCGACCGGCGACTTCACGGCCCGCGAGGCCGGCACCGTGGCGGGCCTGCGCGTCGCCGAGGCGGTCCTGTCGATCGTCTGTACGGACGAGTTCGAGGTCGAGCGGCACGTCGAGGACGGCGACCGGGTCGAGGCCGGGCAGAAGCTCATCAGCGTCACCACCCGCACCCGCGACCTGCTGACCGGCGAGCGCAGCGCGCTCAACCTGCTGTGCCGTCTGTCGGGCATCGCGACGGCCACGCGCGCGTGGGCGGACGTTCTCGAAGGTACGGGCGCCAAGGTCCGCGACACCCGCAAGACGACTCCGGGGCTGCGCGCCCTGGAGAAGTTCGCGGTCCGCTGCGGCGGCGGCGTCAACCATCGCATGTCCCTCTCGGACGCGGCGCTCGTCAAGGACAACCACGTGGTGGCGGCGGGCGGCGTGGCCGAGGCCTTCACACTCGTACGCAAGGCGTTCCCCGAGGTCCCGATCGAGGTCGAGGTCGACACCCTCGCCCAGGTGACCGAGGTCCTGGAGGCGGGCGCCGACCTGATCCTCCTGGACAACTTCACGCCGGAGCAGACCGCCGAGGCGGTCGCTCTCGTGAACGGCCGCGCGGTCCTCGAATCGTCCGGCCGGCTGACCCTGGAGAACGCCCGCGCGTACGCGGACACGGGCGTCGACTTCCTCGCCGTCGGGGCGCTCACGCACTCGTCCCCGATCCTCGACATCGGTCTCGACCTGCGCGAGGCGAAGTAACCCATGCTGCTCACCATCGACGTCGGCAACACCCACACCGTCCTCGGCCTGTTCGACGGGGAGGAGATCGTCGAGCACTGGCGCATCTCCACCGACGCCCGCCGCACGGCCGACGAACTCGCCGTACTCCTCCAGGGCCTCATGGGCATGCACCCGCTCCTCGGCGACGAACTCGGCGACGGCATCGAGGGCATCGCGATCTGCTCGACCGTCCCGTCCGTCCTGCACGAGCTGCGCGAGGTGACCCGCCGCTACTACGGCGACGTCCCCGCCGTGCTCGTGGAGCCCGGCATCAAGACGGGCGTGCCGATCCTGATGGACAACCCCAAGGAGGTCGGCGCGGACCGCATCATCAACGCGGTCGCGGCCGTCGAGCTCTACGGCGGTCCGGCGATCGTCGTCGACTTCGGTACGGCGACGACCTTCGACGCCGTGTCGGCGCGCGGTGAGTACGCGGGCGGCGTCATCGCGCCGGGCATCGAGATCTCCGTCGAGGCGCTCGGCGTCAAGGGCGCCCAGCTCCGCAAGATCGAGCTGGCCCGACCGCGCAGCGTGATCGGCAAGAACACCGTCGAGGCCATGCAGTCCGGCATCGTCTACGGCTTCGCGGGTCAGGTCGACGGCGTCACGCAGCGCATGGCGCGGGAGCTCGTGGGCCCCGACGGCGACCCGGACGACGTGACCGTCATCGCGACGGGCGGGCTGGCACCGATGGTGCTCGGCGAGGCCTCGGAGATCGACGAGCACGAGCCGTGGCTGACGCTGATCGGCCTGCGGCTGGTGTACGAGCGCAACGTCGCCCGGATGTGACGGCCCCGGCCGCCGCGCCGTCGTAGATCAATTAAACAGATTTTGTCCGTTTGGTGCGTATTGTCACTGCATGCCCACGCCATACGGATCCCGTGGCGGCATGGCGTTCAGCGCGGACGAGCTGCGTGTGCTCCGACGCGCCGTCGCCATCGCCCTCCATCCCGCGTCACTGTCCGACGAAGACGTCCAGGACTGCCTGCGCCTCGCAGGCACCCTGGACGAGGCGGTCCGCGAAGCGGCCCGGCTGCGCGCGTTCCTCCTCGCCGACCTGGCCCGCTACCGCGACGCGCTCCCCGCGGCCGCGGGCGGCTACCTGGGGCTGCTCCAGGACGCCCTGGCCACCGGCTACCAGCCGGTCCCCGACGACCTCGTGGCGCTGCGCGGCCTGCGCGGCACGCCGGCCGGCGCGGCACTCCTCGACCGCTGCCGGGCCATCGCGGAGCAGTCCGTACGGGCCCGCCTGGCCGGCCGCAGCACCGCCCCCCTCCCGCGCACCCGGCTGCTGGCCATCGCGGGCGGGCGGGCTCCCGGTGCCGGGGAACCGCCGAAGCCCAAGAAGCCGGAGCCCGCCCGCGAGCCCTTGGAGCGTCCTATGCGGCCCGCACGGCCCGCGCCGAAGCCTTCCGAGGTCTTCCCGCCCCGCAGACGCCCCGTGCCCCCGCCAGAGCAGAGGGCGGCCGGGTAGCTACTCTGGACGGCATGGACTACGTTTCCGCGCTCCTGCCCCCCGTGGTGATGGCCGCGTTCTTCATCGCCCTGGTCACGACGATCGTCAAGACGCAGGGTGGTTCCAACAAGGCCAAGGAAGACGCGGCCGTGGACGCCACCATGGCCCGGGCGGAGTCCGCCCGCCAGGCGGGTGCGCCGAAGACCGGCGACGCCTGACCGCCGTCCTGCCCGTGCTTCACCGAGCGCTTCACAAGGGCGTACGGCTCATTCCGAGCCGTACGCCCTTTTCGCTGCGCAAATAACCAGCCATTACCGAAATCTCCTACTATGGTGGCGCTGTGCCTCGCCAATTGGGAGAGCTGGAAGACGCCGTCATGACGCGCGTGTGGCAGTGGAACCGACCGGTCACCGTCCGGGAAGTCCTTGAAGACCTTCAGAAGGAACGGTCCATCGCCTACACCACGGTCATGACCGTAATGGACAATCTCCATCAGAAGGGCTGGGTCCGCAGGGAAGTCGAGGGGCGGGCCTATCGATATACGGCTGTCTCCACCCGCGCCGCCTACTCGGCCGCACTGATGAACGAAGCCTGGTCGACGAGTGACAACCCCGCAGCGGCTCTTGTCGCCTTCTTCGGCATGATGTCGGCGGAGCAGCGCGAGGCTCTTGAGGACGCGATGCGCGTCGTTCAGCGCGCCGATCCCGCGACAGAACCACCCGCGGGTCCGGCAGAGGGCGCCGAGAGTCCACCGGGTCCGGGGCGATAGCGTCGACGTATGCCGTCAGAGCGAAAAGCCATCACCGTCCGGCGGGCGAGGACCAGTGATGTGCCCTCCGTGCGCAGTCTCGTCGACACGTACGCGCAGAAGCGGATCCTGCTCGACAAAGCGAACGTGACGCTTTACGAGGACATCCAGGAGTTCTGGGTCGCCGAACGCGACGAGGACGCCGCAGTCGTCGGCTGCGGCGCGCTGCACGTGATGTGGGAAGACCTCGCCGAAGTGCGAACTCTCGCCGTCGATCCCGCCTTCAAGGGCGCCGGAGTGGGGCATCAAGTACTGGACAAGCTGCTCCAGACCGCGCGCTGGCTCGGGGTGCGCAAGGTTTTCTGCCTCACCTTCGAAGTCGAGTTCTTCATGAAGCACGGCTTCGTGGAGATCGGAGAGGCGCCGGTCGACGGAGATGTCTACAGCGAGCTGCTGCGTTCCTATGACGAGGGCGTAGCGGAGTTCCTGGGACTCGAACGAGTGAAGCCGAACACCTTGGGCAACAGCCGGATGCTTCTGCACCTGTGATCGACAGAAGCGGCCGGAGCCCTATGTCCGAAACGCGCACGTTTCCCGTCTTCTAGAGGTACTGAACCTCCACCGGGGGTTTGTGTTTTTCAGGGAAAAGCGGTTTCCTTTCCGCGTACTGCATTTTCGATGAAAGGAAATCCGGTGGCACAGAAGGTTCAGGTCCTTCTTGTCGATGACCTCGACGGTGGCGAGGCGGACGAGACCGTGACGTTCGCTCTGGATGGCAAGACCTACGAGATCGACCTCACCACCGCGAACGCGGACAAGCTCCGTGGTCTGCTCGACCCGTACACCAAGAGCGGCCGACGCACCGGTGGCCGTGCGGCTTCGGGTCGCGGCAAGGCGCGCGCCGCTGCCGCGGGCGGCAACCAGAACACCGCCGAGATCCGTAAGTGGGCCAAGGCGAACGGTTACAACGTGAATGACCGCGGCCGTGTCCCGGCCGACATCCGTGAGGCCTACGAGAAGGCCAACGGCTGAGCATTCGCGTGAGCGGAATTCGTACGCGACAACCGGGCCCGGTGGCATTCCGTCGCCGCCGTGCCCACAAGACGTACGAGATCGGGTGTTTCCCCACGGCACCCGAGTCCGGCGAAAGCCGGAAGTGTCGGTTCCACCTCGTGCCGCGGCTCGGGGGGCCGCAGCCATACGGCGGCCCCCTGCGCGCCGGCCCAGCCGGGCGGTGAGGGCGCGGTCATCCGTCCGCCCGCGCCCAGCACGCGCAGGTCCAGGGCGACGCCGCCCCACTCCAGCCAGTCGAGGAGCCCGGGGAGTTCCTCGGCGCTTCCCGCGGCCACCAGCAGCCGCATCAGCCGCCCGGCCAGCGCGACGGGACACCTGAGCCCCGCGTGACGCCGCAGTACAGCGAAACCCGCGTCCGCAGGCAGCTCCAGTACGTCGAAGCGCAGGCCGGTCAGCAGTTGCACCGGGCGACCGTCGCCGCTCGCCGCGGTGGCCCAGCCGAGCTCGTGTGCGTACCACTGCGCGACCCCGTCTTCGGGCGGCGTGCGCGGGAACGGAACCGTGGGCGTCATGTCCGGAGCAACTCCTGAAACGCCTCGGGGTTACGCAGCGTCCGCTGCCGACTGCGCTGTGTTGATGACGCGGGAGCGCCTGGGGTCATTCGGCGGCGCAAGAATGTTCGCCCTTAGCTGAGGGAACAGGCGCGCGCCGCATGGAGTGTCAGTGCTTACGGGTAAGACATTCCTAGTGGGAAGGGCCGACACGCCTGAGGAAACGTCTCACGTTCGCCATGGGCGTAGTGGATGAACGGGTATCTGCTTGGCCTGCGGGAACATCGTCTCCCACCATCAGGTTGGAGCAGGTGTCGGCTGTTCGGCAGCTCGATTCCCCGCGGAGGCGGGGGTGATCCGGACGGATGTCGGCAGTTGGAATGAGCTGTCCCGTCCTACGGGACTAGCATGCGGAAGGACTGGGAGGGGACCGACCCCTCACTGACCGACCGCTCTGAGGAGCGATTAACGATGTTCGAGAGGTTCACCGACCGCGCGCGGCGGGTTGTCGTCCTGGCTCAGGAAGAAGCCCGGATGCTCAACCACAACTACATCGGCACCGAGCACATCCTCCTGGGCCTTATCCACGAGGGTGAGGGTGTCGCCGCTAAGGCCCTGGAGAGCCTCGGGATTTCGCTCGAGGCGGTCCGCCAGCAGGTGGAGGAGATCATCGGGCAGGGCCAGCAGGCTCCGTCCGGTCACATTCCCTTCACCCCTCGTGCCAAGAAGGTCCTGGAGCTGTCGCTCCGCGAGGCCCTCCAGCTCGGCCACAACTACATCGGTACAGAGCACATCCTGCTCGGCCTGATCCGCGAGGGCGAGGGCGTCGCCGCCCAGGTCCTCGTGAAGCTGGGCGCCGATCTGAACCGGGTGCGGCAGCAGGTCATCCAGCTGCTCTCCGGTTACCAGGGCAAGGAGACCGCCGCTGCCGGCGGCCCGGCCGAGGGCACGCCCTCGACCTCGCTCGTCCTGGACCAGTTCGGCCGCAACCTGACGCAGGCCGCCCGCGAATCCAAGCTCGACCCGGTCATCGGGCGCGAGAAGGAGATCGAGCGGGTCATGCAGGTGCTGTCCCGCCGTACCAAGAACAACCCGGTCCTCATCGGCGAGCCCGGCGTCGGAAAGACGGCGGTCGTCGAGGGCCTGGCGCAGGCCATCGTCAAGGGCGAGGTGCCCGAGACCCTCAAGGACAAGCACCTCTACACCCTCGACCTCGGCGCGCTCGTCGCCGGTTCCCGCTACCGCGGTGACTTCGAGGAGCGCCTGAAGAAGGTCCTGAAGGAGATCCGCACCCGCGGCGACATCATCCTGTTCATCGACGAGCTCCACACCCTGGTGGGTGCGGGCGCCGCCGAGGGCGCGATCGATGCGGCTTCGATCCTGAAGCCGATGCTCGCCCGTGGTGAGCTCCAGACCATCGGTGCGACGACGCTCGACGAGTACCGCAAGCACCTTGAGAAGGACGCCGCGCTTGAGCGCCGCTTCCAGCCGATCCAGGTGGCGGAGCCTTCCCTCCCCCACACGATCGAGATCCTCAAGGGCCTGCGCGACCGTTACGAGGCGCACCACCGCGTGTCCATCACGGACTCGGCGCTGGTCGCGGCGGCCACCCTGGCCGACCGCTACATCTCGGACCGCTTCCTGCCGGACAAGGCGATCGACCTGATCGACGAGGCCGGTTCCCGGATGCGCATCCGCCGGATGACCGCACCGCCGGACCTCCGTGAGTTCGACGAGAAGATCGCCGGTGTCCGCAGGGACAAGGAGTCCGCGATCGACTCGCAGGACTTCGAGAAGGCGGCTTCTCTGCGCGACAAGGAGAAGCAGCTCCTCGCGGCCAAGACCAAGCGCGAGAAGGAGTGGAAGGCCGGCGACATGGACGTCGTCGCCGAGGTGGACGAGGAACTGATCGCCGAGGTCCTGGCCACGGCCACGGGCATCCCGGTCTTCAAGCTCACCGAGGAAGAGTCTTCCCGCCTGCTGCGCATGGAGGACGAGCTGCACAAGCGCGTCATCGGCCAGAAGGACGCCATCAGGGCCCTCTCGCAGGCGATCCGCCGTACGCGAGCCGGTCTGAAGGACCCGAAGCGCCCCGGTGGCTCGTTCATCTTCGCCGGCCCGTCCGGTGTCGGTAAGACCGAGCTTTCCAAGACGCTCGCCGAATTCCTCTTCGGCGACGAGGACGCACTGATCTCCCTCGACATGTCGGAGTTCAGTGAGAAGCACACGGTTTCCCGTCTCTTCGGTTCTCCCCCCGGTTACGTGGGATACGAAGAGGGCGGCCAGCTCACCGAGAAGGTGCGCCGTAAGCCGTTCTCCGTCGTTCTCTTCGACGAGGTCGAGAAGGCCCACCCCGATATCTTCAATTCCCTGCTCCAGATTCTGGAAGACGGTCGTCTGACCGACTCCCAGGGCCGGGTCGTGGACTTCAAGAACACGGTCATCATCATGACGACCAACCTCGGGACCCGGGACATCTCCAAGGGCTTCAACCTGGGCTTCGCGGCTGCGGGCGACGTCAAGACCGGTTACGAGCGGATGAAGAACAAGGTCAACGAAGAGCTGAAGCAGCACTTCCGCCCCGAGTTCCTCAACCGTGTCGACGACACGGTCGTCTTCCACCAGCTCACCGAGGAAGACATCATCCAGATCGTCGACCTCATGCTCGCCAAGGTGGACGAGCGCCTGAAGGACCGCGACATGGGCATCGAGCTCAGCTCGGAAGCCAAGTCGCTGCTCGCGAAGAAGGGCTACGACCCGGTCATGGGCGCCCGGCCGCTGCGCCGGACGATCCAGCGGGAGATCGAGGACATCCTGTCCGAGAAGATCCTCTTCGGCGAGCTGCGTCCCGGCCACATCGTGGTCGTCGATGTCGAGGGCGAGGGTGACGCGAAGGCGTTCACCTTCCGCGGCGAGGAGAAGTCGGCTCTGCCCGACGTCCCCCCGATCGAGCAGGCAACGGGCGGCAGCGCCGGCCCGAACATGTCGAAGGACGCGTAACGGCGCGTGAAGCGCGCTTGAGCGCTTGAAGGGGTGGCCTCGGAACCATTGGTTCCGGGGCCACCCTTTTTTGCTGCTGCTGATGCCGCTGTTTCAGCAGAGGGCGGGCTTGCGCCAGGAGCATTCGACGGTGGTGTCGGTGGCGGCAGCAGCGCGCCGGGTGGCTGGGCGTACGAGGGTCGTGCTGGTCCTGGTCGAGGAGGCGAGGGTGGTCACGATCGCGTCCTCGATGCTCTTCACCGAGGAGGCCAGGTAGTTGTTGAGGACGATGCTGAAGACCAGCTCGCGGCCGCCCGCGTCCGTGACGTACCCGGAGAGGCCGGAGGCGCCGGTCAGGGAGCCGGTCTTCGCGCGGGCGTTCAGGGCGGCGGGGGTCTTGCACATGCGGGAACGGAGGGTGCCGCCGATGATGCGGTCCGGGCCGCAGGCGACGGGGAGCGACTCGTACCAGTCGGCATACCAGGGCGCGGTGCGTACCGCGAGGAGAAGCCTGGCGAACTGGGCGGCCGGGATGTTGTTCATGCGGGACAGGCCGGAGCCGTCGACCTGGCGGAGAGCGGCCGTGTCCACGCCTTCCTTCCTGAGGTACGACGAGATGCCGGCGAGGCCGGCGCTCCAGGTGCCGCTGCCCGCCGTCTCGTAGCCGATGGTCTTGGTGAGGGCCTCGGCGTGCATGTTGTTGGACAGCTTCATGAAGGGACGCATCAGCTCCTTGAGCGGCATGGAGGTGTGCGTGGCGAGGGGCTTGGCGTTCTTGGGGGTGGGGCGGCTCAGCCGCGTGGGGCCCGTGACGCGTACGCCGTGGGCGGTCAGCGCGTCGGCGAAGACGGCGGCGGCGTAACCCGTCGGCTCCCAGACGGTGACCCACTGCTTGGTGGCGTTCGCGCCGACGGGGATGTCTCCGGTGACGCTGATCGTGTTCGAGCCGTGCCGGCGTTCGACCGTGAGGGTGCCCGGCCGGCCGGCGGGGACGGTCGTGGCGCGGATGTCGAGGTCGACGTAGTCCGTGGGCGGGGTGAGGGTGAGTTTCGGCGCGGCGCCGGGTGCGGCGCCGGGGGAGGCCGTGACGATGACCGTTCCGGAGTCGTAGTCGGTGTCCGGAGCGACGGTGAGTGCCGAGATCTGAGCGGAGTAGTACGACGACTCGTCATCGGCGGCCCAGGAGCGGCCGAGGCGCTGGGTGTCGAAGCGGGTGTCGTCGGGGATCAGCCGCCCGGTGATCCGTTTGATGCCGGACCGGGCGACCCGGGCGGCGAGTTCGTCGTAGTCCTTGGCGAGGGTGGTGGGGTCACCGGTGCCGCGCAGGTAGAGGTCGCCGCGGAGTACGGAGCCATGGCGGCTGCCGGTGGCGAGGGCGTCCGTACGGTAGCGGTAGTCGGGGCCGAGGAGAGCCATGGCGGCGGCGGAGGTGGGCAGCTTGGTGTTGGAGGCGGGCATGAGGCGGTCGGCGCCGTCGCGCTGGTAGAGCGTCTCGCCGGTGGCGGCGTCGGCCACGACGACGCTCGCGGCGCCGCCGTCGAGGCGGGCGTCGGTGAGGATCGTGTCGATGGCGCCCTTGATGCCGGTGTCGGAGGGGCCGGCGGCGGTCGTGGCGGGTGAACTCCATGTGAGCGTGCAGGCGAGGGCGACGGCCAGGGGCCAGATCCAGACGCGGGTACGGCGCGCTGGGCGCTTCGCTCGAATCACGGGTCTACTCATGGCACGCAGCATCCCGGACGGGGACGGCCGCCGGAAGGACGCCCGGCCGCGCCCGTCCCGGTGTTCTGTGGTCAGGCACCGGTACGGGCGGGCGCGTACGAGGGCTGCGCGGGCATTGGGGTGATGCCCGCAGAGGGAGGGAAGGGCGTGTGGTGTCAGCGCGACCGGCCGGGAAGCCCGTACACCCGGATGTCCTCGGGGAGGCGGTCGAGGCCGCGCACGGTGTGGGTGCCGCTGGGAAAGTGGATGACCTGAAGCTCGGTCAGGGACGCGAGGGGCGTGACGTCGAAAGGCTCCTGGCTGGGGCCATTGAGCATCAGTTCCGTGAGGTGGGGGAAGAGTTCCGGGACTCTGTCGAGCGAGGGCCCCGGCGTTTCGCTGTGGAGCCAGAAGTCCGTGACGGGCGCGATGGTCAGGGCCTGAGGGGCTCGGGCAAGGAAGTCGCCGGTTGCCGAGAGGGTCGACAGCTTCGGCAGTCGGCTGATCTCCACCCACTCTTCCGGGTCCTGGGGTGTGCACCGGAAGCCCAAGTAGAGGGCTTCCAAGGTCTCGCTGTAGGTGCGGAGTCCGCACAGCCCGTCGGCAGGCCTGGCCGCGTCCTGCAGGTTGAGCGAATCAAAGGGGGCGCGTGAGGGGAGGTCCCTCATGGACCAGCGGATCTCGTCTCCCATCAGGGTGAGGGTCTGCAGGCCTTCCAGGGATGACAGCGGGCCGAGAGCGGCGTCGCCGATCCGGTCCAGGGTGAGCATGTGGAGGGGCAGCCCGTCGAGTCCCGTGAGGTCCGTCAGCTTGGGGCACTCGGAGACGAACAGGCCGGACAGTCCGCTCTGGCCCTGAAGGAACGACAGGTCCCGCAGCGACGGGTTCTCGCGGATGCGGGCAAGGGTGAGCGAGGCCTCGGCCGTGTACGTCCGCAGGGCGTGTTCGGAGAGATCACCTCTCGCATCGAGCATCGGCCGGGTACCGAGTGCCCGCAGGGCCGCGAGGTGCTCGTCCGTCGTGGCGGTGAAGTACACGCCCGTGGGGTCGATGTGGGCGATGACCTCCTCGGCGTACGCGCCGGTGTCGAACCGGGCCCAGGACCAGATGAGCTGAGCCCGGACGCGCGGGCTTTTGTGCCCGGCGAAACGGGCCAGGTACGGAATCGCACGGTCCGAGGTGACATGGGACGCGGCGATGACCACACGCGCGGCTGTGGGTTCGTCCAGCCCTTCCGGACCCGGCAGCAGGTCCAGGATCACCGGACCGGCCGCCGCGAGCTCGCGGGCCGCCTGCGCGTGGGCCGGTGGGATGAGGGCCGCCGCGCGGTGTTGGACCTCCTGGCGTACGGCCGGGGAGAGTTCGGCGGCGTCTTCGAGGCAGGCTGCCGCAAGGAGGTGGACTCGGGTGCGTACCGCGGCGTCCGCGTGGCTGTCGCCGTAGGACAGCAGGTCCGTGAAGAACTGCGCCCGTTCTCGCGGGCGCGCGTGCGCCACCGCCATGCGGATGACGTCCTCCCACTGGTCGTCCGCCGCGTGCCCGACCAGGACGCCGAAGTCGCCCTCGTCGACGGCGGCACGCGCGCCGAGGAAGTCCTGGAAGGTGCGGTGGATGAAGTCGACCGTTCCCGGGCCCGGTTGACGGAGCAGGCCGCTCCGGTGCAGGAAGTGGGTGAAGACCGCCTTCGCGTCGCCCAGCGCCGCGACCTCCGGCACGGCGGGGAGGGTGTCGGCGATGATGCTTTCCGCTCGCGTACGGTCCATCTCCGTGCGGCCGTTGCGGATCAGCCAGTACGCCAGCCGCTGGAGGAACTGGATCTGCGGCTCTTCGCGCAGTTCCGGTACGCCCATGTCCCGTTCGCGGTCGCGGCGTACCAGCAGCATGGAAAGCGCCGCCGTGTAGAGGTCCTTGCGGCCGAGGGGCAGGAAACCGTGCCGGTCGCGGTGCAGGGCGCAGATCAGGCCGCACATCAGGGGGTTGGTGGCGAGGCGGCCCAGGTCGGGTTTCGCGCGTACCGCTGCCAGGAGTTGACGCTCGTACGAGACCAGGGCCGCGTCCTCGTCCTGTGAGCCGGTACGGGCCGCCGCGTGCCAGCGTGTGATGAATGCCGCCACGTCGGCCCGGCTCATGGCGGAGAGGGTCAGTTCCGTGAAGCCCTCGTCCGCCAGCCAGTCCTCGCGTACGGCGGAGGGGCGGGAGGTGACCAGCCAGCGGTTGCCCGGACAGGCGTCGATCAGGTCGCTCAGCCATGCGCGGGTACGGGAGCGTTCGGCTTCCGGGATCTCGTCGATGCCGTCGACGAGCACGAGGGCGCGGCCCGCCGCCAGTACACGGGACTCCCAGCCGGTGGGCTGTTCGCCGGCGAGCGGGGAGCCGACCGCGGCCAGGAAGTCCTTGGGGGCGGGGAGGCGCTCGCCGTGGCGGGTCAGGGTGCGCAGGGGGAGGACGAAGGGGATGCGGTCGTGGAGGTACGCCATCCGGTCGGCGCTGTGCCGGCGGGCGGCGGAGACCGCCAGCCACTGGATCAGTGTGGTCTTGCCGGAGCCGGCCTCGCCGCGCAGCAGGACGCGTTCGTGGTCGGCGAGGGCCTGGTCGGCGGGGCGGGGGGCGAGGGCGTGGGGCATCACCTCGGCGAACCACGGGCTGCGGTGCTGGGATCCGAGCCCGTCCGCCATGAACTGGCTCTCCGCGAGAGCGGGGGCAGCAAACCACGGCTCGTCTGTGGCCGGCACGTGAGCCGTCGCCTCCAGGCTCAGATACGCCGCGTCCAGCGGCCACTTCCCCGGTGAGTTGCTCAGGTCGATGCCGTAGATCGTCAGCTTGCTGTGCTTCTTCGCCATGTGCGCCAGGTAGCGCTGCTCGAAGGCCACGTCCTGCGCTCCCGGCAGGGGGCTGCGGGCGATGAGGGTGTCGACCCTGGCGATCAGTTCGCTCTGGCGGCGGCTCTGCGCGACCAGGGTCGCCGCGACGAAGGCCGAGCGCTGGGTGAAGAAGTGGAGGATGTGCAGGCAGGTGGCGGCCAGGAGGCGCTCGTAGAAGTACGTCGCGTCGGCCGACAGGTGGCGTTCCGGTCCGGGGCTCGCGCGGCGCAGTTCGGCCGCCAGGGCTGTGTGGCCCAGGTCGACAGCCTCGACGTCGGTGAGGGTGAGGTCTCCCAGGGCGTACAGCGTGGTGGTGAGGGCGTCCACGACCGCTTGTTCCTCGTCGGCGGGCAGCGGGCGCTCGCCCGTGCGGAGCGCCTGCCTGACCAGCTCGGCTGAGAGTTTGCGCAGGTCGGAGCGGGTGAGGGTGCGCTTCTCGCCTCGGAAGGACACGTAACCGGCCAGGCGCGTCGGTTTCTCGACCAGGCCGGCGCCCGGGCCCTGAGCCACGAAGAGCTTCCTGATCAGTGGTCCGGCCACGCTCGATGCGAGGCGAGTGCCGATTACTGCGGGATCCACGTGCCGTCCCCCCTGGGCCTGTGCTGTCCAGTTGATCAGCGTATCGGGGGGTGTCTCGGTGACAAGGCGCACAGGCGTTTTGGCCTCTACGAGGCGCAGTAGTGGGCCTGTGGCACGCCGGGGGAGGGACTTTCGGGCCGTGGGCGGCAGGACTTTCGGCCCAAGGGGGAGGTGGCGACGGGAGCCAGTGCGCATGGCTGGTTTGGGGCGGTCTGGCGTGGGGTTAAACCGGGCGAAGTCGCTTTATTTCGCTGGTTCTGCAGAGTGCGGCGGATTGCGTCAAGAGTCGAATAGTTGATGGCGTTAATACGGCCATTGGTAGTAGATGAGCCATTTTGGGTGCGGCGGGAGCGCGGGTTACCAATGTGAAGCCAGCCCGGCGGTCTGCCGGGTTCACTCACGCCCGGAGGTTCCCCCCGTATGACGAAGTTCGACATGTTCTCCCGCGCCCGCTCCTCGTCCGTCCGTACCCGCCGCAACGCCGTCGTGGCCGCCGGGCTCGGCGCGTCGATGATGCTCGGCACGGCGGGCGTGGCGTTCGCCGCCGAGGGGACCGCGGCCGCGGCCGTCGAGAAGCAGGCCCAGGTTCAGGCCAAGGCCGCCGCCAGCGCGAAGAAGGCCGCCGCCGACGCGAAGAAGGCCGCGGACCTGAAGAAGGCCGCGGCCAAGGCCGCCGCCGCGAAGAAGGCGCAGGCCAAGAAGGCATCCTCCTGGATGAAGCCGGTCCAGCACTACTCGCTCAGCGCGACGTACGGCAAGGGCGGCGGCATGTGGGCCAGCAAGCACTCCGGCCAGGACTTCGCGGTGCCCACCGGCACGCCGGTCGACGCCGTGCACGGCGGCACCGTCGTGAAGGCGGGCCCGAACGGCGCCGGCGACGGCCCGGCGTACGGCAACGCGATCGTGGTCAAGCACGACAACAACACGTACTCGCAGTACGCGCACCTGTCGAAGGTCAACGTGTACCCCGGTCAGAAGGTCAAGACCGGCGAGCGCATCGGCCTCTCCGGCAACACCGGAAACTCCAGTGGCCCGCACCTGCACTTCGAGATCCGTACGACGCCGAACTACGGCACTGCGATCAACCCGGTGTCGTTCCTCCGCGCGGAGGGCGTCAGCGTCTGACCCGCGTCAGCGTCTGACACGTAAAAACAGCGTGTGACACCCGCGTCAGCGTGTGCCCCCCGGAGCCTGGCCGTGTGCCTGGCTCACCAGATCGATGGCGACTTCGAGAGCAGCCTTGCGCTTCTCCTCGGGGTCGCCTTCGGCGTCCCTGAGTGCGTACATCGCCGCGTGCATCGTGAAGAGCGCGCTGACGCACCGGACCTGGTCGGTCAGCACCGCCTCCGGGTCCTTGACCAGCTCCAGCAGCACGAGCATGCGCTCCTTGAAGGTCTCGCCGATGCTCAGGTCGCGCATCGTCGCCTGGTTCTCGTGCATGAACCGGAAGAGCGGGGCCGCGGCGGCGAGCGCCTGGCTGTAGCGGGCCAGGATCTCCTTCTTCGTCTCCAGGGTGCGCGGCTGCTCCTGCCCCCAGGCGATCAGCTCGTCCATGGGCCTGGTCAGGTCCTGGAAGAGGCTGACGATGATGTCTTCCTTGGTCTTGAAGTGGTAGTAGAGCGCCGCCTTCGTGACGTCGAGCCGCTCGGCGATCTCGCGCAGCGAGGTCTTCTCGTAGCCCTGCTCGGCGAAGAGCTCCATGGCGACGTCCTGAATGCGCTGACGAGTGTTGCCTCTGGACACGCTGCTCTCCCAAGAAAACTTACTTGACGCCCGGCTAGTAGGGGTCTACCTTCCCCAGTGTAGTCAACTTGCCGGGCGGCAAGTAAGTAGCCGGGGGACGGGGAGCGGGGATCATGGTCACGATGAAGCCACAGGTGAAGGTGAAGCAGGGGGAAGAGAAGAAACAGGCGAAGGAGGCCCAGCCGCGCAGTGTGCGCGTGGTGCTCCTCGCGCTCATGATCGCGATGCTGCTGGCCATGCTCGACAACATGATCATCGGCACCGCCATGCCGACCATCGTGGGCGAGCTCGGCGGCCTGGAGCACCTGTCCTGGGTCGTTACGTCGTACACCCTGGCCACGGCCGCGTCCACGCCCATCTGGGGCAAGCTCGGTGACCTGTACGGACGCAAGGGCATCTTCCTCACCGCCATCGTCGTCTTCCTCGTCGGATCCGTGCTCAGCGGAATGGCCCAGGACATGGGCCAGCTGATCGGCTTCCGTGCCCTTCAGGGGCTCGGCGCGGGCGGTCTCATGGTCGGCGTCATGGCGATCATCGGTGACCTGATTCCGCCACGGGAGCGCGGCAAGTACCAGGGCATGATGGCCGGCGTGATGGCGCTCGCCATGATCGGCGGGCCGCTCGTCGGCGGCACCATCACCGACCACCTGGGCTGGCGCTGGAGCTTCTACATCAACCTGCCGCTCGGCGCGGTCGCGCTGGCGATGGTCACCGCCGTACTGCATCTGCCCCGGAAGGAGCGGTCGCAGGCGCGGATCGACTACCTCGGCGCGGCGCTGCTGACGGTCGGCATCACGGCGATCGTGCTGGTCACGACCTGGGGCGGTACGGAGTACGCCTGGTCCTCGGCCATCATCATGGAGCTCATCGCGGTCGGTGTCGCCGCACTCGTCGGTTTCCTCTTCGTCGAGTCCAGGGCAGCCGAGCCGATCATGCCGCTGCACATCTTCCGCAACCGCAACTTCACGCTCATGTCGGTGATCGGCTTCCTGACCGGCTTCGTGATGTTCGGCGCGGTGCTCTTCCTGCCGCTGTTCCAGCAGTCCGTCCAGGGCGCTTCGGCGACCAACTCCGGCCTGCTCCTGCTGCCGATGCTGATGTCGATGATGGTCGTCTCGCTGATCGCGGGCCGGATGACCACCCACAACGGCAAGTACAAGATCTTCCCCATCCTGGGCGGCGGACTGATGGTCGCCGGGCTGCTGCTGCTCGCCCAGATGGACACCGGGACCTCGCGGCTCACCTCGGGCCTGTACATGGCCGTACTGGGCGCCGGCATGGGCTTCCTGATGCAGATCACGATGCTCGTCGCGCAGAACAGCGTCGAGATGAAGGACATGGGCGTCGCGTCCTCGTCGACCACTCTCTTCCGTACGCTCGGAAGCTCCTTCGGCGTCTCGATCATGGGCGCGCTCTTCACCAGCCGGGTGCAGGACGCGATGGCCGAGCGCGGGGGATCCGCCGCCACCCAGCAGTCGGCGCAGCTCGACGCGGCGAGCCTGGCGAAGCTGCCGGAGCAGGTGCGCGAGGCGTATCAGTTCGCGGTGGCTTCCGGTACGCAGGCGGCGTTCCTGCTGGCCGGGATCATCGCGGTGATCGGGTTCGTGGCGGCCTTCTTCGTGAAGGAGGTGCCGCTGCGGGGCGCGGGGCCGCAGGCAGCGCACGGTGCCGGTGCCGGTGCGGGTGCGGGTGCGGGTGCCGATGGCGATGGCGGTGGCGGTGCGGATGCGGATGCGGGTGCGGGTGCGGGTGCCGTTGCGGCGGGCCCGGTCGGGCGGCGGTGACGCGAACCGCCTGAGCCGGCGGCCGGCCCGGCTCGACACTCCGCCCGGCACGGTCTCACCGCGGCCCCTGGCGTTCGCGCCGGGGGCCGGCCGTCGTCAGTGGCGCGAGCCGACGTCCGGGAGCTGGACGACCGGGAAACTGCCGGTCGTGGTCGGCGCGTGTTCCGGCAGCCACAGCACCGCGATCGCCCCGCCGTCCTGCTGCGCGTTGCGGAAGGTGAGGCGGGCCCCGAGGACGCGGGCCTGGCCGGACGCGATGGTCAGGCCCAGACCGTGCCCGTGGCCCGCCCGGTCACTGCTGCCCGTACGGAAACGGCTCGGCCCCTCCTTGAGCAGCGCCTCGGGGAACCCCGGCCCGTGGTCGCGCACCCGTACGACGCGTCCCTCGACCGTGACCTCGAAGGGCGCCTTGCCGTGTTTGGCGGCGTTGCCGAGGAGGTTGCCGAGGATGCGTTCCAGGCGGCGCGGATCGGTGTTCACCCACGACTCGTGCACCACACGGACCACCGCGTCCGGGTGGAGGAGCGCGACCCGGCGGCTCACGAACTCACCGAGCGCGATCTCCTGGAGCTCGGCCCGTTCGGCCGCGCTGTCGAGCCGCGCCACCTCCAGTACGTCCTCGACGAGCGTCCGCATCGCCTGTGCCCTGTCCCGTACGAGTTCGGTGGGGCGGCCGGGAGGCAGCAGCTCGGCCGCGGTGAGCAGGCCGGTGACCGGAGTGCGCAGCTCGTGGGCGATGTCCGCCGTCACGCGCCGCTCCGCTTCGAGCCGCTCCTGGAGCGCGTCGGTCATGGCGTCGACGGCGCGCGCGAGCTCGTCCGTCTCGTCGCGTACGACGCCGCCGACAGCGTCCCGTACCCGCACCTCGGTGTTGCCCTGCGCGACCTTGCCCGCCGCGGCGGCCGCCTTGCGCAGGCGGCGGGAGAGCTGGCCGCCGATCAGCACGCCGAGCGCGCAGCCGCAGAAGACGACCGAGACCGAGCCGATGACCAGGGCGCGGTCGACCTCGTCCATGATGGCGGCGCTGCGGTCGGTGAACGGGGTGTGCAGCGACAGGACGTCGCCGTTGCCGAGGGGGGCGGCGGCCCATACGTCGGGCACGCCGTTGGGGCGGTCCGACACGTAGGTGGCCCGGCGGCCGTTCGCCATGCTCGCCTTGAGCTCTTCGGGCAGAGCCGGGTCGTTGAGCTTGGTGCCGAACCTGGGCTCGCGTGAGGACTCGTACCACCGCTGGGCGAACTGCAGGCGCTCGATCTGTACGTCGCGGGCGTTGTCGAGCATCGAGACGCGGGCGGCGTTGTGCACGACGAGGCTGAGCGCGACGGCGATGAGCGCGCCGACGGCGGCGATGGCGATGCTGATCTTCCAGCGAACGCCGGTGCGCAGGGCTAGGCGCATGGTGCGGGGGCCCCGTTCTGTGTGCGGACGCGGTGCGGTGGGGTGTGTGGCGCTCCGCACCCGGTTCCGGGGCGCGGAAGTCGCCGGGCGGGGTCGGACGTCATGCCTTCAACTTGTAGCCGAAGCCCCGGACCGTCTCGATGCGGTCCTGGCCGATCTTGGTACGCAGCCGCTGCACATGGACGTCCACGACCCGCGTGTCCCCGCCCCACCCGTAGTCCCAGACCCGCTCCAGCAGCTTGTCGCGCGACAGCACCGTGCCCGGCGCGGACGAGAACTCCAGCAGCAGCCGCATCTCCGTCGGCGTCAGGCCGACCGGCACACCGCCCTTGCGGACCTCCATGCCCTCGGTGTCGACCTCCAGGTCACCGAAGACGAGCAGCCCGCCGGCCGGCGCCGCGCCGTCGTCGTACGTCCCGCCCGCCGGCCCGCCCGCATGCCCGAAGCGGCGCAGCACCGCGCGGATGCGCGCCACGAGCACCGCCCCGTCGAAAGGTTTCGTCACATAGTCGTCGGCCCCCGCCTCCAGGCCCAGTACGACATCGATCGAGTCGGCACGCGCCGACAGCATGATCACCGGCACCGTCGACTCGTCCCTGATGCGCCGGCACAGGCTCACACCGTCCAGGCCCGGCACCATCACATCGAGCAGCGCGATGTCCGGCCGGTCCCTGCGGAAGGCATCGAGACCGGAAAGCCCGTCGGGCATGGCGGTGACCACGAAGCCGTCGCGCTCCAGCGCGAGCTGGGTTGCCTCGCGGATGACGTCGTCGTCCTCCACGAACAGGACATGGGTCTCGGCCATCCGTTGCTCTCTGTTCTCTGAGGTGGTTCTGTGAGGTGGTGTTTGGTTTGGGCGCGACCCGACACCAGCACATCAAAGCCGCATCCCAGGATGAAACAACAGGATGAAACGACCTCTCAGGTGGTCAGGTCTCTCAGTTCTCCGGCGCAGCGGTCGCGGCGGGCTCGGACCCGCCCGCGTCACCGTCCCCGCCGACCGCGCGGCTGAAGTCGTTGTGCACCTGGTCGTGCACGGTGAACTTGCTCCCGGCCCAGCGGTACGTGATGACTTCCTCGCCGGACGGATACGCCATCGGGTCGTCTTTCCCGTACACCGGCTTCGTCAGCACCAGGTCGCCGCGGTCGATCTCCGCGTAGACCGCGGGGGCCTCGGCGGCGAAGACATTCTCGTACGCGTCCCCGTCCTCGCGGTACACATACGTCCCCACGCCCACAGCGTCCCCACACGTCATCACATTCACCACGACGTCATTCGCGGGCCCGCCGGTCAGCTTCCCGTACGACGTGTCGACCGGGTACTCGTCCTTCACGCACGGCTTCAGGTCCCGCTTCACCGTGTCGCTGACCTTCGGATCGCCCCGCAGCAGCGCCACCGGGTCCACCCGCTTGGTGGCGGGCGGCGACGGCTCGCCCGCCGATGGAGTCGCCCTGGCCACCGGGTCCGTACGCGCCGGACCCGCGTCCCGCGCGCCCGTCCCCCCGGCGTTGCACGCCACCACGAACAGGCCGACGGCGGCGACACCGGCCACCGCCGTGCCACCCGCCGCCGCTGTGAACCTGCCGCCCCTGCCTAGGCCGCGCAACGCTCCATCCCCCGTTCGTCACCCTGCTCCGCACGCTCCAGGGCGTGCGCGTCCAGTTCGCGGCTCTCCAGCTCCTGCCGGAGACGGGCCAGCGCCCGGTGCAGCGTGCTCTTGACCGTACCTGCCGACATGCCCAGGGCCGCGGCCGTCTCCTCGGTGCTCATCTGCTCCCAGTGTCGCAGCACGACTACGCTGCGCTGCTTGGGAGCCAGTACGCCGAGTATGTCCATCAGCAGCGCGCGGTCCGCGCGCTGCTCGGTGCCGTCCTCGACGCTCGCGTCCGGCAGCTGCTCGGTGGGCACCTCTTCGAGCTTGCGGGCCCGCCACCACTCGGTCCGCGTGTTGATCATGACGCGGCGCAGGTAGGCGTCGGCCAGCGACTTGTCCGCTATGCCGTCCCAGCGGCCGTACGTACGCACCAGAGCGGTCTGGAGCAGGTCCTGGGCGTCCACCGGGTCGGGGACCAGACGCCTGGCGCTCCGCAGCAGAGCATCCTGCCGAGTGCGTACGTACTCTTCGAATTCGAGCACCTCGCCGTGCGCCATGTCAGAACCGCCTCCGTCCCACTGACAAACAGACCCCGTGACCTGCTTGCTTACGGCGATGACGCTACGGAGGCGTTGTCACGGCACTGTGCGGGTCAGCCCTCGGCAGACGCACGGCTGTCCATCGGTTGTGTAACGGAGATGTGTTCGGGTCGCGGTCCGGCTGTGGTCAGCCGGCGGGGAGCCGGTAGACGCCGTTCTCCAGCGGCTCCACCAGCCCGTCCGCGACCAGCCCGTCCAGTGCCCGCGCCCGCTGCACCGGTTCGTGCCACACCGCGTCGAGCGCTGCCTGCCCCACCGGCCCGGCCGCTTCCCGCAGTACGGCGAGCAGCTTGCCGCGCACCTGGCGGTCCGTACCGGCGTACGTCTGACCGCGCCGCGGCGGCCCCACGTGCGCGGGCTTGCCCGCCAGCCGCCACGCGCACTGCTGCGAGACGGGGCAGGCCCCGCAGTCCGGACTCTTCGCGGTGCACACGAGCGCGCCGAGCTCCATCGAGGCGGCGGCCCAGCGGGCCGCCCTCGCCTCCTCTTCGGGCAGGAGGGAACGGGCGAGCCGGCGCTCGGCGGCGGTGGTGGCGTTCGGCGGGTACTGGATGCCGGTGACCGCACGGGCGAAGACCCGGCGGACGTTCGTGTCGAGGACGGCGTGCCGCTGCCCGTACGCGAAGGAGGCGACGGCCGCGGCCGTGTACTCGCCGATGCCGGGCAGTGCCAGGAGCTGACCGTGGTCGCTCGGTACGTCGCCGTTGTGCCGGTCCCTTATCGCCACGGCCGCGCCGTGCAGCCGCAGCGCGCGGCGCGGATAGCCGAGCCTGCCCCACGCCCGGACCGCTTCACCGGGGGAGTCGGCGGCCAGTTCGGCGGGGCTCGGCCAGCGTTCCATCCACTGCTCGTACACCGGGAGCACCCGGCTGACCGGCGTCTGCTGGAGCATGAACTCGCTGACCATCACGCCCCAGGCACCGGCCTCGGGGCGGCGCCAGGGCAGGTCGCGGGCGTTCGCGTCGAACCACGCGATGACGGGGGTGTGGAGGGCGGCGGTGGCGGCGGCGTTCGTGGCGCTCGGGGTGATTTCACTTGTCGCAGTCATGGCACCCCCGATCCTGACACGTTTCGCCGCACGGCCGGGCGAGGCTCGGTACGTAGCCTTGCCCCGGCGGAAGACAGGGGTGGTGGCGGGGCAGCGGGATGGCGGGGGGCGTCCGGAATGATGATCGTGAAAAGTTGAGGCACGGGCGGCGGGTGGGGCAGGAGTTGGCCGCGATCTCTCGTACAGTTTGCGCCGTGGGATCTATGCGCAATCCAGTCGGGCCGCTTCCCTCCTCCATTTACTGGCGCCGGAGGGCAGTCGCGCTGTCCCTGCTGGTGCTGCTCGCGCTGGTGATCCTATGGATCGTCATGTCCGTGGGCGGCAAGGACAACAAGAACGAGAATGCCCGCAGCGGCGCCACTCCCGCGCCGTCCACCATCACTCCGGGACCGGACTCGTCGGGACCCGCCATCAGCGAGGACCCCGGCGGCCGCGACGACTCGGGCGGCACGGGCGGTGACAACGGCGGCAGCGGTGACGGCGGCGGCGGCGGTGACGGCGGCGGCGGTGACGGCGGCGGTGGGGAAGACGCCGGTACGGGCGCGGACAACGGCGGCAGTGGCGGTGGTGGTGACGGCGGCAGCGACGGCGCCGGCTCGGGTGGCGGCGGCGAAGGTTCCGGTGGAACCGGTGGCTCCGGAGCGGGCGGCTCCGGAGCGGGCGGCGGCAGTGGCGCCGGCGGCGGTGGCGGTCAGCGCGTACCGGTCGGCTCCAGTCTCCCCGACTGCAACGCCTCCACCGTGGAGTTGTCCCTGCGCAGCGTCAAGAACGAGTACGAGCCGGGCGAGAAGCCCACGTTCGAGGTGATCGCCGAGAACACCTCGGGCGCCGCCTGCAAGATGGACTTCGGCCCCAAGGCCGCCGTACTCACGATCACGGACGACGACAACAAGACGGTGTGGTCCTCCAAGGACTGCCCCGAGGGCCCCGGCAGCCTGCTGCTCCGCGTCCCCGCGCACAGCACCGTCAAGCACACCGTCGACTGGGACCTCAAGAAGAGCGCGCCGAAGTGCGCGACGCCGCCCGCCTCGTCGGTCGGCGAAGGGACCTACCTGCTGGAGCTGCCGGGCGCGAAGTCACCGGCGGCCTTCACGCTGAAGAAGGACTGACCGCTGCGGTACGCCCCGAGAGGAGCGACCGCAGCGCCGCGCCGGCGGACTCAGACGTAACGTTCCAGGATCGACGACTCCGCCAGCCGCGACAGGCCCTCGCGCACCGAGCGCGCCCGCGCCTCGCCGACGCCGTCCACCGTCTGGAGGTCGTCCACGCTCGCGGCGAGCAGCTTCTGCAGGCCGCCGAAGTGCTCGACGAGCCGCTCGATGATCGCGCCCGGCAGCCGCGGCACCTTGGCCAGCAGCCGGTACCCGCGCGGCGAGACCGCCGCGTCCAGTGTCTCGGGCGAGCCGCTGTACCCCAGCGCACGCGCCACCACGGGCAGTTCGAGCAGCTCGGTGTGCGGCAGCGCGTCCAGGTCGGTCAGCGCTTCGTCGACCGTGCGGGAACGCTTCGCCGTGGGCTCCGGCACGTAGTCCCGTACGACCAGCTCGCGCTCCGGCTCGACGCCCGCGATCAACTCGTCGAGCTGGAGGGAGAGAAGGCGCCCGTCGGTGCCCAGCTCCACCACGTACTCGGCGATCTCGGTGGCGATACGCCGCACCATCTCCAGGCGCTGCGCCACCGCCGTCACGTCGCGGACCGTCACCAGGTCCTCGATCTCCAGCGCGGACAGCGTGCCCGCGACCTCGTCGAGGCGGAGCTTGTAGCGCTCCAGCGTGGCGAGCGCCTGGTTGGCGCGGGACAGGATCGTCGCCGACTCCTCCAGGACGCGGCGCTCCCCGTCGACGTACAGCGCGATCAGACGCATCGACTGGGAGACGGAGACGACGGGGAAGTTGCACTGCTTGGAGACGCGGTCCGCCGTGCGGTGGCGGGTGCCGGTCTCCTCGGTGGGAATCGACGCGTCCGGTACGAGCTGGACGCCGGCCCGCAGGATCTTGGTGATGTCCTTGTCGAGGATCAGCGCCCCGTCGAGCTTGCACAGCTCGCGGAGTCTGGTCGCGGTGAATTCCACATCAAGCACGAATCCACCGGTACACATCGATTCGACGGTTTTGTCCATACCGAGGACGATGAGACCGCCGGTGTTGCCGCGGAGGATGCGCTCCAGGCCGTCGCGCAGCCCCTTGCCGGGCGCGACGGCGCTCAGCGAGGCGCGCATCAGCGCTTCGGTGCCCGAGCCTCCGCCGGACTTCCCGGATGCTGCTGCCCGGTCGATGGCTGCCACTGCATTCCTCCGGTCACACGGTTGCGGTGCCCTTGGGGCACTGAACTTCGCCTCGCGTACTCGTACGGGTGGGCGAGACCAGGGCAAAGTCTACCGGCGCTGTTCCTCGCCTTGTGGGGCCTGTGGACGAGAGCGGCGCGGAAGGACGCGGAGGGCGTCTCCCATGTCCGCGACCTCGGTGACTTTCATGCCGGCCGGGACCTTCCCCGGATCGGCCGGGACCAGTGCGTGTGTGAAGCCGAGACGGTGCGCCTCGGCCAGTCTGCGCTGGACCCCGGTGACCCTCCTGACCTCTCCCGCGAGGCCCACTTCACCGATCGCGACGAGGTTCTTCGGGAGCGGGGTGTCGCTGGCGGCGCTGGCGAGCGCGAGCGCGATCGCGAGGTCGGCGGCGGGCTCGGTGAGCTTCACGCCGCCCACCGTGGCGCTGTAGATGTCGCGCTTGCCGAGGGCGGTGATGCGGCCGCGCTGCTCCAGCACGGCGAGCATCATCGACACGCGCGAGGTCTCCAGGCCCGAGGTGGTGCGCCGGGGGGAGGGGATCTGCGAGTCGACGGTCAGCGCCTGCACTTCCGCGACCAGCGGGCGGCGCCCTTCGAGTGTGACGGTCAGGCACGTCCCCGGCACCGCCTCGGCACGCCGCGTCAGGAAGAGCCCCGAGGGGTCGGCGAGACCCGTGATGCCCTCGTCGTGCAGCTCGAAGCAGCCGACCTCGTCGGTCGCGCCGTAACGGTTCTTGACTCCTCGTACGAGCCGCAGGCGCGCGTGCCGGTCGCCCTCGAAGGACAGCACGACGTCGACGAGGTGCTCCAGCAGGCGCGGCCCCGCGATCGCCCCGTCCTTCGTGACGTGTCCCACCAGCAGCGTCGACATGGCGCGCTCCTTGGAGGCCCGGATGAGCGCGCCCGCGACCTCGCGGACCTGGGCCATGCCGCCCGGCGCGCCGTCGATCTCGGGCGAGGCGACCGTCTGGACGGAGTCGAGGACGAGGAGGGACGGCTTGACCGCGTCGAGGTGCCCGAGGACGGCGGACAGGTCGGTCTCGGCGGTGAGATAGAGATGATCGTTCAGAGCGCCGATCCGGTCGGCGCGCAGCCGCACCTGGCTCGCGGACTCCTCAGCGGTCACGTACAGCGTGCGGTGGTCGTCGCTCGCCGCCTTCGCGGCCACGTCGAGCAGCAGCGTCGACTTGCCGACGCCCGGCTCGCCCGCGAGCAGCACGACGGCGCCGGGGACCAGGCCGCCGCCCAGGACGCGGTCCAGCTCGTCGACCCCGGTGGAGCGTGCGGTGGCGGTGCGGCCGTCGACCTGGCCGATGGGGAGCGCGGCGGTGCTCACCCGGCCGGCCGCGGTGGTCCGTACGGCGGGCGCGCCGGTTTCCTCGATCGTGCCCCAGGCCTGGCATTCGGGGCAGCGGCCGAGCCACTTGGCGGTCGTCCACCCGCATTCGGCGCAACGGTAGGACGGCCGGTCCTTGGCGGATGAGCGAGATGTACGGGCAGCCATGGTGGTGACCGTACAGGCCGGGTCCGACACGCGGTCCCCACCCGCTCCCCGCGGCCGGAATCCCGGATTCCTGTCCCCTTTTGAGGGATGTGTTCACCCGTACGGGTTAAAACTGCTCAAGGGGTACTAAGGCACCCGCCTCCGTTGCCTACGGTCGCCGGGTGACGAGCAGCAGGCTGGAGCCCCCTACGCACACCACCGGCGCACACCGGGCGCAGACCCGTGCGCCCCGGCCCTCGCTGGCGCAGGCCCCGCCGACACGGTACGGACCGTATCTGGACGGCCTGTTCACCTACTGCCTGTCCGTGCTCTGCGACCACGACGCGGCGACGGCGGTGCTCGGTGACGTACTCGCCATCTCCGAGCGGCAGCACGCCCGTTGCCCGTCCCGCGAACCGGAACGCAAGGCCTGGCTGTACGCGCTGGCGAGATGGGCCTGCCTGCGCCGGGTCGCGGAGCAGAAGCGGCGCAGGCAGGGGGCGCACGGCGGCCACCGCACGGCCCCTCCCCGGCCCGTGAGCGCCGCGGCCGCACCGGACGAGACGGCCGTACGCCGTCGGCGCGAGCTGGCACTCCTCGCCTGGCCCGAGGCCGCGGGCACCA
Source organism: Streptomyces flavidovirens DSM 40150 (assembly GCF_000429085.1). GTDB lineage: Bacteria > Actinomycetota > Actinomycetes > Streptomycetales > Streptomycetaceae > Streptomyces > Streptomyces flavidovirens. Next base: position 16,194 of record NZ_AUBE01000001.1, on the reverse strand, counting down.
CCCCCGAGCAGCGCGAGGCGCTGGAACTCGCGGTGCGCCACGGCCTCGGCCCGCGCGAGGTCGCCGCCGTGCTCGGCATGGACTATCCCGCCGCACGGGAACTGCTGGCCGCCGCGGCCTGCGAGGTGGAGCGGACCCGCGCCGCGCTCGCCGTCGTGGAGAGCGGCAGTTGCCCGATCGTCGCCCGGCTGACCGGCGACAACCAGGTGCTGCTCGGCGCGGCCCTGCGCCACGAGCTCGTACGTCACGTCGACGACTGCCCGCGCTGCCGCCGCTCGGCCGGGCGGGTCGGGGCCGGCCAGCCCTGGCCGGGTGCGGTCACGGCGTCGCCCGCGGCGCTGCCCGTGGTCGAGGCGCCGCGGGCGGCGGCGTACGCGGCGATGGCGAACGTCCCACGGGCGCGCCTGAGCGCACCCCGGTTCGGCCGCGACGGCTTCCCGCTGGACCCCAAGGACCACGCGGCGCGCCGCGACCGGCTGCGGACCCGGGCGGTCACGACAACGGTCGTGGCGACCGTCGTCGCAGCCCCCGTGTTCGCGCTCTGGGCGGCGTACCGGGGCGCACCGTTCACCGGCGAGAGCCCCGGTGGCTCGTCGGTCACGGCGACCAAGGCGGACGGCCCCGACCGGCTCGGCGGCCGCCCGTACGCCGGTCCGGGCGGCGACGCCGGCGGACCCGCGTACGAGAACACGGGCAACGCCCGCACGACCCCCGAGCCCGGCTTCACGGCGGGCGGCCCCTCCCCGGACGTGTCGGTCGAGGTCGTCAGCGGCGGTACGTCGATGCCGGGGGAGGCCGGGGCGGGGCGGCTGACGGTGGAGGCGAGACCGGCGGGCAGCACGACGGTCGTCACCCTGACCGCGACGGGTGACTCGCCGGTGTCCTGGTCGGCGTGGACGAACGCGTCCTGGCTGTACCTGAGCCAGACCTCGGGCACGCTGGAGCCCGGCCGGTCGATCACGCTGTACGTGTCCGTGGACCACGAGCGGGAGCCGGCGGGGCCGTGGCGGGCGCGTATCGGGGTCGACCCGGCGGGAGCGGTGATCGCGGTGCGGGGACATGGCCGGGCCACCCAGCCGCCCTCGAATCCGCGGCCGACGCCGCCGCCCTCGTCCCCGGACCCGACGCCCCCACGGCCGTCCCCGGACCCGACTCCGACGGAGTCGACACCCCCACCGTCCCCGGACCCGACCCCAACGGAGTCGACACCCCCACCGTCCCCGGACCCGACCCCGGCGGAGGAAACGTCACCCCCGGCGCCGTAGGCGTGGGGGCAAGCCCCCAGACGCCCAATGACCAGCCCTGTCCGGCACCGCGCGCAGCGGCTCCCCGCGGCTAGGCGGACGGCGTCGGCGGGTCCGCCGGATGCGGGGCCATGGGCAGCAGCGACGACAGCCGCTCCTCGCACAGCTCCACCAGCCGGTCGTACGCCGGCTTGCCCATCAACTCCGTCAGCTCCGGCCGGTACGTCACGTACACCGGGTCCCCCGCCCCGTGCGCGGACGTCGCCGACGTGCACCACCAGTGCAGATCGTGACCCCCCGGCCCCCACCCCCGCCGGTCGTACTCACCGATCGAGATCTGCAGGACACGCGTGTCGTCGGGCCGCTCGATCCAGTCGTACGTACGCCGCACCGGCAGTTGCCAGCACACGTCCGGCTTGGTCTCCAGCGGCTCCTTGCCCTCCCGCAGCGCCAGGATGTGCAGCGAGCAGCCCGCGCCGCCCGCGAAACCGGGGCGGTTCTGGAAGATGCACGAGCCCTCCCAGCGGCGCGTCTGGCGTTCGCCGTCCTCGTCGGTCTGCGTCCAGCCCGACTCCGTACCGACGCCGTGGAACTGCCACACGTCGGGGGTGAGGCGCGCCACGTGCCCCGCGACGCGCTCTTCGTCGTCCTTGTCGGAGAAGTGCGCGCCGAGCGTGCAGCAGCCGTCGTCGGCGCGGCCCGCCTGGATCCCCTGGCAGCCGCTGCCGAAGATGCAGCTCCAGCGTGACGTCAGCCACGTCAGGTCACAGCGGAAGATCTGCTCGTCGTCGGCGGGGTCGGGGAACTCCACCCAGGCGCGGGCGAAGTCGAGCCCGCCCTTCTCGTCCTGGACCGGCACGACAGGAGGGACCGGCAGGGTTGTCTTCGGCTGCTTCGGCTGCTTCGGCGTTGTGGCTTTGCCCGGCTTCGCCTTTTTCGTCTTCGACACGGGGCCAAGGGTAAGCGCGCCGCCGCAGTAGCGTTCCGCCTATGAGACTCGGAGTCCTCGACGTGGGTTCGAACACGGTTCATCTGCTGGTGGTCGACGCGCACCCTGGCGCCCGCCCGCTGCCCGCCCACTCGCACAAGGCCGAGCTCCGCCTCGCCGAGCTTCTCGACGCGGACGGGGCCATCGGCGCCGACGGCGTCGACCGCCTCGTGGCGACGATCGCCGACGCGCTGCAGGCCGCCGAGGACAAGGGCTGCGAGGACGTCCTGCCGTTCGCGACCTCCGCCGTGCGCGAGGCGACGAACGCCGACGAGGTACTGGCCCGCGTCAGGACCGAAACCGGAATCGATCTTCAGGTGCTCAGCGGCCCGGAGGAGGCGCGGCTGACCTTCCTCGCCGCCCGCCGCTGGTTCGGCTGGTCGGCCGGCAAGCTGCTGGTCCTCGACATCGGCGGCGGCTCCCTGGAGATCGCGTACGGCATGGACGAGGAGCCCGACGCCGCCGTGTCGCTGCCGCTCGGCGCCGGCCGCCTCACCGCCGCCTGGCTGCCCGGCGACCCACCGGACCCGCAGGACGTGAAGGCGCTGCGCCGTCATGTACGGGCCCAGATTGCCCGTACGGTCGGCGAATTCGCCCGCTTCGGCAGGCCCGATCACGTCGTCGCCACGTCCAAGACGTTCCGGCAGCTGGCGCGGATCGCGGGCGCGGCCCGCTCCGCCGACGGGCTGTACGTGCAGCGTGAGCTCAGTCGCAAGTCGCTGGAGGAGTGGGTGCCCAAACTCGCCGCGATGCCGATATCGCAGCGCGCCGGCCTCCCCGGAGTCCCGGAGGGCCGCGCCGCGCAACTGCTGGCAGGAGCCCTGGTGGCGGAGGGTGCGATGGACCTTTTCGGTGTGGAGACGCTGGAGGTCTGCCCCTGGGCGCTGCGCGAAGGTGTCATCCTGCGTCGCCTGGATCACCTGCCGACCGCCTGACGCCCGACCGGGAAGGGCCCGTACGCTGTCCCTCGTGGCAGAACCAGTGGTGCGCATCCCTGATGCGAAGGTCGCGCTGTCCACGGCGTCCGTGTATCCGGAGTCGACGGCGACGGCCTTCGAGATCGCCGCACGCCTCGGCTACGACGGTGTCGAGGTCATGGTGTGGACGGATCCCGTCAGCCAGGACATCGAAGCGCTGCGCAGACTCTCCGACTACCACGGTGTGCCCGTCCTGGCCGTCCACGCACCCTGCCTGCTGATCACCCAGCGCGTGTGGACCACCGACCCGTGGACCAAGCTCCGGCGCGCGCAGGCGGCCGCCGAGAAGCTCGGCGCGTCGGCCGTGGTCGTACACCCGCCGTTCCGCTGGCAGCGGCAGTACGCCCGCGATTTCGTCGACGGGATCTGGCGGATGGCGGACGAGACCGACGTCCGGTTCGCCGTCGAGAACATGTATCCGTGGCGCTACAAGGACCGCGAGATGCTGGCGTACGCCCCCGAGTGGGACGTGACCAAGGACGACTACCGGCACTTCACCGTCGACCTGTCCCACACCGCGACCGCCCGCACCGACACGATGGCCATGGTCGACCGGATGGGCGACCGGCTCGGGCACGTCCACCTCGCGGACGGCAAGGGGTCGGCGAAGGACGAGCACCTCGTGCCGGGGCGCGGCAACCAGCCCTGCGCCGAGCTCCTGGAGCGCCTCGCCCTCAACGGTTACGACGGCCATGTGGTCATCGAGGTCAATACGCGCCGGGCCATGTCGTCCGCCGAACGCGAAGCCGACCTCGCGGAGGCCCTCGCCTTCACCCGCCTGCACCTGGCGTCGCGGGTGTCGCAGCAGTGACCGACAGCGCAAGCGACGGCGACAGCGGTACGACGCCACCCGGGCCCCGCCGTCGCGGCCGTCCGCGCCGGTCGCCCGAGGACGCCGGGCCCGGCGCCCGCGAGCGGATCCTCCAGGCCGCCCGAGACGAATTCGCGGAGCGCGGCTACGACAAGACGTCGATGCGCGGCATCGCGAAGGCGGCGGGCGTGGACGCGGCGCTCGTGCATCACTACTTCGGTACGAAGGACGACGTCTTCGCGGCGGCCATCGAGATCTCCTTCGAGCCGGCCACGGCGGTGCCCGCGGTCCTCGGCCAGGGCGGCACCGACGGCATCGGCGAGCGGCTGGCCCGCTATTTCATCGGCGTGTGGGAGAACCCGGCGACCAGGGCCCCGCTGCTCGCGGTCGTACGGTCGGCGCTGACGAACGAGACGGCGGCGAAGGTGCTGCGTACGTTCGTACTGCGCCGGCTGCTGGAGCGGGTGGCGGCGGAGCTGGACGTACCGGATCCGACCTTCCGGGCGGAGCTCGCGGCCTCGCACATGGTCGGGATCGCGATTCTGCGGTACGTGATCAAGGCGGAGCCGCTGGCTTCGGCGGATCCCGAGCAGATCATCGCGATGGTGGCCCCGACGCTCCAGCGGTACCTGACGGAGGCGTGACGCGGGGCACGCCGCGAGGAGCGGGCGCGCGTCCGGCCCCCTGTCCTGCCCGGTGCGTGACCGGAGACCGAGCGCGCCGTCCCGCATAGCGGACGACCTGTCCGAATCGTGGATCGGGGGCGTACGCTCGAAGTTACTCTCGTGAGTAAGCCTCGTACGTCCCATCTGCCTAAGGAGCGAGCGACGATGCCCGAGCTGAGGTCCCGCACAGTCACCCACGGCCGCAACATGGCGGGCGCGCGCGCCCTTATGCGGGCGTCGGGCGTAGCGAGCGCGGACATCGGCAAGCCGATCATCGCGGTCGCGAACTCCTTCACCGAGTTCGTTCCGGGGCACACGCACCTCGCGCCGGTCGGCCGGATCGTCTCCGACGCCATCCTCGCCGCGGGCGCCGTCCCCCGCGAGTTCAACACGATCGCCGTCGACGACGGCATCGCGATGGGCCACGGCGGAATGCTCTACTCGCTGCCCTCCCGCGACCTGATCGCCGACTCCGTCGAGTACATGGTCGAGGCGCACTGCGCGGACGCGCTGATCTGCATCTCGAACTGCGACAAGATCACTCCGGGCATGCTGATGGCCGCGCTGCGCCTCAACATCCCCACGATCTTCGTCTCCGGCGGCCCGATGGAGGCCGGCAAGGCCACGCTGGTCGACGGCACCGTCCGCAAGCTCGACCTGGTCGACGCGATCTCCGACGCGGTCAACGACAAGATCTCGGACGCGGACATCCTCCGTATCGAGGAGAACGCCTGTCCGACCTGCGGCTCCTGTTCCGGCATGTTCACCGCCAACTCGATGAACTGCCTGGCCGAGGCCATCGGCCTGGCCCTGCCCGGCAACGGCTCGGTCCTCGCCACGCACACCGCCCGCAAGGCGCTGTACGAGAACGCCGGCCGCACGATCGTCGAGATCACCAAGCGCCACTACGAGCAGGACGACCTGAGTGTCCTGCCGCGCAACATCGCCACCCGTGAGGCCTTCGAGAACGCCATGGCGCTCGACATCGCCATGGGCGGCTCCACCAACACGATCCTGCACCTGCTGGCCGCCGCCCAGGAGGCCGAGCTGGACTTCGGCCTCGACGACATGGACGAGGTCTCGCGCCGCGTCCCGTGCCTGGCCAAGGTCGCGCCGAACGTGGCTCCCGGCGGCACGTACTACATGGAGGACGTGCACCGGGCCGGCGGAATCCCCGCCATCCTGGGCGAGCTGTACCGCGGCGGCATGCTCAACGAGGACGTCCACTCCGTTCACTCCGAGACCCTCGCCGAGTGGCTGAAGACGTGGGACGTGCGCGGCGGCTCCCCGTCCGCCGAGGCCGTCGAGCTGTGGCACGCGGCGCCCGGCTGCGTCCGCTCCGCGACCGCCTTCTCGCAGTCCGAGCGCTGGGACACCCTGGACACGGACGCCGAGGGCGGCTGCATCCGCTCCGTCGAGCACGCCTACTCCAAGGACGGCGGCCTGGCCGTCCTCAAGGGCAACCTCGCCGTCGACGGCTGTGTCGTGAAGACCGCCGGTGTCGACGAGTCGATCTGGACCTTCGAGGGTCCGGCGGTGGTCTGCGAGTCGCAGGACGAGGCCGTCGACAAGATCCTCCGCAAGGAGATCAAGGACGGCGACGTCGTCGTCATCCGCTACGAGGGCCCCAAGGGCGGCCCCGGCATGCAGGAGATGCTCTACCCGACGTCCTTCCTGAAGGGCCGAGGCCTCGGCAAGACCTGCGCGCTCGTCACGGACGGCCGCTTCTCGGGCGGTACGTCGGGCCTGTCCATCGGCCACGCCTCCCCGGAGGCGGCGTCGGGCGGCACGATCGCCCTCGTCGAGGACGGCGACCGTATCCGCATCGACATCCCGAACCGCACGATCGAACTCCTCGTCGCGGACGAGGACCTGGCGGCCCGCCGCGAGGCACTGGGCGGCGTGTACGCCCCGAAGAACCGCGAGCGCAAGGTCTCGCAAGCCCTGCGCGCGTACGCCGCGATGGCGACCAGCGCCGACAAGGGCGCGGTGCGCGACGTCACCAAGCTGGGCTGAGCGGATCACGCACGCTTCGGCGGCCGGGCGGGACGGGGCACACGCCCGGTCCCGCCCGGCCCCGTTTCACCAGCGCGCCGGGTCCCCGTCCCGCACGGCGAAGACCGACCCGTCGGGCGCGGTGGCGAACACCTTGCCGTGGGCGGGCACGGGCGCGGGGAGCGTCGGCGCGAAACCCAGCTTTCCGTCCCGCAGCCGGGGTCCCGTCCCGCCGAGAAGCACGCCGCGAGCCGTGTCGACGGCGAGCAGCCGGCCGTCGGCGGCGGAGAAGTAGAGCCGGTCGCGGCCGGCGACGACGGGCCGCGAGGTCCGTGCCGCCCCGGTCTCCAGATGCCACAGCTCGGCGGACTCCCCGTCCCGCGCGGGGCCTGTCCCGACGGCCAGCAGTGTGCCGCCGGGGGCCAGGAGGTACGCGGTGTCGCCGCGCAGGGCGATCTGCGGCTCGTCGACGGGGTACGGCAGCGGGACGCGCCGTACGCTCCCGCGCCGGGGGTCGTAGCGGACGAGGGCGTCGGTCCGGCTGTCCGGGTCCGTGGAAAGCAGGTGAAGGACGCCGTCCACGGCTGCGGCCGGCGTGAGAGTCCCCGGCAGTCGGCGCTCCCACTTCTGGGCGCCGGTCGCCGGGTCCACCGCGGCGACCAGCGTGCTCGTTCCGTCCGTTGCCCGCTGGGCGACATACGCGGTGTCCGTACCCGCGTCGTACAGCTCGAAAGCGGGAGCGGGATGTCCGGCCACGGCGCGGCGCCAGCGCTCCTTGCCCGTCGTCGTGTCGAGAGCCCGCACGGTGCCGTCGGCCGAGACCAGCAGCACGGTCCGGCCCGCCGGATAGACCCGTCCCTGGTACGCGGAGACATCCGCGCCCCAGCGACGGGCGCCGTCGGTGGTGTCGTACGACTGGACTCTCCGCTCGAACGGCGCGCCCAGCACCACCCCGGCCGACACGGGCGGCGCCGACAGGGCGGCGTCACCGGTATCGGTCTTCCGCGACCACAGCACCCGGCCGTCGGCCGGATCCAGGCGGGCCGCGCCGACGCCGGGGGCCGAGCAGTAGAGCGCCGGGCCCGCGAGCGAGCAGGCCGGGGGAGCGCCGTCCTTCGTGGTCAGCCCGGTGCGCCAGGGGAGGAACGCGCCGGAGCCCGCGCCCTTGTCCGCCGCCGGCCCCGAAGCGGCTCGCGAGGTGCTCCACACCTGGACCGCGACGGCCCCTCCGGCCACCAGGGCACACAGCGCCAAGACCGCTGTCACCCGGGCCGCACGGCGCCGCCGCGCACCGGACGGTGCCGTACGGTCCCCGGATTCGCCGTCGGACGGTTCCGGTGCGGGCCGCCCGAGCGACCTGGTGACGTGATCACCACCGGCCTCCACGCCATCCCCCGCACGCCCACCACCTCCCGTACCGCCGGCGCGCCGCTGCGCCGGCACGAACGCGGCGGCCTCGTACGACGGCGGCTTCAGCGCGGCCATGATGTCGTCCGGGGTGGGGCGGTCCGCGGGATCCTTGGCCAGGCACTGCCCGACGAGCGCCGCGAGATCTTCCGGTACGCCGGTCAAGTCCGGGGCATCGTGGACGACTTGATACGCAACGATGTACGGACTGTCCGAGTCGAACGGACCGCGACCGGTAGCCGCGTGCACCAGCACGGACCCGAGCGCGAACACATCGGCGGCCGGGCCGACTTCGCGCGGCCGCTGGAACTGCTCGGGAGCCATGAAGGGCGGCGACCCGATCAGCTTGCCCGTCTCCGTACGCAGATCACTGTCCGTGGGCCGCGAGATCCCGAAGTCGATGACCTTCGGCCCGGCGTCGGTGAGCAGCACATTCCCCGGCTTGAGATCGCGGTGCACCACACCCGCACGATGAATGTCCCGCAGCGCCTCGGCGAGCCCGGCCGTCAGCCTGCGCAGCTCAGCGGGGCTCATCGGCCCATTCCGCTTGACCTGTGCGGCCAACGTGGGGCCGGGCACGTGGAGGGTGGCCATCCAGGGCCGTACGGCATCGGGATCCGCGTCGACGACGGGGGCGGTGAACGCCCCGCTCACCCGCCGCGCGGCGGCGACCTCCTGCCGGAAACGGGCCCGGAACTCGGGGTCGGCGGCGTACTGGCGGTGCACGACCTTGACCGCGAGGGCAAGCCCCGAAGCCGAGCGCGCGAAGTGCACGATGCCCATGCCGCCGGATCCGAGACACGCCTCAAGGCGGTACTGCCCGGCGTACTCCGGATGTTCCGCTTCCGGTACTGGCCCGCTATTGCGCAGCGGCGGCATCGCCCCCACCCCCGTGTGTTCGTCCGCAAGCGCGACGCACGGAGCCTAGTCGATGGTGCGTACGAGACGCGTGGGGCTTGCTAGCCTGCGCGCGTCACTTCTGCGGGACATCATCCGCAGGACATCAACGGGGGAGAACTTCATGAGTACTGAAGAGAGCGTGCCGACCGCATCGGTGGCGACGGCGGCAGCCCTGAGCGACGGCGTGAGCAGATACCCGGTCGCGCCCGGCTACCGGGTGAACGTCCGCTCGGGCCCGGGAACGCAGTACCGGCTGATCAAGACGCTGCCGCACGACGTCAAGGTCGCGATCTACTGCCAGAAGCCGGGCGAGTCGATCTCCGGCCCGTACGGGACCTCGAACCTGTGGGACAACATCGCGGACGGACAGTTCGTGTCGGACGCGTACGTGAACACCGGCCGTGACGGTTACGTCGCGCCGCGCTGCAGCTGACCCGCCCGCCCTCGCTCACGGGGATAATCGACCCCGTGAGCGAGAACACCGACGGCACCCCGACCCCCGACGCCCCCACCGTCCCGGCCGGCGGCGGCGGTCCGCAGCCCGAGCCCATCCGGTTCTTCGGTACGACCTGGGTGGGCCACGACAACGGCTACGGGCTGCGCCGCGCCGGGGTCGCCGTCGGTTCGCTGGCCGCCGCGGCCGCCGGCTGCTTCGTACTCCGCTTCGCCTACCAGGGCCTGGCGATCGCGGATGTGGGCGGCTTCGTGAACATCCTGGTGGTCGCCATGTTCGCCATCTGCAGCGCGATCGCCTTCCGCCGCACCTGGGAGGGGTACGCGCGCCGCCCGGACCCCACCACCGAGGCCCAGTTGCGCAGCCTGAAGGCCATCGGCTTCATCGGCTCGCTCCTGGCCTACTTCTTCCGCTCGCTGACCGAGGCGCCGGGCGAGAAGCTGCGCCGCAGCGAGTACGAGACGGCCCTCACCCAGCACAAGCGCCGCCGAGGCTCCCGCACAGGCAACCCCGCGACCCGCAAGAAGACCCCCAAACGACGCCGCTGACCCCACCGAACCCCCACCAACGCCCGGACATGCCTGAAGTGCCGCAATCCGCCCGACGGTTCGAAAGTGCCAGGGACCGGCTGGGTCAGCCGGCAGGAGATGCCGCTCGACAAGGCCCCCCAAGATGTCCGCTGGGCAGTGCTCGCAGCGGAGAACGCGAGCTCTTACGAGGACCCCGGCACCGACGCCGCAAACATCCTGCGCGCGATAACCCGCATGGCTGGCGGCGGCGAGACGCCGGTACGTCAAGACCGCCTATCTGAACCAGGATCCCAGGCCCACCCGCACGGGGTGGTCGTACGGCATCACTTCCAGCGTGTCCCTCATTTTCGGCGCCCGCAGGAACGCCGCAGTCGCCGTCCCCCTTCAGCGCCGCCGGGCACGCATGCTGACGTGCCGCAATCCGCCCAGGCCCACCCGCACGGGGCGGCCGTGCGGCATCACTTCCAGCGTGTCCCTCATTCTTGGCGCCCGCAGGAACGCCGCAGCCGCCGTTCCCCCTTTCAGCGCCGCCGGGCACGCATGCTGGCGTGCCGCAATCCGCCCAGGCCCACCCGCACGGGATGGCCGTGCGGCATCGCTTCCAGCGCTTCCCTCAGTCTCGGCAGCCACACGAACCGCCGCAGTCGCCGTCTCCCCTTTCAGCGCCCCTGCGCACGCATGGTCGACGTGCCGCAATCCGCCAGGTCGCTCGTACTGGGCGGTCGTGCGGCAGCGCTTTCCCAGCGCGTCCATCAGCTTCAGCCGCGGGAACGCCGCATAGCCGCGCACCTGGGGCCCGCACCCACCGTGCAGACCCTCCGGCTCCACCTGCACCTCACGTGCACCGGCACTTGACCGGTGTCCCACACGGTCCACGCGACAGCGAGCAGCGGACCCACCAGAACCCCTGCGAACAGGTTCGTCGCCACGATCGCCCCGGTCGTCACCACCAGCACCCTGCCAGCGCCGCCACCGGAATAACCTGAGCGCCGCAGGCACGGCGGCCGTGAACACCAGCAGCCGCACCCCGTCTGGCACCCGTGAGCCCTTCGTGCCCGCGCCCGCCCGCCCGCACATTGGCCACGCTGCGCACGATGACGGCGGTCATCGGCAGCGCCCCGCGCACCGCGTTACCCGCCCCTGGGCCGTGATCAGCTCCTTGTCGTAGTCCGTCCGCGCCCCGTCGTGCAGCCGGTCGAGGGCGGTGGCGGCGCTGAACAGCGACTCGGCGGAGGCGCTCAGCGCGAACGCCCGGTACCTCCGCCCCCACCCCCCCTCACTCCAGCCACCAACGCCACCGCGATAAGCGGCCCCACACCACACGCGCCGCACCCCGCCTCGGTGCCCACGAAGCGCGAATCAGCCGGACGCTTCGCCTCCGATCGCGCCGCCGCCCGCCTGCGCGGCTCCTCCGCACCCCGCACCCCGCACCGCGCGCACGCCGACCCTGCCCCCTACCCGCGCCGCGGCCCGCGCCGATGCCCGAGTTCTTGACGCGGGGACCCACCGGGAGGATTATTCAACACATGATGAATTACTCCCCCGAGCACGCCCCGCCGCCAAAGGGGGCAGCCATCACCGCCCACGACCTCACCGTCGTACGCGGCCCCCGAACCGTCCTCCGCAGTCTCGACTTCGCCCTCCCCAAAGGCAGGATCACCGGCCTCCTGGGCCCCTCGGGCTGCGGCAAAACGACCCTCATGCGCGCCGTCGTCGGCACCCAGGCCAAAGTCACCGGAACCCTCGAAGTCCTGGGCCACCCGGCGGGCGCCGCCGCCCTGCGCCCCCGCATCGGCTACGTCACCCAGGCCCCCTCGATCTACTCCGACCTGACGGTCCGCCAGAACCTGGACTACTTCGCCTCCGTCCTCCAGCCCGGCCGCGACCACCGAGAAGCCCGCCACGACGCCGTCACCCGCGCCATTGCCGACGTCGACCTCACCTCGCACGAATCGGCCCTGGCCGGAACCCTCTCCGGCGGCCAGCGCAGCCGAGCGTTCCTGGCGGTCGCCCTCCTCGGTACGCCCGAACTCCTCGTACTCGACGAGCCGACCGTCGGCCTCGACCCGGTCCTGCGCCGCGACCTGTGGAACCTCTTCCACACCCTCGCGGACCGCGGCGCCACCCTCCTCATCTCCTCCCACGTAATGGACGAGGCCGAGCGCTGCCACCGCCTCCTCCTCATGCGCGGCGGCGAGATCCTGGCCGAGGACACCCCGGACGCCCTCCGCTCCCGTACACACTCCGCCACAGTCGAAGAGGCATTCCTCCACCTGGTCGACGACGCAAACTCCCGCCAGGAGACGCCCCGATGAACGCTTCCCGCACCCTCGCCACCGCCGCCCGCGTCCTGACCCAGCTGCGCCACGACCGCCGTACGATCGCGCTCCTGCTCCTCATCCCGGTAGTGATGATCACGCTGCTGCACTTCGTGTTCGACGCCTCGCCGCAGACTTTCGACTCCATCGGCGCATCACTCCTCGGAATCTTCCCCCTGATCACAATGTTCCTGGTGACGTCGATCGCCACCCTGCGCGAACGCACCTCGGGCACCCTCGAACGCCTGCTCGCCATGCCCTTGGCCAAGGCCGACCTGATCGCGGGCTACGCCCTGGCCTTCGGCGCCCTGGCCGTGGTCCAGTCAGCCCTGGCCACGGGATTCTCCCTCTGGCTGCTGGACCTGGACGTGGTCGGCTCCCCGTGGCTGCTGCTCCTGATCGCCCTCCTGGACGCACTGCTCGGCACAGCACTGGGCCTCTTCGTTTCCGCCTTCGCGGCGTCGGAATTCCAGGCGGTCCAGTTCATGCCGGCGGTGATCTTCCCGCAGCTGCTCCTGTGCGGCCTGTTCACACCGCGCGACACCATGCAGCCGGTCCTGGAGGCGATCTCGAACGTACTCCCCATGTCGTACGCCGTGGACGGCATGAACGAGGTCCTGCGCCACACGGACATCACGGTCACCTTCATCCGCGACGCGACGATCGTCGCAACCTGCGCCCTCCTGGTCCTGACCCTCGGAGCAGCCACCCTCCGCCGCCGCACGGCCTGACCCACGGGGAACCACGCTGGGCAAAGCCCCGCACAACGTCCCGCCCACCGGACACCGCGCCGCACCCCCACACCCCGGTGCGAAGATGTCCCCTGGGACGCCGGAGCAACCCAGGCGCACCCCTACGAACAACGCGCACCCACACGCACGCAGCCCCACCGGCGAGGTGAACCGCATGACCCAGACAGTCGCAGTCCTCGGCACCGGAAAAATCGGCGAGGCCCTGCTCAGCGGAATGATCCGCGCCGGCTGGCGCCCCGCCGACCTCCTGGTCACCGCCCGCCGCGCCGAGCGCGCCGAAGAGCTCCGCACCCGTTACGGCGTCGAGCCGGTGACGAACGCCGAAGCCGCCAAGCGCGCGGACACCCTGATCCTCACGGTCAAGCCGCAGGACATGGGCAAGCTCCTCGACGAGCTCGCCCCCCACGTCCCGGCCGAGCGCCTGGTCATCAGCGGCGCCGCCGGCATCCCCACCGCGTACTTCGAAGATCGCCTCGCCCCCAACACCCCCGTCGTCCGCGTCATGACGAACACGCCCGCCCTCGTGGACGAGGCGATGTCCGTCATCTCGGCCGGCACCCACGCCACCGCCGAACACCTCCTCCACACCGAGGAGATCTTCGGCGGCGTGGGCAAGACGCTCCGCGTCCCGGAGTCCCAGCAGGACGCGGCCACCGCCCTCTCCGGCTCGGGCCCGGCGTACTTCTACTACCTCGTCGAGGCGATGACCGACGCCGGCATCCTCCTCGGTCTGCCCCGCGCCCAGGCCCACGACCTGATCGTCCAGGCGGCCATAGGGGCGGCCGTGATGCTCCGCGACAGCGGCGAGCACCCGGTGAAGCTCCGCGAGGCGGTCACCTCGCCCGCCGGCACCACCATCAACGCGATCCGCGAGCTTGAAAACCACGGCGTACGAGCCGCCCTCATCGCCGCCCTGGAAGCGGCCCGAGACCGAAGCCGCGAACTGGCCTCGGGCAACGGCTGACCACCAACCACGGCCGGACCGCCGGCCTCCCGGAGCCAACTCCGAACCGACACCGAAAGCCACCCCCGACCGGGAACGGGAGGCCGCAACCGCACCCCAAGCGAGCCAAGCCCACAACACCGACCGGGAGCCGGCCCCAACCGGGAGCCGGCCCCGGAGACCGGTAACTTGCCCGCAGCCGCAGCCGCAGCCGCAGCCGCAGCCGCAGCCGCAGCCGCAGCCGCAGCCGCAGCCGCAGCCGCAGCCGCAGCCGCAGCCGCAGCCGCAGCCGCAGCCGGAGGCCGGCCCGGCCCGGAACCGGAGGCCGCAACCGTGCCCCCAGGGAGCCACGCCCGGAGCCGGAAGCGGCCCCGGACCGGTAGCTGGCCGCTGCCACAGGACGGGCAGCCGCACCCGCACGCGCAGCCGGCTCCGGCACCACCCCCCGCACCCGCACCCGCACCCGGACCCCGCCCCTCAGCCCGTCGGCAGCAGCCCAATCGCCCGATAGGCCGCGTCCACCGTCGGCCGCGCCATCCCCCGAGCCCGCTCAGCCCCCTCCCTCAGCACCTTGTCCACATAACCGGGATCGGCCGCCAGCTCCGCATGCCGCTCCCGCACCGGCCGCAGCAACTCCACAACAGCCTCCGCGGTGTCCTTCTTCAAGGCCCCGTACGACTCGTATGCACCGGCCAGCTCCTCAGGGTTCCCACCCTCACAAGCCGCGAGTACATCGAGCAGATTCGCGACCCCGGGCTTCTCCTCCCGGTCGTACTCCACCTCGCGCCCGCTGTCCGTCACGGCCCGCATGATCTTCTTCCGCACAACGTCGGGTTCATCGAGCAGATAGACGATTCCCGCCGTGGCCGCGTGTGACTTCCCCATCTTGGAGGTGGGGTCCTGCAGGTCCATGACCCGAGCCGCAACCTGCGGCTGCGTAGCCTTCGGCACCACAAAGGTGTGCCCGTACCGCTGGTTGAACCGCACCGCCAGATCCCGCGTCAGCTCGACATGCTGAGTCTGGTCGTCACCCACAGGCACCTCATCGGCCCCGTACGCCAGAATGTCCGCGGCCATCAGCGCCGGATAGGTAAGCAGCGACAACCGCACACTCTCCCCGGCCGCCCTCGCCCGCGCGCTCTTCTCCTTGTACTGGATCATCCGCCGCATCTCGCCGTCCGTGGCGGTGCATTCCAGTACGAACGAGAGCCGCGCGTGTTCATCCACATGGCTCTGTACGAACACGGTGCACACCGCCGGATCCAGCCCCGCCGCCAGCAGCAGAGTGGCGGCCTGCCTGCTGAGTCGCCGCACCCGTGCCGGATCGTGCTCCACGGTCAGCGCGTGCAGGTCCACCACGCAGAACAGCGCGTCGGCCCGGTGCTGATCGGTCTCGGCCCACCGCCGTACGGCCCCGAGATAGTTGCCCAGCGTCAGGTGCCCGGTCGGCTTGACCCCGCTGAAGATCCGCGTCATCTCTCTTGTCTCCTGGTCGGAGCCGCCGCCACCAGTGACCGGCCTCCCGGAGGGGAAACGCGAACGGCCGCCGAAGCGGCGGCCGTTGAGTGCATACGTGTCTGCCGGCCGCCGTCAGGCGGCCCGCCACCCCTGGGTGTACGTACGCGAAGTCATGAGTCCCACTGTAGCCGCGCAGGCCCCGGTTGACAGGGGATTGACGCGTACGTAGTGTTCTCCGAGTTGTCCGACGTGAGCACCGGCCCTGGTCGGCCCCGGACAACCATTCCGCAGTAACCACTGGAGCAAACGACAGCTGTCGTCCTGCTTTTGTGCGCGTTTGCGAAATGAGGAATCCGCGTTCGAACGAGCGCCACCCCGATTAGCTCGGGAGCCAGGATTCCGCTAAAGTCTCACTCGTCGGAACGGCCGAACAGCCGGAAAGACAAACCCCGCTGACTGGGAGTCAGGCCCGAAAGGACCTGATAGAGTCGGAACCGCCGGAAAGGGAAACGCGAAAGCGAAGAACTGGAAAGCGCCGAGGAAGTCGGACACGAAAGAGTCTGATAGAGTCGGAAACACGAAATACCGAACGAAAGCCCGGAGGAAAGCCCGCGAGGGTGAGTACAAAGGAAGCGTCCGTTCCTTGAGAACTCAACAGCGTGCCAAAAGTCAACGCCAGATATGTTGATACCCCGGCCCACCTCTGGTGGGTTGGTGGTTCCTTTGAAAAGTCCTGGGTCGTCACGTGTGAC